>NZ_JAZHFV010000020.1:0-18326 GCF_040970315.1 Neoaquamicrobium sediminum | reverse complement strand
TCGTGATCGCCGCCGTCAGGGACGTCTTGCCATGGTCAACGTGACCAATCGTGCCAATGTTCACATGCGGCTTATTACGCTCAAATTTACCTTTGGCCATGTGACTTCTCCATTTCCTGTGCGCCTGTTCAGGCTGCTAGTTCTGCTTCTCGCGTCCGGCTTCCGGTTACGCGTACTTCTTCTGGATTTCCTGGGCGACCGCGGTCGGAACCGGCTCGTAGTGGTCGAACTGCATCGTGTACTGGGCGCGGCCCTGCGACATCGAACGCAGCGTATCGACGTACTTGAACATGTTCGCGAGCGGCACCATGGCGTTGATCACCACGGCAACACCGCGCGCTTCCTGGCCCTGGATCTGGCCGCGGCGGCCGTTCAGGTCGCCGATGACGCTGCCGACGTAATCTTCCGGCGTCACGACCTCGACCTTCATGATCGGCTCGAGGAGCTGCGCGCCGGCCTTCTGCGCACCTTCACGGAAGGCAGCGCGCGAGGCGATCTCGAACGCCAGAACCGAGGAGTCGACGTCGTGGAAGGCACCGTCGACCAGCGTCGCCTTGACGCCGAGCATCGGGAAGCCCGCAACCGGACCGGAAGACAGAACACTCTGGATGCCCTTCTGGACGCCCGGGATGTATTCCTTCGGAACCGCGCCGCCGACGATCTTGGACTCGAAGACGAACTCTTCGCTCTCCGGGTTCGGCTCGAAGACCAGCTTGACGCGGGCGAACTGACCCGTACCACCGGTCTGCTTCTTGTGCGTGTAGTCGACCTCGGCAGCACGCGTGATCGTCTCACGGTAGGCAACCTGCGGCGCGCCCACGTTAGCCTCGACCTTGAACTCGCGCTTCATGCGGTCGACGAGGATGTCGAGGTGAAGCTCGCCCATGCCGGCGATGATCGTCTGGCCGCTTTCCTCGTCGGTCTTGACGCGGAAGGACGGATCCTCGGCAGCCAGGCGGTTGAGCGCGAGGCCCATCTTCTCCTGATCGCCCTTGGTCTTGGGCTCGATCGCGATCTGGATGACCGGGTCGGGGAATTCCATGCGCTCGAGAATGACCGGCTTCAGCGGATCGCAGAGCGTATCGCCAGTGGTCGTGTCCTTGAGGCCAGCCAGCGCAACGATGTCGCCGGCAAATGCCTCTTCGATGTCCTCACGCGAGTTGGAGTGCATCTGCAGCATACGGCCGATGCGTTCCTTCTTGCCCTTGACGGTGTTCTCGAGCGAGACGCCCTTGGTGAGCTTGCCCGAATAGATGCGTGCGAAGGTCAGCGAGCCGACGAACGGGTCGTTCATGATCTTGAATGCGAGCATCGACAGCGGCTCGTCGTCGGACGACTTGCGGCTGATCTCGGCTTCGGTCTTCGGGTCGATGCCCTTGATCGACGGCACGTCGATCGGCGACGGCAGGAAGTCGACGACGGCGTCGAGCAGCGGCTGAACACCCTTGTTCTTGAAGGCCGAGCCACAGAACATCGGGAAGAACTTGACTTCGATGGTGCCCTTGCGGATCAGCGCGCGCAGCTCGTCGTTCGACGGCATGGTGCCATCGAGGTAAGCCTCGAGCGCAGCCTCGTCCATCTCGACGGCGGCTTCGATCAGCTTCTCACGGTACTCTTCAGCGCGATCCTTGAGGTCGGCGGGAATCTCGACGATGTCCCACTCGGCGCCCAGGTTCTCGGACTTCCAGACGAGCGCGTTCATCTCGATGAGATCGACAACGCCGGCGAATTCGTTTTCCGCACCGATCGGGAGCTGCATGACGACAGCCTGTGCACCGAGTCGCGAGCCGACCATCTCGACCGAGCGGTAGAAGTCGGCGCCGATCTTGTCCATCTTGTTGCAGAAGATCATGCGCGGGACGTGATACTTGTCAGCCTGGCGCCAGACGGTCTCCGTCTGCGGCTCCACACCGGCATTGGCGTCCAGCAGCGCGATCGCACCGTCGAGAACGCGCAGCGAGCGCTCGACCTCAATGGTGAAGTCGACGTGGCCGGGCGTGTCGATGATGTTGAAGCGGCGCTTCTTGCCGTCGCGGCCCTGCCAGAAGGTCGTGGTCGCGGCCGACGTGATGGTGATGCCGCGCTCCTGCTCCTGCTCCATCCAGTCCATGGTCGCGGCGCCGTCGTGGACTTCGCCGATCTTGTGCGACTTGCCGGTGTAGAACAGGACGCGCTCGGTCGTCGTCGTCTTGCCGGCATCGATGTGCGCCATGATGCCGAAATTGCGATAGTCTTCGATCTTGTATTCGCGGGCCATGGTGGTGCCTCTTGTATCCCTGCTCGCCGGATTACCAGCGGTAGTGCGCAAAGGCGCGGTTGGCTTCAGCCATCTTGTGCGTGTCTTCGCGCTTCTTGACGGCGGTACCGCGGTTGTTGGCCGCGTCCAGAAGCTCGCCGGACAGGCGATCGACCATCGTCGTCTCGTTGCGCTTGCGTGCAGCTGTGATCAGCCAGCGGATCGCCAGAGCCTGACGGCGCTCGGGACGAACATCGACCGGGACCTGGTAGGTCGCACCACCAACGCGGCGCGAGCGGACCTCGACGTGCGGCGCGACATTGTCGAGCGCCTGATGGAAGACCGTGACCGGCTCCTGCTTCGTCTTGGCTTCCACCTGATCGAGCGCGCCGTAGACGATCGTCTCGGCAATCGACTTCTTGCCGTGAAGCATGACAGCGTTCATGAACTTGGTAACAACGAGGTCACCGAACTTCGGGTCCGGATTGATCTCGCGCTTTTCTGCACTGTGGCGTCGGGACATATTTTTCGTCTCTCACGATCGTCGGCCAGGGCTTAAAACAAAAGCGCCGAAGCCGGGGAAACCCTTACTTCGGACGCTTTGCGCCGTACTTGGAGCGGCGCTGCTTGCGATTCTTCACACCCTGGGTGTCGAGCACGCCACGAATGATGTGGTAGCGCACGCCCGGAAGGTCTTTCACGCGACCGCCTCGGATCATGACCACAGAGTGCTCCTGGAGGTTGTGACCCTCGCCAGGAATGTAGCCAATCACCTCGAAGCCGTTGACGAGACGGATCTTCGCAACCTTGCGCAGTGCCGAGTTCGGCTTCTTCGGCGTCGTGGTGTAGACGCGCGTGCATACGCCCCGCTTCTGCGGGTTGGCCTGCATGGCCGGAACCTTGTTGCGCTTCACCGGCGCTATGCGCGGCTTGCGGATCAGCTGGTTGACGGTAGGCATCAAACCTTCCTTCTATCTCAAAACCGGTGTCTCAAGCCCCTCACAGGGCCGTCTGGAGCGGCGTTTCCATACAGCAATTCGAGCAACAACCGCTTAGGGCGGTCTTGCCCGAACAAAAGCAGAGGAAGCGGAAGCCGCTTCATGCAAGCCGGAGATGTAAAGTCGCTCGTAAAACGAACCCTGTTTGAGACCTGCTCCAGGACGCGACGTCCCGAAAAAGAAAGCCTCACATCGGCTCAGACGAGGCGGCTTCTACCCCCAACGCCGCGGATCGTCAACCCCGCATGCCGGCAAATCGCGCGGTTTCGGCGCTTACCGGCGCCAACGTGCGCGCCAAGCAAGAAAATTACGCTAGAACGCGCCAGTCCGGCATTTCGTGAGCCCTTCCGACCTGTTTCGGCCGTCCGAAATATGCGAAACAGGCGCTCGCTGTCAGTCTCGCCGCCACAGATAGGGAATCACGTCATGAATGACAACGAGCAGAAGCCGGTGACGATCATCGTCGGCCGAGTCTGGCGCAAGAAGGGCGGCGAGTCGGAAGGCGTGCATGTGATGCTGGTCGCACCCGATGACGATTCGGCCGTGCGCATGGCGCTGGAAGCCCTGGCGCGCGAGGGCTACGCCGAAGCGGAGCTGGACCAGATCGGTGACATGCAGGATGCACCGGACGACGAGCCGCACATGTCGGCCTATCAGGGCGCGCTCGAAGGAGAGGTTTCCATCGTCACGTTCGACGAGATTTTCTGAGCGCAGCTCCAGAAAAAAGACCGCCCGGCCAGGGGCCTCCGACCAGGCGGTCAATGGTATGCGATCCCGAATTTGAACCACAACCGTCTTGCCGGTCCGGCATCCGAACGTATCGGATTACGCAACGGCCGGTTTAGTTAACGTGATTTGGGCGCGCCCACCTACTCCCATTTGGGGGAGAAATCCGCTTAGTCCTTCGACAAGCTGTTAATCTCAAAGGCGAAATCGTCCGAGCATGGCGATCAACTCGCCTTGGCGGTGGGTGCCGGTCTTCTGGAAGACGACCTTGACGCGCTGCCGAACCGTCCCTTCCGATATGCCGAGCATCTCGGCAGCGTCGGCTAGCGAATGACCATTGGCAAGCACCTCGCACAAACGAACCTCGGCCGTGGAAAGTCCAAACGCGAAGCGCAGACTGGTGTCGTCAATACGGGCCTCGCCGCCCGCCAGTAGCCGGACAACGACCAGCACGACCGGCCGCGGATGCACGAGAGCCGGGAACCCACGCTCAACATGGTCCGGCGCGGCCGTCAGGCTGACGCGCAGAATTCGTTCCTCGTTTCTGATAACCGTGCTTGCGGCGGTGACCGGCAGGCCGCCGATAAGCCGGGATACGTTTTCCTCCAGCCAGCGCTGGGCACCGGCGTCGCGCAGGTGGAGCATGCCCCCTGCCCCGCTGAACACGTCTCCAGCCTGCAGTCCGGCGATCGCCTCGGCATTCACCTCACGAATTCGCCTGTCGCGCTCAACCAGCAACGCCGCACCGTCGATCCTGTCGATCACGGCGCCGAAACGCAGCCGATGCTCGACACCGTCACGCAGCAGTGCGGCGGCTCGCACGGCATCCGCGAAGGTGCCTTTCACATTGTCGAGGATCGCCGCGGCCGGCTCATCATAGTCCGCGGCATTTGACTCACTGTAGTGCCATGCGACGTGGATGATGTTGTGAGCATCGACGTCCAGCCGCAGCCCGACCGCTGCGGTCATGTTCCCCTGCGGCGCCAGCCAATCGTTGTAGAATTCGCTCTTGCGGAACGCCGAAGACGGGCTATCGCGCTCTGAAATCCGGACTTCTCCCGACGGAGACGCAGCCCAGTAGTCGAGCCACGGGTTCAGCGCCGCGTAGTGGGTGCGATAGGTTTCGACAGACTCCTTGTCGATACCCTCAACAAAGCTGGCGTTGATAAGTCCGCGCGGCAGGTCGTAGTTCATAATTGCCGGAGCAGAGCCAGGAAGTAGCTCTTCCAGGCGCCGGCAAATGTCCACCCAGTCGGTCCGCCCCCACGCCGCGTCGCGTAAACAGTCGGACAGTTCCGCGACTGCGCCCTTTACAAAGTCGTCACCCCGAATGACACGCTTCTCCCACAGGCCCCAGCAAACATTAGCAGCCTGAACATGAGGCCGCTACCTAAGCTTGAATAAATCCGTGGTCTCGTTCGGAAAATTGCATTCCGCCGACTTCATCCGGCTGACGTCATACCGCTAAAGAGGTAGGCGCCTACACCCAACTGCTTGGGACGTCGCGCAATGGCACAATGTTCGCTGCTCCTCCTGAAGAAACTTCAACAGCGGTTCTACAGGCGCGAACAAAAAAAGCCGCCGGCGCATGCCGGCGGCTTTTCAGTTCGTCAATGTCCGGTTCGGGCGACCTATTCGGCTGCGTCTCCGGTCATGTCGGCCAGCATCGGCTCGGCCATCTCGACGCCCGAGTTCTTGCGACGCTCGTCGAGGATGAGCTCGTCGCGCGAGGTCGCAATGCGCCGGATCTGGCTCATCTGGCCACCGGTGCCCGCCGGGATGAGACGGCCGACGATCACGTTCTCCTTCAGACCCTGCAGCGTGTCGGTCTTGCCGGCAACCGCTGCCTCGGTCAGCACACGTGTCGTCTCCTGGAACGAGGCGGCGGAGATGAACGACGGCGTCTGCAGCGACGCCTTGGTGATGCCGAGCAGAACCGGCTGGCCTTCGGCGGGCTTCTTGCCCTCCTCGATCAGGCGGTCGTTGATCTCCTCGAGCTCGATCACGTCGACATGGTCGCCAGGGATATAGGTCGAATCCCCCTGCACGGTGATTTCCACCTTTTGCAGCATCTGGCGCACGATCACCTCGATGTGCTTGTCGTTGATCATAACGCCCTGCAGACGATAGACCTCCTGGATTTCATTGACGAGGTAGCTCGCAAGAGCCTCCACGCCCTTGATCGCCAGGATGTCGTGCGGCGCCGGGTTGCCGTCGAGGATGTAGTCGCCCTTCTCGATGGTGTCGCCTTCCTGGAGGTGGAACGGCTTGCCCTTCGGGATCAGGTATTCGACCGGCTCGACCTGTTCGTCATGCGGCTCGATCACGATGCGACGCTTGTTCTTGTAGTCGCGCCCGAACCGAACCGTACCGTCGATCTCGGCGATGATGGCGTGGTCCTTCGGACGACGCGCCTCGAAGAGCTCCGCCACGCGCGGCAGACCGCCCGTGATGTCCTTCGTCTTGGCGCTTTCCATCGGAATACGCGCAATCACGTCACCCGGCTGCACAGTGGCATCCGGCTCGACCGAAAGTACGGCCTCGACCGAGAGCATGAAGCGCGCGTCGCCGCCCTTGCCGAGCTTGGCAACCTTGCCCTTGTCGTCAAGGATGGTGATTGCCGGCTTGAGGTCGGAACCACGCGGCGTGGAACGCCAGTCGATGACCTCACGCTTGGTGATGCCGGTCGACTCGTCGGCGGTTTCCTGCACGGAGATACCGTCGACCAGGTCCTCGAAGGCCGCCTTGCCGCCGACCTCGGTGAGGATCGGACGGGTATAGGGGTCCCACTCGGCGATACGCTGGCCACGCTTCACCTTGTCGCCATCGTCCACGAAGATACGCGAACCGTAGGTGACGCGGTGCACCGCGCGCTCCTTGCCGGCCTCGTCGAGGATCAGAACCGCCATGTTGCGGCCCATCACCACGAGGTGACCGTCGGAGTTGCGCACGACGTTGCGGTTGCGGATCGCAACGGTGCCTTCGTAGGACGCCTCGAGGAACGAGGAGTCGACGACCTGCGCCGTTCCGCCCATGTGGAAGGTACGCATCGTGAGCTGGGTACCCGGCTCGCCGATCGACTGCGCCGCGATAACGCCGACGGCCTCGCCCTGGTTGACGGGCGTACCGCGGGCCAGATCGCGTCCGTAGCAGACCGCGCAGACGCCGGTACGGACCTCACAGGTCAGCGCCGAGCGGATACGCAGCGTCTGGATGCCGGCCTTCTCGATCGCGTCGACGTCACGCTCGTCGATGAGCGTTCCAGCCTTGACGATCAGGTCGCCGGACACCGGATGCATCACGTCGTCGAGCGCCGTGCGGCCCAGAACGCGGGAACCCAGCGAAGCCACGACCTGACCGGCATCGACGATCGGCTGCATGGTGAGGCCCTTGTCGGTGCCGCAGTCGGTCGCATTGACGATGCAGTCCTGCGCCACGTCGACGAGACGACGGGTCAGGTAGCCCGAGTTCGCCGTCTTGAGCGCGGTGTCGGCCAGGCCCTTACGTGCGCCGTGGGTCGAGTTGAAGTACTCGAGAACGGTCAGGCCTTCCTTGAAGTTCGAGATGATCGGCGTCTCAATGATTTCGCCCGAAGGCTTGGCCATCAGGCCGCGCATGCCGGCAAGCTGACGCATCTGGGTGGGCGAACCACGCGCACCGGAATGCGACATCATGTAGATCGAGTTCATCGGCTTCTGACGGCCGTCATCGTTGAACTCGACCGCCTTGATGCGGCCCATCATCTCGTCGGCGACCTTCTCCGAGCACTTGGCCCAGGCGTCGACCACCTTGTTGTACTTCTCGCCCTGGGTGATCAGGCCGTCGTTGTACTGCTGCTCGTATTCCTTGGCGAGCGCCTCGGTATCGGCAACCAGCTTCTCCTTGGCATCCGGGATCAGCATGTCGTCCTTGCCGAACGAGATGCCGGCGCGGCAGGCATGGCCAAAGCCGAGCGCCATGATCCGATCACAGAAGATCACCGTCTCCTTCTGACCGCAGTGACGATAGACCGTGTCGATCATCTTGGAGATGTTCTTCTTGGTCATCTCCTGATTGGCGGTCTCGAACGGCACGTTGTGGTTCTTCGGCAGAAGCTCGCCGATGATCATGCGGCCCGGCGTCGTATCGTAGATCTTGGAGACCGGCTTGCCTTCGGCATCGACGGTCTTGAAACGGCCCTTGATCTTGGTGTGCAGGGTGACAGCCTTGGTCTCCAGCGCATGGTGCAGCTCGCCCATGTCGGCGAACGCCATGCCCTCTCCCGGCTCGTTCTGATTGACGATCGAGAGATAGTAGAGGCCGAGAACCATGTCCTGCGACGGCACGATGATCGGTGCGCCCGAAGCCGGGTGCAGGATGTTGTTGGTCGACATCATCAGTACGCGTGCTTCAAGCTGCGCTTCGAGCGACAGCGGCACGTGAACGGCCATCTGATCGCCGTCGAAGTCGGCGTTGAAGGCCGTGCAGACCAGCGGGTGAAGCTGGATCGCCTTGCCCTCGATCAGGGTGGGCTCGAATGCCTGGATGCCGAGGCGGTGCAGCGTCGGCGCCCGGTTCAGCAGAACCGGGTGCTCACGGATGACCTCGTCCAGGATGTCCCAGACTTCCGGCTTCTCCTTCTCGACCAGCTTCTTGGCCTGCTTGACGGTGGAGGAGTAACCCTTGGCGTCGAGACGGGCGTAGATGAAGGGCTTGAAGAGTTCGAGCGCCATCTTCTTCGGCAGGCCGCACTGGTGCAGCTTGAGCTCCGGACCGGTCACGATGACCGAACGGCCGGAATAGTCGACGCGCTTGCCGAGCAGGTTCTGGCGGAACCGGCCCTGCTTGCCCTTGAGCATGTCGGAGAGCGACTTCAGCGGACGCTTGTTGGCGCCGGTGATGACGCGGCCGCGACGACCGTTGTCGAACAGGGCGTCGACCGCTTCCTGAAGCATGCGCTTCTCGTTGCGGATGATGATGCCCGGCGCGCGCAACTCGATCAGCCGCTTCAGACGGTTGTTACGGTTGATGACGCGGCGGTACAGGTCGTTCAGGTCCGACGTCGCGAAGCGGCCGCCGTCCAGCGGCACCAGCGGACGCAGGTCCGGCGGGATGACCGGGATGATCTTCATGATCATCCACTCCGGACGGTTGCCGGACTCCATGAAGTTCTCGACGACCTTGAGGCGCTTGAGAAGCTTCTTCTGCTTCAGCTCCGACGTGGTCGAGGCGAGTTCCGAACGCAGGTCGCCCGCGATCTTCTCCAGCTCCATGCCGGACAGAAGCTCGTGGATCGCCTCGGCGCCGATCATGGCCGTAAAGGAATCCTCGCCGTATTCGTCGACGGCGATCATGTATTCCTCTTCCGAGAGAAGCTGGTGCTCCTTGAGCGCCGTCAGGCCCGGCTCGGTCACGATGTAGTTCTCGAAATAGAGAACCCGCTCGATGTCCTTGAGGGTCATGTCGAGCAGCGTGCCGATGCGCGAGGGCAGCGACTTGAGGAACCAGATGTGCGCGACGGGCGCGGCCAGCTCGATGTGGCCCATGCGCTCGCGGCGCACGCGCGACAGCGTGACTTCGACGCCGCACTTCTCGCAGATGACGCCCTTATACTTCATGCGCTTGTACTTGCCGCACAGGCACTCGTAGTCCTTGATGGGACCGAAGATGCGCGCGCAGAACAGGCCGTCACGCTCGGGCTTGAACGTACGGTAGTTGATCGTCTCCGGCTTCTTGATCTCGCCGAAGGACCAGGATTGGATCTTCTCAGGGCTCGCAAGCGAAATCCGGATCGAATCGAAGGTCTGCGCCGGCGCCTGAGGATTGAAGAGATTCATGACCTCTTGGTTCATGCCGTTCTCCTTGTCGGGGTCGAAACCCCTCATCTTGATCGTGGCGACTGGATGGGCCGCATCGCCGCCGTAATTATCTCGGGCGCGCCGCGGGAGCCCTGCCCCCGCGGCGCGTGATAGCCTTTACTCGGCCGCGTCGGGCAGACGAGCCGGAGCGTCGTCCGCGACGGAGTTTTCCAGCTCGACATTAAGGCCCAGCGAACGCATCTCCTTGACGAGAACGTTGAAGCTCTCGGGGATGCCTGCCTCGAAGGTGTCGTCGCCGCGCACGATCGCCTCGTAGACCTTGGTACGGCCGGCCACGTCGTCCGACTTCACCGTCAGCATCTCCTGCAGCGTGTAGGCTGCGCCGTATGCCTCGAGCGCCCAGACCTCCATCTCGCCGAAGCGCTGGCCGCCGAACTGCGCCTTGCCGCCCAGCGGCTGCTGGGTCACGAGCGAGTACGGTCCGATCGAACGGGCGTGGATCTTGTCGTCGACCAGGTGGTGCAGCTTGAGCATATAGATATAGCCCATCGTCACCTTGCGGTCGAACGGCTCGCCCGTGCGTCCGTCGTACAGCGTCGACTGGCCGCTCGAATGCAGGCCCGCCTGTTCCAGCATCTCGTTGATGTCGGCTTCGTGCGCACCGTCGAAGACCGGGGTCGCGATGGAGACGCCGCGCTTCATCTGATCGCCGAGGCGAACGATGGAGTCGTCGTCGTAGTCGCGAACCGGCTCGTTGCGGTCGTTGGCCGGGATCACGCTCTCGATGGTCTGGCGAAGCGGCTTGATGTCGCCGTTCTCCTTATAGGCCTCGATGAGCTGGCCGATCTTCCTGCCCATACCGGCGCAGGCCCAGCCAAGATGCGTCTCCAGGATCTGGCCGACGTTCATGCGCGACGGCACGCCCAGCGGGTTGAGCACGATGTCGGCATGCGTGCCGTCTTCGAGGAACGGCATGTCCTCGACCGGAACGATGCGCGAAACCACGCCCTTGTTGCCGTGACGGCCGGCCATCTTGTCGCCGGGCTGCATCTTGCGCTTTACCGCGACGAAGACCTTGACCATCTTCATGACGCCGGGGGGCATCTCGTCGCCGCGCTGCACCTTCTCGACCTTGTCCATGAAGCGCTGCTCGAGCGCCTTCTTGGACTCGTCGTACTGTGCACGAAGCGCTTCGAGCTCACCCTGGATCTTCTCGTCCTCGACGGCGAACTGCCACCACTGCGAACGCGGGTAGTCGGTCAGCGCGTCACGGGTGAGCGCGTCGCCCTTCTTGAAGCCCTTCGGCCCCGCGATCGCCTGCTTGCCGGTCAGCATGTCGGCAAGGCGCGAGTAGACGTTGCGATCGAGGATCGCCTGCTCGTCGTCGCGGTCCTTGGCCAGACGCTCGATCTCCTCGCGCTCGATCGCCATGGCGCGCTCGTCCTTCTCCACGCCGTGGCGGTTGAAGACGCGCACCTCGACGACGGTGCCGAAGGTGCCGGGCGGCATCCGCATGGAGGTGTCACGAACATCCGAGGCCTTCTCACCGAAGATCGCCCGCAGGAGCTTCTCCTCCGGCGTCATCGGGCTTTCGCCCTTCGGCGTGATCTTGCCGACCAGGATGTCTCCCGGCTGCACTTCCGCACCGATATAGGTGATGCCGGCCTCGTCGAGGTTCTTCAGCGCCTCTTCCGAAACGTTCGGAATGTCGCGCGTGATCTCCTCAGGCCCGAGCTTGGTGTCGCGCGCCATGACCTCGAACTCCTCGATATGGATCGAGGTGAAGACGTCGTCGGCGACGATGCGCTCGGAGAGGAGAATGGAGTCCTCGTAGTTGTAGCCATTCCACGGCATGAACGCGACGAGCACGTTGCGGCCCAGCGCCAGATCGCCCAGATCGGTCGACGGGCCGTCGGCGATGATGTCGCCCTTGTTGACCCGGTCGCCCATCCGCACGAGCGGACGCTGGTTGATGCAGGTGTTCTGGTTCGAACGCTGGAACTTCATCAGCCGGTAGATGTCGACGCCCGACTTGCCGGGATCGAGATCTTCCGTCGCGCGGATGACGATACGCGTCGCGTCCACCTGATCGACGATGCCGCCACGGCGTGCGCCGATGGCCGCGCCCGAGTCACGGGCGACGATCGGCTCCATGCCGGTGCCGACGAACGGCGCCTCGGCGCGAACCAGTGGCACGGCCTGACGCTGCATGTTCGAGCCCATGAGCGCGCGGTTGGCGTCGTCGTTCTCGAGGAACGGGATCAGCGCCGCGGCGACCGAAACCATCTGCTTCGGCGACACGTCCATCAGGTCGACATTCTCGCGCGGGGTCATCATGACCTCGCCGGCGTGACGGCAGATCACGAACTCCTCGGTAAAGCCGCCTTCGGCGTCGAGCTCGGCGTTCGCCTGCGCGACGTAGTGCTTGGCCTCTTCCATCGCCGACAGATAGACCACCTCACTGGTGATCCTGCCGTCGACGATCTTGCGGTACGGGCTCTCGATGAAGCCGTACTTGTTGACCCGCGCGAAGGTGGCGAGCGAGTTGATGAGGCCGATATTCGGGCCTTCCGGCGTCTCGATCGGGCAGATGCGGCCGTAATGCGTGACGTGAACGTCGCGGACTTCGAAGCCGGCGCGCTCGCGGGTCAGACCGCCGGGTCCAAGCGCCGAGAGGCGACGCTTGTGGGTGATCTCCGAAAGCGGGTTGGTCTGGTCCATGAACTGCGAGAGCTGCGAGGAACCGAAGAACTCGCGCACGGCGGCAGCCGCCGGCTTGGCGTTGATCAGGTCCTGCGGCATTACGGTGTCGATCTCGATCGACGACATGCGCTCCTTGATGGCGCGCTCCATGCGCAGCAGGCCGACGCGATACTGGTTCTCCATCAGCTCGCCGACCGAACGCACGCGGCGGTTGCCGAGATTGTCGATGTCGTCGATCTCGCCCTTGCCGTCGCGCAGCTCGACCAGCGTCTTGACCACGGCCAGGATGTCCTCCTTGCGCAGCACGCGCACGGTGTCCTCGGCGTCGAGCTCCAGACGCATGTTCATCTTGACGCGGCCGACGGCCGAAAGGTCGTAGCGCTCCGGATCGAAGAACAGCGAGTTGAACATCGCCTCGGCGGTCTCGAGCGTAGGCGGCTCGCCCGGACGCATCACGCGATAGATGTCGAACAGCGCGTCCTGGCGGCTCTCGTTCTTGTCGACGGCCAGCGTGTTGCGGATGTAGCCGCCCACGTTGACATGGTCGATGTCGAGAATCTGGATTTCTTCCTGGCCGGCCTCGAGCAGAACCTTGAGGGTCTTCTCGTCGATCTCGTCGCCGGCTTCGAGATAGATCTCGCCGGTGGCGTGGTTGACGATGTCCTCGGCAAGGTAGGCGCCGTACAGATCGTCCTCGGTCGCCTTGATGGCCTTGAGGCCCTTCTCGGCGAGCTGCTTGGCCTGGCGCGCTGTGATCTTGCGGCCGGCCTCGACCACCACTTCGCCGGTGTCGGCGTCGACGAGGTCGTTCACGGCCTTGAGGCCGCGGAAGCGATCGGCGTTGTACGGGATCCGCCAGTGGTCCTTGGCGCGGATGTAGGTGAGCTTGTCGTAGAAGGTCGACAGGATCTCCTCACCATCCATGCCCAGCGCCATGAGCAGGCTGGTCGCCGGGATCTTGCGGCGGCGGTCGATGCGAGCGTGGACGACGTCCTTGGAATCGAACTCGATGTCGAGCCAGGAGCCGCGATACGGGATCACGCGGGCGGCAAAGAGCAGCTTGCCCGACGAGTGCGACTTGCCCTTGTCATGATCGAAGAAGACGCCCGGCGAACGGTGCATCTGGGAGACGATGACGCGCTCGGTGCCGTTGATGATGAAGGTGCCGTTGGACGTCATGAGCGGCATGTCGCCCATGTAGACGTCCTGCTCCTTGATGTCCTTGATCGACTTGGCGCCGGTATCCTCGTCAACATCGAACACGATCAGGCGCAGCGTCACCTTGAGCGGCGCTGCGAAGGTCAGGTCGCGCTGGCGGCACTCGTCCACGTCGAACTTCGGCAGCTCGAACTCGTACTTGACGAATTCAAGCATGGAGGCGCCCGAAAAGTCGGAAATCGGGAACACCGACTTGAACACCGCCTGCAGCCCCTCATCGGGACGGCCGCCCTTCGGCTCGTCAACCATGAGAAACTGATCATAGGATGCCTTCTGAACCTCGATGAGGTTGGGCATCTCCGCAACTTCCGGAATCTTTCCGAAGAACTTGCGTACGCGCCTGCGACCATTGAACGTGTGGGTCTGGGCCATCGTCGCTCCTTGCTGCCTTCTTGGCTTCGTGTTGGCTTAGCGCCAAACTTACCGACCGCCACCGATAAGCGGTCCATCAAAAACGGGTAAAAACCCGTTTCCTGAAGGCCGCGGCCGGCCCACAGGAAAGAGGTTTTCGTATGCGCCCCGTGAGGGACCGGCAGGCGGGACTATCGCCCCGCCTGCCGAACCGCAAACGGTCTTACTTAAGCTCGACCTTGGCGCCAGCACCTTCGAGCTGAGCCTTGATCTTCTCGGCTTCGTCCTTGGAGACGCCTTCCTTGACAGGCTTGGGCGCACCCTCGACGAGGTCCTTGGCTTCCTTGAGGCCCAGGCCGGTGATGGCGCGGACTTCCTTGATGACGTTGATCTTCTGAGCGCCGGCGTCGGCGAGAACGACGTCGAACTCGGTCTTCTCTTCCGCAGCCTCGGCAGCAGCGCCACCAGCAGCACCGCCAGCGGCAGCAACAGCCACCGGAGCAGCGGCGGAAACGCCCCACTTCTCTTCGAGCATCTTCGAGAGCTCGGCCGCCTCGAGGACGGTCAGGCTCGACAGGTCTTCAACGATCTTGGCGAGATCAGCCATTTTTCAGTTTCCTTTAAAGTTCAAACACGTGTTGTGATGGTTGTTGAGGAACGGCCTCACGCCGCCTCGTCCTTCCGGGCATAGGCGCCAAACACGCGGGCGAGATTGCCCGCCGGTGCATTGACGACCGCGGCGATCCTGGTTGCCGGCGTCTGAATCATGCCGACGATCTTGGCCCTGAGCTCGTCCAGCGACGGCATGGTGGCAAGAGCCTTCACACCGTCGGCGTCGAGTGCAGTCGAGCCCATCGCGCCACCGAGAATGACAAGCTTGTCATTCGCCTTGGCGAAATCGGCTGCGACCTTGGGAGCCGCGACCGGATCATCCGCGTAGGCGATCAGGGTCTGTCCTTTGAACAGATCCTTCATGCCTTCGGATTCCGTGCCCTGAAGAGCGATGATGGCGAGGCGGTTCTTCGCGACTTTGACGGTCCCGCCCGCAGCGCGCATTTTCGAGCGAAGCTCGTTCATGTTCGCGACGGTGAGGCCGGCATAGTGCGCCACGACGACAGAACCGGTGTTCGAGAACACCCCGTTCAGGCCCGTGACGAATTCGCGCTTTTCCGCTCTATCCACTGCCTATCTCCAGTTGACAACCGCCGTTTCCGGACGGTCATCGGTTGCCTTTTGCCGCGCGGAGCGCTTCCTTTGCAGGGACCGCCCGAGCGACGCTCGAGGATCCTGTCCCCCTTCGCCACGCCTTCGGATACCCTCGGGCGCGCAGACAAAAGGCCAACACGGTTAGAACTTTCATCGGGACGCAAGTCCCTTTGTCCGCTCTTACCCGTCTCATGCAGGCTCATTCGAATTAAGGTCGAGACGAACCCAACCGCCTGCAATCTCGGACAGGATAACCGGAAACGGTTTCCCGCTTCCGGCACCCGAACCCCGCAAGCGGGGTCCGGAATTCTTCAATGCGGCGACTCGAAGGTCACCGCTCAGCCAACTCAGGCGACCGTGACGGTCGCAGGGTCCAGCTTGAGGCCCGGGCCCATCGTCGAGGTGATCGCCACCTTCTTGACGTAGTTACCCTTGGCGCCGGTCGGCTTGGCCTTGATGACCGCGTCGGCAAACGCCTTGACGTTCTCCTCGAGCGCCTTGGCGTCGAAGGAGACTTTGCCGACGCCGGCATGCACGATGCCAGCCTTCTCGACGCGGAACTCGACGGCGCCGCCCTTGGAGGCCTTCACGGCCGCAGCAACGTCGGCGGTGACGGTGCCAACCTTCGGGTTCGGCATCATGCCGCGCGGGCCGAGCACCTTACCCAGACGGCCGACGAGCGGCATCATGTCGGGGGTGGCGATGCAGCGGTCGAAGTTGATCTCGCCCTTCTGCACGGTCTCGACCAGCTCTTCCGCGCCGACGATGTCGGCACCGGCGGCCTTCGCCTCGTCAGCCTTGTCGCCACGGGCGAACACGGCGACGCGCACCGTACGGCCGGTGCCGTTCGGCAGGTTGACGACGCCACGAACCATCTGGTCGGCGTGACGCGGATCGACACCGAGGTTCATCGCGACTTCGATGGTTTCGTCGAACTTGGCCGTGGCGCGATCCTTCAGCATCTTGATGGCCTCGGCCAGCTCGTACTGCTTGTTGGGGTCGATGCCTTCACGCGCCTTGGCAATGCGCTTTGCAATCTTAGCCATCGGTTCAGCCCACCACTTCCAGGCCCATCGAACGGGCGGAGCCTTCAACCATGCGCATGGCGGCGTCCACGTCGTTCGCGTTCAGGTCCTTCATCTTCGCTTCGGCAATCTCGCGCACCTTGTCGCGAGCGATCGTGCCGGCCGTCACCTTGCCCGGCTCCTTGGAGCCCGACTTCAGGTTGGCCGCCTTCTTGAGGAAGTACGTCACCGGGGGCGTCTTCATCGCGAAGGTGAACGACTTGTCCTGATAATAGGTGATGACGACGGGGATGGGCGAACCCTTCTCCATCTCCTGCGAGGCCGCGTTGAACGCCTTGCAGAATTCCATGATGTTGATGCCACGCT
The DNA here is from genome assembly GCF_040970315.1 of Neoaquamicrobium sediminum. Lineage (NCBI taxonomy): Bacteria > Pseudomonadati > Pseudomonadota > Alphaproteobacteria > Hyphomicrobiales > Phyllobacteriaceae > Neoaquamicrobium > Neoaquamicrobium sediminum. The sequence continues at coordinate 1,699 of NZ_JAZHFV010000020.1, read as the reverse complement.
GACCAAGCGCAGGGCCGATCGGGGGCGACGGCGTCGCCGAACCCGCGGGAACCTGAAGCTTGAGCTGGCCTGCAATCTTCTTAGCCATTGCTCGTCTGCCTTTTCATCATGCCGGAAACGTCCGGCGGTTGCAGTCGGTGGTGCGGAGACGTTGCGGCCGGCTTCAGCCGCGTCCTCCTTCCACCAGTTCCGCGGGGGCGATCGAAACCGCCCCGCGCCCGCACCGGCATATGGCCGGACGGGATTTTCCGGTCAGCCCTTTTCGACCTGACCGAATTCCAGATCGACCGGCACGGCACGCCCAAAGATCGACACCTCGACCTTGAGCCGCGAACGCTCCTCGTCGACTTCCTGAACGAAGCCATTGAACGAGGCGAACGGACCGTCGGCGACACGCACCGATTCGCCGATCTCGAAGGTAACCGACGGCTTCGGCCGCTCTACGCCCTCCTGCACCTGGTGCAGGATGTGCTCAGCTTCCTTTTCGGAGATCGGCACCGGCTTGGCCGTGCGCGGATCCTCCCCCAGGAAACCGGTAACGCGCGGGGTGTTCTTGACAAGGCTGATAACCTGATCGGTCAGGTTCGCCTTCATCAGCACGTAGCCGGGAAAGAACTTGCGCTCGGCATCGACCTTCTTGCCGCGGCGAACCTCGACCACCTTTTCGGTCGGCACCACGATCTGCTCGATCTGGTCGCTCAGGCCCTTCTGCTTGGCCTTGTTCTCGATATCCTCGGCGACCTTCTTCTCGAAATTCGAATAAGCGTGGACGATGTACCACCGCGCTGCCATGTTCTGAACTCTCCGTAGTCGCCGGTGTTAGCGCCCAATGCCCAGGATCAGCTCAACCGCGAAGGCGATGATCTGATCGGAGGCAAAGAAAAAGATCGCGGCCAGACACGCAAATCCCATAACCATGACCGTGGAGATCATCGTCTCACGCCGCGAGGGCCACGTGACCTTGGCGGTCTCGGTGCGCACCTGCTGCAGAAACACAAAGGGATTGGTGGTCTTGGACGCCATCTGCCGCTCTTTTATCGTTGCCCCTTGTCATCCGGGGCATGAAATCTGACCTCGCCGGAACGAGGCAACCGGGGTTGCCCGCCCGCAGCCACGCACGAATCACCAAGCTTCAAGACATATCTTCGGCCATGCAATTCAGGCGCGTTGAGCCGAATCCCAGCTCCACGCGCCTCGCGTCTGTCGGCTCGATATAGAACCGATTGCCCGCGCTTGCAAGTGGGATGTTTCTGCCTGATGCCGGAAAGGCCCGTCGGGCGCTGGCAGGGGCAGCAGGGCTCGAACCTGCGACCTGCGGTTTTGGAGACCGCCGCTCTACCAACTGAGCTATACCCCTAAATCCGGATGCAGTGCATGCCGGGCAGGCGCTTCCTAAGGGCTTCGGCGACGGCTGTAAAGAGATTTCGCACGGCTTGGACAGGCCATATGCGATCAATGTCACTTCACGCCGCGAACAAGACCACTCGCCCGGAATCACGCAACGCCGGCACAACGAAAAAGGGCGGCCGAAGCCGCCCTTCCTCTTTGGCTCCGGGGGAGCCTTATTCCGTGATGGCGGCGACGATGCCGGCGCCGACGGTGCGGCCGCCTTCGCGGATGGCGAAGCGCAGCTTCTCTTCCATCGCGATCGGCACGATCAGCGTCACGTCGACCGTCACGTTGTCGCCAGGCATAACCA
>NZ_JAZHFV010000019.1:0-25127 GCF_040970315.1 Neoaquamicrobium sediminum | reverse complement strand
GCTCGCTGGCGCACTTCCGGGGAAAACTTGTTCGTCGTCTTGCTCATGATGGCTCCACCTTCTCAGGAGTTGGAGCCTCCGGCAAACCCGGAGCGGTTCAGTCAGGAGGCGGCGGGTAAGTGAACATGCTCAAGCTACTGGCATTGCTGGTTGTTTGCACGGTTTCCTTCTTCATGCAGGGGAAGCTGGCCTTCGCGCGTGAGGGAAGTTTCGCGCCGGCTCAGTCGATCTCCCAGCGTCACATGGCCCTAAGTCCCGAATTCGCCGCGCCATTGCCCCCGAATGACTGCGCATCCCAACGGATATGCTGCATGGTAGTATGTTCGCCATGCCAAGTGCTCATAGCCGGGCACCGAACCGAGTTCACCTGGAGACTAGGTGAATCTTCGACCATCCCCGCTCTTAGCGACGATTGCCTCCGGTCAATCATACTTGGCCAAGATCCTCCGGTCCCACGATCCCATCGCATCTAGTTTTTCCTCGGTGTTCTGACGAAGGCGCGGGTGCTTGTTCTGTATGCTGTTCCGCAGAAGCTGCGGCGGTTAAGCGCGACCACGGCGCCGTTGTGACGGAGCGAGGATTTCATCAGCACGAGTAACTGGTTGCGGAAACAGCCATCGGAGCGGGATTACGCCCGGCGACTGTAATAAAAGCTGGCATCGAGCGTCCTTACAAAATGAGGTAACCGGGTCGCTCTGCCGCGACCGATGAGATAGTTCCAACGTGGACGGAGTAGACCATTGTTTCAAGGACTTACGGCACAGGAAGCTGCACGCCCTTCGGGCGGTCCGCTTGATGATTTGAGCAGGCGTCCAAAGTGCCCGAAAGACGGAGCCGACAGCGAGGCTTGGGCTCCGGTGATAGGATTACCGCCATCGACGGATGCCTACCGGCTTCTCCCGCGTTTTCGAACGGGAGATCGCAGGATGCCGGTTGGGCGGGACCTGTTCCGCTTCGGCGAGACAAGCAAGTCGATCTTCAACCTTCTGTCCGGCTGGGTAGCGATCTACACACTGCTTGAAGATGGCAGGCGGCAGATTGTCCATTTCGCGCTACCAGGAGCGGTCATGGCAGTGCCGACTTCAAACGGGGCTAAAATCAGCTACGGGGCGCAGGCCCTGACGGAAGTGGTTGTTTCTGTCATCCCGAACACTATGCTAACAACCGTTTTGAAGGACGATCCCGAGGTCAGCATGCGGCTCGCGAGCAGACTGGCCCGTGACATTAGTGTAGCCTATGACCATATGACGAGTATCGGGCGTCGCACTGCGCGAGCGCGCGTCGCGTACCTTCTCCTTGAACTGTTCACGCGGCATCGGGCCCAATGGCCCGGCAACCATATTGAGGAGATGGCAATCCCTCTTACACAGGAACAGATCGGGGACGCCACGGGCCTTACCTTCGTTCACGTGAACCGTGTTCTAAGCACGTTGCGCAAAGACAAAATCGTGCATTTCCACTATCGGCGTCTCCGAATACTCGATCCTGATCGACTGATCGAGGTAGCCGGGGTTGACGCGCAAACCGCGATGTCATGGTTTGAGTGACGATCACCTGAACGCCCCCTTCGAACCAATCAGGATCCGCCATAGCGCTCCACGATCACGAGGCCGATCGCCGTCAAGACCAGACCGAATGCCAGCGAGGGCCCGAACTGCTCGCCGAAAAAGCCGATACCGAGCAGCAGGGCGAAGACCGGCGTCAGGAGGGTGAATGCATTCGCCTGGCTGAGCGGAACGCGATCGAGCACCCAAAACCAGAGCCAGTACGCCAAGGCTGTTCCGGGAAGGGCCAGAACGATCAATGAGAACACGAAGTCGGACGAAAGGTGTATCTTAAATGGCTGTTCCAGCGCCAACGCCATAACTGCCAGAGGGATTGCTCCGAGGAGAAGCAGCGCCGACATTGCGACCAAAGGGTCAATTCGGTTTCTGACACCTTTCATCAGGACATTGCTAACGGCGAGGCCAGCGGCTGCCAAGACGATGAAGGCCGGTCCTATCACGCCATCGAAGCCTTGCTTGATGTCGAGCTGAGGCAAGGCAACGACGACGATCCCGAGGAACCCGATCGCCAATCCAACGTATTGTGCGGGTCGCAACCGCTCCGAGAGGAATGCAAATGCTAGCGCGGCCGCGATCAGGGGCTGACAGTTGGCAATGACAGTCGCGAGCCCTGGCGAAACAAATTCAGCAGCGTGGAACATCCCGAAATAGGCCGATGTGGTGGCTCCAAGGCCAATGAACGCGAGAGCAATCCACGATCGGAAATCAGTTGGAATGGGCCGCCGAAGCATTATTGCGACCACGCCCAAAACCAAGCCTGCCAAAACAGCCCTGAGTGTCGCGAAAGTCATATGCGAGACGTGTGTCAGGCCGAGCGTGATGAGCGGAAAGCAGAGAGCGTTGAGAAAAGCGACCAGCAGGAGAATGAGTGTGAAGCGAGAACCCATCATGCGTCCACCCAGCGACCTAGCCAGCCGTAAAAGACTGCTCCATGCACTGCGACGACAGATCACCTGTTTCTTTCCTGTATGACAACGCTTTCGGCGATCCTAAAGAACGGGTCGCTATACATCTCTTGGTGACTTCTCGTAATTTAAAATGGCAGCACGTGCTGCGGCGATCTGCACCGCCTTCTCGCAGTAGCAATCGAGAAAACCGTGGATGGGACAGGTCCGGCACATCTCCTCTAGGCGCTTGCGAAGCGCGCGACGGCCTCGGTGCAACCGGACGGTGATGTTGTTCAGCGAGGTTCCAAGGCTTGCGGCAAGCCGATCGCGTGGCTCGCCGAGAATGTCCGCGCGCCAAATGATGTCCGCATATTCCGGCTTAATCGTAGGCAATAAGCGGTACAAACAATTGCAAATGGTTGCCTCAAGCCCTAGGTCGGACTCGGCGGAGTGGTTCTCTAAACTGTCGGGATCGACCTCTGTTTCGCGCTTGCGACGCCTTATCTGGTCTCGCTGATGGTCGACGATAGTCGTCGCAAGAATCCTCCCCAACCAGCCACGCACAGTACGTACGTCGCGAAGCTGAAATGACTGCTCCAGGGCGCGTAAGGAGAACCGTTGAAGCACTTCCTCCGCCTCGTCCCGGTCGCGGAGCCGATTTTCAAGAAAACGCATTATTTCTTGCCGTACCTCGACCAACGCTCGCTGGACGGCTGCATCGTGCGGCTTGGCACCGTCGCCGTCCCAAATCCTTCCTAATGTTTCATGATCTTCATTGCGGGTCATTGAATGCTCCTGTCTAGTGAGCCAGAGCTTGCTCAACTATTCGGTGCGCCACTTCGATGGGTAGAAATGCAGCGCACCGGTTAGCGAAACCGCGTCGCCGCGCCGAGAATTCAAACGGGACATTTCCCGTTAGTCGCTCGTATCAAACACCAACGGCGAGTACGCGCCTTGCGCCAGGTTAAACATTCAGGCGATCTGGTCGGGCCTGAATCACGCTGCCAGCCCCATCTGTCAGCCCAGCCATCCTCCCTTGAATCCTGCACGCTGGAGACCTCGTCGAACGTATGGGCAGGACCGCATCAACTCCCATACCAGGCCGCTCCTTTCGTTCTCGATCATCAGGATGACAGGCCCTTCGTTGAGCCCGAAGTACCATGGCGAAACCCAAAAGCCCAAGGCATTGTCGGTAGATCCGGGGTAGGTAGGATTGAAAGCGGCCTTGAACCCGTAAGCGTTGGCAGCCTTCAGTTTGGCTTGATGGATACAGAACGCGATTGTAGGCCGAACGATTTCTGGAGCGAACGGCAGGGAAGCGGCGACGGCCCAAGGGGCTAGGGTGCCATCGTCCGGACCGTAGGGAACTCCCCGCGCAACATAGTCTTCGAACCGACGCTCGATCCCATCTAGTTCGAGGGTGGAGGGGCCAGGACCTTCGCTCGCCGTGATGCCCCAGCAATGTTCCCCGTAGCCATCGAAACCGCGCGGGTTCTCGATCGCGTAGCGCTGCTGCACGTAGGTGGCCCGACGGCTGTTCTCGAAGTAATCGATTCCCTTGCCGCGCATGAAGGAATCCTGGAGGCCGCGGAGGTCAATCCAAACATGGGAGAGCTGATGAATGAACAGGGGGCCCGCATAGAGGTAATCGTAGCCGTAGCAATGCTCCCATCGGAATGTAGAGGTCCAGGCTTCGTAGCTGCTTCTGGGTAGGGCATGAGTAGGCGAGGCGAGGCCCAAGACATATAGCAGGAGGGCCTCGTCGTATCCTTCCCATCGATGCTTCAGGAAGCCGCCCTCGGGAGTCCAGCCGTGGGTGACGGTTTCTCCTCCGTCTAGTGCCCAGATCCAGTCGGCTCGGCGGTAAAGCTCGATTGCGAGGGTGCGTATCTCGGCTTCCGCTCGCGTATCGGCGTTGAAGAACGCTGCTGCTGTCAACCCTCCGGCCAGTAGGAACGTGCTGTCGATCGTCGAAAGCTCGCAACGCCAGGCCCGCCGGCCGGTTTCCATGTCCAGGAAGTGATAATAGAAGCCGCGGTGCCCGGTGGCGTCGGGCTCCGGCCCATGTGGGCTTTCCCAGAAGAAGCGAAGGGTAGCCAGCGTGCGCTCCGCAGCCGCCCCGCGGCTCATGTACCCGTTCTTCACGCCGACCGGATAACATGCAAGCGCAAGTCCCGTAGCCGCGATGCTTGCCGGCCAGTTCTCTTCGGTTTTATCGCGAACTAGCCCGTTGGCCGGGTTGGCTTCCCGAACGAAGTAGTCGAAAGTCTCCCGCTGCAGTGTCGCGAGATCGTCGTCGGAGGCAGGCGTACTCACGACGAACCAGACCGAATGTGCTTCAGGGAAGGGCCTCGCATCAGCAGAGCCTCAGTTGGATCGCGCAGGGGGGTCAACGGCAACCCCCTCGCGCTGTCGACAGCCCCTGGCCGCATCACATTCGCCATACGACCTGACAAACTCCCCTGAACCTCTTCCACTCTAGTTTTTGGCTCGACACGCGGGCGGCGCGACGTAGAAGAACGATGGAATCCGGCATGCTAGCTCCCGATCATGACGACTATCCTTGACATACATCAAATCCATGGACTGGCCATGCCATATTCGGTATGGGGAGGCGTATGGAGCGTAGCATTACATTTGCATTTTTGATTTGAGATGAGCTCGCTGAGCTACGGCCTGATGAGCGCGTCGCCACAGCGACCATGCGATGACATGGGCGGGGTGGATATGCCGTCGTGCAAGGCGGGTGGCGATGCGGCGGATTCCTGAACCGACCAGCGGATGAGCGGCGGGTTCCCGATCCTGTCCGGCGCGTCGTTTTGGGAGCGCGGCATTGGCCTCATGGCGGATGGTGGCCATCATGGCGAAGGCGAGCATGACGAGCGAAACGTGGCGATGCCAGCCGTGCCAGGATCGGCTCTCGTTGTGGTCGAGACCGAGTTCGTTCTTGAAGAAAAAGGACTTGACCTTCCACCCGCTGGAAGGGGTAGGGATTGAAATAGCGGGGCCGGACGAGATCTGGCCGGGCCCTGCCTGCTGTCGCAAAGAATTCATTGGATGCGACACCGATGGCACCGAGGCGTTGCATGACACACGTTCATCACAAAGAGCACATCGCTGAATCAGCGGGGCAGCAGCATCCAGCAGGCCACGGCAAGTCCGCTCGCGGCGACGCCGGAAACTCCAGCCATTCAGGGCACGATCACGGCGAGATGGTGGCCGACTATCGGCGAAGGTTCTGGATATCGCTCGTCCTGACCCCGCCGGTCCTGCTGCTGTCTCCGATGATCCAACACTGGTTTGGCATCCAGGGCAGCCTGGATTTCCCCGGAAGCGAGTTTCTGCTGTTCGCCCTTTCGACCGTCGCGTACGTCTATGGCGGCTGGCCTTTCCTGACGGGTTTCACGTCCGAGCTACGCGCAGGCAAGCCCGGCATGATGACGCTGATCGCGCTCGCGATCTCCGTCGCATACGTCTACTCCGCCGCCGTCACCTTCGGTCTCCCGGGCACGTCCTTTTATTGGGAGCTGGTGACGCTGATCGTCATCATGCTTCTCGGGCATTGGCTCGAGATGCGCTCGGTTATGGGCGCTTCCCGCGCACTCGAAGAGCTCGTCCGCCTGCTGCCGGACACGGCGGCGCGGCTGGACGCGTCCGGTGCTGTCACCGAGGTCCCCATCTCCGACCTCGTTCCCGGGGACCGGGTCCTCATCCGCCCTGGCGCCAAGGTCCCCGTCGACGGCGCTATCGTGGAAGGCAGGTCCTCTTTCAACGAGGCGATGCTGACAGGGGAATCGCGCCCGGTGTCGAAGGAAACGGGTGACAGCGCGATCGGCGGCGCCGTCAACGGCGCGAACGTCGTCACGATCGAGGTCACGGCGACGGGCGACAAGACGTACCTGGGACAGGTCATCAACCTCGTCAGGGAGGCGCAGGCGACGCGGTCCCGCACCCAGGACGTGGCGAACCGGGCAGCGGGCTGGCTCACCTACATCGCCCTTGCAGTTGGTTTCGGATCACTCGCCTATTGGGTCTTCGCAGGCGAGAGCTGGCAATTCGCCATCGAGCGCATGGTCACGGTGATGGTCATCGCCTGTCCCCATGCGCTGGGCCTGGCAGTGCCGCTGGTCGTGGCCGTGAGCACGTCCCTGAGCGCTGGCAGCGGGCTGCTTATCCGCGACCGCGCCGCCTTCGAGCGCGCGCGCAATCTGGATGCGGTCGTCTTCGACAAGACCGGGACGCTGACGGAGGGGCTGTTCGGCGTAAGCGACACCGTTCTTCTCGCGGGTGGGAGCGAAGAGGAGGAACTGCGGTTTGCCGCTTCCGTCGAGAGCCATTCCGAACATCCGATCGCCCAAGGAATCGTGGCAGCCGCAAAGGAGAGGGGCATCGACTTTCCCGCTCCCGGCAATGTCCGAAACCTCACGGGTGAGGGCATCGTCGCAGAGATCGAGGGACAGGACATCCGGATCGTCAGTCCTGGCCATCTCGCCAGACAGGGCAACCCGGTCCCGGGTAGCCGACTCGGCGAACTCGAAGCAGAAGGCAAGACCGTCGTCGTCCTCGTCCGGAACGGTGTGCCCCGCGCCCTGTTCGCGCTTGCTGACATCGTGAGGCCGGAGTCCCGGGAAGCCATCGCAGAACTGAAGGCGCTGGGCATCAGTTCCATCATGCTTACAGGAGACGCCAAGGGCGTGGCGGCGTCCGTCTCCCGCGAACTGGGTATCGAAGAGTACTTCGCCGAGGTGCTTCCCGACGAGAAGTCGGCCAAGATCAAGGAGCTACAGTCCCGCGGCCTCCAGGTGGCCATGGTCGGAGACGGCGTGAATGACGCCCCGGCGTTGGTGCAGGCCGACCTGGGTGTCGCGATCGGCGCGGGAACCGACGTGGCCGTCGAATCCGCCGACGTGGTCCTGGTCAGAAGCGACCCCCGGGACGTGGCAGCAATCCTTGGCCTTTCCCGCGCGACCTACAGGAAGATGGTGCAGAACCTGATCTGGGCGACCGGGTACAACGCAATCGCAATCCCGATGGCCGCCGGCATCACTTTCGGGACGGGCTTCCTGATGACCCCGGCAGTCGGTGCGGTCTTCATGTCCGCAAGCACCATCATCGTCGCCCTCAATGCCCAGTTGCTCAGGCTGTACCGGAAGACGACATGACACGAACGACGAAACCGGAAACCGCTTCGTCTTTGATCCAGGACAAACAGCGTTGCGGCGGCGCGGTCTATCTTTGATAGTCGAGGACATTAGAAGGACGAGCAGGTTGCGACTGAACCTGACCAGTACGAAAAGGAAAGCGAATGCGCCGGCCCCCGCCGCGCGCCTTGTCGCTCTCCTGCTTGCCGTTCTGGTCGCCTTCTCGCTCTCCACCTTCGGCGGCGGGCACGCCCATGCAACGGGCGGGGAGGCACACGTCGCCATCGGCAACCCGGACGTCGCCGCTGCAGGCCCGCACGGGCATCAGGGGCACGCGCACGCTGTCCCATGCGACGACAGCGGCGCGGATCAGGGCGATGCGGACGACTGCTGCATGTCGGCTACCTCGTGCGCGGTTTGCGTTCCCGTTCCCTCGGCAGGACTGACGTTGGCCACGCAAGCTGCGCCGGCGGCCCTTGTGCCTCCTTCGACGTCGCTCCCGCGTGACCCGTCGACCCTGTCGCGCCCTCCCAAGCTCTCCGTGACCGCCTGAGCGCACGCGCCCGCGGGTTCCGTGCGCTCCCTGAACGGAGTCACGAACAATGAGAGTTTTTCACCATGAACATGTTTACAGCAATACACGCCTCGATCTCGCGGCGAGCCGCGCTGGCCGCACTTGCGATGGCGTCCGCGCTCGCGCTCCTCATGCCCTTCGCGGGACATGCGGGGGCCGAGGCAGCTTCCTCCGGCTTTGTATACACCGCCGACGAGTACGGTAACTCTGTCAGCCGGATCGACCTTGCCTCGGGCAGGGTCGAGATCGTTCCGGTCACGGTCACGCCGCACAACGTCCAGTTCGTTCCAGGGACGGGCCGCGTTCTCGCGGTCGGCAGCCCTTTGCAGGTGGGTGCCGGCCATGGGCACGCCGAAGCCGAGGACAGCCATGGCAGCACCTCGCAGGGCGGCGGATACGGGGGCTCCGAGGCGGGCGGAGCGCTGATCGTCCTTGATCCGGCCGGCCTCGCATCGGGTCCCGCATCCACCATCGAGGTGGGAACCCATCCTGCCCACGTGATCGCAGACCCTTCGGGCAAGCGCGCCTTCGTCACTAATGCGGGCGATGATACGGTGTCGGTCATCGACCTCGCCAAAGGCGAGGCCGTGCGGGAGATCGGCACCGGGGACTATCCGCACGGACTTCGGATGAGCCCCGCCGGCAGCGCCATCTACGTCGCCAACGTCGAGGATGGAACGGTATCCGTCATCGACACGGCCTCGCTGGAGGAGACGGACAGGATCGAGGTCGGCAAGGCCCCGGTGCAGGTTGGCTTCACGCCAGACGGGAAGCGGGTCTACGTCTCGCTGAGGGACGAGAACAAGGTGGCGGTCATCGACACAGCGACGCGGCAGGTCACCGCCCGCATCGACGTGGGGCGGTCTCCCATCCAGATGCATGCGACCCCTGACGGACGGTTCGTCTACGTGGCGAACCAGGGAACGGAGGCCGAGCCGGACGACACGGTGTCAGTGATCGACGTGGCGAGCGGAACGGTCGTCAAGACGATCACCACTGGCAAGGGAGCGCACGGCGTGACCGTCAGCGACGACGGCGCCCATGTGTTCGTCACCAACATCGTCGACGGCACCGTCTCCGAGATCTCCGTGGCTACGCAGTCCGTGGTTCGCACCCACGAGGTGGGCGAGGGTCCCAACGGGATCACCTTCCAGGCGCTATGAACACGTACCCGGGCGGCGATCCCGCCGCCCGGGTCTCTCATTTCAAAGGACAAAGCCATGACAAAGATCCTCAAGACCGCATTCGCCGCAGCCATGCTGCTTTCCGCCTCTCCGGCGCTCGCCGAGGACGCCCACCATCCGGCTCCGGCCGAAACCACGGCTCCGGCTCCGGGTGAACCGGCTCCCCACCCGTCCGCTCCCGCACCGGGGGGAGCCGAGATGCCGGGCGGCATGATGGGCGGCGACATGATGAAGATGATGCAGGAGATGATGGGCCGCCACGCCGGGATGATGCGGGGCATGATGGCCGACGGGGCGGGGATGCAGGACGGCATGATGGGGAAGATGATGGCGCCCGAGCATGTCGAGGGGCGGATCGCGTTCCTGCGGACGGAACTCAAGGTGACGGACGCCCAGCAGCCCCTTTGGGAGGCCGTGGCCGCCGCTCTGCGGGAGAACGCGCGCGGGTCCACGGGCATGATGCAGCAGGAGCAGGATGCCCAAGGACTGCCCAACTCGCTCGAGAGGCGGGAGAAGCTGCTTTCGGCCCGTCTCGATGCCGTACGGCAACTGAGGGCAGCGGTGGAGCCGTTCTACGCTTCGCTCGACGAAGTCCAGAAGGCTGCGGCCGACAACCTGCTGATGCCGATGGGAATGATGTGACCGTCAGACCGGGCGCTCAGCAAGGCGCGCGCTAGCTGTCGCCGAAACCATGCACGATTTTCCAATCACCGCGAACAAGGAAGCGAACCTCGAATGAACACCTACAGCAGATCCCTCTTCGCCGCGCTGGCGGCGCTCGTTGCGTCTACTGCGGTCTCTATGGCCGCGGCCGAGATGACCGTTTACAAGACACCTTGGTGCGGCTGCTGCCATGCCTGGGCGGAGGCGGTTGAGAAGGCCGGATACAAGGTGTCCACGGTCGACCTCGAAGACCTTTCGGCCATCAGGAAGCAGGCCGGGGTGCCAGCAGAGATGGAAGGCTGCCACATAGCTGCCGTGGACGGCTATTTCCTCGAAGGCCACGTTCCGCTAGAAGCGATCGGGAAGCTGCTCTCCGAGGGGCCCGAGGTCGCGGGCCTGGCGGTTCCCGGAATGCCGCAGGGGTCGCTCGGCATGGGGGAGGATCCTGTAGCCAGCTACGAGGTCTATGCCGTTCCACGCGACGCCTCCGAGGCGCCGTCGGTATTCTACAAGGCGGGCACCCAGAAGTAGGCGGCTGGAGACGATCGATGCCACCGCGCCCCTGACTTGACTGGAAAGAACCATGGTCTATCGAAGTGAAACTCGGCGGCCAAGTCCCGGCTCAGGCTCGCCGGACCCGGAGCTAGATGTGGAGTTGCTGAACACCAGCTGCTTCTGCATCAGCCTGGACCGTGCAGAACTCAGCCGGGCCTTTCTGGCGAATCCGGAATCACCCGCTATCCTTCCGGCCATGGGTGACAGATATGCCCATATGTTCGCCGCACTTCCCGTTTTCGTGTCGCGCCAGCGCCTCGAGAGAATGGCAGAAATCGTCAGGGCTGCCGAGGCGGTCATAGCGTTGCCCGCCTATCGTGATCTCGTCCTCCAGGGGATGCCCGACATAGCGCGGTTCGAACCCCGGGCGCGGGGCGTGTTCATGAGCTTCGACTTCCACCTGGCATCCGACGAGCCCAAGCTCATCGAGATCAATACCAATGCAGGCGGCGCCCTCCTCAACCTTTCGCTGGCGCGCGCCCAACGGGCATGCTGTGAGGCAGTCAAGTCCATGGTGCCGGGGGCGGACACGCTCGATGCCCTGGAAGAGGCCTTCTTCGACATGTTCCTCGCCGAATGGCGTCTCGAACGTGGGCAACAGCCTTTGCATCGCATTGCCATCGTCGACGAGCGTCCGGAGGAGCAGTATCTCTACCCTGAGTTTCTGTTGTTCAAGCGCCTCTTCGAGCATCACGGGATCGATGCAGTCATAGCGGATCCCTCGGCATTGCAGTTGCGCGACGGCAGCCTCTGGCATGATCAGGGTCTTATAGATCTTGTGTACAATCGGCTCACCGATTTCACGCTGCAAGAGCCAGCTCATCAAGTTCTTCGCGAAGCCTATCTCGAACGTGCGGTGGTGCTGACGCCGCACCCCTTCGCGCATGCCTTGTATGCCAACAAACGAAATCTGGCGGTGCTCAGCGATCGCCCCGGGCTGCTCGCACTCGGGGTGCCCGACGAGATTTCAGGTACGCTGGCGACAGGTGTTCCGAAAACCGAACTCGTCGACGCGGACAATGCAGAGTCTCTCTGGGCGCGGCGCCGAAAATTGTTCTTCAAGCCCGCCTCCGGATTTGGAAGCAGGGCAGCCTACCGCGGCGACAAGCTGACGAGGCGCGTCTGGAGCGAGATCCTTGCCGGGGACTACGTCGCACAGGAACTTGTGTCTCCAGGCGAGCGGCTGGTCGGCGAACCTGGTCCGCCGCGGGCCTTGAAGTTCGATGTCCGCAACTACGTCTACGCGGGCCAAGTGCAGTTCGTCACCGCGCGTCTGTACCAAGGGCAGACAACGAACGCACGAACGCCAGGTGGCGGCTTCGCCCCCGTGTTCACGACCGCAGCGACGGATCTCACCGGTTGCGTCCACGGGAGGGATTGTCCTTGAAAGCCGATCTCGGGCGCTGCGCCCGATGATAGTGTCAGGACCTTCGCTAGCTGTAATGCTGCAGCAATGTTCGCCGTAGCAATTGAAGACCTCGGCCACGCGGGACCTATCGTGTTCGTAAACCAAGCTGAACGATCAGACACCGAGACAATTATTGACAAGGAGTATTGGCATGCCCCCCCAGCCAAAGGTTCCCGCCGCAACGGCGCTCTCCCAAGAAGAGCTCCATGGCATCGACGCCTACTGGCGTGCCTCGAACTATCTCACCGTCGGGCAGATCTACCTGCTCGACAACCCGCTCCTGCGCGAGCCGCTCAAGTTAGAGCACGTGAAGCCCCGGCTCCTCGGGCACTGGGGGACATCGCCGGGACTTAACTTCATTTACGCCCACCTCAATAGGGTCATCAGGCTCCGGGACGCGAACGTGATCTACGTTTGCGGGCCGGGCCACGGCGGCCCGGCCATGGTCGCCAACACATATCTCGAAGGTACCTACAGCGAACTCAACCCTGATGTCTCCCTGGACGAGGCGGGCATGCGGAAGCTGTTCCGCCAGTTCTCGTTCCCGGGTGGGATTCCAAGTCACGCCGCGCCAGAAGTGCCGGGTTCCATCAACGAAGGCGGAGAGCTTGGGTATGCGCTCTCCCATGCCTACGGTGCCGCCTTCGACAATCCGGACCTAATTGTTGCCTGCGTGATCGGCGACGGCGAAGCCGAGACGGGGCCGCTCGCTGCCGCCTGGCACTCGAACAAGTTCCTGAACCCCGCGCATGACGGCGCCGTTCTCCCCATCCTTCACCTCAACGGGTACAAGATCGCCAATCCCACCGTGCTGGCCCGTATCCCGCCGGAGGAACTGCGCTCGCTCCTGGTCGGCTACGGCCACGAACCGTTCTTTGTGGAAGGGGATGATCCGTTTGAGATGCATGAGCGGATGGCTTCGGTGATGGACGAGGCGTTCAGGAACATCCGCGAGATCCAGGAAGATGCCCGCGCAGGCTCTGGCAGCGGAAAACGCCCCTGCTGGCCGATGATCGTGCTGCGGAGTCCCAAGGGCTGGACCGGGCCAAAGGAGGTCGACGGCCTGAAGACCGAGGGTTTCTGGCGTTCCCATCAAGTGCCGCTTTCGGGCCTCGCCGGGAACGCGGAGCACCTCAAGATGCTCGAGGATTGGCTTCGGAGCTATCGCCCCGAGGAGCTGTTCGGAGAGGACGGCAGCCCCGTCCCGAAGGTTCTCTCCGCCGCGCCAGCGGGGACCCGGCGCATGAGCGCCAATCCGCATGCGAACGGGGGGATGCTCCGCAAGAGCCTGGAGATGCCGGGACTGGCTCCCCATGCCGTCGAAGTCAGCCGTCCCGGCGAGGGAAAGGCGGAGGCCACGAGGGTGATGGGCGGCTTCCTGCGCGAAGTCATGCGGACGAACGAAGTCAGCCGCAACTTTCGCCTAGTCGGCCCCGACGAGACGGCCTCCAACAGGCTCCAGGGCGTTTTCGAGGTGACGGGACGCGCCTGGATGGAGCAGGTCCTGCCGGAAGACACCGATCTCGGCCCCGAAGGCCGGGTTCTGGAGATCCTTTCGGAACATACCTGCCAGGGATGGCTGGAAGGCTACCTGCTGACCGGGCGCCACGGGCTGTTTTCCTGCTACGAGGCCTTCATCCACATCGTGGACTCCATGTTCAACCAGCATGCGAAATGGCTGGACGCGAGCCGGGACATCCCCTGGCGGCGCCCCATCTCCTCCCTCAACTACCTGCTGACGAGCCATGTCTGGCAGCAGGACCACAACGGCTTCAGCCACCAGGATCCGGGGTTCGTCGACGTCGCGCTGAACAAGAAGGCGGACGTCGTTCGTGTCTACCTTCCCCCGGACGCGAACACGCTGCTCTGCGTCACCGACCATGTGCTGAGGACCTGGGACCGCATCAACATCATCGTGGCCGGGAAGGCGCCCTCCTGGCAGTGGCTGTCCCTGGACCAGGCGAGGGCACATTGCAACGCAGGCATCGGCATCTGGGACTGGGCTTCGGGCAAGGGCTCCGGCGACCCCGACGTGGTGATGGCCTGCGCCGGGGATGTTCCCACCGTCGAGACGCTCGCCGCCGTCCAGATCCTGAGGGAGCACATGCCGGACCTGAACGTCCGGGTCATCAACGTGGTCGACCTGATGACCTTGCAGCCGCGCGAGGTTCACCCCCACGGCCTCACCGACCGCGCGTTCGATGCGCTGTTCACGACGGACAAGCCCGTGATCTTCGCCTACCATGGATATCCCTGGACGATACACAGGCTGACGTATCGCAGGACCAACCACAGCAACTTCCACGTCCGGGGCTTCAACGAGGAAGGGACGACGACCACGCCCTTCGACATGACGGTGCTCAACGGGCTGGACCGCTATCACCTGGTGCAGAGCGCGGTAGAGAGGACGCCCGCCACCCGGGCGAGCGGAGAGAGCCTGAGGCAGATGATGCAGGAAAGACTTCTTCAGCATCACGACTACATCAGGGCGCACGGCCAGGACATGCCTGAGGTCCGCGACTGGCAATGGTCGGGCGACTAGATCGACGGAGGTGTCAGCCATGCCTCCAGTGATCCTGGCATTGAACGCGGGCTCGTCGAGCCTGAAGTTCGCGCTCTACGAGCTGAGCGAGAGTCTGCCGCTTCTGGTGAAGGGCAGCGTTGCGTCCCTCAATGCGAACCCCCGCCTCCGGCTTTCCGGGGGCGGGGAGCCCGCACGGCAACGCGACCTTGGCGCCGGGCCGCTGGACAGCGGATCGGCGGTCGAGATCGCCGCCGACGAAATCCGCTCCGTGGTCGACATCTCCCGGCTGCAAGCAGTAGGCCATCGGATCGTCCACGGAGGGTGGGCGTTCACGTCTCCTGCATTCCTCGACGATGACGTTGTCGAGGAGTTGCGCCGGCTGATTCCGCTGGCTCCGATCCACCAGCCGCAAAACCTGGAAATCGTGGACAGGGCAAAGAGCCTCTTTCCTGGCGCGGCGCAGGTCGGGTGCTTCGATACCGCGTTCCATGCCGGGCGGCCGGCTGTCGCCAGAGCCTATGGTCTTCCGCGCGAGCTGTCTGAGTCGGGCATCCAGTCATACGGCTTCCACGGGTTGTCCTATGCCTACATCTCTTCCGAACTCCGGAAGTCGTACGGTCCTCCTGCAGGAGGCAAGGTGATCGTCGCCCACCTCGGGAGCGGCGCCAGCCTCTGCGCGATGCTCGATGGAAAGAGCGTGGCTACGACGATGGGCTTCTCGCCCCTCGACGGCCTGGTGATGAGCACGCGATGCGGTGCGCTCGATCCGGGCGTGGTCCTGTACCTCTTGCAGGAACGAGGCATGCGGGCGGAGGAAGTCGCCCGGCTACTCTACCATCAGTCAGGCCTTCTGGGAATCTCCGGGATCACGGGAGACATGCAGCGGCTGCTCCAATCCGACAGCCCCGAGGCGCGCGGAGCGGTGGATGCCTTCGTTTACCGCGCCGGACGCGAGATCGGCTCTCTCGCCGCAGCTTTGGGCGGACTGGACATGCTGGTCTTCACCGCAGGCATCGGAGAGAATTCACCAGCCATCCGAGAGTTGATCGGCGCGGCGGCCAAGTGGCTGGGCGTGCAGGTCG
This sequence comes from Neoaquamicrobium sediminum, assembly GCF_040970315.1. Classification (NCBI taxonomy): domain Bacteria; kingdom Pseudomonadati; phylum Pseudomonadota; class Alphaproteobacteria; order Hyphomicrobiales; family Phyllobacteriaceae; genus Neoaquamicrobium; species Neoaquamicrobium sediminum. The sequence goes on along the minus strand of NZ_JAZHFV010000019.1, from coordinate 9,544 downwards.
ACCCCGATCTCAACCTTAAGGGGGAACCGTCGATCAGCACTCCGGCCTCGAAGGTACGCATCTTGGTGATGCCCACCGATGAGGAAGTGGAAGTCGCGCGGGAAGCGCTTCGGCTGCTCCAGGGCAACGAAAGCGGTCATCGCGGCAGCCCGCTCACGGCCAACCAAATATATGGAGAAGGAAAATGACTACAGGCAAGACGAGAGTGGCAGTGAATGGCTACGGTGTCATCGGCAAACGGGTGGCGGAAGCCGTCATCCTCCAGGATGACATGGAACTGGCTGGGGTAGCCGACATATCCGCGGACTGGCGCATGCAGGTGGCGGACGGGAAGGGCATGCGGATATATGCCGCGCGGCCCGAAGCTTCGGCGGCGATGACAGCGAACGGCATCGAGGTCGCCGGGAGCCTGGACGAGCTCCTGGCCGCTGCGGACGTCGTGGTGGATTGCACTCCGAAGAAGGTCGCTGCGGCGAACATCGAAACCTACAGGAGGATGGCGAAGAAGTTCATCCTCCAGGGAGGCGAGAAACACGAGGCAACCGGACACTCCTTCGTCGCCGAATGCACCTATGAGAGCGCCCTTGGACGGGATGCGACACGTGTCGTCTCGTGCAACACGACATCCATCGTCCGGACGCTTTCCGCCTTGAAAAGGGTGGGGTTGCTGCGCAAGGCGCGGGGAACGTTGCTGAGGCGCGCAACAGACCCATGGGAGAGCCATCTTGGCGGGATCATGAACACGCTGGTCCCGGAGCCTGAGATACCGAGCCATCAGGGGCCTGATGCGCAGACGGTCGACCCGGAACTGGATGTCCTGACGATGGCTGTGAAGGTGCCTCAGACGCTGTCTCACCTTCACTACTGGAACGTCGAACTGACCAGGGAGACTGCCAAGGAGGAGGTGCTGGACGCGTTCCGGGAGTCCTCCCGGATCGCCTTGGTGCGCATCGACCGTGGCCTGGCGGCCTTGAATGCCGTCAAGGAATGGATGCTCGACATCGGCCGGCCGCACGGCGACCTGTACGAGGTTGCGATCTGGGAGGACATGCTGAAAGTAGACGGGAATGAGCTCTACTACGCCTATATGGTCGACAATCAGGCGATCGTCATTCCCGAGACCATCGACGCGATCCGTGCCCTGGCTGGAACGGAGACTGATGGGAAGGCTTCCATGGACCGCACGAACGGCACTCTCGGAATCGGGAAGGTCGCGCGTCTCGCGGCGACGGGATAGCTTGCCTCGGACCGGGGCATCTCGCTAGCGCACTCCTTTTTTCCCGGGTCGAATCCCTAGGTGCATCGCGATCCAGGTGCTGTCCTGTACCTTATCCAGAACTCCGAGCGTGGCGGCAGCGACCGCCAGATAGCGGGCGGTCTTGGCCACCGCGACGATCGCAACGGAGCTCCATAACGGTGTCAATCGGCACGGAATGGGGACCCTGGATTGGAGTGCGCCCCTGAGGATCGACAGATTGGACTACGACGAGATGATCCGGCGGCACCCGAACCTGGGGCAGGCATTCGCCGGACACTGGAGCGGCGCATCCGCTCGTGGCGCGCCATACACGGCGAGGAGCAGGAGGTCATCTTCCAGCAGGTTCACGTGCCCGGCCGCATGGGATTGTCGGATTTCACCGACAAGGCCGGCGCCGGAATCACGACCGCAGGCGTTGCTCTCGACCACCGGCTCTAACCATTTCCGGCTCGCCTATTCCGGCTCGAGCACGCCCATGTCGTTGGATCGAAGCATCCTGGCAGCCGCGAATGCGCTTGATGCACTCGGGCGAGAGCTACACGGCTATGGCTGGTTTCTGGCCGAAATGGGCGGGTACGAGGTAAAGCTATGCCTGGGGTTATGGCGGCCAGATACTCTACATCGTCCCAAGCCTCTCCCTTAAGGTGGTAATGACTTCGACGGAGGGCAGCCCTCCCCACGCGCAGCGGCTATCGCGACGATCTGGCGACCATTGCCGCGCTAGACGACGCGGCGCACGCAGGAGGCGCAGGTCGTGCCTTCGATCCGGAAGCTCTGCCGGACGTTGGCGGGATCGGGTTTGTGGTGGGCGTTCATCACGAATTTCCTCGGTTCGGCATTGCGGTTGAGTCGAGGTCTAAAGGTTCCAGCAATGGGAAGGTCACCAGGGTATTTTCAGATTTATCGAGCGCCCCTTGATCCGGCCAGGATTCTCGCAATCCCCGCCTCGCGCGCAACGCTCGTCATGAACGCTGCATCAAATCGCGCGGTTCGGCCGTCGACGTCCTCGTTGTGCCGACGGATGAGGAAGGTGCTATCACGGAGGAGGTGGTACGATCGTTCTGAGCCGATCTCGCAAATTTTAGAGAGGTGGAGCCTGAAAATCCGCAACCAAATGACAGTATTCGGCGGGCCGGGGCAGATGTCCGAATGGGCCAGTGACCAGGGCAGGGGTATCTAATGTACACTCAGACGCACGTCCTGGTCGGGGCGGCTCTTTTCTCCTGCCATTATCGAGGATATTCATCATGTTGCCATTGCCGACCGGATACCACGGATCATTGATCGAATCCTGGCCGAAGCAGACGTTGATGCCGCTCTCCCACATCTCCTTCATCCGGGTGAGGCCACGGCGCTTCGGTCGGACCATCGCCGATCCGCTCGACTATTTCTATTTTTCGATCGTGAGCTATACCTCGCTGGGACACGGCGACGTCTTTCCCAGCGGCCACCTTCGATTCATCACCGGTGTCGAGGCCTTGAACGGTCTCCTATTGATCGCTTGGTCGGGCTCTTTCATCTATATCGTCATGGGCATCTCTGGCCCTGGCAGCCTTGCACCGAGCCGGGCGGCCTCGCGGCGGATAGGAAGCCCGGCGGAAATGCGGCTATGACGTCCATGGCACCTTTCCGGGCCACACTGGAACCGAGACAGACGGGCACACGATGAAATCCGATTACCAGGCGAACAGCATCAGCCTCACCAGCGCCGTCTCGATGGGAACCGGCGTCATGATCGGCGCGGGCATCTTCGCGCTCACCGGGCAGATCGCGGAACTGGCGGGACCCTGGTTCCCGCTCTCCTTCGTTGCGGGCGGGATCGTGACCGGCTTCAGCGCCTATACCTATGTCAAGATGTCGAACGCTTTCCCGTCCGCCGGCGGGATCGCGATGATCCTGCAGAAGGCTTATGGACCCGGCGCGATCGCGGCGGCGGCATCGCTGCTGATGGCGCTCTCCATGGTGATCAACGAGAGCCTCGTCGCCCGCACCTTCGGCACCTATGTCCTCCGGCCATTCAATCTGGATGCCGGTAGTACCCTTGTGCCAGTGCTCGGCGTCGGGCTGATCGTCTTCGCCTACCTGGTCAACATATCGGGCAACCGCTCCGTCGGTCTGTTCTCCGTGGTCATGGCGTTCCTGAAGATCGGCGGCATCGCGGTCTTCGGCATCGCGGCGCTCGCGGCCAGCGGGTTTGCGTTCGCGCCGGCATCCGGTTCGCCAGAAGCCATCCCGATCGCCGGCTTTACGGCGTCGATCGCGTTGTCGATCCTCGCGTTCAAAGGGTTCACCACGATCACCAACAGCGGCGCCGAGATCGTCGATCCGCACCGCAATGTCGGCCGCACGATCGTCTTCTCCATCGCGATCTGCGTGGTCGTCTACCTGCTCGTCGCGTTCGCGGTCGGCTCCAGTCTCTCTCTGGACGAGATCGTCGCCGCCAAGGACTATTCGCTGGCAGAGGCGGCGGAGCCGGCGCTCGGCGCTTATGGCTTCTACTTCACGATCGCGCTCGCGGTCGTCGCCACCGCCTCGGGCCTGCTCGCGAGCGTCTTCGCCGTCTCGCGCATGCTGGCGATGCTGACCGAAATGGAGATGATCCCGCACAGCCATTTCGGCATGTCCGGTCCGATCCGCGAGCACACGCTGGTCTACACGGTGGTGATCGCGGGGCTGCTGACTGTGTTCTTCGACCTCAGCCGCATCGCCTCGCTCGGCGCTTTCTTCTATCTGGTGATGGACATCCTGATCCACTGGGGCGTGTTCCGCCGGCTGCGCCAGGAGATCGGAGCGAGCGGCTGGGTGCTGGTCACGGCCATCGCCCTCGACACGCTGGTGCTCGGCGTCTTCGGCGCCATGAAGCTGCAATCCGACCCGCTCATCGTGGTCACCGCTGTCGTGGCCATCACCGCGGTCTTCGCGTATGAGCGAGTCTTCCTATCACGCTCGACTGCTGGGAAGCGGCACGCCGATCACTGAAGCGTGGAACTCCGCACGTTCGGCTGATTTGCGGCGTGGGAATCCCGGACCGGACCGGCATCGATCAGATTCGCCGCCGCCTCGACGGCAAGGGAGCTTAGCCGACGGCGGACGTCCTTTTGCAGACTGCAGCCGTTCAGCGTAAGGAACTCGCCGCGCGACCGGGACGGCCGAGAAGGGCGGTCCCTCCCACCGTAGTGAAGGGGCAGGAACCGCGACGGCGATCCTGCGCTATTCGAATCGCAACATCTGGACGCGATCCCGAACTAGAGGGCGAGATCGCTCCTGCCGGTGGCGGATCGCAACGTCTTTATGGACCGCGGCAGCATCGTCGAAGAGGACGAACCGACAACCTTCTTTGGTAATCCGAGATCTGCTCGCGCCCAGCAGTTCTTGCGACAGATCGCAGTTTGATGCTCGAAAGGTCTGAGAACGAGTGCCTCGTACGAGGAAATCACGTGCGAACCGCGTCGGCTGGCTGTGCACGTCCTCCCTTGATCAGGCGAGCTCACAGGTCTCGGCGACGTGCTCGGCCTTTTCCAGACTGGCTGCCCGGCCGCGGCATGCCTGGCGCCGGCTATCTGCAGATTTTCTCGAACACTTCGATGAGCTCCTGAAACTTGCGCCGCTGCTCCTCGGGGTCGCTCGATGAAATCGCGTCTTCGACGCAGTTGTCCGCGTGGTCCTGCAGGATGAGGATTTCCACTTGCGAGAGGGCCGATCGGATCGCCATCACCTGGTTGATAATATCGATGCAGTAGCGGTCCTCCTCGATCATCCTTCCGATCCCGCGCACCTGGCCCTCGACGCGCGCGAGGCGCTGAAGAGCTGCTTGCTTTCGATCTCTCATCGGTTGCGGACCTCGCGTTGCACTGGATGAACCAGTTTGCGGCCCGAAGGTTTCGAGGAACTTCAGGGGCGGCTTTCGGTTGAGAGGGAGAGGTACCCCCATAGGGTATGGGCGAGGCCTCATCGTAATCCAGGCAAGATCTGTCGACGAACGGGAGAGCAGACATGGAGAAGCATCCTACCATTGTTGGCGTTGTCGGCGGGGTTGTCGGCACGATCCTGCTTGGCATCGTCGTCTGGCTGACCATCGCCTACACAGGAGTTTACAACGTCGCTGCCTCGGACCAGCACTTCGATGCGGTGCGGTGGACGCTCGACACCACCATGCACCGTTCCGTGGCGAACCGGGCCGGCGGCGTCGACCTGCCAGAGAACGTCTCCGAAGACCTACTTGCCGAGGGAGCCGGGCATTACGCAGAGAGCTGCGCCCATTGCCACGGCGGCCCTGGGCAGGAGCCCGCAGGATGGTCCCGGGGGATGAGGCCAGAGCCGCCGCACCTGACGGAAGCCGCCACCGAATGGACGGGCGAGGAAATCTACTGGATCGCGGCCAACGGCATCAAGATGACGGGCATGCCGGCCTTTGGCGAGCACCACTCACCCGAGGAGATCACTGCGATCGCCGTCTTCATCAGTGCCCTGCCGGGGCTATCGGCCGACGATTACTCGAGGTTGACTGGTTCCGCTCAAGGGCAGGCGGAAGAGACGCCAGCACCCGCTGCAGGAGACGTGCCCGGCGGGCCGCCTCCCGGAGCTGCCGAGTCCCAAAGCGAATAGCGCGCACGAGCAGGGTGACAAGCATGTCCTATATCCGCTTCGGCCTGATGATCCTCACCTCCACGGTGGTAATGTTCATCCTGATGTACCTGAACACCTATGCCTGGGAGCACGTCTTCTTCTCGGAGACGCGCACCTACATGGCGGTCATGATGGGCGCGACGATGGCGGTCGTCATGCTTGCCTACATGATGGGCATGTACAAGAGCATGCCTCTCAACATCGCCATCTTCATCGGATCGGTCATCCTGTTTGCGCTGTCCCTCTGGCTGGTCCGCAGCCAGGTCACGGCCTCCGGTCCGAGTTACATGCGCGCGATGATCCCGCACTACTCAATCGCGATCATGACCTCCGAGCGCGCGCAGATCCGAGATCCTCGTGTGCGCAAGCTCGCCGACGATATCATCGAGGCCCAACGGCGCGAGATCGCCGAGATGCGCTATCTCATCGCCGACGTCTCGTCCGGGAACGTGGTGGAAAGCATCTACAAGGACCCGCCCGTCGCGCTGGGAACCGTGGAGGACGCTCTCTCGAACACTCTCATCAGCCAGCTCGACCTTGCGCCGATGCATGAGGCCGAAGCCGATCGTGTACTTGGACCCGGCGCCCGCTGCAGGTTCAACCGCAGTCCTGAGGCAGATCCGATCCTCTGGTCCGCCCAGGGGGGCGGCGGGGCGGCATTGAAGCTTAATGGGGTCCTCATCACTCTCGATACAGCTGGCGATCCGCAGAGTGGCATTGCGGAGTTTTCTGCGCCCGGCACCACGATCGCAGTGCGAATGCTCGGCGACGAGGCCGACTGGCGACAGAATGCTGAGCTCGTGTTCGAACTCGATCAGGGTCTGACGGTTGGGTATCGCGGCTTCTACGCCTGCGGGAACTGACAGAGGGAAAGGAGCGAAAGCGCACGACAGGCCGGCACGGAAACACCGCTCCAGGCGCTATCTTGGAAGTGCAGCCATCACCGATGCAACGGCGCTGCCGCGGCTAACCTTCTAATTACCTTTCGGCCTCAAGCTTGGCGGTAAGCGCAATCGTCGGCAGGCTTGCCTCCCGCCGCCCGGCTAGGTCACGAAAGGGGAAGCATGATCAACCGACGTTCGTTCATGGCATGCATGGCAGCAGCAATTCCCGTCGTGCCACGCCCGGCCGCCGCTCACATCCCGTCGGAGCCGTTCGAGGTTGATCCTGAATACGTGCCGCAAGAGGTCGCGTTCCCGTCCGGCTATGCCGCCGGGACGATCGTAATCGACACCGCGGAGCGGTTTCTCTACTTCGTCGAGGAGGAGGGCCGGGCACGGCGCTACGGGATAGGGGTCGGCCGTGCGGGGCTGGCCTGGAGCGGCACTGCCGAGGTCGGCCGGAAAGCCAGGTGGCCGAGCTGGACCCCGACGCCGAACATGATCCGCCGCGAACCCGGGAAATACGCGAAATACGCCGATGGCGTCCCGGGCGGACCTTCAAACCCGCTCGGCTCGCGTGCCCTTTACCTTTATCGCAACGGGCGCGACACCTATTACCGAATCCACGGGACCACGGAGCCTTGGACCATCGGCAAGGCGGTTTCCAACGGTTGCATCCGGCTGATCAACGAGCACGTGGAGGATCTCTACGAGCGCGTGACGGTCGGCGCCACGGTCATCGTCCTGCACGGCAAGGAACTGCTGTCCGGAAGCGGCGGCGCCGGAAGCAACTAGGCTCGCCCGCAGCGCAGCCAGGCGGTCATCTGCCAGCGGGGCGTGAACCGGACGTTAACGCCCCGCTGGCATCCTCCTGCGATGCTTCGGCAAGGACAAGTGTCGGTCGGGTTCCTCGCGCGCCGATGGCTGGCGAGGGACGCGCGGGCATACGCTCCGATGCAAAAGGCCCTCCATTGGCTCGTGGTGATCCTGTGTGCGGCACAGGTCTCGACCTCCTGGGCCATCGTCAGGACTCACGTCGCTCATGCGGCGGGCGGTCATCCTGATCCGATCGACATGCTGCTGCATCAGGTGCATGCCTGGACCGGGTGGACGATCTTTGGGCTGGTAGCCGGACGCATGCTCCTCCGGTTCTACAAGGGGGCGCCACCGTTGCCATCCGGTCTGCCGCGCTGGAGCGTGATCGCCAGCGGGATCAGTCATTCGGCGCTGTACGCCGTGCTGCTCGCCCTTCCGCTCACGGGCACGCTGGCGATGTATGTCAGCGGCTGGTTCGCGCCGGTCCACCAACTGCTGACGAGGCTGCTCCTCGCGCTCATGGTCGCCCATGTGGGTGCCGCCTTCTGGCACCTGCTCTACCGCAAGGACCGGGTGGTTCAGGCGATGCTGCCACAACAGTCGCCCTTGGCGACAAGCCAGAGTTAGCAGAGCACTAAGCCGCACAGTGCGCTTTCCGTCAGGTGCCTTCGACCGCGGCCATCATTCGCCATCATGAAGAAATAAGCTCTTGAGATTCCCCTTACTGGAAGGTTTATGTTGGCTCGACCTTTTGCATCGGAGGCAGAAATGAACATCGGCGCCGTCTCGGAAAAATCAGGCCTCCCGGCCAAGACCATCCGCCACTATGAGGACATCGGCCTTCTTAAACCCGACCGCGCGGGCAACGGCTACCGCGACTATTCGATGGTCGACGTACACCGCCTGCGGTTCCTGCAGCGCTCGCGCAGCCTCGGCTTCTCGGTCGAGGAGTGCAGACAGCTTCTCTCTCTGTATGGCGACAGCGACCGCGAGAGCGCGGACGTGAAGGCGATCGCCAACGCCAAGCTATCCGATATCGACCGGAAGATCGCCGAGCTGATCGGCCTCAGGGACATGCTTCGCCATCTCGTCAAGAACTGCCACGGCGACAGCCGTCCGGACTGCCCGATCATCGAGGGTCTTGCCGGAGAGGCCAGGGTCCAGTGATATGGCGAGCTGCTCTGGCCGCAGGGCTGCTCCTGGCGGGATCCTCGGCGGCGATCGCGGCGCATGGGGTGGACGATCCGCTAGTGGCCGAGCGACAGGCGTCGATGAAGGCCATTGCCGAGGCGGCGAGGACGATCGACTGGATGTTCTCACGCAGACGCGATTACGACTCGCGCGCGTTCAAGGGTGCGGCGGAAACGATCCGGCAGCATTCGGGCGAAGCCCTGGTGTCGCAGTTTCCCCTCGGGTCTTTCGGAGGTCACTCGGGCGCAACCGCTGAAATCGACAGGTCCCGCGAAGAATTTGTTGCGCTGTCGAACCATCTGGAAACGTTCGCCGCGGAGCTGTCACGGGCGGCGGACGAGGCGCCGGATCGGCTGACCGACGACATGAAGATGGGCGACCACGTGCCACTGGGCGGGAGCCTGCTCGGGCGCAGGCCGGGCAGGGACGCCGACGCAGATCCGTCAACAATGCCGGCAGAGCACGTTTTCCACCTCATGCTCGAGGATTGCGCGAGCTGCCATGCGAAATTCAGGGAAAAGGCGGAATGAGATCGCGCGCCGCCCGTCGATGACGTTCGCCGTGCACTGGACGAAAGACCTGCAATGATGGACCAGATGATGTCGGGCGGGATGATGGTGGCATGGGCGTGGCAGGACTCCTGTTGCTCGTGATCGCGGTTCTCGTGATCGCTGTCGCTTGGCATTTAAATGCAAGAATGCGGTGGTTTTGCCCGGGTTAGGCACTTAATCGTGAGAATTCCTGCAGCCAGATTCTCAAATTAACTGCATTT
>NZ_JAZHFV010000018.1:0-29756 GCF_040970315.1 Neoaquamicrobium sediminum | reverse complement strand
AGATCGCGATCGCCGGCTACGGCAACCGCAGCGGCAACATCCGCCTGAACATCGTGGGCGGCGAGCCGGGTCGCGGCACCTATGCGGTCGGCGCAAACTCCGTTGAGGCAACACCGGTCGAGCCGATAGCCTCTGCCGCAAGCGTCACCACCTACGCATCGGACACGCCGTCTCCGGCCCGCCTGGCTGCGGCACCTGTTCCGCTGCAGCAGGGCACGTCGGCCGGGGCTTCGGCGACCAAGTCCGGCGATACACGCGATGTCACGGTTGCGGCCTGTTCGCAGCAGGTGTCTCAGCCTGCCGCAGCACTGGTCGGCAGCAACCGCGTCGAGCTCGTCTCCGCCGTGGTGACACCGAGCAATGACGGCATGCTGCGGGTCCCCGCAGGCGGCGGCAGCTTCACCACTGTCGCGGTGAACAATGCCGGCGCGGATGCGACACTGACGGCTGAACTGTCGCTGTCGCCGGTTGCCGGTGTGGCTTCGGCACTGCCTGCGGGCATGTCGATCTGCCGGACCGATCCGGCGACCAGCACCTGCATCGGCGCGCGGGCAAGCTCGGTCACCTTCGAGGCGGCCTCGAACACGCCGGTGACCTTCGCGGCCTTCGTGGACCACCAGGGCAGCGAGATCGCCTATGATCCCGCCACCCGGCTCTACGTCCACTTCCGCCAGGGTTCGGCGGTTGTTGGCACCGCCAGCGTATCGGTCTGCACCATCGGCAGGGAAGGCTGCGAAGCCGGTCCGCGCCAATCGGCCAGCCTCACAGACATCGCCCAGTAAGGTCACTCCGCTTTACACGGAGCTCAAACAAGATCGGCCGCCGCGACATCGAACGTCGCGGCGGCCGATCGCATGATAAGGCAGCAGCGCTGGCGGCATTGGAGGGCAGAGCGTGGGGAACAAACGCCGCCACCAGATTGACCCTGAAAGTCAGCTTGTCGCGGATCGGAAAAGATGGTGCCCCCGGACGGACTCGAACCGCCGACCCCCTGATTACAAATCAGGTGCTCTACCAACTGAGCTACAAGGGCATTGCGTAGCGGGTTAGCATAAATTGCCAAGCAGTAAAGTGGAATGTGCTTGGCGGGGCGGAATGCTGGCGACGCGCCTGCCGCTTTCTTCGGTGCCCGCGCCGTGCTACGCCTCCCGCACCCGCCTCCATCGCAGGCTCTTATCCGCCGGAAATCCATGCCCGACGAAAACATTGCCCTCACCTTCATCGCGGCAGAAAGCGACGACGCTCGTGAGGCGGCGGCGCGGCTTGCAGCGCTCTATGGCCAGAGCCGTGTTGAGGATGCAGACGTCGTCGTGGCGCTGGGCGGCGACGGTTTCATGCTGCAGGCGATCCAGGACAACATGGATTCCGGTCGCTCGATCTACGGCATGAACCGCGGCACCATCGGCTTCCTGATGAACGAATATTCGGAAGGCGACCTGCTCGCGCGCATTGCCGCCGCCACACCCGAGACGATCCGCCCGCTTGTGATGGACGTCGAGACCGCTGACAGCGCGCCACGGACGAGCCGCGCCATTAACGAGGTGTCGCTGTTCCGGCAATCGGCGCAGGCGGCAAAGATACGCATCACCGTCGATGGCAAGGTGCGGCTCGACGAACTGATCTGCGACGGTGTCATGGTCGCCACGCCTGCGGGCTCCACCGCTTACAACCTCTCGGCGCACGGGCCGATCCTGCCGCTCGACGCGCCCTTGCTCGCGCTCACGCCGGTCAGCCCGTTTCGCCCGCGTAGATGGCGCGGGGCGCTGCTGCCGAACCATGCGAATGTGCGTTTCGATATTCTGGAAGCCGACAAGCGCCCGGTGAATGCGGTTGCCGACCATGTCGAGGTCAAATCTGTGACCTCAGTCAGCGTGCGCGAGTCGCGACGCTCCACGGTCACGCTTCTCTTCGACGAGAGCCATTCCTGGGACGAGCGCATCCTCACGGAGCAGTTTCGCTATTGAAATCTGCCCACGGCTTAATCATATCTCGTCAAAAGCCGCCATTTCCGGGCCTTTTCCGGCTGCCGCCGTTGACATTGCGGCAATCGCGCCTTAACGCCACCGACAGGTATCCGAGCGCCGTGCGCCGGATTTGATGGACGCATTGTGCGGCGGCGTCCCAAACTCGCGAACCAGCAAAGACAGCCATAACGTGTCATCAGACAACCAGACCGACATTCAAGCCGAAACCACAGTCGAGGCTCCTGAGGTCACTTTTGCCGATCTCGGCCTCTCCCAGAAGGTTCTGTCCGCCGTCCACGACGCCGGATATGTTAACCCGACACCGATCCAGGCCGGCGCCATCCCGCATGCGCTCCAGGGCAAGGATGTGCTCGGCATCGCTCAGACCGGCACCGGCAAGACGGCCGCTTTCGTCCTGCCTATGATCACCAGGCTCGAAAAGGGCCGGGCCCGTGCCCGCATGCCACGCACGCTGATCCTCGAACCGACCCGCGAGCTTGCGGCTCAGGTCGAGGAAAACTTCGTCAAATACGGGAAGAACCACCGGCTCAATATTGCCCTGCTGATCGGCGGCGTTTCCTTCGACGAGCAGGAAAAGAAGCTGGAGCGCGGCGCTGACGTGCTGATCGCGACGCCCGGCCGCCTGCTCGACCATTTCGAGCGCGGCAAGCTGCTGCTGACCGGTGTCGACATTCTCGTCATCGACGAGGCGGACCGGATGCTCGACATGGGCTTCATTCCCGACATCGAGCGGATCGCGAAGCTTATACCGTTCACTCGGCAGACGCTGTTCTTCTCGGCGACGATGCCGCCGGAGATCACCAAGCTCACCGAGCAGTTCCTGCAGGCTCCGGTGCGCATCGAGGTCTCGAAGGCCGCTTCCACCGGGGTCAACATCGTCCAGCGGCTCGTGAAGTCGAAGTCGAAGGGCTGGGACAAGCGCGAAACCCTGCGCAAGCTGATCCGCGCCGAGGAAGATGAACTCAAGAATGCGATCATCTTCTGCAATCGCAAGGTCGACGTCTCCGAACTCTTCCGCTCGTTGGTTAAGCACGATTTCGATGCCGGCGCACTGCACGGCGACATGGACCAGCGCGCGCGCATGGCCATGCTGGCGGCATTCCGCGAAGGCAAGCTGAAGCTGCTGGTGGCTTCGGACGTCGCCGCGCGCGGTCTCGATATCCCCGATGTCAGCCACGTCTTCAATTTCGATGTGCCTATCCATGCCGAGGACTATGTCCACCGTATCGGCCGCACCGGCCGCGCGGGACGTTCCGGCAAGTCCTTCACGATCGTGACACGCTCCGATGGCAAGTATCTCGATGCGATCGAGAAGCTGATCGGCAAGGAGATCGAGTGGATGGACGGAGACCTTTCGACAGTCGCCCAGGACGACGCCGAGGAAGAAGCACCCCGTCGGGGCCGAGGCAAGGGCCGCGAACGCGGCAGGGCATCGTCCGGCGAGCGCAAGCCGCGCGGTGAGAAGCGCGCCCGCCGTGACGAAGCCGAAGAAGCGGTTGCCGAACCCATTCAGGTGGCTGAGGAAGCGCCCGCCGAAGACAAGCAGGCGCGCCGGGAGGCGATCAAGGCCGACAATGCCGAACGCAAGGCGAAGCCGGAACAGCCGCGCCAGCGCGAGGATGACAATCGGCGCGACCGAGGCGGCCGCAACAACAATTGGCGGCGCGAAGACGACGAGCCCTCGCCGATCGGCTTCGGCGACGATATGCCGGCGTTCATGAAGATTCCCGCACGGGTCTGATTTCAACGGCCGGCAATGGGCTCAACGTCCCTGCATGGATCCTCGGGTCAAGCCCGAGGATGACGAAGGCAGGAAAGTGTAGGCCCTCCGCCGATGCGGTAATCTGCAGTTGCCTTGCACCCGTCATACGCGAATAAGGCCCGGAATTGGCCCTACGCCTGTCCATGACGCCATAGCCGACAGGCGAGCGTCTCAGAGCGCGGGTTACTTTTTCCCACTCTTGCGCGAACGCAGCGCCGCCTCGTAGGCGTTGCGCGTCCAATGCGTCATCTCTTCGGGATCGTCGAGCGCGCTGTCGGGAATCGACCAGTACGGCATGGCGACCGGCCCTTTCCTGATATGGCCCTCATAGACCCATTGGGATGACCCGGCCGCCGCAAAGTCGGGCGCGCTCACCGCATCCGCCTTGAGCAGAATGTCGCCGCCCACCTCGAGCGCGACGATCTGGCCCTCGTGATAAATTCCCTTGCCGCCGAACATGCGCCGGATCGTCACCCGGCCGAGCCCCGAAAAGAGGTCGGCGATCGCGTCGTTGTCCATGCCCGGGTCCACACGTCGAGAGAAACAAAAATCTTACGGCGGCGTTAGAGTGCAGCAAACGCGACACGGAGAAAAGCCGCGATGCCTATGCTCCTGAAAGGCTCCTGCCGTTGCGGATCGGTCCGCTTCGAGGTGCAGAGCCATACGCCGGTACCCTACCAGCTCTGCTACTGCTCGATCTGCCGCAAACAGCAGGGCGGTGGCGGATATGCGATCAACCTCGGTGCCGATGCACAGACGCTTACAGTCGAAGGCGAAGGACATCTCGGGCTCTATCGTGCCGAGATCCAGGATGACGAACGGCCGCATTGCGAGACATCGACAGGCGAGCGCCGCTTTTGCCGCAACTGCGGGACGGCGCTGTGGCTATACGATCCCACCTGGCCGGACCTCGTTCACCCCTTCGCCTCCGCCATCGATACCGACCTGCCGGCAGCGCCCGAGCGCGTCCATCTGATGCTGAAATACAAGGCGTCATGGGTCGAGCCCGACATTCGCGAGCGTGACGCAACCTTCGAGCTATTCCCCAGTAAGTCGATCGCGGACTGGCACAGGAAGCGTGGCTTGTGGGTGGACTAAGCCTGCCTGCGCGGCATCAGGCTCACTGCGATCGGCCGCCATCGGGTCGGCGGTGCATTTGCCCTTGGACGGACGAGGCAGCGACCATCCGAGGTTCATGCCTGCGGCCGCGAGCAATATTGCGGCCGACCCGAAAAGCTGAATGCCCTGGAGCTGATGCCCGAAGGCAAAGTAGTCCACCGAGATTGCGGCAACGGGGTAGATGAACGACAGCGCACCCGTCAGGCTCGTGGGAAGCTGCTGGATCGCACCGTAAAGCAGCACATACATCAGACCGGTATGAACGATGCCGAGCGCGGCAAGGCTCGACCACTCGACGCCACCTGCAGGCAGCGCCGCGAAATCGGCAAGCGGCGCCAGAAGAACCACGCCGACGCTGACCTGGATGAACGCGATCAGGTGCGGCGGGATACCTTTCAGATATTTCGCGACGACCGCGGCGATCGCATAAAGAAAGGCGGCACCAAGGGCCAGTGCCACGCCGGCAAGATAGTCCGTGCCGGCGGCGTAGGCGCTGCCACCCCTCGCCTGCACGATCAGTAGCATCCCTGCAAATGCGAGCCCCAGCCAGCCCAGTTTGTCGAATGTAATCCGTTCCCGGAACAGGAAGACACCGAACGCGACCAGCATGAAAGGTTGCGTGTTGTAGACAACCGTGGCGATGGAAATCGAGGCGCGCGAATAGGACGCAAACAGCAAAAGCCAGTTCAATACGATCGCGACACCACCGAGCATGGCGAGAACGAGGAAGCGCGAGGAGAGAACGTCACGGCGAAAGAGGCCCAGCGCCAGGCACACCACGAACAGCGTGGCTGCCCCGAACACGCAGCGCCAGAACACCACATTGGTGACGCCCTGTCCTGACATGAGCACGAACCAGCCAATGGTTCCGGAGATCAGCATGGCCGCCGTCATTTTCGCGGAGCCTTGGAGGATGGGGTGTTGCATGGGGGAGTGCCTCGATGAACCTGTCACCGAGGATGCCCCTGCCGTCGGGGATTTTATATGCTATCTGGAAGGCAAATCGCGGCAAACGCCTAATATTTTCGTGCCGCGCCTGGTCTATCGCCTAAGGAAAAACAATGATCGATGAGACGGACCGCAACATCCTGATAGCGCTTGCAGATGATGCGAGGCTGTCGCTCAAAGAGTTGAGCCAGCGCGTCAATCTTTCGGCTCCCAGCGTCTCGGAGCGCCTGAAACGACTGGAGGAGCGCGGAGTGATTCGCGCGTTCACACTGGATGTCGACCCCAGCGCTCTCGGCTATACGCTGCAGGCGATCGTGCGTATCCGGCCGCTGCCAGGCCAGTTGCATATCGTCCAGAACCTGCTGGATCAGGTCGCCGAACTCGTCGAGTGCGACAAGGTCACGGGCGACGACTGCTTCATCGCGCGGCTCTACATCCGCTCCATGGAGCATCTGGACAGGATTCTCGACCGGATCGCCGAAAAAGCGGAAACCAACACTGCCATCGTGAAAGCACAGCCGGTACGGAGAAGGCTGCCGCCCCTGGCGTAATTGCCGCCTCAGGCCGCGTCGGCTGCCGCGCGGGCTTCGGCCAGCGCCTTAAGGTCGGCGGGCTTCAGTTCGACGGATTCACCGCAGCCGCAGGCAGACGACTGGTTCGGGTTGTGAAAGGTGAAGCCGGTGCGTAGCGTGGTCTTCTCGAAATCCATCTCGGTGCCGAGCAGGAAGAGAGCGGCCTCCGGCGCGACCCAGACATGGGCGCCGCCATGCTCGACGTGGTCGTCCTTCGCCTCCGGTTCGGTTACCAGGTCGATGGTATATTCCATCCCCGCGCAACCACCCTTCTTGATGCCGACACGAATGCCCTTCGCGCCGTCACGGGCGTCCACGATCTCGCGCACGCGGCCTGCGGCTGCGTCGGTCATCGTCATCACCTGAAATCTGCCCATTTCCTTCTCCATTGCGCGCCGGTTCAAAGCCGGCGGAATGATTGTCGTACCCCGAAGATGGTGAAGATTCGGGATATCTGCAAGTCGGCCGTCAGTACCAGCCTACCGCCACCTGGGCCTCTTCCGACATTCTGTCGGGGGTCCAGGGCGGGTCGAACACCATCTTGACGTCGACGCCGGAGACGCCTTCCACGGAGCTGACCGCATTCTCTACCCAGCCAGGCATCTCGCCCGCGACCGGGCAACCGGGGGCCGTCAGCGTCATGTCGATCTTGACCGAGCGGTCGTCCTCGATGTCGATGCGGTAGATCAGGCCGAGCTCGTAGATGTCGGCCGGGATCTCCGGATCATAGACCGTCTTCAGCGCACCGACGATGTCGTCCGTCAGCCGCGCCAGCTCGTCCTGGGGAATGGAGGAGCGGGAAGCAGCGTCATTCGCAGGCTGCGCCTCGCTGTTTTCCGTGTGTGCTGCCGTTTCGTCCATCATCATCATCCAAAGAATGTGCGCGCCTTTTCCAGCGCTTCGGCCAGGATATCGATCTCGGCCTTCGTGTTATACATGGCGAAGGAGGCCCTGCATGTCGAGGTCACGCCGAAACGCTTGAGCAGCGGCTGGGCACAGTGGGTGCCGGCGCGGACCGCCACGCCCGACCTGTCGATGACCATCGAGACGTCATGCGCGTGGATGCCTTCCAGCTCGAACGAGACGATGGCGCCCTTCCCCGGCGCGTTGCCGAAGATGCGCATCGCGTTGATGCCGCGCAGGCGCTCGTGCGCGTAGGCGGTGAGTTCGGCCTCATGCGCGGCGATGCGCTCGCGGCCGATGCCCTGCATGTACTGCAGCGCGGCGCCAAGGCCGATCGCCTGCACGATCGGCGGCGTGCCGGCCTCGAAGCGATGCGGCGGGTCGTTATAGGTCACCGTTTCCTCGGTGACGTTCTCGATCATCTCGCCACCGCCTTGGAAGGGACGCATGGCGGCCAGCATTTCCTTGCGGCCGTAAAGCACGCCGATGCCCGACGGCCCGTAGACCTTGTGGCCGGTGAACACGTACCAGTCACAACCTATGTCGCGCACGTCGACCGGCATGTGGACGGCGGCCTGGCTGCCATCGATCAGCGTCGGGATGCCGCGTTCCCTGGCGATGCGGCAGATTTCCTTGACCGGCGTGACGGTGCCGAGCGCATTCGACATATGGGTGATCGCCACGAGCTTGGTGCGCTCGGTCAGGCTTTTTTCGAAATCCTCGAGGTGGAAGGCCCCTTCATCGTCGACCGGCACCCATACGAGCTTCGCGCCCTGACGCTCGCGGATGAAATGCCACGGCACGATGTTGGAGTGATGCTCCATGATCGAGAGCACGATCTCGTCGCCATCGCCGATGTTCGGCATGCCCCAGCCATAGGCAACGGTGTTGATGGCTTCCGTCGTCGACTTGGTGAAGACGATCTCGTCGATGCTTTCGGCATTGAGGAAGCCGCGCACCGTCTCGCGTGCCTTCTCGTAGGCGTCGGTAGCCGCATTAGACAGGAAGTGCAGGCCGCGGTGCACGTTTGCGTATTCGTTGCTGTAGGCGTGGGAGACCGCGTCGATCACGGCCTGCGGCTTCTGCGCCGAAGCGCCGTTGTCGAGATAGACGAGCGGCTTGCCGTAAACCTCGCGCGACAGGATCGGGAAGTCGCGGCGGATCGCCTCAACGTCGTATGGCGTGTTCTCGACTTTCTGGTCCATTTGCAACGTGCCTTATTGTGCGTCCTTCGAGGCTCGCTTCGCTCGCACCTCAGGATGAGGGAAGTGATTTGTCGAGCCCAAGACGTAGCGGGCTCGATGCACAACCTCCCTCATCCTGAGATGCTAGCCCGCAAGTCCCATTTGCGGGTTCGCTGCGTCCTTCCAGAGCGAGCCTCGAAGGACGCACCACAATTCACCCGTGCTCGGCGAACCAGCCGTCGAGCTTTGCCTCCAGAGCCGCCACAAGCGCCTCGTCGTCCAGCTCCTCGATGATCTCGGCGAGGAATGCCTTGATGAGCAGGCCACGCGCGGCCTTTTCCGGCACGCCGCGCGCCATCAGGTAGAACAGGTGCGCGGGATGGATCTCGGTCACCGTCGCGCCATGGCCGCAGGCAACGTCGTCGGCGAAGATTTCCAGCTCGGGCTTGGTCGAGAATTCTGCATCGTCGGACAGAAGCAGCGTGTTGCACGCCATCTTGGCATCCGTCTTCTGGGCGATCGCGGCGACGCGGATCTGCCCCTGGAAGACGCCATGGGCCCTGTCTGTCACCACGTTGCGGATGATCTCGGTCGAGGTCGTATCAGGCGCCGAATGGTCGAGAACCATGGTGACGTCGCAATGCGTATCGCCACCCAGCAGGTTGATACCGCGCAGCTTGAAATCGGACCCCTCGCCGGCCGCGTCGACCCGCACTTCCTGCCGGACCAGCTTACCGCCGGCATTCATGATGAAGAGCGTTAGCCTGGCATCCTTGCCGATGCGAATCCTCATCTGGCCGAGATGCGTCGCGGTTACCGGCTGCTCCTGCACCAGCACCCAGACAACGTCCGCGCCGTCGCCGACGTCCAGTGTCGAGACCGAGCTTGCCAGTGCCGCGCCTGCGCCCGTCTGGCGCTCGACGATCGTTGCCCTGGCGCCAGCGCCGACGACGACCGGGAAGCGAGCATGCACCTGTCCGCCGGCCTGAAGGTTCTGCAGTTCGATCGGCGCGTCGAGCTGTGCGCCTTCCGCGATCGTCAAGGCATAGCCGTCGGACGCGAAAGCCGTGTTGACGGCGGCGACGGCATCAGTCGGGTCGACGGGGGCCAGTGCCGCATCCGCATCGCCGGCCAGCAGCATGTCCTGAAAACGGCGGACCGCTACACCCTCGATCTCCGAAGCTTTCTCCGCCTTGCCATTGCTGACGCGCAGCACCGCCGAACCGTCGATCAGCGAGCGCAGCGCGTCCGGCTTGGCGGACGGTTCGAAGGCGGGCACCGTGTTGAGAAGCCGGCGCAGGTCCGTATAGTGCCAGGCCTCGATGCGGCGGGTAGGCAGGCCGCCTTTCAGCAACTCGACGGCATCGTCACGCATGACCGTGACGGCGGCATCGCCAGGCAGATCGGACACGCGTTCCGAAAACGCCTCGACCAGCGCGGATTCCGCCGGTGTCAGTGTGGGGGAAGCATGGATGTTCATCATTCGCCTCAGGCCGCTTCGTCGATCACGCCGGCGTAACCGTTCTGTTCGAGTTCGAGCGCCAGGCTCTTGTCGCCCGACTTGATGACCTGCCCCTTGTAGAGCACATGCACGCTATCGGGCACGATGTGCTCGAGCAGGCGCTGGTAGTGGGTGATCACCACGATGGCGCGGTCGGGCGAGCGCAGGGCGTTGACGCCGTCCGAAACGATCTTGAGCGCATCGATGTCGAGGCCGGAATCGGTCTCGTCGAGTACGCAGAGCTTCGGCTCCAGCAGCTTCATCTGCAGGATTTCGGCGCGCTTCTTCTCGCCGCCGGAGAAGCCCACATTGAGGGGACGCTTGAGCATGTTCATGTCGATGTTGAGCGAGCCCGCCGCTTCCTTGACCCGCTTCAGCAGGTCCGGAATCTTCAGCTCTTCCTCGCCGCGCGCCTTGCGCTGCGAATTCATGGCGACCTTGAGAAACTCCATCGTGGCAACGCCCGGTATCTCCATCGGATACTGGAACGCCAGGAAGATGCCGGCGGCGGCGCGCTCGGCCGGGTCCATCTCGAGGATGGATTCGCCGTTGTAGAGGATGTCGCCTTCCGTCACCTCGTAATCGTCGCGGCCGGCGAGGATGTAGGAGAGCGTAGACTTGCCGGAGCCGTTCGGCCCCATGATGGCGGCAACCTCGCCCTTGTTGACGGTCAGGTTGAGCCCACGGATGATCTCGGTGCCGTCTTCGGCTATGCGGGCGTGAAGGTTCTTGATCTCAAGCATTGTTCTTTAGTCCTGAATTGGGTGCGCCGGCTTAGCCGACCGAGCCTTCGAGGGAAATGCCGATCAGCTTCTGCGCCTCGACGGCGAATTCCATCGGCAGTTCCTGAATGACTTCCTTGACGAAGCCGTTGACGATCAGCGCGATCGCCTCTTCTTCGGGAATGCCGCGCTGCATCACGTAGAAAAGCTGGTCTTCCGAGATCTTCGACGTCGTCGCCTCGTGCTCGAACTTGGCGGTCGAGTTCTTCGCCTCGATATAGGGCACGGTATGGGCGCCGCACTCATTGCCGATCAGCAGCGAATCGCACTGGGTGAAGTTGCGCGCGTTCTCGGCGCGGCGGTGGGCGGAGACCTGGCCGCGATAGGTGTTGTTCGACTTGCCGGCCGAAATGCCCTTTGAGATGATGCGGCTCGACGTGTTCTTGCCGAGATGGATCATCTTGGTGCCGCTGTCGATCTGCTGGTGGCCGTTGGAGACGGCGATCGAATAGAACTCGCCGCGCGAATTGTCGCCGCGCAGGATGCAGGAAGGATACTTCCACGTGATCGCCGAGCCGGTCTCGACCTGCGTCCACGAAATCTTCGAGTTCTTGCCGCGGCAATCGCCGCGCTTGGTGACGAAGTTGTAGATGCCGCCCTTGCCCTGCGCGTCGCCGGGATACCAGTTCTGCACGGTCGAATATTTGATCTCGGCATCGTCGAGCGCGATCAGCTCGACCACGGCAGCGTGAAGCTGGTTTTCGTCGCGCTGCGGAGCCGTGCAGCCCTCGAGGTAGGATACGTAGGCCCCCTCCTCGGCGATGATCAGCGTGCGCTCGAACTGGCCGGTGTTCTTCTCGTTGATGCGGAAATAGGTCGACAGCTCCATCGGGCAGCGCACGCCCTTCGGCACGAAGACGAAGGAACCGTCGGTGAAGACCGCCGAATTGAGCGTCGCATAATAGTTGTCGGTCGTGGGCACGACGGAGCCGAGATATTTCTGCACCAGCTCCGGATGCTCGCGGATGGCTTCCGAAATCGAGCAGAAGATCACGCCTGCCTTGGCCAGCTCCTCCTTGAAGGTGGTGACGACGGATACCGAATCGAACACAGCATCGACGGCCACACGGCCGGACTTGTAGACGTTGTCGTTGGCGCCGTCGTCATCCGCGTCCTTCTCGACGCCGGCCAGGATTTCCTGCTCGCGCAGCGGGATGCCGAGCTTCTCATAGACGCGCAGCAGTTCCGGATCGACCTCGTCGAGCGACTTCGGACCCGACTGGTTCTTCGGCGCGGCGTAGTAGTGGATGTCCTGGAAGTCGATCTTCGGATAAGAGACGCGCGCCCAGTTCGGCTCGTCAAGCGTCAGCCAGCGGCGGAACGCCCCAAGACGCCATTCGAGCATCCACTCCGGCTCGTCCTTCTTGGCCGAGATGAAACGGATCGTGTCCTCAGACAGGCCCTTAGGCGCCTTGTCCATCTCGATGAACGATTCAAATCCGTATTTGTACTGGTCCACATCGATCTTGCGGACCTGCTCGATCGTTTCCTGCACAGCAGGCATCGGCGCTCTCCATCCTTGCCAGGTTCAAGGCCCGGCAGTTGTCGATTCGCATATATTTCCGCGCATATATCGCGGTATGCGGTTCATGTAGTGTGCCATTGGCAAAAATGCACCCCGCCAACGGACTGCATTTGCAACGCACACATGTTTTGCCGGGCAAAAAAGCCCGGATTTTCGTACCGCCGCCTCAGGCAGCCCGTTCTCGCCCGTCGCGCCGCGCCAGATGCGCGCGCAACGCCTGCTCGAACGCTTTCAATTCAGCCTCGCCCGTCTCGGGTCCGATCGAGACCCTCAGCGCGCCTGCCGCTTCGCCATGCCCCATCGCCTTGAGTACGTGGCTTGGTCCCACCTTGCCGGAGGAGCAGGCCGATCCCGCCGACAGCGAGACGCCCGCAAGGTCGAACGCGATCTGGGCGGTTTCAGCCTTGAGGCCCGGTACCGCAAAGAACAACGTATTGCAAAGCCGCTCAGTACGGTTTCCGAAGATCGTGGCGTCAGGGGCGAGTTCGACCACAACCCGCTCGAACGCGTCGCGCATGGCCCGAATGCCATCGATGCCGGCAAGACCGGTCAAAGCTTCGCGCGCGGCCGCGCCGAAACCGGCGATGCCCGGCACGTTCTCAGTGCCTGCGCGAAAGCCCTTCTCCTGGCCTCCGCCAGAGACCAGGGGCACCGGCATCATCAGGTCGGAGACCCCGACCACCGCGCCCACGCCCTTGGGCCCGCCGATCTTGTGCGAGGACAGAATCAGGAAATCGCCGTAACCATCTGCAATACCGAGTGGAATGCGGCCGGCAGCCTGCACCGCGTCGACCACGAGCACGCCGCCATGAGCTTTCACCAGCGCAGCGATGTCGCGCACTGGCTGGATCACGCCGGTCTCGTTGTTGGCGGCATGGATCGCCACAAGCACAAGTCCCTGCGCGCGGTCATGGCCGGCCAGTTCGCGCTCAAGCGATGCCATGTCGACGATACCGTCAGCATCCACGCCGACGCGTGTGACCGCATCCGGCGCAAAGCGACCGCCATTCAGAATGCAGGGATGGTCGGCTGCCGAGACGATGAGGCGCGCCATGCGCACAGGCGCCTTGCCCATGCGCCAGTCCGGCGACAGGAGCATCGATGCCGCTTCCGTTGCGCCAGAGGTGAAAACCACATGCTCAGGCTTGCCGCCCGCAAGCGCCGCCACATCGCGTCGCGCCCCGTCGACCATGCGACGGGCAGAACGGCCGTCGGCGTGAACGGATGACGGATTCGCGTCGACCTCCAGCGCGGCCAGCATGGCAGCGCGCGCAGCCGGCAGCAACGGTGCACTGGCATTGTGGTCGAGATAGGCGCGGCTCGCCGCCATGACGGGTTTCAATCTCCTTGGCTCGGCAACGCTGCGTCAGGTCGGCGTTTTTCCTTGAAATTGCAAGGTCAGCCGTCCTATTTACCCGCGTTGCGAACCGGCAGGCATCTTTCGCCGCCAGTTTTGAATTGTTCTAAACTAGCTTCTAGGGTGACGGCCCTGTCCCGTCAAGACCGAGGGGCGGGATTGCCCCGATTCTGACGCGCGAGACGAGGCCGCAGCATGCGGCGTGAAGTGGAGTAAGTATGCCCGAAGTCATTTTTGCAGGTCCCGCAGGTCGTCTCGAGGGCCGCTACCAGCCCTCGAAGGAAAAGAACGCCCCCATCGCGATCATTCTTCATCCGCATCCCCAGTTCGGCGGCACGATGAACAACAAGATCGTCTACGACCTGTTCTATATGTTCCAGAAGCGGGATTTCACGACGCTGCGCTTCAATTTCCGCGGCATCGGCCGCAGCCAGGGCGAGTTCGACCATGGAACGGGGGAGCTTTCGGATGCCGCCTCGGCGCTCGACTGGGTGCAATCGCTGCATCCCGATTCCAAGACGTGCTGGGTGGCGGGTTATTCGTTCGGCGCATGGATCGGTATGCAGCTCCTGATGCGCCGCCCGGAAATCGAGGGTTTCATCTCGATCGCACCGCAGCCGAACATCTACGACTTCTCGTTCCTCGCGCCCTGCCCGTCTTCCGGCCTGATCATCCACGGCGACGCCGACAAGGTCGCGCCGCCGAAGGACGTGCAGGGACTGGTGGACAAGCTGCATACCCAAAAGGGCATCACGATCACGCAGAAGACACTACCCGGCGCGAACCACTTCTTCTCGAACGATGCCGAGCTGCTGCTTGACGAGTGCGCGGATTATCTCGACCGGCGCCTTGCCGGCGAACTCGCGGATCCCCGCCCCAAGCGCCTTCGCTGACCGGCCCCGCTCAAAGCGCGGAACAACGCGGCAAATTGGCGGCGGAATCATGATCTTGCCTCAATTCATCCCTAGCCGGATGGTTGCGGTTTGGTTCGGGATTCGTTACGTCTCGTTCCCGGGCTTGGGGGAAAGTGCTGATTTCGTAGGTTTTTGTGAAGTCCGCATTCCAGTTTTGTCCCGGTTCTAGGAAGGGGTTTGCATTGAAGGTCGAGGGAACGCGCTTCGCACGCGGAAGACGGCGCGCTGTCATCGCAGCGCTTGCATCCACGCTCCTCGCTTCCTGCTCTGCCACATCCGGCAACGAAGAAACCTTCTTCGGCTTCAATCCATCCGATCAGTCCGCGCTCACGGCACAGTCTGCTGACGATTTCGCCGGCGCCACATTCACCAGCGACCAGACAGCCAGCGCGACGGAAGCTTTCGTCATGGACGAGAACGACCCTTCGCTGCCGGATGCCGTGGGTGCCGCCCCTACGATTCGCCCCGGCTCCGAAACCGAGGTTGCCGCAGCAACTGCCGAACAGCAGGCGCCTGAAGGTCCGGCAGGCGCGCCGCAGGTCGCAACCGCCGATGCACAGCAGACCGATACGGAATTTGTGGCGGCGGCCGAACCGGCAACCGAGGCCGCGCAACCGGCCGCAGCCGAGGAGCCGCCGAAACAGCAGGCGACCCAGTTCCTTGAAAACGGTCCGCCGCCGCAGGTTGCGGCGGCAGAACCTAAAAAACGCGGTTTCCTTGCAGCTTTCTTCGGCACGTCCAATGCACGAGCCGCATCCGCGCCGCCGGCGTCCAAGCCGCTGATCGCCACCGCCTCCCCCAAGATCGAGCCGGCAGCTTCCAAACCAATCGTTCAGCTTGCGTCGGCCAACGCTTCCGCATCGACGCCCATCATTCCGCAGAATGGCGAAGCGCTGCCGGGAGTACGCCCCGATTCGCTGTTCGAGATTTCGCGCCGGTCCGGCATGGACGACACCAGCGATATCGATCTGCACGAGGGTGAAGAGCCATACCAGGTCGCTTCGGCGGCCGGTCTTGCCCGGCTCGCCCCCAACGGCTTGACCAAGCAGACGGAAAGCGTGGACGTCGCCTGCCTGAAGCCCTCTCTCGTGCGTGTGCTCAAGACCGTCGAGCGGCACTACGGCAGCAAGGTCGTTGTAACGTCAGGCTACCGCAATCCCGAGCGCAACCGTCGCGCCCGCGGCGCCCGCAACTCGCTGCACATGTATTGCGCGGCGGCTGACGTGCAGGTGGCAGGCGTTGGCAAATGGGAACTCGCGAAGTTCCTTCGCAGCATGCCTGGTCGCGGTGGCGTCGGCACCTATTGCCACACGAATTCCGTTCATATCGACGTCGGCCCCGAGCGCGACTGGAACTGGCGTTGCCGCCGGCGCAAATAGCCGCAGGCAAAACGCGAAATTTTCCTGTTTGCCGTGCAAAGATGGGTTGCCCGTTGCTGCGATGCTCACTATAAGCCACCTCGTTCTGGCAAGCGCCCATCGTCTAGCGGTCTAGGACGCCGCCCTTTCACGGCGGAAACACGGGTTCGAGTCCCGTTGGGCGTGCCAGAAAATTCAAGCACTTGGTGCTGCTTCTCCCCTAATGCGTCAAATATGCCGTCTTGGCAGTACGGATCTGAGCGCGAAGCCATCGTGGTTTCCCGCCGGCCGCTCCACACCGGAAGCTGTTGATTGACGCGAAACCTGATTGCGCGACTCAACCGAGAGT
This sequence comes from Neoaquamicrobium sediminum, assembly GCF_040970315.1. Lineage (NCBI taxonomy): Bacteria > Pseudomonadati > Pseudomonadota > Alphaproteobacteria > Hyphomicrobiales > Phyllobacteriaceae > Neoaquamicrobium > Neoaquamicrobium sediminum. The sequence continues at coordinate 13,497 of NZ_JAZHFV010000018.1, read as the reverse complement.
GTCAGCCTTTGATTGCTGACGAGGGGGTCAGCGGGGTTGGAGGCTCGGCTTGCCACTGGCAGCCTCCCATGGCCGAGCCTCACCCTGGGGTCTAGAAACTGCCTCAGGAGTCCACGCCCCTCAGCAACGCAGACAGCGTCGCTCCTCTGCACGTCGTTTTCCTGGCGACCCGCTTGCGTGACGCCGGCGCATCCGGCCTACCGATACCAGTCAACAGCGCCAGCGGCGAACTGCGAGGCTAACGGCCACCGTGTTTGATTTCCAATGGGCCATCCGGGGCCATCATGCGTCGAGGCCGAGTTCCTTTGCCCGCAAGCCGCCATGGCCCGCGCCCATAGCGAAATGCGCTTCCTCATCATCTTGCGGCGTCGCCGAAGGCGCCGGGCTCACCTACCCTGCACGCCTTCTCAACGCTCAGATGGATGCAGACATGCGCCTTGCCGCCACCCTCGCCCTTGTTGCTTTCTCAACGAACCCGTCACTGGCGCAGGATGCCCCCGTAGGCATCTTCCGCTGTCACGACACCAGCATGGCGCCGTTCGGCACGTTGCTACTGGACGGGAAAGGCACCTACCAGATCATCGGGACAAGCACGGGGGACTGGGCAGCCGACCCGAGCCTCCCGCAGAACGGCGCGGGCACCTACAGCATCGACGGCACACAATTGCTGCCCGAAGGCGGCCCGCTGAAGGATGCCTTCGCCGCGACGGGAAATTTTCTCGGCGGGGGACAGGAAGCCACCATCGGCTTCTCCGACAAGCAGGGTGCCCTGCTGACCTGCCTGTCCACGGTGGGATGAACGCTGGCCGCTTGCCGCCTGCTCCTCAAGAAAGGCGGCCGCGCACCGCCAGACGCCTCACGTCGTTCAGTCGACGTGGGACGTTCTGATCCGAAGCAGGTCCGAGAAACGCAACCTATCCCGTGCCGGAGCGCATCCGGCGCGGGAACTCGATCACCTTTGCGGATTCGCCATCGACAGCAAACTCCTGCGCCAGCATTGCGTCGATCAGGATCGACAGCGCCTGGCGCGATTTGACGCTCAGCTCGTCGTCTCCCGGCAGCAGCCGATAGGCTTCTTCGAGATTGTGGCGGGCGGCGGAATAACTGGGCCTCACGGATACCTCCTTTCGCCCCTCTCCCACGATCTGCACACTCCCGCCTTTCGGAACCGCCAAAGGATTCGATTGCATTTTAGCGATGTCACATGAATGTGCGGATATCCCCAGCCGGCCCACGTGACCGCCCTGCCCCAACGACGTCGCCTCCGTGGTATTGGAGCCGGGCGGCTCGCGGTATTAAGCAGTCACGAGCCCATCGACCAGGAGACAGAAATGCTGCGCAAGACCGAATTCTACATCGACGGCAAATGGACGGCGCCTGTCGCCGCGCGCGAGCTGGAGGTGATCAACCCCGCCGACGAACAGCCTTTCGCGGTCATCTCGCTGGGCGCGCAGGCGGATGTAGACAAGGCCGTGGCAGCGGCACGGCGCGCCTTCCCCGCATGGTCGCGCACCAGCCGCGAGGAACGCGTGGAAGCGCTGGAGCGGCTGCTTGAGGCCTACAACGCACGCATGGACGACATGGCCAAGGCGATCTCGGACGAGATGGGCGCGCCGATCAAGCTGGCCACGGAATCGCAGGCGTCGGTCGGCGCCTACCACATCAAGACATTCATCCGCACGCTGAAGAACTTCGTCTTCGAGCACCCGCTCGACGAGCGCAACCCGAACGACCGCATCGTTCACGAGCCGATCGGCGTCTGCGGCCTGATCACGCCATGGAACTGGCCGATGAACCAGGTGACGCTGAAGGTCGTGCCGGCGATCGCGGCGGGCTGCACGGTGGTGCTGAAGCCATCCGAAATCGCGCCGCTTTCGTCGATCGTCTTTGCCGAGATCGTCGACGCGGCCGGCCTGCCGGCCGGCGTGTTCAACATGGTCAACGGTGACGGGCCGTCGGTGGGCGAAGCGATGTCCCGCCATCCCGACATCGACATGATGTCGTTCACCGGTTCGACCCGTGCAGGCGTCGCCGTCTCCAAGTCGTCGGCCGACACGGTCAAGCGCGTGACGCTCGAACTCGGCGGCAAGTCGCCCAACCTCGTCTTCGCCGACAGCGACCTGGAAGCGGCCGTGGTGCGGGGCCTTAACCACTGCTTCGAGAACACCGGCCAGTCGTGCAACGCGCCGACGCGCATGCTGGTGGAACGCCCGGTCTACGATCAGGCGGTCGAGATCGCCGGCCGGCATACCGCGACGGTCAAGGTCGGCAATCCGGCCGAACAGGGCGATCATATCGGACCGCTCGTCTCTGAGGCCCAGTTCAATAAGGTACAGGGCCTGATCGAAATCGCGATCAAGGAAGGCGCGCGGGTCGTGGCCGGCGGCCCGGGCCGGCCCGAAGGCTTCAATCGCGGCTACTATGTGCGCCCGACGGTGTTTGCCGATGTCTCCAACGACATGACGATCGCGCGCGAGGAAGTGTTCGGTCCGGTGCTCGCCATGATCCCGTTCGAGACGGAGGAAGAGGCGATCGAGATAGCCAACGACACGCCCTACGGCCTGTCGAGCTACGTCCAGACGAGCGATCCCGAGCGGGCCCGCCGCGTCGCCCGGCAGCTTCGCAGCGGCATGGTGCAGATGAACGGTGCCGGTCGCGGCGCGGGAAGCCCGTTCGGCGGTTATAAGCAGTCGGGCCTTGGCCGCGAAGGCGGCAAATACGGGCTAGAAGACTTTCTGGAGGTCAAGGCCGTGGCCGGATGGCCGGCCGAGGGGTGAACCCCGGTTTCCCAGATGACGAGAGGGCGGCGCATTGCGCCGCCCTTTGTCTTTCCGGAGGCCGGCGAAGCGCTGGACATTCCTTTTCGATCATGGCCTAACGCATGGTAAGGGGGCGTCATGAAAGACATTGCAGCGACCATCCTTGCCGCGCTGGATGATCGCCGGCAGATCGAACCGTTCAGCGACGGCGATCCGTCGTTCGACCTCGATGCGGCCTATGCAACGGCCGACGCCGTGATCGGGGCGCGCATCGCACGGGGCGAGCGTCCGGTCGGATGGAAGATCGGCTTCACCAACCGCACCATCTGGGACGAGTACGGTGTGCGCGCACCCATCTGGGGACCGACCTACGACACCTCGACATACGGGTTCGACCCGGAGCAAGGTCAGGCGGAACTCGACATTTCAGCGTTTGTGGAACCCCGCATAGAGCCCGAGATTGTCTTCCGCGTCGCGCGGCCGCCGCGCGCGGATATGGACGACCGGGAACTGCTTTCCTGTATCGACGCTGTCGCACACGGTTTCGAGGTCGTGCAGTCGATCTACCCCGGCTGGCGATTTACCGCAGCCGACACCGTCGCGGCAGCCGCCATGCACGGCGCATTGCTGCATGGCCCGATGATGGCCATCGACCATGACGCGGCGACTGACTGGATCGAGCGACTGGCATCGTTCGAGATCGTCCTTTTCAGGAACGATGTCGAGGTCGATCGCGGTTCCGCGCGCAATGTGCTCGACGGGCCGCTTGCCGCGTTTCGCCATTTCGTCGCCGGGCTCGAAGAACGTCCGCTGCGACGCGGCATCGAACCCGGCGATGTGGTTACCACCGGCACCGTGACGCGAGCCTTCCCGGTCGAGGCCGACGAGACATGGTCGACGCGGGTGGAGGGGTTGCCCCTGCCCGGCACGCGGCTGCATTTCCTGCCAGCCCTGCAGGAGCGGCTGACGCGCCTGATCGAGCAGGCGGCGCAGGCCCGGTTTCGCATGGAGAACCCCGATGCCTGCAAGAGTGCGGCCGAACACGAACAGGCTGTGACGACGAGCATCGCCGCAGAGACCGCGCTCTCCCGCCTTCTCCTGCGAGACCGGGCCGGCCTTGCCGACGCGATGACAGCCGTCGAGGAGCAAGTTCGGACACTGGCCGATTCGTGGAAGTCGCGCCCTTCCTCTTGAAGCGAAGCCGCTTCGATGCGACATGGTGGGTTCGCATCCAACGGACGGAAGACGATGGTCACCTATCTCGACGCGGACGCCGCGCCACAGCGCAATACGGGGCAGATCAGGCTCTACGGACCCGAGGCCTTCGAGGGCATGCGCAAGGCCTGCAACCTGACGGCACGCTGCCTTGACGAGTTGGCGGGCATGGTCGCGCCGGGCGTCACGACGAACGCGATCGACCGCTTTGTCTTCGAGTTCGGCATGGACCACGGTGCTCTGCCGGCGACGCTGAACTATCGCGGTTACACAAAGTCGACCTGCACCTCGATCAACCATGTGGTCTGTCACGGCATTCCGGACGACAAGCCGCTGCGCGAGGGCGACATCGTCAACATCGACGTCACCTACATTCTCGACGGATGGCATGGCGATTCCAGTCGCATGTATCCGGTCGGACAGATCAAGCGCGCCGCCGAGAGGCTGCTGGAAGTCACCCATGAGTGCCTGACGCGTGGCATCGCGGCGGTGAAACCCGGCGTGCGCACGGGCGCGATCGGTGCTGCGATCCAGACCTATGCAGAAAGCGAGCGCTGCTCGGTCGTCCGCGACTTCTGCGGACACGGCGTCGGGCGGCTCTTCCACGACGCGCCGAATATCCTGCATTACGGCAGCCCGAACGAAGGCGTGGAGATGCGCGAAGGCATGATCTTCACCATCGAGCCGATGATCAATCTCGGCCGCCTGCATGTGAAGGTGCTCTCCGATGGCTGGACCGCGGTGACGCGCGACCGGTCGCTGTCGGCGCAGTATGAGCACACGGTCGGCGTGACGGCCGACGGCTGCGAGGTCTTCACGCTTTCTCCCGCCGGTCTGGACAGGCCGGGGCTTGCCGCCTGACACGGTTCGCCTATCCTGTGCCCTGAGCTGGGGTGGGGAAAGTTGAACATGCAGGGTGACGATGGCGACGAACGCGGCTTCTTCGCGGAACGAGCGTTGCCTGCGCCACGCGCGGCCAAAGCTGCGGCGGAGAAACCGCACTATCTCGGACATCGCGAACGGCTGAGAACCCGCTTCCGGGAAGCGGGTGCCGGCGCACTATCCGACTACGAGTTGCTGGAACTGCTGCTCTTCCGCTCGATTCCCCGCGCGGACACCAAGGGGCTCGCCAAGACGCTCATCAATCGATTCGGCTCGTTCGCGGAAGTACTTGGCGCGCCTGAACATTTGCTGCGCGAGGTGGAGGGTGTCGGCGATGCTGTCGCGCTCGACATCAAGACGATTGCCGCCGCGTCCAGCCGCATGGCCCGAGGCGCGATCGGCCGCCGGCCCGTGCTCGGCTCATGGGCGCAGGTGATCGACTATTGCCGCGCGGCGATGGCGTTCGAGCCACGCGAGCAGTTCCGCATTCTGTTTCTCGACAAGAAGAACGTGCTGATCGCCGACGAGGTGCAGCAGTCGGGCACGGTGGACCACACGCCGGTCTATCCGCGCGAGGTCATGCGCCGCGCACTCGAACTCTCGGCCACGGCGATCATCCTCGTCCACAACCATCCGTCCGGCGATCCGACGCCCTCGCGGGCGGACATCGAGATGACGAAGACGATCATCGGTACCGGAAAGCCTCTCGGCGTGATCGTTCACGACCACATCATTGTGGGCCGCAACGGCCATGCGAGCCTGAAGGGCATGCAGCTCATCTAGGCCGCAGATCAGGGAAGGCTGAGCACGCCGCCCGTTACCGGCTCCCGGCAGCCCGTCGTTGTCGGGAAGGTCAGGGGCAGGCCGTTCAACGCGCGGACGGCGAGATAGGCCCAGGCCTCCGCCTCCATTGCGTCACCGTCGAGCCCGGTATCCTCGGCCAGAAGAACCTCGACCCCGGACGGCACGCCGGCGCGCAGATCCGCAACGATGTGGGGGTTGCGCCGCCCGCCGCCGCAGATGATCCAGAGCTTCGGGTGGGCCGGCATGTGCGCGGCAGCCGCCAGGATCGCCTCGGCCGAGACGGCGGCCAGCGTTCGCGCGCCGTCGGCCAGTTCCAGTCCGGCCGCCAGGTCGAGCGTGAAATCGTTGCGGTCGAGCGATTTGGGCGCTGCGCGCTCAAAGAACGGGCTTTCCATGTAGCGCTCGACAACGGCTCGTATCACGCCGCCTTCGCTGGCGATCATGCCGTCGGCATCGAACGCCACGCCGCCCTCGCCCGACACCCACTGGTCGATCAAGGCATTGCCCGGCCCGCTGTCGAAGGCGACGGGATCGCCGGCGGCGGGCACGAAGGTGACATTGGAAATCCCGCCGATATTGACGAACGCCATCGGAAATCGCGGCAGGGAAGCGGCCAGCGCGGCATGATAGGCGGGCACCAGTGGCGCGCCCTGCCCGCCATGCACCATGTCGTTGGCGCGCATGTCGTGCACCACTGGCAAGCCCGTTTCGCGCGCCAGCAAAGCGCCGTCGCCGAGCTGCACCGTCAGGGCCTTCTCCGGCCTGTGCAGTACCGTCTGACCATGAAAGCCGATCAGTTGAGGGGCGATGTCGCCGTGCTCTGTCAGGAATCGCTTTACCGCATCCGCGTGGCGCAGCGTGATCTCACGCTCCAGCGCCGCAAGGTCTCCCGGCCGCTCCTCGCGCGCACAAATGCCCCTGGCCTCACCCAGCGCGGTTTCAATACGACGGCGAAAGGCCGCTTCGTAGGCGACGAAGCCCGCAGGGCCGCGCCGCACGTCGCCCCGCCCATCCGTCGTCACGACTGCAAGGTCGATACCGTCCATCGACGTGCCGCTCATCAGGCCGATCGCGCATGTCAGCGTCATTTCCGCCGCCGTTCTTGTGATTCTCGCATGCTTGATGCTAAAGCCGCGCGGGTTCCCGCGCCATTCGCAGTGCGGGCCAAATATGTTCCATGGAAAGCACGATCATGTCCGCCTTCAAGTCCGACTTCCTGCGCACGCTGTCAGAACGCGGCTTCATCCACCAGATCTCGGATGAAACCGGTCTCGACGACCTCCTCGCCAAGGAAACCGTGACGGCCTATATCGGCTACGACCCGACGGCGTCGAGCCTGCATGTCGGGCATCTCACGCAGACCATGATGCTCTACTGGTTTCAGCAGACGGGACACCGGCCCATCTCACTGATGGGCGGCGGCACAGGCATGGTCGGCGATCCTTCCTTCAAGGAGGAAGCCCGCAAGCTGATGACGGTCGAGATGATCGAGGACAACATCGCCTCGCTCAAGGCCTGTTTCTCGCGCTACCTCGACTATGATCGCGACAGCAACGCGGCGCTGATGATCAACAATGCCGAGTGGCTGCGTCCGCTCAACTATCTCGAATTCCTGCGGGACGTCGGCCGGCATTTCTCGGTCAACCGCATGCTTTCGTTCGACAGCGTGAAGACGCGCCTCGACCGCGAGCAGTCGCTGTCTTTCCTCGAATTCAACTACATGATCCTTCAGGCCTACGATTTCGTGGAGCTGAACAAGCGCTACGGCACGCGGCTGCAGATGGGCGGCTCGGACCAGTGGGGCAACATCATCAACGGTATCGATCTCGGCCACCGCATGGGAACGCCGCAGCTCTACGCGCTGACGTCTCCCCTGCTGACCACCTCATCCGGCGCCAAGATGGGCAAATCGGCTTCCGGCGCCGTATGGCTGAATGCCGACCTCCTCTCGCCCTACGAGTTCTGGCAGTACTGGCGCAATACCGAGGATGCCGACGTGGAGCGCTTCCTCAAGCTGTTCACGATCCTGCCGATGGACGAGATCGTGCGGCTTGCGGCGCTCGGGGGCTCTGAAATCAACGACGCCAAGAAGGTGCTGGCGACCGAGGTCACCGCCATGCTGCATGGGCGCGAGGCCGCCGAGCAGGCATCGGAGACCGCCCGCAAGACCTTCGAGGAAGGCGCTCTGGCCGAGAGCCTGCCGACCGTGGAGATCGACGGGGCCGAACTCGAAGGCGGCATCGGCCTGCTTGCGCTTTTCGTGAAAGCCGGGCTTGCCGGTTCCAACGGCGAGGCGCGCCGGCATGTCCAGGGCGGTGCGGTGCGCGTCAACGACGAGCAGGTTACGGACGAAAAGCGCGTACTGGGCGCTGGGGACCTTACGTCCGAAGGTGTCATCAAACTCTCGCTGGGCCGCAAGAAGCATATCCTCGTCAGGCCGGCCTAGATCCGGGCCCGACGCTCACCGGTATTCGAACACCGAGCGGAAGATGCCGGGCGCGATGACGGATAGCGGGTTGACCTGAAGCTGCGGCTCGCCGGCTTTTCCGGCGAGCCTGAAGGTGATGCCGATCAGGCCACGGTCGCGGCCGTTGCCAAGGATCTGGCCGATGATCGGAATTTCGCCGAAAATCCGGTTGAGGCCATAGGCGGGCATGAACGTGCCCGTCATGTCCATGTTGCCCGCTGCATCGTAGAAACTGCCCTGGAAGGTCGACCCGATCTGCGGTCCGCGCACCACGCCCTGCTGCAGGTTCAGGAACCCCTGCCCCTTCTCGATCATCGAGAAGCCGCGCTCGAATTGCACGCGCGAAGTGTCGATCTCGCCGCGCACCGCCTGATTGAGCGAGCGTCCGTCATTGGCCGGCGCGCTCGAGACAAGCGACCCCAGGCGCGGCTCGTCGACGATCCAGAAGTCGCGCGCATCGACCTGCCCGCGCAGCGGCCCGTTGCCGGCGCCTGCAAGCGACATGGCGATCGTTCCGCCTTCCATGTGTTCGTATATGTCAAGGAAACGCAGCAGCGCGCCGGCGTCGGCCGAATTCATGACGACGTTGCGGGCGTCGCCCTGGCGCCCGTCGCGGAACGTCACCTGCCTGCCGCTGGCCGTGGTTCCGGAAAATTCGAGCCTGTCGGTGCGCGCGCCGGTGCCGCTGTATTTCAGCTTCACATTGCTAAGCGCCTCGCCGTGGAAGCCGACGACGCGATCGACCTCCAGGTCGAGCGTGACAGGCGCGGCGCCGCCCTGAGACGTGCCGCCGGTGGAATCCTTGGCATACAGCTTGACGACCGAGCGGGCATCGATGCTGCTGCCACGCACGGTGATCGCATAGCCTTTGCCCTGGGCTTTCATGTCGAAGGAGAAGTCGTCGCCACGGTTGAGCCGTGCGGTAGGGAAACGCACGCTCGTGACTTCGCCGCCGGCAAAAGACAGTGCGCCGCTGGCGGCGAAGGTGTCGCCGCTGAGGATAAAGTCGCGAAGGTCGATGCGGTTGCCGTCCATGGCGAGCGAAAAGGCGACGGTCGCGGGCACGCCCTTGCCCTTGCTCCATCCGGCCCACGGTATGGTCAAAGCGGCGTCGCGCAGATTCGCCTTGATGGCCCTGCTTTTCGGCGAACCATCGTCGAGCTCGACTTCGGTCATGCCCGACAGCAGCACATCAAGCCCCGGCGCGATCGCCTCACGCGCCGCGTCGTCCATCTTCAGGGCAATGCTGCGCGCGCGCGTGACCGGACTGTTTGCACCCAGTGGCTCGACCAGACTGAGTGTGGCCGGTGACCCGTTCATGCGCGCCTGCGCGTCGATCACGGCCTTGGTCGGATCGACGGTGATGTTTCCGTTGGCGGCTGTGATCGTCTGTCCGTCAAAGGGTTCGGCAAGCGATAGATTCTCGTAGTCGAGATCGACCTTCCAACCGAGGCTTTCCACGGGAATCGAGCGTTGCAGGGGAATATCCGCGATCACCGTGCCTTTGACGGACCCGGAAAGATCCGTGGGTTTCAGGTCGATGAAACGCCGGACGTTGATGGGATCGTAGCTGGCAAGCTGGAGGACGCTTCCCGCGTCACCCTCCACGTCGATGCGCAGCTTGCCGATGACCGGCGGCATATGTGCTTCGCGTACGGTGAGTTCGCCGTTGCTGGCCTTGACGGTGCGCCCACCTGCCATGAAGACGGTGCCGCTTTCCAACGAGATGTCGACATCTGAGCCGCGAAACGATACCGCGCCGACGCCGTCGCGCACGGGTGGAATCCGCCCGGCCACGTCGAAGCGCGTGCCTCTGATCGAGAAGCTGCCGGAGACTTCCCTGGCGCCGAACGGCACACCGTTACCGATACGGCCGGGCGGCGTCGTGAGGTCCAGTCGTCCTGTCTCGACGTGGCCGCCATAGATGTTGGACAATACCCAGTTGCGCGCGCCGCCCGCGGCAAACCAAGGCCAGAGCTGCTTGACCTGGCCGACGGGCATGTCGCGGACGTCCAGAGCCATTTCAAGGCCGGGGCTCTTTCCCCGTTCGAATATCGCGGCAGCGCGGCCTTCCACCTCCCCTTGGGAAGACCTGACACCCATCTCGTCGACGCTGAGGCGGCGGGCTTCCGGGTCCCACAAGCCGGCAAGACGGGCAACGACCGGCAGTGCCGGCTCCGGGGAGCCTTCCGGCGCGACGGCGGAACCGTCGCTGACAAGTTCGAAGCGATAGGTCGGATGCGTGGAGGCCGGATTGGGGCCAACCGCGCCGTTGAACCGCCAGAACGAACGACCGCTGGCAATGTCCAGCCTTTCGATTTCAACCTTGGCGGTTCCCCGCGCCATGCTCGCGGCAACATCGACATCGGCGATGAAAGAACCGTCCTGCCCGAAAGGTATGGTAAGCGCGGCAACGCGCCCGTCGATGTCCAGCCGTTCGCCGGCCACCGACTCGGAGCCCGACAGCTTGGCTGTGGCTTCGCCGCCATCCGGCAAGGAGGATGTGAGCTGGACGGCAAGCGTCTTTATCGTCTGGCCATCCGCGTCCAGCGCCGCCTGCCCTTCCACCGTAGACACGCGATCACGGAATTCGAGCTCGCCGGCGAGAGCAAGGGCACCGTGCGCATCGCCTTCAAGGCTGGCACTGCGGACGAGCAGCAGGGCGTTGTCGTCATCACCAAGCGCTATCTGGATGTCGGAGAGCTCGATGCCGTCGATATCCTCCCGATCGAACAGGCCGATAAGCCGCCTTGCCCCGCCGAAAAGCTGGGCGAGGGCAGCGTCCGTGTCGAGCAGGCCCTTATCGTCGAAGACTGGTAATTGCTGGCCCCCGCCCTCCACGCGTATTGCGGCGGGGTTTATGCGCGCGTCGGCAAGCCTTGCGCTGGAAAGCTCGATCTGGCCTCTGAGCAACGGCAACAGTCGCAGGCCGAAGCGCGCCGAGCCGATCTGCATGACTTCCCGGCCATCGGCCGAAGCCGTGAGCCGTGCGTTTTCCACGCTCAGCCCTATCAGCTTCAACCCGGCAAACGAAATGCCGACCCTACCGATCTCGGCGTTGAAGTCCTCGCCCGCCAGGGTGGAAACGGCCTGCTGCGCCTGAAGTCGCAGCCTTTCGTCTCCGAGGCCCGAAAACAGGGCCACGGCCCCGACAGTCACGATCAAGGCTATCGCCATCGTGGCGGCAAGCGCGATCCTGGCGCCGCAACGGCATATACGCAGCCAGGGTGGCGTCGCTGGCAGCGGTTGAGCAGAGGGGAACTGGTCGAGACTCGTTATGTCGCCGCGGCGAAACCGGATCTTTTCATGAGGAGGTGCCTCGTGATGCACGCCGCCGAGCCTGTTTCCCACGTTGGACGAATCTGCCGAAACCACTATACCCGTCAGCCTACCGGCGTAACCACAAACAAGAGTGAGGGCATGACAAACATCAAGGTCGGCGACCCGGCACCGAACTTCGATCTTCCCGGCGATGGCGGAACGCGTGTGTCGCTAGCCGCCCATCGCGGCGACATTGTGGTGCTGTTCTTCTACCCGAAGGACGACACCACGGCCTGCACCACGGAAGCGATAGACTTCAGCGGGCTCAAGCCGCAATTCGATGCGCTCGGCGTCGCCCTGATCGGCATTTCTCCCGACAGCGCCAAAAAGCACGACAAGTTCAAGGCAAAGCACGCGTTGACCGTGACGCTTGCAGCGGACGAGGAGCGTACTGCACTCGAGGCCTATGGCGTGTGGGTCGAGAAGTCGATGTACGGCCGCAAATATATGGGCGTGGAACGCACGACGCTGCTGATCGACCGCGAGGGGCGCATCGCCCGCATATGGAACAAGGTCAAGGTACGGGACCACGCCTCGGAAGTGCTCCAAGCGGCACGCGAGCTTGCCACTTAAACTCCAGGGAACGAAAACGGCCGCGTACCGTTCTCTTCGTGAAGCGAGTAATTCCCTATCATGGAGATGAACATGCTGCGCGGTCTTTTGCTTTGGATGATCGGTATTCCTATCCCCATCATCATTCTGCTTTGGCTCTTCTTCTTTTGATGGCGCCCCGCGCCGAGAAGGGTCACAGAGTCTGATTTCAACGCCCCGGCCCCGCCGGGGCGTTTCCGTTTCAGCTATGGGATGCCGGCCAGCAAATCTTTGTTAACCCTAACAAGGTGTAATGCGACACACGATCCTCCTACCGTTGGGTATGTGTTCCGTGAAAGAGAATCGGCAGACTTCGGTCTTCGGCAGACGTAAAGAACCGCACACCGTCATCATCGCCCGAGGCGACCAGATACGACACTTCGTCGTGAGGCCGTGGCTTGCCGCGTTTATCGGGTCCACCGTGGCGGCCATGGCGGTCGGCTATCTGCTTGCCACATCCTATCTGGTGTTGCGCGACGATCTACTTGGCGCCACGGCTGCGCGGCAGGCCCGCATGCAGCAGGCCTATGAGGACCGCATCTCGGCCCTGCGCGCGCAGGTCGACCGCATCACGAGCCGGCAGATTCTCGACCAGCAGCTTGTCGAAAGCAAAGTCTCGGAACTGCTCGCCCGCCAATCCCAGCTCACCCAGCGCCATGGACGCATCGGGCCGATCCTCGAGCGCGTGAACGGCACCGGCGGCAAACTGCCGGAAACCGCGCCCCTGCCCTCCACCAAGCCCGAATTGCGGGTATTGAACGAGAAGGCGCCGGTGGTCATCGCCGACAGCTCGGCCAGTTCGTTCTGGTCGACAAAGCCGGTGAGCCAGGGCTACGAGAGCGCCGCCGACAGGGCCGACCGCCTATTCGTCTCGATCAACCGGTCGCTGCGTGCGATCGAGTCGGAACAGATCGACGGTATAGGTAACGCCACCGAAACCGCGTTTCTGGCCGCTGACGAAATCGCCGGAGCGCTGGAGGCGGCCGGTCTGCCCGTCGAGGTCGATACCAGTGACGAGGCCGTCGGCGGGCCGCTGCTGCCGGTCGAGGCCGGCATCCAGTTCGAGGCACGTGTGCGTGAACTCGACGAGGCGTTGAGCAAGCTGGAGGCCGTCAAGGCGCTGGCGCGCGAGATGCCCATCCATAATCCTGTGCCCGGTCGGCCCGTTTCGAGCAGCTTCGGCGTGAGGCGCGACCCGATCATCAGGCGCCCTGCGATGCATGCCGGCATCGATTTTCGTGCGCCGTCCGGCACAGACATCCGCAGTGCGGGCGCCGGCACGGTGGTCAAGTCCGGCTGGAACGGTGGATATGGCAGGATGGTCGAGATCGACCACGGCAACGGGCTGACCACACGCTATGAACCGCTCCGGGTTTGCCGGAGGCTCCAACTCCTGAGAAGGTGGAGCCATCATGAGCAAGACGACGAACAAGTTTTCCCCGGAAGTGCGCCAGCGAG
>NZ_JAZHFV010000017.1:0-33340 GCF_040970315.1 Neoaquamicrobium sediminum | reverse complement strand
GGTGGTCGGGGTCCACATGACATTCTCCAGGCAGGTCAGCAAACCGCTTGGAATCATGCGAACCTCGACCGCTCAACCCTTTTCGAAACGGCCTCTTAGCGGGGGTTTCACCTTCGCAGCCGAGCACGAAGTACGCATGCTCAATAAGGGACCTGAAGGCCAACCGATGCAATTCGATCCCGCGTTCATCAAGATTGAGCCGGGCGACAGCGTAAAGTTCATAGCCACAGACAAAGGTCACAATTCTGAATCAATCCTCGAAATGATTCCAGAAACCGCAGAGGTCTGGAAGGGCAAGATTAACGAAGAGATTGTCGTGACTTTCGATGTGGAAGGGATTTACGGCTATAAGTGTATGCCGCACTTCGGACTTGGCATGGTCGGCATCATCCAGGTCGGCGATAGCACGGAGAATTTGGACTCGGCCGAGACGGCAAAGCTGCCAGGACGGGCCAAGACGCGCATGGCGGAATTAATCGCGCAGGTCAGCAGTGATGGTGCCGAAGGCGACGGTGCCGGAGCGGCAGATTAAGTTTCGAAGCGGTTGCGCCTTCTGCGCGCAACCGCCACCGCCGTTAAAAAATGGAGCAGTTGCATGTCACCAAAACAGACTACGTCAGGATCCGACCAGTCAGCCGAAGAAGACAAGTCCATCAGCCGCAGACGCCTGCTTGTAGGGTCGGTGGGCGCGGTCGGGGGGTTGGTTGCGGCTGAAGCGGCTTTAGCTCAGACTGCTGGCGCGCATTCCGCGCATACGGGTGGCGCGCCGGCCGATGGGACGCAGATGGCGCAGCACAGGACGTATCCAGGAAGTCTCAGCAACCGGATCTATTCAATCAATCCGGTTCATCCTGATATGGCCGACATTGCTGAAAATCCCACCAACATACCTCCTCCCCTCACCCGACGTGAGCCGGCGACCGTCCGAGTCGATCTCGAAACGAAGGAAATTGAGGCCCATCTGGACGATAAGGCCATGTTCCGTTTCTGGACGTTTAACGGCAATGTGCCTGGTCCTTTTGTACGCGTGCGGGTGGGCGATCAGGTGGAGGTTCACCTAAAGAACCCCGAAGACAGCTGGATGATGCACAATGTGGATTTCCATGCCTGTACAGGCCCCGGCGGTGGCGCGGGCGCAACCACGGCCGCCCCGGGCGAGGAGCGCTCTTTCACTTTCAAAGCACTAAATCCCGGGCTTTATGTCTACCACTGTGCGGTCCCCCCGGTCGCTCTCCATATAGCCAACGGCATGTATGGCCTCATTCTCGTCGAGCCTGAGGATGGCTTGCCGCCCGTTGATCGCGAGTTCTACGTCATGCAGGGCGAAATCTATACCGAAGAGCCATTCGGTAGCAGCGGGCTGCTGACGGAGAGCTATGACAAGCTGCTCAACGAGCGACCTGAATATTTCGTATTCAATGGGCATGTCGGGGCGCTGACTGATCACTATCCGCTGAAAGCGCAGGTAGGCGAGACAGTGCGAATATTCTTCGGCGTGGGAGGGCCAAACTATACGTCGGGCTTCCACGTCATAGGGGAGATTTTTGACAAGGCCTATCAGCTTGGCTCAGTCACAAGTCCTCCCATCACAGACGTCCAGAGCATCTCGGTCCCACCCGGCTCCGCCAACATCGTCGAATTCAAATGCGAGGTGCCCGGCCGGTATGTTCTGGTGGATCACGCGCTGTCCCGCGCCGAACGCGGGCTCGCCGGTTATTTGATCGTCGAGGGTCCGGATAATCCGGATGTTTTCAACGCTCCTCCGAATCCTCACGATAGCGGCCACTAGTATATCGCCAGGAGCGCTTGACTGACCGCTCCGGTTAACGTCGACGCAGGGCGCAAGATGATATCCGCGCCCTGCGCATGTTTTCTGACTGCTGGATTACGCGTCGTGCACAGTCAGATTACCCCCAGGGCACGCATCGCCTCGGCAACTCGCACAAAACCAGCGATGTTTGCGCCCTGGACATAGTCGCCGGCCACGCCGTAGTCCCGTGCCGTTTCTGCACAGGTGTCATGAATGTTTTTCATGATTTCTGCCAGCCGGTGCTCGGTTTGCTCAAAGGTCCAGCTGTCGCGGGAGGCATTCTGTTGCATTTCCAGCGCCGATGTCGCCACGCCGCCAGCGTTTGCGGCTTTTCCCGGGGCAAATAGCACGCCAGCTTCCTGAAAGATGCGAACCGCCTCTGGTGTACAGGGCATGTTGGCGCCCTCTCCTACGGCGACCACACCATTCTTCACCAACGTCCGTGCGTCCTTTCCAGTCAATTCGTTCTGGGTCGCTGATGGCATGGCGATATCGCAGGGAACGTCCCAGATGCACCCAGTGTCAATATAATTCACCCCCGTTCCTTTCAACCGCGCGTACTCGGAAATGCGATCACGCCGGACTTCCTTGATTTCCTTCACCAACTCAAGGTCAATGCCGTTTTCATCGACCACATAACCATTAGAGTCGGAACAAGTGATAACCCTCCCGCCGAAATCGAGGATCTTCTCCATCGTATAGATGGCCACGTTTCCTGATCCTGAGACCGACACCCGCCGCCCCTCAAAAGAAGTACTATTTGCAGCTAGCATCCGTTCTACGAAATATACCGCGCCGAATCCGGTGGCTTCTTTGCGGGCCCGCGAACCGCCATACGGTAATCCCTTGCCCGTTAGAACACCTGCTTCGTAGCGGTTTGTCAGACGCTTGTACTGTCCAAACAGGTAGCCAATTTCGCGACCGCCAACGCCGATGTCGCCCGCGGGAACATCCGTATGCTCGCCGAGATGGCGGAAGAGTTCCGTCATGAAGGATTGGCAAAAACGCATGATCTCCCGGTCTGAGCGTCCACGTGGATTGAAGTCGGCGCCTCCTTTGCCTCCACCGATCGGTAAGCCGGTGAGCGCATTTTTGAAGGTCTGCTCAAACCCAAGGAATTTGATTATCCCAATGTTGACCGAGGGATGAAACCGGATCCCACCTTTGTACGGTCCAAGCGCGGAGTTGAACTGCACTCGGAAACCGCGGTTGATCTGCACTTGACCGGCATCATCGATCCAGGGGATTCGAAAGATGATCTGACGCTCCGGCTCGCAAATGCGCTCGATCAGAGCATCCGACGCATAGGCCGGGTGTTTCGCGACAACCCGGCCGAGGCTTTCAAGAACCTCGCGCACGGCTTGGTGGAACTCCGGCTCGCCTGCATTCCGGCGCAGAACCTCACCCAGAATGGCTTCGAGTTTCTCATCGATTTGCGTCATTGGCATAACTCACTTGTACGCGCCTCCTCCGGCAGTAGACGGCTGAACCGTAGATTTTGAGGGGTGGATTCGATTCCCACTGACGCCGACCGCGCCGTTATCCTAGCTGATCCGTGAAACACATATTTGTGCTCGCGCAACTTGATTGTCGCCGCACCGGCCCCTCGACTATCATTAAGACAGTGTGCCGCGCTGGAAAGAGGCGGTCTGAACCATGAGCGGCAGCGAAATCCGGATGGCGGGTCTCTTAGCCTGTCAATGCACCTTCGTTGGCGGGACGCGCCAATCGGGCGAATTTCGCCAGAACGCCGCGCGTATAGCGCGGCGGCGGTTGGGTCCATGCGGAGCGCCGGTGCGTCAGCTCAATGTCGTCGACATGCAACTGCAAGAGCAGCTTGTGGGCATCAATCGATATGATGTCGCCCTCTTCGACAAGTGCTATCGTGCCCCCCAAGTGGGCTTCCGGCGCGACGTGGCCGACGACCATACCCCATGTGCCGCCTGAGAAACGTCCGTCGGTAACGAGACCGACCGACTCGCCCAGGCCACGCCCCACCAGCGCGGAAGTAGGCGCCAGCATCTCCGGCATTCCTGGGCCCCCCTGTGGACCGAGATAACGCAGCACCATCACGTCGCCGGGTGCTATGCGATCGGCAAGGATTGCCTCAAGTGCAGATTGCTCGTCGTCGAACACACGTGCCGGACCCATCATGACAGGATTCTTCAGCCCGGTGATCTTTGCCACTGCGCCGTCCTGCGCAAGGTTGCCTCTGAGGATCGCAAGGTGGCCCTCGCGGTAGAGCGCCCTGTCGATCGGCATAATGACGTCTTGATCGGCTCGGGGCGAGTCCGGCACTAGATGAAGTTCCTCCGCAAGCGTTCGCCCCGTGATGGTCAGGCAATCTCCATTCACCAATCCCGCGTTGAGCAGGACCTTCAGCACCTGCGGAACACCACCGGCTCGGTGAAGGTCGACGGCCATGTACCTGCCAGATGGCTTCAAATCGCAAAGAACTGGCACCTTGCGGCGTACACGCTCGAAGTCGTCCAATGTCCAGTCGATGCCGGCGGCATGCGCGATGGCAAGATAGTGCAGCACCGCGTTGGTAGAGCCACCCAATGCCATGATTACCGCAACTGCGTTTTCGATCGACGCGCGCGTGACTATATCGAGCGGCCGGATCTTCTTCTTCACCGCCTCCACCAAGACGCGTCCCGACTCGGCCGCGCTCTCGATTTTTTCGTGATCCGGATTTGCCATCGTCGAGGAGAACATCAGCGACATACCAAGTGCCTCGAAAGACGAGCTCATCGTATTGGCTGTGTACATTCCGCCGCATGAGCCAGTGGTCGGACAGGCATTGTGTTCGATGCCGTCGAAATCCTCTTTGCTTAGCTTACCTGCCATGAATGCGCCGACCGCCTCAAAGGCCGAGACAATTGAAAGCTCCTGGCCCTTCCAGTGTCCGGGTTTGATCGTGCCGCCATAGACATAGATTGCCGGCACATTGGCTCGCAGGATTCCGATCAACCCACCGGGCATGTTCTTGTCGCAGCCGCCCAGCACGAGGATGCCATCCATCCATTGACCCTGAACTGTAAGCTCTACGCAATCAGCGATCACCTCGCGCGACACCAGTGAATACTTCATGCCTTCCGTGCCCATCGACATCCCGTCAGAGATCGTCGGGGTGCCAAAAACCTGCGGATTAGCACCAGCAGTCTTGATCGCGCCTACCGCCGCGTCCGCAAGCGGCTGAAGCCCGGCGTTGCATGGTGTAATGGTCGAGTGGCCGTTGGCTATGCCGATCATCGGCTTGTCGAAATCATCCTGTTTGTAACCCAACGCATAATACATCGCGCGGTTTGGCGAGCGGGCTACTCCTTGAGTAATGTAGCTGGAGCGTTCGTTGATTTTCATGAGCTCTTCAGATCCTTTTTGATCAACGGATGAGTTCTTCTCACGGCATATCTGCACTGCGGCGACGATACTTGGGGTTTGGCTCCACCTCATCCACCGTACATGAGTGCCGAGGTGTTGGCACTATTCCCAGCCGGAACGCAGGCGGACCCAACTTATGCAGACGGACATCAGAGGATTTCAAACTCTCGCCTCCGGCACGAATAGGTTGCCACGTGCTGGAAGGATGAAAGCAGCCGGCTGTGCTCGCACGCCACGTACAACACCCGCGATCTCCAATGCCCCTAAAGGGCCCGTCGAACAGAGCAAGGCACCACCGGCTGTCGTCACGGACTCTGCCTAGCTTCTCTGATGGTCAGTGGTTGGTCGGCCATACATCACAGCTAACGCAGAGCGCACGCCGCGAGTTCAACAGCCGGCATGTGCCGGTTCGTTCATGGGCGATCCTTGGGCCGAACGCTGCTGATCGTGTCGGCATCGCCGGCCAGCGCAGCGACCAGCGCCACCACTCAGTGGAGCCCTTTCACGGTCGATGCAAACGCAAGAACTCCCACTGCCCTTTGCTTTGAGCCGATAGAGTGCGCGGCACGTCCGCCGCGGGGAGCGGGCGGTCAAACAGATAGCCCTGTCCTATGCTGCAGCCACGTGCCCGCAGGTATCGGGCCTGCTCGACCGTCTCGATGCCTTCAGCGACTGTCTGCATGCCCAGCCGCTTTGCCATCTGAAGCACGGCATCAATCACGGCGGTTGCCTTTGGGTCGCTTGCGTCAATCCGCTCGATGAACGACCTATCGATTTTGATCACATCGACGGGAAATTCTTGAAGATGTGTCAGAGAGGCATAGCCCGTCCCGAAATCATCCAGCGCGACCATGACGCCCAGTGTCCGCAACTCTCGCAACATGCGTGAAACCTCGGGGCCGAGTTGGCCGATCAGTACAGTCTCTGTCACCTCGATATCGATGGCAGAGAGGCTTTGCCCCGCTACGTTTGCATGTGATTGGAGCCTGTCAGCCAACGCGTTCTGCCGGAAATCGGCCGCCGACACATTCACTGCGATGCGGCCTGGATTTATGCCTGCCGCCTGCCAGTCTGCGATGTCGGTAAAAACGCGTGCAAACATGCGATCTGTCAACTGAACGGCGATCTCACTATCGAGAAATGCCGCCGCAATCTCAGACGGCGGCAGTATCTCATTGTTCAAGCTGCGAATTCGCAGCAGCGCCTCCCACCCCATCACGCGGCCTGTGCGCAGGTCGATCTTAGGTTGGTAGAAGGGGATGATACGATCCTCCTCCAGCGCCTGCCTTGCCAACTTCAGCATGTTCGAACGTCGTTCTGCAGCACCCTTTAACGACGGCGTGAATTCAAGCACGGTTCCTGGCATCTGCTCCTTGGCCGCATAGAGCGCCAGATCTGCAGCGATCAGGAGCTCGGCGGGATCATCTCCATCGCGCGGCCATATGGCGACCCCAGCAGTGAAATTAACGGGAACCCGCAAGTCCCCAAATAGAATTGGCTCGGCCAAAGCAGCCGAAACACTGTCCATCGGTCCGGCATACGCATTTGGAGTGGCAAGCTCCGGCAATATGATCGCAAATTCGTCCCCCCCTAGTCGCGCCACGGTCGCTTTCTCGGGCAGGCTGCCAAGCAGGCGCTCAGCAGTATTCTCCAACACCCGGTCGCCAGCGGCATGCCCCAAGGTGTCATTGAGTTCCTTGAAGTTGTTCAGGTCGAGCACGATCAGGGCGACGCAGTGGCCATCCTGTTTTGCGGCATCAATGGCAACCCGCTTTCGCTCCTGATAGAGTGTGCGATTGGGCAGTTTCGTCAGTGGGTCGTGATGCGCCGCCCAGTTCAGCTCGGCCTCGGCGGTCTTCTGTTGGGTGATGTCAAGCATGGAGCCGACAAGCCGAACGGGCTGGCCGTCGTCGTTGCGAACGATGACACACCGTGTTCTGATTTCAATCCAGTGGCCGGAGGCGACACGGAACCTGTACTCTTCATGCCAGTAAGCCGCCCCTCCTTCCAGTGCTGCTGACTGGCTCGTCAGCACTCTGGGGCGATCCTCGGGATGGATGCGATCGAGCCACCAATCACGGTCGGTCCGGTCTTTGAGTTCCGGGTACCCCAATACCTTCTTATAGGCACCTGCCCATGTGGCGCGCTGTTCCTCGAAGGACCAATCCCAGATAACGTCGCTCGTTGCGCGAGAAGCAAGACGATAGCGTTCTTCACTGGCGCGAAGCGCGTCTTCGCCCTGGACTTGCTCGTGGACATCCTCAAGGCTTCCATACCAAGCGACCACTTTGCCTGCAGCATCCCGGCGCGGTTTGGCGCGTGCACGGAACCATCGATAGGAGCCATCAGCCATTCGTAGGCGATAGCGGACATCGGCACGTTCGGGGTCTTCTGCGTCGATGGCCGCACCCCAGAGCTGTTCCACGGAGGGTAGGTCATCGGGGTGAACAACGTCAGCCCATCCTGCACCGCAACCTGCTTCACGCGGTAGCCCGACCAGTTCTTCCCAAAGAGGCGCTATCTCCGTTACGTTCCCTTTCGGGTCGGCGACCCATGCAATCTGGGGGTTCAGCTCAACGTAGGCCCTATGGTGATCTTGTGTCTCGCGGAGCGTTTCCAAAGTTTGGATCAGACGGCGCTGTTCTTCCGCCGTCGCCCTCGATAGTCGCTCCGAATGCCACGTGTAGGTTATCGCCGCTCCAAGCATGAACAGGAAGACGGCAACCACCATGGTGGCAAGCTCGTCAACTGACGCGATCCAACCATCCAGCTCGACAGGCGCGGCAACCGTCACGATTGTCACACCCGACATTGCAATGAAATGAAGTGACACGACCGCCGCGAACAATGCCGCTGCCGCAGGCCACGCGAAAATCTGATCTTTCCACCTGACGAGGAGGTGGCCAGCTCCCGCAGTCAAAACCAGACCAACAGCGATCGCCAATGCGCTCGTCAGGTGATCATGCACAACAATCCCACCAAGACGTAGCGCATGCATGTCCACAAAGTGAGCTACCGCAACGCCAACACCAGCTATGGCACCGGCCAGCAATCCCCGTTCCCGGCCATGCAAAATCAGACCGCCCGCGAGAGTGAATGCACCTGTGAGCAAGAGAGAAAGAAGAGCAACGATTAGATCGAAATGTATGTCGAGATCGCGTCGATAGCCCAGCATTGCCGTGAAATGAGTGGACCACACACCAAGCCCAGCGATTATGGCGGCGAGGATTAGCCAGCCTCGCTGCTTAGAGACGTCCGCCTTCATGCTATATTGTGCTATGGCGGACCCAGTCAGGGCTGAAAGTGCACAGATGCCGATGGCCAACCCCACGAAGCGCAGGTCGTGATCATGAACAATTGTTTCATAGACAGTTTGCATCCGCCACTCGTCACGTGCTCTCAGCCCTACATAACATGCCCGGGTTTACAAACTCCAAGAAGAAAGCAGCCGTGGGGACGCGGGCGAAGCGCAGACTTCACGCGGACTATTCGCCGACCGGCGCCGCCTGGAGCAGCGCATCGACGAGGTGACGAAGAAGATCGCCGCAACTGCGGACCGAGAAGATATCGCCTACCGGCGGAGATTCATGGCCGCTTCCAGTGTGGCGTCGGGAGGGACATGATCAATTCCTGAGTTATAATCCGACCACTCTCATCTACGATCATTATCAATTCGCGATCGTGATGGCGGAAGGACAAGCGGTGCCTGCCCTCATCCTCGCCGCTCCCACGCTCGACGCGCCCTCGGATGGCCCCGCGCCGCATCTGCCTGAGAAAATACTCCACGGCGAACTTCATTGCGCGTGCGGCTACGGCGGCATCAATTTCGGGTATCCCGTCCACTAGGCGAACCACAGACATTTCAACATCTTCCGAAATAGGTTTCGTCCCAGCCAATAGCCCCATGAACTCCGCTGTTCATTGAGCAGGCGCAAGGATGCCAGAATTTGCTGTTCCATCGCGACTACATGGTCTGGATTTTCCCCCCTTCGCCTTTTGTGGGCGCAAAGCCAGCTTGTTTGCTCCAACTCAAGCAGCGCACGGCCGAACCGGTCTGGCCTCAAACGTAGCAAATAGAAGCTCCAGGGCGCTTTCGCGGATTTTCAGCCGTCAAGGAGCACGCCTCCGCTCGGTGATCTTCGCGACAGCTTCGCGCTTGAACTCGTCACTGGAATAGCCGGTCCCCTTCATGGCCTCCTTGCCTCAAAGCTCGGGAAGAAGGCGTCCACAAATCTAGGGGCTATTCAACGTGCTGCTCCGATGACAGATCGATACCCGTCGATTCAGCCGATGGAGCATCGCTCGCACGCTCGTTCTTTAGCGGCTGAAGAAGCCAGGTCAACACGTTTGACGGGAGCTTCAAGGAGCTGTCTCGATTGCTATTTGCTGCAACTCGTAGTAGAAATACCGGCGAGGAGTGGACGGGGGCGAGCGGACGGAGAACGAGATGACGGAAGATGAACTTCTGACACTCTTAGATCATGCCGCTGGATATAGGCAGATTCTGCATGAGATCCTCTTCGATCTTTCCACGACCGATGCGACGCAACAGCTGCCATCCAACGATGAGCCGCAATTTTATGGCCGGTCGCAGAATGATCTCACTGCACTTGGAGAGAGACTGCTCGGCCGCTAGCCACCCCACTGGCCAGGAACTTGTTAGCTTTGAATCCGTTTCCGGCTTATGGTCTGGCCGGCTCCAAAATCGTTCATCGGAAAGGCGGCACTGAGGCTCCTTGTGACTTCGGTGGGGATGTTCTTGGGCGTTCTTGTTATGATGCTCGTGTTGATTCAGTTATTGTTTATCAAGACAGTGCCTGAGGACCAATTGAGCCCGGATCCAATCGAAACCAATGGCCTCCGGGACGAGGTGGGAGGCAACTGATGGACGCCCTCGATTTTCGGCTGACCTGAATAAATGTCGGGCGAGACACGACAGAGCCAATCTTTGCACTCAAGCAACCGAACGAACCGCGACCACGCCGTTTTGGGTTTGCAGATAGAGTATGGTGGCGCGCACGCTGTCCTCCACCCGTTCCAGGCATGGCTGACAGAAAGGAACCTCCGTAACTGCGTCAGGCATGGATTGGCTTTGCTCACGCAGCCTATCGGTGGAAAGATAGTAGCGAGTCACCATCACCGGGGGCATATAGAGCCCTTCGGAAAGCTGAACCGACAAAGTTGCCTTTTTGCCGCAGCAAACGCACGGCTGCGGGGGACGCGCTGTGTTTGCCATCACGAATAGCTTTGCTGGTTTGATCCCGTTTCAGACAAGATGACGACGTCTCCCCCTGATGGCCTCACCGAATCCCGCCAGGGTTTCTTATTCTACGCCGAGAACTGCGGAATGGCTCGACCTTTTCAGTCTTTACTCCTCGTTTAACGTAACCGGTGTTCCAATCCCACATTGTCCTAGCCGCCCTGATCTGTGATCGGTTTTCCATGGAAGAGCAACTGGAGTTTCTCCATGGAGAGTACATTGGAGGTTCTCACGACCAGGAAGTCTGGACGTGAGCCGCATCGGCATTGGCCGGACGACGTCAAGGCCCAGATCGTTTCCGAGAGTCTTCGGCCCGGAGCGCAGGTAAATGAAGTCGCAGAACGGCATGGCCTGAAGCCGAACCACCTGTCCACCTGGCGAACGATGGCGCGGCAGGGTAAACTGGTTCTGCCTGCGCCCGAGGATGCGGTAGAGTTCGCAGCGGTAATCGTCGATCCACCCGTTGTGGAACGGCCCATCAAGAAAGCCAGCCGTCCCGAGATCATCGTCGGGTCCGTCACCATTCGGCTGGAAGAAGGCGCATCTGCCGCCCGCATAGCCGCTGTCGCGCGTGCCTGCGCGGTCCCGGCATGATCTTTCCATCGAACCGCGTTCGGATCATTGTGGCGACAAAGCCCGTCGATTTCCGCAAAGGCCACGATGGACTGGCGGCGCTGGTCAAGAACGAGCTGCACAAGGACCCTTTTACAGGGACGGTCTTCGTATTCCGGTCCCGCAAGGCCGACCGATTGAAGCTGATCTACTGGGATGGCAGCGGTCTAGTAATGGCCTACAAGCGGCTCGAAGAACACACCTTCATCTGGCCGGGCATCAGGGATGGCCTAATGACGCTGGGCCACGCACAATTCGAGGCGCTGTTTGCGGGGCTCGACTGGCGTCGCGTCCGTTCCGTAGAGGCGAGATCGCCGGACGCTATCGAATAGATGCGGCACGATGACTCGGGCGGCAAATTCCAACGGCGAAGCGACGCTGATTTTGATATACTTCGATCATGTTGGACGTCGCCGATCTTCCCGACGATATTGCTGCGCTGAAGGCGATGCTGATCGCGGCGCAAGCGCGTGAAGTTCGCAAGGATGACCGGATCGAGCGTCTGGAGAAGCTGGTCGCCGCTTTCAAGCAAGCAGCATTCGGCCGCAAATCCGAGAAGGCCGATCCTGAACAATTCGATCTCGCATTGGAGGACCTGGAAACGGCCATCGCGGCCATCCATGCCGAAGATGAAGCCGATAGCCCCTCTGAGAAGCCGCAGCCTAAACCCCGTGCCACCAATCGCGGCTCCCTTCCTGCTCATCTTCCTCGCGTCGAGGAGATCATCGAACCAGAAAGCCTGATCTGTGCTTGCGGCGGAGGCCTGCAC
This sequence comes from Neoaquamicrobium sediminum, assembly GCF_040970315.1. NCBI lineage: Bacteria > Pseudomonadati > Pseudomonadota > Alphaproteobacteria > Hyphomicrobiales > Phyllobacteriaceae > Neoaquamicrobium > Neoaquamicrobium sediminum. The sequence continues at coordinate 21,505 of NZ_JAZHFV010000017.1, read as the reverse complement.
TGCATTGGTGAAGACGTCTCCGAGCGGCTGGATGTCATTCCGGCGCAATTTCGCGTCCTCGTCACGCGTCGTCCTAAATATGCTTGCCGTGCCTGCACCGACGGCGTTTCTCAGGCTCCAGCGCCTGCAAGATTGATCCACGCCGCGTTACCGACGGAGGCGACCATTGCGCATGTGCTGGTCGCAAAATATGCCGATCACTTGCCGCTTTACCGACAGGTCCAGATCATGAGCCGCCAAGGCGTTGATCTCGACCGCTCCACGCTCGCCGACTGGGTCGGCCGAGCAGCATTCGAACTCCGCCCGGTCTTCGACGCTCTGATCGCCGACCTGAAGCGGTCCACCAAGTTGTTCATGGACGAGGCCCGTGCGCCAGTCCTTGATCCTGGCTCCCGCAAAACCAAAACTGGATACTTCTGGGCGCTGGCCCGCGATGACCGACCGTGGGGCGGAGGTGCTCCGCCTGGTGTCGCCTTCACCTATGCTCCAGGTCGCGGCGGACAGCATGCCGAACGGATATTGCAGGGGTTCACGGGCATCCTTCAGGTTGACGGCTACGCGGGATATAATCGGCTGATCGCGCCGGATCGTCTCGGTTCCGACGTCAAACTCGCCTACTGTTGGGCGCATGCAAGGCGGAAGTTGGTCGAGGTCACCCGCACCGGTTCGACGCCGATTGCAGAGGAAGGGGTGAAGCGGATTGGCGAACTCTATCGCATAGAAGCAGAGCTGCGTGGTCTCGACGCCGACGCTCGTTTGGCTCGACGGCAGGAACGATCAGCGCCATTGATTGCAGACACGCGGGACTGGCTCACGCATCATCGTGCCCGCGTCGCTGGCAAATCGCCGCTTGGCGAAGCGCTTTCCTACATCGCCAAATACTGGGATGGCCTTTGCATCTTCCTGACCGAAGGTCGGATCGAGATCGACAACAATACCGTTGAGCGGACCATTCGGCCGATAACATTAAATCGGAAGAATGCTCTATTTGCGGGACACGATGCAGGAGCGGAGAACTGGGCGACAATCGCCTCGTTGATCGAGACGTGCAAGCTCAACGCTGTCGATCCGTTCGCCTATATGACCGCCACGCTCACCGCCATTGTCAATGGTCACAAGCAGGGCCGGGTTGACGAACTCCTGCCGTGGAGTTTCACCGCAAGGTGAGATTTGCCGAAGAAGTCATCCCTCGGCAAAGGCCGATGAACTCAGCTTGAGATCACCCTACCATGGCGTCGTGTTCTCCGGTTCGACGAACGTCCCCGATGTCGTTGCAGTCAGCGCATACTGCACTGGCAGCCTTGCTCCTTCCTCGGGAGTCATATTGCCGTAGCCGGTCAGGTCGGTCTTGACGAAGCCGGGGCTGACCGAATTCACGATAACGCCGGTCTCTTTCAGTTCCTGGTGCAACTGGATCGTCAGCATGTTCAGAGATGCCTTCGATGCGTTGTAGCCGATGAACTGCTGCGAATAGTATGTCGATGTCGGATCGCCGTTCAGTGTTAGCGAACCAAGCGAGCTGGACACGTTTACGATGCGCCCGGCTGTTGACGTACTCAGCAGCGGCAGCACCGCCTGTGTCACAGCAAATGCGCCGATGAAGTTGACTTCCATCACTCTGCGAACAGCATCAATGGCCGCACAACTGGGAGGAGCGTCTGCAAAATCAAAGATGCCAGCATTATTGACCAGGATGTCCAGGCGGCCATACGTCTCTGCAATAATCTGGGCTGCAGCAGTGATGCTCCGTTCGTCCGTGACGTCGAGCTGGACGCAGAAGGCATCAATGCCCTGCGACTTCAATTCTGCGGCCGCCGTAGTGCCACGATCCACATCCCGTGCACCGATCACGACCCTGACACCAGCCATGCCGAGTTGACGCGAGACTTCCAGACCAATGCCCTTATTGCCGCCAGTTACGAGCGCGACGCGTTCTTCCTTCATGCCTAAAGCCTTTCTTAATCTGCATTTTCAGTCATGATATGAAGAATTGTTCAGTTTGAGGATTCGCTTTTGATCTCTTCCGCACCACAAGCCTTGAAGCCCCGGAAACGACCGCAGCAACGACGCGCTTCGGCCACCCTCGACGCAATTTTCGAGGCAACCATTCAGCTTTTGGTAAAAAACGGTCTTTCGCAACTTACCACCACACGCGTCGCCGAGCGGGCGGGAGTGTCGGTCGGCACGATGTACCAATATTTCCCCCACAAACAGGCTCTGATCTATGCCGTCAACGAACGTTATCTGGAGCTGCTGGCCGAAAGGATCGAAGCCACTTGCCGCGAATGTCAGGGCAACCGTTCAGGCGACATGATCGAAGCGCTAATCGAAACCTACTGGAAAGCCAAAACCGATAAACCGGATGTTACGCGGGCCCTGTACCGATCTGTCGTGGAGATGGACAACGAGGCATTGATATCTGCCTTCGCGGCACGGACCGACGCGGCAGTTACCACCATGCTCGCAAGCGCTTCCGACAACGACGGTTCCGATGCAAGGTCGAATACGCGCACGCTGGTCACCATCATCTTCGGAGCGGTGCGAAATTCCTTCGAGCGAGGCCATTCCGGCGATGTTGCCGAGGACCTACGCCGACAGCTCGTGATCATGTGTCGAGGTTACCTTGAGAGGCATGTGAGATGACTTCCTCCAGACACCCCTAAATGCGACTTCTGGGCGAGATACGGTCAAGGTGATACCGAGACATCGCTTACCGTTTAACTCGGCTTGCACGAGCGCACAACGAGCCGACGCCATTCGGGCAACCAAGTTGTCCATCATGGCTTTCATTCATTGCTGCTTCCGGCGGGGATGCAGGCCGAGCCCTCAAGAATGATGCACAGCGCAGGAAAATTCGCTTTGGGTTTGCGCTTGCTCAACGATGCATCGACACCGCCCGATATGAGTTGCCTATCGACGAAACCAGGAGACATTAGTTGATAGTTCGTCCCGAAGATGTCGACCCCTCCCTGATTGATCTGGCAACCAGGACGGTACCTCGCTACACATCCTACCCGACGGCGCCGCAATTCTCGGCAGAGGTCGGGCCGGGTGAATACGCGGCATGGCTGGACGCGGTTGGCGGGACGAACAATCCCGTTTCGATCTATCTCCACGTGCCGTTCTGCAGGTCGATCTGCAACTATTGCGGCTGCACCACGAAAGCGGCGCTTCGCGACGATCCCATCCGCGCTTACGCCGACGTCCTCAAGGAAGAAATCGGCCTTGTGGGAGCCAGAACCGGACGCATTGCCGTGTCGCACCTGCATTGGGGCGGAGGGACCCCGAACATCTTGCCGCCGGACTGTATGGCGGAATTGGTCGAGCTTCTTTCCAAGACGTTCAATTTCAAGGACGACATGGAACACGCGATCGAACTCGATCCCCGACACGTCACCCAAGACGGCATGGCACGCCTTGGTGATCTGGGCGTAAACCGGGTGAGTCTCGGTGTACAGACGCTCGATGACCAGGTCCAGAAGGCGATCGCGCGCGTTCAGCCGCTGGCCGTCGTCGAAGACGCGATGCGCGCGATATCACAGGCCGGCATCGCAGACGTGAACTTCGACCTGATGTTCGGCCTGCCCTTCCAGACTGAAACGTCCATTGAGGCAACCGTCGAGCAGGCGGTCCGTCTGGCCCCCTCGCGGTTCGCTGTCTTCGGCTACGCGCACGTCCCCTGGATGAAATCGCACCAACGCCTGATCGCCGACGAGACCCTCCCCGACGCTAGCGCGCGGATCGCCCAGGCGCGGCTTGCGCGCCGTCTTCTTGTGGCGGCCGGCTACGAGGGCGTGGGCATCGACCACTTCGCCCGCGAAAGCGATCCGCTTGTCGCAGCGATGCGGAATGGCACGATGCGCCGGAACTTCCAGGGCTACACGACCGACGGCGCGGCCACTCTCATAGGTCTTGGAGCGTCATCCATAAGCCGTACCCCCTCGGGCTATGCGCAGAACCTGCCCGACAACGCTGGGTGGCAACGCCGCATCAGGGCGGGCGAACTGCCCGTGGCCCGGGGCAAGGCGGTCGATGCCGTGAACAGAATACGTGGCGATGTCATCGAAGCGATCCTCTGCTTCTTCGAAGCCGATCTCGCCGTGATCGCAAAGCGCCATGGCTTCCCAGTCGACTTGTTCGGTCAGGACATTGTCAGGCTGCTGAAGGAAATGGGAACACGCGTCCGCATCGACGGCTGGCGGATCGCGATAACGCGGGATCCCCACGAAACCGCACGTCTGGTGGCCAGCCACTTCGATGGCTATCTTCAATCGAACGGCCGTTATTCGGTGGCGGTTTGAAAGCATGCGCGTCGTCTGGAGTGCGGTCGGTTATTCTTCTGTGGCGGTTGGCGTGGCTGGAACGGTCCTGCCATTCCTGCCCGCAACGCCATTCTTCATCCTTGCGGCCTACGCGTTCTCGCGCGGCTCTCCCAAGGTCGAGTCGTGGCTGCTGGAGCATCCGCGGTGGGGGCCTGTGATACGGGACTGGAGACGCAGTCGCGCGATCTCGAAGAAGGTAAAGACAGCGTCCATGTCGGTGATCTGCGCTACGCCCGTGCTGTCGTGGGCACTCGGTTTCGAACCGATCGTTCTGGGAATTCAGGTGGTCGTCCTCACCATGGTGGCCGCGTTTATCGCGACGAGGCCCAGCCCAGGCCCCGATGCCCAGCCATGAGGCTTTCGGGAGACCGTTGACCCTCTCTGGAGACGTCAATGTTCCAGCAGCGGTTCGTAACGCGCATCGATGAGCGTGTTGGGGGAGGCGACGAGTGCCTCCACGCGCCTGTCGTCGAGTGCCGGACCATGCGTGAGTTTTTTGACCGCAAGCGTCTCTGGCACGCTCGGAAACCCGAACGGCTGCCCTGTTTCCGGATTCACCTGCGCGGCGTCGGCCAGTGAGTTGTGTGTGCTGTAGAACGTGACGACCGTGGCCAAGTCCTTGAAGACCTGGCTATGCATGTAGGTCCGGTCACCGCGACATTGCGAAGGGTCGGCGTGCGGAACTTTCCGCGCTCGTCGGGGGAAGCAACGGCGGGGTTGCCCCCAAGACCGGGACCGTCCCAAGGGTCACACCGTTCGGGCCGGTAGGTCCCGCAGCCGCGCGGCCACTGCCGCCGTGTCCGGCATGCCCATCTCGGCGGGGTTCAGCGGCGGCCCGCCAACCGGCTCCTCGAGCATGACAGCGCGTCCGTCGTGGAACAGGCCTCCCCCCATCCGCCGTCCGGATCCTTGCGGAGGGGCGGCACGAGGGCGGCGTAGGACGCTGTTTGGGCGTTGCGGTCGCCAAGTGAAGTCGCATCGTCGCCGAGCGAGGCGGCGTGACTGCATGGATCGCCCCCCACGCCGGGAGCGTGGCAGGTGGCGCAGAACTGGGATCGGTTGGCGGACAGGTTGGGATCGAAGCAAAGCGCCTCGCCGAGAGGTTCCAACGCCGCGGGATCGGCGGCCGCGACTGTTTGCATGGGCCCCGGGAGGCGAACACCATCGCGCTGCCCGAGGCCGGCGCCTTCGTTAAAGCAACCAGCGGGGCCATCGCAAGCGCGTAGCGCCTCATCCAGGTTTCTCCGTCACCACGGCCGCCAGAACCGCGGCTTCGCGGGGGGACGCCGTTGCCCGGGCGGGCCCGACATCCTGTCGGGTGACCACGGGGGTTCGTACGTCACCGCTACCTCCGCAGCCGCCACGCCCGGCACGGCGCAAGCCGCGCGTTCAACACCGTCCTTCAGATAGCCGACGGCCGGGCACCCCCGCGTGGTGGTCGTCATGACCACGTGCGCCGTCGAGCGGTCGTCGACCGCGACGAAGTAGATCAGCCCAAGATCAACGACGTTCTCGCCGAGTTCGGGGTCGATGACCGCGCGTAGCGAATCCCTGACGCTGTCGGCCAGCGTTGTCCGGTCCGTCTGTTCCGGTGCGGCGGTCATGACCCCGTTCCAATACGCACCTGCAAGCGATAGACAGTACCGTCCGGATCGAAGCCACCCTGCCATTCGTGTCCTCGCTGCGTGAGCTGCGGAAACAGGAAGGTCGGTTCCCGGTCGAGAAGGGCTTCCATCACCTCTCCCACCTGCATGGCCTCCACGGCCCCGAGCACCTTCACCATGGGCTCGGGCGGCATCAGCCCCCGGTTGTCGAGATGCATCAGCGGTGTGGGCCAGCGATCGCCGACGGCTTCGGCCGGGGAAGCTGCCGGCCCGGCAGTCGGCGTGAACAGCACTTCCCAGTCCCCGCCGCCGATCTCCCGGTCCTGATGTGTGAATCCCTTCGAACCGAGTGCCCCGAACAAAGGCACCGGCCGAAACGGAGCGAGTAGGCGAAGACCTTCACCTGGTTTCAGCGACGCCACCGTCTCCATGATGCAGCCGAACGGCTCGCCTCCTGCCGTCAGTATCGGCCGTACGTCCAATTCCACATAGTCGGTCATGATCGTGCTCCTTCAGTGCCCGCCCGGCGCAATTGAGTAAAGCAGGGAAGGTCGCAGCGCACCCCCGGGAAACCTCTGGCCTTCGGCGACGTCGGAGAGCATCCGTGCCCTCACCAGATGAACGACGATGGCGGCGGTCGCCGCCAGCGTGCCGAAGGCCGCAATCCGGAAGCCTGCGGCGCTTCCAAATGCCAGTGCGGCGGTTGCCGCCCAGACCGATGCGAAGTACACAATGAACCACGGTCGAGCCGCTGTCTCAGATACGAGGTCCTGGACCCGCGGCGTGGGAGCGCGGCCAAGGATGGGGCCGTAGCATTCGAGCCAGGTCATGAATGGCACGATCTTGTAGAGCTTCGCCAGGCCAAGGCCGGAAAGCCATCCGAAGGCGACGAGGTAGACCGAAGCCGCAATCCCCCTCTCGGCTCCGACCAAGGCTGTCAGGGGAATGGGCAGCACGACCGCAAACCCGAGCGAGGCGAAGGCGAGCGCAGCTATCCGCATATTGAGTTCCAGTTCCCTGCGTCTGCGTCCGCGATAGAAGTTCACCACGTCCCTGCCATAGAGGGCAGCCGCACCCGCGGTGACGAGCCCCGCGACGAGCAACACGCTCGACACTGACCAAGCCGCAAGAAGGGCCGCCACCCCTCCTCCGACGGCCAAGGTTACCGCGCCCAAGGACAACATGAAGGCGACGCGGCTGCCGTTCCCTTGCGGGTCGGGTGAAAGAAGAAACATCGGAAACAGGCGGTAGGAGACGCCCACCGCGCACATGGCCAACCATCCTCCGAGACCGGCAGCGGCATGAACGGGGACGCCCCGGGCAGCGATGTAGATTAACGCGGGCGCCGACGTCGTGCCGCCGAGGACCTGCGTGAACACGAAGCCCAGTGTGACAGCGGCCGCAAGTCCTGCGAGGCCCGCGGCCACGAAGGCTGCCGGGAGCGGAAGCGGCCGGGACCGCGCAAGCGTTAGACCGATCACCGTCACCGCCATGGCAAAGCCGAGGCAGAGCAGAAGGCCGCCCATGGGAAGGAACGCAGTCGTCTCCAGCACGCCGCCCATCGACATGAAGCCAGACAGCAGCAAGGCGAGGCCCACGACGATGAGCAGGAGGGCCGGCAGCGTCAGGCCGGCTCCCGCGAGCGGACGGTTCACGAGGACGGGAACGAACTGGAACAGCGCTCCGCCCATCAGCAGGCTCAGCCAGCCGATCGCAGCGAGATGGACGACCACCAGCGTGCCCGGAGCTCTTAACCCGTCGAGGGGATATCCGTAACCCGCCACCATCAAGGCCTCTGTCGCCAGCAACGACACGAGCGCTGCTGCGAAGTAGGCCATGGTCCATCTCGAGAGCGAGGTTCCGGTCATCGGACTTGCCGACCCATCAGGAACCGCAGCAGCATTCGCAGCCGCCGCCTGCCCTAGAGATGAGGACGCGCCAGACTTCCGGACCCCGCTCAACATAAGTCCAGTCGAAGAGATCGGGGGACCGCGTCTGGATCTGATACTGAAGGGGGCGCGGCTCGTGATCGCTGACGATAGCGAAGGATTGGCCCGGCTTCAGAGCGGCCAGCACCGAGAATATCCGAGGATGGCGCTCGTAGGGCGGGAGGGTGCGGACGTCGATGGTGGGGATTTCGGCCAGTTCCTTGGTGGTCATGCGCGAAGCTCCAGAGTTCAACCGCAGGCAAGACGCGAGGTGCGCCGCCAGCTCAGGGGAAACTCTAGCAAACCCGGCACGATGCCTGTTTGTCGAAGCGCAAACTCAGGAGACGGCGAAGCTGAGCTTCGTGCAGGCTTCGTCCGATTATAACAGCCTGATCGCAACCGCCTGCAGGTTCCACGCCAGCGCTGCCAGAGGCGGAATCGTCACTCCCACAGCAACGGACAGTGCCGCGATCCAGTCGAACCTTCTATCGACCGTCCTGCCCATGGTGCTTCCTTCATGTCGTCAACGTCCACTCCCGGGCGACCTTCCGGTTCCGGCAAAGGCGCGTCCTTGCCCTGATGGAGGACACGCTCCGCCGCGCCGGTGCACGGGCGCTGCTCCCGAAGCGTCGGCGCTCGAGGGCGCCGAAAGAGAACTGCATAATGTCAGGGATATAGACCCGAGCATGAGCGTCGACGAGATCATGCGTCGCCGGCCGGCGACCATCCGTGTGTTCATCCGCACCCGGATGCTATGCCTCGGCTGCCCGATAGGCGTCTTCCATTCGGTGAGGGATGCCTGCGAGGCCCACAACCTCGATGAGGAATACTTCTCACGGGAACTGCTGGCGGCCATGAGAGCCGATGACCAGCTCAACGCGCCGTCAGCATTCGAACGAGCGGGAGCTTGAAAGACGATGAAGATCCTCGAAAGAATGCAGACGAAGCTGGGGCAGTCCAGCGAAGTCATGGCGCGTGCGGACGTCAGACTGTTCGAAGGCGGCTACGCCGCGGAAAACGACACGCGCAACGCGATCTGGCGATGCCTGCTCTGCCGCCACGGCGACGACTGCCGCGACTGGCTGGCGGCGGGTCGGTCGGACTTACCGAATTTCTGTCGGAACCGCGGAACGTACGAGAAATACGTGGTGAGGCTTTAGCCGCGCAGCTGTTCGGACCTACTTTCGCCGTCGGTTCTCGGCCACCAGCATGAGTTCGTGCGGGTCTGTGACTGTGACCTTCTGGCGGCCGCTTCTCACGAGCACGTCGCTCTCCCATCCGCTCAGGTGCCTGCTTACCGTGTGCAGCGTCGTTCCAGTCATTTCGGCGATGTCCTGACCGGTGATCGGGAAATCGATCTCGATGCCGCTTTCGGTCTTCCTACCGGACTGCTTCACAAGGCTCAGTATGGTGTGCGCGATGCGCTGCTCAACCTGCTCCGTCGACATCTCCATGACGCGCGCTTGCGTGTCCTGAAGACGTGACCCGATCGTCAGGTGCGCGCTCGCTCCAAAGGGCGGGAAGCGCACCTGCAGATCCGGCCAGAGGCTGTTGGGCCAGTCGAGCGCCACACAGTCGATCGCCGCCACCGACGTAGCAGGATAAGTGCTTCGGCCCATCGCGACGGCGATCCCGAACAGTTCTCCCTCGGTGATGTAGCGAGCAATCACCTGATGCCCTCCCGGCGAGGTCTGGGCCACGCGGATATGGCCCGAGAGCAGGAGAAGGAAGTGACCGGCCTCCTCTCCCTGCGAGAACACCCCCGAATCCTTGGGACGGCGGGCAGAGCGGGCAGACGCGAGTACGTGGTCGAGTTCTCCGCCCGACACGCCTGCAAAGGCCGGGAAAACCGCTATGAGGGACCTGTCGAGGGACGGCATCGGCGACATCCATCCATATTCGGGATGCGTTCAGCCCTTTTCCACCTGCTGTTTGCTCCACCGCAAACAAGGACATCCTGACGCGGTTTATGCAGCTGCCAACGGCCTGATGATGCCGCGTCTTGGAAAGGAACAAGAAGATGAAAAAGATTGTAGCAATGCTTGCGCTCGGAGCCGCCGTCGTACTCGGGGGCGCGGCCCAGGCGGCCGAGATCGAAGTCCACATGCTCAACAAGGGCGCGAAGGGCGCGATGGTGTTCGAGCCTGACCTGATCGTCGCGGCACCCGGCGACACGATCCGCTTCGTGCCGACTGACAAGGGACACAACGTCGAGACCATCAAGGGGATGTTCCCCGAAGGTGCAGAGCCCTTCAAGAGCAAGTTCAACGAGGAATTCACGGTCACCGTCACGGCCGAAGGCGTCTACGGCGTGAAGTGCACGCCCCACTACGCTATGGGCATGGTCGCCCTGATCCAAGTCGGCGAACCTGCCAATGCGGACGAAGCAAAGGCAGTGAAGCAGACAGGCAAGGCCAAGGCCGTCTTCGCCGAGCTCTTCGGCCAGGCGTTGGCCGCCAACTGAACGAGCAGCTCTGTCTTCCGGGAAGGGGGCACCCGGAGGCCGGGAAGTGGGGGGCGCTTCCCGGCCGACTTTTTGCAGCCTACTCCTGGACGAAGATCGGAGAGCGATCAGCCTATTTGGTAGCTGCTTGGGGCGGAATGGTCTGGCCACTCACCGGCACGTCGTCAATCCCGGAGAATTAGAGAGATCGCCATACACAAAAACCTTGTCCTTTCGACTGCCTTCGCGTTCGCACCCAGCGCACATGTATCGATTGAAACCGCAATCGACCTAAAAGCCCGTCGTGAGAATGCGTCATGGATGCGATGGCAAGGTGGCCGACACAGTACGGCTCGAGATCCCAGAATGAGCCAACGCACTAAAGCCGAAGCTGGGTTGGGCGATTGAGAAGATCAGCTTTCGATACGCAGGCAACATGACCGACGCGGCGACACGGCAACGAGGGCGTAGTGGTGCTCGTGTGGGGCGGTGGGAAGGTCGCCGACGTTGTGTCGGGGGAGTTCATTTTCAGGGTGAAACCGACGCAAACCCTTCCATCTGGCGAAACGGTCTGTTTTCCCGCTGTTCAAGAGCTGCGAGAGTGAAAACGATCGAATGGGTCAGGCCCCCGCCACAGGGCAGCCACCACATGGCCCGAACTCACCCGAGCTGCGCTTGGAGTTCCTCCATAGCGATCAGTCGGGTCATTAACGACTTGTCTCCCACACGGGAAACGAAGCCGCCGCCCAACAATGCTAACCTAGCACTCAGCACCTTCCTGCATCACTGTAGACGAACAAGCCGATACGCGATCTACCGGAACTGCGCAGCGGGTGATAAAGGTGCGTGCCGTATTCGGCTGATCACCTCAATTAGAACGTTGCCCTGCAAGGGCTTGGTTAGGACAGTCAGCCCGTTGTCTTGCTCGATTGCAGAGAATCCATCCGCAAGCAGGATGACCGGCTTGATTAACCGGTCGAGCGACTGCCTCCCTGAAGGATCGATCCGGAGCGCGCCTTCGTCGACGACTGCGCACACAGCCTCCGAGGCAATTGGTGAGGGTTCCGCCCCCGCCAGCAACGCGTGCGATTCAATTAAGAATCCCTCCGCTTCGAGCGCGAACTCCAGTGACCGCCTAAACTCGCGGTCAGGCGCGATTACTTGGACGACGACGGCTACCAAAGAAGCGTTTCCCGAACAAAGCCGGCGGGCCACATGCCCCTCGGTCGCCTCATAAAGCAGCAGCCCGCGTCGTGCGCCTTGAGCAAAGTCAAATGCAGCCGGCGGCGACGCGCACCGGCACCGCATGCCACTGACGCAACGCTCCCAATTCGCGTTCATCGAAGCGCGCCCTGCACTTCAGATCTCGACAGTGTGACCAGGATGGGTCGGCTCGTCGTCACCAGGCAATCGCGCCACCGTCCTTCTCGCTATGGCAACGGACATTTTGTTTGCGCCTGCGCAAAGTACAACCCCGCATTTTGGTCGATGATGTGGGCGCGAAACGATCGACTCAGTGGCGTCGCTCGCCGCGCCGCCCTGCCATGAAAGGAGTCCCCTATGGAACAAAATAGAGACACACGCAGCGTTCTTGATTCCGCCGCAAGTGGTGACAAGGACAGCACGCTACTCCCGATGTTGCTTGGGGGGCTCATTCTCATCGTCATCGGCGCCGGCGTTGTCATGACGATCGTCTGACAGCGACGCGGCCCCAGCCCTTCTTCCTTGACTGCGTCGTCCAACGTTTCAGGATGACATGCTGATCTTCGTTCGATGCGGTCAGTCCCAGACTGGCATCACTGCGCGGCCCGCAGCCTTGTGTGCGGCTGAATTGCAACGCCAGCGGCCACCATCCCGACCAGCTTCGTGTCCGTCGCATTCATCCTGAACCTGTTTGGAACAATATGCAGATCCGCGGGTTGAATGGACGCAGGACCACCCGCGTCCTGCTCGACAACCCCCTAGAACCTTACTCTACGGCCGGCCCTGCGCCGGCCTCTCTTTTGTCGCATTGAGTCGATGGCTCGGCATGTGGCGCCGACCGCACAATCGCCAGCCGCAACGCTACACTCCGATCTATGCAGCGCGAACGATAGTCTGTGGCCCGCCGATCGACCGGAACGCAAAAAACCATCACTTCGCCTGGCTTCTCCCAGAACAGCCCCCGTTCGAGGTTATGAGTGAATGCGAAGCTTTCCTGACACGGCTCCGAACCCGCTTTCAGCGCACTGCGCGGCTGGTCTGCTGGTCGAGTTGCTAATCCCGCCTCGCCTCATCTGCGCGTCGACGCTCGTGCCACTCTCGATCAATCGAACCTTCTTCGGCTTTGTGAAAGAACTGTGAGCAGACCAGCCATCCTTTGAGTGGGCGAAGCAGAAGCGCGCACGCTGCTAGAGTCACAGGCAGCGTGGTCAGCACATGCGCCCACAAAGGAGGTTCGAAAGAAATCTGAAGCCACAGCGCGAATGCCAACGCCGGCACCGCCGCTATTGTCATTGCAAAAAAGGCGGGCCCGTCAGCCGGATCCGCAAAAGAATAGTCTAAACCGCACACTTCGCAGCGCGGCGCCAGTTTCAGGAACCCATTGAACAGGTGCCCTTGCTGACACCGCGGGCAGCGCCCACGAATACCCGTGAGCATCGGGTTGTCTGTCGGGACGTGAGGTTGATCCTGCATCGCTGTTCTCCTTCAGGGGGAAAATTGCGCTTTCCCGCCGATGTTCCCAATGCGGCAAAACAGCATGCGACTTTCTGGTGCGCCCGTCGATCCTCCGCACTTTCAAGCGCAAAGGGGCGGCAGTTGCTATTGGACGATACCTCGCCGATGGGGTGCGAAGAGGAGTTGTGCCAATGTAGCTGACAGGGACGCGGTCGTCGCCGACCGGACCGGCTTTCAGCTCGCTCACGGGCTGCTTTCATAGGGTTCAAGAACAAGATCGCGCGTGACGATGACACGCACCGGAAACCCCGGCCGGACAGTCAGAGTCGGCGGCACAGCAAGCTGGCGTCGAATGATCTGCTGACCGGCGTCTTCGATAGTGTCTTGCAGGCCGTCACGGACGGCTCGCAGCAGCCGCTCCTCTTCATCGATCACCAGCTCAGAGCCAATGCCGAGCAGCGTCGATAGCCCGGCCGCTTTCGCCAGATCCCACCAATGGTGATCAACCCCGTCCTCCAAACCGGCATAGCCTTGCTGATCGGCGCCAGGCTGACGCTCAAGCACGATGGAACGACCATTGGGCAGGATCAGACGGTTCCAGACGAGCAGCACCCTGCGCTGCCCGAACTGGACGCTGTTGTCATACTCGCCGATCAGCCGCGCGCCCTGCGGGATCAGGACAATCCGGCCGGTGGGGCTGTCACGCACGGTCTCGGTCACCTGTGCTGTAATCTGACCGGGCAGGTCCGAGCGGATGCCTGTCACCAAGGCTGCCGGAATGATGGAGCCAGCCTGAAGGATATAGGGCGACGCTGGTGGCTCAACGCGGTCGGGCGTAGCCGACAAGCACCAGATGATACAGGCGTGCAGCATCGTAAATGAAATCTGGAACAACGCGGCGGCGCAGATAGAACTCGCCAAAATCCTGATCTGACAAAACAAACTCAGATGTTCTCGCTGGGCTCTCGTCGAGTGCCCCATGGATATGGAGCACGCCAGAGAAGTCAGAACTCCGCGATGGCCTTGGGATCGAACCAAGAGAATAGGTTTCAACGCGCGACCGAAGGCGTCGGGCAGCGACTTGAAGCAGGAGATCGAAGTTTGTTGTCACAATGGTTTTGGCTCCGCCGCGATCGGAAAGGGCTATGAGCGCCTTGTGGATTGGGGCTGGGCTTGCTGCGCCTGAACGCAGGATGGTCGCGACTGTCCGCCTGACTTGGCTATCGCCACGTGTCTGATCGTCTAGTCGGCGCTCAAGCATCCCGAGGACGACGTCATAGTCCCCTTGGATGAATCGCCTAACTTCAGCACTTTGCTGATCGGTCAGGCCAGCACAATTGGCCAGCCACTGGTTGCAAGCCCCAGGGGGCAATCCGGTTAAGACGCTGTGTGTCGAAGTATCGAGTGTGGCGTAGACTTTGAGGACAAGTTCACGAAAACCCGGAAGCCCCGCAGGCTGGGATATGCCTGCACCGCAAATGAACAGCACTTCCCCGCGCGCATGAGCCAGAAGGAGTCGCTCCGGGATTGGGGAGAGCCCAGGGCCCAATTGTAATACTCTGTCTTCAACAGCGGTACTGGCAGCCACAGCCTTTAAGCCTTAGGTTCCCGAATCGTTTGCTTCATTCTATTGTCCGGTTTCCTGGCTGAACAACTGACTGCGGCCACGTTCCCCGCCGGCCCGATCGAGCCAATAGCCAGGTACTTTAAGAATGGCGGGTTTCGGGTCGCGGCAAAAGTTGGCAGAGAGGCCGCAATGCGGTCGACGGCGGAACGTCGGCTTTCTCAGTTTCTCATCCAGAACCGGTCAGTCAACAGACGGCCCCGATTGCTCCGTCACTTCGATGACGGGGACCCCTGTGGAGATGACCGGCTTGGGGTGGTTTGGGGACTGGCAGGTTCTGGGCAGCCACTCCGGGAAAGCTGCCATTCACCTTCAATCGCTGCCAAGATCGGCTGCACGGCGCAGTCGCTCAATGAGTGGGTGAAGAAGGCTGGGTGACGGAAAGTCCGTCCGTAAGAACGTGCCGCTGTCCCAATTCGCAATTCGAGCGGGCGAGCGGTCTCCACGGGCCGCTCGCCTATTGCAGCTAGTTTGCCGTGGTCGGGTCGATGATCGACGAAACCTTCGTGATGCGGTTTGCTGGAAAACCACTGCGCGTTGCGTGATCACGAATTGCCGCTTCATCTTCTGCCAGATACAGGCAGAAGGTCTTATCGCCGGAGACATAGGAATGCTCCCATTGCACACGAGGAGCAAGTTCGGCCAGTGCAGCGTTCGACGTCCTAGACGCATCGCGCAACTGGTCGCGACTAAAGGAACCTACCGCCGGAATTTCCCGCTCAATTACGAAACGTTGCATTGTCTTCTCCTTTTGTCTGATGGCCGTTCATCTCTGGCAGACGGCGGAGCACAAGGTCCAGTTTGGATACTGAACCATCCCGATTCATATTGTAAACTGGCTCGATCGCCGTCGATCTTGCAGTGTGGAGGAAGAGAGGAGACAAGGTTTGAGCGCTAGGCCATACGGATTGATCTGTCCGATTTCGCATGCTTGCGACGTCTTGGAGCCACGCTGGACGATACCGATACTGACGGAAATGTGGGGTGGTGCCACGCGCTTCAGCGACATTCGCCGCGGTGTCGGCAACATATCCACGGCCCTCCTGTCAAAAAGACTAAAGGAGCTTGAAGTCAAGGGCCTTGTCCGGCGGGTTGAAGACCGGGCGAGCGGGCGGGTTGATTACACTAGAACTCAACGGGCAATAGAACTCGAACCGATCCTCGATGCTCTGGGCAAATGGGCTCAATGCAACATAGAGGCCCGCCAGGCATTGGCCGCCACGGACCTGTCGACACTGATGTGGCACATGCGTAACTATATCGACCCCGCCCAGCTTCCTGATCGGCAGGTCGTAATCCAGTTCCGGTTCAGCGATCCCGACCTCGAATACCGCGTTTATTGGGCCCTCATCCGGCCGGGCGCTCCCGTTGAAATCTGCTCGGCAATCCCGGGGTTCGATATCGATCTCTACATCGAGACGGACTGCTTATCCATTTGCTCGATACTCCTCAGCCGCACGAGCATTTCGCGCGAAATCGCGGAGGGCCGCCTTTTCCTCAGCGGAGAAGCCCTTTTGATA
Organism: Neoaquamicrobium sediminum; assembly: GCF_040970315.1. Lineage (NCBI taxonomy): Bacteria > Pseudomonadati > Pseudomonadota > Alphaproteobacteria > Hyphomicrobiales > Phyllobacteriaceae > Neoaquamicrobium > Neoaquamicrobium sediminum. The sequence continues at coordinate 5,406 of NZ_JAZHFV010000017.1, read as the reverse complement.
GAGACAATGGACCGCTGGTTCTACCAGAGAACGAAAGAGCGACCTGAAGAAATCAGGCAGTTGGAAGAACTCGCATCGTGTTGACCGTGACAGCGGCGCGTCTCAGGCGAGCCCGCCGTAGGCAAGGATTGCAGTTAACGTCGCGGCGCGAGCACTTAGTACCGACAACAGCGATCTGCACTACTGCATAAATCAAAGCAGCCAACCGGCCCTTCACAATGCTACCGCGTTTCAAAGCACTGAGCTTCGACGCGCTTGCTGCATTCACGTGATACCCGGTCCGCATTCGTCGAGAACGGCTCTGTCGCGTGTGTCGCCCCGCCGGACACGATTAGTCGCGAAGCAGGCAGAGCACTCTACCCCTACGGCCTAGTTAGAACCTGGCGTCCTGCTGTCCATGGCCTTGCTAGTCACTTCCGGCTCCCACCACAGGATAGGATTGTTTTGGAAGGATGCGCGGTCACGCAGGCGCCGTATCAGGGCCTCGATGCTGGGGAAACGGACGAGAGCCGGATCGAGCCCGAGCGGTCGATTGACGATAAACTCGAGATGGCAGACGAGGAAGATGTCCTGGGCGGAAAGCTCCCCGTCAAAGAATCCACCTTCACGAGAAATCCGCGCATCCAGCCATTGTAAGATATGGGGTAAGCGGTTGGCGCATCGGGCAAGATACTCGTTTTCGCAATGACGGACGCCGGTCCAGGTCATCTGGCTGACGGTGGTGACGGCAGTGCCGAGAGTCTGGATTGTTGCGAAAACAAGGCGGTCATCCCATTCGCGTTCGGGCCGGGCCAATGCAGCCGCCAGCGGAGGCTGCACAGCAGGTCGACGCCGATATTCGCGCAGGAGGTATTCGGCAGTGACGCCGCTTTCCCAGAGTATGCGGTCGCCGTCCCACAGTATCGGAACCTGAAGGGTCGGCGTTGCAGCGGCCCGTTCTGCCACCGTCGCCGAAGTGGTTTCTTCGCGACGCTCCCAATCCAGGCCGAGTTCGTCGAGAATGACCCTAACGCCACGCGCAAAGGGCGAACCAGCCGTAAATTGCAGTGCGCGCATGCCGTATCCTCCGGATCATGATTATTACCTCGCCGCTCGGGCAAGTCGGTGATTTTCGAAGACCCTCGCGTCAGCTGATCTACCGTCCTGCATTGAAGCACCGCGATAGGTTGGCACACCAGCGACAATCATGCTCGATGGCATCGCGCTATCGGAAAAGATCTGTGTCGTGTTTTCTCGTGCAGGCATAATCCGGTTCGGCTGATCGAGCGTGCCGCGGAAGACCGCGACTTCGGCAAAGCTTTGGCTGGCGAGCCACAATCCGCCGCCGCATCGCGTGCAGAAATTCAACTGTACCATCTTGCCGCCGCCGGTCGAACTTTGGGCATAGGTTGCGGGGCGGCCGCTAGTCACGGTCACATCTTGAGGCGGGAACAGGCATTGGAAATTTGGCGCTCCGCCGAGCGCCTTGCGACAAAATTCACAGTGGCAAATCACTATCAGAGACGGGTCGCTTCTCGCCTCGTAGCGCACGTCACCGCACAAGCAGCCACCGACATGAGGACCAACATCGCCTGATATCGAGCCACCCACCAGAAGCGTTTCTTCGAATACGACCGGCAGGGCAATGCTCCCATCCGCCGGGTCGCAATGGCCGCTGAATGTCTCGTAGCCCGGCGGAATCAGCGTTCCGCCGGGTGCGCGATCGACAAAAATCTGACGGATGGTCTCGGGGGAGAAGTCGAGAACGGCTGGGTCGTCGAGCGTTCCTGAGAATATGTTGAGCGTTTCGGTCCAGCGCTCGAAGGTCAGATAGAGCTTGGTACCGCAGTTGGCGCAGAAATGGATGTAGACTTGCTTCCCACTGCCGCCGGATACATGGGCATGGACCTTGGGCGTGCCTGCTAGGAGCTCAAACGCCTCCGGCGCGAAACAGTGCTCGACGAGGTAGGACGCTCCGGTCATTTTCTGGCAGGCGGTGCAGTGGCAATGGTAGCCGTTGCCGCGATGCGGGGCTACTTGATAGCGGACTGCACCGCAGAGGCAACCGCCCTCGTGACCCGACGCCATAGTCGTTCGCTCCTTCCTGGCGGTTGATGTCCACGGCCGTATTGCAGTTCAGGGCGGCCGATTAACTGGGGCAGCGACAACAATATCTGCGACTCGTCCGTTCGTACGTCAACAATCTCAAGAAGTGGCCCAATCGTGGCGTCATCGTTGCCTTAGCGCCATGGGTCGTATTCTGCATCGGCCACGCTCACACTTTTTCGTCAGCCCAACCTGTTTTCAGTTAGCGCTCGATATTTCCAATCGGACTCAATTCAATGTGTACAGGCGGTGGCGAAGAGCAGCATCGCGGGATCGATGCCGAAGGTAGTCTCAAGGCTCATGCCGAACAATTGGAGCCAGGCTTCCTGCGCACGGTAAGCGACCGCCTCCCGCTCGCCGGGGCAGGCAAAGCGCATGTCGGCTGATGTCTGCAGGTGATGCACCATCTCATGGACCAGCACCGACAGCTGCGCTACGCTGCTGCCCGTCCAACCTTCCGTGAAATAGATGGTGCCGCTGTCGTCATATACGGCCACAACCTCGCCGGGCGAAACGGAAGATCCCGCTCCGTAGCGGATCTCCACGAGTTCTGCCGCTGGCAGCGTGGCAAGTGTCGGGTGCTTCTGCGCCGCCGGCAGATCGAAATTGACTTCTAGCCAGAGCGCGATGGTGTCGAGCAGGGGCGGTGGCTGCAGCGGTTCGGCGGCAGCCGGCCCGGCGCCGGCTAGGAACAGGACGGTAGCGGTGTTTCTGATGGCGGTACGCACAGCTGTCCTCGCATCAAGGTGAACTTCGAGGATCTGCCGAGTGATGAGGCAAGTAATGAAAGGGCGCTGAAAGAAGCCTGAAATTGTGCTACAAATCTCGGAGAAGTTGGCTTGGGAGCCGGCGTTGGATCAACAATGCTCAATTCGTTTCGGCGACTTCACCCTAAACAGGGCGCGAGGTCGCCTTGAGGACGCCACCGGCGCGGAGAGGTTCCTGCGGCCAAAATCCTATCGCGTGCTTGAGGTTTTGGCCGAGCGGTGTGGCCAATTGGTGAGCAAGGATGATCTCGTCAACGAGGCCTGGCCGAACGTATTCGTGTCTGACGATTCACTTGCCCATTGCATAAGCGATATCCGGCGGGCGTTCGGCCCGGGAGCCGCCGACCTGTTGCGTACGGTGCCGAAGAGGGGATATGCGCTGGCGGTTCCAGGCTCGGATTCGCAGTTTCCCTTGCCGCCGATCACGAAACTCCGCGACATGCGAACTGGGGTCGTTGCGCTGGCACTGGCCGTGGCGGCAGCAGGTTTGTCGTGGGCACTTCATGACAATGAACGTGTGGTCGAGCCCGTTGCGGCCAATTCCCTAGTTGGGCAGGCGAATGCCTTCTTGGAGGCTCGAGACTGGCGGAGACGCGAGGACAACGAGCAGGCGCGCAGGCTGCTGGAGACGGCACTCGCCACCGAGCCCGGAAATTCCGATGCGCTGGCGAGCCTCGGGCTTACCTACTGGCTGGAGGTCAAGCACCTAGCGTGGGGTGGTGGCCGGCGCGAGATGGAGCGGGCGCTTAGCCTTGTTGAACGCGCCGTCGCGTCAGGTGGAAGCGCGCGATCGCACCGGCTGCTCGCGGAGATGCGATTGCTCGCACCGTTCCCTGACAAGCGGTCTTCGGTCGATGCCCTTGCAAGCGCCCGCGCGGCGGTCGCCATCGACGGCGACGATCCCGACAATCTCGCCGTGCTCGCGCAAGCGCTTGCCCTGACGGGCCGATCGACGGAAGCGGTCGGCATGATCGAACAGGCTCTGCTCCTCAAGCAGTCGCCGCCTGACTGGTATCACCAGATCGCGGGCCTTAGCTACCTGCTCGCCGGCGAGCCCACCCAGGCAGCAGAGCAACTCGGCCCGCTCTACGGCGCGGGCACGTTTGCCAATGCGCGGTGGTGGTCGGGATGGTTGTTCGCGGCAAGCCTCGCCCATGCCGGCCGGACCGACGAGGCGTCCAGGGTGGTCGAGTCGGCTTTGGCGCGCCGACCGGAAAGAAGCGCATCGGCTGTTGCGCAGTCCCTCTACGGCCTCTCCAACGAAGAAGATCTGCGGCTAGTCCTCGACGGACTAAGGCTTGCCGGCATGCGCGGTTGAGCCTGTCCAGTCGACATGGGTTCGCGCCTGCCAATCGGCATAGTCCTCACGAAAGCGCATAAAGCCTTCCCATGCCTCGGAAAGCGTCGAGTCGCGAGCAACTTCCTCGGCGATGACCTCGTCCCATGCCTGTCGTAATTCGGCAAGGATTCCATCCGGCCAGGTATGAAACTCGACACCGGCGGCGCGCAGCGATGCGAGCGCTTCAATCTGCCGTGCCGTCGCCTCAGCCGCGGTCCAAGACAGCGTATCACCGCAGGCTGCTTCCAGTGTCGCCTTGTTGGCCGGTGAAAGGGCCCTCCACCTCTGTTCGGTCATCAATATTTCGAGCGACGTGACCGGCTGCTGCCATCCGGGAAAATAGAGGTGCTTGGCGATCTCGGCGATGCCGAGCTCGGAATCGATCGAAGGTAAGGAGAATTCCGCCGCGCCAATCAGGCCGGCTTCGAATGCGGAGCGGATTTCGCCAGCCGGAAGTTCGTAGGGCACGACGCCCAGCTTGCGTAGCACCTGAGCGCCGTAGCCGAAACTGCGCATTGCCAGACCGTCAAGGTCCGCAGAACTGCTGACTGGTTCGAGGAACCAGCCGCCGCCTTCCGCCGGCAGGATACCGCAATAAAGACTCTTCAACTCATGCCGAGCATATATCGCCTCCAATGCCTCGGCGCCACCACCCATCTGCATCCAGGCTGTGAAGCCGGCTGGATCGGGACCGAAGGGAAAGCCGGTGAAGATCGTCAGCGCAGGGTCTTCGCGGTGGTGGTGGCCCGCCGACCCCCAGACAGCGTCGATCAAGCCGGATTCCAACGCGCCGAAGGTTTCCTGGTCGAGCACGAGTCGGTCATGCACCTCAATGACGAAGGTTCCACCTGACAGGCGCAGCACAGTTTGTGCAAACCGCTCGCCCGCTTCGCCGAACAATTTCGGATAGAGCAGGCTGTTCATGCGCCAGCGCAGAACCTCCTCCTGGCCGGCGGCCGGGCCCATTGCAAGCCAGAAGGCGACCATAAATCCGCCAAATGCCCGAACGGCGTTGGAAGATGTCGTCATGCCTACAAACGTCCAGTGCGATCGCTTGTACTGTTCCTGCATATTCTGAAGTTGCCGTCCATATTGCAAGAAGCCGTGGTTCGTTTGGTGACGTCCCGAGACGTGGTGTAGCTGGTTAGCGCGGCGGTCATCGGCGCTTTCCGGTAGGGTTTGGTTGTCGACACCAACTCCTGCTGAAAGGAACAC
>NZ_JAZHFV010000016.1:0-38328 GCF_040970315.1 Neoaquamicrobium sediminum | reverse complement strand
GAGTTTGCGCCGACCGCATAGGTGCCGCGACCCGGCTCGCCGCCCACGATGTTCAGGCGGATGTTGCCGCTGCGGTTGCCGTAGCCGGCGATCGCGATCTGGTACTGGCGGCCGGCGATCGCACGGAAGTGAACCCGCGACTGGCGGCCGAAGCCCCGATAGTCCTTGTTGGAGGCGATCTCCGAAAGGTGACGCAGGGAGCCACGGACATAGACTGCGAGGATAGTGTCAAAATCACTGCCCCTGGTGTCGATGACCACGCGGCCTGTGCTCTGCGGGGTGAAGCGATACCACACGCTGTTGCGGGCGTTCGCCCAACCGGCATGGATCGGTTCGAAACGCTGGGCCGTCGCATAGTGGTTGGTCGACGTAACCGTCCGCCTGGAGCCGACGCGTGATGGCGGATAAACGTTCCGGCGCACCTCGAAATCATCGTGCGGAGGACGATCCGTAGACGCAGCGCCACCCGTGACGTTGAGACGGACGTTGCCGGTAGCGTTGTTATAACCCGCAACCGCTATCTGGTACTGAGTGCCGGCTGTGCCGTTGAACGTCACGCTGGATTGAAGGTTCCCGCTGGCCACGTCATCGTTCGAAGCCACTGAACTCAAGGCGCCGACCGAAGAGCCCGTATAGACTGCGAGAACGGTGTCGAAGCTGCTGCCGGCCGTCGTGATGGTGATCGAACCCGAGGCTGTGGGCGTATAACGCCACCAGACACTGGTCCGCGCGCCCGTTCTTCCGGCATGGAACGGCTCGCCGGTCTCCGCCGTGGCGCCGACATTCGAGCCCGTTACCGTGCGGGTCGACCCGGCGGCAGGTACGGCCACGGCGATGCGATTGGCGAAATTGTTGTTGGCCGGACCGGTCGGCGGTGGAGGCGTGGTTCCACCGAGCGCGAGCCGGGCGCTGTTGACGTTGATGCGCGGCTTGGTGACGCCGTGCGCCGAAATGCCCGTGCCCGTGGATTTCAGGGCATTCTCGATCTGATCGACGGTTGCATTGGGATGCGCGGTACGAATGGCCGCGAAAGCACCCGCCACATGCGGAGAAGCCATCGACGTGCCAGAGAGCGACGAGAACTGCGAGTTGCTGCTGCCGTTAATGTAGGAAGCAACAATGCTTGAGCCGGGCGCCACGACGTCGATCAGCGTTCCCCAGTTGGAGAAGTCGGACTTGACATCGCTCTTCGTCGCCGAACCAACGGTCACGGCGCTCGAGATACAGCCAGGCGCGCCGACCGAATTGGTGTAGTATTCGTTGCCGGCGGCGATGACGGTTGCGATGCGCGCCGCCTTGAGCTGGTCGATGATCGGCTTGCGCGAGTCACTGTCGCAATTGCTGAAATGCTGCCCGCCGCCGAGGCTCATGTTGATTGCAGCGATGTTGTACGTGTTGCGCAGCGCATACACACGCTCCAGGCCGCTAATCTGATCGCTGGTAAAGGTCAACACGCAGCTATTGTAGCCTGCCGGCAGCCCGCCGCACTGGCTTGCGGGGAACTGCGCGAAGATGTTGATAGAGATGATGCGGGCGTCGCGCGCAACGCCATTGGACGGCTGGCCCGACTGCGGCGCGGTGTTAAAGCCCGCAGCGGTGCCGGCGACGTGTGTGCCGTGGCCGCAGCCATAGATGTTGCTGGCCGTGCAATCGGCACCCGATCCGGGAGCGGTGGACGCCTGAGCGCCACCGGGACAACGGCTCGTCGATCCATATGTCGAATTTATCGTGTTGTAGCAGGCTTCCGAAACGATACGGCTGGACAGGAACTGGTGACTGCTACGCCCGCCAGTGTCGAGAACCGCAACATAATATCCGTTGCCCGTCGCGCCGGCCGAATACATTGCGGGCATCTGGATCAGCGGCAACGACTGGGTGAGCGAAGGAGGCACAGGGACGTCCTCCTGAATCACGGTTACGTTCGGGTTGGCGGCCAGTTTCGCGAGATCGTCCGCATCGGCGAGGATGCCGAACATCGGCGAGAAATCCATCCGCTTCAGGTTCCGCTCCTCGGCCGACTGGGCCGAGGACAGCGTGCCGGACGGCAGGACGGCGCCCAGGATCTTGTCCTGCGCGGCATGGATCGCCTTGGTCTGGGCATCGTCTGCTGCCTTGGCGCTTGCGAAAGCCGCAGCGTCAGGCAGTGCAGGCATGCTGAACTGCACGATCACGGGCAGCTTCGCGCCCGGCTCGGCTGTGAGCTTGGACCAAAGCTCGTTATGTCCCTCAACCTTCTGCGCAACGGCAGCGGGCGCGGCGTCGGCAGCGATCGATGGCGTCGCCATCATGCCACCAGCGAGAAACAGGCCGGACGCAATCGCCCCCAGCAGCTGCTTTCTCAAGGCAACTGTCTTCCCCACCATTCAAGCCTCCTTCGAATTTCTGGAGATTTTAAAAAAAATGCGCAAAATCAGGCGCCACCCACCCTCAGCGGCGACGCCTTTCTCACGCGTGAACCCAACAAGGTGACTAGAATCCACCCTTCGTGACTATCGAGATTACGAAGCGGAAAGTCAATTGAACACTTAGGGCGTAAGCATGTATAAAATGTACTAGTTGCAATCAGTCCGAGAGCAGAACAAGAAAATTTGCTGGCTGAAGACTTCCGGAGTTTGCCTCGCCGAAAATCCACGAATGCCTTCCCCGGCGAGGCGTCGTGAGAGGCTGTGGCTGCCGCAGGGACATTGTAGGAAGCATGCCTCTGATCTAGAAATCGGGACATCCCCCAACAGGGCGGGATCATCGATATGGTCGGGCGCAGCTTCACGGCGCTAGTGGAGTAAAAAGGCACTCATGGCGGGCTACGCCTACAAAGCGGTTACGCAGGACGGGCGACTGGAAACGGGCGAACTGGAAGCGGCGGATGCCGAATCAGTTCTGCGCATTCTCGACCGGCGCGGGCTCATACCCGTCAGCGTGGATGAACGTAAATCGGGGTCAGCGAGTAGCGGTGCGCAACGGCTGAGCGTTTCTGCCCCGCAGGTGACGCGCTTCCTTTCAGATCTGTCGATCATGATCAATGCGGGAATTCGCGTTGACGAGGCGCTGTCCATCATGGAACGCGAGTTCGACAATGGTCGATTGCGGCCGGTCGTTTCGCGGCTTCGTGGTGAACTTGCGAACGGGCGATCGTTCTCGCAGGCTCTGGAGGACTGGCCGCGCCTGTTTCCGCCTTTTCAGATCGCGATGGTACGGATTGCCGAACGTGCGGGACGACTGCCGATGCTGCTCGCCCGCGTCGCAGAAGAACGCCAGCGCTTCGAGGGGCTTGCCGCCAAAGTCGCCGAAGCACTTCGCTATCCCGCTTTCCTGCTTGTCGGCGTCATGGCGGTAATGACCTTCTTCCTCATCGGTGTTGTGCCGCAGTTCGAGCCGGTGTTGGCACAGACCGGCCAGGCGAACGGCTTTGTCGAGTTCATGTTTGCCGTGTCGCGTGGCATCCGCGACAACCGCGACCTCATTCTGGCTGGCGCGGCGCTGCTGCTTCTCGTGGGATTGCTTGCAGGACGGCGCCCTGCATTTCGCGCGCGTCTGCGCAAATTCGTTTCACGCCTGCCTTTTCTGTCGGACATCGCAATGAGCTATAGAACTGCGCGCTTTTCGCGCCTGATGGGCATCATGGTCGAAGCCGGGGTCGGCGTGCCGGCTGCGATCAAGCTGATCGGTGACGCCATTGACCCTGCGGACCCAGATAGGCGGGCGGAACGCGCCTCCGATGCCGTGCGACAGGGACGCCGGATCGGCGAGGCGCTGGAGATCATGGCGCTGCCGGGCTTGGCCGTGCGGATGTTAAGGATCGGCGAGGAAAGTGGTGACCTCAGCGGGCTTGCCTATCGCGCCGCGGATTTTTATGAAGCAACGCTGGAGCGCCAGCTTTCGAGGCTGGTTGGCTTCATCGGTCCTGCCGCTGTGATCATCATAAGCGTCTTGATCGGCGGCATGATCGTGTCAATCATGTCCGCGCTGATGTCGTTCAACGAACTGGTGCGATAGGGTGGGAGCATGGGTGATCTAGCTGTGGCGCTGTCCGATGCAGCCAAGGCGAAGCCGCGCAACAGGTCGCGTCGCCGCCGTGCCGGCTTTACTCTGGTCGAGATGCTGGTGGTGCTCGCCATCATCGGGCTTATCTCGGCGCTGGTTGGCCCGCGCCTGATTGGGCAATTGACCGAGTCGCGCGAACGTGCGGCCGAGTTGCAGATCAGAGCATTCTCAAGTGCGCTGGACATCTTTTTCATCGATGTCGGCCGCTACCCGACGCAGTCGGAAGGCCTGCGGGCCCTGGTCGAGGCGCCTTCGGGGGCTCGGTCCTGGAGCGGTCCGTATCTGCGCGGCGGCGCGGTTCCTCTGGATCCGTGGGGCCAGGAGTACCGATATTCAGCCGACGGCGGGTCCTACACCATCGTGACCATGGGGCCGGACGGGGTCGGTGCAACGCAGTAGCCAAACTGCCGGCCGCCGCTCCGGCTTTCGCTGCAACCGCGATTCGCGGCGGGGCGTGGTCTTGCTGGATCTGGTGCTGACCCTCGCTGTCATAGCCCTTGCGGCTTATGTTCTCATGCCTGTGCCAAGCAATTCGCTTTCGCAAAACGACGTGAAGGCCGATGCCGTGCGGGCAGCAGCCATTTTCCGGCAGGCAAGAACCGACGCCATCCGTGGCCGCGCATCAACCGATGTGGTGGTTGATGCGATGGAGGGCCTGATCGAGGGGGCAGGCGAGCCATTGGAGGTTCATGAAGGGATCCGTCTTGTCTGGTCAACGTCCAATCAGTGCCCGGTCGATGCCGGACGCCGTGCTTTGCGCTTCCTGCCGGACGGGCGTTCCTGCGGTGGCGTGCTTACCCTGGCGGGAGCGGGATATGAGACGCGGCTGCGCGTCGACTGGCTGACCGGCCGCGTCGAACTGGCGTCGCAATGAAAAGGACGCGGCGCGGCTTTACGTTGATCGAGGTGATGGCGGCCTTCGTCATCGCGCTGGTCCTCATCGTCCCGGTAGCCTCGATCATATCGGGAATATCCGGCTCCTTCGGGGGACTTCAGCGTTCGGTAGAAAGGCGCGCCAATCTGCAACTTGCCGCCGCAGCGGCCATGGCGGTCAACCCGCTGCGGGCAGGAGACTTCACGCTGGGCGATTTCCGGGTCGAGGTACGTCCACGCATAGATGAGAACACGTCGGATCTGCGACGCGCCGGCTGGCAGCTCTACACGCTGAGCGTGAGTCAGCCATCGGTCTCGTCGGCGCAGATCCTCGAAACAGTTCGGAGCGCTCCGCTTTGAGCCTTGCCGGCCGCAGCAGGGCGATGTGTGGCTTCACCTTGATCGAGGCGTTGCTGGCGCTCTTGCTGGCCTCGATCCTTTTCGCGGGCATCGCGATGTATACGGGTAGCTGGGCCGGTCAGTGGCATCGCATCACGCTCCTCAGCGCCAATCAAGACGTGGCAGCGATCGTGCTCGATCGCATGGTGGAGGAAATCGAGGCGGCACAGCCGACTTTGATTTTTGACGCCGGTACGGTTGCCGGTACTTTCGAAGGCAATGCGCAATCTTTGAGTTTCGTGCGGCCGGCGCTTGGCTTCGAGCGCAGGGCAGGGCTTGACCGGGTCACCTACGGATATGGCTCGGTTGACGGCGAGGCTGCCATCATGCGGATGCGCCGCGACTACGGGTCAGACCTAGGTAGCAACGGCGAAGACCTGCCGCTTATGCGCGGAGATGTGCGGCTTTCGCTCTCCTACCGCGGAGTTGACGGCGCCTTCGTCGACGAGTGGACCGATCAGCGTAGGTTGCCGACACTTGTGCGGATCGAGATATCGGGATCAAGCCCCCGGCCATGGCAGCAGGTCGCCTACGCCCGCCCCCGGGCGGAGATGCCTGCCTCATGCGCCACGCAGGAACTGATCCAGGAATGCCTGCGGCTTATGGGCGGAAGCGGCTGAGAGCCGCCGCAGGAGGGTGTCGGACGCTCACTCGCCCAGCGCGCTATCCGTCAGGTTCTTCTTCTCCAGCATCCGGGTCGCAAAGTCCTCCGCCAGCCGCTTCTTGGCCACATCAAGCGGATCCTTGTCGCCGGGCGCTGCCTTGTCCGTTTCCTTCGGCGGATCGTAGGGCATGACCGGCAGGCCGTCGATCACAGGGTCGGATCCGGGCATCATCGGCAGGCCGTCAATTCCCGGTTCAGGCACGAAGGGCAAGCCGTCGGCTCTGGGCTGGGGCATGAAGGGCAGACCATCAATTGTGGGCTGCGGCATCATAGGCAGGCCGTCGACGCCCGGCGCGGGCACAAAGGGGAGGCCGTCAATGTTCGGGGGCGGCATAAAAGGTAACCCATCCACGACCGGTGCCGGCATGAAAGGCAACCCCTCGACAACGGGGGAGGGCATCGCAGGCAAGCCGTCGGCAACAGGACCTGGCTTGAAGGGCAGCCCGTCGGGTTTGGGCAGGGGAGGGTTGAAGAATGCGGTGCCGTCTTCCAAGCCCTTGGAAGCGCCATGCTTCTGCAAATCGCGCCAATGCGCGCCACTTTGCAGATTTCCCGGGATCGTTGTCATCCTGCCCGCCTCACCTTCAGAGGTTCATCCGTCGCGCGCGCACCCCACTTCGCCCGAGGAGCGAAAACACGCAGACTGGACTCTATCGCCTCGGCCTTGCGTGGGACTGGTGACTGGCAGTTACCGAACGGCCCAGGCCCATACGAGGACAAGGGCAGGCGCGAGAAAGGTCGCGAAGGGAATGCGAGTGACTGCCTTCAAAGGGCGCCGGCGGCGAGCGGCGCGGAGCGCCGTGAACACGAGCGCGGCGACGGATGCGAACAGAATCTGCATGCCCACACCCCATACCCCGATCAACAGCGCGCATGCCGACAGAAGTTTGACGTCTCCGAAGCCGAGCCCGGACCGGCCTCTCAGCCGTTCATAAAACAGCGACATCAGCATTAGACCGGCGGCAAGAATTGCCGCCTCGATCGCCGCCACGCCAAGGCCTGCCCAGCCGTGCGTGGTAAAGGCGAGTGCCGCCCCAACGACAGCTATCGCAGCCGTGTAGCCATCGGGAATCAGCATGCGCGCGAGATCTTCGACCGCGATTGCTGCGGCGAGAACACAGAGCAATAGCCAGGCCGCTTGCTGCAGAGACGGTTTATCGAGCATCGGCGGAAGGGTGGCGGCGGCGAGGAGACAGGCCATGATCGCGATGGCCTGCCACGTCACCCGCGGCAGGGTCATTCGATCAGCGTGCGTGCCGGGCGCTGCAGCGGCACGTTGCGGCTCGGCGTTCCCATGACACGCAGTTGAGAGCGCATCTGCTCCGCCACGTTCTGCGCATCGAGGCTGTCGCGGATGATCTGTGGGCGGATCAGCACGATCAGTTCGGTTCTGGTCGCCCGGTTGGTGTTCGTGCGGAAAAGATCGCCGATGATGGGGGCGTCGCCGAGGATCGGGATGCCGTCGCGGCCCTTGGTCTGGTTTTCGCTGATGAGGCCGCCCAGCAGGACCGTCTGGCCGCTGGCGACAGAAACAGTCGAGTTGACCTTACGTTGCGAGATCGTCGGCGTCAGCGCCGGCGAACCGCGCGCAACCGAGCTGATCTCCTGCTCGATGAGCAGGTTGATGGTGCCGTTGGCCGTGATGCGCGGCAGGACGTTCAGAATGACGCCTGTGTTGCGGAACTCCACGTTGTTGACGATCGGGGCATCGGGATCGTCGATCGTCTGTGCCGTGCGCGTCACGACGGGCACCTCGTCGCCGACCAGCAGGCTGGCGGTTCGATTGTCGAGTACCACCACGGATGGTGACGACAGCACCTTGACTTCCGTCACGCCGCGCAGGGCGTCGATGATCAAACGGGGATCGCTTTCAGGCCCCAGCAGAAGGTTGAAGCCGGGCAGCACGCGGTCAATCGCGGCTGCGCCAACATCGCGGAAAAGTCCTATCGAGCCGTCATCGTCTCCGAGCCCCAAGTCCTGCGATTTGAGGAAGAACTGAACGCCGTAGCGCAGATCGTTCGTGAGCGTTACTTCCGCGATGGTGGCCTCGATTGCCACCTGCGCCGACGGCCGGTCGAGAGCAATGATTGCCTGCTCGATGACACGTTGCTGGTCCGGGCGCGCGTAGATCAGAATCGAGTTGTTTTCCGGATTAGCCGTTATGCGCACGTTCTCCAGCAAGGCTTGGCCGCCGCCAACGGGCGCCGAGAATTGCGGCTGTTCGGCTGCGAAGGCTTCGCCATTATTCTGCTCCCCGGTCATCGCCGATGCCATGGCCATCGGCTCATCGGTGCCCTGCTGCAGCGTCGGCCTGGAGCCCGGCGGGAACTGACGCGACGGGTCGTCCTGCGCGGAGGCGCCACCCGTGAAGAGGGCGTTGACCATGGAGGCCAGCCGACGGGCATCGGCGTGCTGCACCCGGTAGACACGCAGGTTGGAGCCGGCGACATTCGTCGTATCAAGACGTTTGATCCAGCTCGCGGCGCGATGCAGCAACTGGTTCGTGCGCGCGACGACCATGATCGTGTTTGTGCGCTCGATCGGCTGCAGGCTAACCGTGTTGCGGCCCCGGCCGCCCTCGTTCAGGCCCAGAACACGCTCAAGCTCGGGGATCATCGCGGCAGGAGTCGAATTCTCGATCGGGAACAGGCCGACCGATTGGTCGGCGAGCCAGTCCTGGTCGAATGAGCGCGCCGCGGCGATCGCCGCGCGACGCTCCTCCGCGGTGCCCTGGAATATCAGCGAATTGCCCCCGGCATCGGCGCGCACCATGCCCTGGCGCGTCACGAAGTTTTCGAGCAGCGGAAGGATCGTATCGGCAGAAACATGGCGCAGCGGGAGAACGGTAGCGCCGTAGCCGGGCTGGATGGTGACGCTCTGGTCAAGCTGGGCCACGCCCATGGCCTCCGCGGCCACCATGAGCCTGAACCGGTTGCCTTCGCGGACCAGTGCGATGTCGTTGCTGCGCAGCGAAGCCTCGAACATGGAGAGGATCTCGGCTGCCGGTACGGGTCTTGCCGTCACGATCGAAACCTGTCCGGTGACGCGCGGGTCGATCACGTAGCTGATGCGCAGGATCTCACCGAGGATCGTGCGCGTGGCCACCGCAACTTCGGCGCCGTCGAGATTGACCTCGAAGGTTTCCCCGCTGGTGACGACACGAGACAACTCGCTTGCCTGCGCCACGACCGACGTGCGGTCCGTGCCGCCATAGAGCTGCGCCTGGGAGCTATTGCCTCGGCCGAAACCGAAAGACGAGAGAAAGCCGCCACCCGATGGATTTCTTGCCGTCAGGTCGGCATTGGTTGCCCGCTCAAGCGGGTCGGGCCGCATGGCTTCTTCGATATTCTTGCCGGAAACGCAGGCTGACAGCAAAAGGGCAGCGGCGCCCAGCACTGTCGCGAAACGCGCGCGTTTCGCCGCGACGATGTCCCCGCTCCCGACTTTCACTAAAATACCCCGACAAGTACGCGACATTTACTTATTATAAAGACTTCTATCGCAGCGCAGTTCAGCTTGACAACCGGTTCTACCTGTTTTCCCATTTCTCCTTAACAGGAATGCGTGACCCTGTTGCAGATGAGACAGCATCTGACGGACAGTGACGGCGAGCCAGCAAGGAAAAGGCATGAATATCCACGATCCGGCGCTCCAGGGTCGGGCAATGCTCGAGGCGATTGCGGATGCCGGTCTCGCCGGGCTCGGCGCGATGGAGCGTGTGGTCGGTGCCGGTGGCGTAACCCGCGCCTCCGATCTGCACCGCCTGGTTGACGCTCAGCTCGTCGACGCCGATGCATTGGCGGCCTTCCTTGCCAGCTGCTATGGGGTGCGGCTGCTGGATGGGGCCGCTCTGGAAGACATGGAGATTGCGGCGTCGGACCTTTCGCAAAGGTTTCTAGTCGACAACTGGCTTCTTCCGCTGCGCGGTGCGGACGGCACGCGCCTCGTGGGTGCGCTTCATCCGGGCGATCATGAGCCGCTCGATGCTCTTTTCGCCGTGCTTGACGAGCATGCCGAGCTCTGCGTTGTCTCCGCACCCGACATGGAAGCGCGTCTGGAGCGGCTCGCGGACGCGCAGGCTCCGGAGGGAGTCGCTGAAGCGTCACTATCGTCGGAAGAGGCGATTGCCGACCTGCGGGACATGGCGAGCGGCGCGCCGGTGGTCATGGCCGTCGACGACATTTTCCGGCGGGCGGTCGACCTGCGGGCGACCGACATTCATCTCGAGCCGATGCGCGGGCGGCTCGTTCTGCGTTTCCGCATCGACGGCGTGTTGCGGGTCATGACGCCTCCGGCTGCCGATATGGGTGAGCCGATCGTCTCGCGTGTCAAAGTGCTCGCGGGGCTCGACATTGCAGAACGTCGCCGGCCGCAAGATGGTGGCATGCGCCTCAAGGTGCGCGATCGCGATATCGAGATGCGTGTCGCAACGCTTCCGTCGATCCACGGCGAGACGCTGGTAATGCGTATCCTGCAGCGCGACGGTGCGCTGGTCGATCTCGGCAGCATTGGCCTGCGCGGTCGTGACATGGAAACGCTGCACAGGCTTCTGGAGCATACGCATGGCATGATCGTCGTCGCAGGTCCTACCGGCAGCGGCAAGACGACCACGCTGGCTGCCGCCCTGTCTCGCCTGAACGATCCCGGCCGCAAGATCGTCACCATCGAGGATCCGGTCGAGTACCAGATACCCGGCATCGTCCAGTCGCAGGTGCAGCCGGCCATCGACCTCACATTCTCGTCGGCGATCCGCGCTTTCGTGCGTCAGGACCCTGACATCATACTCGTCGGCGAAGTGCGCGACCCGGAAACGGCGCGGGCGGCGGTTCAGGCCGGTCTCACCGGCCACCTCGTATTGACCACGGTCCACGCCAATACGGCGGCCGCAGCATTTACGCGTCTGCGCGATCTCGGTATCGAGAACTACCTGCTTGTCGGTGCGGTTCGCGGCGTGGTCGCCCAGCGGCTGGTTCGGAGGCTGTGCGAACATTGCAAGCGACCGTCTACCATCGCCCCTGACCTGCTTGCAGGCGATCCGCGCTATTCGGCCGTTGGTTTCCGGGCTGGCGATCAGGTGTTCGAGGCCGTCGGGTGTGCCCGTTGCGCCGATGCAGGCTATCGTGGCCGTATCGCCGTGTTCGAAATCCTGACGCTGGGCGAGGAGGTCGTGCATCTGACGTCCGAGGGCGGCGACAATGCCAGGATCGAGGCAGCTGCGCTGAGGGGCGGCATGACGACGATGGCCGACGACGCGGTGGGCAAGGCTCTCGATGGGCTGACGTCTCCGTCCGAAGTGGTGCGCGTGACCGCGCTTCGTTGATGCCGCTAATGACGTGGGCAGGTGCTGCCGGCCGCATTTGCCTCAGGACTTTCGCGTCAATGGCGACCTGATGCTCTTGAGGCGTTGGCCCCGGCATGGAGGACGGAATTATGGCGCATCATCAACAGCCCGGTAACGCAGCGCCTGCGCCGCCGGATCTATTCGCGATCGAACGCGAGTCCGCCGGAGACTTTCCGTTTTACAACGGACGCCCCGTTTCCCTATCCGGAGTTCAATGGCTCCTTCTGCTTATCGGTACGGCTGCCGGCTTCGGCGTGTTGATAGCACCGATCGGAAATCTGAGAACCGTGGCTGGCGGCCTGCTACCGGTTCTGCTTTTCTTCGGGATACCTTTGGCGACGCTGGCTATGGTCGCTGGCGCTGCGTGGACGTCACTCTTCCGCAAGCCGGTCATGTACGACCTTTTGTGGATGGTCGGTATCGCGGTCGCCAACCTCATCGTTTCCGTCGCCGTCGTGCTGGCCATTCGTTCGATTTTTGAGATGAATGCCAATCCCGTTGGCGGCATCATCGGCGACTCGTCGGCTGGCGGACTTGTCTTGTTCTATGCGAGGACGATCCCCCAGCTCTTCGGTGAAGAGGTCGTTTCCGTCCTGCCGTTCCTGGCGATTCTATGGTTCTGTCATTCAAAGCTTGCGATGACGAGGAAAAGCGCCATCGTGGTTGCGTGGCTGGGGGCAGCCCTGATCTTCGGCGCCCTGCATCTGCCGACCTATGGCTGGAATTTCGTCCAGTGTTTTCTTGTCATAGGGACGGCCCGCATCGTGCTGCTGGTCGGCTACATAGTGACCAAAAACATCTGGGTGTCGACCGGCGCGCACATAATCAATGACTGGCTCATTTTCACTGTCATGGCATTGGCGATCAGTCCGGATGCCGGTACGGCCTGATCCGGTCAGGAGGTTTGATCATCTGCGCTGCGGCGCCGCCAGGCCCCTAGGATTAGCGATAACCAGATAATCACCACGACCGCGCCGAGCGCCGCAGCGATCGGCCGTTCGAAGAAGGCGGTAACCGCTCCGTCGGACTTGATCATGGTCGTGATGAAGTTGCGTTCGAGGATCGGCCCGATGACGATGCCCAGGATACACGGGGCGATCGGGATCTCGTTTTCCTCCATGAAGAAGCCGAGCACGCCGAAACCCAGCATCAGCACGATGCCGTAGGCGGCGTTGTTGGAGGCGAATGCGCCGACGATACAGAAGATCAGGATCATCGGCATCAACACGCGTCTCGGCGTGCGCAGCAGGTGTCTGGCGAGCTTGATGACGAGCCAGCCAAGCGGCACCATCAACAGGTTGGCCAGAATGAAGATCAGGAAGACCGCGTAGATGGTCTGCGGGTTGAAAAGGAACAGTGTGGGGCCGGGATTGATGCCCTTCACATAAAGCACACCGATGACGATGGCGGTGATGGTGTCGCCGGGGATGCCGAAGACCAGCGCTGGTATCCAGGCGCTGGCCAGTGACGAATTGTTGGCCGAGGTGCTTTCGATCACGCCCTCGACATGGCCGGTGCCGAATTTCTCCGGATTGCGCGACAGACGGCGACTGATGGCGTAGCTGACATAGGCCGCCACGTCCGCCCCTGCGCCGGGCAGCACGCCGATCGCTGTACCGAGCACGTTGCCGCGCACCTGTTGGCGCCAATACGTCCTGATCATTGCGCCCCAGTCGCGGAAAATGTTACCGACCTTGGTCTGCATCGAGTCCCAGGGGGGCGCGCCGGCGGCGATGGTGCGCAACACTTCCGAAACCGCAAAGAGGCCGATCATCGCGGGAATGAAGTCGATGCCGGCGAGCATGTCGGTCGAGCCGAAGGTGAAGCGCGGCACGCCGGCCGGGTTGTTCAGTCCCACGGTCGAGATGAGGAGGCCTATCAGCAGGCTCACCATGCCGCGGATCGGTGAAGAAGCACCGATGAAGGCGGCGCAGGTCAGTCCCAGCAGCGCCATCCAGAAATATTCGGGCGAGGAGAATTTCAGCGCGATCTCGGCAAGCGCCGGCGCGGCGAAGATCAGCACGACCGTGCCGAACAACCCTCCGATGGCCGAGAAGACGACGCAGGCGCCCAGGACCTTTTCCGCCTCTCCCTTGCGCGTCATCGCGTAGGCTTCGTCCACATAGGCCGCGGAGGCCGGTGTTCCGGGTATGCGCAGCAAGGCACCTGGAATATCGCCCGCGAAGATCGCCATCGCCGCGCAGGTGACCATCGCGCCTACAGCGGGGATGGGGTCCATGAAGAAGGTGAGCGGCACCAGAAGCGCTGTGGCCATGGTCGCGGTCAATCCCGGAACCGCGCCCACAAGCAGACCGAAAAGTGCCGCCGAAATCAGCGTGAGAAGTACATCGACGGTGAAAACCAGTTCGAATGCGGCAAGGATCGCGTTCATACGGGGCTCCGTCCTACCAGGGCAGGCGGGGCATGAACCCCTGCGGCAACGGCACGAGAAGGATCGATCTGAAAACGAAATCGCACACAAAGGCGGCGGCGAACGCGAACATAAGCGTCTGCCACCACGGGACGCGCAGCATCCTGAAAAGGACGATCAGGATCATTATCGAGATCGGGATGAAGCCGAGATGGCGCGCGAAGAAAATGTAGGCGACGACGCAGAGTATCGTGACCAGGATCGCCGGCATCGCGCCCGGCTTCCGGGTCCACTCGGTGCGCGTTATCAGCGGAAACGGCGCGGCGCGAAACCCACGCACAAGCAGCAGCAGCCCGCAGCCGACGAAGCCGATGGCGATGGCTGTCGGGAATGCGGCTGCCCCGTAGCGCTGGCCGGGTATTGCCGGAAAGGTCTGCGAATAGATGCCGACCGCCAGCCCGAAGACCAGCAGCATGGCACCCAACATGGTGTCACTGAAGCGCATCGAAACCTCGCGCGGCATACAGCGCGGCAGGATGGATGAAAGGCGCTGCTGCGCCCTTCATCCCATCCATGCCGTCCGGTTGCTACTGGACGAGGCCGACGGCCTTCATCGTGTCACCGAGCGCCTGGTTGCTCTGGCTCATGAAATCGGCGAATTCCTGGCCCGGCGCCCAGCGCACGCCATATCCCTGCGCCTTCATGAAGTTGCGGTAGTCGTCGCTGTTGTAGACGGTCTCGAGAGCGGCGGTCAGCTTCGTTGCGACGTCCTCCGGCAGCCCGGCCGGGCCGACGATGCCGCGCCAGGCGCCGATCTGCCAGTCCGAGCCTACCGCTTCCTTGAGCGTGGGCACGTCGGGGAAGAGTTCCGCCCGGTTGGCGGACATGATTGCGAGCGACTTGACGCGCCCCGCGTCGATCAGCGCGCGGGCTTCCACCAGCGAACACGGTACGATGTTGACGCCGCCGGCGACAAGTTCCTGTAGGCCTGGAGCAGCACCTTCGCTCGGCACCCACGGAACCTTGGCGGGGTCGATGCCGCGATCGTTCAACATGCCGGCGATTGCCAGGTGCCAGATGCCGCCTTGGCCTGTTCCGGAGGCCCGGAACGTCGCCGGTTCGCCTGCTTCGATGGCTGCAAGAAGCGCTTCCAGCGTGTCATATCCGGAATCCGCGGCGACCTGTACGCCCGCGGCGTCCTCGTTCATCAACGCAAGCGGGGTGTAGTCTTCCCAGGTCAGTTCGGTGAGACCCTGCCAGTGCATCATGCCGATCTCGACGGTTGCAATGCCCAGCGTGTAACCGTCCGGATCGGCCTCGGCGATTGCCGAATGGCCGACGACACCAGAGCCACCGGTCCGATTGACGACGTTCACCGGCTGGCCCAGTTCCTTCTCCAGCATGGAACCGATGATACGGGCCGTGGCATCGGTGCCGCCACCCGCGCCCCAGGGCACGATGATCGTCAGCGGACGCTCTGGGTATTCTGCCATGGCAGGTGTCGCAAACGGCAGCAGGGTGGCGATCGCGCCGGCTACTGCTAGTCCAAGAACCGATCTTCTGAGCATTTCATTCCTCCCGAAATTCTCCTCGATAGCGCCGTCCAGAATTGACGATACGGAACGGGGGCGCAACCGCCGGGTTGAAACAGACAGACGGGAGGGTATGGGCCAGAAGTGCGCAGCACTGCAGCCTCGGCCGGTGCGCGGCTGCGAACGGCTCTGTGTGTCGGAGCCGAGACATGCGCACAGATGCCCGGCGTCGAGCTGGTTTGCGGTTCGGTCAGTCGTCCTGGTTGAGCACCTGTTGTGCAGACAGGAAGTTGCCGATTTGCTGCAGGCCTTCGAAATGATCGCAGAACACCTTGATGACAACCAACAGGGGAACTGCGATCAACGCGCCGACAAATCCCCATAGCCATGACCAGAAGGCAACCGCGATGAGAATGGCTACGGCGTTGAGCTCAAGACGCCGCCCGACAACCAGCGGCGTGACGATCTGGCTTTCGATGATATTGCACAGAATGACGAATGACGGTGCCATCAACGCATAGCTCAGGCTATCGAAAGTGACGATCGAGATGACTGCGACGACCAGGATGGTCATCAGGGCGCCGACATAGGGCAGAAAGTTGAGCAATGCCGCCATCGCGCCCCATAGCAGGGGTGTTGGCATGCCCAAAGCCCAGAGGCCGACGCACACTACGACGCCGAGCCCGCCATTGATGATGGCGACCGTGAGCAGATAGCGCGAGACTTCTCGCTCCACATCGTAGACGACGCGCAGCGCACGCTTTTTCTCTGTCATCGTGGTGAAGGACTGTACGATTTTCTCGTAGAAAAGCGTGCCGGAAGCCAGCAGAAAGAGGGACAGTACAAACACGATCGCGATCGTTGTGCCCGCGCTCAGCATGTTGCCCGCCGCCTGCGACAGGATGCCGGGCTGCTGTACAGCTACTTTCAGTACGCCCTGGTCATTTGTCGTGTCCGCCGCTTCGTCGATCTGCCGCGAGATGGCGAGCAGCCTGTCAAGCGGCGATCGCAGCTCCCTCATGCGCTCGGTCAGTTCGCGTCCGATCTGCGGCGCATCATCAACGAGCTGCATTATCGGCCCGCTGAGCAGGTAGCCTCCGATGGTGAGAACCAACGCTGATGCCGCTACCAGCAAAGTCGCAGACAAAGGTGCGGGGATGCCGCGCTTCCCGGCGAAGCGGACGATTGGTGTCAGCGTAAGTGCGAAGAGGAACGCCAGGATGACTGGCATGAAGAATTCGCGACCGAAATAGAGCACGTAAATCACCAGGATAACGAAAATGCCTGTGAGTGCGAAATCGCGGCGCACTGTCCTGTCCGGGCCAGGAAGCGGCTCGGGTGTCGTCGACTGTTCACGCTCGTCGCTATCGGTCTTGCTCACGGCGATCCCCCCAGCTGGAAGCATCAACAATGCGCGAATTGGTATCGGGTTCCTAGAGGCCGTTTTGGTGCGTCGCTATTGACTCGAAATTCGCAAAAGTGCCAATTGTCCGACAAAGCGAATTTTCGCATGAATGGGCCGATGTCGGAAACTGAACTTGGCAGATTTGACAGGATAAAGGTGCCCTCGGCCTACGAGATGGTGGCCGACGCCATCGAGCGCGAAATCACCTCCGGCCGCCTGAAGCCGGGAGACCAGATCGGCACCGAAGCCGACCTTGTCCGCCAGTTCGGCGTCAACCGTTCGACCGTGCGCGAAGGCATCCGCGTGCTTGAGCAAAGCGGCTTCGTGCGGCGCGAGACGGGACGCAAGCTGTTCGTCTGCGTTCCCCGATATCGCAACCTGTCCAGCCGGATGAGCCGGGCGATGATCATCAACGAGGTCACGTTCCGCGAGCTTTACGAAACAGCGCAGGTCCTGGAGGGTGGCGCCGTGGAGGCAGCCGTCGAGCGCGCCACGGAAGACGACATCGCCGCGCTGGAGGAAAACCAGCTTCGCGCGGAAAGCGTCGTGGACGATCCCATTCGCCTTGCGGATGTCGATACCGAGTTTCACGCGCTTGTGGCGCGCAGTACCCGCAACCGGGTTCTCGAACTGGCGCGCGAGCCGGCCGCACTGCTTTTCTTTCCGACTTCGGAGATGATCTGCCGCCGCGTGCCCCAGGGCGGCAGTCGCATGGTTGCCGCGCATCGTGAGATCATCGATGCCATCAAGGCGCGTGACGTCGAGCGCGCGCGCATCTGGATGTTCCGGCACGTGCGCGACTGGAAGCGTGGTTTCGAGCGAGCCGGTCGCGACATCGACGAGCCGGTCGAAAGAATATTTCCGAAGCTCTCACCGGGAGCTTCGTTCTTGTAGGTGCCCTTCATGCGCGGGGAGGCTGCGTGAGCAAGGGGAAGGGAGGAGAAATGAGCCGGTTTGCCGTAACGGGCCGGACAGGGGGCGAGTTGATTTCCGGCGGGACGCATCCATGCGCGCGCCGATGAAACCTGCGAGCCTCGAGGTTGCCGGGCTGTCGCTATCCTTCGGCGGCCTGAAGGCCATCAACGACGTGTCGTTCAGCGTCGAGCCGGGCTCGATCACGGCGTTGATCGGGCCGAACGGCGCCGGCAAGACGTCGATGTTCAACTGCATTTCCGGCTTCTACAAGCCGCAGCGGGGCGCCATACGCTTCGACGGCGAGGACGTGTCGCGCACCCATCCGCCCGAGCGCGCCCGGATGGGTTTCGCCCGTACCTTCCAGAACATCGCGCTGTTTCGCGGCATGACCGTGCTCGACAACATCAAGCTCGGCCGCCATGCACACATGAAGACGAACATCTTCCAGGCGCTTGCCTATTTCGGCACGGCGGCGCGGGAAGAAATGGAACTTCGCGCCGAGGTCGAGCGCGACATCATCGATTTCCTCGAGATCAACCACATCAGGCACATGCCCGTCGCCTCGCTGTCCTACGGGCTGCAGAAGCGTGTGGAATTGGCGAGAGCGCTCGCCATGCGCCCGCGCATCCTTTTGCTCGACGAGCCGGTGGCGGGCATGAACCGTGAAGAGACCGAGGACATGGCGCGCTTCATCCTCGACGTGAAGGAGGAGTGGGGCACGACGATCCTCATGGTCGAACACGACATGGGCATGGTCATGGACATCTCGGACCATGTGGTTGTGCTGAATTTCGGTCAGGTGATCGCAAGCGGGCTGCCACACGAGGTGCAGGAGAACCCGCAGGTGGTGGAAGCCTATCTCGGCAGCGGCGACCCGGCTGCGCTGATGAAGCGGCTTGCGGAGGAAGCGGCCTGATGAGCGATCTCCTGTTCTTCATCGAAGTGTCGCTGGCGGGGCTAGGCTCCGGCGCGCTGTTGTCGCTGACCGCGCTGGCATTCGTGCTCATCTACAAGGCAACCCGCGTCATCAACCTCGCCGTCGGCGAAACCTTGATGATGGGCGGCTACTTCTTCTTCGCGCTGGCGGCCGGCATGAGCCTGCCGGTGTGGGTCGCCATTCCGCTGGCGATCGCCGGCGGCGGGCTGATCGGCGCCATCGTGGAGCGCGGCATCATCCGCCGCATGCTCGGCGAAAGCCCGATCTCCGTGTTCATGGTCACGGTCGGGCTCGGGTCGGTTCTCGTCGGGCTGGTCGAGTTCATCTGGGGCACGGACCCACGCTCGCTGCCGGACTTCATGGGATCGGCGCCGATCTTTCTCGGCGAGGTGTACGTCTCGCGCAAGATCGCAATCAGCTTCGTGGTCGCCGCGGTGGTGATCGCCATCTTCCTCGTTCTGTTCCGCTACTGGCGCGGCGGTGTCGCGCTTCGCGCCACGGCAACCGATCAGGCGGCCGCCTATTCCTGCGGCATCAATGTGCCCGGTGTCTTCTCGCTCGCATGGATCATCGGCTGCGGTACTGCGGCCGGCGCCGGAATGCTGCTCGGGCAGATCGGCGGCATTGCGCCAACCATGGGCGCGTTCGGCCTCTCGGCGCTGGTCGTGGTCATTGTAGGCGGGCTGGATTCCGTGGCCGGCGCGTTGATCGCAGGGCTGTTCATCGGCCTCGTCGAGGCCTGGACCGGAACCTATCTCGGCGGCGAATACAAACTCGTCTTCACCTTCGGCATTCTCATTCTGATGTTGATGATCCGCCCTTATGGCCTCTTCGGCACCACCGAAATCGAGCGGCTCTGACATGCGCATAGCGACAGCCAACGAGACATATCTGGCCGACGAGGCGCTGCTTTCGACGCGGACTCAGTGGGCGTGGATGGGCGTCCTCGCGCTGGTTCTGATTGCAGCACCGTTCGTGCTCAACAATTACTGGCTCTATCTTGCCTGCCTCGTCGCCATCAACGTCGCCAGCGCGACGGGCCTCAATATCCTCACCGGCTATACCGGCCTCGTCAGCCTGGGGCAGGGCGCGTTCATGGCGGTTGGCGCTTACACCGTCGCGTGGCTGGAGGCGAACGTCGGCACGCCGTTCTTTGTCAACCTCGTCGCCGGCGGCGCGCTGGCCGCGCTTGTCGGCGTGTTCGTCGGCATCCCCAGCCTGCGGGTCAAGGGCCTATACCTTGCGATCGCGACAATCGGTGCGTCGATCATACTCCAGTTCTTCTTCGTCAACTGGAGTTCGGTCACAGGCGGCTCGCGCGGCATCAACGTCGCTCCGGCTACCTTCTTCGGCACGCAGCTCACCACCTACTTCCAGCTCTACTGGCTGTTCGTGCCGATCGCAGCGCTGATGGTGCTGGGTGCGGCGAACCTTTTCCGCACGCGCGTCGGGCGTGCATTCATCGCAATCCGCGACCGCGACATCTCGGCCGAGGTGCTTGGCATTCCGCTCTTGCGCTACAAGCTCCTGAGCTTTGCGATCTCATCCTTCTATGCCGGTGTCGCGGGCGGTATGTGGGCCTATTTCTTCCGCTCGGTGAGCCCGGAAAGCTTCACCATAGTGGAGTCGATCTTCTATCTCGCCGCCGTCATCGTCGGCGGCATGGGCTCGATCCTCGGCGGCGTCATCGGCGCGGCGTTCATGACGCTGGTGCCGGAGATACTGCGTTTCGGTGTGGAGATTGCCTCTCCCTATGTCAGCAACGCCGCAACGCTTCTGTCGCCAATCCGCACTGTCGCGTTCGGCGGGTTGATCATCGCCTTTCTCGTGCTGGAGCCGCAGGGTCTGGCGGAGATTGTCCAGAGGATACGGAGGTTCTTCCATCTCTGGCCGTTCAAGAAATAACCAAAACCGTGGAGGAGTTTGAAATGTCCGGAATCACCAAGAGAACATTGCTTGCGCTCGCTGCATCGTCGGCGCTGGCCTTTGGCACACTTGCCTTTGCGCAGGACAAGGAAGATATCGTCATCGGCGGCTCGATCCCGCTCACCGGCGTCTTTGCCTTTGCCGGCGTCGCCATCGAGGCCGGTATCCAGGACTATCTGAAGATTCTGAACGAGCAGGGCGGCATCGACGGCCGTCAGGTGCGGCTGGCCTACGAGGATACGGGCTATCAGGTCGACCAGTCCGTGGCGGTCTTCAACAAGCTGACCAGCCAGAACGAGAACATGCATCTCTACTACGGCGACTCGACCGCCTTTTCGCGCACGATCAACCCGGAGCTCATCCGCCGCAACGCGATGATCATGGCCGGTGCGTCCTTCGCCAGCGAGATCAACGATCCTGAGAATTTCCCGTATCAGTTCATCGCGGGGCCGGACTACAGCGAGATGTTCTCGATCCTTCTGGAATACATCGCCAAGGAGAAGCCGGGCGCGCGGATCGTCACGGTGAATTCCGACAGTGAGTTCGGCCGCGACCCGATCGAGTCGACACGCGCCCGCGCCGCCGAGCTCGGCCTTGAGATCGTCGAGGAGATCATCACGCCGCCCGGTGCGGTCGATGTTTCGACCGAAGTGCTGAAGCTGCGGCGCGCGCGGCCGGACTACACGCTCTTCCATGGCTACATCCTCGCGCCGCTGCCGGAGTTCATGACGCAGGCCAAGCAGCTCGGCCTCGAGACCAAGTTCATGGGCACGTTCTGGTCGATGGATTCCAGCATCTGGGCCGATGTTGGCGAGGTTGCCGACGGCTTCATGGGCGTGATGCCCTATCGTTACTACTACGACGAGGAAGACGCACCGATGCTCGATCGCATCCGTGAGATGCGCCCGGAATATCAGGCGACCGGCTACATGCAGGGGTTCCTCACGGCGATGCTCATGACCGAAGCGGCCAAGCGCACACTGGAGGCCGGCAACGAGCTGACGGCGGAAAACCTCAAGGCGTCGCTGAACACGATCGAGGATTTCGATACCGGCGGCATCATCGGCGTGCCGATCTCCGTTCCCGGCAACACAGTGCCGGTCGGCCGCATCTACCAGTATGATGCCGCCGACAAGCGGATGGAGCCCGTCTCCGACTGGATCAGCCTGCAGGAGTAGGCATCGTGGCCGCGGATACCATCCTCTCGGTCGAGAACATCGAGGTCGTCTACAACAAGACGATCCAGGTGCTCCGCGGCCTATCGCTGACCGTGGAGCGTGGCAAGGTCGTCACGCTCCTCGGTTCCAATGGCGCCGGCAAGTCGACCACGCTCAAGGCGATCTCGAGCCTTCTGTCGCTGGAAGACGGGGCGGTGACCGCCGGCTCAATCACCTTCGACGGCAAGGCGATCGCCGACGACACGCCGCATGGCCTGGTTCGGCGTGGGCTTTTCCATGTCATGGAGGGACGGCGGATCTTCGAAGATCTGACGGTGGAAGAAAACCTCACCGCTGCGACCTTCGCCTTGTCCGGTCGTGGCGTGAAACCCACTTCCTTCGACGTCGTCTATGGCTACTTCCCGCGGCTTTACGAACGCCGACATGGTCGCGCTGGCTACCTGTCCGGCGGCGAGCAGCAGATGCTCGCGATCGGCAGGGCGCTGATCGCCCAGCCGAAGCTGATCCTGCTCGACGAGCCATCGCTGGGTCTGTCGCCCATCCTCGTCGAGGAAATCTTCGGCATCATCGCGCGCATCAACCGCGAGACCGGCGTGTCGATGCTGCTGGTCGAACAGAATGCAGCGGTTGCGTTCGCGGTGGCCCACTACGGCTACATCATGGAGACCGGCAAGATCGTGCTCGACGGGCCGACGGAAAGACTGGTCAGCGATCAGGACGTGCGCGAGTTCTACCTCGGCATGAGCGGCGGCGAGGGCGCCAGGAGCTATCGCGACGTCAAACACTACAAGCGCCGCAAGCGCTGGCTTTCCTGAGGGTGCCGATGACAGTGCCAAGCTTTCCCGAACTAACCCTGCCGCAGATGCTGCGCGAGCATGCAGTGCGTTCGCCAGAACGGATCGCCGTGCGGCAGAAGGATTTCGGCATCTGGAATCCGGTGTCGTGGAAAGCCTATTTCGACCGCGCGGCGGATGCAGGACATGGCTTTCGCGCGCTGGGGCTTGGCGATGGCGGCCACGTAGCCGTGCTTTCGGAAAATCGGGTCGAGTGGGTCTTGGCGCAGCTCGGCGCGGGCCTCGTCGGGGCGGTGACCATTGGCGTCTATCCGACCAGCCCGGCGAACGAGGTCGCCTATGTGCTGGAACACTCCGATGCGGAAATCATCGTCTGCGAGGATCAGGAGCAGGTCGACAAGGTGATCGAGGTGCGCGCGCAGCTTCCTCTCCTGAAGCGCATCGTCGTGGTCGAGACCAAGGGCATGCGAAACTACCCGGCCGACCTTGTGGTTTCTTTCGCCGAGCTGGAAGAGAGCGGTGCCGCGCATCGCAAGGCCAATCCTGATCTCGTCGACAGCGCGCTGGCGCGGCAGGGCCTCTCCGACATCGCACTGATGATCTACACCTCCGGCTCTACCGGCAAGCCGAAGGGCGCGATGCTGTCCTATGGCAACATACGCGCGCAGGCGATCGCCATCACCGAACGGCTGGCGCTCGATTCAGGCGCCACCCATCTCTCCTACCTGCCGCTGTGCCATGTGGCCGAACAGATGACGACGCTGATGGCGCCGGTCTATCTCGGCTCGCAGATCAATTTCGGCGAATCCATCCGTACGGTGCAGGAAGACCTGCGCGAGGTGGCACCAAATATGTTCCTCGGCGTGCCGCGGATATGGGAGAAGCTGCATTCGTCGATCCACATCCGCATGCTGGAGACGGGCGGGTTCAGGCGACGCCTTTTCGAATGGGCCTATCGAGCCTGCGAGCCGCTAGCCGAAAAACCACGGAACAAGCGTTCCGTGGGCGAGAAGCTGCGCTACGGCGTCGCCTATCTTCTCGTCTTCCGCGCGCTGCAAAACTATATCGGCCTACGCCGCGCCCGGGTCGCAATGACGGGCGCTGCGCCGATCTCGCCCAAGATCGTCCGCTTCTTCCGCACGATCGGCGTGCCGCTGGTCGAGGTCTACGGCGCGACGGAAACGAGCGGGGTGGCGCTTGGCCAGAAGACGGAACATCTGGTGCCGGGCTGCGTCGGTACGGCAGCGGCTGGCGTCGAAGCGCGGATGGGCGATCATGGCGAGCTGCTGGTGCGCGGCCCGACTGTCTTCGTCGGTTACTACAAGAACGAGGAAGCGACCGCCGCGGCCTTGCGCGATGGCTGGCTGCATACGGGCGACGTGGTTGCAGAAGAAGGCGGACAGTTCAAGATCGTCGACCGGCTCAAGGACATCATGATTACCGCCGGCGGCAAGAACCTGAGCCCATCCGAGATCGAGAACACGGTCAAGGGCAGCCCTTACATCAAGGAATGCATCGTCATCGGCGAAGCGCGCAAATACGTCTCCGCCCTGATCCAGATCGACTACGAGACGGTCGGCAAATGGGCTGAGGAAGAAAAGATCGCCTATACGAACTTCAGGAATCTCGCAGAGAATCCAGCCGTCCGCGACCTCATCGATCGCGAGATCGCCGAGGCCAACGCGCAGCTCGCGCAGGTGTCGCATATCCGCCGGTTCCACCTGCTGGCGAAGGAGCTGGACCACGATGATGACGAGGTGACCGCGACGATGAAGGTGCGCCGCTCCAACATCCAGAAGAAATACGCCAGCGAGATCGAAGGACTTTACACGGCAGCCTGATAGAGGCTTGGCCCAGTCGATCGCTCTGTGCTTCGCCGGCATTCCCGGC
The DNA here is from genome assembly GCF_040970315.1 of Neoaquamicrobium sediminum. NCBI lineage: Bacteria > Pseudomonadati > Pseudomonadota > Alphaproteobacteria > Hyphomicrobiales > Phyllobacteriaceae > Neoaquamicrobium > Neoaquamicrobium sediminum. Next base: position 14,062 of record NZ_JAZHFV010000016.1, on the reverse strand, counting down.
TAGGCTGCACCTCGGCGAGTCCTCGCGGGCGAGCCGTCCAGCCAAGCCGCCAGACCTGCCGTGATTGAACGCTTTCCCACTCTCGCCCCCTTCCAGCATCGGATATTCCGCTCGATCTGGCTCGCCAGCCTCGCGACCAATCTCGGCTCGCTGATCCAGACGGTAGGTGCGGCGTGGATGATGACCATCATCTCGTCATCCGCAGACATGGTAGCGCTGGTGCAGGCTTCGACGGCGCTGCCCATCATGCTGTTCGCGCTCGTGTCCGGCGCGATCGCCGACAATTTCAACCGGCGCAAGGTCATGCTCGTCGCGCAGACCTTCATGCTGCTTGTCTCGGTCGTGCTGGCACTGACCGCCTATAGCGGGCTTATGACGCCCTGGCTGCTTCTGACCTTCACCTTCCTGATCGGCTGCGGCGCGGCACTCAACAATCCGTCTTGGCAGGCTTCCGTCGGCGACATGGTACCGAGGACCGATCTGCCGGCCGCGGTCGCGCTCAACAGCATGGGGTTCAACCTCACGCGCAGCGTCGGCCCGGCGCTCGGCGGCGTCATCGTGGCCGCCTTCGGGGCCGTGGCGGCCTTCACGATCAATGCCGTGAGCTATCTGGCCCTGATCGTTGTGCTGCTGCGTTGGAAGCCGCCCACCGGCAACAACAGCCTGCCGCCCGAGCCGCTTGGCCTCGCCATCAGTTCCGGCCTTCGCTACATGGCGATGTCGCCCAATATCGAGAAGGTGCTGCTGCGCGGCTTCGTATTCGGCTTCGCCGTGATCTCGGTCGTGGCGCTGCTGCCGCTCGTGACGCGCGATCTGCTGCAAGGCGGGGCGCTGCTTTACGGCGTTCTGTTCGGCGCGTTCGGCGTCGGTGCCGTGGGTGGCGCATTCATCAGCGGACTGTTGCGGCAGCGGCTTTCGACCGAGTGGATCGCGCGGCTTGCATTTGCGAGCTTCGCGTTGTGTGCGTTGACCATCGCCGAAAGTCCGTTCGGATGGTTGACCTGCATCGCACTGATGGTCGCCGGCGCTTGCTGGGTCATTGCGCTTTCGATGTTCAACATCACCGTGCAGCTTTCGACGCCGCGCTGGGTCGTGGGCCGCGCGCTGTCGCTGTACCAGATGGCGACCTTCGGCGGCATGGCGCTCGGGAGCTGGGTATGGGGGCATGCGGCCGAAGATTACGGCACCGACGTCGCATTGTGGTTCGCGGCCGGCGTGATGTTTTTCGGCGCGGCCATGGGTGTCGGTCGGCTGGCCCTGCCGGCGCTGGCATCGCTCAACCTCGACCCGCTCAACCGCTGGAAGCAGCCGCATCTGGAACTCGACCTCACGCCGCGCAGTGGCCCGGTGAAGATCATGATCGAATACGAGATCGACGAAAAGGACACGCGGGAGTTTGTGGAGATGATGGCCGAGCGCCGGCGCATCCGTAAACGGGACGGCGCGAGGCGCTGGAGCCTGACGCGCGACCTCGAGCATCCGCGGCACTGGATCGAGGCCTATCACCTGCCGACATGGCTTGAATATGTGCGCTACAACCAGCGGCTTACCCACGCCGATGCCATCGTTGGCGATCAGATCAGGCGCCTGCATGCCGGCGAAAAGCCGCCACGTGTGTGGCGCATGATCGAGCGGCCGACGGGACGGCATGCGCGCGATGGTCAACCCAAGGGCATGACGGACCTGCACCAGCGAGGCTGAAGATAACGCGTCACAGGTCGATCAGCCGGCCTTTTGTTGGGCCGGCCCTGCGCCCTTGCCTTTGCTTTCATCGATCCGAGCAGCGATCTCCCCGAGCAACAGGTCATGCTCATAAATGCAGACCTGACCGCGACCGTTCTGCTTCGCGCGGTAGAGCGCCTTGTCGGCCCTTCGGAGAAGGTCATCCAGGCTCGTCTCGGGATCAGCGATCAAAGTGATGCCGACGCTGACACCGATCACGACTTCCCGACCGTCCACATAATAGGGTGCGCTCACCGCTTCGACGATGTTATAGGCCAGCTCGGCGGCGACTTCGGGCTGCTCGCCTTCCTGCTGGACGATGGCAAACTCGTCGCCGCCGACCCGTGCAACAAGATCGTCCATGCCTGCACACGCGCGCAACCTGTTGGCAACTTCGCAGAGCAGCTCGTCGCCCGCTGCGTGGCCATGCGTGTCGTTGACCTGCTTGAAGAGGTCAAGGTCGAGGCCCAGAAGAGCGCCGGATACACCGCGCCGCGCCCGCCGGATTGCCGGCTTCAGCCGCTCGCGGAGCGTGACGCGGTTGCCGAGGCCTGTCAGCGAATCGTGACGCGCCATGTGGGCGATGCGGGCTTCTGACTGCTTGCGTAGGTCGATATCCTCAAGCACGCCGACCCACTCGAGCACGGCACCGTTCTCGTCGAGCACCGCACCGCCTCTGTCGCGAACCCATCGCCATTGCCCATCGGCGTCGCGAACGCGGAACTCGAGGTCGAGATATTGCCGGGTCTGCGCCTCGCTTGTGGAGGTTGCAACGAGCAGGCTTTGCCGGTCTTCGGGGTGTATGCTTTCAAGCCAGTTTGTCCCCAGCGCGTTTTCCTGGGGCTGACCGGTCAGTTCCTCCCAGCCGGCAATCCATACGAGGGCGCCATCCTGCCAGCGCCACATCACCAACGCGCCGGCGCGGCTCATCGTTCGGTAGCGGCGGTCGCTTTCGCGCCGGGTTTTTTCCGCGGCCTCGACGCTGCGGCGCAACGTCTCGAATTCGCGGATCGACGACCGGGGTATCGAAGGCAAATTGTCAGGAGCGGCGCCCGCCGCAATTGCCGCGCTGTTTCTTGCAAGCGCGTTGACGGGATCGAGGATAAGGCGGCCGATCCAGATTGCAGCAGCAACCGTGGCAGCTATGGCGATCAAGCCACCGATCAGCAGGCCGACTAGCGGATTGCGCCATCGCGCGTTGAACACGGCCAGCGGTTCGGCGACGACGACAACCCACCCCGGTGTCCCGTCCAGCCTTTGAAAGGTCATCATGACCGTGCCGCCTTCCTTGGTGACGGCCTCGAAAGCTCCGTCGTCATCGCCGATGGCAACGAGCTTGTCCCAGTCCGGTGCCAGGCTCCCTATAAAACGCTCGGGGTCGCGCGAACGGGCGAGTATGCGCCCATTGCCGTCGGTTACAGCCACGAGGATGCCGTTGAGCGCGTGCCCCCGCTGTTGCAGCGCTTTTACCAGGTCCTGCGGTCTTACGCTCAAGACAATTGCGCTTCGCTCGTTCGGCCCGCTGTCGAAGGGCATGGCGAGCGACACGCGTCCATCGGCCGGGCCTTCTTCCATTGCAAGGTTGGAAACGGTCCGATGGCCGCTTGCTATCGCCCGGCTTGCCAGGCTGCGGGCCAATCCGGCAGCCCCCACCATATCCTTGTCCTCTGACTGGCCGAAAAGCCGGACGTCGCCCTCGACAACGACATCATCGATCAAGGAACCGGAAACAAGCCCGGACGTCTCGGCTCCGTCGACTTTCATTGCAACGGAGGCAAGCAGTCGAAGCAATGCGAAGCGCCCATCCAGGTCGGCCTCAACCGCTCGTGCAAGCGTTTTCGAGGTGTCGTCAAGCCGCGCGGTCGCTGTCTGCCTGTAGGCCTCGCTGGTTTTCCAGACACCTATGCCGGTGACGGTGATAATCGGGAACAAACAGGCCAGAGCAAAGGCCAGAAGAAATACGTAGAGCTTCTTCTGGCGACCGCTGGAAAATTTTGACAGCAAATGCAACCCCTCCAGACGTTTCCTGTCCGTGTCCCTGCGTCGCTTCTATCAGCGATCTAGAAACCAAGGGTTTGCGAGGATGGTCAACGTTTCATGAATGGTTGATGTTTGTGGCCGGTGCCGGCTGGGCCGGGGTCGTCGTGGAGGCCACGAGTTCCTGCAACTGATCTTTCGCCCCGGGGCTGGCCACGAGAACTGGCCCGCCGTCGAGCAACCTGTCGCCATCTGGAAATTCTCCAGCCCAGCCGCCTGCCTCCCGCACCATGAGCATGCCTGCGAGACAGTCCCACGAATTCATGTGCGGTTCGTAGTAGGCGACCAGCCTGCCGGCGGCTACGTGCGCCAGCATGAGCGCGCCGGAGCCGTTGCGGATGAAGACACCGCCGATCGCCATCAGCCCATCGACGAAATTCAAAATCGTTTCCCGCGGGACCCGGAAATTGGCGCCAAGCCCCGTCAGCCCGGTACTCAGCGTGGTTTCGGCATCCAGCTTCATCGGTCGGCCGTTTAGGGTCGCCCCCGCACCCTTCATGCAGGCAAACATCTCGTCAGTCGGCGGTGCGTAGATGACGCCCGCCACCGTGCGACCTTCGTGCAGCAACGAGATCGATACGCACCAGGTTGGAAGGCCGAAGATGAAGGGGCTGGTTCCGTCTATCGGGTCGACAACCCAGGTGAAGCCGCTGGAGCCTTCGGTCACGCCGAACTCTTCGCCCAGGAACCCGTCGGCGGCAAAGACGTCGACAACCATTTCGCGGATGCGGGTCTCGACGTTGCGGTCGGCAATTGAAAAGACATCCTGCGGATTGGCCTTGGTCTCGATGGCAAGCTCGTCGCGTCTGGCGAAATAGGACATGGCCATGCCGCCTGCCTCGCGCGCGACCGCTTGAGCCAGTTCCAGACGTGCCGCTACTTCGTTGTCCTGCATGTTCCCGCATTCCCTGCCGATGATGCCTGTGGTTCCGGCTGGTCCCGGTTTCCGCCCCGATATTCATGGCAGATGACGCCGCTATGACGAAGCCTGAGAGCACCGATCAAGGCTTGGAGCATAATTATTGTGCACGTGCACATTATTAGGCAGTTACTTCGTCTTCAAGGCTTCCGGCACCGGCGCGGCCACGATGCGTTTTATTGCTAAATTACTGATTTCTTGAGACTTGGCTCGTGCCCACGTCATCTGGCACGCATTCTGCTTTTCGTATTGCGGTGCAAAAATTACGAAAGGGGAAGGCGCCATGATCGAGAAAATGGGATCTACCCGCCGGTTGCTTGGGGCCGCGGCTCTCGCCGCGATGCTCGCCCAGGCCGGACCGGCTGCCGCGCAGGACGAAACAATCAAGGTCGGCATACTGCATTCGCTGTCGGGCACGATGGCGATCTCCGAGACGACGCTCAAAGACGTCATGCTGATGCTGGTCGAAGAGCAGAACAAGAAGGGCGGCCTGCTCGGCAAGCAGCTCGAACCGGTCGTCGTCGACATCGCTTCCGACTGGCCGCTCGCCGCCGAGAAGGCGCGCGAGCTCATCGAGGTCAACAAGGTCGATGCCGTCTTCGGATGCTGGACCTCAGTGTGCCGCAAGTCCGTGCTGCCGGTGTTCGAGGAGTTGAACTCGCTGCTGTTCTATCCGGTGCAGTACGAGGGCGAGGAAAGCCAGCGCAATGTGTTTTACACAGGCGCGTCGCCCAACCAGCAGGCCATCCCCGCCGTCGACTACCTGATGAACGAGGAAGGCGTGGAGCGCTGGGTGCTGGCCGGCACCGACTATGTCTATCCGCAGACCACCAACAAGATCCTCGAGGCCTACCTCAAGGACAAGGGTGTGGCCGCCGAAGACATCATGATCAACTACACGCCGTTCGGTCATTCTGATTGGCAGACCATTGTTTCCGACATCAAGAACTTCGGCTCGTCCGGCAAGAAGACCGCCGTCGTGTCGACCATCAACGGTGATGCCAACGTTCCGTTCTACCGTGAGCTCGGCAATCAGGGCATCGCGGCGGAAGACATTCCGGTGGTCGCGTTCTCCGTCGGCGAGGAAGAGCTTGCCGGCCTCGATACCGCTCCGCTCGTTGGCCACCTGGCTGCGTGGAACTACTTCATGTCGGTCGACACGCCCGAGAACGCCTCGTTCATCGAGACCTGGCATGCCTTCATCGGCAATGAGGATCGCGTGACCAACGACCCGATGGAAGCACATTACATCGGGTTCAACATGTGGGCGGCCGCGGTCGAAAAGGCTCAGTCGACCGAGGCTGATGCAGTGATCGATGCGATCGTCGGCGTGGAGGTTCCGAACCTCACCGGGGGCACTGCCGTTATGCTGCCCAACCACCATATCACCAAGCCCGTGCTGATCGGCGAGATACAGGATGACGGCCAGTTCGACGTCGTCTGGGAGACGGAAGGCCTCGTGCCGGGCGATGCCTGGTCCGACTACCTGCCCGAATCCGCGGTGCTGGAGGCCGATTGGACCGACCCGGTCAACTGCGGCAACTACAACACCGAGACCAAGAGCTGCGGAGGCTCGATGTAGCCTCATGACGGTCGTGGGTGAAGGCGACGTGCAGCGCCTTCACCCGGCCTTTCGCGGGAAGAAGCGATGAAGCGCATGGTCACGCCATATATCCGGAGCATTCCCGGCATCGTCCAATCAAGGATCGCTTTCCTTGCGATTGCCGTACTTGCGGTCGTGTTTTCAGGGCTCGCGGCGCAAGCGCAATCCGTCGAGGAACTGGTGCGCCAGCTTCCCGAAGGAAGCTATTCTGATCGGGGCAAGGTTGTCGCCCAGCTTGCCGCGACCGGAGACGTGCGGCTCGTGCCTTTGCTGGAGGCGCTCGCAGCCGGCGAACTCAACGTTGTCGAAGAAACCGGGCAGGTGGTGACCATCGCTCCTGCGGGCGACATCGTCCGACTGACCGATGCGCTGACGGCAGAGACCGCCGGCGAAGCGTCCAAAGGCGCGGTCGAGCGCATTCGCGTCAACAACAGCCTGCGTCGGGCTGTGCGTGCCGCCATCGGCCAGCTCACGCTGATGAGCGACAGTGCTGCAACACGCCGAAGTGCCGCCGAGGCGATGTTCAACACCGCCGAGCCAGACAACCTGGCGTTGCTCGACGAGGCATTGGCGCAGGAGGAACATGCCGGCGTTCGCCGGACGATGGAGCAGGCAAGAGCCGCTTCGATCCTGAAAACCGATGCCTCGGCTGAACAGATCGCCGAGGCCGTGGATACGATCAGCGCACGCGGTGACCGTGCCGCGCTCGGCATTCTGACGGCAATGCTCGGGCAGGCCGGCGACGATGTCAGGCCCGCGATCGAGGATGGCATCGAGGCCATAGAGCGGCATCTGGCCCTGCTCGATGTCGGCCAGAACGTCTGGTACGGCATCTCGCTCGGCTCGGTCCTGCTGCTGGCGGCGATCGGTCTTGCCATCACATTCGGCGTGATGGGCGTCATCAACATGGCCCACGGCGAAATGGTGATGATCGGCGCCTACACGACGTTCGTCGTCCAGAACATCGTTCGCACGTCGTTTCCCGGATTGTTCGAGTGGACGTTGACCTTCGCGCTTCCAGTTGCGTTTCTCGTCACCGCGCTCATCGGCATCGCGATCGAGCGGGGCATCATACGGTGGCTGTATGGCCGCCCTCTGGAGACGTTGCTGGCCACCTGGGGGCTTTCGCTGATCATCCAGCAGGCCGTGCGGAGCATCTTCGGCGCATCTAACCGTGAGGTCGGCAATCCGTCGTGGATGTCGGGATCGTTCGATTTCTACGGCATCTCCATAACGTGGAACCGTTTCTGGATAGTGCTCTTCGCCCTTGCGGTGTTCGCCATCCTGCTGGTGGTGATGAAGCGCACGGCGCTTGGTCTCCAGATGCGCGCGGTCACGCAGAACCGGCGCATGGCGTCTTCCATGGGCATCCGCACCCCTTGGGTCGACGCGCTGACCTTCGGTCTCGGCTCCGGCATCGCCGGGCTGGCAGGTGTAGCGCTTTCGCAGATCGACAACGTCTCGCCCAATCTCGGGCAGGGCTACATCATCGACTCGTTCATGGTGGTCGTGTTCGGGGGCGTCGGCAATCTGTGGGGCACGCTGGTGGGTGCGCTGACACTAGGCGTCGTCAACAAATTCCTCGAGCCCTATGCAGGCGCGGTTCTGGCGAAGATACTCGTGCTCGTCTTCATCATCCTGTTCATCCAGAAGCGTCCGCGCGGCCTGTTCGCGCTGAAGGGGAGGGCGGTAGAAGCATGATCACCCAACGCCTCCTCAACGCGCTTGGCGGGAAGATCCTGTGGGTGGCCGCAATCCTGCTGGCCATCGCCATCCTCGTGCCGGCATCGAACCTGCTGCTGCCAGTAGGCCACCCGCTGCGCGTGCCCAACTACATGGTGGCGCTGCTGGGCAAGTATCTCACCTATGCGATGCTCGCGCTCGCGCTCGATCTGGTGTGGGGCTATGTCGGCATCCTGTCGCTCGGCCACGGGGCGTTCTTCGCGCTGGGCGGCTACGCGATGGGCATGTACCTGATGCGCCAGATCGGCGACCGGGGCGTCTACGCCAATCCCGACCTGCCCGACTTCATGGTCTTCCTCAACTGGCAGGAACTGCCCTGGTACTGGTGGGGCTTCGACCAGGCCTGGTTTGCGATGCTGATGGTGATGCTGGTACCCGGCCTGCTCGCCTTCGTGTTCGGCTGGTTTGCGTTCCGCTCGCGGGTGACCGGCGTTTATCTTTCCATCATAACGCAGGCGATGACCTATGCGCTCATGCTGTCCTTTTTCCGTAATGACATGGGTTTCGGCGGCAATAACGGGCTTACGGATTTCAAGGACATCCTCGGTTATCCGATTCAGGCCACAGGCACGCGGGCAACACTTTTTGCGATAACCGCGCTGGCGCTTGCCGCCTCGCTCCTGATCTGTTCGGCGATCACCCGATCCAAGCTCGGCAAGGTTATGGTGGCGGTCCGCGATGCGGAAAGCCGGACCCGGTTCATCGGCTACAGGCCCGAATATGTGAAGCTGTTCGCCTTCGTCGTCTCGGCCGTCATCGCCGGCATTGCCGGCGCGCTCTACGTGCCGCAGGTCGGCATCATCAATCCCGGCGAATTCGCGCCGGCCAATTCGATCGAGGTCGTGGTCTGGACGGCGATCGGCGGGCGCGGCACGCTTTTCGGCCCGATCATCGGCGCCGTGCTCGTCAACTACTCAAAGTCGTGGTTCACGGCTGCCTATCCGGAACTTTGGCTATTCGCGCTTGGCGGTCTGTTCGTCGCGGTAACACTCTTCCTGCCGCGCGGCATCGTCGGTGCCATCGGGCAATTGCGTCAGTATTGGCTCAGCCGCAGCGCACGCGATGAAGGCGGCACACCGCCGGAGGCGAAACAGCTTGTGGCGGACAAGATCGTTCGCGCCCGCGTGAACGCCCCGTCGCCCGACCTGGGCTCGGCAAAACCACAGCCGGCGGAGTGAACCATGCCACGCACTGACACGATCCTCTATCTCGACGGTGTGTCGGTCGCTTTCGACGGGTTCAAGGCGATCAACAATCTTTCCCTGGTGCTCGACAAGGGCGAGATGCGCGCGATCATCGGGCCCAACGGTGCCGGCAAGACGACGATGATGGACATCATCACCGGCAAGACGAAGCCGGATACGGGCGAGGTGTTCTTCAACGGTAGCATCGACCTGACCCGGCATGACGAAGCCGACATCGCTACGATGGGGATCGGACGGAAATTCCAGAAACCGACGGTCTTCGAGAGTCATACCGTGGAGGACAATCTGCTGCTTGCCCTCAAGGGTCAGCGCGGCATTTTCCCGACCCTGTTTCACCGTAAGTCGAGCGAGGAGAAAGCGCGGATCGGGGAAATTCTTGCCACGATCCGGCTCGAAGATCGCCGCCAGGATTTCGCCGAGAACCTTTCGCACGGTCAGAAGCAATGGCTCGAGATCGGCATGCTGCTCGCACAGGACCCGAAGCTGCTTCTGGTCGACGAGCCGGTCGCCGGCATGACCGATGCGGAGACCGCGGAAACCGCCCGCTTGCTCCGGGAGATCGCGCGTACACATTCCGTCGTCGTCGTCGAGCACGACATGCATTTCGTGCGCGAGCTCGACGTCAAGGTCACGTGCCTGCACGAGGGCTCCGTACTGTCGGAGGGCTCGCTCGATTTCGTGTCGTCCGACGAGCGCGTGGTCGAGGTCTATCTGGGGAGATGAGCATGCTTGCCGTCCAGGATGCCACCCTCCACTACGGCGCCGCGCAGGCGCTGCGCGGCGTATCGCTCGACGTCGAACAGAGCAGGATCACCTGCGTGCTGGGCCGCAATGGCGTCGGCAAGACCAGTCTTCTTAGGGCCATCGTCGGCCACCATCCGCTTAGCAGCGGTTCGATTTCCTTAGAGGGGAAGATGCTCGGCCGGAGCGCGGCGTACGATCGCGCCCGGTCGGGTATCGCTTTCGTACCGCAGGGGCGCGAAATATTCCCGCTTCTGACGGTGCGCGAAAATCTCGAAACAGGCTTCGCACCGCTGAAGCGCGGAGAGCGCAGCATTCCCGACCATGTCTTCGAACTTTTCCCGGTGTTGAAGGAAATGCTCGGACGGCGGGGCGGCGACCTCTCGGGTGGCCAGCAGCAGCAGCTTGCCATTGGTCGCGCGCTGGTGATGCGACCCAAGCTATTGGTGCTGGACGAGCCGACTGAAGGGATTCAGCCGTCCATCATCAAGGATATCGGGCGGGCTATCACTTATCTACGGGACACGGTTGGACTGACGATCCTGCTTGTCGAGCAATATCTCGACTTTTGCCGGGAACTCGCCGACCACGTCGCGATCATGGATCGGGGCCAGATCGTGTATTCGGGTGGCGCGTCAGGGCTCGACGATCCAGCTGTGCGCCGTCATCTGATGCTGTGAGGCAAAGCATGCCGAAAAGCTTGGCGGTTTATCCGCTCGCCTAAGTCTCTTGGCTTACTTCCAGCGAGATGCGTGTCCGGAACAGCACGGTCGCGTCCCCCCTCACATCAATCGCGAGATCCAATCGATCAGGGTTGGTGGCTTTTTCACGCGCCATGTCGAGCAATGCGAAGACTGCCGTCTGCCTGGCATCTTCAACGCTGGCGAATTCATGCCCCGACTCGTCCAAGAGGACTTCATCGCCGCTCCGCGTATCAAAGTAGAAATGCGGCATATCCAGCTTCCCTTAAACAATCTCGCACAAGCATAGCTTGCCGGGATTAACCCCAGTTCATCTGCTTCCGGGTCAGTTTAAGGATGGACACCCCGCCTCCAATCCCACAGGAATTGAAACATCGGCCCTTTGCCTTTGCAAGAATTTTTCACTGCGCTGGTTGTGTTAGACGTGGATAAAGTTCCGCTGTCATGCACTTGCAGGACGGTTGGTGTCTGCTGCTGTCGATCGGTACTCAAGGTAGCGGTTAAAGGCTGTGACGAGATGGTAGAGAATGCTCGCAGGGACCTCGGTTGCTACCGGCGTACCGTCTTCGGCAATGCGATCGAGCCACAGACCTGATTTTGCGGGCGAGAGGTGAGTGCGGAAGATGCGTTCCATTCGCTCCTCCACCTCCCGGGCGAGCTGCAATTCGTCCGCCTGGTCGAGAGCTATTGCCGCCTTGACGGCTTCAGCCTGTGGCCAGCTCCTTGAAATCCGGTCTAATGCCTTGCCATTGCGGCTCACTGCGCCGAAAGCGAGACCGGTGAGCCGATTGGTTCCGCTGGCGAGCGCGGAGCAGTAAATCTTGTACGCAGCACGTGATTGGTCCTTCCAATCCGAGCATGCTGCCAGTTCGCAAAGCAGCGCCGACCACTCGAAATGATGGCCCGGCTCGGTCCAGTCTCCCTGCTGCCCCGGCATCGGGCGCCATGCAGCGTCGTAATACTCCCCGACGGTCCAGGTTTCGCTGTCGAAGAAATGGTGGTTGAAGAGGTCGCCGATCGCCGACGCCCGTTCCAGCCAGCAGGTCTCGCCGGTCGCCTTGTGCCAGGCGAGAAACGCCTCAAGCAGGTGCATATGCGGGTTCGCCCGTCGCGGTAGCGTACCTGCATCATCCTCATGGAAGCCGCCGGACCGCCGGTCGGCGAGCACGCCATCGACATATGCCATCGTTTCGTCGGCAAGGTCCCTGGCTTCGGCAAATCCGCAGCGATAGGCATGTGCGAGGGCAAGGAGCATGCATGCCTGGTCGTAGGCATCGCCCGCGCCGTCCAGGACCGCGCCTGCGGGATCGAGAAGCTTGACCCAGCCGCCGTCCGCGCGCCGTCCATGGCTGCGCAGGAAGTCGAGCCCGTGTGCGACGAGTTCCCGGGCATCAGGATACCATCCACGCCTGGCGGCGACGGCGAAGGAATAGACCTGCCGCGCCATCGTGCGCATCCGCTTGGGCTTCATGATGGGGGTACCATCGAGGCCGACTGCTTCATGGAACCCCCCATGAACGTGGTCGACGCCATGACGACCCCAGAATGGAAGTGCCTCGTCCGTCAACCAGCGCCGACACCGCAGCCGCATTCGTGGAGACGCGGGCTCCAGTCCGATCTGCGGGGGAGAACGCAACTCTGCGCGAGCCTGTTGCTCGAGGCGCTCGGCAATGAGGCGAACGTCCTGGACACGCGACGTTTTGGCCACGAGCGTGGCATCCGCCGTCGACACCACAGTGATGCCTTCAAGCCCGATGGTTGCAACCAGACGACCATCGCTGCGAATATATGAGCTGTGGCAATCATGTGAGACGACGTCGCCCATCACCACATTGCCGTTCGCATCCGGATCGCCGAGCGTGAAGAGCGCTTCCCATGATCCGACGTCGCTCCACTGGAAGCGTGCCTCCACGACCGCTATGTCGGCAAAATGCTCGAGCACTCCGTGATCGACCGAAATGGGTGGAATGGTCGCGAACACGTTTTGCGGCAGCAATGTTGACCGGCCCCGCTTCGCAGCGGTCTCATACGCCTTGCCAACCCGTTTCCATATCGCAGGCTGCAACCTCTCGAAGGCATCCCGAATGGAAGATGCCCTGCAAAGGATGATGCCAGCGTTCCAGAGATAGTTGCCGTCGGCCACAAAAGCCGCCGCCTTCGCTTCGTCCGGCTTCTCCACGAAACGCAGGAAACGGGGGGATTGTTGGTCGGCTTTTCTTTCTATCTGAATGTAGCCATAGCCGGTTTCGGGACGTGTCGGCCTGACGCCAAATACGACGAGTTTGCCCTCGCGGGCCGCGTCCATGCCGTCGGCGACGGTTTCCCAGAACAGGTTGTCTGGCCCGATCTCATGGTCCGCGGGGACGACGAGCATCAACGGATCGCTGTCGCCGTCGTCAAGCGCATGCCTGGCGGCTATCGCCACGGAGGCTGCGGTGTTTTTCGGCATGGGTTCCAGAATGACCTGGCAAGTCGACGGCTCATGCGGTTCGACGGCCTCCAGAAGCGCCTTTTCATGCTCGGCGGCGCCGATAACGACGATGGCGGTATCCGCCTCCCTGCCGGCGCGCATCCTGTCGAGCGTCTTGGCGAGCATCGACTTTCCGCCGGTCAGTGTCTGGAATTGTTTGGGGCGGTCACGGCGCGATAGCGGCCACAGACGGGATCCGCTGCCGCCGCAAAGCACGCATACAACAACCGCGTCAGAAGCGGCGACCGAACGTTTGCCCAGCGGCCGACGCGAACGGCGATCCAGCCTGGCTGTATCCAATCCGGGTGCGACGGTGGTGTCTGCGTCCGTCGGTGTAGCATGGTCCATTGTCAGCCCCTCCGCGCTTGCAAGACAATGAAACTGCGTTTTCGCGAGCGCGTGGGGAACTTGGATTAAAGCCTGAACACTAACGATCGCGCCGTAGATGCATACCCTAATCGGGGGATGTGAGCGGTGGTCTGGGCATGTATCCGAGCGTTATGGAGGTTTTTGCCATGATCAAAAATCCATCGGTTTGGAAACGCACGTCTTTGAATTGCTTGGCCGTGCTGCGAAGTCCGAAATTAACTTCCGTTTATTGCTTAATGTCCGCGACAGAAGACGATGTCACGACATTTGATCTGAAGCAAATATTTTCCGGCGAACTTTCGCTATGCGGAACTTTGCCCTGACGAGGTGATTATGTATTATTCACGCCAGGGTGGAAGGGGCGTTTCTCGTATGTCGACTGCCGACATCCATGCCGCCTTGCTGGAGAACCCGGCTTTTGCCGGATTTACGATCAGCCAGCAGGGGCTGAAGGTGACGTCCCGAGACGTGGTGTAGCTGGTTAGCGCGGCGGTCATCGGCGCTTTCCGGTAGGGTTTGGTTGTCGACACCAACTCCTGCTGAAAGGAACAC
>NZ_JAZHFV010000015.1:0-41163 GCF_040970315.1 Neoaquamicrobium sediminum | reverse complement strand
GGATTTCCGGCCCCCGGTCGACGGCCTTGCGGCCGCGCCAGGGCTAGATGCATGCGATAAGGCTGCCCGCGTGGTTCATGAACCGGATGCGGGTCCGCGATGATGTCCTGTCCATTCGAGAAGTGGGCACGGCACGAACTCAAGCGTTTCCAAGTCCCACAATAGCGCCGACTACGCTTCATGCAATGACCAGCTCGACGATTCCGGGCATCCAGAGGCAGCTGTGCGTGTTGCTGCTCTCTCAGAACAGCAGAGCGAGCACAGCCATCGACGCGACTGCCAGAGCGATCATGCTGGGTACCATCACGGCTACGCCCGAACCGAATGCGAGCGCCGCAACCCAGTCGAACTTCCTGTCGGTATGCTCGCGCATCATTCGCTCCCTGTTTCCGCAACGTTGGTGCGCTCACGATCGTTCCGATCCCGTAGCGGTGCGTCGTCTATCTCGTGCAGCAAAACTCGCTCGGCCGCGCCGTCCAGGTCTTCCAGCTGCCCACTCCTCATTGACCACAGGAAGGCGATCAGGCCAACAAGCCCCATGCCCAGCGCAAGCGGGACCAGCCACGACAACAGGCTCATGTCGCCTCCGAAAGCCGAAGCGACTTCCAGGCGGTCCCGTCGCGTGATGGCGCTCCGCCTCGGCCTGCAAGGCGCAGTGCGTTGGCGACGACCAGAACCGACGAAGTCGACATTGCCACCGCGGCAACAAGGGGGGTCACGTATCCTGCGAGCGCAAGCGGCAGTGCCATCGCATTATAGGCGATCGAGAGCCCGATATTCTGCGTAACAAGCCGCTTCGCCTGGCGCGCGACCACGATCGCCTCCGGCACGCTGTTGAGACTGGAGCCAAGGAAGACCAGATCGGCTGCGTTCCGGCCGACATCGGCTGCCGACGAGGGCGCCATCGAAACGTGGGCCGCGCCGAGAGCGGGGGCATCGTTGAGCCCGTCGCCGACCATGAGGATCTTGCGGCCATGAGATGCGAGGGCTTCGAGGCGAGCGACCTTGTCGCGGGGAAGCATGCGTCCCTTCGCCTGATCGATCCCCGCGGTACTTGCCGCCTCGGCGACCGCCTCCTCTTCGTCGCCCGACAGGATTTCTGCAGATAGTCCGAGCCGACGCAGCTGCCTCACCGCTTCGCAGGCGCTGGGCCGCAGCGTGTCGGCGATCTCGAAGCCGCCCAGCACGCGACCGTCGACGGAGAGCCAGGACGCGGCAGGAACTTGGCTGGCAGCTGAAGCACCAACCCAGTCCTGGCGGCCAAGCCTGTAGGTTCGGCCCGCTATCCTGCCTTCGATGCCGTTTCCTGGCGTCTCGCGCACGTCCTCGACGATCAGCGAAGGCGCGGGCGCAAGCGCGGCCACTGCCCGCGAGGCAGGATGCCGCGACATTCGGGCAAGCGCGGCGGCGGCCCCCAGTTCGCGCTCGGGCACGGTGAATGACATCACCCGGGCCATTCCCTCCGTCAGCGTGCCGGTCTTGTCTAGGACGACGTGGTCGACCTCCGCCAACCGTTCCAGCGCAGCCCCGTCCTTGAGCGTCAATCCGAACGAGAACAGCCGCCGCGCTGCGACCGCCTGGACCATCGGAACTGCGAGCCCCAAAGCACACGGGCACGTTATGATCAGGACGGCGATGGCGACCGTTAGCGACCTGTGCATGTCCCCGGTGGCCCAGAGCCATGCAAGGAAGGCCGTAAAGGCGACGCCATGGACGACAGGGGAGTAGAGCGAGGCGGCCCGGTCGGCGATGCGGCGGTAGCGCGCCCTGCCGCCTTCGGCCGCCTCCATCAGCCGCACCATGTCGGAGAGGAACGAATCCTTCTGCTGACGGTCCACGGTTACGGTCAGCGGCCCGTCGAGGTTGAGCGAACCCGACAGGATCTGCGATCCCGGACCGACCTGTTCAGCGGCGGACTCGCCGGTCACGACCGACAGGTCCAGCGAAGCGGTGCCCGACACGACGGTTCCGTCGACGGGCACCCGTTCGCCGGCAAGAACGAGAACTGTTTCCCCGGCTCCGATCGCCGAGGTCTCACGATACTCGCGGCCGCCGTCCGGCGCGACCACCGTCGCCCCGCGCGGCATCATCCTGGCGAGCGACCTGACCGCGTCGCGGGCACGTCCGCGCATCGCCCGGTCGACGGTCCGTCCGGCCAGCAGAAAAAACAGTAGCGAGGTCAACGCGTCGAAATAGGCGTGCGGGCCTCCCGCCACGGTATCGTAGAGGCTCATGAAAAATGCGAGCAGGACGCCGACGCTGATTGGCACGTCCATGTTAGTGCGTCCGACGCGCAACGCGCCCCAGGCAGACAGAAAGAAGATGCGTCCCGAATAGATCAGCGCGGGAAGAGCCAGCGCGGCCGAGATTACATGGAAGGCTTGCCGCGTCTCGTTGCCAGCACCTGACCAGACCGAGACAGAGAGCAGCATGATGTTCATTGCCGCGAAGCCCGCCACGGCAGTAGCCCGCAGGAGCCGCGCCATCTCGGGATCGGCGGAGCTGTCTGCAGCCTCCGTCAGGCTGGCGGCGTATCCCGCGCCCCGTAGCACATCGACCAGCGGAGGTACGCCGGTTTCTCGCCGCCATTTCACGGCGACGCGTCTGGCGGACAGGTTGACCCGTGCAGAAACGACGCCCTCCAGTCTCGCGAGCGTTCCTTCGATGGTCCGGATGCATCCGGCGCAGTGCGCTGCCGGAACCGACAGGTCGGTTTGCAACGTGCCGTCACCGAGGTCACGACTGGCGAGAAGGATCTCGCGGTCATCGAGAAGGCGGCCAGGTCCGATTTCGAGGGCCGCTTCGGTTCCGGGCGCGCAGCAGCTCAAGGCTCATTCCTCCGGGCGCGCGACGGCCTTGTAGGCATGCCATGTAGCGTGCCCGAGAAGCGGGAAGATGACGATCATGCCGACCAGTCCCGTCGCCACGCAGACGGCAAAGAGCCCTAGGACCATGGCTCCCCAGGCGATCATCGTAGGCAGGTTGTTCCAGACGAGCTTCACGCTCGTGCCCATGGCGGTGAGCGCGTCGACGCGGCGATCAAGCAGCATGGGAACGGCAAAGACGCTGACCGAGTAGGCGAATGCGGCAAACAGGCCGCCTATGGCCGTGCCGATGACGACCATCGCCCAGCCGGAGGGCGTGCCAAGGAGGATACCGATGACATGGTCGAGGCCCGGGAAGGCGGTGACCCCGAAGAACAGCGACCAGAGCAGGACGGCGGCGCGCGTCCACAGCAGCATCAAAAGGCTGAGCAGGAGCCCGGTGAAGAACACCTGGGCTCCAGCCCTTGGCCTGACGCGCAGCATCGATCCGAGTGTGATTGGCCTGCCTTCCCCGATTGCGCGGCTCTTCTCGTAGAGCCCAATGGCAAGGAAGGGGGCGACGATCAGGAAACCCGCCAGCGCCGGGAACAGGATGTAATCCCTGCCGAAGCCGACGAGCGTCCAGACGAAGAGCACGGACAGCACGAAGACGCCCAGGCCGTATGCGAGGCTCGACGAGGCGCCGTTCCAGAAATCACGCCACCCAGCGGCAAGCCAGCGCTGGCCCTCGAGCAGTGGCAGGTCGCGCTGAAGGGCTGGGTCGCGGGTCTCGCCGATGCCAGACGTCTCGCTGAGCAGCCAGTATCCCTTGTCGGCTTCGCCCATGATTTCCTCCCTCAGCAGGCCGACTTGGCGGCGCGGTAGCCACCATCGCCGTCGGCGGACTTCAGATGTTCGACACATTCCGGCTGCGACTGGAACGCGACGTAGACGAGGTGCGCGTTCGCGCCAGCGAAGAGCAGAAGGCCCGCCGGGACAAGGACCCATGGCAGCCATCCGCCGGGGAGCCGCGCGCGTCCCCTCATGGCTGCGCCGTCCCGAGATCGTGGACGTAGACTGCCAGCGTCCTGATCTCAGCCTTGCTCAGCCGCTCGTCCCAGGTCGGCATGTGACCCTGACGGCCGCCATGCACGGATGCGATGATCGTATCGAGATCGCCGCCATAGACCCAGTAGGCATCGGTCAGGTTCGGCGCGCCGACTTCCACGTCTCCCTGCGCGCTGTCGCCGTGACAGGCGGCGCAGGTGGTGGCGAAGACCTCGCGGCCGGTGTTGATGCGATCGAGGTTCTCCGGTGTGGAATAGTCGGGGTGCGTCAACGAATAGACATAGGCGGCGACGCTGCGGACCTGTTCGCGGTCGAGCATCTCGTCGCGGCCAAAGGCAGGCATCTGGGCGACCCGGCTTTCTGGATGCGCGGTGTTGATGCCGACGCGCATCGTCTGCTCGATCAGCTCCGGGCCGCCACCCCACAGCCAGTCATCGTCCGTCAGGTCGGGATAGTTGGCGCGGCCCCTGCCGTCGCGACCGTGGCACGCAGCGCAGTTGTCGCCGAACAGCTGCCGCCCGGTGTCGCGCACGGTCCGCATCAACGCCTCGTCGGCGAGGATCGTGTCATAGGGTTCGTTTTCCAGCCGCGTCGTCCAGACAGAGCGCTGCTGCTGGCCGTCGAGGACCCGCGCCTCGACAGTCGTCTGTTGGTCGATACCGAGCAGGCCCTTCGTATAGGTTACGCCAAGTGGCCAGGCAGGCACCATGAACCACCAGAAGATCGCCCACACGTGGGTGACGATCAGGAACATTAGCACCCCGCGAGGAACAGGCGTATCCAGTTCCTTGATGCCGTTCCACTCGTGGCCCGTCGTCTCGCGTCCAGTGACGGGGTCGCGTTCTACTTCCGCCATGGCGTGTCGTCCCGTTCGAGGATGCTGTGCTTGGCCCGGTCGAACCGCTTCCTGTTCTTCGGCCAGAAGGCGTAGACGCAGGCGGCCAGAAAAAACGCCATCATGTAGAATAGGCCCCAGCTCTTGGAGAAGGCGACCAGCGTTTCGTAAGAGAAGTCCATGTCTGCCTCCTTAGTCTTCCGGATCCGATGGCTGCTCGGTGGCCGCGGTATCCGTGTAGGCGGCGTTGGTCAGGCGGCCCAGCACCTGAAGGTAGGCCACGAGGGCATCCATCTCCGTGACCTGCGTGGCGACGCCGTCGAAGGCGTTGACGGTGGTTTCTTGGCCGTAGCGCTCGGTCACGCCGGAAGCGAATTCGGTGTCCGGGGTGGCCTGGCCGTAGGCGTCGCGCGCGGCGTTCTCCACCATCTCGTCGGTGTAGGGCACGCCCAATGATTGCTGCGCCGCCAGATGCTTGGGCAGGTCTTTCATCCTGAGCGGCGTGCGTGCCAGCCAGCGATAGGCGGGCATGTTGGATTCCGGAACGACGTCCCGCGGATTGTTGAGGTGCGCAACGTGCCAGAAGTCCGAATACTTGCCGCCGACGCGGGCAAGGTCCGGACCGGTCCGTTTCGAGCCCCACAGCATCGGGCGGTCGTACTGCGACTCCACCGCCAGCGAATACGGGCCGTAGCGCTCCACCTCGTCGCGCAGCGTCCTGATCATCTGGCTGTGGCAGGCATAGCAACCCTCGCGGACGTAGATGTTGCGCCCGGCCAGTTCGAGCGGCGTGTACATCCGCATGTCGGGGGCTTCCTCGACGGTCTCGTCGATTGTGAACAGCGGCGCAATCTCGACGATGCCGCCGACGCTGGCTGCTGCAATGATCGCGAGAACGAAGCCGATGGCCGAGCGCTCGAGCTTGCGATGGAAGAGTTCAGGCATCAATCATTCTCCCGGAACGGCCGCTGGCTGGACAGGCGCATCGGAGCGGGTGGCGGCGAGCGGGGCCGCCCTGACCGTCATCCAGATGTTGTAGCAGCCGATGATCGTGCCAATGAGGAACAAAAGGCCTCCGAAGGCGCGGGCGATGTAGTAGGGATACATGGCGACCAGGCTGTCGACGAACGAATAGGCAAGTGCGCCTTCCTCCGTGTACGTCCTCCACATCAGCCCCTGGATGATGCCCGAATTCCACATCGCGAAGACGTAGATCAGGGTTCCCGCGATCGCGAGCCAGAAATGGACCTCGACGAGCGCGGCCGAGTACATGCGCTCGCGTTTCCAAAGGCTCGGCACCAGTGTGTAGAGCGAGCCGAAGGTGATGAGCGCTACCCAGCCGAGCGCCCCTGCGTGGACGTGACCGACGGTCCAGTCGGTGTAGTGGCTGAGCGAGTTGACCGGGCGGATCGCCATGAACGAGCCCTCGAAGGTCGAAAGCCCGTAGAATACGGCCGCTGCCATCATGAAGCGCAACGTCGCATCGTCCCGCACCCGGTGCCAGGCGCCGTTGAGGGTCAACAGCGCGTTACCCGCCGACGCCCATGACGGCACGAGCAGCATGACCGAGAAGGTCATTCCGAGCGTCTGTACCCAGTGGGGCAGGGCGGTGTAGTGCAGATGATGCGAGCCGGCCCACATATAGAAGAAGGTGATGCCCCAGAAGCTGAGGATCGAAAGCCGATAGGAAAAGATCGGGCGCTGTGCCCGCACGGGCAGGTAGTAGTACAACATCCCCAGGAAGCCTGCCGTCAGGAAGAAGGCGACCGCGTTGTGCCCGTACCACCACTGCACCATCGCGTCCTGCACGCCCGGCCAGATCGTGTAGCTCTTGGCGTGCCCCCAGGAGATCGGGACCGCCAGATTGTTGACGATATGGAGGATGGCCACGACCAGGATGAAGGCCATGAAGTACCAGTTGGCGACGTAGATGTGCGGTTCCTTCCGCCGTGCGATCGTCGCAATGTAGAGGACGAAGTAGGTCACCCACACGATCACCAGCCACAAGTCGGCGTACCACTCGGCCTCGGCATATTCCTTCGACTGGGTTACGCCGAGGAGGTAGCCGGAAACGGCGAGCAAACAGAACAGGTTGAAGCCTAGCAGCACGAACCACGGGCTGACCTGTCCCGCTAGCCTCGCACGCGATGTCCTCTGGACAACGTGGAATGAGGTCGCGATCAGCGCATTGCCGCCGAAGCCGAATATCACGCCGCTGGTGTGGGCCGGACGAAGCCGACCGAAGGAAGACCATGCGGCGTCGAAGGCCAGTTCGGGCCAGGCCAACTGGGCAGCAACCCAGACACCCATGAACATGCCGAACACGGCCCAGGCCATCGAAAGCACGATGCCGACCTTGATCGGATCGTCGTAGTAGGATGCGGCCCGGTCCTCGTTTGGCTCGGGGCCATAGAAGGAAGAAAGAACCAGATAGAGCAGCGCGCCCGCGAACACCATGATAATCACGCCATGAACGCCCAGAGTGTCATTCCGGCCTAGTATGGCGAGTGCGGCTCCAGCAACAGCAAGGGTGAGAAGGATAATGGCTGCGTTCTGCCGCTCGCTGGACGTGAGCTGTTCGATCATGTTGCCTCCATGCTGTACTGGATAACCTGCCTCATGCGGCCCTGGGTGGGGTTGAAGGTGTTTCCAACAACGCTTCGAGCAATGTTCGATTTGCGACGATATCCGCCAGAGTATAAGCATCGAACACCGCGAGGAAAGCTTCAACGGCCTTGCCGACAATGCCCTTCAACCTGCACGCCGGCGATATGACGCACGTCCCGCCATCCGACCGCTGACATTCCACCATCGCGAATCCGTCCTCGGTTCCGCGCACGACATCACCGAGGTTAATGTCCTCTGGCAGCTGGGCAAGGGCGATGCCTCCTAACCGGCCTCGGGTCGTTCTGACATAGCCAAGGCGGCCGAGATTCAGCGCGACCTTCAGAAGGTGATTACGTGAGAGACCGTACGCATCGGCGATATCGGACACAGTCGTGGATCGCCCTTCGCGCAATGCGAGGAAGATCAGCATGCGCAGTGAGTAATCGGTGTAGAGGGTCAGTTTCATCGCTTATTCCACGCTCGTCTGGGGCTTGTCCCGCCAACCTAGCCTGAATAGTGCCACCAATGCGACCGCAGCCAGGGCCGTTGCCTTGCTCGCTTCCAGCGTCGCGTAGAGCAGATGATGGGCAGAGGGCGGCATCGGCTGGCCAGAAAGAACTGCATCGACACGTGCGTCGAGAGCAGGCAGCAGCCAAAGCGCCTGTGTCAGAACGATTAGAACGGCCGCAAAAGACAGCACCACCTCCGCACGTGGTGCTCTTGGAATGAAAGTGGCTATGACGAGGAACGTAGATAGACCCCATTCCACCTTTGAAAACACAGCAAAGGTCACTTGTCCCACTTCAAGTGCACTGGGGAGCGCCAGTGAAGGAGCCTGAAACTTAATAGGCGTCGCAAGGAACGACACGCCAATCAGCATGCCCAACCAGGCTGTTGCCACAAAGGCGGTCACGGCGTCGGGAAAAGGATCGGTGGAGCGAAGGGGCATCTTAGCTCTCCGAGGGTGACGTGCCGGGAGCCGAAAGTCGGTAGAACATTGCAAGTTTTAGGCTCTGGGCGATGCGCTCGGCGCGCTCGACAAAGACGGCAGCGACCGCCGGCTCGCAGAGTTCTGTTGCCGTCTGTTTGAAAATGCCGAGCCAGATATCGAAGTCCTCCTCCCGCACCTGTTTCAGCTTGAGATGAGCTGGTACCGGTCTGCCGCTGTAAGCGCCGTTCTTCAGGATCACCGAGCACCAGAAGTCGGTCATTTTCTCCAGGTGGGGTTCCCAGTCGCCGTCGATTTCCGAAGCGAATATCGGGCCCAGGCGGCTATCGGCGCGCACGCGGGAATAGAAGTCCCTGACAAGCGCGCCGATGAACGCGCGGTCCATGAGGGGATGCACGAGCGGCTGCTCGGGCTGCGGTCGGATGGCATCTCTTGCGGCAGGAATCATGGCGGTCACCAAAAAGTGGCATCTCTTTAGCCACTTTTACGAGCCAGCTCCTCCGATCGCAAGTGCGCTGATGTCGCGGCTGGCGCGAAACGCTGCGTACCGTCGATTTGTTTGCGCCGGCGCAAAGTTCGGACGCCACCGAGGTGGTCATATGGTGTTCTTTGGAGATGCTGGACGTGAAACCACCACTGACGATCGACCCGGACATGACGGTCGATGAGATCATGCGACGATGGCCTGCCACGATCCGGGTGTTCATTCGACACCGGATGCTGTGCATCGGCTGCCCGATCGGCGTGTTCCACAATTTGACGGACGCGTGTGACGCACACCGCCTCGATGAGGAGACAGTCTCGCGCGAGCTTCTGGCAGCCATGACGAACGACGACCTGGTGAGCGGGCCGTCGGTGTTCGAAACAACCGGAGCGAGGTGAGATGATGAACATCATGGGACGGGTACAAGCAAGGCTGGATCAGTCCGGCGAGATCATGGCGCGGGGCCGCGTCAATATGGCCGAGGGCGGCTTCGCTGCGGAAAACGACATGCGGAACGCGATCTGGCGCTGCGTTCTTTGCCGTCACGGCGACGATTGCCGCGTCTGGCTGGCTGCGGGACGAACTGACATTCCCGACTTCTGTCCCAACCGGGGCATCTATGCGAAATATGCCAGCGCGGGCGGCACCCACGCGGCGTCGGTTGCTTGACCCCCATCTGATGCGACGGCGCTTCGTCGGAGGCCTCTGCGGGAAAGAAAGGCAGGCCGATGGTCATCCTGGCAGGAATCGTCTGGTGGGCGTTGGCAGTCGTGATCGCCGCGGTCGTGGCGCTGACGGTGCTGCGCATGTCCGATCAGCGGAACGCTAATACCCTGTGGAAGTCGCTCTGGTCCGATTCGGTGCAGGATGTGGCGGAGTTCGATCGCTCCATGGTCGACGGGCTGCCAGAGCCCGCCCGTCGCTATTTTCTCTATACGATCGGAGGGGGCGTGCCGATTCGGACCGTCGCGGAAATCGAGATGGAAGGGGAGATCGGCCTTGGCGACAGATCCGACCCTCGCTATCTCGCCATGAGGGGCCATCAGGTCATCGCGCCCCCGCGCGGATTTGTGTGGAAGGTGGACGCGGGATTGGGGTTGATGTCCTTGTCAGGGTCGGATGGTTTCGACAGATCGCGGTCGTGGGTCCGGTTTTGGCTCCTGCAGTCGATTCCGGTTGTTCGGGAAGGAGGCAATCCGGACCACGCCCGGTCGGCGTTCGGACGCGTCGTCGCTGAATCGGTCTTCTTCGCGCCCGCCGCACTGCTGCCTGGCAAAGGAGTCGAGTGGGAAGCCGTCAGCCCTGACACAGCGCGCGCCACAGTCAGCTATCGCGACATGGTCCAGTCGGTCGACGTTTCGGTCGACGAGGAAGGACGGCCCCACACGGTCGTCATTCCGCGGTGGAGCAACGCCAACCCCCAGAGGGAATACCGGATTCAGCCATTCGGGGGCAGGCTCTCCGAGTTCCGCTCCTTTGATGGTTATATGCTGCCGACGCGGATCGAAGGGGGAAACTTCATCGGCACGCCGGACTACTTCCCGTTCTATCGAGCCCGTGTTCTCAGCATCAGGTTCATCGAAGAGCCCTGACTGCCAAACGCGGACGGCGCCCGAGGCCTATTTCCTGCGACGGTTCTCCGCCACGACCATGAGGCCGTGCGGATTTGTCACGACGACCCGCTGGCGCCCGCCCTTCACGAGGCCTTCGTCTTCCCAGGCGCTGAGCAACCTGCTCACCGTGTGAAGCGTCGTTCCCGTCATCTCGGCAATGTCCTGCCTCGTGATCGGAAAGTCGACTTCGATGCCTTGTTCGGTCTTCCTGCCTGACTGGCTGACGATCCGCAGCAGGGCATGCGCGATCCGCTGCTCCACCTGCTGCGTCGACATCTCCATGACCTGCGCCTGCGTGTCCTGCAGCCGCGAGCCGATTGTCTGGTATGCGCTCGCAGCGAAGGAGGGGACGCGGGCCTGAAGATCAGGCCACGCGGCGTTGGGCCAGGTGAGAACGACGCAGTCGACCGCGGCAACTGCGGACGCTGGATAAGTGCTCCGTCCCATCGCCACGGCGATTCCGAAAAGTTCGCCTTCGTTGATGTAGCGCGCGATCACCTGATGGCCTTCGGGCGAGGTCCGCACGACCCTGATGTGGCCCGCCAGCAGCAGGAAGAAGGAAGCTGCTTCCCCGCCCTGAGAAAAGACTTCGGAATCCTTGGGAAAGCGCGACGACCGCGCCCGGGCCAGCACGGCGTCGAGTCCGGGACCGTCGAGATCCGCGAACGCGGGTAGTCCGGCGATAAGGCTCCTGTCCAACGTCATCCTGATTCCAGCGGTCTCCGGCACTGCTTCCGATACGGTTTCTAGCTGCTGTTTGCTCTGGCGCAAACAGCATATCGCCTCGGGAAGGTATCACGAATGCAACGGCGATCGCAGCCGGGTACCAAGAAAGGACAGAAAAATGAAACGGATCATAGCAGCCCTGGCGCTCGGCGCCGCAGTCATCGCAGCAGGAGCGGCCGGAGCTGCCGAGTTCGAGGTCATGATGTTGAACAAGGGCGAGAAGGGCAACATGGTGTTCGAGCCCGACTTCATCAAGGCGGCTCCGGGGGACACGATCCGCTTCGTGCCGACTGACAAGGGCCATAACGTCGAGACGATCAAGGGAATGCTACCCGAGGGCGCAGAGGCCTTCAAAAGCAAGTTCAACGAGACTTTCGAGATCACGCTGGCGGCGGAAGGGGTCTATGGCGTGAAGTGCGCACCGCACTACGCGATGGGCATGGTGGCCCTCATCGAAGTGGGCCAGCCCGTCAACGTCGAGGATGCCAAGGCCGTGAAGCAGGCGGGCAAGGCAAAGACCGTGTTCGCCGAGCTGTTCGGCCAGGTGGTCGCGGCAAAGTAGCCGTGAATGCTTCACCAATGCCCGGATGTCGAGGGATCCGGGCTAGGAGGCGGACGATGACCAGGCCGGATGGAAAAGCAGCCCGCGCGAACGGTCGAGATGCGCAGAGGCACGACGCCGCGATCATGGGGAAGACGTTGCGGCAGTACGAACGCTGCCATCCGGACGACACGTTTGCCGACCTGGTGCGCCGGTCTTCCTTCTCGAAGGAGGACCGGCGACTACTTGAGGACTGGCTCGTTGCGACGGCCTCGCACGCGGGGTCGGCCGATGGCTGAGGCCCACTTGGATGTCATTTTCGAGGACGGTGGGGTGACCGTCGACGCCGCACTGGTGGCGGAAGGGCTTCGGCTGCGCCCCGACGCCGTCCCCTCGATGCTCCGCGACGGATCCATCACCTCCCGCTTCGAACGCGGCACTGGGGAGGATGACGGGCGTGTCCGCCTGACGTTCTGGCACGGAAACCTCAGGTTCCGGGTGATCGTAGACGGGGCGGGTCAGGTGCTTCAGCGCCTGAGGCTGGACCATGGAAGGCCGAGGCCTATCCGATCACCCATTGGATAGACATTGACAGGCGGAGACACCTACTCGGCAGCTGCTCCGGCGGAGCTGGTTCCGCCCCGGGCAGAGGCAATCGAATCCATGGACATGGCGGACAGCTCTTCGTCCAGGCTCCACATGGTCCGGTGCGGGGAATGGGCCAGCCGCTCCAGCCTGTCGAACACAGACGCCTCTGGTAGTTCGTCCCCCTGGAGCTCTGGGGGAACCTTCCAGCCTGGATCCACCCCTTCCATGTCCGGCAGCTCGTGCGCGATGCCCTTGTGGCAGTCGATGCAGGTCGCTTCGCCGGACAGGAGGTAGCGCGTATGGATCGTCGCGGCGCGCTCTGTCTGCCTGGAGAGGTCCATCGCCACGGACGAATGGCAGTTGCGGCACTCGAGGCTGTCGTTGGCCTTCAGCCGCGCCCACTCGTGCTGGGCGAGTTCGAGGCGGTGGTCGAGGAACTTGCGACGTGTGTTGATGGTGCCGAAGATCTTGCCCCAGACTTCCTTCGACGCCTGCATCTTACGGGCGATCTTGTCGGTCCACTCGTGCGGCACGTGGCAGTCCGGGCAGGACGCGCGCACGCCTGAGCGGTTCGAGAAGTGGACGGTCCGCGTCAGCTCCTCATAGACGTTGTTTTCCATCTCGTGGCAGGAGATGCAGAACTCTTCCGTGTTGGTTAGCTCAAGGGCGGTGTTGAACGCGCCCCAGAAGATCACACCGCCGAGGAAGCCGCCAAGCGTCAGGAAGCCGAGGCTGAGCGTCGCGGCTGGAGTTGCGACGATGCCCCATGCCCAGGCGACCAACGCCTTCAGGCGTGACCACATCTATTCGTCCCCCGCATGGCCGACGCCCAGCTCGCTCATGTCGGTGAAGGTGTTGCCGATGAGCGGCGCGGTGTCCGCCTGGGGGACATGGCAGGCCGTGCAGAAGTACCGGCGCGGCGAAACGTCCGCGAGCATCTGTCCCTCGCGCGTCATGTAGTGCGTGACGCTGATCATCGGCGCTCCCGAGCCTTCCGTGAACTCGCGCTTGTGGCATGACACGCAGCGGTTCGTATTGACGGAAAGCTGGTAGCCCTCGATCGAATGTGGAATCACCGGAGGCTGGTCAGGATAAGCCCGCATCCTGCGGATGTCGTCGACGGTCCACTTCGGGATCGGTCCGGCGGGTACTTCCTCCATGGGCTGACCCGCTCCGGTGAGCGGCGGAACGATTTCGGCGCTCATCTGCGCGAATGCCGCCGAGCCGGCCGCGACGGCGAGCACCGCGACGAGGATGGCGCGCACACGACGCCTCAGACGGGGATGATCTTGACTGCGCATTTCTTGAAATCCGTCTGCTTGGAGATCGGGTCTGTGGCGTCGAGCGTCACCTTGTTGATCAGCTTGCTCGCGTCGAACCAGGGAACGAAGACCACGCCCCGAGGCATGCGGTTGCGCCCCCTCGTCTCGACGCGGACCCTGATCTCCCCGCGCCGGGAGACCACGCGCACCTCGGCTCCCTGGTTGATGCCGCGCCGGCGAGCGTCGTCGGCGTTCATGAAGCAGACTGCACCCGGGAACGCCTTGTAGAGCTCCGGCACCCGCATGGTCATCGAGCCGGAATGCCAATGCTCAAGCACACGTCCCGTCACCAGCCAGACGTCGAACTCGTCGTCTGGAGATTCAGCCGGCGGCTCATAGGGCACGGCGAGGATGACGGCCTTGCCATCGGGCCTGCCGTAGAATTTCACCCCTTCGCCCGGCTTCACGTAGGGATCGAAACCTTCACGGTAGCGCCATTTCGTTTCCTTGCCGGCGACGACGGGCCAGCGAAGGCCACGCACCTCGTGGTAGGTGTCGAAGGGCGCGAGGTCGTGGCCATGGCCACGTCCGAATTCGGCGTATTCCTCGAACAGACCTTTCTGAAGATAGAAACCGTATTCCCGGGATTCGCGGTTCTCATACTCGGCATCGAGGTCCGAAAGCGGGAAGCGGTCGACCTTGCCGTTCCGGAACAGGACGTCGAACAGCGTCTTGCCCTTGTAGTCCGGATTGGCGTCGAGGAGGTCGGACGGCCACACCTCGTCGGTGGTGAAGCGCTTGGCAAACTCGGTGAGCTGCCACAGGTCCGAGCGAGCCTCGCCCGGGGCGTTCACAAGCTGTCTCCAGACGTGAGTCCGTCGCTCGGCGTTGCCGTAAGCCCCTTCTTTTTCAACCCACATCGCAGCGGGTAGGATCATATCGGCCGATAGCGCGGTGACGGTCGGATAGGCGTCGGAGACGACGATAAAGTTATCTGGGTTGCGATAGCCCGGATACGTCTCGTTCGAGCTGTTGGGTGCGGCCTGGACGTTGTTGTTGACCTGGACCCAATAGAAATTGAGCTTGCCGTCGTGCAGCATCCTGTCCTGCTGGACGGCGTGGAAACCGGGCTTTTCCGGAAGCAGCCCCTGCGGCAGCTGCCAGATTTCCTCGGCATGGTGACGGTGTTCCGGGTTGGTCACCACCATGTCGGCCGGCAATCGGTGCGCGAAGGTGCCGACCTCGCGCGCGGTGCCGCAGGCCGAAGGCTGGCCCGTCAGCGAGAAAGGGCTGTTGCCGGGCTCGGAGATTTTTCCGGTGAGAAGGTGGATGTTGTAGACCATCTGATTGGCCCACACGCCCCGGACATGCTGGTTGAAGCCCATCGTCCAAAGCGACATCACCTTCACGTCGGGATTGGCGTAGAGCTCGGCCAACTCCTTCAGGAACTCAGGCTCAACGCCGGAGAGGTCCGACACCATGTCGAGCGTGTAGTCGGCGACCATCGCTTTGAATGCGTCGAAGTCGATCGGCTCGGTCTTGCCCGGGTCTTGGGCGCCCTTGGCCGCCACTTCCACCGGGTTGTCGGGACGAAGCCCGTATCCGATGTCGGTCGCACCGCTCATGAACACAGCGTGATCACGGACGAACTGCTCGTTGACCTGACCGGTCTGGATGATGTGGTTCGCGATGTAATTCAGGATCGCAAGGTCGGTGCCGGGCTTGAAGACGATCGGTATGTCGGCAAGGTCCATCGATCGATGGGTGAAGGTCGACAGCACCGCGCAGCGTACGTGCGGATGTCCCAGCCTGCGGTCGGCGACCCGGGTCCACAGAATCGGGTGCATCTCCGCCATGTTGGAGCCCCACAGCACGAAGGCGTCGGCGTGCTCGAAATCGTCGTAGCAACCCATCGGCTCGTCCATGCCGAAGGTGCGCATGAAGGCCACCGCGGCCGAAGCCATGCAGTGGCGGGCATTGGGGTCGAGATTGTTGGAGCGGAAACCTGCCCGCATCAGTTTGGTGGCGGCGTAGCCCTCGAAAATCGTCCACTGGCCCGAGCCGAACATGCCGATGGCCTCCGGCCCTTTCTCACGGAGCACCGCCTTGCACTTTTCCGCCATCAGGTCGAGGGCCTCGTCCCAGGACACGGGTTCGAACTCGCCGTCCTTGTCGTAGACGCCGCCGCGCTTGCGCATCAGCGGGGTCGTCAGACGGTCCTCGCCGTACATGATCTTGGAGAGAAAGTAGCCCTTCACGCAATTCAAGCCGCGATTGACTTCGGCCTGCATGTCGCCGTGGGTGGCGACGACGTGACCGTCCTTGACGCCGACCATCACGCCGCATCCGGTGCCGCAGAAACGACAGGGCGCCTTCGACCATTTGATCTCCAGCGCCTCCACGCCGCCGGGCACCGGCTGGGCAGCCGCAGGAAGCGCGATGCCCGCGGAAGCAGCGGCCAGCGAGGCAGCGTGTGCCTTCAGGAGTTCGCGGCGCGTGATCGAAGTCGTCATGTCACGTGCCCCTCCTGTTCGTCGATATGCTCGAACACCATGTTCGCGGAGATCACGCCGTCCATCGAAGAAATACGGACCAGCGTCTCGCCGAGCATGCCGCTGCTCGATCCCTCGATCGTCACCACGATGCGGCTGCCTTCGCCGGCATGGACTTCCACGCCGGCGATTTCCGCGAGCTGCTTTGCGATTTGCTCACGCCTTGCGGGGAAGGCCACGACGACGGCGCTTGATATGTGATGCCGGGCCACGGACGCGCCCGTGAGGAATGATCTGCGTGTCACTGCAGTGCGGTTGGACATCGTCAGCCTCCCGGAGGGCCGGGCGGCCCGTAGACGATCTGGAACATCCACACGAGGAAGCCGTAACCGCCGACCACGCCCACGGCAACGATGGGCCAGATCCCGAAGGCGAGCGCGAGGAACGCGACCAATTCGCGCCGTCTGACCTTCGATCGCGGAGCCTGCGGCATCGAGAGCGTGTTGTCGCTGTCCTGGGTCATGACCTCCTCATCATGTGCCTTGGACTGCTGGTCGCATGCGCCAGCCTCGCAGTGCAGGCTAGCGTTTTAAATGGTATTTTCAATACCCAATTTACTGTCGGTCGGCGGCTCGATGCATCACACCCCGCGGCGGCGACCCCATAGGATCGGCGCGTACCGGATGGCAAACAGCATGAAAGCCGTGCTCCACAGTGCTCCGCCTGCAATCAGCACCGGAGCATACCCGTCGCCGGCGAAGGGCGCTGCAACCCGCAGTGCCGCTCCGGCGGTGACCGTGATGTACATGGCGGCGATGGTCCGGTCTGCGGCGATCTCGCGTCCGGTATGGCCAAGGCTGGCACGGGTCATGACAGCCAGAGTCATCGTCCCGATCGCGCCGGCAGTCAGCGCGTGCAATGCGGCACTTTCAGGGATTCCCTCGACGGATGCCAATCCCAGCAATGCCAAGGCCACGGCAAGCCAGCCGTAGCCGACATGAAGGACGAGCACGATCGGCTCGACAGCCGTTCTGTGGCCGCGCCAGCGCACCAGCCGCGCGCCCAGCAGTATTCCTGCGAGGATAAGCGCAAATGCGGTGAAGGTTTCGTCCGGCACGGCGACCCAAGCCGTGGAGGCGGCGGCGGTAGTGCCCAGGGCCACCTTGTCGAGCAGACCGAAGCTCGCGGGCAGCTTGGTGCAGCGCTGCTTGACAAGCCAGTTGCGTGTAAAGCTCGGAACAATGCGGCCGCCAATCAGAGCCAGGAGCATGGCAATCGAGCCCAAGGCCAGGCGAAGCCCCACGCCGGGTGTGACGAGATCGAGGTTCGCGGCGTGGTCAAGTACGTTCGCCATCCCGAAGAGGGAGATCATGACGGCCACGGGCGCGTTCTTCCAGTTGCGGCCGGCCAGGACTTCCCGCCAGACGGCGAAAGCCAGAACGGCTGGAAACGTGACGTCGACGGCCATCGCCACCAAGGGGTCAGGAAGACCGGCGCAGGCCACACGCCCCGCAGTCCATAGCAGGACCAGCGCGGCCAGCGGCCAGCCGCTCAGAGGCAGCCGACCCGTCCAGTTGGGGATGGCCGTCAGAACGAACCCTGCGACGACGGCCTGCAGGTAGCCGAAGACCATCTCGTGGGCATGCCAGTACAGGCCGGGAAACGGTCCTGGCAGGGCCTGTCCGGTGAAGTACATCGAGAGCCATGCCGGGATGGCAACGCCCGCGTGCAGAGCGGCCAGGAAGAAAAACGGTCGGAACCCGTACTGGAGTATCGGAGGCATGCCTGTTACGCGGCCCCGCCCATCTCGCGACGTGTCGCCGGCCTTGCGCAGGGTGCGAAGGACCGACCTGTCGATCCCTGCTGAAGCGGCCTCGGCGCTCATCGGCCTCCTCCCGCAGCCTTCCGGGCTGCCTGCGCGCCGGCCGCCGCGAAGCCGGATACGTCATCGAACAGGTCGGCGATTTCCATGAATGCGGAGCCGTCGGGCTCGTCAGGCATCAACTCGTCCAGTTCTCCCAGAAGAGCGAGCACGATCACGATGGCGTCACGCATGCGCCTTGCGTCCGCGAGTCCCGCACCCCGCCGCACCAGTTCGTCCTCGGCGTCGACACGGTCGAGCATTTTGTTTGCTGTCTCCTGGCAGCCGCAGTCGAGGCGCGCTTCCGATAGCTCTCGCCGAAGCCTTTCGACGAGCGACGGCATGTTCTCGAAAGGCTGGACGAGGTGGGATGGAGTTCTGCGGACGTGACTACGCATTTGGTTGTCTCCTTGCGAAGGACGGCCTCCGCGGCATCGACGCGGCCTCAGCCGGCCTCGCTTCCGGCACGTTTGGAATCTCGATTACCTCCGCGACCAGTTTGACAGCTCCAGACGTCATCAGAAGCCTGCCGCCCTGTCCCACAGGCGCGCGGCGGCGAGCTTGACATGGGCCAAGGGAGTGTCGTCACGGACGAGCCGGAAACCGAGATGCTCCGGCGGCGTGCCCACCGCGCACCCGCCACTCTTGCCGTCGCGCACGAAGCTCGACATGTAGGCCCGGTGAAGCCCCTCCAGGACGCGAACGCCGCAATTGTCCGTACGGGACTCGACGGAACCGTCCGGAGCGAGCGTCGTCCGAGCATAGCAGGTCGACGTCCACTCCCAGACATTGCCGCCGAAGTCATCGATGCCGTTCGCGTTAGCGCCGTAGAAGCCGCGCGCCTTGACGGCGGGATCGGCCGGGCGCTTAGCCGCCGATTCTTCCTTGTAGCGGCGCAGCCAGGCGACCGCCGGATTGGCCGGGTTCTCGGCCGCGGCGGAGAAGGCGTCTCCTGCGAAGCGCTCACCCGCGGCGGCCGCTGCCTCGTCCGCAGTCGGAAGCCGCCACGGGTATCCTGTCTTATGCGAGTACCAAGCGGCGAACGCGGTCGCGTCGCGGTAGTCTACCCCGGTGACAGGCACGTCCTAGCCGACCCCGATCGGGCCGTCGGCCGGATCGCAGGCACCGTCCTCGACGCACAGGGCATACGCCGCGGCGCCGACCTGCTGTTTCATGATGCGGAAGGCGCTCACCTTGAGTGGTTCAACCGTGGGTGCCGTCGGAACGCCCTTGGTCAGGAATTCTCCCGGAGCTGGGAAGTCCAGAGTGACGGTCCTGATCTCGACCGTCTCCGCGATGTCGCCGGCCATGGAGGCATGGTGGGCGATTCCGGCCGCGGTGGCGGGCACGGCAAGCGCAGCAGCCGCGCCGACCAGAACGTCAATGAGGTGATGTGACATAGCGGTTCTCGAAGGGGTGGCGGCCCGGAGCGAGACCGGGCCGTCTTGCAGTCAGTGAGTGGGGATCGGGCCGGGAGCCTCGACCTGCTTCATCAGGTCGTCGTTCCAGTCGCCCTCGACCAGAAAGTGCGCGGTCGCTCCGAGTTCCACTGCCTCGATGAGGTTGTGGTTTACGTAGGCGTACACGCCCGGCTGCAAGAAGGTGTAGAGCGCCGCTCCCGCCGAGCCGCCGCGAATGAACCACGTCTCCAGGTCCTTGGCGGGCGGGTTGGCGAACTTGCCCTCTTCCCAGACATAATCGCCATGGCCGCCGATCAGGTGCGGGCGAGTGTCGCGATTAGCCTGGCTGTGGACGATCAGGACGGTTTCCCCGACCCGCGCCTTCATGGCGTTGTCGCCGGTCAGCGCGCCCTTGGCACCGTTGAAGACCACATGCGTCGGAGTAAGGCTCTTCATGACCTCGAGGGTATCGGCATAGCTGTCCCCGTGGCTCTCGTAGGTCTTGAAGTTTCCATCCTCGTCACGCGGGACGTAGAAGTCGTTTTCGCCGATGTAGAAGACCTTGTCGTAGGTGATCTGTTCGCCCTTGTCGTTCTTCAGCCCATCGCGCGGCAGCACCATGATCGTCCCCGACATGCCCGACACGACGTGCCAGGGGATCATCGGCCCTTCCGGTGCGCAGTGGTAGACGAAGGTGCCAGCGCGAGTCGCCTTGAAGCGTAGCTTCACCTGCTCTCCGGGGTTGACCAACGTCAGCGCCCCTCCGCCCAACGCACCAGTCGCTGCGTGGAAATCGATGTTGTGCGGCATCGAATTGCTGCCGGGGTTCACCAGTGTCAGTTCGACATAGTCGCCCTCGTGGACGACCATCATCGGACCAGGGATCGAGCCGTCGAAGGTCATGCCCTGGAGGACTGTGCCCTCGTCGTCGATGACAACAGGCTTTTCCTCGATGGTCATGGTGAACTCGACCACCTTCGGCCCTTCCTTGGTTGCCTGCTGGTGTGCGTGAACGAAGGGCGGAGCGACGAGCGTGACCTGCTCGCGCGGCAGCGCTTCGATCTCGGCTTCGTTCGCGAAAGCGGCCATCGGGGGCATCGCGGCCAGCATGGCGGCGGCCGCCGCTCCCATCAGCGCCTGGCGGCGCGTGAACATCTCGGTTCTCCGTTTTGATCCATCGTTGTCGATGGGGAAAACCTACGCCTTAACGCTGCCTTCGTGTTTGTGCTGGAACAAACTATTGACGGTTTCCAGCGTGAGAAGCGCTCACTCCAACCTTCGGGACCGACAAGGGAATCCGGAAGATATGTGGCTGTCTGTTGGACGAAATAGACCGCCGCTCCTCTCTCGAATGCCCCGAGCTGGTGGCGAAACAGTGGGGCGTATACGACCACATAGGGCGCGCAAAACCTCCCGGCGCATTGGAGGCCGGATTCGGAAGGTCCGGCTCCAAAGGCGATAACTGAACAGCAGTGGTTGGCTCTCAGGCCTCAGTCCGGCAGACCGGCGGCGCGCAGGTGGACCGCCATCGCCTCCACGTCGGCGGGGTTGCGGAATGGAATGATGGTGAAATGGCGCGCTATCGAGAAGTTGGGATTGAGATCGATGAGGCGGCCAGCGGCCGCTATCGCCTCCTCCGCTTCTCCTGCGGCCGAAGCAGCGATCGTCAGGAACAGCAGGCAGGGCTGGAGCTTCGGCGCGACAGCGGCGCACTTACGTGCAGAGGCCAGTGCCGCGTCGTAATTACCCGTAAAGAACTCCGCGCGCGACTTCAGTGCCGCTGCCAGAGGCGTTCCGGCCGGATCAAGCCGTTCGAGCTCATTCCAGGCCGCAAGGGAATCAGAGTGAAGGCCAGCACGCGCCAGCGTATCGGCATATGTTCCAAGCGTGGAGGCGTCGTTTGGGTTGAGGCGCAGGGCCTCGCGCAGTTCCGCGAGACCGGTGTCGAAATCGCCCTCACGAGCGATCAGGGCTCCGAGCCCGGCGCGCGCGGTGGAGTAATGCGGGTCTAGCTGCACCGATTTTGCGACTGCGGCTCTTGCCTCCGCCAGTACGGCGAGATCGCCCCGGCGTTCGTCGTAGGGTTGAATAAAGAACTGAATCAAGAGCTGGGAGAGAAGCTCCCAGGCGACCGCGTAGTTTGGATCGAACGCAACCGCGCGCCGCGCCAGTTCGAGCGCCTCGACCGCGCCTTCATGGCTGAAGGTCAGGTGAGCCTTGCGGCCGCGCAAGACCAGATCATAGGCGTCCAGCACCGCCGGCGGCTTGCCCTGCGAGCGGATGACCGCCGCATTTCTTGTTTGTGCTGCAAGTTGTGCAGCGACATCCGAGGCGATCGATTCCTGAATTGCAAAGACGTCACCCCAAGGACGGTCGAAACGCTCTGTCCAGCGGTTGACCCCGGTCTCCAGGTCGACAAGCTGGACAGCGAGGCGCAGTTCATCGCCGTTCCGTCGCAGGCTCCCCTGCAGCAGGAAGTCAGCGCGAAGCCCCTCACGGATACGAGGCAGATCGTCGTCGGTGTCGAACCGAAAGCTCGAATTGCGGGCGATGACCGCAATGTCACGGAAACGCGACAGCGCCATGATGACATCCTCAGCGACGCCTTCGCCCAGCCAGGCGTCGACATCGCTTTCGGTGCTGGTTCGGAATGGCAGGACGGCGACAGAGGGTCTGGGATCACGCCCTGCCGCGCTGCTGACATCAGCAGCGAAGTGTGTCCATGCCATGCCGGCCACAACCGCCGCCACCGCCAATAGAGCCGTGAGCGCCGCCAGAGGTCGACGCCAGAGGGGATGCGGCATCGGGCGCGGAAAATGCCCGTCGTTTTCCTCAGTGACGCCTCCAGCAAAAAGATAGCCGCGTCGCGGCACTGTCTTGATCAAGCAATGATCATCGTCGCCGAGCGCTTTGCGAACGTCGCGCACGCATTGAGCAAGCGCATCGTCGTTTACGATTACATCGGGCCACACGACGGCTACCAGTTCATCTTTGGTGACCAGGCGACCGGAGTGCTCGACAAGGAAACGCAGCGTATCGAATGCCTTCGGCCGCAGCTCGATCTGGTGTTCACCTTCAGTGAGCGCCATTCGTTCCATATCAAGAACGAAGGAGCCGAACCGATATCGTCTTGCCGTATTCATTCCTCCCTCGCACGCATGCGATCAGCCGAAATTATACCCGTATTAGAGGAAAATTGCAGCGCGAATACATGCGTCCCGCCGGGAGACAGAGCAGGCTTCGCGTGCTTTCCGGGCATTACAGGAGGAACACCAATGGAACGCAAAAGCACTCTCGTCGCTGCCTCAGCGATTTCACTTCTCGCAGCGTGTCATTCCGCCGCTGCAAGCGATGCCAAGAGCCTGAAGGAGCAGGTCGTGGGAACATGGTCGCTCGTCTCGCTCACGGTCCACCAGACCGACAAGAAGGTCGAGCTGTTCGGCGAGAAACCGCGAGGAATCCAGATCATGGATCCGAACGGTCGCTTCGTGAACATCATCACCCGCTCCAGCCTCCCGCTCTATGCGGGCAACAACCGCATGCAAGGTACGGCCGAGGAATACACCGCGATCGGAAAGGGATCGAACGCTTTGTATGGGACATACGAGGTCGACGAAGAAAACCAGACCGTGACCTTCAATGTCGAGGTCAGCACGTTTCCGAACTGGGAGGGCGAAAAGCAGCGTCGCGAATCCAGCGTGGAGGGCGACGTCTGGCGTTACACCAATCCTATGACAACGATCGGCGACGGCCATGTCGAGGTCGTCTGGAAACGCCTGGACTGAGCCAGAAGGGGCACTGGCTCCTGAACGCATCCGCCTCATCGAGGCGGATGCGTTCACCGCGTGCTCATCTGGGGGAAGTGGTCGACCCGGCGCGGGAAACCGCCATCATCGACTGTGCCTGTGCCTCTGTTGCCGCGCCGGGCTTCGCCACAACAACCATTGTCGAAGCGAACCACAGGGTCCGGAGCTGGCTTTCCCTGTCGCGCGGTTGCAAAGCGCCCTCGATGAATCCGCCGACGGCCGGTGTCGTTCAACGGTTCCGATAGCTACGCGTTAACGTCGAACGGCAGTGCTGCGCATGTCATAGCCAGGTACCGGATCGAA
The DNA here is from genome assembly GCF_040970315.1 of Neoaquamicrobium sediminum. Classification (NCBI taxonomy): domain Bacteria; kingdom Pseudomonadati; phylum Pseudomonadota; class Alphaproteobacteria; order Hyphomicrobiales; family Phyllobacteriaceae; genus Neoaquamicrobium; species Neoaquamicrobium sediminum. The sequence goes on along the minus strand of NZ_JAZHFV010000015.1, from coordinate 17,824 downwards.
CGTCGGCTCGAGGACATTCATCATCCTCGCAAAAGCGACGAACGCTTCGCGGGCTTCCTCTACGGACACCTCCTGCGCCAGCGCTGCTAGACATAATCGGCGGACGTTCTCGCGAATCGGTCCACGCCGTGCTGGCGGCCATTCGTCGAGGAAATCGAGGAGATCACCGATTGTAAGCAGATCCCGAGAACCGGATAGCCCAACAGTAACCGTGACTGGCAGATGCAGCCTCATGATGGCATTCCTCCCGAAGATGCATAGGGACGATCGCTCAACGCCGTTCGGCTGAAAGGGTTGCCTAACCGACACCACAAAAAAACGGCCGGCCTTGAGCCGGCCAGCGAGTCAGGAGGTCGCGTGTCGGCAGGGCCAGTGGAAGTCCGCGCTCGCCAACCAGAAACCATGCGTTTTGTTCCAGCCCCCTTGCTCAAGAAACAACGCAGACGCGACGCTGCAGAGTGGTGGTAGCCGCAAGATGGAAGAACTTGCGGCACATAACGGTTATCCAAACCGGAACCTTGCGGCCGCCATGCCGGCCCCCGGCAGACCGCTCCGGAACGAGACGAGCGCTTCAGCCACCCAAAGCCAGCAGCGGGTCTTAACAAGAAAGGGCCGGCACGAAGGCCGGCCAAGTTTTGAGGGGATATACGGCAGGGCTGCAGTCCTGCCGCCCCACCAACCGCCCACAGTCTGGTTTGTACCAAGCAGCGACCGGTGAGCGCCGAGACGCGGTTAACGATGGGGTTGTCTGGCGGGAAGGTCCCGCTTCAGTAAGTCGCCGAGAACTGACGCGGTTTCCAAGAGGAGACGTCTGATCTCCGATGGCGTCAGTTCATGCGCCCGGTCGGCAGCATCCTGCAGTTCGACCACCAGTTCCACACCTCGCATATGCAACTGCATTGATCGGTTCCTTATACCTTTCTCTGACAGTGCGATAATCAACAACAACGAACCCTTTCCGGCAAGCGCCGGGTGAAAGGAACACCATGGCCACGCGACACAAGCGGGGCTCATCAGCGCTCGTCGCCGCCGTGACTCGTGACAGCGCTGGTCCCCGCATCGGGGCGTGAAGAAGGTTTCCAATCACAACGAATATGCAGCCAAGTCTGCCGTCCTTCGACGTGTGCCAGGGTCCGCTCGGCACGCTCGCATGAACCCGGGCCGCCCGGCGGCTCTGGGCAATCCCATGAAAGGCAAATGCCACGCGCTTGCCGTTCACTGCAGCACCGGCGAGCAGATCGCCAATAAAGACGTTCACTCGGCGCCAAGGCTGCATGCCGGCTCCTGGCGGCTGCAGAGGCTGTGGCAGACATCATTGCTACTGGCGATCCGCGTCCGCCGCCAGCTTCCGCCGAACTTCTTCGAGCGCAACGCTCAGAAGAGCATCGACCTCCTCAAGTTCGGTTCGCAAGTCGTCCCGGTCGCCGATGTAGCGGCGCAGCTCTTCGAGCATCTGGCAGACATGTTCCATACAACGTCCTCTGATTCATTCGCGATGAAGGCACGCCAAACGCGCTCCATCGTAATACGGGTGCTCTGGGGGCATGGATCAGTGGCGGTAAGGCCGCTAGAGTTTCTTGAGGATAGCAAGAAGTTGACCTTCGCGACTGGTCATGGCCGCGAGAGCATTGGCGACGCTTTACTGAGGGTTCTGGTGTCCTGCTCATTTGAGCACCTCATGCCGGTGGGCGAACCCTACCGGGCAGTCTGAACTCTGCGCATCCGCCGCGTATTATCCTTTCGATGGATTTGACGCGACCTGAGGCAATTGCCGCACATTCCACCGTTTCAGTTTCCGACTTCGTAACTCGCATGATCGACAATGAGCTCCGAAGTGGGAGGCTGCCATGTTCGGACAACCGCCGGTATTCTTTGTGGGCTTGTGCGCGGCGCTTGCCGGTGCCGGGATCATCGGATGGAAGATCGCGCCTGAGGAACGCCGGGTTGATGCTGCATCGATCGTCTCGGCCGGCCACACCATCGCCATGCCGATCTGCGGCAGCGGCAAGCGCATCAACTGCGTAGTCGATGGGGACACGATCTGGGTGAGGGGTGAGAAGATTCGCCTCGAAGGCTTCAACGCGCCCGAGATGAACGGCTCGTGCGACCGCGAAAGGCGGATGGCCGTTCAGGCGCGAGATGAGCTCCGGCGCGCGCTCGACGGCCGTGCATTCACCATCGAGCGCAACGGCAAGGATCGTTACGGGCGCACCCTGGCCACGATCCGCGTTGGCGAGCGCGAGGTTGGTGCGGAGCTGATCAGCAAGGGGCTGGCGCACGAATGGCGAGGGTTCAAGGAAAGCTGGTGCTAGCTCGCAAGCTCTGAACCGCTGACAGGATTGGTGCTTTTCCCATCCGCATCCGGGCAAAGAAAGACCCTGCCGGGGCGGGGGTTCCCTGTCAGGCTGCTTCCGCATGTGGAAATGGCATATCGAACCGCAACGGAACACCAAGCGCCCTGAAAGCATCCTCAAGGGAGTCGAGGCGCGAGTTGTGGTCGAGCCTGAACAGTCTATCCACGTGTTCACGCTTACAATCGAGTAAGCGCATCAGGTCGGCGCGGGTCTTACCCTGTTCGCGCAAGATCATGTACAGCGCGGATTCGAGCTACACGAGCGCCGGCACCTCAACAAAGCGGCCAGCTGCCGTGCGCGATGAGCGGAAATGAGCCTACTTGGCAATCCTGGCTTCCCAGCGGCCATCGACCACCGCGCCTCGCACCAGTTCCACCATCAGGTTAGGAGACATTGCGGCCAATGCGTCACCCTGGGGTACGGTTCCGCGTTGCGACAGGCCAGCAGACGATAATCCCCTGATGCCTCACCGCATGCCGCGTTTCGGCACCTGGTTTCGTCGTCGACCGAACGTTATGGGCTCCTGTCGTTTCGGCTGTTGAGCTGGCCTGCGATCTTTGGGAGCCCGTCGACGGATGGCCTTGGGCTTTTGCGGCAATAACTCAGCCAACAGGCTGCGAAAGAACGCCATCATTGTCGCCTCCTGTGTCTAAAGGTGCCAACGCGTGAGGACAGATGCAGTTCCGAAAGTAGGCGCCCATGCATACAAGCGAAGCCGTCTAAAGCAGCGCATTTTGATCTATGAAGTTGTCGGGCTGGCATTCGTCTGCGGAAGGTCGGTCTGATCATCTACGGGCGGATGGCTGGAGCCTTTTCCAGCGTGCAGCTGCTCTTGCCGTAAAGCCCGAATGACATCTCTGGCTGTCCGGTGTCAGCACTTCCGGGACGATTCGCTATCTGAAGAACACGCTTTCGCGGCATTGCGCTTCCAGGATTCTAAATATACACTGTATATATATCTGAGATAAGATGACGCTCATGAGGTATCTATCAATGACCCAAGCTCTTGCCGTGATCGCGCTCGTCCTAGTTGCCGTCACGATGGGACTGGCCTTGGCCCACGCGCTCGAATTTCCCGGCAAGCTCCGGCTCGAGGAAAAAGACTACCGCCTTGTTCAGGCAATCTACTATCCGGGGTTCACCATCGGCGGGCTCGTCGGCGAGTTGGGTGCGCTGCTGTTGCTGCCCATCCTGCTCCTGCTCACGCCCTTCGGATCGGAGCGCTCCTGGTGGATCGCTGCCGCATTTGTGTTTCTCGTGGTCGGGCATCTGACCTACTGGTTCGTTACCCATCCCGTGAACAGTGTTTGGCTGAAGGACACACGCATCTCAGGCTTGGGCTCGGTGTTCTTTTCCGCCTTTGCAGGTCAGGATGCGGATTGGCGCCAGCTCAGGGATATCTGGGAGTATTCGCATATGGCACGCGCCGGCCTTGCAACATTAAGCCTGATCGCAATGGCCGTCGCACTTACACAATAGGAGATGCGTATCCGCAGCGCCCAGATTCACCGTCCGCGAGGTCGTCTATGAGAGCCCGCGACCTAACACGGGGCAAGGTCATTGAGGCCGGCCTCAGTCTTCTCGACCGAGAGGGGGTGGAGGCCGTCTCTATGCGAGCCGTCGCTAAGTCTCTGAGGGTGACGCCAATGGCCCTCTATAATCACGTCGACAGCAAGGACGATCTGTTGCGCGCGATTGCATCATATGTCCTCGACAAAGCAATGTTTGACGGCGGCGCCTCGGGCTGGCGCGACCAGGTAGTCTATTGCTTTAGTGAGTTTCGCGCCCTCTGCCTGCGGCATCCAGGCCTGAGTCGCCTGTTGGAGGGGCCTGATATCGCACCCACCAGCGCCTTCGCGCCTATGGAGATAACCCTAAGAGCTCTCGGCCAGGCGGGTCTGTCGGACCTTGATAGCGTGCGAACATATTTCACGCTCGTCAGCTTCACGCTCATGCAGGCTACCTACCAGAGCCGCGGAGACTACGTCGACCTGGAGCCAAATGCGGCCACCCAGAGAAACCGCATTAACGGGTTCGGATTCAAGGTGCTGGAACAAATGGAGCTGCCGCGTCAGTGGGATTTCGATCGCGCATTCGAGTTCGGAATAGGTCTTATCCTCGACGGCGTCGTATCAGCCGTTCAGAGGAGGAGGGCTTGAATATTGGCCGGCCGCCTTATTACCATCTTCATATTTCCGCCAACGATTTGGCTGCAAGCGCTCCAGACTATCTGATAGCGTCAGCGTCCAGCACGATGTTCTTGCGAAAGGATATGCTCAAACTTGACGGGGAACTGGCGTGCCTCCCCGCTCGATTTCCGCTCATCCAGACGCTAAAATAGCGTGCAGGTCTGCGCGATGAGCTACCGAGCGAGGCTCTAAACGACTTCGGACCCGTTCCACCACGTACACGACGTTAGCAAAAGCGCGCGGATTGCGTTCCGCGTAAGAGCCGTCTATCGCTCCAACCGAATTCGGCAATCTCGCGAGTGACGACAGGAGTCAAGCTATGAATGAACAGGGAGAACGCGACCAGCTCGTCGCCCTGACAGCCGACATCGTGTCGGCCTACGTGTCCAAGAACCCCCTTCCGATGAGGGAACTGGCTGACCTGATCGAGAGCGTCCACATATCACTTGCCGGATTGACCAGCGGTGCAGTGCAGGAAACCGTGGCGCCACTGAAGCCTGCAGTTCCGGTGAAGAAGTCGGTGCATGACGACTACATCATCTGCCTTGAGGACGGCAAAAAATTCAAGTCGCTCAAGCGTCACCTCAGCGTCCATTTTGGCCTCACGCCAGCCGAGTACCGCGACAAATGGGGGCTGCCGCACGACTACCCCATGGTAGCACCGGGCTATTCAGCAGCGCGGTCCGCTCTAGCCAAGTCCATGGGACTTGGGCGGAAGCCGTCAGCGCCGGCTCCCAAGAAACGCAGCCGCAAGAAGGCTGCAGCCAGCGCTTGACCCGGCGCCCTGGCGCCGGAGCGACTCGACATTGGACGCGAGCTCCACGATCCTTGGCGGTCCGATTTCAGGGCAGATCGATCGTGACTAATCTGTCGGCATGGTGCTCATGTCCATGTACATTGCTTCCCAGACGTGACCGTCGGGGTCAGCGAAGTTGCGGTTGTACATGAAGCCTAGGTCTTGGGCCGGGTTGATGTCGGCTGTGCCATCATGCTTCGCTGCTGCTGAATTCATCGCATCGACCGCGTCACGGCTGTCGCACGACAATGCCAAAAGCACTTCGCTTGAATGTGCGGGTGCGATCTGACGACTGGTGAAACTCTTCCATTTCGCGTGGGTGAGCAGCATGACATGGATCGTCTCCGACACCACCATGCAGGCGCTGCCGTCATCGCTGAATTGCGGATTTTTGGTGAAACCCAGCGCTTCGTAGAAAGCTTCCGACCTGGCCAGGTCGGTAACCGGCAGATTCACGAAAATCATCCTGGTCATTGTTCATGTCCCTCCATTTTCCGACGGCAACAGCTTGAGCAGTGACTGCCGGCGGGTTGAAGCGTCGGCGTGACCGCCACGGCGACTGCTTGGACATGACGCTTAGAGTGATCGGAGCGCGGGCGAATTGATGTTTGGTAAGAATGCGAGCTACCGCTTGCCCAAACGGCCAAAGGCAATCTTTCTACGCAAGCGGCTGAGGCTCTCCGGCGTGATGCCGAGCCAGGCAGCGATGTGATGCTGTTTCAAGCGCTTATGAAGATGCGGTTCCTTGCGAATGAAATCGAGGTAACGCTGCATGGCATCGTCATGGCGGAACGCGATCTCCACCGGCTCCTTTTCGATGATCCAGTGACGCTCCATGTAGGCGATATAGAAGGCTGCAATGTCCGGATATGTATAAACCAGCGCCTTGAAAGCCGCGAAGTCATATTCGAGGACATGACTGTTCTCGATGGCTGTAATCGTAAAGAGGCTGGGTTCGCGCAGCATCGTTGCACTCACAGACGCACCAATGCGGTTTTCCGGGAAGAAGTATTTGATGACCAGATCGCCCCCGCGACCGACATAGTGCTGGCACAGCAGACCTTCGACAACGAAGGCGAAAGTTGTTGGAACAGTGCCTGCCTGTACGAAGTTTTCGTCCTTGCGATAATGGCGCGGACGCAGGAGGGACGCCCAGGCCTGCTCCGCTTCTCCGGACAGCTCGGCATAGGTGCGGATTTTGGCAAAGAATGCGGCCGTCGTCATTCCGTTGATCCCTTGGCGTTTGCGGATCAACTTGATGGCCTGTGGCTGCCTTGCCAAGTTGATTATGATTAGGCGGCGCGAAGCCGCCGAGAAGATTGAGGCCGCTGACGGCTGATTGTGAGGTATCCTCCGTCCGCCAATCTCGGTGACGCATTCGCGGAAGCATCGCTTTCGTGGCAATCCAGTCCTGTAGTGTGAGCCGCAGGTGATCAAGACCACCTATGGCGGGACCTCTGATCCTGGCCAGGAAGTCCGGGGGGGGGGGGGGAGTGCGTCGAGGCAAGAGCTGTGCAACCGACGCTAGCTTCGCGCTGGATTGAGGTGACCGCACAAGGTTGGTGCTCTCATGATTTCGCGCCGCCATGTAGTAGTGCCATTAGCGGGGTGTAAGGGCGCGCCGATCGGCTTCGTGGCTGTGACGATCGAGAAGATGGTTGTGGGCAGTGGCGAGACCCGTTGAAACGGTCCCAGGAAGGGGCAGTAGCCCCACTACAAGCCCACAAGACGGTCCTCTTTTTTGCGCGCTTATTCCGCACGGCCGTCCATGGTAGTGAGGCACTCTCCGACGCGGGGCTCACATACATGGACAGCCATATAAAGCTCAACGTATATGTTGCAACGCACAATAGGTTCGTTGATTCATGATGCTATGAATGAGTGTGCGTTCTAACCTTAAGATACTCGTCATCGACGAAAACACGATCCGTGCATCGATCATCGAGGCAGGACTGCGTGAGGCTGGCTACGCAGATGTTTGGGTCGTCAGCGAAATAGACGGGATCGCCACTAGGATCGAGACACTGGATCCAGATGTAATCGTGATCGATCTTGAGAACCCAAATCGCGATATGCTGGAAAGCCTCTTCCAGCTTGCAAAGGCAGTAAGGCGTCCCATCGCAATGTTTGTGGACCATTCGGATGCATCCTCGATCGAAGCCGCGGTCGAGGCCGGCGTATCGGCCTATGTGATCGATGGACTGCGCAAGGAACGGGTCAAGCCGATCGTAGACATGGCGATTAGCCGCTTCAACGCCTTCTCGCGCATGGCGCGAGAACTGGAGGAAGCGCGTACGGAACTGGAGAACCGCAAGCTGGTCGAGCGGGCTAGGGGCATCTTGATGAAGTCGCGCGGCATCTCGGAAGACCAAGCCTATGTGCTTTTGCGCAAGACGGCCATGAACCAGAATCGCAAGATCGCCGAGATCGCGCAGAGCCTCATCACCGCAGCCGGATTGCTCGAACCGGGAGATGAGACATGACCGCCGATTGCCGGATCACGGTCGGCTTCCTGCCACTTCTGGATAGCGCTCTGCTCATCGCCGCGCGCGAAAAGGGGTTTGCGGAAGCTGAAGGGATCGATCTCGTGCTGGTGCGCGAGAACTCCTGGGCGAGCGTCCGAGACAGGCTTGCGGTGGGCCATTTCGCCGCCGCACATATGCTGGCGCCGATGCCGATTGCCTTCAATCTCGGCCTTGCACCGCTGGCCACACCCACCATCGCGCCGATGGCGCTGGGGCTGGGCGGCAATGCGGTGACTGTTTCGGGACGACTGTGGGCGGCGATGCGGGAGGTAGGCGCTTCCCATGATCTTGACCCTGCCATCAATGGCGCGGCGCTGCGACAGGTGATCGCATCGCGGCAAGGGACAGAGAAGCTACGCTTCGCGGTGGTGCACCCGCATTCCGGGCACAACTACGAATTACGCTACTGGCTGGCCGCGTGCGGGATCGATCCACAGCGGGACACAGACATCGTGATCGTGCCCCCGCCGTTGATGCCTGATGCGCTGGCAGCGGGCCGCATCGACGGCTATTGCGTAGGTGAGCCTTGGAACAGCGCCTCCGTATTCCATGGCACGGGCCGCATCGTCACGACAAAATCGAAGATCTGGCGTTCGAGCCCGGAGAAGGTGCTGGGCGTGTCCGCCGAGTGGGCGGACGCCAATCCCGAGTCGCTCGGCATGCTGCTGCGCGCGCTATATCGTGCAGCGCAATGGTGCGGCGAGGCCGCCAACCATGCGGAACTGGCGGCGATTCTCGCGCGGCCCGGCTATGTCGGATGCGATGTCGAATGGCTTATGCCGGCGCTGTCGGGGCAACTCCTGAATGGCGATGGGGGCGTGATCGCCGTCGACGACTTCTTTGTACCGCTTGCGCGGGCTGCCACCTTCCCGTGGCGAAGCCATGCGCTGTGGTTCTACAGCCAGATGGCCCGCTGGGGCCAGATCGAGGCCAGCAAAGCTGGCGAGCACATCGCGCGCGAGACTTATCGTCCGGATCTTTACCGCGCCGCGCTCGGTCCGCTCGGCGTCGCCCTGCCGGGTGCAAACGCCAAGGTGGAGGGATCGCTGGTCAAGGCGACACCGGTCGGATCGGCGGGGGCAAGCCTTGTTCTGGGCCCCGACGGCTTCTTCGATGGCGGGGTCTTCGATCCAGACCAAATCGCTCGATATCTGAGCCTGTCATAGCGGCCTGGACCGCGCCCTGCGACCTGCCTATTTTCGTGCAGTGCACAAATCTTGGGCTGGCAACAACGGCGCCTTGAATAAAAAGTGGTCAGCGGCATCAGCCCGAAACAGCTGCTTAAGCGCGTAAATCTCTGATATTGCTCGTTCTTCACTTCAATTCTGAAACTGGCACGTAAACTGCTTGGTTATTTGCAGGCCTGATGAAGGGCCTTCAGATTTCGCGTCCAATGACGGGCGCATCAGGCAAAGCCGCCGATCAGCTTCTGTCGCGTGCCCGTATACCGGTGCGCGTGAGGACTGATCGGCGGCTTTTTTGTTTTCAGCCAGCGCACAGCCACTCCCAGGGGCTGATGATGGAGCCAGAAATGACGGAAACCGCCAAAACCACCCCCATTCCGGACGCTTCGGCCAGCCGGGCGCTCTCGATGTCCACCATCGCATTCACCGTCTGCTTTGCCGTGTGGACGATTTTCTCGATCATCGGCGTTCGCATCAAAGACGAGCTCGGCCTGAGCGAAACGCAGTTCGGCCTCCTGGTCGGCATGCCGATCCTGACCGGATCCCTCGTCCGCATGCTGCTCGGCATCTGGACCGACCGTCTCGGCGGCCGGCTGGTCTACACCGCGACCATGCTTGCATCGGCGCTGGCGACGTTCCTGCTCGCCTTTGCCACCACCTATGCGCACATGCTGGTTGCCGCGCTCGGCGTCGGCCTTGCGGGCGGCTCCTTCGCGGTTGGCGTCGCCTATGTCTCGCGCTTCTATCCGGCGGGGCGCCAGGGTACAGCGCTCGGTATCTTCGGCGTCGGCAATGTCGGCGCGGCCGTGACCAAGTTCGCGGCGCCCTTCGTGCTGCTGGCATGGGGCTGGCAGAGCGTGGCGCTGGTGTGGGCCGCCGCGCTTGTGCTGATGGCCGCTGTCTTCTGGCTCTCCACTGAGGATGACCCGGTGATCCGCCAGCGTCGCCTCACCGGCGCCGGCCAGCCGCGCAGCTTCCTGGCCGAATTTGCACCGCTGCGCGACATGCGGGTCTGGCGCTTCGCGCTCTACTACTTCTTCGCGTTCGGCGCCTTCGTCGCGCTGGCGCTGTGGCTGCCGCGCTACCTGATCGGCGTCTACGGCTTCGACATCGCCACCGCCGGCATGATCGGCGCGGCTTATTCCATCCCCGCCTCGATCTTCCGCGCTTATGGCGGCGTGCTCTCCGACCGCGTTGGCGCACGCACCGTGCTCTACTGGACCTTTGCGGTCTCCGCCGTGTGCTGCGCAGTGCTGTCGATCCCGGCGACCGACTATCTCGTGCAGGGCATCGACGGGCAGATCGCATTCCACATGGCCATCGGCCCGGTTGCCTTCGTGGCGGTTGCCTTCGTGCTGGGCTTCTTCATGAGCCTCGGCAAGGCGGCCGTCTACAAGCACATCCCGGTCTACTATCCCGACAATGTCGGCGCGGTGGGCGGCCTTGTCGGCATGATCGGCGGCCTCGGTGGTTTCATCCTCCCCATCGCGTTCGGCGCGCTCAACGACCTCACCGGTATCTGGTCGAGCTGCTTCATGCTGCTCTTCGTGCTGGTGGGCGTCTGCCTGATGTGGATGCATCTGGCGATCCGGGAGATGGAAAAGCGCGCTGCCGAGCCGTCGGGCTCGCTCGCCCAGGCCGCGGAATGATCGGGCGGGAGATGATGGCCATGACAGAGAAACTCGTCATCATCGGCAACGGTATGGCTCCCGGCAGGATGCTGGAGCATCTGCTGGAAGCCGCGCCCGGCCGCTATGACATCACGATCTTCAACGCCGAACCGCGCGTGAACTACGACCGCATCATGCTGTCGCCGGTGCTTTCGGGCGAAAAGAGCTTCGAGGAGATCGTGATCCATGGCGATGGCTGGTACGTCGCCAACGGCATCGTGCTCTACAAGGGCCACAAGATCGTCGCCATCGACCGCGAGGCGAAGACGGTGACGTCTAACCATGGCGTGACGGAATCCTACGACAAGCTCGTGATCGCGACTGGGTCCGTCCCTTTCATCATTCCGGTGCCTGGCAACGATCTGCCGGGCGTGCTGACCTACCGCGATCTCGACGACGTCGACGCCATGCTTCTGGCCGCCCAGTCGCGCCAGAAGGCGGTTGTGATTGGAGGTGGCCTTCTCGGCCTCGAAGCCGCCGCCGGCCTGAAGGAGCGCGGCATGGAGGTGACGGTGCTCCACGTCATGCCGACGCTGATGGAGCGTCAGCTCGATCCGGCCGCCGGCTACCTGCTGCAGCGGGCGGTCGAGGCGCGAGGCATAAAGGTCGTCACGCGGGCAAACACGAAACAGATCGTTGGCGATGGCAAGGTCGAGGGCGTCGAACTCGATGACGGCACCATCATTCCGGCCGCGCTGGTGGTGATGGCAGTAGGCATCCGGCCCAACGTGACGCTGGCAAAGGATGTCGGGCTGACGGTCAACCGGGGCATCGTCACGGACGACCGGATGCGCACGTCCGATCCGGATATCCTCGCGCTCGGCGAATGCGCGGAGGTGGGCGGGCATGTCTACGGCCTGGTTGCGCCACTTTATCAGATGGCGCGCGTGGCGGCGGCCGTGCTGGCCGAAACCGGCGAGGACCATTTCGCCCATGCAGACACGCCGACGAAGCTGAAGGTCACCGGCATCGATCTCTACTCCGTCGGGGATTTCGCCGACGGCGACGACCGCGAGGAGATCGTGCTGCGCGACGCTTCGGCCGGTATCTACAAGCGCGTTGTGCTCAAGGACGACCGCATCATCGGTACGGTGCTGTTCGGCGAGACGGCGGACGGGGCATGGTTCGCCGATCTGCAGAAGAAACAGACCGATGTATCGGCGATGCGCGACACGCTGATCTTCGGGCAGGCGTTTCAGGGGGGTGCCTCGGCGGACCCTTTGGCGGCCGTTGCGGCACTCGCGGATGATGCGGAAATCTGCGGCTGCAACGGCGTCTGCAAGGGTAAGATCGTTTCAACCATTACCTCCAAGGGACTGACGACGCTGGACGACGTGCGCGCCCACACCAAGGCGTCCGCCTCCTGTGGCACGTGCACCGGGCTGGTCGAGAAGCTGATGCAGCTTTCGCTCGGCGACAGCTACAACCCCACTGCGGTTCAGCCGATGTGCTCCTGCACGGAACTGGGCCATGACGAGGTGCGTCGGCTCATCAAGGCGAAGGGTCTCAAGACGATCCCCGCCGTGATGCAGGAGCTTGAGTGGAAGACCTCCTGCGGCTGCGCCAAATGCCGGCCCGCGCTCAACTACTATCTCGTCGCCGACTGGCCCGACGAATATGCCGACGACTACCAGTCGCGCTTCATCAACGAGCGGGTTCACGCCAACATCCAGAAGGACGGCACCTACTCGATCGTGCCGCGCATGTGGGGCGGTGTCACCTCTTCGAAGGAATTGCGGGCCATCGCCGATGTGGTCGACAAGTTCGCGATCCCGACCGTGAAGGTGACCGGCGGCCAGCGTATCGACATGCTGGGCATCAGGAAGGAGGACCTGCCCGCGGTGTGGGCCGATCTCGGGCAGGCGGGTTTCGTTTCCGGCCATGCCTACGCCAAGGGGCTGCGCACGGTGAAGACCTGTGTGGGGTCGGACTGGTGCCGTTTCGGCACCCAGGATTCCACCGGTCTCGGCGTCCGCATCGAGAAGTTCATGTGGGGTTCGTGGACACCCGCCAAGGTGAAGATGGCGGTGTCGGGCTGTCCGCGAAACTGCGCCGAGGCCACCTGCAAGGATGTCGGCGTCATCTGCGTGGATTCCGGCTTCGAGATTCACTTCGCCGGAGCCGCCGGGCTCGATATCAAGGGCACCGAGGTTCTCGGTCTGGTCAAGACGGAGGACGAGGCGCTCGAGGTGATCGTCGCGCTGACGCAGATGTATCGCGAGCAGGCCCGCTATCTGGAGCGCATCTACAAGTGGGCGAAGCGCATCGGATATGACGAGGTGCGGCGGCAGGTGCTCGACGATGTCGAACGCCGCAAGGCCTATTACGACCGCTTCGTCTACAGCCAGCAATTCGCGCAGGTCGATCCGTGGTCGGAACGCGTGTCCGGCAAGGACAAGCACGAGTTCCAGCCAATGGCGGCCCTTTCCTTCCAGCAGGCAGCGGAGTGACGCGATGAACTGGCATGAAATCGGCACTATCGAGGACATTCCGGCGCGCGGGGCACGCTGCGTGACCACGCCGCAGGGCCGTATCGGCGTGTTCCGCACGGCGGACGACGAGATCTATGCAATCGAGGATCATTGCCCGCATCGCGGCGGTCCGCTGAGCCAGGGCATCGTCCACGGCAACGCGGTGACGTGCCCGCTGCACAACTGGGTGTTTTCGCTCGAAACCGGCAAGGCGCTGGGTGCGGATGAGGGCTCCGTCAAGACCATCCCTGTGCGGGTGATCGACGGGCGCATCCTGCTGGGGCTCGAGCGCGCACTGATGGCGGCGGAGTGACGGCAATGCAGGATCTGCCGGCAACCGAAGTGAGGACGACCTGCCCCTATTGCGGGGTGGGTTGCGGCGTGCTGGCGCGTGTCGCCGCGGACGGCAACGTGACCGTCCGCGGCGACACCGACCATCCGGCGAATTTCGGCAGGCTGTGCTCGAAGGGCTCGGCGCTGGGCGAGACGACCAGCCTCGAGGGACGGCTGCTTGTGCCGGAGATCGGCGGGCGCGAGACTTCGTGGGACGAGGCGCTGGACCTCGTCGCGCGTCGTTTTTCGGAAACCATCGAAAAACATGGACCGGATTCGGTCGCGTTCTACATTTCCGGGCAATTGCTGACCGAAGACTATTACGTGGCCAACAAGCTGATGAAGGGCTTCATCGGTTCGGCCAACATCGACACCAATTCGCGGCTCTGCATGGCGTCGTCGGTTGCCGGCCATCGCCGCGCCTTCGGCGAGGATATCGTCCCTGGCACCTATGAGGACCTCGATCAGGCCGACCTTGTGGTGCTGACCGGATCCAACACCGCATGGTGTCATCCGATCCTCTATCAGCGGTTGCTGGCGGCTCGCGAGGCGCGGGGCACCAAGATCGTCGTGATCGATCCCCGGCGCACGGCCACCGCAGAGGAATGCGACCTGCACCTCGCAGTCGACCCCGGCACCGACGTGCTCCTGTTCAACGGATTGCTGGCCCATCTCGATATTGCCGGCGTGATCGACCGCAATTTTGTCGACTCTTCGACGACCGGCTTTGCCGAAGCGCTTTCGGTCGCGAGCGCGGAAGCATCCTCGCCCGGCGCTGTTGCCGCCGGATGCGGGTTGGCGGAAGCCGACGTGCGGCTGTTGTACGAGCTGTTTGCCGCAACGTCGCGAACCGTCACCGTTTACAGCCAGGGCGTGAACCAGTCGGCGCATGGCACCGACAAGGTCAACGCCATCATCAACTGTCACCTTGCGACCGGTCGCATTGGCCAGCCCGGCATGGGGCCGTTTTCGGTCACGGGGCAGCCCAATGCAATGGGCGGGCGCGAGGTCGGCGGGCTGGCCAACCAGCTTGCCGCCCACATGAATTTCGACCGGCCGGAAGACGTCGAGCGCGTCGAACGGTTCTGGAGCGCCCCTGCGATGGCGCGGCAGGCGGGTCTGAAGGCGGTGGACATGTTCCGCGCCGCCGGCGACGGGCGAGCCAAGGCGCTGTGGGTGATGGGCACCAACCCGGCGGTCTCGATGCCGGATTCGGCGCGTGTGCGCACCGCTCTGAAATCGTGCGAGTTCGTCGTGGTCTCGGACGTAACCCGCACCGACACGACCCGTTATGCCGACGTGCTGCTGCCAGCTGCCGCATGGGGCGAGAAAGGCGGCACCGTCACCAATTCCGAGCGACGCATGTCGCGCCAGCGGCCCTTCCTGCCGGTGCCCGGCAATGCGCGAGCGGACTGGCGCATCATCTGCGATGTCGCGCAGCGCATGGGATTCGGCGATGCCTTCACCTATGATGGACCGCTGGAAATTTTCCGGGAACATGCCCGGTTGTCGGCGTTCGAGAACCACGGCGACAGGCTTTTCGACATCGGTGCGTTGGCCGAGATTGCCGATGCCGAGTATGAGCATTTCCCGCCTCGCCACTGGCCACAGGCGAGTGGTGAGCCATGCGCGGAGCGCCTGCTGGTGGACGGCCGGTTCCCGACACCGGATGGAAGAGCGCGCTTTGTTGCCGTTCGTCAGGAGGGCGTGGCGCTGCCGGTAGATGCGAAGCGTCCCATCGCGCTCAACTCCGGGAGGCTGCGCGACCAGTGGCACACCATGACACGAACTGGCCGGGTTCCCCGTCTGATGGCGAACGTGCCCGCACCGACACTCGAAATCGCCCCGCTGGACGCACACCGGCGCGGGCTGAGGGATGGCGATCTCGCTCATATATCGAGCCGCTACGGGTTCGCCCGGGCACGCGTCACCGTCTCGGACAATCAGAAACCGGGTACAGCTTTCCTACCGATGCACTGGAGCGGCCATTTTGCCGCCAATGCAGGCGCGGGATCGCTTGCCACGCCGCTGAGCGATCCGTTCTCGGGCCAGCCGGAACTGAAGAACGTTCCAGTACGCATTGAACGTGAGGCCATCGCCTGGACGGGCGTGCTGATGACGCGTCGCGAGTTGCGGCCAACGGGCTTCGTCCACTGGACGCGGCATCCGGTCGACGGCGGCTGGGTCTACGAATTGTGCGGCACCGAAACGCCGGACCAGGGCATCCTCCTGTCGCGCCGCCTGCTGGATGGGTCGCCACGCAACCAGTTTATGGAATACACCGACCGGCGCGGCCTGACATACCGCGCTGCTGCCCTCGATCCGGCCGGTGCTCTTGCCGAGGCACTGCTGGTGGCACCCCCTGGTCAACTTCCTCCACGAGACTGGCTGGTGTCGTTGCTTGGCGCGCGTGAGCCGCTGGCGGCGGGGCAGCGCATGGCGCTTCTGTCTGGACGTTCGCCCGTGCCGATGCCGTCGATCGGCCGTGTCATCTGCTCCTGCTTCAACGTCGGCGAACATCAGATCGCGGCAGCAGTAACGCGTGGGGCCGCATCGTTGGAGGACATCGGTCAGCAGCTTCGCGCGGGTACCAATTGCGGCTCGTGCCGCTCCGAAATCAGGACACTGCTCGATGCACATCGTCTCCAGGCTGCCGAGTGACCCCGCGCCGCGCATAGGAGCGCTGAGCGTCCTTCCCGTCTTCCTCGACCTGACAGGCAAACGTGCCGTCGTCGTCGGTGGCAGCGAGGCCGCCGCATGGAAGGTCGAACTGCTGGTGTCGGCAGGTGCCAACGTCGACCTCTATGCTGGCGAGTTGTCCGAGGGCATGGAGGAAGTGGCGGTGCGTCACCCGGCAATCCGTCACTTTCCGCGAAGCTGGCGCGCGGGAGACTTGAATGGCGCGGCGGTGGCGCTCTGCGACGCCGAACACGACGTCGAGGCGGTGGCTTTCGAGCAGGCGGCGCGCGAGGCTGGGGTACCGTGCAACATCATCGACCGGCCGGAGTATTGCCACTTTCAGTTCGGAACGATCGTCAACCGCTCGCCGGTCGTGGTCGGCATATCCACGTCAGGCGCAGCACCCGTGCTGGGGCAGGCGATCCGGCGGCGCATCGAGACGCTGCTTCCGCCCACACTCGCTGGGTGGGCGGGGCTGGCTCGGGATTGGCGCCGCCGTGTCGCCGAGGCGCTGCCGGTTGGGCCGGCAAGGCGCAGGTTCTGGGAGCGCTTCGTCGACCGTGCGTTCGGGCCAGCCGCGGATGAAACCAGTGAAGCCTCCCTCCTTGGCGGACTGCAAGACATCGAGTCCCGCGGGCACGTCACCTTCGTCGGGGCAGGTCCCGGAGACGCAGAGCTCATCACGCTGAAGGCGATACGTGCCCTGCAGGCGGCCGACGTCATCCTGTTCGACGATCTCGTGTCGGATGAGGTGCTGGAACTGGCCCGGCGCGAGGCAAAACGTATTCTCGTGGGCAAGCGGGCGGGGCGTGCAAGTTGCAAACAGCACGAGATCAACGACCTGATGGTAAAACTCGCCAACGCCGGGCGACGGGTGGTACGGCTAAAGTCGGGCGACCCAATGATCTTCGGGCGGGCAGGCGAGGAGATCGCTGAACTGGAAAGGCATGGCATCGGCTACGACGTGGTGCCAGGGGTCACTGCCGGGCTCGCTTTGGCCGCCACACTTGGCGTTTCCCTCACGCACCGTGACAAGGCGCGATCGGTTCGTTTCATCACTGGGCATTCACAGCATGGCGGCCTGCCCGATGATATCGATTGGATGGCGATAGCCGACCCCTCGACCACGACGATCTTCTATATGGGCGGACGGACAGCTTCCTCGATCGCTTCGTTATTGATCTCTCATGGCATGCCGCCAGAGACGCCGGTTGTTATTGCGGCCGACATTGGGCGGATTGGTGAGACCAAACTGTGTTGCGATCTGGCGGATCTGTCAAAGGGGATCAACACCCTCCTCAACGGAGGTCCGGTGGTGATCGGAATCGGTTCCGTGTTCGCCGAGAGAAGAGCGGACCCAGCCACCGTCATGGCCGCAGGGTCATCGTGGACGGACGAGTTCGGGGACACTTGCCCGCAAGTCTCGTTCGAGCGGCGTGCCGCCTTACAAACCATAGTACAGATAGATCGCGTAACATGACGCTATTCCGACGACGATGTTCATCGGCAGCCCGATTTTAACGAAGTCGCTGAACCTGTAATTGCCGGCGCCGTAGACAAGCGTGCGGTCTGATAGCCAATAGGCGTCGCAAAGCTCGCGCTTGCGCCAAACATGACGGCTAC
>NZ_JAZHFV010000014.1:0-41886 GCF_040970315.1 Neoaquamicrobium sediminum | reverse complement strand
CCACCATCAATTCAGCAGCAACCTTCCTCTACGCCGCTTCCGTCATGCTCCTCGTGAGGCGACTGGCGCGCCAGTCATGAGTTTCGAAACCGACTCTAAGTAACGTCTACAAAATGTACAGGGCGATGCGACCCGGTCCCGATTCCCCAATCGATCCGAAGCGGCAATTCGCTTTCTATGATGCCGGCTTGGGTGCTGGCGAGACCGGGGGGGCTTACCTTCAGGCGGCTTCGCAACACCCTCGCAGCCGCCGTCGGCACCGGGATTGATGAGAACGTGATCGATTGCTACGCCGCGATCATCGCCCACTACGAACCCGGCGACAAAGTCTGCCTGTTCGGTTTCAGCCGTGGCGCGTACACCGTGCGATCGCTGGCGAATGTGATGAACCTCTGCGGTGTGCCAACGCATGATAGTAGCGGGCACCCGGTCCCCCGCTATGGCCCGGAGCTACGGAAGATCGCTACCGATGCGGTCAAGTTCGTCTACAATCATGGAGCTGGCCATCCGCGCGACAAGTTCGAAGATGAGCGCGAGGAGAAGGCCGCTCGTTTCCGCGCGAAATATGGTTGCGAGGGCATAGGCGTCGACGGGGAACCACAAGGCAACGTGCAGCCCGAATTCGTTGGGGTATTCGACACGGTAGCTGCGCTGGGCAGCCGAGTTGCGACCGCGGCCGCAATTGCTGGAGTGGGCGCACTCACACTTCTCGCCGCGCTCGCATGGTGGCTTCTAGGTTGGTTCGCGGGCCTGCTGATATTCGCTCCACTGATCGCTGCGCTCATTTGGGTGGTCCGGCTCCTGAGCGGTCAATGGAAGTACTTCTACCCCGACCCCTACCGCCACCCGGCGCTCTGGAATCCGCTGAACTGGCCTTCGCTGTGGCAGCACGGTCATCTCGCTGCGTGGTCGAGCAAGAATTATGACCGGTATGTCGACAAGGAAATTCCGCATCTTCGGCATGCACTCGCGATTGATGAGGCTCGCGCCAAGTTTCCCCGCGTGCTTTGGGGACGCCCAGAGGACGTGGAGTGAAACAACGAGCGTGGGAACGTCGATTGGATGAGGCAAGTGTGGTTCGCTGGCGATCATTCTGACATCGGCGGCAGTTATGCCGAAGAAGAAGCGCGTCTATCCGACATTCCACTACGTTGGATGATGGAGGAACTACGCGAGGCCGTGTCGGAGATAGCGATCCGAGAAGGGTTGCTGACTACCTGGCCTGATCCGCTCGGCCTGCAGCACGATCAGCGCCAAGAGGTCTTGAACATGCAGCCCGCGTGGCTTCGCCGGCTGACTTCCGACAAGCTTACTTGGCGGACTAAGGTCCGGTCGGTGAATGAGGCGGCGACGTTGCACCCATCGGTGCTAGATCGCTTCGCAGCTAGAGTCGTGCCTCAAATGGGCGATGTGAAGCCGTATCGACCGGAGAATTTGCGAGATCACGCAACGGTCAGACATTTCTTCGTTGATCCCAACAGCACGTGATCTCAGTTATCCGCCACTACCATTCAGTAAGTGATCTGGACGCAAGGACGCTCAGTCTGTCTGAGGTAGGATCAGGGTCGCTTCAGGCGGCTTACAGCGTTGTTACGCCAGAACCAGACAGTCCGCAGCCGGCCCCAAAGCTGCTATGTGGGGCTAGCTAACGCGATTGTGGTCCGGCGCAGGTCATCGGTATTGGCGTCATCGTCCTCACATGGTCGTCGATCCGCTGGAGCACCTTCTCCGAAATCACGGTCCGTCCGGCAGCGCCAACAGTGCTCGTTGAAGCGCTCGATGGTCTCCAACAATTTTCGATCGCGCGCCCCTCTCCATGGCGAAAGCTTCCAGGCTGCCAAGCAGAACGCAAATCCACAATGCATCGACTCCGAAATGCATTCATAATTTGCGTCATGCAAATGTGCGTGCTAGCCTCGGCTTCGCATTCACAAAAAGAACCAGAGGGACCACCAGCCATGAACCGACTTCTCAGCGCCCTTGCGGCGATGACCATGGGCTTCGCCGTCGTTCAAGTTTCAGCAGAGGAGCTTGTCGTCGCCACCGACACGGCCTTCGTGCCTTTCGAATTCAAGGAAGGCGACACCTATGTCGGCTTCGACATAGACCTCTGGGACGCAATCGCAGGCGATCTCGGCCTCGAGTACCGGCTTCAGCCGATGGACTTCAACGGCATCATCCCTGCGCTGCAGACCAGGCAGGTCGACGTGGCGCTGGCCGGCATCACCATCAAGGACGAACGCAAGCAGGTCATCGACTTCTCCGACGGCTACTACGATAGCGGCTTCCTGCTGATGGTGCCGGTCGACAGCGAGGTTACCGGCGCCGCCGACCTCGCAGGCAAGACGCTCGCCGTGAAGACGGGCACATCGGCGACCGACTATGCCAAGGAGCACTTCACCGAGACCGAGCTGCGGCAGTTCCCCAACATCGACAATGCGTATCTGGAGCTCCAGACCGGCCGCGTGGATGCCGCCATGCACGACACGCCGAACGTTCTCTACTACATCGCCAAGGCGGGCCAGGGCCGCGTCAAGGCGGTGGGCGAGCAGATGATGGCGCATGAATACGGCATCGCCTTTCCGAAGGGCAGCGATCTGGTCGCGCGGGTCAACGAGGCCCTGGCCAAGATCAAGGCCGACGGCCGCTACGACGCGATCTACGAAAAGTGGTTCGGAACCAAGCCCCAGAGCTGAGTTCCGCCAACGGGCCGCTGCCGGCTGCGTCTTCCCGCGCGGCGGCCCGCTCCTTTTCCAGACCGAGAGGACTGATCCGTCATGGACTTTCAATGGTCCGCCGTCGTCGACGCGCTTCCGGCGCTATTTCGCGGCGCGCAGCTTACCGTCTTCATCACCGTGGCCGGCCTTGTCGGCGGAGTGATCATAGGCACCGTTGCAGGGCTGATGCGCGCCTATGGCAACGCGATCGTCAACGGCATCGCCTATTTCTACATCGAGCTGATCCGCGGCACGCCGATCGTCGTCCAGGTGATGTTCATCTATTTCGCCCTGCCGACGCTAGCCGACATCAGGATCGATCCGCTTTCGGCGGCCATCATCGCCATTACCGTGAACGCCGGAGCCTATATCGCCGAGATCGTGCGCGGCGCCTTCATCTCCGTGCACAAGGGCTTGAAAGAGGCCGGGCTCGCGCTGGGCCTGCCGATGTGGAAAGTGCTCGTCTACGTGATCGGCCCTGTGGCGTTCCGGCGGCTGATACCGCCGCTCGGCAACCAGTTCATCGTCAGCCTCAAGGACACATCGCTCTTCATCGTCATCGGCGTGGGTGAACTCACACGCCAGGGCCAGGAGATCATGGCGGCCAATTTCCGCGCCGTCGAAGTCTGGTCCGCCGTCGCGATCTTCTACCTGATCCTGACCGGCACGCTGACGCTGATCCTGCGGATCATCGAAAAGAGGATGCGGATCCTATGAGCATCGTCGAATTCGCCAACGTCACCAAACGCTTCGGCTCTCTGGTCGTGCTGGATCAGATCGACCTCAACATCGAATGCGGCGAGGTCGTCGTGGTGATCGGGCCGTCGGGCTCCGGCAAGTCCACACTGCTCCGCTGCATCAACGTCCTCGAAGAGATCGACGGCGGCGATCTGGTCGTCGACGGCATCAGCGTGCGTTCGGGCAGCAAGAATGTGCGGCTGATACGGCAGGAAGCCGGCATGGTGTTCCAGCAGTTCAACCTGTTCCCGCAGATGACCGCGCTCGACAATGTTGCCTTCGGGCCGCAGCACGTGCGCGGCCTGTCGCGCACCGAGGCTCGCGAGGCCGCACGCGACCTGCTTGCCAAGGTGGGGCTTGCCGAGCGCACCCATCACTATCCGTCCGAACTTTCAGGCGGCCAGCAGCAGCGCGTCGCCATCGCCCGCGCGCTGGCTGTCAAACCCAAGCTCGTACTCTTCGATGAACCCACCTCAGCGCTGGACCCCGAACTGCGCCACGAGGTGCTGCGGGTCATGCAGGTGCTTGCCGAAGAAGGCATGACGATGATCGTCGTCACCCACGAGATGAGCTTTGCGCGCCGTGTCGGCTCTCGCCTGATCTTCATGGAAGACGGCAAGATCGCCATGGACGGCGCACCGGCCGAGCTTCTGGATCTCGCGGAAAACCCGCGCCTGCGGGAGTTCCTCCAGCATGTCCAGTAAGGAATGCGGCCTGGCCGCCATCAAGATCGCAGGCACGCCCTACGAGACCGGCTTCGCACTGGGCCAGTTCGGTGCGAGCGCGGTCCACGACAGGCTGGTGCCCTCGCCGCACTGGCGCGAGATCGTGGTTCCGGCCCGGGACGATCCGCGCGTGCCGGCGATGATGGCGCTGACGGAGCGGCACTATCCGGCAGTCCTTGAAGAGTTGCGAGGACTGGCTGCCGGGCTGGACATGCCGTTTGCCGATATATTCGCGTGGAATTGTCGCGGCGACCTGCGCACGCATGCCCCCGACGGCTGCACGACCGTTCAATTGCCAGGGTCGACCAATCTGGTGGCCCACAACGAAGACGGCATGCCGGAATTCGACGGCTATTGCGCCCTCGCCACAGTCCACCCGGCAGGAGGTCCGTCCTTCACGGCCTTCGTCTATCCCGGCTCGATCCCCGGCCACACTTTCTCGGTGAACGACCGGGGTCTCGTGCAGACGGTCAACAACATCCGTTGCACCGCGCATCGGCCGGGCCTGCCGCGCATGGTTCTGACGCGGGCGATGCTGGGCTGCGAAAGCATCGATGCGGCGGTGGCAGTGCTGCAGGATGTTCCGCGCGCCGGCGGTTTCCACATGACTCTCGCCATGATGGGCGATCCACGGATCGTCAGCGTTGAGTTCAACGCCGACGCCTTGTCTACGCTGGAGATCGAAGCACCGGCGACCCACGCCAATCATCTTGTCCATCCGCGGATGGCAGGTCTCGCCCAGCGCATTACTGCCTCGTCGGGCAGCCGACAACAGCATGCGGATGCACTGCTGAGCGCGCGAGGCGCGCAGGGTAGCGCGCTCGTTCTCGGCATCCTTTCCGATCAGACCGGTGCGTTGCCGATCTATCGCCGGCAGGCGGACGATCCCGACCACGAGAACACGCTCGCGACCGCCGTTTTCGAACTCACTGCTGACAGTGTGGCGTGGACCGTCTATGACGGCCGGCATCGGGCGCCGGTCCATTCCGGCGTCGTCACGGGTGCCGACTGATCACGCCATGCAGGCCAGAACGCCAACACCGCCAAAGACATTGGACGAACTGCGCGAACTGGCGCTGAAATTTGCGCGGGCCGAGCCGGCCGACGCGCTGGGCGGCAAGACACAGCAGGTTTTCGCGCGGCTGGTCGACATGCCCGAACAATCGGCGGTGCGCTCCATCTCGGAATTGGCCGCCCTGCTCGACGTCAATCCCTCGACCCTGACCCGGCTTGCCAAGCGTCTCGGCTTCGAGGGTTTCGGCGAGTTCCAGTCGGTCTTTCGCAACGCCATCGCCGGCGAGCCCCGCTATTTCTACAGCCGGCAGGCCGACCAGTTGCTCCACAACGCCGATGCCGAAGCGAGCGAGATCGAGACGATGGCGCGCCTTGGCAGGGAATCGATCGCCAATATCGAGGGGTTCATCGGCCAACTCGAGGCCGACAAGCTCGCCGCGGCAGCCGGACTTCTCGCCAAGGCCAAGCGGGTCCGCGTCCATGGCGAGCGCCAGTTCCACGGCTTTGCAAGCTTTCTTGCCTACGGGCTGGGCATGCTGCGGTCCGATGCGGCGCTGCTGGATGCGCCGCGGCTCGGCCTGGCCGAGGCTATCTCGCAGCTCGAACCCGGCGACGTGGTGGTCGTTGCAAGCTGCGCGCCCTACACGCGCTCGGTCGCTGATGTCGCGAAGGCGGCCGCGCGGAACGGCCAGCGGGTGATCGCCATCACCGATTCGCGTAGCTCGCCGCTTGTCGCGCCGGCCGAGCATGCGTTCTTCATCCCGCACGCCAGCAGCTTCATCTCCAACAGCATGGGCGCCTATATCGTCTTCAGCGAGGGCTTGCTGAACCTTGTCGCCTGGCAACTGGGCGATGCGGCTTTGGAGGCGCTGCAGCGGCGCGAAGACCTGATTGAGGCGCTGGGTATCGAGACGCCCTGAGGGCGCTCGAACTGGATACCAACGCGGTGGAGAACCAGATCCGCTCGATAGCCTTCACGAGGGAAAACGCACTGTTCCCCGGAAACGAAATCGGTGCTGAAAACTGGGCCATGCTGGCCTCGCCCGTCGCCACCTTGCGTGCGATCCTCGACGGTCCCCCGCTAAGCGACATCGAAATCCTATGCCATGGCGCTTCAATCAGACGTCAAGCCTCGCCACATAGGGTGATGCCGTCGCGCTTACGTCGCACCTCGATTTCCAGGAAGTTATGACAGAAGTGGTTGCGGGGGCTCGCAGCTACTGATGCCAACAATCATTGGTAGCGCCAGTATGATATGTCTTTTGTTGCCTCAAGTGGCGCAGCCTTGGCGGACCAACAGCACTAGGCGGTCCGCACAAGGCGATGAATAAACCTGCACGGACACCGTCACAGGAGGTTGGGACATGGCGACTGAGCTTGAACCATCCATACCGAAGCGGATTACGACGCGGCGTTCGCCAGAGTCGAAAGACTGTGGGCTCTGCCAGCGGCACGCCCGATGGCGACAGGCTCGACGTTCTGGCGACAATGATCGAGGTCTATGAGGAAAAACACCATCCGATGGATCCGCCCGATCCGATCGAGGCGATCCGGCTCGATTGAGGGTCAATCAACTGTGCAACTGATCAGCATAGAACGCTTCGATCCTCACGATCTCATCTTCTGTCAGCGGCGCGAACTCCTTCTCCCGCGCCCGCCTCGAGAGCCTGCCGCCATTCTGATGCAGGAAGCGGAACAGAAGATCGAGCAGACGATCCGGCATATCGATCATAAGCGACACGTTGGCCTTGAACCCATCATAGGCCTTTAGGAACCTAGCCTCCTCCGGCAGATCGACATCGATCGTCCGCGTCACGCATTGGAACAAAAACTCCGCATGCGGCGTCGCATCGAAATAGCGGTAGAAATCTGCGGTGTCGCTCAACACCTCGACATTGCCACGGTCGGTCGGCCTCCAGCGGACATGGGGCAGCAGCCGCCGCGAATAGCTTTCGAGGACGCGGCGATATTCGTCGATACGATCAAGGATGACGGCCGAGACCGGAAAGACCAGTCCGGGCGGATTGAAACCACGCTCGGCAAGCACGTGATGGATGAGGTAGCGGTGCAGGCGGCCATTCCCGTCCTCGAAGGGATGAATGTAGACGAACCCGAAAGCGAGCGCGGCAGCGGCCAGAACCGGATCGAGATGCCGGGCCGCCCCCAGATCGAAAGCGGCCAACCCGTCGATCAGGTCCGGCAGGTCCTCATGCCGGGCGCTTATATGGTCCGGGATCGGAGCACCGCTTGCGCGATCATGCTCGCCGACGAACCCGCCTTCCTGACGCACGCCGAGGTGAACGAAGCGAGCGTCGCCGATGACGATGCGCTGCAATCGCTCCAGCTCCGCACGGGCCACCGGGCGGCGCCCCGCCTCGCCAATAACCTGCCCCCACCGCTGGATGCGATCCTGGGGTGGGTCTTCGCCCTCGATCTGGAAACTGGATCGCGAGTCCTTGAGCAGGAGGAAAGCAGCGGTGCGAGCCAGAAGGTCCGCCGGAACATCGGCGATCACGCGCCGAGCTTCCTCGGCGAGATTCCGGGCCACAAAGGCGTCCAATTCCGGCGTACGGAAAATCAACGGACACCAGGCACGTGTTCCGGGCAGATTGTTTTTCACCCGATGGCGTGAAGAGGTCTCGCCCTGAGATGCCCATTGCTGTTCAGGATCGACGACAAGGGCATAGGTGCCGCGGGTGGCGTCGGGCAGATCGAGCCGCTCGTCGAGCAGCCATTCGTAGAGAAACCAAAGCCGTCGCGCATAGGCCCCGGTCGGGGCCGCGCGAACGATCTCGACGATGGCTTCCGGACCCGTCGCGCGAAAGAGCATCTTCAGGGCAGCAAGATCCAGCCCCTCGTAGCGCAATGCAAAGGTCAGGTGGCCGACCAGACTGGCTTCAGGCTCGTGGCGAGGTGTATAGAGTTTCCATCCCGCCTCCTGATAGACCTTATGCCGGGGGCCAATCGCAGCGAGTGTGATGGGGATTGGGACAGCCAGATCAAAGGCGTCGATCAGAGCGGCATAGCCCACAGGGAGCGCGGTCTCAGGCAGCCAGCGGCCGTGAAGGACGCTGACTCTTTCTGAAAACGGCTTCCTCTGCCCCTGCTCCATGATTTGCGATGCTCATACCTGAAAATCTATGACAAGGAGGGTATCGCCTGAAAAACGTTCACAGGCAATGAATTTTGATTCTTTCAGCGTGGTACATGCGATTTTTGATGCGCCTCCATCTGATCGGTGATTTCATCTGAATCTTGAGCCCTGCCCTAGCGACCGGCAGGAGACGGGAGGGGACCGTCGGCTGTTGGCGACGTCAGCTGGTAACCTGCCATTCCGACTGCTTGGATTGCATTGGAGTATGTGGGTCCGAGAGGGACCAGCAGGTTTAGGTGGCCAACCGCCGACTTTCTCGTTTTTCGAACCGAAACCGGACGATCCGGAAACAGCCCATGTGCGGCATTGTCCTGCGACGTTTCTCTATCGGCCAATCAAGGCCGAGGAGAACTCACATGGGCCATTCCATATTCGATGATGCCAGCCGCGAGCACGCAGCTTGGAACGCCGGAAAGAAGGTCGGCACCAAGCAGCCGGCCTCACCTCGTCATGGAAGGCGACGTAGTTTTCGCTATCTGCCCCTGGTCGATGTGTACCAGTCGGCAATCTCGCCGCCCTTGGCCAGCCAGACGGCGTCATGCGCGGTGATGTGTTTGAGCGCGCGCTCGAAGTGCTTCGCCCGGTGCGGCTGCCCGATCAGGAACGGATGCAGGCAAAGCGACATGACCCGGCCGGTCGATGCGCCGTCAGCGTAAAGCTGATCGAACTGGTCGCAGATCGCGTCGCCGAAATCCCTGCCCGACAGACCTTGTTCGAGGAAGGCGGTGTAGTCGTTCATTTCCACTGAATACGGCAGGGACAGCATGGAGCCTGAGCGCACGCGCATTTCGTAGGGTTGATCGTCATTGGTCCAGTTCGCGACGTACCGGAGGCCGTTTTCCGCCAGGATATCCGGTGTCTGATGGGTTTCCGTCAGGGCGGGGCTTAGCCAGCCACGAGGCGCCGTACCCGTCGCCTGGGTGATGGTGGACACGACCTCCCTGACGATCCTGCGCTCTTCGTCTTCGGGAATCCCGGTGATCACCGACGAGTTGTTCGTGCCGTGTCCCATCCATTCCCAGTCGAGCGATTGCCCGGCCTGGATGACGGCAGGATAGTGGACGCAGGCATCCGAGTTGAGGGCGACCGTGCCCTTCACCCCGTATTTTTCCATGATCTCCATCATGCGCCAGATTCCGACGCGCACCCCGTAATCCCGCCACGCGTAGTTTAGGACATCGGGCACGAAGCTTGTCGTCGACTGGATGATGGAGCTCGACGGGCGATCGAACAGGAAATGCTCGATGTTCGGGATCACCCACAACGCCACTCGCGCCCCATCGGGCCATTCCAGCTTTGGGCGGCTTGTGATCGCCGAGAAATCAAAGCGACCGTGCTCCTGCGGGGCAGTACCGACGGTATCAGGCATAAAATTCACTCCTTACTGGGGAACAATCGACTGTGACCGCCAAGTTAGGTTTGACTTGAATTAGAGAACAACGAGAGATAGTTCCGGACACTCAAGACAGTTTGTCCGGAAAGATTGAAATGGATGGCCTTGGATCTCTCAGCGCCTTCGTGCACGCTGCGGAACTTCGCAGTTTCACCGCGGCGGCGAACCAACTCGGCATCTCGGCATCGGCGGTCGGCAAAGCAGTCGCCCGGCTCGAGGAGCGGCTACAGGTCCGGTTGCTGCACCGGTCGACCCGGACGATCACGCTGACCGGTGAAGGAGCGCTGTTTCTCGAAAGGTGCCGGCGCATTCTGGCGGAAGTGGAAGCGGCTGAGCTGGAGCTGTCTCAGACGATCGAGCGTCCGCGCGGTAAACTCAAGGTCAGCATGCCGATCGTGTCGATGCTGATGATGCCCGCGATCCTGCGGTTCATGGATCTCTACCCCGAGATAGAGCTGGATCTCGATTTCTCGGACCGCCTTGTCGATGTCATCGATGAAGGTTTCGACGCTGTCGTTCGAGCCGGGAACCTGGCGGATTCCCGTCTCATGTCACGCATGCTGGGGCAATTCAGCCTCATTCTGGTCGCTGCCCCTCAATATCTCGAACGGGCCGGAACACCACGCGTGCCAGACGATCTGATGAGGCATGCCTGTCTGCACCATCGCTATGCCACGAGCGGCAAATTGGAGCCATGGCCGCTCCAAGAGGGCGAAACAGAGCTGCGCCCCGACCTGCCGACGACCGCGGTCGTCAACACGATCGAGCCGCTGATCATGATGGCGGAACGCGGCATGGGGATCGCCTCCCTGCCCGATTTCGCAATCGCCGACCAACTCGCCACAGGCCGCCTCGTTGCCGTCCTGCCGGACTTTGTCCGGCACGAAGGTTCGTTTCGCCTGCTTTGGCCGACCAACCGTCACATTGCGCCCAAACTCCGAGTCTTCGTCGATTTCATGGCGGCGAACCTCTTCCCAGTCTCTCCTCAACGGGAGCCGACCGCTGCATAACCGGCGAATACCCGGGATGGCTCGTTAAGCTCAACCAGCGACGCTGTCTCGTACTCAAGTCGCGTTCTCAATGTCTGCCTCGGGCAGATAGACATCGGAGCAATTTGTCGCCATCGCCCAATGGGGCGGCAATGGAAACAGCCAAACGAGGGCCCGCTAAATGGCTAAGATGCGGTCGGTGGCCGAACGTTAGCCATCCTACGACCGCAGGGGGAAGGAGATCGTCTGTTCCAGTCCCGGACAAGACAACCGGCAGGGACGCCTAAGCTGCCAAGTTCCGGGAGAACAATCGGAGCCTGTAGCGTATTTCCGTTAGTGTGGGATGGGTGGCAGCGGTCCAGCGATAGCCCGGCCCCTAGGGACTTGCGACGACGAACCACTTGTAGTCGCTGAAACAGACGCTCGTGTCCTCGATGATCCCCAGATGGTCGCCTTCGCGAAGGCTCGGGAGGCGTCTATGCGATTCTAGACCGAATGGATCGTGATCCTGACCAATTCGTTAGGGAGCATGCTCGACTTCAGCAACTGGTCCATCGACCCCTATATCCTCGTCCTGACCGGGATGGGGTTCCTCATTGCGCTGGTCGCGTGGCTACCATTGGCGATCAAGAGCCTGCCACTACCACTCCCGATCGTTTGCATTGCGCTGGGAGCCGGGCTCTTCTCCATCCCGCAGGTGACGGACGAGCCGTTGCCAATGGATTTTCCTGAGATCACGGAGCGTTTCACCGAGCTGGTGGTGATCATCGCCCTGATGGGCGCCGGCCTGAAGCTCGATAGAGCGTTCAGCTACCGCAACTGGGCAGTTACCTGGAGATTGCTGGGCATCACCATGCCGCTTGGAATTGCAGCAATCACGGTCATAGGCGCGTGGTGGCTAGGCCTGCCCTGGATCATCGCACTGTTACTCGGGGCAAGCCTTGCACCCACCGATCCGGTCCTCGCATCCGACGTTCAGGTCGGGCCTCCCAGGACGGGCGAGGAAGACGAGGTTCGCTTCGGATTGACTTCCGAAGCGGGCTTCAACGACGGGCTGGCTTTTCCCTTCGTCAATCTGGCGATCGCCCTCGGGTTGGCGTCAGCGACCGGAGAGCCATGGCTGATCGGATGGATTGGCCACAGCGTCATATGGGAAATTGGGGCCGGGATCGCCGGCGGTTGGATAGTGGGCCAAGTCTTTGGCTGGCTGACATTCCATGTACCCGCGAATACGAAACTCGCCAAAACGGGAGACGGGTTGATCGCAATTGCGGCGACCTTCATTTCCTACGGGCTGACAGAGATGATCCAGTGCTATGGATTTCTGGCCGTGTTCGTGACGGCGTTGACGCTTCGGCATTCGCAACGCGAGCACGACTTCCATCGCGACATGCACAACATCACTGAGCAGATCGAGCGGCTGACAATGATGGTGCTGCTGCTGTTGTTCGGTGGCGCTCTGGTCAGCGGGCTGCTGACGCCACTCACCTGGGCAGACATCGTTGCTGTGGTTGTCATCCTCATAATTGTGCGGCCCGTAACCGGCCTCATAGGCCTGGTTGGGCTGAAGGCCCCTTGGACTGAAAAGCTCACGATTTCCTTCTTTGGAATTCGCGGCGTCGGATCCTTCTACTATCTTGCCTACGGTCTGAACCACATGGAAGTTGATGGCGGCGAACGACTTTGGGCTATCGTTGGTTTGGTCGTCCTGCTCTCGATTGTGATGCACGGGCTAACCGTGACGCCCATCATGCGAAGCCTCGACAGATTGCGTGGACGAGATCCGGACGCCGACGATGCGACGCCACCGCCTGGACTGCAGGGACCTGCCGATCGTGCATAGTTGCGCACCCGGCAACTGATTTTTGCCTGGTGCTGTCGGGTCGCGTGTTGCAATCGGCTTTGCTCATCTGCGTGCAACTAATGCTGACCACGCGCTAGGCCCGCCTGGGGCGTCTGAACGGCAAGCGCCAACATGTGATCCTGTCCGGCATCGATGTCGGCAAAGAGATCGTGGTCCAGGGTCAGGAGCGCGACCGAGGTAACGAAGATCCAGATGCTGCCGGCAAGCTATATCAATTGTGTTTTCGGCTGTTACAGGCGTCAGGCGATTCGAGCGAGCAGCGGCCAAGAGTGCTACCGCCATGCCGAATGTTCCAGATGTCGTCTCGATGATCTTCCCCCTACCCTTAGGTCCTTCGCCTTTTTCAGCATGATCGAGGCTGCGTTAGCTCACCCACCAAAGGAAGCCTTCGCTTTCAACACCGGCTAACGAGAGCCAATCACCTGGGTGGCGACACCGGATCCTTACCCGGAGGGCAGCGAGGCGGTCGGATTCTTCCCACGTCGTTCTCAAGTGCACGCAAACGGCGCCGTTTCGAATGTCGGCTGCGCTACAGTGTCACCGAGGGTTCACGCAATCCCGAAACCCCTGCGTTGAAACTGAATGTAGCTCCGTCCATGGTCAGCAGCGCTTCTTCTTTGGGCTGAAGCCCGTCTCGAGCACTTGTTACGTAAAGGGTGGTAAAGTCGGCTCCTCCGAAGGCCGGGCATGACGGTTGCTCGACCGGCAAAGCGAGCTTTGTATGGCAATGGCCGTCGGGCGTGTATCTCGCAATGTGGGAATTTCCCCAGCACGCTAGCCACAAGAACCCTTCCGCATCGCATACCGCTCCGTCGGGGTTTGTCTTTTGCGCTCGCAGATCGAGATAAATCTCCGGCTCACCCGTCGGCCAGCCTCCTTTTCCGAGCCGTTGTCGCCAGACAAGTCTTTCGTGCGTGTCGCTGAAGTGAGCGAACCGACCATCGGGAGTGAACGAAATTGAGTTAGGTATCGTGATAGACCCGAAGAGCTCGCGCAGCTCGCCGCGATAGTAACGCCAGATCGCGCCGGCGCCGGGCTCCGCACTTCGGCCCATCGTGCCGATCCAAAAACCACCCCACGGGTCGGCACGGCCGTCATTGGAGCGGTTGCCCGGCCGGTCGCTTTCAAGTGGACAAATCTGCTCCCTGTGGCCGCTTGTGACGTCAAAGCGCATAAGGGTGCCAGCGCCCGCGATTAGCAGAGTGTCATGGTCGATCCAGGCTGCTGCGGAGACTGGCCTGTCGAAATTCCATTCCAGCGTCTCCTCGCCCCGTCTCGACAGCAGCTTCTGCGCGAGAATATCGAACCAGAACAATTGTTCGCGCTCAGGATGCCAAAGCGGCCCCTCGCCGAGCTTGCAAAGACGGGCATCGTGAAGTTGCGCTTCCATGCAGCGTTCCTTGGTCTCGGTTCAAGCGGGCGACGGATATGATGGTGGCCAGAAGGGAAGGCCCTCAGGCAAAATCAGTCGAAAAAGGGTTCGACGATGATCCTTTTGCCCAGCATGAAGGCGTCGGCTACGTGAACGAGCGGGGTCGGATCCACATCGATCTGACGGTCGGTGAGGAGCTCGGCAAAACGGCCATAGATGGCGTCATATTCGCGATCGGGTGCCTTCGACGGCGGCTCATCCGCCACGGCAAGGGTCGCTCCGCCATCTGCCAGAACCAGCCGCCCTTCCGTCGTGTCCACCTCGATTGTCCATGTCTGCGCTCCGGTATGGCGCCAGTCGAACTCGGCCTCGACCGCCACATTGCCATTGCCCGTCATGGCAAGGGCCGCCGCGATCGGGGCTTCTCGATTCTGGGGGAACTTCAGTTCCGCGGTCGTCATGTGAACCGGAAACGGCAGGATGGCGGTCACAATGGAGAGCGCGTTGATGCCGGGATCGAAGACCCCAAGACCACCCGGCTGCCAGATCCACTCCTGCCCAGGATGCCATCGGCGCACATCCTCCTTCCATGTCACACGGACACGGCGGAGCGTCTTGTCGGCAAGCCATTGGCGTGCCGGCTCCACGCCTGCCGCAAAGCGGGAATGCCAGGTCGCGAAAAGAGTGATCCCCCGTCGCTCCGCGAGCACCTTCAGGGCGTGAACCTCCGCAACGGTCGCACCGGGTGGCTTTTCCAGGAGAACATGGCGCCCCGCCGAGAGCGCGGCCTTGGCCGCGGCGAAGCGGTTCTGCGGGGGCATGCAGAGCGCGACAGCCGGAATGTCCGGCCGCGCGTCGAGAAGGCCCTCCAGCGTCGCATGGTTCTCGACGCCCGTCACCCCGCCATGGCTGCTGACAGTCGCGGCGAGATTGAATGCCTCGCTCCGGCCGATCGAGGGAATATGCTGGTCCCGCGCGATCTTGCCGACCCCGACGATAGCGATGTCAGTGGCTGTCACGGGGAACCGCCTTTCCGCGCTGGCCCTTGAGGAAGTCGAAGTCCGCTCCGGTGTCGGCTCCCTGAACATGAGTGTGGAACAGCCGCGCATAGCCGCTTTCGGGAACCGGCATATTGGGGTGCCAGGCTTTCAGGCGTGCCTCGATCTCCGTCTCGGGCAGGTCGAGATGCAGGCGGCGCGCCGGCACGTCCACCTCGATCATGTCGCCGTCCCGCACGATCGCGAGCGGCCCGCCAATGGCGGCTTCGGGCGACGTATGCAGGATCACGGTGCCGTATGCCGTACCCGACATGCGCGCATCGGAGATGCGGATCATGTCGGTGATGCCCTTCCTGAGCACCTTGGGCGGCAGGCCCATATTGCCGACTTCTGCCATGCCCGGATACCCTTTCGGCCCGCAGTTCTTCAGCACCATGATCGAGTTCTCGTCTATATCGAGCGCCTCGTCGGCGATCTTCGCCTTGTAGTCGTCGATGTCCTCGAAGACGACGGCGCGGCCGCGATGGCGCATGAGATGCGGACTGGCGGCGGACGGCTTCAGCACCGCGCCCTTGGGCGCGAGGTTGCCCTTCAGAACCGCTATCCCGCCGTGCGGCGTCAGAGCCTGCCCGACCGGCCGGATCACGTCCTCGTTCCAGTTGCGGACGTCCTTCACCTCGTCCCAGACCGATGCGCCAGACACGGTGAGAGCATCCTTGTGCAGAAGGCCCGCCTCCCCCAGCGCACGGATCACCACTGGCAGGCCGCCGGCATAGAAGAACTCTTCCATCAGGAAGCGGCCGGAAGGCATCAGGTCGACGATGGTGGGAATGTCGCGGCCGAGCCTGTCCCAGTCGTCCAGCGTCAGGTCGATGCCGATCCGGCCGGCAAGAGCGAGCAGATGGATCACCGCATTGGTGGAGCCTCCGATCGCGCCATTGGCACGGATCGCATTCTCGAACGCCTCGCGTGTGAGAATGTCCGAAGGCTTCAGGTCGTCCTTGACCATGTCGACGATGCGGCGGCCGCTCATATGCGCCATCACGCGGCGACGGCTGTCGACGGCGGGAATGGCGGCGTTGCCGGATAAGGCCATGCCGAGCGCCTCGGCCATCGACGCCATCGTCGAGGCCGTGCCCATCGTGTTGCAGGAGCCGGGGCTGCGCGACATGGCCTGCTCGGCGTCGAGGAAGTCCTCGCGCGTCATGGCGCCTGCCTTGATCGCCTCGCTCATCTGCCACAGCGCCGTGCCCGAGCCGACGCGCTCCCCACGGAACCAGCCATTGAGCATCGGACCGCCCGAAACGGCGATGGCGGGAATATCGACGCTTGCCGCGCCCATCAGCAGGGCGGGCGTGGTCTTGTCGCATCCCACCAGCAGCACGACCCCGTCGAGCGGATTGGCGCGCAGCGCCTCCTCCACGTCCATCGCCGCCAGGTTGCGATACATCATCGCCGTTGGTCTCAGCGCGCTTTCGCCGGTGGAGAAGACCGGAAACTCCAGAGGCAGGCCGCCTGCTTCATAGATGCCGTGCTTCACCCGCTGCGCCAGGTCACGCAGATGGGCGTTGCACGGCGTTAGTTCCGACCATGTGTTGCAGATGCCGATGACCGGCCGCCCGTCGAAGAGATCGGCAGGCAGGCCCTGATTCTTCATCCAGGAGCGATGGTAGATGTGGTCGCGGCTGGTGCCCCCGAACCACTCCTGCGAGCGCAGCCGGCGCGGCCATTCGGCCTTTCGAAATGTCATGTCAATGAGGCCTTCCGCATGAGGGTCCCGCCGTCGCTAGAGAGCATGCACGCTGACCCTCCCGGTGCGCACCATGCTGCCGTCGATCGTCAGGCGGTTGCGGAGCGGGAGGCCGAATCCTTCGGCTTCGATTTCGAACTCGTCGCCGGGCTCGGTGCGCACGCCGTCGGCAAAGGACAGGGTTGCCGTGCCGAACATGTGGACATGCACGTCGCCCGGCTGCCGGAACAGGTCGTACTTGAAATGATGGTGCTCCAGATTGGCGATGCTGTGGGACATGTTCGCCTCGCCGGACAGGAACGGCTTGTCGAAAATGGTGGCGCCGCCGCGCCGGATGCGGGAGGCGCCACGCACGTCCGCCGGCAGCGCGCCGATGCGGATTTCCGGACCGAACGAGGCCGGCCTGAGCTTCGAGTGGGCCAGATAGAGATAGTTCCGCCGCTCCATCACATGGTCGGAGAACTCGTTGGCAAGCGCAAAGCCGACGCGGCGGGGAACGCCGTTTGCGTCGATGACGTAGATGCCGGCAATCTCCGGCTCCTCGCCGCCGTCTTCTGCAAAGACGGGAGAAAGCAGCGAGGCACCCGGCGCGACGACATTGGCGCCGTTGCCCTTGTAGAACCATTCCGGCTGCACGCCCGGGCCCTCGTTGGCTGGCTTTCCGTCTTCGAGCCCCATCCTGAACATCTTCATGGAGTCGGTGAGCTTTTCCTCCTCCTGCGCGTTGGCGTTCTGGTGCATGGCGTCGCGCGTGGCTGCCGAGCCCAGATGGGTAAGGCCCGTGCCAGTCAGGTGCAGATGGGCCGGATCGGGATGATGAATGGGAGCCAGCAACCGCCCCGTTTCGTAGGCGTCTTCGAGGTCGACGGCGGGCCCGAGGCCGAGCCTTGCGATCCTCGTCGCCATGTCGACGCCGGATGCGGCGCAGTCGAGCGCGAGCTGATAGACGCTTTCGGCCCCGCGCACCTCATAGGCCTCGGTCCCCTCGCGGGAGACCACCGCCACGGAGCCGTCCGGCCTGCTGATTTGCGACAAATGCATGGATCGCTCCTTACGACCTGTTCTTGTTGTAGACGTCGAAGATCACGGCAGCGAGCAGCACCAGGCCCTTGATGACCTGCTGGTAGTCGATGCCGATGCCGAGGATCGACATCCCGTTGTTCATGACCCCCATGATGAAGGCGCCGATCACCGCGCCCACGATGGTGCCGACGCCGCCCGACATCGACGCGCCACCGATGAAGACGGCCGCGATCACGTCCAGCTCGAAGCCGAGACCGGCCTTGGGCGTCGCCGTATTGAGCCGCGCGGCAAAGACAAGGCCGGCAAGCGCGGCCAGCATCCCCATATTCGCGAAGGTCAGGAACACCAGCCGTTCGGTGCGGATGCCCGACAGCTTCGCCGCCTTCTCGTTGCCGCCCGTGGCGTAGATGCGCCTGCCGACCGTGGTTCGGTTGGCGACGAAGGAATAGACGGCGATCAGCAGCGCCATCACGATGAAGACGTTGGGCAGGCCGCGGAACGAGGCCATCAGCCAGCTCATATAGGCAAGTGCCGCGAATATCAGCGCGTTCTTGATGGTGAATGCGGTCAGCGGCTCGCTTTCGATGCCGCGCTTCTGCTCCTGCCGGCGCGCGCGCAGCGCCAGATAGACCAGCAGGCAGGCAACCGCCACGCCGATCACCAGCGAGAACAGGTTGATGTCTGTACCGCCCAGAAAGTCCGGCACGAACCCCGAGGCGAGGCGCTGGAAGGCTTGCGGGAACGGGCCGACCGACTGGCCGGCAAGCAGCCACAGCGTCAGGCCCTTGAAGACCAGCATGCCAGCCAGCGTCACGATGAAGGATGGTATCCGGTAATATGCGATCCAGAAGCCCTGCGCGGCGCCGATCGCAGCCCCTACGGCCAGGCACAGGATCGCCGCGACCACAAAATTCATGTCCCATTGCACGATCATCACGGCGGCGAGCGCACCCACGAAGCCCAGCACCGAGCCAACCGACAGATCGATGTGACCTGATACGATGACCAACAGCATCCCTACCGCCATGATGACTATGTAGCTGTTCTGGAGGATCAGATTGGTCAGGTTGACCGGTCGCAGCAGGATACCGCCGGTGGCGAACTGGAAGAACGCCATGATCGCCACCAGCGCGATCAGGATGCCGTATTCGCGCATGTGGGTACGCAGGAAGCTGGCGCGACCCTGCGGCTGCGCATGGGCTATCTCCTCGCGATTGGCTGTCTGGTCCATGGTTCTATCCACCTGACTTGACGATCAAGGACATGATCTTTATCCTGGGTCGCTTCGTTTGAAGGCAATTCCCCCACGAAGCGGCCCTTGCTCATGACGTAGAGGCGGTCGGTGATGCCGAGCAGCTCGGGCATTTCCGAGGAGATGACGATGATCGACTTTCCGCTCGCCGCCAGGTCGCGGATGATGGTGTAGATCTCGAACTTGGCGCCGACATCAATGCCCCGCGTCGGCTCGTCGAGGATCAGGATATCGGAATCGGCGAACAACCATTTGGCCAGAACGACCTTCTGCTGGTTGCCGCCCGAAAGATTGACCGTCTGCTGTTCGATCGACGGGCTCTTGATGTTGATGCGCGTGCGGTAGTCCTCCGCGACTTCGCCCTCGCGATGCTTGTCGACAACGCCGTTGACCGCGATGGCGCTGAGGTTGGCGAGCGGCACGTTGCGGCGGATGGTCTGGTCGAGGACGAGACCATAGCTCTTACGATCCTCGGTGACATAGGCAAGGCCGGCGGCGATCGCGCGGGGAACGGTGGACAGGTCCGCCTTGCGCCCGTGGATAAGCGCCTCGCCGACAATGCCGCTGCCATATGACTGGCCGAACAGGCTCATCGCGAGTTCGGTGCGGCCTGCGCCCATGAGGCCGGCGATGCCCAGCACCTCGCCCTTGCGAAGCACCAGCGAAACATCGTCCACCACCTTGCGGCTGCGATCGATCGGGTGGTGCACGCTCCACCCGCGAACCTCCATGACCGCCTCGCCGATCCGCGGGTCTCGCGGAGGATACCGGTCGGAAAGAGGACGGCCCACCATGTCGCGGATGACGCGGTCCTCAGGCACTGGGCCGGCCGCGCAGTCATGCGTCGAGACGGCCATTCCGTCACGCAGGACGGTGATGGAATCGGCGACTTTCGATACCTCGTTCAGCTTGTGAGAAATCAGGATCGAGGAAATGCCGCGCTCACGGAACTGTTTTAGCAGCGCCAGAAGCGCGTCGCTGTCCTTCTCGTTGAGCGACGACGTCGGCTCGTCGAGAATGAGCAGGCGCACTTCCTTCGACAGTGCCTTGGCGATCTCGACAAGCTGCTGCTTGCCGAGGCCAAGATGCATCACCTTCGTCTCGGGTGTTTCCTGCAGGCCGACGCGGGCCAGCAGCTCGCCCGCGCGCCGGTTGGTCTCGCGCCAGTCGATCACCCCGGCGCGCGCGCATTCGTTACCGAGAAAGATGTTCTCGGCAATGGAAAGCAGCGGCACCAGCGCCAGTTCCTGATGGATGATGATGATGCCGTCGCGCTCGCTTCCAGCGATGCCCGAGAAGCGCTTGACCTCGCCGTCATAGACGATGTCGCCTTCATACTCACCGTGCGGATAGACGCCCGAAAGCACCTTCATCAGCGTCGATTTGCCGGCGCCGTTTTCGCCGACGAGCGCGTGAATCTCCCCGCGGCGGACCTTGAAGCTTACATCATCGAGTGCCTTCACGCCGGGAAAGGCCTTTGTGATGTTGCGCATTTCCAAAATGGTGTCGCTCATCGCGTATGCCGCATCATTCCCGCGCCGCAGGATCGGGCCCGGCACTGCGGACCCGATCCTCGATGCGATTGCCCTTGGCTCAGTCCTCGATCTGCGAGGCCTCGTAATAGCCGCTGTCGACCAGCACCTCGCGCCAGTTGGCTTCGGTCACCGGCAGGGGCTCGAGCAGGTAGGACGGCACCACCTTGACCCCGTTGTCGTAGGTTTCGGTGTCATTGATCTCGGGCTCGCCATCGTTGAGAACCGCCTCGACCATGCCAACCGTGACGCGGGCAAGCTCGCGCGTATCCTTGAAGATGGTCGAATACTGGTCACCCCGCAGGATCGCCTTCACCGACGGAACCTCGGCGTCCTGCCCGGTGACGATCGGCATCTTCATGTCGCCGGTACCGTAGCCGACACCGCGCAGCGAGGAGATGATGCCGATGGACAGGCCGTCATAAGGCGAAAGCACGCCGTGCACACGGTCGTCCGTGTAATTGGCGGAGAGCAGGTTATCCATCCGCGCCTGCGCCACGGACCCGTCCCAGCGCAGCGTGCCGACGGTCTGCATCCCGCTCTGCTCGGACTTGATGACGATATCGCCCGCATCAATCATCGGCTGAAGCACCGACATTGCACCGTCATAGAAGAAGTAGGCATTGTTGTCGTCCGGCGAACCGCCGAACAGCTCCACGTTCCACGGCTTCACGTCGGCGAAACGCTCCTCCAGCCCTTCGACCAGCGTGTTGGCCTGCTGCACACCCACCTTGAAGTTGTCGAAGGTGGCGTAATAGTCGACGTGCTCGCTGTCGCGGATAAGGCGATCGTAGGCAATCACGCTGATGCCGGCCGCATCGGCGTTGGCAAGCGCGTTGGACAACGTGGTGCCGTCGATGGCCGCGATGACCAGCACGTTGACGCCCTTGGTGATCATGTTCTCAATTTGGGCGAGCTGATTGGGAATGTCGTCCTCGGCGTATTGAAGGTCGGTCTCGTAGCCGGCCTCCTTGAACTGCTCGACCATGGAGTTTCCATCGGAAATCCAGCGTGCGGACGATTGGGTCGGCATGGCGATGCCGACGAAGCCCTTGTCCTGGGCAAGTGCGGGCGCGCTTATCAAGCTCGCAGACAGAGCCGTGACCGCCAAGGCGGCCTTCAAGAAATGCATGGGTGAATCCTCCCGATTCAGATGATGCCAGCTCCGCCGACTTTCCGCCGGCCGCAGCTTTTTCCTCCCGATCGTTTCATCGGCCTACAAGCGATAGGGGTCAGTTGATATAACCGTCAAATTCAGATCGATCGCTTTGATATGCTCAAATCGGTATATCCAGGGAGGATGACGATGGATTGGCGCCGAACGCCGGCACGTGACGCGACGAGCCCCGACAGGCTCGTGCGGCGAGGACTGAAATTCAACCACCTGCGTCTCGTCGCCAAGCTCGGGGAGACCAACCAGGTCAGCGCGGCGGCCGGCCAGCTTGCCCTGTCGCAGCCGGCTGCGTCCCGCCTGCTCGCCGAACTGGAGCAGATCGTCGAGGCCCCGCTCTACCAGCGGCACGCGCGCGGCATCGTACTGACGCAGGCCGGTCTGGCGCTGGTGCAATGGGCCCGCAAGGTGCTCGACGATCTCGACCACGCCGACCGCGAGATCGGCGAGATGGCCTCCGGGGTTCGCGGCACGGTGTCCATAGGCTCAGTCACGGGCCCGGCACTCGAGCTGGTGCTTCCCGTGCTGCGGCAGGCACGCGTCACCCACCCGGGCATCACCATCGACGTCTCCGTCGACACCAGCGACAAGCTGGCTGAGCTTCTTCTCGCCAGAAAGCTCGACTTCTATATCGGCCGCATCCCCCAGGAGCTCGACCACAGCCACTTCGCGGCCGAGCCAATCGGTCCCGAACCGGTCAGCCTGGTCGTGCGCGACGGCCATCCGCTGATGCGCCCCGGCCGCGCTTCGATCGAGGCCTGCATCGCCTATGACTGGGTGCTGCAACCGGTCGGCAGCCTGCTGCGTCACGCGGTCGAGACGTATCTGCTCGAACGCCGGCTGCAATTGCCGGAACGCATCGTCAGCACATCCTCAACGCTGATGACGCTGGCCATCATATCGCAGTCCAATGCCATCGCACCGCTCGCCCGCGCAGCCATCGATTTCTTCGCCGGGCCTGAGGGGCTGGGCGCCAAGCTCTGCGCGCTCCCCGTCGCGGAGGAGCTCGCCGTGTCGTCCTATTCGGTGCTGCGATCGTCGAACAAGCCGCTCTCACCGGCCTCCGACATGCTGTGGTCGTTCATCTGCGAGCGCGCACGCCGGCTTCAGTCGATCGGCGACGCGTGAGGGGGAATCGTGTTTACAAAAGTAATATAATATGATTTTTCTGGATCGTGGGCCGCAATCAGCCCCATCTTGTGGAGGAGACACATGATCCGGAAATTGACTCTCGGCGCGAGCCTGCTCGCGACCGCATGCCTGATGTCGTCTGCGGCGCTCGCCCAGACGGTCGGCTTCTCGCAGATCGGTTCGGAATCGGGCTGGCGCGCTGCAGAAACGACGTTGACGCGCATGGAAGCGGAAGAGCGCGGCATCGACCTGAAATTCGCCGACGCCCAGCAGAAGCAGGAAAACCAGATCAGGGCCGTTCGGTCCTTCATCGCCCAAGGCGTCGACGCGATCCTGCTGGCGCCGGTCGTGGCAACGGGCTGGGATGACGTCCTGGAAGAAGCCAAGGAGGCCGAGATCCCCGTAGTGCTGCTCGACCGCATGGTCGATTCCAGCAAGGATCTGTACCTTACTGCCGTCGGCTCGGATCTCGTCCATGAAGGCAGGGTCGCGGGCGAATGGCTTGTAGGCGAGGTCGGCGATGCCGACTGCAACGTCGTCGAACTTCAGGGCACGACCGGCTCGTCGCCTGCCATCGATCGGAAGAAGGGCTTCGAGGAAGGCATCGCCGGCCACGACAACATCAAGATCGTGCGCAGCCAGACCGGCGATTTCACCCGCGCCAAGGGCAAGGAGGTCATGGAAAGCTTCCTCAAGGCCGAGGCGCCCGGGTCGATCTGCGCACTCTACGCGCACAATGACGACATGGCCGTGGGTGCGATCCAGGCCATCAAGGAAGCGGGCCTCAAGCCTGGCGAAGACATCAAAGTCGTGTCCATCGACGCTGTGCCCGATATCTTCCAGGCGATGGCGGCCGGTGAAGCCAACGCCACGGTGGAACTGACGCCCAACATGGCCGGCCCCGCCTTCGACGCGCTGGCTGCTTTCTGGAACGACGGCACCGTACCGCCGGATTTCATCCAGACCGAGTCGAAGCTCTACACGCAGGCGGACGATCCGCAGGCGATCTATGAGCAGAAGAAAGATCTCGGCTACTGAGCCCGCCACAACCAGGGCCGGCGGCATTCGCTGCCGGCCTGACTTGTCGGCGTTGTCCCGCTAAGATGATCCATGCCTGAGCCGACGCACGGCCCCGAGCCGCTTCTGCACGCCTCTGCCCTGTCGAAGACCTTTCCCGGCACCAAGGCGCTGGAGCGGGTCGACTTCTCGCTTCGGCGTGGCGAGGTTCACGCGCTCCTGGGTGAAAACGGAGCCGGCAAGTCCACGCTCATCAAGTGCCTGACCGGCGCCTATCTGCGCGACGACGGCGACGTCCGGCTCGAAGGGCGATCGATCCATCCGCGTAACACGCTGGACGCCCAGCATCTCGGCATCGGCACGGTTTACCAGGAGGTCAATCTCCTGCCGAACCTGTCCGTTGCCGAAAACCTCTTTCTTGGCCACGAGCCGCGCCGGTTCGGTTTGGTGCAATCGGCACGGCGAAACCGGCAGGCGCAGGAGCTTCTGGCCGAATACGATCTGCACATAGACGTCACCCGCGTACTGGCCGGCTATTCCGTCGCCATCCAGCAGATCGTCGCGATCGCGCGTGCCGTCGACCTTTCCGGCAAGGTACTGATCCTCGACGAGCCGACGGCAAGCCTCGACCAGCACGAGGTCGATGTGCTGTTCGCCACCATTCGACGTCTGAAGGAACGGGGACTGGGCATCGTCTTCATCTCCCATTTCCTCGATCAGGTCTTCCGCATCAGCGACCGGCTGACCGTCTTGCGCAACGGCCAGCTTATCGGCTGCAGAGACACTGCATCCGTCGACCGGGTCGAACTCGTCAACATGATGCTGGGTCGCGACCTGTCTGAGGAAACACGAAAGACCGGCAAGCCCCCCGTCGCGACATCGGACAGGCCTCGAATTGCCTTCTCGCATTTCGGCCGTCGCGGCCAGATCGAGCCTTTCGACCTCTCTTTGCATCGCGGCGAGGTCATCGGAATGGCTGGCCTGCTGGGTTCGGGCCGCACAGAGACGGCGGAAGTGATCTTCGGCGCAAAACCCGCCGACACCGGTGAGGCCTTGAAGGACGGCACACCCATCCGCATCACATCGACCCGCGCCGCGATCGCCGCGGGCTTCGGCTTCCTGCCGGAGGATCGCAAGTCCGACGGGATCATTGGCGAGCTCTCGGTGCGCGAGAACATCACGCTCGCGCTGCAGGCCCGGCTCGGCTGGTCGAGGCCGATCCCCTCGCACCGGCAAAAGGCGATGGCGGACGACTTCATCCGCCGGCTCGACATCCGCACGTCCGATGCCGAAAAGCCGGTCGGTCAGCTCTCGGGCGGCAACCAGCAGAAGGTGCTTCTTGCGCGCTGGCTTGCCACCAATCCCGATTTCCTCATTCTCGACGAACCCACCCGCGGTATCGATGTCGGCGCACACGCGGAGATCATCAGGCTGATCGAGGAATTGTGCGAAGCCGGCATGTCGCTTCTCGTGATCTCCTCGGAACTGGAAGAGCTCGTGATCTATAGCCACCGGGTGATAGTCGTGCGCGACAGGGCCCATGTCGCCGAGCTGATCGGCGACGAGATCACGGCCGAACGGATCGTTGAGGCGATTGCCGGCGACCAGCCGGACCATGGCGAGGACGAGACGACATGATGGCTCTTGCCCGCCGCCTTCTGCCGCAACTCGTCACCTTCGCCACGGTACTGCTCCTCATTGCGGTCGTGTTTCCCGGCTTCTTCGACGTGTCTTTCGCAAATGGCCGCCTCTACGGCAGCCCGATCGATATCCTCAATCGCGGCGCGCCTGTCGCGTTGCTGGCCATCGGCATGACGCTGGTGATCGCCACGGGCGGCATCGACCTGTCGGTCGGCGCCGTGATGGCCATCTGCGGCGCAGTGGCGGCCTGGGCCGTCGACCAAGGCCATGGCCTGCCCTCCGCATTGGCACTCAGCCTGTCGGCGGGGCTCGCCTGCGGCCTGTGGAACGGCATGCTGGTCGCGCTGCTCAAGATACAGCCGATCGTGGCGACACTGATCCTGATGGTCGCGGGGCGCGGCATAGCCCAGCTCATCACTGAAGGCACGATCCTCACCTTCAACCATCCGGGGCTGATCTTCCTCGGTTCCGGTACAGTGCTTGGCCTGCCCACCCCTGTGCTGATCTGGCTCGCGATGGGTCTGCTTGTGACGGCCATCGTCAGGCGCAGCGCGCTCGGCTTGCTGATCGAGGCGGTTGGTATCAATCAGCGTGCGAGCCGCCTTGCCGGGGTCAACGCCAAGGTGCTGATTGTAACGGTCTACATGACCTCCGGTCTCTGCGCCGCGATCGCGGGCATGATTGTGGCAGCCGACATTCGCGGCGCGGACGCCAACAATGCCGGCCTGTGGCTGGAACTCGACGCGATCCTTGCGGTCGTCATAGG
Source organism: Neoaquamicrobium sediminum (assembly GCF_040970315.1). Classification (NCBI taxonomy): domain Bacteria; kingdom Pseudomonadati; phylum Pseudomonadota; class Alphaproteobacteria; order Hyphomicrobiales; family Phyllobacteriaceae; genus Neoaquamicrobium; species Neoaquamicrobium sediminum. Next base: position 15,639 of record NZ_JAZHFV010000014.1, on the reverse strand, counting down.
CGGCACATCGCTGCTTGGAGGCCGGTTCTCGCTGGTCGCATCGCTTATCGGCGCCATGATCATCCAGTCGATCAACACCGGCATACTGCTCTCCGGCTTTCCGCCCGAGTTCAATCTCGTAATCAAGGCGGCGATCATACTGGCCATCCTCGTGGTGCAGTCGCCGGCGGCGCGCGTCGCCTTGATCTATCTGAAACCCTGGAGACGCGACGGATGAACGAACGCCTCCTGCCTCTTCTGGCCACGATCGCCATTTTCATCGCCGCCTATGCCGTCTGCTATTCGCAATATCCGATGATCCTGTCGACGCGGGTCATCGGCAATCTGCTGACGGACAACGCTTTCATCGGCATTGCCGCGGTCGGCATGACATTTGTCATCCTGTCGGGAGGAATCGACCTGTCGGTCGGGTCGGTAATCGCCTTTTCGGGCGTCTTCATCGCCGTGCTTCTGCGCGACACCGGCATGCCGGTCTTCGCGGTCTTCGCGATGCTGCTTGCGATCACCACGCTCTTTGGTGCCGCGATGGGGGCCACCGTGCACTATCTGGAGATGCCGCCCTTCATCGTGACGCTAGCCGGCATGTTCCTGGCGCGCGGCATGGCCTATGTGCTTTCGATCGACAGCGTGCCGATCGACAACGAGGTCATGAGTTCCCTTCAGCGCCTGCGCTGGGTGGTACCGGGCGGCGGGCGGCTGACCTTCATCGGAATATTGATGCTGGTGGTTTTCGTGGCAGGCATGGTCATAGCCCACCGCACCCGCTTCGGGCTGAACGTGTACGCGCTGGGCGGCGGCACGCACACGGCCCGTCTCATGGGCGTGCCGGTGGCGCGGACCACGATTGCCGTCTACGCCCTCTCCGGCTTTCTGGCGGGCCTTTCAGGAATTGTCTTTGCCATCTATACATCGGCCGGCTACTCGCTGGCGACCGTGGGCGTCGAGCTGGACGCGATCGCGGCGGTGGTGATCGGTGGAACATTGCTGTCGGGGGGCAGCGGGTTCGTCGGTGGTACGCTGGTCGGAATCCTCATCATGGGGCTGATCCAGACCTACATCGTCTTCGACGGCACCCTTTCAAGCTGGTGGACCAAGATCGCGATCGGTGTGCTCCTGCTCGTCTTCATCGCGCTGCAGCGGGCTCTCGTCTGGCTGGGCGATCGAAGACGAGGCGCCGGTCATGCATCCGGCTGAAAGGAAATGGACGTGTTGAAATCCGCGATTTCGGGAAGCGCGCCGCGCAACAGCCATTCGCGGGTCGTCGACGAGCTGGGCCGCGCAATTGTCGGCGGGACCTTTATCAGCGGGACCATCCTGCCCGGCGACATAGAACTCGCGCAGCGTTTCAAGGTGTCGCGCACGGTCTTGCGGGAAGCCATGAAGACACTGGCGGCCAAGGGCATGGTCGTCCCGAAAACCAGAATCGGCACCCGCGTCACCGGCCGCAACAACTGGAACCTGTTCGACGCGGACGTTCTCGCCTGGCACCTGGAGAGCGCCACGGATACGCGCTTCCTAGAACATCTTTCCGAAATGCGGCTGTCCTTCGAACCCTTCGCCGCGCGCCTTGCATCAGAGCGGGCGTCCAGCGATGAGGTCAGGTCGCTCTACGCGCAGGTCGAGGAAATGGAGAAGGCAAATTCCATGGAGAGTTTCGCGCTCGCCGATCTGGACTTCCACATGGCCCTGCTGGGCGCCTCAGGAAACCCGTTCATGTATTCCCTCGGCGCCTTGATCGAGGCGGCATTGGCCACGAGCTTCCGGTTAAGTTCGCCGTTCGGCGAGCCCGACCTCCAGCAGGAAACCGCGCTTGCCCACCGCCGCATCGTGGATGCGATCGCGGCCCGGAATCCGGAAAACGCGGCTGAAGCTATGGACAGGGTCATCGTCGTCGGTCGCGACCGTATTACCGGAGCGCTGTCACCCCGACGTTGATGGAAGGGCGTCATCGCGCCAACATTGTTTCGGGGCAGGCAGCAGTCTTGCGAACGTGGTGGATAGAAGCTGAGCCGGTGGTCTATCCGCCTTCGATCACGGGCCGGTATATTCCTTTCGTGCTGCATCCACCTACACCTCACAACACTTCGAAGAACGAGATCCTGTCGCGCGAGGCATCGGGTAGTTTTCGAAAGCCGATCAAGGGGCGCCGGACGGCGGTGCGGTTCAGCCTTCTACGATGAGGGCTGCGAAGAGTTGAAGGAACGAATCCGTGTCCACGCCATCGGGATCGACCACCGCGTCCGATTGCGGGATGATGTTGTCGGGCTCCGCCCCGGCCCAGATCGGTTGGAGCCTTCCCGCCCCACCACCTGCCAGCAAGTCGAATACAACATCGAAAGCGCTTTCCGGCTTTGCGAGCCTGATCCATAGCGCCGTTGCCGCCGCGACTGTCGCTGCTGGGTTCACGCCGAGCTTGGCAGCCATCAGGCGTTGCCGGAAGTTCGCAATGCCGGCCGAATACCCCTCGCCTATCGCGGTATCGATCGACGCGACATCGAGCCCGCCGTCGAAGGTCATTCCACGGCGCCGGAAATGGCTCGTCCCGTTGAGGCAATACACGTCGTCCACGATCACCGTGGTTGTGCGGATGGCCGCGGCGCGGCCGGGGTACCCGATAGGGTGGAACGCGGCGACCCGGCGAGGGTCGACCGAAATCAGGTCTGCCAGCGCCTCGCTGCGATGCCGCAATGCGGTCACTGTCCAGTGCGGGCGCTCGCGCGCAAAATCGCCCTCGCGCGGCACGCAGACAATGAGCTTGAGACGAGGATTGGCTGCCATCCGCACCGCTATAAGGCTTACGAGATCGATCTCGTCGGGGCGTGGCGGCCCGTCGGGCCGTGACGTGCGGGCAAAGGCGGGGCCTTCCACGTAGATCAACTCACGCGCCTGACCGATCGCACGTGCCAGCGACCACAACGCATCGCGCTGGCCGGAGCGCGCGGTTGCGATCTCGCGCTGGACGATGGGCACGACGCGCTGCTCATTGCCGAGTGTCACGGTCGGCGGCTGGACGCCGAGGTCGGCGGCGATCTGATTGATCAGGTTCTGCAGGGTTGCTCCGGGCTGGGGCGCGGGTGCAGCAGCGAGCTCGGGCGTGTCGCAGAAGGGCGCAATCGTTTCCAGAACGGCGGCCGCCACCGTGCCACCGGGCGGTGGGCCGGGCGGATCATTCCATTTGTCGTCCATCGTCGTGGCGAGCCAGCCACGGAAGTTCGTGCCCCCGGTCGGAATGAAGATCGGCTGTGCGCGCTTGATCGCATGCAGTGCGGCGTCGCGGGCCAGCGCGCCCGAAAAAGCCGTTCCGGAGGCAAAGATGTCCGGTCCGGCGGGATGGCCGGCATTGGCGAGTTCGGGCCGGGCGTGGCGACTCTCCGGGGTCAATCGCGCACCAGTTGTCACCGCCTGCCAATTATAGGGTGGGTTCGGATTGCCTGCAGGAGGTGCAGGCGACACGCCGATCACGAATTGCGTGTCGAAGCGGGCCTGCGTCGGAAGGCGCGGTCCCTGCCGCGGCTGCTCGTCGCTCGCCAATCGTCGCAAAAGTTCGGTTAAGCTCGTCGGAGGTCCGGCGGAGGCAGGCGGACGCGGCAGACCAAAGGCCGGCACCGGCGCGATCGACCGTGTCATGAAACCGTCGAGAATTGTGGCGACCAGTGTGCCCGGCGCGAGCAATGGCACGCCGCCGAAACTGGTGTCCGGTACAAAAGCGTCCGGTCCGGCCGCGACCTCCAGCCTGACGCCGGAATACATGCGGCGCCGACCGCTGCGAGAAACGACCACCAGGTCGACGATCAGGATCGCCGGTGATGGATGCGGCTCGGCCGGCGATAGGCCGAATGGATTGACCAGCAGAAGTCTGGCGGGACCTCCCTGTACGATGGTCGCGCCGCCGTCGCCGCGTACGAAAGAGGGCTGCTCGCCGATCGAGGCGATTTCGACAAAGCGGCGCGGATAGGCGCGAAGGTGAGCACCGAGCGGCAATTGGGATCCATCGACGGTCAGCACGACGTCCTGCACCGCGCCCGGACCGTCGCCCGGCGCGCGCCAGGATGCAGTGAGCCCCTGGCGCGGGTCCGCGGTCTGCACGATTTCCGAGGTCGCGGCGGCGGGCGGAAAGGCCGGCCACTGCGCTCCCGGTGCGGGCGGCGCAAGGACCGCCGGATCCAGAGCCGGAGAAACAGCGGCGGCAAACAACTGGTCGTTGGGATTGCCGAAGCCCTGTGTCATCGCAGCCATCGCGCCCAGCACATCCACGCCATCGGCGAGATAGGCGAAGCCCGGCGTCCTATCTCGCACGACAGGGTGCAGAAACGGCGGTGTGCCGCCGTCCTCCGCCGGGATCGCTGCGCCAGCGACGCTCGCGATCGGCACCATGGTGCGATTGCCGAGGATATGCCAATCCAGATCGACGGCCATGATCCGGAAGAAGCGGCGGCCGAGCCCCACTGTTGCAGGCAGCGCAGGCGCGGAAAGTCGTGCCTGTCCGAGCGTCCCGTTGCGCGCGAACCCCCAACGCAGCGGAGGGACCGTGTTGGCCGGTACCGCGGCAATATCCGCATTCGAGCGCCCGAAAGTCTCCCCGGCGGCGAGCGTCTCGAGACTATCGGCAGCGAGATCGCGAACTGCATCTCCCGCTCCGTTAAGTACACGCAACGTGGCCGCCGGGCGTGTGCCCTGATAGCGCCAGCCGTGCGGATCTACGACGTGGCAGAGATCGCCGGCGGCAAAGCCCAGCATTGAGCCGATGCCGCCAGGGTCTGCGGGTGTGCCGGCGAAGGTGTTTGCATTCTGTAGCGCGGCGCGAAAGACCATCAGGTCGTTCCACAAATGCGCCATCGCGATTGGATCTATGGGAAGCCCGCGCGCATCGTGGAAGCTGACGGTGGCGGTGCCGTCGTCAAGTGTTTCTCCTGCGAGATAGATTTGAGGGGGCGGCAGCGGGGACGGCGGCGCGATGCCGCGCAGGAGCATGGCAACGGGCACGGGATAGACGTTGGACCCGGTGCGCAGGTCGACCAGCACCTGAAGCCGACGAGCGGCTTCCGGGTGTAACGTCAGCGCGAAGGCGGGACCCGTCACTGATTGACCGCTGACATCACTATAGATGGCGGGCGCGGCAAGCCAGGTTGCGATGCCCATGAAAGGTGCGCGCGGGGACGCAAGGCGCAGGGTCAGTGCGGTCGGATCGTAGTCGCCCTGCGCCGGGTTCGATCCCGCCCAGAGCGGGCTTAGCGCAGGCGCAGCCAGCCCCATCGCCTCGAGACCGCGCGCCTGCAGGTCGTTGGCTGCCGAATTTACGGTGAGCACGGTTTGAGCCGGCATCAGAGGCAGCATGTCAAGGCACCTCCTGCATGAACGACGCGGGTGCTCCATCCACGCCGCCGAGGGTCGCACGCAAACTGCCGCCTTGGCCACGCAGGTAGAAGGATAGCAACGCCCCCGTTCGACCGGCGGCCTCGCGACGCACCGGAAGGGGGACCGTGCCGGCGAACGGGTCCTCCAGAGGGCGTAATTGCGGAACGTCGGCATAGTCGACGTCCAGCGTCACCCCGCGCCCCATGGGTCGCGGAAGCGGGCCTGGCACAGCCAGGTGCGGCCGGAACGCAGCCCTGAGTCGGTATCCCGCTTCCGGAGGCGCCTTGAGCGGAAGGTTGATCGGTGCGCGGACGATGAACCCCTTTCCGGCAATGCGCCTCACGGCAACCACGCCGAAGGCAAGCGGCGGAAGCGGCGAACCTGCGGGCACCGCTACAATGCGCTCCGTCGCGCGGCCAAGAGGATCGTCGAGCTGGAACCGCACCGACAGCGCGGTATCCACGTTCGGACGCACGATGCGGAGCCGAATTCGCGTAATATCATCCGGCGTTTCGCGCCAGATGCCACTCTGTCCGGATGCTGGAGGAGCTGCCGGCAATGCGCGGAGCGAGCCGTCTCCCGGCACGCCATCGACAAGCTCGGGCCACGCGAACAGCGCGCTTCCGGGCCCGTTTTCAGCAAGACCGGTTACCTCCACGCGCAGTCGATGCGCCCCGAGCGTCGTGGCCTCGATAGGAGCCGGCGTCGCCGTCGCAATTTCGATCAGAGCAATATCGCCACCGGGCCAGGAATGTTCAAGCGGTTGGAGGTCCGGCGGGCCAGGTGGCGGTATGATCACACTGCGTGCTGCCGATGGCTTCGATCGTCCACCCAGAAGGCCACGTTCGGGCCGCGGCAGTGACCATGCGACAGCCCGGTAGTAAAACGGCGACCAGCTGCCCGCCGGCCGGTCCACGCCATTGACGACGCCGATCGCCTGGCCCGGCACGGCCCCACGCGGCGGGAGCGCACGTATTGTCCAGCTCGGCTCGCCGCTACGCACCGTCATCACCGGCGGTCCCATGGTATCCAGCTCCACCGCGGCTGCTTCAGATCGAACGCGGTGAATGTCGATGCGGTCGACCGTCGCCCCCGGCAGTGTGGTGAGCCGCATATCCGCGCGAAAGGCATCGGTTCCGCTGTCGGGATCTGCGACGCGGCGGACTTCCAATGTCGGGGCGTCGGGAACCTGCTTCTGCGGTGCGGCATAGGCGATGGGCCGCTTGCGCAGCATCGGATCCCCGGCACCAGGCCATTCGGATTCCACGCCGCCGGCGCTGATGCCGACCACGAGGAAGAGATGGATCTCCTTGCTGCCGCGGGGCAACGTTGCCTGATAGGATGTTGCGTTGACTGCGCTCTCATTGAGCCGGGTGAAGAAGCGCTTCGCCGGATTGGCCGCAAAGGCGTTACGCAACTCAACAAGGCGCTGCGACAGGGTTTGTTCCAGCCGCGGCTCGGCAAGTTCCCAGTCGGCCCGTAATTTTCCCTCCTGGGCAGCATAGATGAAATAACCGGCCGCTCCAGGTGCCGAGGGCCATGTCACAAGCGCATGATGGCGCCCGGCCGCGTCTTCCATACTGGCGAGCAGCACATCTTCGTGTTCTGTCGCGATGACGGGTGGCCTCGGGTCCGACGCCGAAGCGATGCGCGGTGCACTCCAACCACCAGCACGGCCGGGGGGGCGCCTCTCGATCGCCATTGCCGACAGCGCCAATCCGATGTGCCCGGCGGCGTTGAAATCGAGTGAGAAGCCGTCGACGCGAAGCCGGTAGCGGCGGGGGCCGGCAACGTTGAGCGGGCCAGCAATGATGTCGCGACCGTCCTCACTCAGATGCTGGAGCGTGCCTCCGGCATCGACGGCCGCGTTGCCGGCGGGGTCGAACCTGACCTCAAATGGCATACCCGCAGCACCGCCAAGGCTCCTCTGCAGGCCGATTGGTGCTGCTGGCCCGAGCGGCGGATCGCCGCGACGGGCCTGAGCGTAGAGCACCCCTGCGAAACGGATATCGGCCGGTGAGCGCGCTGCCCAGTCCCAGGCAAACTCCACCGTCAGCGAGGCCGGACAGGGTCCTGCGGAGGCCGTAGTGTCGAGCGACGCAGACAAGACAGGCACGATCTGCACGGGGGGTTCCTGCACATTAATCGGGGCGGTGCGCCACTCGCTCCAGACACCGAATATGTCCTGATGGGCGACGCCGTAGAGAAGCGGAACGACGGCCGGACTACCAGGTATGGCAAAGCTGTCGTCCGAGGCGCGCAGTTGCGGCACGTTCGCAGGTACGTCGCTGCCGGTCGTCACGCCGATCGGCTGAAGCGCCTCGTCGCCCCTGCGCGGCAGGATAAGCGCCTGCGCGGTGCGGGCCCCGCCGACGCTGCGAGCATGGGCGTAGGCGGCCGATCGAAGCGGCAGACCGGGCGGCAGCCGATCCCATCCCAACCGCATCACCGGTCGCCATGCACCATCGGTCGTGGGCGGCGAGCGCATCCCTTCCTGCAGAATACTGAGATTGGCCGGTGGTGGTGGCGGGACGACGCGGCGCGGCGACAGCGCGATGGCAGCGAAGGCGATCTTGTCAGACTGACCGTCGAGCCCGTTGGCAAAACGCGCGGTAACGCGGAAATCGCTGTCGCTCCTGTTGGGATCGTTGAAATATTCGACGTCGCGAACGGAGATCGGCGGGATGTCTATTTCCTCGACTGCGGTTCCAAAACCGGCAAGCAGGCTCGCGACAGGATCGGTCGCAGCGGCGAACATCAGCGTGCCAAGCAGCGAGAAGGTAGCCGCGGCAGCTTCCCCTCCGCCTTCGGCGGCCAGGTCCACCGAGCGTTCCAGCGTGCCGTGCAGGTTCGGCGGGCGGGTGGTCACCATCTCCAGCAGCCCGTCAAGGACGTCGTCCTCCATAACCCGGAGGAAGGCTTTGGGGTCTGCTTTCCGCCAGTGGGGGGCAAGACGGCCTGGCGCGAAGGCGCTCTGCCATCCGAACGGCGCAGCGCCCCGGGAAAAGCGCGACAGCGCGGCGTCTACCGGCGGCATAGGCATGCCTGCTGGCCCTTGATCCGCGTCGAGGCCGAATACGCCGTTCCACTCGCCCTGGTCGACGGGCAGCCCAACGCGCTCGATGAGCGTCCACTCACCCCGGTTGGCGTCCTGGCCGTCAATGCCGACCCAGCGCAGGAGTTCGACCCCGTCAAAAAGCACCAGGCAGGCAATCTGTGGTGCGGAAAACGAGATCGTCCTGAAGCCGCTCGACACGGTCTCGATGCCGACGACAGCCGAGCCGAAGGGCGCGCCGGCAAAAGCAATGACATTAGCCTGCGGTGCCGTCACTTGGAGCGTTGCACGGATAAAAACCATTGGCGACGGCGCTGCGAAGGCCCGCCAGTTGAACAGCGTCTGGACGATCAGTGTCTCGTCCTCGACCGGCAGCTCCTTTTCGAGCTGTACGTTCAGCGCCGGCCGCCGCCACACTTCAAAGGGTTCGGTCGGGTAACCAAGCTCCGGTGACAGCAGCCAACGCAGCTGCACCCCTCGCACCAAAGTGTCGCGGCTCTGCTTCAGTGCCGCCATATGGGTCTCGTCGCGGCGTGCAAGCGCGGCCCAGTCCACCAGCGCGGCGGCAAGCAGGAAGCGATCGGGATCGAGGATGAATTCCTCTTCCATGGCGATCTCACTCTTCCCACGGCGGCTGGGAAAGCTGCAGGTCGACAACAATCCTGCGCTCCTCGGCAACCGCCAGATAGGGTTCGGAAAACGGCCGACGGACCAGTTCAAGCTGGATACGGCTGCCGAGCGCGCCGGGTCTGAGCAATATCAATGCACGTTGGCCGCCGGGGGCAATCACAGGCGCACCTTCAATCAGGCCCGCACTTGCGGCCGCCGGCTGGAAGCCCAGCCATTCCTTCTCAACAAGTTTCCAGCGCCTCGTGCCGGGGAGCCCGTCCGGGTCGGGTACACTCTCAGGATAGAGCCTGTCACGCGACAACGGTTCGTCCGCATCGATGAGGATGGCCGTCGGTCGGCTGCCGCCGGGGGCTGGCTCCCATAGCACCGTCACCTTCGGCGTCCGCGGCGCTCCGTCGACATCGAGCCCGGCGCGGGCAAAAGCCTCGTCGAGTTCCTGGCCCATCGGGGCACGGCCGGCAAACGGCGCCAGATGCGTCATGGTCATGCCGGCCTGCAGGGCACGGTGGCCGACTGTCAGCCCGCCGAGCGAAACGCCGAAATCCGTCATCGTGGCATGACCGCCGGTGGAGAAGTGGCGACGGTAGATGAACGGCGTCTCGTGCGTCGCATGCTGACCGACCGGCACCGCCACCACGTCCATGATGTAGTCGGTGAAAGGCTCCAGCGGTATCGGGATCACGACCACTGTCTGGCGCGTCCGGCCACCGTCGATCGCGATGCACTGCCCATCAAGAACGCCGACGAGCGCGTCTTCGAACGGGGACAGGACCAGGGAGCCCGCACCGGCGAGGGTCGCGGCCGAGATGTCGATCTGGCCCGCCGTTCCATCCTGTCCCGGCGGATGCCGTCCGGAGGCCGCCTGCAAGCGGACTTTCAGCTCCTTGCCGTAGGCGCCGTAGAGACGATCGATGTCGGCGGTGGCGAAGACGAGGCGCGGGGGTTCGCCGCCGAAATAGTGCGTCTCGCCTTCCATCGGCGAGGTCATCAGCACGAACGAGTCCAGCCTTGCCGGTGCCTCGGCATCGGTGCGGAACCAGAAGCTCTGCTCGCCCTGTCGGGCCTTGCCGGAACTCTTGCGGGTCCCGGCCCAGCTGAGCCGGCAGCGATAGAGCGAGGACGGGAAGAGGAAGGCGTTGTCGGTGCTCGCCGGCCCGAGCGATTCGGTCACGATCTCCCGCTCGCGGTCGATCGTGGTGGTGTCGTGGTCGAAGCGCAGCCTCTCGGAAAGGCGCAGCAGTTCGATGGCGGCGAGATAGTAGGGCAGCAGGAACGGACGAAGCTGCGGATCGGAGCGCTTCACGCCGATCTCGACCCGAGCGGCCTTTTCATGTGGGCCGAGTTCGACCAGGGCCGCGCGGTAGCGGCCGAGGCGCTTCTCCGCCTCCAGGAAGGCGAACACGTCGGTGATTCCGGCCGCCCACGGCATGTCAGTCCTGGTCCATTCCTCGGGGAGGTCGCGCGGGGGCACGAGATCGTCGAAGGTGACGGGTCGCGATTCCAGCTCATTGCCTTGCTCGTCGAGCACGCGGATGACGATCGTCGCCGCCTCGTCGATCGGCGTGAGGAACAGCAGCAGACGCAAGCGGTCGAACCCTGCCGTCTCCAGGACGAGCGTGTCGTCCAGCGGCCCGTGCACGATGCCGGCCTTCTCCAGCGCTTCCTTGACGAGCTTTTCCTTCAGCTGGCCGGCGAAGCGCACGAGGGTCCCGTCGTCAAGCTGAGGCGATTGCAGTACCCGCGCTTCGCATGCGCGTTTTTCGCCCGCGACCAACGTGCCGACCGGCGAAAATGCCCCCAGGATGTCAGCGCGAGACACCTGCTCGCCGCGGCCGAGCGCGGCTATCGCTGCAAACTGGTCGCGCTGCGGCCTTGCCGTCATGTCAGCAAGCGCCTTGGCGTGCAAAGTCTCCGGAACCCTGAAAGGCTTGACCTCGTCCGAGCCCACAAGTGCTGCCAGGACCGTGTCGTCTGGCGCAAGCGAGAATCCGTCCCGCCCACCTGCGCCCTCCTCGCGCATGACCGGACCGCGGCCGCCGACACGCACGATCTCGGCCAGGTCACGCAGCGGGCGCGTGCGGCGGATGCAGGGAACTGCACCTCCCACCACCATCGCCGGCACGATGCCGCGTGCGGCGTCCACCCAGGCGATGCCGCTGCGCCATTTCTCGTGCACGAAGAGCCTGGCGTCTGCCGTCCCGGACCGCCGCGTGCCGTCCGGGTCTGGCCAGGCGATGCCGGCAAGATCCCAGCCGGACGTGCTCGGGCCGAGCGGTTCGAAGCGGAACGTCCACAGCACGGCGGCCGGCGGCGCGGCGTCGTCGCACACCGTCTGCCAGCGGTCGCGGATCGTCTCGGTGCGCTTGTCGCTGGTCTCGATGGCCTTGGGCGCGGGGTCGAGGTCCCATGTCAGCAACGCAAGTTGCGCTGCCGAGGGATCGCCCGTCGCACCCTGCTGCGTCCACCAGCGCGTCGGCGTTCCGATGCCGAGCACGGGCGGGTCGATCACCGACCCGTCCGGCGCGATGCGTTCGAGTTCGAGGACCTGCAGCCCGTAGCGATAGCGCTCCCCGCCGCGATCGACGAAGCCGTTGTCCGTCATGTCCAAGTTCGGGGGCGGTGCGAGCGTCGTGCCGAGGAAGGCGGCGCCCTCGATCACCGGCGGCGCCAGCATGGTGATGACAGGGATGGAATCAATCGGCACCACCGGCAGCGGCGCATTGGCCGCCGGCACGCCGACGCTCTCATGGGCATCGCCCAGACTGCCGTCGATGGGACGGTCGACGCCGGTTCCCTGGGTCAATGCGGGCGAACGGCTCTTGAGCGCCACCTTGCCGATCAGTCCCGGCACGTTCGGTTCGATCCCAGGCGTTCCGAAAGAGATCGACACGCATTCGCTGATCTCAAAGAAGAAGAAATCGACATGGCCGCACGCCTTGCCGTCGACCCGAACGGCGATTGGCAGGGGGCCATTCTGCTCACGTACCGTTACTGTCAGGTGGGCATCCGCCCCGACCGAAACGATGAACAGGCGAAGTTCGCCGTAGACGCTCATGGTGCCGGAGATCAGCATCGGGTCGAAGCCGACGACCGCGTCGAAGCCGCCGCCGACTTTGAGATAGAGACCGATGTCGGTATCGCCCCAGATAAACGAGGCCCCGGCCCCGATGCCGATGCCGAAGCCGGTAATGGCCGGCAGCGCCTTATAGGCGGGAAGCCCCTCCCCGCGCACCATGAGGTACCCGGTGCCGTCGACGATGCCGAGTACGCGCACCACTGCAGGTCCAGGGCCAGGGATGTCGGGTCGGGAGCCGAGGTAGAAGTGCCATTTGCGCAGGTTGCCGGTGGAAAAAAAGGCCTCCGCCGGGATCTTGATCTCGATCAGCTTCTCGATCTCGTAGGTGGCGTAGATGCCGATCGCAATGTGCTGCGGGGTAATCTCCAGGACGGCCAGGACGCCACCAACGCCTCCGGCCTCCTCCATCGCTGGCGGCGGTGTCAGAAAGCGCGCATTGAGCGCTATCAGGATGTTTGGCCCCGGCAGTTCTAGAAGCAGCGTTCCATCAAGATTGAGGAGCACACCGCCTTCCATGGTGCCGATTATGGTCCCGACACCGAACGACCAGCGGTCGATCCGCGGCTCCCACAAAATGACGCCGTTATCTTCCTCCCCCTCTTCCTCTTCCGTTTGAGCAGGTTCGGTTTTGAGCAGGTTCGGTCGCCCCTTTGCCGCCTTCAGCCACTCGATAGATGGAACCGATTTGTCAGCGCCGATCGGCGTGCGTGCATAGTGCATGCCAAACAGGCCGCGGAAGCCGAATATCCCCAGGCCGGTCGAGCCAAGCGGGATGCCGACTGGCAGGAGGAGGTCAAGGCCGACGAAGAGCCCGGTCGCTGGGCCGCCTTCGGCTTCGGAGATGTCGGCGATTTCAAGCGCGCCAGCGACGCGCAACCCGATGGCGCGGACCGTCAGGTCGATCTGGCCTCCTATCTTGGTCTTGCTGATGGACAGGTAACCGTCGCCGACAAGTGCCCCGGGAATGTCGACACGTGCCCCGATGGATGTGATCTCAGGTGGTCGGGGCTGGTCGAGATAGGCACGTATGCCCAGCCTGTCGAATGAGACGACCCCGAAATCGACACCCATTCCGATCTCGACCTCGAATGTCATCGGATTGATGCGTGAGAGCCGCGCGCCGAGTATCTTGAAGATACGGTCGAAGGGCGGGCGCAGCATCAACCCGCCGGAGTTCTGCAGGCCGATCGTGTAGCCGCGCGAACTGTCGAAGACCGGCCTGAACTCGTAACGCGGCGCGATCGGAGCACCATCATCGTCAAAGTCGGAAAGCCGCACGCCGATTGCCTTGTAGCGGACGGAGAGCGGTGCGGCGGGATCGATGCGGACAAGCCAGTCATTCTCGGAAGGCAGGGACGCCGACCAACACGCCTCAAGGTCGAAATAGATGTTGCCCTCGCTGCCAGCCACATGCCAGCGCGCCAGATACTCAGCACCGTGCAGGATGACGCGTTCGACCGTGAACCATGGCAGCGCGGCGATCAATGGTGGAAGGGCCAGCTCGGCACCCGTGATCACGGCATCGACCGGCGAGCCGACATCGCGGTCCGCAGCCTTGGCAAGCAGCGGCCAGAACGAGATGTAAGAGCCCAGCAGGTCGCGCCAGAAACTCTGCGTCCGTGCCTCGCCGGGAAGCCAACCGACGGCGAGCAGGCCATCGGTGTCAGACGGGTCGGCGCCGATCGAGAACGACACCACCGTCTCGCCGGTCATCTCGTTTTCCTGCAGCAGGAAGCGGAACGCGGTGATGCCGTCACCCGGGTTGTCGGGCGCAAGCGGCACACCCCGTTGCAGGGTGCGAACACGTTCGGCAGGCTGCCCTTGGACCTGGCCGGTATTGCGCAGTTTTTCCTCGGCGGCAGTCTGAACATCGATCTCGCCGTCGATCTGGATCGCAACAAAGCGGCTTTCGATGACCCGCAATTTGACACCCGCGCTGCGGAACCAGTCGGGCCGCTGCGGTGGGTTCGGAACTGGCGGGTCAATGACCGATATCACTGGCGGCGTCCCACCGCCGGACGGATCACGGGTCAATGTTGCATCAGAGGCGCGTGGCGGACGGCTGGGGTCAGGATTGAACTTGATCTCGGCCTTCCACCAGTCACGATCGGAAGGCGACTTGTGCGTCATCCAGGCAGCCTTCCAGGCAGGAAGCGCGACGTAGCTCTCCTTGACCGGTGGCTCGGGGTCTATGCTGGGCGAGAAGCGGCCAGGGTAGTGATGGTGGATCAGTTCGCGTACGGCAATCGCACGTCGGCGAGCCAGCTGGTAATTGTGCTCCAGCTTGCTCTCATCGTCCTCGAAGCTGGCATACCCCACGATCTGGATCTGCGTGACGGCGGGATCGATCGCCTCGAAGATTGCAGGATGGTTGCCGCCCGTCAGGGGCCGGTGGCCGCCGGTCTCGCGACCAGAACCTGGCGATCTGCCGCGCGCCAGGCTGGTCCACACCTGGTCGTTGCTTTCCGGCAGCACGGAGGCAAGGATCTGTGGCTCAGCCGCGCCTGCGCCCGGCTTCGGTGGGAGGTCGAAATAGAAATAGACCGGCATCGCCTCGACCGTCATGCCGGGGATGCTCGCGCGAATCTGGTGTGAGGCACCGGCCACGACCTCTACTGTGAAATTCGGTCGCGGTGTTGTTTCGGCGCCGCCGTCAAGCGACCATCGCACGTCGCGCTCAAGAGGCTCTGTGGTCAGCGTGACGAAGCGATCATTCTGCTCCTTTATGACGATGCGCGGGTTCGCGCCCGCGGCAACTGCGATCGTCGCCGGCTTGGCTGGTTCAGCGGCGGTGCCAGGGGTGACGACAATGGTGCGTGGATCGCCCCTGCGCGCAGCGATCGTCAGCGCGGCGCTGTCCGGGGCGCCCGACGTTGCATCCGATACGGCAATCGCGATTGTGGCCGTGGCATTGGCCGACAAATCGATCTCGAAGATCCGACCGGTTGCTGGCGCCGCACCGTCGACAGCGACTGACACGGCATAGGGCGTGCGCCCACCTTCAACGTCCACGACCATCCGGGTGATCGGCGGCACCACGGCGGAGGCGGTCGCGCCGTCCCGCTCCAGGAGGCCAAAGCTCCGGCCGGAGGCGTCGAAAAAGCGTGCGCCCACCGTCAGGTCACCGCTGCCCTGGTTGAAAATCCTGCCCTCGAAGTCGCCCGAAATGCCGCCATTTGGACCGAAGCCGAAGAGGAAGTCGCGCACGCCAAACTGATACGCGAAACCGTTGCGGCCGCCGGAGACAAACACGCGCAGTTCCGGCAGGTAAATGCCCTGCCAATCGTCGCCGACGCCGATCCGCTCCAATACGTCCGGAGGGGTACTTTCGCTGGACAGGTCCAGCGTCCCGCCACGGAATCCGATGCCGATGTCGGTGCCGTTTACGAACGCATAGGGTGGAACCATGGATATGAATTCGGATGTGGCAATGTCAGTCGGGTCGTCGAGGCTCTCGACACCGCTCGACAAAAGCAGGAAGCGCAGCCTGCCGTCACCCTGATCGTGGGCAAGGCGAAAGCGG
>NZ_JAZHFV010000013.1:0-84480 GCF_040970315.1 Neoaquamicrobium sediminum | reverse complement strand
ACGCCGATCTCTACACCGTATCCGCCGTCGATGATCAAATCGGCGATTTACATGACCGCGGGGCAGTTCACTGGCCAGGCGCCCATGCGCGGCTCCTTCCTGCTCGACGCACCGTTGATCACGCCGGAAAACGCGGACCAGTTCTACTTCCCAGATTCCCCGTTCTGACAACCGGGCGGCTCCCGGCACGTCTCGGGGCGTCGCCATTCAATGACCACGACAAGGAGATCCAACATGAGCGGCAAGAAGATACTCATGCTGACGGGTGAATTCACCGAGGAGTATGAGATTTACGTGTTTCAGCAGGGCATGGAGGCTGTCGGCCATACCGTCCATGTCGTCTGCCCCGACAAGAAGGCCGGCGATCGCATCAAGACCTCGCTTCACGATTTCGAGGGCGATCAGACCTATACTGAGAAGCTCGGTCACTATGCAGACATCAACAAGACGTTCGCGGACGTGAAGGTCGAGGAATACGATGCCGTCTACGCTGCCGGCGGGCGCGGTCCCGAATATATCCGCACCGACAAGCGGGTTCAGGACATGGTTCGCCACTTCCACGAGACTGGCAAGCCGATCTTCACGATTTGCCACGGCGTGCAGATCCTCATGGCGGTGCCGGGCGTCCTGAAGGGCAGGAAGGTTGCCGGACTTGGCGCATGCGAACCGGAAGTGACTGCGGTCGGCGGCATCTATGTCGACGTTGGTCCGACGGAAGCCCATGTCGACGGCAACATGGTCTCGGCCAAAGGCTGGACTGGCCTTGCCGCGTTCATGCGCGAGTGCCTGAAAGTGCTGGGCACGAAGATTACCCATAGCTGACATTGTGAACAGGTGGCGCAGAGGCCCTGCCTCGCGCCGCCAGCGTCCTTCGCATTCAAGCAGATATATGCCTCGGCAGGCTCGAGCGTTCGATGTATAGCCTCAAGGCGATCGTGCTCATGAAGACGGTAGTGTTCGCCAACATCACAACGCCCAGCTCTGCCTCCGGAACAAATGTCGCGTCGACCCGAAGCCATTGGTTGCTGCAAACCCAATGGCGTGAGCGTCGCTGTCTTAAACAGGATCAGCTCCGCCATTTCCGGGCCAGAACCGGCGAGTGTCAATGAAATCGGATCGCAGGTCTCGATCTGCGGCGTGCCTTCGCGCTCGCTAGCGGGCCGGTGCGTCCCGTTAAAGGCAACGACGGGCGCTCCGACCTACAGCGCCAGACCAGCGCCACGATTCAAATCCGAATGAACGTTTCCACCCCCCGTTAGGCTGACTAGGTCACAATGCCGAGATGGGTAGGAGCTATCAGCGACAGCGCGGGGCTAAGCAATATCGCCACAAGCCCGGACGCATTCTGGTCCGAACCGTTGGGCCCTTCGTGGCCCTTGCGGCATTTGCCGTCTTCAACGTGACGGGCGGCTCGTTGCAGGCCCTCACCTCCACGTCAGGAGGGGTATCGCTCGACAGCCTGAAGGCCATGGCTCCCGGCTCCGGGTGCAACGTCAAGGGCAATATCAGCCTCAACACCGGCGAGCGCATCTATCACGTGCCCGGCCAGAAGTATTATAATGAAACCCGCATATCCCCCCAACACGGCGAGCGCTGGTTTTGCAGTGAGGCCGAAGCGCGCCGCGCTGGGTGGCGTAGGTCTCGGGTTTAGGGTCGAGTTGTATCCGACAGAGCTATCCTACCCAAAAGGCTGAATAGACATGCGACAATAAGTTCGTACTCTACCGCTGTTGGGACTTGGGAGAGACACATGCAGGTATATGTGGAGCCGCTCAAGAGAGCCGGCGAGAGAAAGCTCATAAGCTGCACGCCGATTGATCAGATAATCGTTGATAGGAGTAGTGGTTGTGTCGTGCTTACCTTCGAAGCGGGAGGCATGTACGACAACAAGTCCAAGTACAAGTGTACGCTGGAGTTGTCCTCCGACTTCGCCGGGACGCTTCAAGCTGCCCTTGCAGAAGGGATTGTTGACTCCAGTCACTGACGGCGCGGGCGTATGGATGAGCTCGCCTTAGGGGTGACGGGGCGTTATGCCGCCAGCCAGATGGCCACGAATGCCCCTATAAGCAATGGAGCCGTGGCAGCGAAGATCGCCAACGCCCTGTAGGCCGCTGGACTTTTGCGCCCCCAAGCCGGCTCATCCTCGTCCGCTACGCCCAAACGGTAAAACTGCGCATCTGATTGCGCCGCCGCCAAGACTTCGGCCACCTCGTCCCCGGCAAGGGTCGCGATATGCTCCTGTGCAAGCCGCTCAATGGCCAGCGCCAACGCAGCTTCATTCCAGCCCGCCGCAACGTGACGGGCAATCAAGGCATCGTATTCGGCCTGCAACGCTTCTTCGCTGCCTTGGAACCCGAAGTGGCCGTCCTTGGGTTTCGGTATCCCGGTCATAGCAGCGGCCCCTGTTCTCCCTCTACAGGGTCCAGCACATCGGGTGTATCGTTCTTGGAGTTGCCCACCTTACGGTCAACCGGCCACATTTTCATGAGGTCGGCGGGATACGGTGCAAGCAGGTCGGCCGGATCGGCTTCATCGCCTAGCCAGCGCTCATAGTCCTTGCGGTGCAGAATGACGGGCATCCGATCATGGATGGTCGCCATGAGGCTGTTGGGCTCACAGGTCAGAAGGCAAAACGACCGAACGTCTTCGCCCGTCTCGGGATCGCGCCAATTCTGCCAAATCGCCGCCAGGCAGAATGGGGAATCGTCGGCCATGGCGATGGCATATGGCTGCTTGTTTTTGCCGGTGCCGTAAATGTCCTGCCACTCGAAATAGCCCGTCACGGGCATGAGGGCGCGGCGGGCCGCGTAGGCGCGTTTGAACACCCCATTCGTTGCGACCGTTTCAGACCGGGCATTGATATGCTTGAAGCCCTCATTCCGGGCCTTGGCGAAATGGGGAATAAGCCCCCAGCGCGCCATCATGAAGACCGGTCCAAGGACGGGGGCCTTCGCCGAATCCCTCGTCACGTCGCGGACGATCAACGGATAGTCGAGACCCGGCGCACCATTGTAACGAGGGAAGCGATTAGCGGCGCGGTCTACATCTTCGTTCCGCGCGGCGAAGGCGAACGAAGCGAGCATGTCGTCAAGATTGGTTTTGATATTGACGCGTCCACACATAGGGTCATCCTGCCTTACGGGATGCGGCCGGTAAAGCCAGCATGGCCGGGTGATCGGCCGCGATATTGCTATTCGGGTTGGTTAGCGCGTGCCCTGTGAGCCCTATGTTGCGGTCAGGCCGTCGCGGGCGAGGCCGGTCATGACGTCGAGGACCTCCTTGATCATGTCGGGATCGAGTGCCGAGATGGGCTCGTGGAAACGCTATTTCGAGACCGTGCAGCTTCTGCTCGATGTCGCGCCGCCGACGCCGAAATTCCGGACGCCGATGTCACCGTCGAGACACTAGATGACGGCAAAACGGTCGTTTCAGCCATGGTCGAGGATGCGAAACTGGATGCAGCAGCAGCAATTCTGGACTCCGGCGCGTCGGCGAGCGTGGAAGACCGTTCTGATTTGCCTGATCAAACCGTAGATGGACGCCCCGATGAAGACGCCCCTGTAGCGATTCCCCTTGTTCCGAACCGCTGACGGATCCGCGTTCAAATTGGCCCGGCGTCAGCGCCTGCGGATCCGCTTATAACCACAGTAACCGTCTAGTCGTGCAGCCCTAGGAGTTCCATACCCGTATTGTCGGCTTGAATATCGTACACTTGTTCTGCTTCAGCCTCTGTCTCAGTCGCGCAAACTCCGCAACGTCCTCTCCTAGAATGCGGACCAAGTTCCCGCCCATTCCGGGGCAGATGCCTTCGTCAGTTCGTTGTGTGAATGTCTTTTCCGAGCATTCCCGTCGCTCGGCACCGACCTTCGTCGTCATGGCGTGTGAAGGTTCTCGTACGCGGGTCATCCGAGCGCAGGCATAGGCCGAAGGGCCAAGCCTGACGATCTTGGGAATGTGATCGCTGGTCATGCCAATGCGCCCACGTGGTCTACATTCATGGCAATCGAATGCGCGAGGAAGAATACCCGATGGTTCATCGATGTCACTCCGCTTACGTTCGGGAACGTCACAACGGAATCGTTCATCCGGCAAGCGCCGGTGAGCTTCACTGGCCGCTAAGAAACCCGCGGTTCACCCAACCTTCCCATCCATGGGCGCGAACCTTTTGCCAGTTGCCCCTCGCGTAGGGCAGGAAGGCGATATCACACTGGTGTCGGGAGAGCTTAGTAAGAATCCGCGACTGAGGTGAAGGCCAAGCGCGAAGGTTCAGCCCATCGCCCGCTGCAACGCCCGTGACGCAGTACATAGACGGCGACACCATGGCGATGTAGCGCCTGTGAATCCAGCCTAGCGAATGACCGTCTTCCACGGGACACCAGTTACCGCGGCATTCGTCGGTTACACGGATACCGCATTCGCCGTAGCGCTTACGAGCAGCTATCGGCGTATTGGCGCTGGGACCTTCACGCATGTTCAACCGATCGTCCGTACGCACGTTGACAACGCAGTGCTCTTCGCCAGGCACCACCTGTGCGGCGGCAACTCCGGGAAGGCCGGATAAGGCCAAGACCGCAAAGGCGAATAGAGAATGCTTGTTCATCGAGATCTCCTGCTTCGGCAACAGACTATAACGAAGTAGCTGAATGCCGGATGTACAAGGAGCAGGCCCGGCCGGCGCACTGGCCAAAGGCGGCTTGGCACGACGACGAAAGCGGTCAAGGCGTTGCCGATTGGACGGCGACTGGCAGGTCAAGCATTTGGTCTGATGCCGATCTACTTCGCCAGTTCCGCAAGGGCCTCGAGCGCTTGATGCATAGCCTCAAGGCGATCGGGCATGAAGATGTTCATGTTCGCCAGCATTACAACGCCCAGCTCCGCTTCCGGAACGAATGTGGCATACGCCCCAAAGCCATTGGTTGAACCGGTCTTGCTGTAGAGAACCGCATGCGAAGAATGCGCATCATATTGCGCCGGCGTGGCAGGATTGCTTTCAAAAGCCATAGTTCGAGAGTTGCCGGCGCGAAGCCGCTCCAATGTGAGCGGGAAGGGAAATTGCTCCCACCCAAGGCCCTGGATCATCTCGCCGACTTCGAAATAGCCCTTATGTGTTGCCGTCACGGCCTCCCGCATGATGGGATCGAGCCGTTCCGGGTGCAGGTTGGCGTCGATAAACGAAATCATGTCGGCCGCACTTGATTTCACACCGTAGGCTTCTTCGTCAAAGGCGCCGGGGTTGACGCGGACTGCACGACCGTCTGCATCGTAACCCCACGCATAGGACGCCATGGAATCCTCAGGCACGCGCACGAAGGTGTGGGTTAAAGCCAGCCGCCTAAAGATCTGCGTCTCAAGAAGGTCGGCGAAGTCACCACCTAACGCCTCGGCTGTCAGGTGCCCGAATAATCCAATACTGGGGTTTGAATAGCGCCGAACGGTGCCCGGTTCGGCTTCTGGTTTCCAAGCAGCGATATACGAGATTGCGTCTCTGTCGTTGTCGACGCCTTGAGGGAACTGCAACGGGAGACCACCGGCAGTGTAGGTGGCAAGGTTCAAAAGGGTCGCTTGGTCCACGGCCGATCCTGCGAGTTCGGCCACGTACAACGACGGTTTGTCCTCAAGCGAAAGCTTTCCCATGGCCAAGGCGTAGCCGCCAAGCGTCGCGGTGAAGGTCTTACTGACCGAGCCGATCTCGAAGATGGTGTGTTCTGTCACTGGTTCCCGTGTCTCCAGCGATGCCACGCCGTAGTTGAAGAAGTGGTGCTTCCCCCCGATGGTGACGGCCACCGCAAGGCCGGGCACCTGGTGTTTGCGCATCAGGGAGCCAAATGCCTCGTCCACGATGGCGGCGACCTGTTGCCGATCGGCAGAATTGGCGAGGGCGGGATTTGCCGCCAGACAAATGGCGAAGAGCAGAAATGCATTTTTGCGCATACGCATTATGACCTTACTTAGATTCTCGCTGATAGGGACTATTTCTATTCCAGCACCGACAGGCAGCTCGAACACTGGGTTCGGCGCTGCGTCTGCTAGCGATGGCTGATCATTCGGACGACGGCTTCGCCGATTTCTTTCACCGCCTGGTTTCTCGCAGCCCAGTCCGCGGGTGTGTCTGAAACGTAGATGGCGACGAGGTGTGGCTCGTCATCTGGTGGCGTCACCATGGCGACAAGGTTTCGGGTGTGCTGCTGCCCGCCGCCGGATTTGTCGGCTACGTGCCAATTGTCAGGCGTACTCGCTCGAAGCAGAGCGCCGGTGACACCGCCTCGGCTCATCCAGTCCAGCAACAAGGCTCGGTGCTTGGATGACAACGCATCACCTAACAGCATGGACTCCCAGGTCGTGAGAATAGCAGCCGGTGTCGTCGTGTCTCGCGGGTCGCCCGGAACAAAGAGGTTGAGATCTGGCTCGATCCTGTCGAGGCGGGTGACTGCGTCTCCAACGCTGCGCGCAAAGGCGGTCACTTCCCGTGTTCCGCCCAGACGCGCAATCAGGATATTGGCGGCGGTATTGTCGCTGATGTCCAGTGTGGCAAGGCACAGATCACTGACTGACATCGTCTCGCCAGCGGCCTTCTCAGTGACTGGTGAATAGGCGACCAGTTCGTCACGTCTAATCTCCAGCTGCTCATCCAGGCTCATCTGGTCCCGCTCCACGCGGTCGAGGACAGCGCCGCACAGGACGGATTTGAAGGTACTGGCCATGAGAAAGCGCTCGTCCTGCCGATGGCCCCACTCCCATTCGCTTGCAGTGTCTCGCACCAGCACACCAATCCGCGCATCGAGCTTCTTTTCGATCTCCCGGACTGTTTTGAAGAGTTGCGCTTCTGCGGGTTGTGCGGTGGCGTTTCCGTGGAGGCTCAGCCCGACAATAACAGCGGTCATCAGGGAGCCAATTCTGCTTGCCGATAGGATCATTTGCTTGCTCCGACTTGGGGGCAGGGCGCACCTGCACCGGTGGCGGTTGGGGGGCGATCAGCGGGTCGTCCTGTAGCCGCTCATCAATTCATGTCATGGGCTTGAATTAACCCTTGGCAAATTCCGGTGTAAGACGACAAATAGTTGAGTTGTGTATGAGCTGAGGTACTGCCATGGATCGACCTGACTTACCCCTCAATGCCCTTCGCACTTTCGAGGTCGCCGTGCGGCAGGGAAGCTTCACCCGCGCCGCTATCGAACTGCGGGTGACGCAAGCTGCGGTGAGCCACCAGATTGCCCGCCTTGAGGAGCTGCTCGGTGCGAAGCTCTTGTTGCGTACGCCCAGCGGCCTGGTGCCGACCGACGAGGGCGTGGCGCTCTATCCTGTTCTGGAGCACGGGCTGGACGCGATTTCGCGCGTCCTGGACCGGGTCACGGGCCAGCAGCGGATCGAAGTTCTGAAGGTGGGTGTGGTGACCACCTTTGCGCTGGGATGGCTGATCCCACGCCTTCCGCAATTTGAGAAAGCACATCCAGAGATCGACTTGCGCATTTCAACCAACAATAACCGCGTGGAGATCACGCGTGAGGGGTTGGACATGGCAATTCGTTTCGGCGAGGGGAATTGGGCCAAGGTGGATGCGTGGCCTTTGATTGATGCGCCGATGTCGGTGCTTTGTGCTCCCGAAATTGCAGCAGGACTTCGCCACCCCGGTGATCTCGCACATCACACTTTGCTCAGGAGCTATCGAGGCGATGAGTGGCCTCGTTGGTTCGCTGAAATCGGTGTGCCTTGCCCACCTGTTACAGGGCCGGTCCTGGATTCATCCTTAGCGATTGCAGAGCTTGCATCTCAAGCATTAGGCATCGCGTTGCTACCGCTTCCAATGTTCGCTGCCCAGATCGAGGCCGGCAAACTGGCGCAACCGTTCGGCTCAACCGTGTTCGCGGGACGCTACTATCTGACATGTCCCTCCGACCGGGTGCAGAATTCAGCGATGATCGCATTCTCGAACTGGATCCAGTCTGAGAGTACGGCTTGTCCTGACACTCGCAGTTAGGGGCCTGGGAGTGTCTCTTTTCTTCACAGCGCCCGCGACTGCACCGACCGAAACATAAGCGCTCACCATTCTATGTGCCGACCTTTGCCGGCTGGCTACTTTGGGCGTTAGCGCGGGTGCCATGGGGGGCTGCTTATCAGGAGGTTCTCGGCGATGTTTCAAACAGGCCCATATCAGAACTTGCCGACCATATTCAGGAACACGCCGCGATCGTCGAGCGTAAGGTCGCGCAGATCGTCGGAGAAGCTACAAAAATTGTAGCCGTCCATGGAGAGTGCTGTACCAGAACGAGCGGTTGCCACGGACTGGCTCGTAGGAATCACGCCAGGCATCCAGCAAGGCGTCCGGGGCTATTAGGCGAACGCCTTCGTCGTCGACCGTCGCCCACTCCCTGTCGAGCAGCGCCGATCGCACATTGCTTACATGGCCGAGGCTGACATCCGATGCTGCGGCGAGATCCGCGACCTTCTATGCCTGTGCCGGATCGCGTTGCAATTGATTTCATCGGATTGGGCCATTTCACCAATTAGTGGAACCTACGCCGCAAATGAAATCATTGATGCCGAAAAGAGCCGTTGTTGCCGAAGCTCGTTGACGAGATCTAGGGCAGCTTTCGACATTTTGCCCGCAAAAGCCGTCGGGCAGGCCACCCCGGTCCGGTCGTTGGCGTCAGCCCAGCAGGCTGACGTTCTGAAACGTATCCCGCCGGCGCTTTCGGGGCCGTCTGCTGCCTGTCCGGTTCTGGCTGGAAAACTGAGAAAGCCGAGGTTCAGCCAAAGACCTTAATAGAGACAGGACCACCTTCAAATTTCGCTGAAAGCGGGCGCAGTCCGCGGGAATCATCTCGGGCGAGGCGTTGCCGTGTGCCTTGCCGTTGACTTGGAACAGGCTCCGAAAGAGGCCCCGCGGGGGTGTAGACAAGCCGCATCTGGACTCGCGGGAAGGGCATAGCCCGCTAGCTTTGAGATTTTGAGACCTCTCCAGCCTTCTCTCGTTCTTGCTGGCCTCGCCATTCATTGCTCTGGCTCGAACTCTCTTCTCTGCCTCTACCGCGACAGCGCGGACTGAACGTCGGTCAGCGCAAAATCTTCGCCAACGTAGAGAAGGGGAGCGGAATGCCGTTTTGCGAGGGCATAGGCGAAGCAATCACCAAAGTTCAGGCCGCCGCGCGTGCCGAATCCCTTGCCGTAATCTAGGCGCGCCTTCATGGCGGCACGGGCAAGGTTATCGTCTACCGGCGCAACCGATATGCGGAAGTCGGACAGGAACGCGTCGAGATCGGTAATAGCCTCGTGCCGGTCCTTGTCCCTGATCCTGCCGGCCATGACAGTACCGGCCTCAACGTAGTTCACCGCTGATATGAGACGCGCGGCATCCATCTGAAGAGCGGCCATGCAATCAAACGCTTCCATCTCCTCGAATAGAATCGCAATGATCGCGGACGCATCCACGATCATCATCGTGAGAAGCCAAGCTCTTCGGGGGTGTCGCCAACAGCTTCATCCCATTCCTGCTTGGTGACCGGGCGGCGATCGTAGCGGCCGGCACGCTCGCGCACGAAGGCTTTCATGCGCGCAACGTAGTCTGCCTGAGCTTCCCGTTCGGCGCGCAACCGTTCCAGGCGCTCGCGCATGGCCTGGGTGATGGCGTCTGTCATGGTTTCGCCAGTCAGACGGGACAATTCTCGCGCCAGCCGATCCGCTTCCTCTGTCTTGATGCTCAAGGCCATGGCAACCACCTTTCTAGATGCACAATCTAGATAACATTCCTGTGTCTATCTTTCAACCTACAGGTCCGAACATCCTCGCTGCTATGGATCGTCGCCGTCGCCGAAATAATGCCAGCCGATCGGCGCGCGCAGGCAGCATAGTACGCGAGAGCTGATGGGCCTTGGCACGAAATCCCGCAGCCCCAGGGGCGGCAGGTCCACGGTCGTCAGAGGGTGTTCGCCAAAGACTGGCCAGCGCGAGGCCGGCCCGACAGGGCCAGGAAGATCTGCGCCGCCTCGGCCCGCAACCCGATACTTCGTTTTACGAGCAGTGCTTTAGCGGGGCTAGAACCCCAACGCTGTCACATAAATCGAATTAAGGGCACGGCCGCGCGATTACCGATCTACGGAAGGGTGCGTGTGGCGATGAGACAGCGTTGAACCGCGGGGGTAGAAGCAGCAATTACTTTCCAGCGGCGATCTGGGTCCGGCGCACACTCGGCTGCAGACTTGTGACAGGCCGAAACCGTCCGCTGGCTTACAAGCCGAGTTTAGGCACCAGCGCGGTCATTGTGGTATCGATGCCGGGTGTCGGTGCGTGGGTCGGCCAGATAATCTCGCTTGTATCGTCGTCGACGCGGATGATCGGGTCGATGCCCATCGATCAAATGTGTCTAGCGCGCCACTCCCTGCGGATGCCGCACGCAGCGCTCCATGCTTGCGCCAGGTAGGATTTTATCCTACTCTTTGAGAGTGATGAAAGAACGACGCATGGATGCCGCCGAAAAGCTCAGTATCACGCTGCCGCCAGAAATGGTGCGAACCATCAAGAAGAGAGTGCAAGCCGGAGCCTATGGTTCGACCAGCGAGGTGATCCGCGAGGCCGTTCGGGTTTGGCAACGCCAAGAAGAGGAACATGCCGAGCGCTTGGCGTCCATTCGGGCCCGGGTTCAGCGATCCCTGGCCGACGAGCGGCCCGACGTGTCGATGGCTGATGCATATGACAGATTGGCCGCTCTGCACGACAGCACTGTAAAGTCTCGCTAGATTATGAGCCCCTTGCCGGTCGTCTGGCGCGAAGAAGCGCTCAGCGATCTTTCCGACATCTACCAGTTCATCGCAGAGCAATCTGGACATCCCCAGCAGGCTTGGCGGTTTATCCAGCGCATCCAAGCCCGCTGCGAGCGGATCGGTGATGTCCCGAACGGTGGGCGCCCCCGTGACGATCTAGTGACCGGCTTGAGGACGGTGCCCTTCGAGCGCGTGGCCGTTATAGCTTACGTCGTTGAATCCGACACCGTCAGGGTCACGAACGTCTTCTATGGTGGTCGCGATTATGAAGCCTTGTACCGGGATCATGACGGGGAGGAATAGGGTCAATCGACTACGTGGCGTGCCTAAGCGTTTGAGGAGCGCCGCTTATAGTAAGTATCCCATGCTAGTGCAGTTCAAAAAAAGGCCGCCCCCGGAGCTCGTTCTCACACGCTCGAACCGGCAACCGAAGTGAGCACGGCGCAGTAGTGACACGTAGCGCCTGCGAGCACGAAGCCGTGCCAGATGGCGTTCTGAAATCTGAGGCTATGCCAAAGGTGAAAAATGACGCCGGTCGAATAGACCGCACCGCCGAGAATGAGCAACCATATGATCGTCGGGGAAAAGCTGCTCAGCAGGATGTCGAACATGAAAACGCCGCTCCATCCCAGGCCGAGGTAAAGAAGGAGGGCGATCCGATCAAAGCGACCAGGGAACGCAATCTTCAAAAGCATGCCAAGGGCCGCCACGCTCCACATCCATACGAGCAAGCATGCGCCTCGAGTTCCCAGTTGCAGAGCGAAAGGTGTGTAGGTGCCTGCGATCAGAAGATAGATCGCCGCATGATCGAATTTGCGCATTTGCCATTTGCGCGGTCCGATAGGCCACATGTTGTAGATCGCTGACATAGAAAGCGTCGTTACCAGCGTCACAGCATAAACTGAGGCGGCGATGGCGCTACTGACGTTGGTGATCCAGAAGGCGGCGGAGACCATCGCGACCGCACCACCCAAGCCGAGGATCACTCCGACAACATGGATCGTGCCATCTGCGACGAGCTCTGCACGATCATAATTCCAGGGAAAGTTGTTCATCGGTCTCGTTGAGTTGGAAGCCGACGCGATGACATGAGAATGTGGCGGTTGAAAGCCTTGTGTCGATGCCGCCACCAGCAATCAGGCTGCCTAGCTACGAGTGCTCCTGCTCACGGTCTTCCAAAGCCCGACCATGAACACCACTGCCCCGATCACGAAGGTCGACACGAAATACCGAAGTGCCTCCCAATCGTCCCATGCAAGGGAAAAGCCGGTGCATCCGGTCGGGTTCATCCCGCACGCAAATGCGTTGAGGAACCACCAGGCGGCGAAAGTGGCGCCAACCACGAGCGCGCCGATAATCATGAGATACGCAGGTTTCAAAGAGATTGCCACGGTCACTTTGAAGAGACCGGATTAGGGGTACTGTGGATACACAGATAGTCAAGTTTCTAAAGTGAACCATGGCGCGTTCGAGTGGCCAGCAGCACAGGGCCCACTCGATAAAGGCTACGCGCCGGTTAATGCGTGGACCAACACCGCGCCGCTTTCGTAATAGACAGCGCGCACGGCCGTCAATCGCTCCCGATGGTTGTCGACGGGTGCCACCGGCAGGCCGTTCTCGCATCCGTCCAGCAGTGAAGCGGCTACGCGCGTGCCGAATACGGTTCCGGGGCCAATGCCGCGTCCGGAATAACCGAAGCAAGCGTAGGCCGAAGGGCCAAGCCTGACGATCTTGGGAATGTGATCGCTGGTCATGGCAATGCGCCCGTGCCAGGAATACTCGAAGGTAAGCCCTGCCAATTGCGGATACACCTGCCGCAGCTTGCGCCGGGCCCAGCCGGCATGGACCGCAGCGCCCCGCCCTCCGGCATCGCCGATGCCGCCCAGGATCATCCGCCCCTCCCTGTCTGTCCGGAAAGACGACATCACCAGCGCGGTATCCCAGCAACCTTCCCCGCCGGAAAGAATCTCAGCACGCAGGGGCTTCGGCATGGGAGCGGTCGCGAACTGGCAATAGTTGACGGCAACGAATTGCGGCCGAACGGCGATGTCGATGCCGTTGAAGTAGGCATTTGTGGCCAGAAGCAATGATCCCGCCCTGACCGTGTGACCGTTGGCCATGACCTGCCAGTGATCGCCGACGCGTTCGACACGACTGACTGCGGTTTGCTCATGCAAGCGGGCGCCGGCGCGGATCGCGGCGCATACAAGGCCGCGCGCATAGGACAGCGGCTGAATGGTGCCGGCGCGCGGATCGAAAAGTGAGCCGTAGAATGCACGGCTGCCAGTGCGTCGCGCGGTTTCGGCCGCGTCCAATAGTTGGACAGGCGCTCCCAGTTCCACGCCCTGGCGATGCCGCTCTTCCAGATTGCGCAAGCCCGCGGCCGAATGCGCCAGATGCAGCGTGCCGTTCGGTGTCGCTTCGCAGCCTATATTCTCGCGCTCGATCAGCGACCAGACCAGCCTTGGTGCATCGGCCAGCAGACCGATTAGCTTCTGGCCCGCCTCCTTGCCCATCTGCGCCACCACGTCGTTCGGGGGCAACCACAGGCCGGCGTTGACGAGCCCGACATTTCGGCCCGAGCCACCATGGCCGACCGACTCCGCCTCGAGCACGATGACCGAAGCGCCGCGCCGCGCCGCCTCAAGGGCTGCCGCGTTCCCGGTGAACCCACCACCTATGATGACGAGGTCGGCATCCGCATCCGCCCTCAGCGGCGGCGCTTCGACGTGCACCGCGCTGCTGGCACGCCACAGATTGCCGTCTGCTCTGCTCGTCACGATGGTCGCCCTTCAAAAGAACAGATTGGGAAGGAAGGTCACCAGCGCCGGAACGTAGGTGAGGAGCAACAACACGCCGATTGCAGCGGCGAGAAAGGGCAGGAATGCCCGTGTGAAATCTTCCACAGAACAGCGGGTGATCGAGCAGACGGTAAACATCACCGTTCCGACCGGTGGCGTCAGCGAGCCGATGGCGGTGTTGAACACCAGCACCACGCCCAGATGCACCGGGTCGACGCCCAGGCCTTGCGCTACCTGCACCAGCAGCGGTCCGAGAATGACAATGATGGCCAGCCCCTCGAACACCGTGCCGAGGATCAGGAGGGCGATGTTGATGATAAGCAGCACCACGTATTTGTTCTCGGAGACCGAAAGTAGCGCTGTGATGAGCTGTTGCGGGACCTGTTCAAGGCTGAGGATCAGCGAGAACACCGAGGCAGAAGCGATGATGAACAGCACGCCGGCCGTGGTGACGGCCGATTCGGAAAACAGCGACAGCGTCTCGCGGAAGGTCAGCCCGCGATATACCAGCACGCCGACGAAAAAAGCGTAGACGGCTGCGACAGCCCCCAGTTCCGTCGGCGTGAACCAGCCGCTGCGCAAGCCGAACAGCAGCATCACCGGCATCGCCAATGCCCACAGCGCAGCGCGCGCGTTCTTCATCATCTCGCGCGGTCGCGCACGGGTCTCGCGTGCGGGAGCAAGGTCCATGCGCCTTGCCGTCCAGCGCACGGTCAACATCAGCGCGATGGCGATCAAGAAGGCCGGCACGACGCCGCCGACGAAAAGGCGGCCGATCGAGGTGTTGGTCAAGAGCCCATAGACGATCAATGCGATGCTCGGCGGCATGATCGGAGCGATGATGGAGGAGGCCGCACTCACCACCGATCCGTATGCGTTCGAATAGCCGCGCGCGCGCATCACCGGCACGATCGTGCGCGCATCGATGGCCGCATCCGCATTTGCCGATCCTGACATTGCGCCCATGAATACGGAATTCAGCACGGCGATCTGCGCCAGCCCGCCGCGCCAGTGGCCCACCAGCGTCTCGCAGAAGGCGTATAGCCGGTCTGCGATGCCGCCGCGCGCCATGGCCGCACCGGCCACAATGAACAGCGGGATAGCCAGCAGCGGAAAGGATTCGAGACCCGAAGACATGCGCTGTGCGACCAGGCTCGTCATCATCGGATTGATGGCGAAATAGGCCATCGACGCGCCAAGCATCACGAAGCCGACGGGCAGCCCGAGAACGAGCAGAGTGACGAAAACGATGGCGACGACGGTCACGGGCGCTGCTTCCGGAGACGATCGGTGATCTGCATCACGCGGCCGACAATGACGAGGCCCATTCCCGCAGCCAGGATGGCGGCCATGATCCATTTCGGCCAGCCGAGGGTCAGAAACGTCGTGAACCGCGCAGTGGATATCTGGGCCAACGCCGCGCGGATCACCTGTGCCGCGATCAGCAAGACCAGAAGATCGGCGACAAGCCTCGCATAAGCTGCAGCGCGCTCAGGCAGCCTGTCGACGAAAAGGGAAATGCCGAACAGCTGGCCCTGCATGGCCGCTCCGGACAGGCCGAGCCATACGGTCGTCGCCAGCAGGATCACTGCCATCTCCTGTGCCCACATTATCGACATTGCGAAAAAGTTGCGCGCGACAACATCGGCCATGACCACCGCCACCAACGCCGCAAGCAGCAGCGCGGGCAAGGTCATGCCCAGAAACTCCATCAACGCGCGCAAGGCTTTCATCGCTTCAACCGCCTCCTTCGGTCGCAGGGAAAACCGGGCGGATCCTCACAATCCGCCCGGCCATTGCCATCAGTTGCCGGCGGCCGCGGCCCGGACCTGATCATAGAGCCCGTCCGGCCAGTCCGGGAAGCTCGTGTAAAAGCTCGCGGTCGCCTTGCGGTAGGCGTCGAGGTCCGCTTCGTGGAAGGTCACGCCCGAAGCCTCGAACTCCTTGCGGATCTCGGCTTCCATATTGGCGGAAATCTCGGTCAGGTCCTGGCCGCCCTTGCGGAACTCTTCCAGCAGGATGGCGCGGTCCTCCTCGCCGATCTGCTGGAAAGCGACCTCGCTCATCACCCAGCCGGTGAACAGGTTGAAGTGACCCGTCATCGTGATCTCCTTGGCGACTTCCGGCCAGCCGGAAGCGCGCAGGCCGGTCAGCGGGCTTTCTGCCGCCGTGACGACCCCCTGCGACAGCGCCGAGTAGACTTCGGCCGCCTCGACGGTGGTCGCGATCACACCCAGCGGCTCGAATGTCTTCAGCCAGGTCTCTACCGGCGGCACACGCATGCGTACACCTTGCAGGTCCTCAGGCGAAGGATAACCTGCATTGCCGATCATGTGGCGCGGGCCGTCGAACCAGTTTAGGGCGACGACGCGGATGCCGGCCGTTTCGGCAAGCGTGTCATAATAGCCTTGCATCAGGTCGGAAAAGGCCAGGTTCTCCGCCTCGTCGGTGTTGGAAACAATGAACGGCCCCTCCACGATCGACAGTTCCGGTACGCCGAAACTGGACAGGAACGACGCCGAGGTAAAGGTCATGACCGGCAGACCCTGGCTGGCCTGCTCGATGGAATCGGTAGTGGTGCCGAGCTGGCCTGACGGGAAGCCCTCGAACTTCACGCGACCCTCGGTGCGTTCAGTCACACGTTCGGCGGTCGCCATCACACCTTTCCAGGATTCGCTCGTGGGCGCATTCACGGTGGCGATGCGGATTGTCAGCTCCTGCGCGAAGGCCGCATCTGACAGGCCTGTCAGCATTGTCGTCGCAATTGCGGCGGCGGCAAGCAGCCGCAGGGATTTGGTGAATTGGTTCATTGCGAGTCCTCCTGTTCGGGTTGATCCCATAGTGGCCCCGGCTCGTTGTTGCCGGCGCTTCCAGAATGAAAAGGGAGCGGGTTTATGAGAACGTTTTCGTTGCCCTTTTCTCATACGTTGCGGCAGCCGGCTCGACCTCGGGGCCGGGCACGGCTCTGGTCCTGGCGTATATCTCCTCAATGGTGAGAGCGGACGACAGGTCCACCATCATCGGCGCTGCGTAGCCGAAGGCGCCTGGTGACAGGCACGTCTGTGCCGCTGCCTCAGCCGCCGCGCGCAAGATCGCCTCCGGCGCTTCGTTGCGCAGCAAACCGACGAGCGTGCAGGCAATGAACGTGTCGCCGGCGCCGAGCGTGTCGACCGGCTGTACCGGGACGGCCGGCGCCTCGTAGATGCCGTCCGGTCCAGCCAGGAGCGCACCGTCGCCACCGCGGGTGATGACGGCCCACCGCGCACCGTAGTGCAGCGCGGTGGCTGCAAGCGTTCGCGCTTCTCCGCGGGTCATGCCCCCGCCTGAAAATCCCGCCAGGAAGCAGTGCGGCGCTACGGCAGCGATACGATCCACATCGCGGATCGTGGCAAAATCATATGATACGCGGGTCAACGACGCAAAATGCGCCAGCCACGCATCGACATGGCTGGAACGGCCGGTATGGACGGCGTCCACCGTCTTCATCCAGGCAAGATCCGCGGGCGAGGGCGCGATGATCGAGACGCCCAGATTTGCCCCAACGAAGACGCGTTCACCGCCTTGCGTCGCGATGACGCAAAAGGCGGTCTGCCCTGGCAGAAGCCGGAGCAACGAGGTTTCCACACCTTCGGCCAGGAACGCGTCGCGGATGGCGTGACCGGCGGGATCGTCCGAAACGGCGCCCGCATAGGCGGTTTCGGCACCGAAGCGCCGAGCAAACACGGCGTGGTTCACGCAGTTGCCGCCCGGGAACATGCGGTTCTGGTCGCGATAGCAGTCCACGACATTATCGCCGAAGGCGAGGATTCTTGGAGCGGTCCGTGACACGTGGCTCTCATTTCTACGACAATGTGAGAACGTTCGCAGATAAGCGGCAGGCTTGTCAACGGCTGCTTGACACCCGAGCGATAAAATTAATATGTCTTATGTCATCATATTCAAAAAGGTGATAGAAAATGCCTCTTCCCAACCGCTTCCATCCGGCAGTCTCGGCTGCGCTTTCGGCCATCGACGCCGCCGCGCTCCGCCATGTCTTCTTCGTGGCTTGCGGCGGATCGCTGTCGATCATGCATCCGGCAAAATTCATGCTCGACCAGCACGGTTCATTGCCCTCGGACGTCTACAATGCTGCCGAATTCGTCGCCCGTGCGCCGAAACGCCTTGGGCCGGGCACGCTGGTCGTGCTGTGCTCGATGACCGGGACGACGAAGGAGACGACTGCTGCCGCGACGTTCGCGCGGGAGAAGGGGGCGGTCACGATCGGCCTCACGGTGGAGCCCGGTTCGCCACTCGGCACCGCGGTGGACCATCCCGTCAAGTTCGAGGCGCCCTATACGACCGGCGTACCGATCGACGCCCGCGACAGCAACTATTCGATCATCTACCAGATCGTCATGGGCCTCGTGGCCGCGACCGGCGGCGAGGACCTGACCGAACCACTGATAGACAGTCTGTATAACCTGCAGGCCGCCATCGACCGCGCTCAGGAAGCCTATGCTCCTCTGTGGGACCGCTATGCGGAGCACTTCGCGAAGCAGGACGTCGTCTACACAATGGCGTCGGGCGCGAGCTATGGCGCGGCCTATTCCTTAGCCATCTGCGTTTTGATGGAGATGCAATGGATCAACAGCCAGGCGATCCACTCCAACGAATTCTTCCACGGACCGTTTGAAGTCCTCGATGAAACGCGCTGCTTTGTCCTGATGAAAGGCCTCGGTTCGACCCGCGCGCTCGACGAGCGTGCCGAAACCTTCCTGCACCGCTTTGGAAAGGCCGAGAACGTGCTCGTACTGGATGCGGCTAAGCTCGACCTTGCAGGCATCGACCCACGCTTTCAGGGCAATGTCGTGCCGCTCATCTTCTTCGACACGCTGTGGCGCTTCATCTATAAGGTGGCCGGTTTCCGCCAGCAGGTCATGCTGGAGGGCCGCCGCTACATGAAGAAGCTCACCGACTACTGAGGCGATAATGGTGCAAGACGGCCTTCTGCCGCTCTACGAACAGGTCCGGCGAAAGATCCTGTCCGAGATCGAGGCCGGTCGTCTTGCCGAGGGAAGCTTCCTGCCGCCAGAACTCGAGTTGTGCGCCACCTACGGCGTCAGTCGCATCACGTTGCGCCGTGCGGTAGGCGAACTGTGCGCTGAAGGCCTGCTCCTGCGCCAGCAGGGCAGGGGCACCCTGGTCGCGCCGCGCAAGTTGCAACAAACCATTTCGCTGTCGGGCTTCTCCGATGTGATGGAAGGGCAGGGACACAAGGCCGGCCACCGCATCATCGAGCGCGAAGATGATGCGGACGCACCGGCCATCGCCGCCCGGCTCGTCGCATCGCGGCTGGTCCGCTTTGTGCGGCTGCTCGAGATGAACGACAGACCGATGACACTGGAAGGGCTCCACTTCGACGCCGTGCGCTTCGCTCAAGCGCTCGATCCTGTAGCGGCGGGCAAGAGCTTCTTCGCCACCTTGCGCAGCGCCTACGGCATCGAGCCTGCAGGGGCCGAACGCCTCATCGACGTAGGCTTTGCGCGAAGCTCGGAAGCGGACCTGCTGGGCGTGTCCACGACCGAGCCGGTCTACCGGATCGAAAAGCTGGTGCTTGATGGCGACGGCCGTCCCCTTGCCCTGTCGCAAACCGTAACCCCGTGCCGTCTCGTCACGCTGTCCGTGAAGAACTGAGCCACGCCGAAGCACCTGGAGAAAATGCCCATGAAAGTCTTCGATGCCGCCGCGGTGCATGCCGCCTTGCCCTGGTCCTATCTGATCACGGCTCTGTCGCAGGCCCATCGCAGCGCGATGCCCGTCTCCGACGTGATGGTGCAGGACGATCCTGCCGGCAGCGGCAACCAGTTCATCACGCTGCCGGGCTGGGTGCCGGGCGGCCCCGTGGCGGTCAAGATGGTCGGCGTCTTCCCCGGTAATGAAAGGCTGTCGCCGCCCCAACCAAACGTGCAGGGGCTGGTCGCCATGTTCGACGGATCGACGGGGGCACCGCTCCTGGTGGCCGATGGGGCTGCGATGACGGCGCGCAAGACAGCCGGCGATTCCGCGCTCGGCGCATCGCTGCTTGCCCGCAAGGACGCCGAGGTTCTGCTGGTGGTCGGCGCGGGCGCGCTCGCGCCGCACTTTGCGGCCGCGCATATGGCAGCGCGCCCGTCGCTGAAGCGCGTCCTGATCTGGAACCGCACCACGTCCAAGGCCGAAGCGGTCGCAGCGGGCCTGCAGTCAGATGGCGTGGATGCGCAGGCGGTGATCGACATCGACGCGGCAGTTGAACAGGCCGACATCATTACCTGCGTGACCATGTCCGATCGCACGCTGGTCAAGGGCGCGCTCCTGAAGCCCGGCACACATCTGGACCTCGTCGGCGCCTATATGACGAGCCTGCGGGAGACCGACGAGGCCGCGCTGGCGCGCGGCCGCATCTTCGTCGATACCCGGCGCGGCATGGAAAACACCGGTGATCTGGGATCCGCGCTTGCTTCCGGGATTTTTCGTGCAGACGCAATCGCCGGCGACCATTTCGACCTCGCGCAGGGCAAGGTGGAGGGGCGGCAGTCGCCCGACGAGATCACAATCTTCAAGAATGTCGGTGGCGCCCATCTCGACGTCTTCACGGCGATCGCCCTGAATGAAGCGGCGTGACGCGAAAAATGGCACCCCCCAGTGAAGCGTTTCCTGCAATCAAGCAACAATAGGGAGCGATAGACGGTGGCAAAGAAGTCCAAGGCGACGATAGCAGATGTTGCCCGCCTGGCGGGCGTGTCGACGGCGACCGCCGGCCGCGTCCTGGGTCGCTACGGCTACACGAGGGAAGAAACGCGCGAGCAGGTCCTTCATGCGGCCCGCAAGCTCGGCTATCGCACCAACGCGCTCGCGCGCGGCCTCATTACGGGCAAGACGCGCACCATCGGCGTG
Source organism: Neoaquamicrobium sediminum (assembly GCF_040970315.1). Classification (NCBI taxonomy): domain Bacteria; kingdom Pseudomonadati; phylum Pseudomonadota; class Alphaproteobacteria; order Hyphomicrobiales; family Phyllobacteriaceae; genus Neoaquamicrobium; species Neoaquamicrobium sediminum. The sequence goes on along the minus strand of NZ_JAZHFV010000013.1, from coordinate 64,013 downwards.
GTTGCCGGCGACATCCAGAATCCGTTCTACGCTTCGATCCTGCGCGGCATCTCCGACGTTGTGGAAAGTCGCGATTTCGGACTGCTGATCGTCAACTCCGACGAAAATCTCGACAAGGAGATCCGCGCGGTCAACCTGCTGATGGAAAAACAAGTGGACGGCCTGATCGTCTCGCCTTGCGACACACGCAATTCGCGCCATCTGCGCGACCTTCAGGCAGCCGGCCTGCCGCTCGTTCTGCTGGACCGCAGCGTTGCGGGACTGGAAGTCGATCGGGTCGCCATCGACAACATCGCAGCTTCCGAACGCGCCGTATCCGCCCTGATTTCCGCCGGTCACCGCCGTATCGGCTTGGTCGGCGAAATGATGGAGTACCAGGAAGGGGGGCTCGATGCCTTCCTGCAGCGCGGCCTCGCAGGTGAAGTTTTGTCCACCGACACGCTCTATCCGAGCTGGCAGCGTTTGCTCGGATATCTGCGCGCACACCGGCAGGCGGGGTTGGAGATCGACGCGTCGTTGGTCCGGCGCGTGGGCGCATATTCGGCTGGGGCCGCACAGGCTGTCGCGCGTGAGCTGCTCGATCGCTCCGACCGGCCCTCTGCGGTGTTCGCCACGGACGGCACCATGTCGGAGGGCGTCATGGGAGCAATCTCCGCCGCCGATCTCTCCGTCCCGAGAGAAGTCTCGCTCGTCTGTTTCGACGATCTGGAATGGATGAGCTTTCTTTCGCCGGGCATTTCCACAATGGCCCAACCGCGCCTCTCAATGGGCGAGACGGCGGCAACCATGCTTCTGGAACGCATCGAGGGGAGGCAAGAACCGGCACGCGCAGTCATGATGCGGGCGGACTTTATCCAGCGCGGATCGATTGCCAGGATTTCATAATGGGTCGATTACGCACCGATTGCCTCAGCACGCATTCAGAGCCCCCTCAGCAAAGTGGGCCGACCGGGAGCTGACGTGTGGCTTCGCCGTTGCGTTCCGCACCGCAAAATAACGGCTACCGGGTTGCAAACCGGGCCTGCAAGCCGTTTTGTCGATGCTATGCAATCGACCCCCGAGACTGAACTACGATGAAATTCAGCAGGCGCATGCTGCCCAACATTGAGAGGCTGCAGGCGTTCGAGTGCGCGGCGCGCCACCAGAGCGTGACGCTCGCCGCACAGGAGCTCAACCTCACGCAAAGTGCGGTCAGCCGGCAAATCCAGGAGCTGGAAAGCCAGCTCGGGGTCGTCCTGTTCAACCGCGTGCGCCGGCGCATCGAGCTTTCGGCCGCGGGTCGCAAATTCCGTCCGCAGGCACTGCGATTGCTTCAACAGGCCGAGGAACTGGTGATCCAGACGGTGACGGCGGCTAACGCGACGTCGATTTTCAGCATCGCCGTATTGCCGACCTTCGGCTCTCGCTGGCTGATACCGCGCCTATCGAGTTTCCTGGCGTTGCATCCGGGCATCTCGCTCAACCTCGCGACCCGCGATAGTACGGTCGATCTAGCCGAGCATGCGCTGGATGCGGCGATCCACTATGGAAAGCCGATCTGGACGAAGGCGACATGCCGATACCTCTTCAACGAGGTGGTTGTGCCGGTGGCTAGCCGGACATCATGACCCAGCGCCATAAGACCCGAGCCCAGTGGCGTTCAGACGCGCATCACTCGATGCCGATGACGTATGACGGCAATTCCTTAAAGTATTCAAATACATCGCGCCGACTCTTGCTGCTGACGACGACCGCGCCGACACTGTTGGTCCTTTGGACCTGAAATACTTGCCTGGGGATATGCAGACTAATTTGTGGTTATGATTACCATGATCGGAGCCCACCACACCAAGTCAGAGCACCGCAACGATGACGAGAGTAAGATCGGCGTTGGTGAAGCGTGCACACTTGCCCGCCGGTCTCCGGTCTCGCGTCGCACTTTCTCAATAGCCGAATCGATCCTGATAGCTGGAATTCTGCTCACAGATCTTTGCTACGAAATCATCTGCACCAGACGGCAATTGCCGCTCGACTAGTTCAGGAGAGGTATGACGCTCCACTTCGTAGCCACGACCAAAATCTTCTAGATTAGCAAATTCATCCCCGTCCATCGGCCAATCGAGCCAAGTCTCAATTGCCCGCTTTTCGGAGGCCGACCGTGAGACGTCCTCATAGCGCACGACTCTCAGCGCATCGACAAGCTTAATCTCACAGAGTTTGAGCAATGATTGCGCATTCTCAGCGACATAAAGTTCTACCCACCGGCGGTTTTCTTCCTCCTTCTTGCCCTGCCGGTGATTCTTTTCCAATAGGCTGAGCGAGACCTGTCTCAAGTCGCGAACTAGAACAATCATGTTGCGAGGATTGATCGTAGTGATGGTAGGTATATGAAAATCTGCTCTCACACCTTTCGCACCCCAGCGCTCAAGCTCATTCAACTTTGGAGCGAGGAAGCTACGATAGCGCTCCAAAAACGCCGCACGCGTACGCATCGGAGCCGGCAAGTGCCAATGTTGGACATCGATGGGCCAGCCGAATTCTGCCGCCCTGTCCCTGATAAATCGGTTGAAGAGGCCATTCACAAACCACGGCTCCACCATCACCCAGCGTTTCGGCGGCGTCGTCAGTAGATTTGCGAGATAGGTACTGCCCGACCGCCCCATCGCCGCGATATATAGGTGGGCATCGAACAGGCGATCATCCTCACTCGAGAGATATCCTGTACCGTCGACCGCAGCGCTCATTACATTTCGATCCTGAGAGGCAACCTATGAAATGGAGGCCCAATAGCACAGACCTTCTGCGGCGCCAATGTGAGCAGGCTTCTGAATGAGCCGCCGATTGCAGATAGCAGACTTGAGACCGCAAATCTCGAGCCGGGCGCGCTTCGCTGTTAGTTAGGTCCTTGGCGCGTATTAGCTGTCGGTCATCTTGACATCGGTTTGCGATCAGCCTTCATGTTTCCATATGACCAAAGAACAATACGACAGCCTTCGCCGCCTGATCGTCGACCTCAAGTTTGAGGTGGCCGAGCTGAGGCTTCTTATTCGACAGGTTGTCGCTGCAGGGGCGCAAGACCGTGGCGCAGATGCTACAGCGTACCTTGAGACGATTGCGCAGATCGATGTTCCCGATGACCTCAAGAAGTTCTTGCCAGATTAGAGATGCGAATTTATCCCAGTCCGAAAACTGGTTGAAAATCGACGAAAATCTTCCTTCTCTAAAGGGTCGACTTGCGAGACTTGTACCCCGCGCTATTGGTCATATTGGCCTGCCCCTATCGGGTGGTCCGGTTTCAGTCTTAGTGCATGATCGGCTTTCCGGCTATCGCTTGGGCAGATGATGGAGTCGATCCGCGTGGCATCGCAGGTATAACGATTGCCTGCGGTGCTGGCGGTTTGTATCCGAGTGATGAGTGCGGCCGCTCCGTCGAGTGATGAGTGCGGCCGCTCCGTATTGTAGTAGCGCCGCCACGCCTCGATGATGACCTTCGCCTCGGCGAGGCTGTAGAAGATCTCGCCATTGAGCAGTTCGTCACGCAGCTTCGAGTTGAAGCTCTCGCAGTAGCCATTTTCCCAAGGGCTGCCTGGCTCGATGAAGGCAGTCCTGGCCCCGACCGCAACGATCCACTCCCGCACGGCCTTGGCTATGAACTCCGGTCCGTTGTCCGATCGAACATGGCCCGGCACACCGCGCAGGATGAACAGGTCCGACAGAACGTCGATGACGTCGGTCGAATTGAGCTTGCGATCGATGCGGATCGCCAAGCATTCCCGGGTGAACTCATCGATGATGTTGAGCATGCGGAACTTCCTGCCATTGTGCGTCCGGTCCTCGACGAAGTCATAGGACCAGACATGGTTGGGATGCTCGGGTCGAAGCCGGATACACGATCCGTCATTCAGCCAGAGACGGCCTTTCTTCGGTTGCTTCTGGGGAACCTTCAGCCCCTCCCGCCGCCAGATGCGCTCGACACGCTTGGCATTCACCGTCCAACCCTCGGACCGCAGCATCGCCGTGATCCTGCGATAGCCGTAGCGGCCGTAGCGTGAGGCCAGGCGAATAATGTCAGCCGTCAACGCCTCTTCATCCGACCTGCCTTCCGGCTTCTTGCGCTGGGTCGAACGGTGCTGGCCGAGAGCCTTGCAGGCAAAGCGCTCCGAGACACAGAACTTCGCCATGACATGATCGACGCAACGGCGACGGCGGGCGGGGCTCAGAAGTTTCCCGCAGCAGCCTCTTTCAGGATCAGCTTCTCGAGCGTCAGGTCCGACACCGCCTTGCGCAGCCGGTCGTTCTCTTTCTCAAGCTCTTTCAGGCGCTTCACCTGGTCGCCCTTCAGGCCACCAAACTCCTTGCGCCACCGATAATACGAGAACTGCGTCACACCTATTGAGCGAACCGCTTCACCAACCGATCGACCTTGCGACAACAAGACATCGACCTGGCGCAGTTTCGCGACAATCTCTTCGGGCTTGTGCTTCTTCTGGGGCATTCCAACGTCCTCTCTAAAGGCTCAATAGCCTACTTCAGGGAGGACCACTTTTCAGGGGGCAGACCAATATGTATGATCGAACAACATCGTCACGCGCAATGCACTGAAGTGTGCTCCCAAAGTCGGTATCCTCCGGTCTAGCCAGCGTTTCGAATCCAGAGCTAGCGCAATGGCATATTTAGCGTCCCCAAGAGCGGCCGAACGAGTGGAGTTCTGGTTGAGACGTGACCACAGATAGGCTAGGAAGATGGAGATCGCTTGGCATTGGTCGCACGGTTTGCACGGATCCGCTCGAGTCTGCTTATTTCCTCTTTCATGTCGCGTATTTTTGGATCGTTTTTGATCGTTTCAATCTTTGATATCCAATGCAAGCTGGACGTTCGCTGCGTTTGAACACTTTTGCTCTCTTGATCGGTTTCGCGACCCATAAGGGTGCCTTTCCTCGAACATTTAACTGATGAAGGGTTGCGCGCTCTTTCGGAGCTCAGTGTTCAGCATGCCAGCTTCCCTATCGTCAACCCGCATCCCCAGGAAGACGTGGACGCTTCTATCCTCAACAGCCGCAACAACTGCCGCACACGTCACACGCCCCACGTGTCAATCGCCCAGTTCAAAATTGAGAATCAATGCTTCCAGTATGAAGTCGATGTCACGACCGCCGTGTTCTTCTAAAACTGATTGACGAAGGAACACAATGACCGGTAAGCGCAAGGAGATTTACCCTCCATGCTCCATCCGGCTGGGTGATGGCCTTGGATCGACGCAGATCGACCCCATGGGACGCCACCATAATTCCGCATAGGATTGGGTTCGTTTGCAGACATTGCACGGTGACTTGCCCTTGCTAAAATTACAATCGACCTCCGATCGGTCAAAGGTAAGCAGGACCGAAAACACTCGTCACGTAAAACGGTATCGCCCCGAAATTGCCGGTTTGAGGGCAATCGCCGTTCTGGCGGTGGTCATCTACCATGCGGGCGTGCAGCAGCTTGCAGGCGGTTTTGCGGGCGTCGATGTATTTTTCGTCATATCCGGATTTCTCATCACCTCGATCATCGTACGCGACCTAGAGGTTGGCCGATTTTCCTTTGCCGAGTTCTACGCCCGCCGCGCAAAGCGGCTCTTCCCAGCGGCTATGACTACGGTGTTTGTCACAGTCGCTTTTGGCTGGGTGATGCTCGGACCAGGGCAGTATATCAAGCTCGCCGAGAGTTCGATCGCCGCGCTTTTTTTCGTCTCGAATTTCTACTTCATGGTGAATACCGGCTATTTCGATCAGTCGGCGGAAGTCCTTCCCCTGCTTCATATGTGGTCGCTCGGCGTCGAGGAACAATTTTACATCATCGTACCGCTGGTACTCTTCTTCGCTTTTCGCCGCTTTGGGAGACTCGGCATCTTATCGGCGGTCGTAACGACTACGCTCGCCACGTTCCTGCTATCCGCTTCGATCAGTGCGACCTATCCAAAGTTTGCTTTCTTCATGCTAGCCACGCGCGCATGGGAACTGGGGCTGGGTGGAATGATCGCCCTTTCCCCGCGCCTCAGCGCACATCGAAGCGCAACAGGAAACATTTTATCCATCTCGGGACTGACGCTCGTTTTCCTAGGAATCTTCACCATTACGACGGACGTGCCTTACCCCGGTGTCTGGGCCGTGCTCCCGACCCTCGGGACAGCACTCGTCATCTACGGGACGACCACTGAGGGCAATCTCATCGCCCGCGTGTTGTCCGCAAAGCCGCTCGAGTGGGTCGGTAGGATTTCATACTCCTGCTATCTCTGGCACTGGCCACTCATAGTCTACTATCGCATCTACATCTCAGAGCGGATGTTCGAGCCTCTGGAAGTCGCAGCGCTTGTCGCAGGCTCGCTTGCTCTAGGATGGATTTCGTGGCGGTTTATAGAAGAAACGTTTAGGCACTCGACCTCGCAGCCTTGGGCCGCAATCGGACGTCCAGTCGCGGCTATGACTGTGGTCGCCGCAATCTGCTTGGTGCTTGTCTGGAAAGATGGGTTCCCGATGCGCGAAAACCCGGCGGCTGCCGGTCTAACGGATCTGGATACGATGTGGGAGTTCGACTGCGTCGATACCATCGCGATGCCCGGCGCGGGAGACTCATGTGTTGTTGGTGTAAAATGGGATGAAGCAGCCAGGAAAGGGGTACTGTGGGGCGACAGTCATGCTGATCATTTTGCCCCGATTGTAGATCTGTGGGCTCGGGAAATGAAAATAGCTATTGTAGTCGGTCCGCGGTCCTGCCCCGCATTCCTAAATGGCACGTCAAGCTATGTTCATAGGGGCGACCGGCCGAATTACTCGGAGATATGCGGCAACAAGCAAAGACTTACTGTTGAGTGGCTTTCTGACCATCCAGAAGTCAATCTAATTATTATGGCAGCGGCTTGGTCAGGTTATATAGATACGCTGTCGCCGTCGTCATCAATACCCCCCCTAGCACGGGCCGACGCGGGTTCGGTTATGGAGTCGAGCCTGATAGAGCTGCTTAATAAAATCGACACGCCATCTAGGGACGTGCTGCTAATCGGTGACGTACCCCGGCCAAGAGTAAACTTGAATGTGTGTGCTGCTCTAGAAGCTTCATCGCTTTGGCGCTACGGCTGTGCGATAGACCACAAATCACTTGAGGCTAATGCAACGCGAGAATTCCAACGAGTAACGAACCAAGCTCTCGTTAATGCCGCGAGTGATGATCGAAAAGTAAACGTGCTGATACCTACCGATTCGATGTGCGGGAACGTTTCCTGCAGCACTATATGGAATGGGGAATTCATCTACCGCGATAACAATCACATTCGCAGAAACCTAAAGCCGTCAACAATTGAGTTAATTGGTAGGACTATCGGCATTGAAGAATATTTCCAGCGGCTGTCTCCATGAAGGCCGGTGGCGACGCTGGATCCTTGACCGACAGCCGCCTCACTTCATTACTCGCTGACAAATGGGGTGATGTGGGAAAATTGGTTGCGGTTTTCTCCCTGATCCTGGGGGGCTTCATCACAGCCGCCGCGATCTTCATGCCTCAGCAGGCGTACATGGTGACCGCCGAGCACTTCAAGATCGCCGATGGTCCTTGGCGAAAAGCATTCAAGACCGACTACATCAGAAACAACGCCCTAATGCTCTACAGGGGCAACAGTGGGTCACTAGAAGTTCCGCTGAAGAGCGACTTCGTGCCCGCAGCCGTAGAAATTTCCTATTACGCCTTCGAGAATGGGACCGCGGAATTGACGCTGCGAAGTGGTGGACAGGAGATCGGACACGCGTCGATCACCACCTCATCATTAGGCAAGCAAGCAATAGGTCGATTTACGCTCGACGGGCAAATTATTGTCGAAGACAAGGCACTCACTCTGAGCGTATCGGACACGACCTTCCGCTACTTCTCGGTAGACCATGTCGCGTTTCAGAGCTCGCAATCGCCAATACGCATTGGGTTCTTGCTCCAGTCTGCGGCCGCCTGCCTGCTCTTGTGCGCGGCACTTGCGGTCGCGCAACGGTTTACCATTAGAACGTCGGTCTCCACGAAGCATAGTTGGGAATTCATCGACCAGTTGCGAGGCGTGGCCGTATTGCTCGTCCTCGTTCTTCACACACTCGGCGGCAGCGGGCTGCCGGGCTTCGATTCTTGGCCGTACCTACGCAAATTCATCTACAACGGCCACTATGGCGTCGAACTCTTCTATGTGGTCAGCGCTTTCACACTGACGCTTAGCCTCCTGCACGCACGCGCGGCAGAAACGTATAGTTACCGGCCTTTTCTCCACAACCGCTTCACGCGAATCGTGCCGAGTTTTGCAGCGGTCTTCATTCTTGCGATGCTGTTTCGCCCGATGATCGTCGACGCGGCGAAACCGCTGACGACCGCAATGGTGGCCGACAACTTGATGCTTGCACACATCTTCCATCCCGCTTCACGTCTGCTGCCTCTCAATCATAGCGTCTGGTGGTCCATAGCCACTGAATTCCAGTTCTATATCTTCCTGCCGCTGCTGGTGATGTCGCTGGCTTTCCTGGCACGCCGCATTAGTCCTGCCCTTCTTTGGCTATCCTTCCTTGCAGCAGCCATCGGATTGTCGATTTACGTCGAGACTGGCTGGCCAAAGGTGCTGTCATGGTCGCGGTTGTCGGCCTTCTATCATTTTGACGCCTTTGCAGCGGGCATCGCTGCCGCCTTTTCATTCCATGCTTGGTGGATGGCCGGAAAGGTGCCGACAGCGAAATACGTCCGATGGTTCTGGCTTGCAGGCGCCGGATTGCTCGTCATCGCTTTATCAGGCTTCCCCGGTGGCATTCAGGACATCTGGTCGAACGACTTTGTGACGCAGAACCGGCTAGAGAGGCTGCAGGTGCTGGGGGCGATTGTCTTGCTGATCTGCTACATATATTTCGCAAAGGAAGGTGAGACCACGCCCTCCCTACTCGGCACGGTGGGGACGCTGTCCTTTATCATCTACCTAGTTCATGTTCCTGCACTGCGCATCGCACGCGACCTGCTCGCGCCCTACTATATGGGCGTGGAGGAACTTTATTATCTCTATCTTCTTGCAGTCGGCTTGGCGCTTTCCATCGTAATCGCGCTTGTGCTTCATCGCGTGGTGGAGGTCCCGGCGGCACGTCTAATGAAGGGACGAAAATCGGGGCCACTTCTGGCGGTTTCCACAGGCTATGCTGTCGCCTTCGTGTCACTCTCGCTCTACCGGTCGCTGTTCTGAGCAATCTCATGGCGGAAGGCCAAACCATATCCACCCCGGTATCGGCTTTACGGCCGGCCCATCCGGTGCCAAGCATAGTTGCGATACACTCTACGTGACGTTAGACGGCTCCAAAATACCTACGAACGCCAAGTCATGACATCTGCAGATCGCAAAACCCAGCTCACCGCAGCGGGCCTGAAACTGGGGGGTACACGTATCCCGGCAGCTCCGTTCATCTTCGAAGCACCTGCAATGCTCGGTGAGGTCGAATGCGCTCACACCGTGGTGATGGGGCGCCACTCCTACATGAACAGCGGGCTCGTCCGAAGCGCGACGGAAATCGGTCGCTATTGCTCCATCGGTCGCGACGTCACCATTGGAACGGGCACTCACGACCACACTCTGCTTTCGACGAGCCCGGCCCTCGCCGCTCCGGACCGCAACGTTGTAAAATATGCCGACGCGGTACGGCGGAAGAGGGTCGTTATAGAACATGACGTCTGGATCGGGGATCGAGCCATTATAATGACCGGCGTGACTGTGGGGACCGGCGCGATAATAGCAGCGGGTGCCATCGTTACGAAAGATGTGACGCCATATTCAATCGTCGGCGGCATACCGGCAGCGCCCATCAGAGAACGCTTTCCAGCCGATCTGGTGGAGCCTCTGCTAAAGTCTCGGTGGTGGGAGGTGCCCCAGCGCCTGCTTCTGGATTTGCCTTTCACCGATGTGCCGGCTTTCTGTGAGGCAATCGTTGGATATGATGGGCCACGTGAAACCTTTCCGCATAAGCCGACGAGAATCTAAGGGTGCCCCCCTTTCCAACACGAACTTACCGGGGCCCCACGCCCCCCGCCGGAGACCACATTGAATCAAGAGTTCAACGCACATCGCTTCTGGGAAACTCGCCATGTGGAATTGCAGGGCGACCATCGCAATGTCGGCAATCGCGGCCTGACCTCTGAGCAGAATCTGGTCCTCATCGCCTCCAAAGCGGCCTTGGTTTCCCATCGACTTGGCGCTCTCGGAATAAAGCCCCCCGCGCGCGTATTGGATGCGGGGTGCGGCGCCGGCGTTTTCACATCCATGCTTGCGCCGATAGGCTACGATCTCTTCGGCAGCGACGTTTCTCCGACTGCAATCGAAACCGCAAAGCAAACCGGCTGCGGCGAGTTTGTCGTCTCTTCCCTCGCGGAAGTCGGCTTCGCGCACAAATTCGATGCCGTGCTCTGTCTGGACGTTCTATTTCACCTAGTGGACGACTTAGAATGGGCAGCTTCGGTTCGCGCGCTGTTCGAAGCAACTCTACCGGGCGGCGTTTTTGTCATCATCGAGCATTTCCCGGGAAAGGGCGCGGCGCAGGCGACCCATTGCAGGTGGCGCAGCGTCGAAGACTATACCGTGGCTCTGCCGCAGGCCGACTGGATCGAGATTTCCAACTTCCATTATCCCCACGAGCGGAAGCAGAAGGCGCTGCTGATCGCGCGCCGGACGGGTTAACGCAAACTGGCGCGGGACGACCGGTTTTGCGAGACGCGCTCGGAGCTATTTGGTTCAAGCAAAGGCTTGGCAGACCACCGGGTTGCGTAATAGAACCCCACCCGAGCAAGGTGACCGAGGAGCCGTTTCGGCTAAAGCGGCCATAAGGCCCGCATCTTCCAGACAGCAACTGAGTGAACGCAGGCATGAATCACACCGTCAGTGTACCGAATCTGGAAACAATTAGCTTCGCCCATGACCACGTCGACATTTCCATGTCGGGCGTGAAGGGCGAATATATATTCGACTACATAAACAAGACGCAAAACTTCTACGAGCTTGATGTTCTGAGCCTGATAGCCAGAATCCCTCTGCCAGAGGGCATATTCGTTGATGCCGGCGCAAACATCGGCAATCATACGGTCTTCTTCTCGAAGGTACTTAAGAGAAAGACCTATTCCTTCGAGGTCAGCCCAGATATAAGGAATATACTTTCGGAGAATTGCGCCTCGAACAACCTCGATGCGCTTGTGACGATATTCGGATTTGGTCTTTACTCGCGAGACACGAGCGCAGTTTTACACCACGATATCGACAACCTCGGAAAGACCCGGGTCGACCACATCGGCGATGCAGGCGTGCCTCTGCGCACGCTCGACTCATTGGTGTCCTCGGACGAAAACATCGCGCTGATCAAGATCGACGTCGAAGGCGCAGAACTCGACGTTCTCGCCGGCGCACGCTGTACGATCGAGAGATGCCAACCCGTGTGTATCGTTGAAGTCCACGGCGCAAACGCGGCAAGCCAAACGTCTGCGTTCTTCACCCAAATCGGCTACGTGCCCGCCGGCATCGCGGGCAACAGCGACAACTGGATCATGGCGCCCCAAAAGGCTGCCGAGATTATCGGCCGATATGTTGATGTCGGCTTGCGGCGGCACAATACGCGCGAACTATCTTCACTCAGAGCCCTGGTTTCTCGCGGGAACGCGATCCACGACACCACTCAGGGCCGGGCGGATGCGCGCGCGGACAAACTGCTCGGCAGCTTAGAGGCAGTCGCATCCCAAGTCGGTCAATTGGATAGCGGCTTGACTGAGACGCAAGCTAGCATCGCCAACGCAATTGGCAGCGGGCATAAGGAACTTTCCGACAAGCTGCAGGGTATTCAAAAGGGTATCGCCGGACGTATTACCGACGCCGAGAAAAATCTATCTGACAAGCTGCAATACGCCTTGCTTGGCCCGGACGGCATTGCGAAGCGGGTAGAAACCCTGACGAATGCCGCTATCGCGGCCAACCAACGCGAGCGTGTGGAAGTGGAGCGCCTGCGGAAGCTCAACTCGCAGCTTGGCTCCCGCTTTCGGCAGGACGCCGAGGCGCTAAGGAAGCAGATCGGCACAAAAGAGCGTGCGCTTGAGATCAAGGAAGCGCAGAGGCGAAAGCTGACAAGGGAAATCGACCAGGCAGAAAAGCGGATTCGGGCGCTGCAGGCTCAGGGACAGACGCTGGATCGGATGGTCGAGGCCTGGCGCGACCATGCGCGGGAGATGCATGGAACCAAGGGAGCGGCCGCCCAGCGTTTCGTTTTGCAGGCTGCGTCAAAGCTGGGCCTAAAAAAGCGCATGGCCGATTTTGCCTCGGTGGAGCGGGATATCGCAAGACGCGCCTCGATACAGGCCGCGATCCCCTCGCCAATTGTGAGCGCGGACGATCCGGGACCGCAGGAAGCGGTGAACGACACGGCTGAGGCTACCGTCGAGACGACCCCGGCGGCAAAACCCACAACGGCGCCGACAACACCACCCATTCAAGTCAATTTTCCCGAAGCAAAATCTTATCGCGCGCGGCCAGACGGGCGCGTGCGTGTAGGCATTGCCACCATCCCTTCAAGAGAAGTCGCGCTGGAGCAGACGATCGCATGCCTGCTTCCACAGGCCGACGAGATTTTCGTTGCTCTCAACGGGCATGAAACAGTTCCCGAATTTCTAAAGCATGAGAAGATAACGGTCGTGCTGCAGGAGAACATCGGCGACAAGGCCAAATTCCAGTTTCTTGATGGTTTTGACGGTTATTATTTCACTTGCGATGATGATATTATATACCCTGAATATTACATCGATTATTGCATTTATAAGATTGAAGAATATAAACGCTCATCTGTTGTAGGATGGCATGGGTCGATAATAGAGAAAAATTTTGAATTCTACTACGAGAGGAAATCGCGGAAAGTGTACACTTTCGGTTCTCGGCAAGCCGAGGATCGCTTCGTTCATATATTGGGCACTGGTATCTCGGCGTTCCATACCGACACCCTTCGCCCGAGCGCCGATTGGTTTCCCGCGCAAAGCCTCGCGGATATCTATTTCGCACTTGAGGCAAGGAAGCGGCACATCCCTCTGCTACAGATTGCCCACGACAGCAAACAAGCGGTAGCGATCGAAATCGAAGACGACGTCAGCATTTCCAGCGCGTCGATCGATCGTGTCGAGAGTTCGCTGAACGTTGGCGACAAGGCGACCGAGCTCGTCAAGGCATCGATGCCGTTCTTGCCCCCCAACTATTATTCGGATCTGGAGTATCGCCCCATTCGCGTGGCGCTTGTTGGTCGCACGTCACCTCAGCGCTGGCGGCAGGGTGGAATTCACAAATCCTGCGGCTTGATGGCGAAGCAGATCGAAAGGTTCGGGGGACATGTCACGCAGATCGAAATCGAGGATTCGCTTGAAGAAACCAAAACTATCTTGAAAGCTCCTTACGATGTCGCAATATTCTACACAGGCGATCAAATCGCGCAGGATTATTTTCCCGTCGAAGAGTTGATCGCGTCTGCGGTGGAAAGCGGAAAGATGGTCCTCGCGAACCTCTCCTACAACTTACGCCCCGATAGAACCAAGCAGATCGTCGAATTCATGGAGCGCGTCTCCTCGGAGCGGCTACACCTCATGGCGTTTTCTCCGGAAGTACGAAACGACAGAGGGCTCGGCAAATTTGCCGAGCAAGTGGTCGTTGTTCCCAAGACGATCGAACCCGCGCGCGTATCAGAAGCGACATTCGCCGATCGCAGCGGTGTCTTTATTGGCGACGTTGCAAAACTGGCAAATCCAGATTTAACCCCGGACGCATCGCAGTGGCTAGATACCGTAAGGCAGACGCTTCCCGGCGAACGGATCGTCGCGATCAACCAGTATCATGGCTCACGCCCCCTTCCTGACTTCTTGGAAGGTGTAGAAATAGTGCCGGCTGGCGATGTCTACGCCGTATTCGAAAAAATGCGGCTTTATGTCCATCTCCCAAGATTCTGCACTTTTGAAATGATGCCGGTAGAGGCAATGGCGTCTGGCCTGCCTGTTGCTCATATCGATATGCCGCAGTCACTTAATCATTACATTGGCCCATATGGTCTGCGCTTCAGTTCTGCCAGCGAGTTGCAATTCGCATTGAGGACGGTCTATCGCAAAGAGCAGATCTGGACCAGCTTGCGAGATGGCGGTATTCACCAGGGTGCCGCCCTGGTAGTTGACAGAACAAGCGGATGGCTCTCGACATCCCTGATGGATTTGGCAAGTAAAAATTCGCGGATAGAATGATTCTTCGTCGTATCACAGTATAACTAGCGCCGACTACCTCTATCTATCGGCAGTAGCATTTGCTGTCATATCGAATTCCATACCATAATGAACAACACTCATATCGGCAGTCCTAACTAGTATTCCTGGGGTCAATTGGCCCCATTCGGGGTTCGTTCTTCCATTATTGTAATCATCATCGGTAATCGATACGAGAACCTTTCCAGTAATACCGTCTGGCATCGCCACGTATTCACCGATTTTTATCTCTTTACCGTTTTGATATCGCATGACCGCCTCAATTTTCCCACTGTTACAACACGTGCTTCTCGAACTAAAATCGAAGCCCGCGCAGGGAAGCCAGCGTTTGTCAATATGGGTGGGGCATCAAATATGTCGCGCTAGCGAGCCCGGGAGAAGCGGTCCACGACCATTGGTGTGATCGCAACTGAGGACTGACCGGTCTATTAGATGTTGTTCGGGTCAGTAGCGGCACGGACAGCCTGGCTGGGATAGCCGCCGGTGTTGAGACTAGGGACCATCGCCCTACCGTCTTGGCCGACAGTATGACGCAGAAGACGAGCAGGGCGCAATTGAAGACGAGAAGCATGACGATCACGGCCGAGCTGCGTCAGAACTCGATACGCCGGCGACAGGGATGCTGAGAAAACCCGTCGACAGATTCTGGGCTATCCCGAAGGCGGGGCCGAAGAGAACGGCGAAGAGCAGTGCATAGAGCGTCACTGATGCGGTAGCTCGGCATCTCTCGAGGATGCCGAATCGGATGGAGAGTGTGCTCGTTCGGTGGCGTCGTCCTTTGCACTTGGCAGGTCGAGCGCCGCAAGCGCACAAGGCATCTTATCGAACTTGGTGGCCTCGTCTTCTAGGCGGGTATCGTCGATCTCACCAACGGCGATCCCGCCATGATCAATGGCACGCAGTAGTGGATGGCTGACAAGCTCTAAAGCGCGCACGCCCAACGGGCGCGCGGGCTGTGGGCTACAAAGGGCGTTCGCGGGGGAACGACCCAGATACTGGTACGACGGGCCACTTGTTGGCGGCGCGCATGGGTTGTACCCGCGGCATGTTCTTCTCCGCGGTCGGAGTGCTCGCCCGGTTCTGGGTCAGCTCTTCTTCGACGATCGCGCCAGACGCACACCAGGGCCTGCCCCGTTCTCCGGAATGAATTCGATACCGGCTCCTTGGAGGGAGAGCACAAGCGCCTGAACGATTGATGCAGACGCCGGCTTGGAGCCGCGCTCTATCTGCACGATCGTTCGCAAACTGACCTTCGATAAATTCGCTAGCTCTTGCTGTGAAATGTCGAGCAGCCCGCGGGCCGCGCGAATTTGTGCTGAAGTCACTTCCATTGCTATGTGTTGCCTCGTTGCACAATATGTGCAAATATGCTTTTTATAGGCATCGGCTGCTGATGGTGTCGTTACCACCGTCAGCAGCCTAACCACAACCAAGCTGTTAGGAGCTCGGATCATGGCTGATTCCGACAATACACGAGTCTGTGCCTTCGTCACACGTCGGCTAGCGCTATGCGGCGGTGCCGCCGCTGTGTGCGGGGTGTTCGGCAAAGCTGCACAGGCGCGCGGCTTTTCAACGCCGAATACGGCAACTGTTATCGACGATCCTGCCGTGTCCCTTTGGCGGGACTGGGCAGCGACACACGAACGGGTTCAGCGTCTCGGTCGGCGGCAGCAGGAGCTGGAAATCGAACTTGCCAAGCGCGTGAACTGTCTGGGAACACTGGTCAGTGTACCGGGAGGGGAGCCAGTCTATGTCTGCTCAACCCATGCGCTCGATCGATTGATCGGCGAGCGAACGGACATGGCCGCTATTCGTTTGCAGGCGGCAGCCGAGCTTGCTCAGCAGCAGGCCCGGTTTGAAGCAGTTGCTGACGAGATAGGCTACTTTTCGACCATGAAGGCAGAACAGCAGGCGTTCAATCGGGCCGAAGCTATTCTTGACGCAATGGCTGCAACACGGGCAGCCTCGCTTGCCGGTGTGGCCGGCAAGCTTGATGCGGTCGTGCGCTGGGGCGAGGCATGGGCTGAACATCCGTCGACGTTTCCCTGGCAGCAGATCCGCTCGGCGCATGTGGATCTGGTCGCACTCGAGCGACAGACGGCGCCGGACCAGTTCTTTCCGGGAGCTTGGCTGTGAAGGCGTCAGTCGGCTCGGCCCAACCAGGCGTGAAATGTTCTTCGGGCATTGGCGTTGTGTGCGTGTGGTTGCGCATTGAAGCACCCGTCATGAATGTGCGCGCAAGCGCGCCAGTGACGCGAATTTCACTTCCGGCACCGGAACCCCGGCGACGCCCTCCATCTTGTCCGCCCCCGCCCTGCATCGGCGGATAGGCTATCAGGTCAGGCAGGTTGGCCTGAAGCTTCTCGGCAAGGAAGCGAAGGCCAAAAAGGCCGGCCAGGGCATGTTGGTCTGGCAGCAGCTCTGGCCGGCTTTCGCCGCCCGTCAGCCGGTGGTTCGACACGATCGTGAACGCTGATCTTTCGGATCACCGGAACCCACCAGACCGACGCTTGTGTGGAAGCAGCCTGGTCGGCTTCATCGTTTCAAGCCGACACGTCGAAACCAGTCCGCACTCTCACTCTCAGCGGCGCGCACCTGCGAAAGACCGCGCTCCCTTATTTGGACGCGGCGATCCGGCTATATTACTGGAAATAGGAGAACGTCGTGGGCACCTCGCAGAAGCGCGCTATTCAGAACTATCGAACTCGCCTCAGAGAGCGCGGGCTGTCGCGCTTCGAGGTTCTCGGTCGGGACGCCGATCGCGAGCTTATCCGATCCTTGGCCCGTCGTCTGGCTGAAGACAGCTCGGACGCATCCCGCCTTCGCGCCACCGTCAGTCAGACCATCGCTGACGAGCCTGCGAAGAAGAGCGGCGTGTTGGCTGCGCTTCGTCGTTCTCCTCTGGTAGGGGCCGATCTTGACCTGAGCCGCGCTGATGGGAAGGCCGCACGGTCGACCTTTGATGCGCTATCTGCTCGACACCAACATCCTCAGCAATGTCATCAAGCCCGCGCCTTCGGAATCACTGTTGGCGTGGATGTCCGAAAGGGCCGATACGGAGCTGTTCATCGCGTCCCTGACCCTCGCCGAGATCCAGCGCGGCATCCTCGAAAAGTCTGCTGGCAAGAAACGCCGTGACCTGAGTCGTGGTTCTCGGGGCCGGAAGGTCCGCAAGCTCTCTTCAAGCATCGCATCCTCGTGTTTGACGAAGATGCCGGCCCCATCTGGGCGCGGCTGATGGCCGACGGCAAGGCGAGCGGTCGCCCGCGTAGCGCGCTGGATACGATCATCGCGGCAATTGGTGAGGCGAACGGATGCGTGGTGCGGACAATGAGAAGGATTTCTCGGGTGTCGAGATCATCAACCCCATGAGAGCTACAACGTAGGCGCTTTCTGAGTTTACATCTCAGAACCCGTTTCGCTCCAAGGGGCGTTGCGGGGGCTTCCCGCAGAAGGGGTCGGCCGAGACCTTGGCTCGGCCGTAAGGGAGAGCTTTCCCCCATTCTCCTCGTGCCGGGGTGCCGTCCGTATGAGATTGTGGCCTGCGCCTATGAGGTGGTCCGGTTTCAGTCTTTGTGCATGATCGGCTTTGCGGCCATTGCCCGGGCAGAGGTCAATGTTGATCCCCGGGGAGGTGCAGGCCAGACCGTCGCCTTTGGCGCCGGTGGCCTATAGCCAAGCGATGAGTGCGGGCGCTCGGAGTTATAGCAGGACCGCCATGCCTCGATGATGACCTTGGCTGTGGCGAGGCTGTAGAAGAACTCCCCGTTGAGTGGTTGGTCACGCAGCTTCGAGTTGAAGCTCTCGCAATGGCCGTTCTCCCGTGGCCTGCCGGCTTGCACCTTCGCTATTCTACAAGTTCCCATTTACGTCAGGCCTGGTGTTCTGATCCTCAGCTGAGGAGCCAGCCACCTGCACTGCCGAGGAAAGCGTCGCGCTCCTTTGCTGTCTCAGGAACGTCGACCTCCAAATTTCCGAGCAAAGTTCTGATGTTTGTAGCGATCAAGTCCGCAAACCTCTTCATGCCCCGCTTGTTGAGTTCATCCAGGTGGGCAGCGAGGGCAGATGCGATTTCATCGCTATATCGTACGCGGAGGCGACGCCGAGCTGGGGCGCTGTCGATTCCCATGTCGCGAAGAAACGCGTCGAAGTCTTGGATGGCGATTTCCCCAAGCCTTTGCGCAGAACCGATGCGAAACGCGAACTCGTCCGTCAGGCTGTCATCTAGCCGCGTCGGCAGGATATCGTAGCGAGGGGCGAGGCGGACACTTTGTCCCCGTTCAAACAGGAGTGCGAAGTTTTTCGCGTGCCCGTCTGTGTTGCCAATCAGCAGATCGAAAAGGGTGGCCCGAATGAACCTGTCCTTTTCGCCGGTCGGATCGGCGGTCGCCTCCAAGACTCTGCGGATGCCGGCAACATCGAACCGGCGGCCTTCTGTACCGCGTCGTTCATACTTCAATGATGCCGGCAAGCCGAGCGCCTGGGCGAAATCCTCCTGATGAATTCGAACGATTCTTCCCTCGCGATCCAAGCCGCGGTCGAAGCGTGTGACGAGCAGTGTGTCGATATTTGCTATAGGCATCGCAACGACATCGGCTGTTTCGAAGCCAAGTTTCTGCGAAAGGCTCATTGCCTCCGCCTCCAGCAGCGCATCCTGGAGATGCTCTTGGTCAGGAACCTTTAGGATATGTGTTGTTGGTGCGCCCGTACCGGGGTTGGGCTCAGCGAGCCGGCCGTCTGGCAGCAATGTCAGCGCTATCTTGCTTTGCACGCCTGCCAGGGGCGATGGATCTTCTGTGCCCTCCGGCAGACGCCGACGTTTGTGAAGTGAGGCAACGATCGCCTCTAGTCGCTCCGGCCGTATTGCTGTGTAATCGTGATCATAATCGCCCGGCACTTTCACCGGGGGAGCGCCCATTGGCAGAACTGACAAGGCTCCAGCACAGTCCTTTCCAATATGAAAGAGCAAGCCCGCTACGTCGTCGCGTGAAAGTCCCTCACGGGCCATAATGTCGGTGAGCGCTGAATCACGCTCCTGAAGAAGATTGTCGAAGAAGGGCCGGGCAATGACATCTTCGTAGGGCTCTGGACTAAGTGGCAAGGATAACGATAGCGGCGTAGCATCCGAATTGGACACATAGTCTTCCATGTAGGCAAACGCTACCGCTCCTCGGTCATCTCGGACGAGGACGCCAACAGGATCGTTGTAGCCGTCTAGGCGAACGTCAAGGGCAAGCGGCTCCATCTTAAGGCGGGTTCCGCGCAAATATCGATATGCCGGCGGCGCGCATAACTTTTAGAACCTTTCCCAGCTCGAGGGTCGCCTTGCCGTTCTCCAGTTCAGAGACGAACCGGCGTCCCACACCTGCCAGGTCGGCGAAGCTTTGCTGCGACTGATTTCGCCTTTCACGGGCTTTGCGGATTAAACGCCCCAAGTCTTCTGGCGTGTTTATCTCGATATTCGGCAACTCGCTGGTGGGAAGACTGGCCCTTGGCGCATTTTTTGGTCCGCTAACAATCCCCGTGCTTTCATGTTGCGGGCGCAAATATGAGTCCGTAAGCACTCGCGGCAAGGACGCCTGTATCATCCGGGACGTGTCCGGCAAATTGAGGGTCACCATGGGAGAGGTGAGACTCTTGCTCAGATCGTTCAAGGCGTCGTAGCGGGAGAACGCCTTCGCGAGGTTAGATGCTGTTTGATGAGCCTTGTTTATTCCGTTGTTTACAGGCAGCGCCGGAACGACTTTCTTTGGCGATCTAATTAGTGCGTTGATTGCAGGGCGTTGATTGGCCAAATTCTCGGCCGCTCCCACTTGTGCTGCCACACGTGCTAATTCAGCCGCGTTAAGCGCGGTCAGGGTGGGGTGAGATTTGGAGAACTTTGCCGGCATTCAATTGCTCCCGCACGGGAACATAGTTGAATTTGGAAGGATTTTCAAGTGCCGATGTTCCCGTTCGGGAACATTGGCGTGAAGTTGATACTGCACGGGAGCATAGAAGAGTAAGCCACGCGAACGTAGATGGTATGATCCCGCTCGGGAACCGCCCGAACGAGTGCGGACGATGTAGGACGAACCAAAAAAGCCGATTCGATCGAGTGATACTGCCTTTTCAATGGCTTAGCGACCGTAGAAAGAGACAGGTCAGTTGAATGGCGAGCACCTGCTCGGCCGCTTCTCAACTTCGATACCCGAAAGCCGCAGGTCAGGATGGCCGCTCTACGTCAGATCTCGGTTCTCTCAGCCGACAGAAGCGCGTCTTCCACATCGACGCCAAGATAGCGGACCGTGCTCTCGATCTCGGAGTAGCGAAGCAGGATCTGCATGGCGCGGGTTTCCTGTCGCCCGGTAGATCATCGACGCCTTCGTGCGCCTAAGCGAGTGCGTGCCATACTCCTCCGCACGCAGATCGATCGCCGTCACCCATTCATCGACCAGGCGCGCATACTGCCTCGTAGTAGAGAGCAAAACAGAAAAAGAAAATCTGGACAATTGCGGGAAAGGTACGTGCAGCCTGGCGCTGAAGCAGGCCAGGTTCTGTAGGCATTTCATTCATTGCGATAATGATCTCTCAACGGATCATTTACTTGACTCGCCGGGGGCATAACGATACCTTTGCGTACCATTCGCATTTGCAATGTAATGTATAGGTATCTCTATGCCTTCAGAATCGGCGGCACTGCTCGAAATCGGTCGCCTGCTCAAGCAGGCGCGACTTGCCGCGTCGCTGACGCAGGAACAGATAGCCGACATGGCCGGCATATCGCGGCCCCGCTATCGCGACATCGAAACTGGGACAGCCGCAGCCCGAGCGACCACTCTGATAAACATTGCCCGCGCTTTGGGCTTGGAGATGATGCTGATCCCGCAGTCCATGGTTCCGGCAGTTAACTCTTTGCTGCGACCGCACGACGATGACGATCTCCCCGCCTTTGTTACCCAGGCCGACGAGGACGATCATGATCGAGATGCTTAGGGCACCCAAGACCATCTCGTCCCTCGACGTGCTGTTGAAGGATTTGAAGGTCGGAACGATCGTTAGGACGCCGGGCGATTTCAACGCCTTCAACTTCGAAGAAGCCTACCGCGCGACCGGCGGGTTTCCAGTGCTCAGCCTTTCCTTCAGGGCAGCAGCCGGAGGATTGAGAAAGGATCCGAAGCCTATCGCTGGTGCCTTGCCCGCGTTTTTCGCGAACCTTCTTCCCGAAGAAAAACTGCGCGCGGCGATGGAAAAGCACCACGCCGGCAATGTGCGTCCAGGAAACGATTTTGACCTGCTGGCCGCTCTCGGTGCGGATCTTCCAGGCGCCGTAAGAGTCCTGCCAAGCGATGGCACCCCGTCAATTGTCGAGGATGCCGCAAAAAACAAACCAAAAGCCCGCTTCTCCCTTGCGGGCGTACAGATGAAGCTCTCGGTGATGAAAAACACTGGCAAGGGCGGCGGCTTGACCTTGCCGATGGGGGACGAGCAGGGCGAATACATCGCCAAATTCCCTTCGACGGCCTTCCCCGGCGTTTCGGAAAACGAGTTCGCCAATTTGGCGCTGGCTGCCGCAATCGGCATGGACGTGCCAAAGCGCGAACTTGTGGAGAAGTCGGAATTCGAGGGAATTCCTAAAGAATTCGACACGCTGTCGGACGGCAAGGTTTTGCTCATCAAGCGCTTTGACCGCGGCGGTGGCGAGCGCATCCATATCGAGGATTTTGCGCAGGTTTTCGGCGTCTACCCCGCTCGCAAGTACGAAGGGGCCGCATATCACGACATTGCCGCCGCCCTGAACGCGGCAATTTCTCCGATGGCTGCTCTCAAATTCGTAAGCCGCCTGGCACTGAGCGTCATTACCGGCAATGGTGACATGCACCTCAAAAACTGGTCGCTTATCTTTCCCGGCGATGGCGACAAGCCGGACCTTGCGCCAGTCTATGACGTCCTATCGACCGTGCCCTATATCCCTGCCGACGCGATGGCCCTCTCTCTCGGCGGCGAGCGATCTTTCAAGGCCCTCGCTGCACCGAGATGGAAAGCATTCGCCAACCGTGCTCGGCTGCCCGAGCCGGCGGTGTTAAAGACCGTGATGGAGACCGTCGAGCGCGTCAACGAGCACTGGTGGGGATTGCCGGAACGGACCGTGATACCGGAGAAGGTGCTCGAGCGGATCGATGACCATGTGAGAACGATGACGCCAATACTGATGACGTGCGCCGGACAAGAAACGCGTTAGCCAGCCCCAGACAGCAGCTTTGGGGCCGGAGACCGAACCCGCTCGCGCGGGAGGGCGCCTGGGGTTGAGGTAGAGGGCACAGGCCGGAGGTCGGGCCTCCACTGAGCGTCGCGGCAGCGGCAGAGCATGACGGGCTTCTTCAACAAGGAGCCTGACCAATGCCCCATCCCGATCTCGACGCGCCCGTCAGCCCGCTGCGCCAGCGGCTGATCGACGACATGAACATGCGGCGTTTCTCCCGCGAGACGCAGCGCAACTACCTCCGCGACATCGGACGCCTGGCGGCGTTCCTCGGGCGTTCACCTGACACGGCAACCGCCGACGACCTGCGCCGGTTCCAGATCGAGCAGCAGGAGGACGGCGTCCCGGTGCCGACGATGAACAGCATCGTGTCGGCGCTGCGCTTCCTCTTCATCCACACGCTCGACCGCCCGGACCTGGCGCGCAGGCTCGTCCGGCTCGCACATCGGCGCAACCTGCCCGTGGTGTTGAGCCGCGACGAGGTGGCCCGGCTGCTCACCGCCACGACTTGTCTCAAGCGGCAGGCTGCATTGTCGGTCGCCTATGGTGCGGGCCTGCGGGTCGCCGAGGTGTCGATGCTGATGGTCGCCGACCTCGACAGCGAGCACATGCTGCTGCGCGTTGAGCGCGGCAAGGGCGGGCGCTATCGCAATGCCATGCTCTCCGAGGATCTGCTGACGCTGCTGCGTGAGTGGTGGAAGGTCGGCAGCAGGGCGTGATGCACCGCGACGGTTGGCTGTTCCCGGGACAGCACGCGATGAAGCCGATCCGCACGCGACGGCTCTATCGCATCGTCGTCGAGGCGGCGCGGGCTGCCGACATCGCCAAGCGGGTCGGGCCGCACACGCTGCGCCACAGCTTCGCAACCCACCTTCTGGAGGACGGCATCGACATCCGGATCATCCAGGTCCTGCTGGGGCAGGCCAAGCTGAACACCACCGCCTTCTACGCCAAGGTCGCGACGCGGACGGTTCGCACGGTCACCAGTCCGCTCGACAAGCTCGGGCTGTTTAGACCGACGGAGATCTCGCCCGACGGCTGAACCGTGCGCGCCTCGATTGAGGTCGCCGACATCTTCCGTGCTGCCGGGCCTGCATACCGCGCCGCCCATGCCGGGCACCTGAGCCTCGTTCAGCTCAAGGTCATGTCGGCGATCGAGAACTGCCGCACCGCAGCGCTTGGCGGTCATGTTGAGGCCTGCGAGGATTGCGGCCAGTGGCGGATCGCCTACAACTCCTGCCGCAACCGGCACTGCCCGAAGTGCCATGGCGCGGCGGCGCGCACATGGCTTGCCGAGCGCGAGGCCGACCTGCTGCCGGTCGGCTACTTCCACGTCGTGTTCACCCTGCCAGCCGAGGTCGCCGACATCGCGCTCCAGAACAAGGCGCTCGTCTACGACCTGCTGTTCAAGGTGGCGTCGGAGACGATGCTGACGATCGCCGCCGATCCAAAACATCTCGGCGCGCGCATCGGCATCACCGCCGTGCTCCACACTTGGGGTTCGGCGATGACCCACCATCCGCACGTGCACATGATCGTGCCAGGCGGTGGCATCACACCGGACGGGAAGCGCTGGATCTCCTCGCGGCCGGCCTTCCTGCTTCCGGTGCGCGTGCTTGGCAAGCTGTTCCGACGGCTCTTCCTCACCAGGTTGCTCGTGCTGCACGAGGCCGGGCGACTTGCCTTCTTCGGCACCTTGGCGCACCTCATCGAGCGACGCGCATTCCTGCGCCACCTTGCTCCCGTCCGGACGAAGCGCTGGGTGGTCTACGCCAAGGCGCCCTTCGCCGGACCGGAGGCGGTGCTCGCCTACCTCTCGCGCTATACTCACCGGGTCGCGATATCGAACAGCCGCCTGATAGCGTTCAACGAGAGTGGCGTCACCTTCCGCTACAAGGATTACCGCCGCGACGGCACCGATCGCCAGCAGGTCATGACGCTTGGTCCCGACGAGTTCATTCGCCACTTCCTGCTCCATGTCCTGCCGCGCGGCTTCCACCGCATCCGACACGACGGCCTGCTCGCCGGCTCCGCCCGCAAGGCCAGCCTCGCGCTCGCCCGCGAACTCCTGGACGTAGCTGCGCCACCGGACCCCGATGATCCCGAAGAACGGGAGGACTTCCGCCCGCCGTGCCCGTGCTGCGGCGGACGCATGATCATCTCGAGGTGTGCGAACGCTGGAGACAGCCTCGCGGACCGCCCGATACGACCGCGACGAACCGGGAGACCGACCCATGACCCGACATGGCTTGGTCCCCGCATCAGCCGCAGACACCCCGCCGCCGGCAACGGACCCCCGCGCGTCTATCGTCAAAATCGCCGCCGACAGCGTCGCAACAATCCTCGTGCGGGATCGGCTGGACTGCGCGGAGGCACAACGAAGCCGCTCTCCCCATCCATCCCCACTCTTCCCAAACGCTGTCGCGCGATCGCCAACATCGGCCGCAAATCGAAATCCCCATAGCAGTCGACCGTGCCCCCGCGGGTTCCTTCCTCGGGGACTTTCGTACGCCTGCCGGCGCCCGAAACTCTTCACGTGAGCGGACCTTCCGGTTCTAGCGCAGAAACGGAGCAAGCCGACATACGGCACTCGATCCCTTCCCAGACGTTCACCAGTTTGCCGTTCGCCAGCGCTGAAGTGCGGCATAACGCAGGGCTTGGTTGGCGTTGTGTTGATATTTGGTGGTGGATGATATGGGTGCGTTTCCTGACATCGAGGTGTCAGCAGGGGTGACGTCGCAGGACGTGGTGTAGCTGGATAGCGCGGTGGTCATCGGCGCTTTCCGGTAGGGTCTGGCCGTCGAAGCCAACTCCTGATTGGGAGGGACACCGATGACTGACGACATGATGAACCTGCGCGCGCTCGTGGAGACGACCCCGGACGCCGATCTGCTTCGCGAGATGATTGGCTTTGCTGCCGAGAAGCTGATGGAAATGGAGGTAGGTGCCGCGACCGTGCAAATTATGGCGATAAGAACCCACTGCGGCTGACCCAGCGCAACGGCTATCGCGACCGGGACTGGGAGACGCGGGCCGGCACCGTCGAGTTGCGCATCCCGAAGCTGAGGAAGGGATCCTACTTCCCAGGCTTCCTGGAGCCGCGCCGCATGGTCGAGAAGGCGCTGACGGCGGTGATCCAGGAAGCCTATGTCCAGGGCATCTCGACGCGCTCGGTCGACGACCTGGTCAAGGCCATGGGCATGAGCGGTATCTCGAAGAGCCAGGTCAGCCGGCTGTGCGAGGAGATCGACGGTAAGGTGAAGGCCTTCCTTGAACGACCGATCGAAGGCGATTGGCCATACCTGTGGATCGATGCAACCTACCTGAAGGTGCGCCGTGGCGGCCGCATCGTGTCCGTCGCCGTCATCATCGCCGTCGGCGTCAACACCGACGGCCGGCGCGAGGTGCTGGGCATGGAGATCGGCACGTCCGAGGCAGAGCCGATCTGGACCGAGTTCCTGCGCAAGCTGACGCGCCGCGGCCTGCGCGGCGTGAAGCTGGTCGTTTCCGACGCCCATGAGGGCCTGAAGGCTGCCGTCACCAAGGTGCTCTCGGCGACCTGGCAGCGCTGCCGCGTCCACTTCATGCGCAACGTGCTGGCGCATGCCGGCAAGAGCGGCCGTCGCGTCGTCTCGGCCTTCATCGCCACTGCCTTCGCACAGGAAACGCCGGAAGCGGCCAGCGCCCAGCGGCGGGCCGTCGCCGACCAGATCCGCCCGAAGGTGCCGAAGCTCGCCGCCATCCTCGACGACGCCAAGCCCGACGTGCTCGCCTACATGACCTTCCCGAAGGAGCATCGCGCCAAGCTGCACTCGACGAACCCGATCGAACGGCTCAACGGCGAGATCAAGCGGCGCACAGATGTCGTCAGAATCTTCCCCAACGACGATGCCGTCCAGCGCGCCCGATACATGACACTGGAAAGCGTCGGCCAGTTGAGCGATGATCCGCTCATCAGCCTGCCCGCAGTGGCGCGCTGATCAGCCCGGCCGAGCCGGAGAGCGCGGCCACCAATGCCGCCAGCTACACCAATCCGCGGGAAACCACCGATTGGAAAATTGGAGCGCACGTCAACCGGCTTTGCCGGCCGACTGAGCACTGCAATGCGGGATCTTGAGCTCGTGATTGTCGTGGCAGACCCTGTTGAAACCGAGAACGCGCCGGACTTTCGTGTTCATCGTGGCAAGGCAGATGGCCCCGAGATCGGTTGGCTTAGAAGCGCCAGGGCGAGAAGGCGGGCGAGTATCTGTCACTCTCGATCGATGACCCGACCTTCCCGTCTCCCTTGCGCACAAACCTGTTCAGGTACGGGAAAAGCTCAACATGGCATCTGCAATGGAACCGTCCACAGCAACGGCCGGATCAGACATGATTGAGATGACTATTCAGTTTCTTGTTCGAGACGGGATTGCTGCCTAGAGATCGCTGTCCCAGACAGCCATCCTCGCGGTCCTGTTGCACGCCGTGGTGCCGGCCGGCATTGCGTTCTCGCACGACAGGGATGTGTTAAGCTGGGCGCCCTATGCGCGTCATATTGAGAAAGCCTCGGGGCGCTGCGGAATGCTGATCGTAAGCGGTTGCGGCCCAGTTGGGACGAGTGCAGGATAACGGGGCCGGTGGCCGCGGCGCGGATCGGATGCCAAACGACGAAGTAGCCCCACAGTGTTCCCGTTTCCGATTCAGATGACCGGGTTTCCGATAGCAAGCCAGAAAGTAGCGCGCCGCTAAGGCCCCGCCGTTAAGCTCCGGAACACCGCCACGCGGCCGATCCGTGGCTCAGCTTGGCGTTTTCATGGACGTTTGACTGCCATCTCGCTGCGCTCACGCCGCTGCCATCGAACATAAGCTCGGAACCGGCTCTCACGTTCCAACTTGCAAGTCGGGCGATGATCCTGCACCTTACGGCAAAGAGGGCGGCCGGCTTCTTAACAACAGGGAAGGAGCTAACGATGAAAAGTATCATCCTCGCTGGTATGGTCGTGCTCTCGGCCTCGGCTTCATGGGCACAGACCACCACGTCGCCGCAGCCTGCTGCTCCCGCAGCTGAAGCGCAGACCGATGAGGTCGCCCCGCAGCAAGGCGGCCCGGCCAATCTCTGTCAGGAACTCGTCGCCTTCATGAAGGCACCCCCGCCCGAGCCAGCCGCGCCGGCCGGCGCGGCAAAATCGGCAGAGCCGCCAGCTCAACAGTCAGCGTCGGCCGGGCAGACCGCACCAAGCGGGAAAAGCGCTGCCACGCAGGGCACGACCGACGCTGATCAGGCGAAGGCAGACGAAGAAACCGGCTCGGCGCAGGAGATCACCGGACAGGATGGCGTAGCGACCGATGCTCCGAAGCCCGGCAAGGACAATGCCGCCGCGAGCGGCTCGGCGTCGAATGCGCCGCAGAAGGAAAGCAGGGCTGCGCCCGTGCCGCCTGCCGATGTGACCAGCACACCGAAGGAGGCGGTGCTGACAGTGGAGGCAGCCGAACAACTCGCCTCCGCCAACGACATCGCGCAATGCCACAAAACAGCTCGTGAAATGAGGGTTGCCGGCGTCGCCATGCCGCCGCCGCTGATGGCTTTGGCAGCGCTCGACCTTCAGTATCAGCAGAGGTCGGGCCCGGCGACCGGGCCATCGCGGGCCGCCGATCCAGATGAGGACGAATAGGCGCGGCTTGCGACGACAGAATTATTCGGGGGCGGGCCATCGGCGGCTTGGCTCGGAAGGCAGGAGTAGGCGGGAATGGGCATGATCTTGACGGGAATCTTCCTTGCGGTCGCAATCGCGCTTGGCGCCGGAGTTTTTTTTCTGAACGCACCGCAGCAACAGCCAGCGTGGCAGGCCTATAGCACCGAAAGCGTGAGAGTGGGTGACCCGGGCCACAACCTCGTCGGGCCGAACTGGTCCGGCGAACCTGATCCCAGCGCGGTCGGGCGCGACGAAATATCTTCCTGAAAGCATGCCCCGAACGCGGGAACCGGTTCCGGGACCCGGACATGCGTAAAGCGGGACATCTGAGAGATCGAGACGTGCTTTGAAGCCCGGCCCGATGCGATCAGGCCGCGGGTGCCGAAGCCGGCAGCGCCAGAAAGAAAAAGCCCGGACCGACCGCCAGCCCTTAACCGAAATGTGGACGACCCATCACCAACTACGGGTCGTCCTTTTTTCTTAGACTCTGCATGAAGATTGCAACCTTGAAGTTCGTCTGCCAACCGTCGGGAATTACAGTTCCGGAGGATCGCGTTCCACGTGTGGGGTTGAGCGCCTGACGCGAGCGCTACCTGTCGCTGGACATATCAGCCACGCTACACCCGTGGCGACCCACCGCCCGCTCACCGTCGTGATTACGGCTTACGGCTCCAAGCCGTTTCGCTTGGCCGTGGAGGAGGTGGTGCTTTCACCAGTTCCCCGATGAAGGTCGCTAGCGGGCGAATGTTCTCGTGCTGGCTGGCCTCCTCGAGAGCGGCCATGTAACGGTCGCGCTGATCGAGCGGTACAACCGTCCATGGGAGTCCTGCCTCTGCAAGAAGCGTGTTCATGAGGAAGCGCCCGCATCGTCCATTCCCGTCGGGAAACGGGTGGATGTAGGTGAAAAGGAACGGCGCGACGACTGCTTTCACTCTGGGATCGGGCTCGTCGCCGATGCATTCGAAAAGCGCCTCCATGGCATCCATGATCGCATGAGGAGGCAGCGGGACGTGAGATGACCCTCGAAGATAGACGTTGTGATCGCGATAGCCCGCAAGTCTGTGCGCAGCGATGATGCCCGCCTGGACCGATGGCTGGAACATCGCGCGAAACCAGTCCTGATGCCTGTCGGAAAGCAGTTCGCCCGATGGAGCGCCTTCGAGGATCTTCTGGATATCGGCCTTCACCTCCTCGAACGCCAGGCGATAGCCCTTCGCGGCCATGGCATTTCGCGCGTCTGCGTCGCCCGCATGCTCTTCCGGGTTCCCGGAGCCTGACCTTACCCGATCGATGAGTTCTTCCGATACTTGGTAGCCCTCGATCGAAAGCGAATTTAGGGCGTCGGCCACATACCTTTCCTCGATCTCGTCCATGTAGCCATCGATGTCGTTGATAAGCGTTGCCTCGACGTCGATGGCGGCGACCGCATCGGGGGCCATGCGGGCCCACATGTTCCGTATCCGTGTCGCGGCCGGAGCTGCTGCCTTGCGGGTATCCAGCAACGCGTGAGCACGGTCATCCAAGGGGTTCTCCTCTAGGACGTTGTATCCCGCCGCTGCCATCGATGAAAGCACCTCGTCGGCGTCGCGGCCGCGACCGAGGTGCCGAAGAGCGCCCGCGATGCGCCCCGCGACCGTGCTCATACCATTCGGAAGCAGGATGCGGAGCAGATCCGCCGACCCCCTCACTGAACCGATTACGGCGATGAGGTCGGTGGGCGCTGTGGTCCAGCTGACCTTCGCGCTGTTGATGACGGCTGCCTCCTTGGTCATTACGCGCTGACCGCCATGTTCGACTGCATCGCCCACGGCAGCCACGCGCAACAGGTAGAGCGAGGTGTTTCCCGGCAATTCCACTAACTGATTGTTTGCCGCTGGGCTCCTGACGATGATCTGCTTCGCGATCGACCAATTCTCTGCCCAGAGAGCCACCGAACTTTCAGCCGACAGGCACCAGTCCTGGCCAAACCGATCACTCAGGTACTCGCGGATAAATTCCCAGTATACGGTGCTCCAGGCTGCGTCGACGCGCCGCCTGTCCGAAGGACGCGAGTTGACGGCAAGCCAGCCACGCATGATCTCTTCGACGAAGCCGGTCTTCGTCAACCGTTCCCTATGGACCCGGCTCAACGCATCGCTCCGGATCACCGACCTCGTCCCCGTCTCGGTGATCCCGCGCAACTCGTTGAGGGAGGTGGCGAGAAGTTCGTTCGGTGTCATGCCTGGCATTATGGCTCCTGAGGACATTGTAATCGGGATTGTTTACACTAATTTCATGCATTCCTCTAACACTAATTTGCTGATTTTGAAGGACACTAATCTAATGTGGCGGAGTTACACTAATTAGATGGTGCAGCCCGCCAGGCATCACCAGGAGGGAGCCCCGTTTGCGGAGCTCCGTCCCCGTCAGTCCTTCGATTGCCGAAGGCTGCCCGGCGTTCTGGCACAGCAGGTTCTTGCAGAGGTGGAAGTCGACCCCGCCTAAGGGGCGGGCAGCCGAAGCTATTCGTCCGTTTCAGATTTCTCTGGCAGGAGGAAACCCCACAAGCCTTTGAGACTTATGTGGTTTCGGAGGAACTTCAACTAGAAGTCCACATTTCAGTTAAGGGCTGGGGACCGACCGGTCCGGGCTTTTTGATCGGGGGGAAGATCGGTCTATTCTGCCGGCTCGGTGGCATTGTGCGGCGGCACCCTTCCGTCGGCCTTGGCCTGCTGCTTCTCGACCCAGGCGCTATGATGCTCCTTGGCCCAGTTCAAATCTACCGTGCCGGAACCCATCGCATCGTAGGCGCCCTCCATGCCGAGCGTGCCAATATAGATGTGCGCGATGATGACCGCGACCATGATGACGCCGACGGCCGCGTGGACATACTGGGCCATCTGCATGCCGTTGACGTCGGTAAAAACGAACGGGAACAGCAGGAAGATGCCAGAAACCGACAACGATATTCCGCCGAGCACGACAGCCCAGAAGATGAGCTTCTGTCCCGTGTTGAAGCGCGCTGCCGGCGGATGCGTCCTGTTCGATCGATCGAACATCCCGCCGGCTTTCTTGAGCCAGTTCGCGTCGTAGCGGTCGGGGAGATTGTCCCAGACCCACAGGACCAGCATGACGAGCACGCCGAGCATGAACGCCCAGGCGACGAAATCATGCGCGTATTTCGCCCATACCGTCCATGTCGAGAATGCCTCTGGTCCGATAAGCGGCATCAGCAAGCGCTTGCCGAAGACGAAGTTCAGACCCGTGATGGCCAGGACGATGAAGGCTACAGCGGTCGTCCAATGCGCCAGGCGCTCCAACGCGTTGAACCGGAGGATTCTGACGCCAGATTCACCCGCCTGCGTGCGGATCCGGCCCCTGATGAAGTAGAATAGGAAAAGCACGAGCAGCATGCCACCGATGGCGATGCCGCCGATCCACGGCAGCGCGCGCTCATGGAAGCCTTGATAGTCGCGGCCCTGCGGCTGCTGCAAGGTCGCGGCCTTCCGGTCCGGTATGCTGACGCGGCCCTGGACCTTGTTAAGCTCATCGAGAAGCTGCTGTTCGCTCACCGCCTGGGCGGTGGGGTTGCTTCCCGAGCCTTCCTGCGCGCCCGCAGGAACGACAACCAGGCCGATGGCCAGAATGAACGCTGCGACAGCCGGCGGAATCAATCGACCAAGGCTCCAGATCCGCATGTGCTTCATCCTCCTGAGCGTGTTTGCCGCGGGAACCCGTCCAGCGCCCGCTGCTAGGTTGCTAGATCCTGACCTAGACTTCGACCGTCTCGCGATAGGCCGTCTGCCAGCCCCATGCTCCGGAGCCGTACCCGCGCTGCGTGACACGCTCCTTGTAGATGGCCGCGATGATCTCGCCGTCGCCGGCGAGCAGCGACTTGGTCGAGCACATCTCCGCGCAGAGCGGCAGCTTGCCTTCGGCCAGGCGATTGGCGCCGTATTTCGCATATTCGGCCTCGGTCGAATCCGCCTCTGGACCGGCCGCACAGAACGTACATTTGTCCATCTTGCCGCGCGAGCCGAAATTGGCGACACGCGGATATTGCGGCGCGCCGAACGGGCAGGCGTAGAAGCAGTAGCCGCAGCCGATGCACAGATCCTTCGAATGCAGCACTACCGCGTCCGCTGTCGTGTAGAAGCAATCGACAGGGCATACCGCCGCACATGGCGCGTCGGTGCAGTGCATGCAGGCCATGGAGACCGAGCGCTCGCCCGGCTTGCCGTCGTTGATGGTGACGACACGGCGCCGGTTGATGCCCCAGGGCACATCGTGCTCGTTCTTGCAGGCGGTGACGCAGGCGTTGCACTCGATGCAGCGGTCGGCGTCACAAAGGAACTTCATCCTGGCCATTGTTCGTTCCTCCCTGTTAAGCCGCCGCGATCTGGCAAAGCGTGACCTTCGGTTCCTGCATGCCCGTCACTGGGTCGTAGCCGTAGGTGGTGATGCTGTTGGCGCTTTCACCCAGCACATAGGGATCGGTTCCCTCCGGATAGTTGGCCCGCAGATCCTCGCCTTGGAACCAGCCGCCGAAATGGAAGGGCATGAAGGCGACACCCCTGCCGACACGCTCGGTCACCAGCGCCTTCACCCTGGCCTTCGAATCGTTCTCCGCTCCGTTGACCCAGACCCACGCGCCGTCGCTGATGCCGCGCTCGCTCGCGTCGGCCGGGTTGATCTCGACGAACATGTCTTGCTGAAGCTCGGCCAGCCACCGGTTCGACCGGGTTTCCTCGCCGCCGCCTTCATATTCGACCAGACGACCGGTCGTCAGGATGATCGGGAACGAATTGGCGATGCCGTTGTCCACCGCTGCCTTCTGCACGCTGAAGCCGATGTTCGGCAGGCGGAATTGCCGGGCATCCGGATAGGTTGGATATTTCGCGACCAGGTCCACCCTGGGCGTATAAATCGGCTCGCGATGGATCGGCACCGGGTCGGGCAGGTTCCAGGCGAGGGCTCGGGCCTTTCCGTTCCCGTATGGATGACAGCCATGGCTGAGCACGACGCGCTGGATGCCGCCCGACAGGTCCGTCGACCACGACACAGCTCCGATGTCGCCCATGTCGTCGCCGATCGTCTGGATGACGGTGAGCTCTTCAGGGGTCAGATCTTGGTCCCAGCCGAGCTTCTGCAGCACGGCCATAGTGAATTCCGGATAGCCGTCGGTGAGTTCGGAACCTTCCGTATAGGAGCCTTCGGCAAGAAGCGTTTCGCCGTTCCGTTCGACGCCGAAGCGCGCGCGAAACGGGCTGCCGCCGTCCATGACATGCAGGCCGGTGCTGTAGAGATTGGAGGTTCCGGGATGGCGAACCTCGGGCTTGCCCCAGCACGGCCAGGGCAAGCCGTAATAGTCGCCGCCGACCTCCGGATCATCCTTCGGCGCGCGCAGGGTGACCAGATCGAACTTGTGCTGATTCTTCATGTGCGCCTTGAGCCGCTCCGGCGACTGGCCGCAATAGCCGGTCGACCAACTGCCGCGGTTCATCTCGCGCAGCACGTCCTCCGGCACCGGCCGGTCACCTTCGACCGCGATATTCTTGAACATCCAGTCAGCGAGGCCGAGTTTCTGCGAAAGCAGGTAGAGGACCTGATAGTCGTCCTTCTGCTCGAAGCTCGGCGGCACGATCTGCTCGCCCCACTGGAGGGCACGATTGGAGGCAACGCGCGACCCTGAGGTCTCGAACTGCGTGCAGACCGGCAGCAGATAGGTGTCTTCCTGACGGCCCGCCTGCACCGCGAGCGAAGCCCAGGTCGTCGGATGGGGATCGGCCACAACGAGCAGTTCAAGACCCGCGAGCCCCTTCACCGATTCCGGTATGCGGGCGATACTGTTGCTGGCATGGCCCTGCACGAACATCGCGCGCATGACGTCGGGCTGCTCGACCTCTTCCTTCGGCAGCGCAACCGAATCGAACCATCGCGTCAGCGGAACGCCGGGCGTCTCCATCAGCTCCTTGGAGGCGAACTGTCCGACCAGATCGTCGTAGGGGATCTCCCAGACGCGCGACCAGTGCTTCCAGGCGCCTTCCGTCAGCCCGTAGTAGAAGGGCAGCGTGACCACATCGAGCCCGATATCCGTCGCGCCCTGCACGTTGTCGTGACCGCGGAAAATGTTCGCGCCGGTGCCCGGCTTTCCGATATTGCCGGTTGCCAGGCACAGGATGCAGCTTGCCCGCGTGTTGGCGGTTCCGACCGTGTGGTGCGTCTGGCCCATGCACCAGATGATCGTGGCCGGCTTCTGTGTCGCGAACATCTCGGCGATGCGCTTCAGTTGATCGCCAGGGACGCCGGTGATCGTCTCCACCTCGTCGGGGGTGTATTTCGCGACTTCCTTGCGGACCTCATCCATCCCGTAGACGCGCTGGGCGATGAATTCCTTATCCTCCCAGCCGTTCTCGAAGATGTGCCAGAGCATGCCCCAGATCAGCGCGATGTCGGTTCCGGATCTGAACCGGGCATACTCCGTGGCGTGCGCGGCCGTGCGGGTGAACCGGGGGTCCATGACGATCAGGTTGCCGTTATTCAGCTCCTTGCCTTCGAGCAGGTGCTGCATGGCGACCGGATGCGCCTCGGCCGGGTTTCCGCCCAGAACGAGCATCGTCTTAGAGTTTCGGATGTCGTTGTACGAGTTGGTCATCGCGCCGTAGCCCCAGGTATTGGCTACGCCGGCGACCGTCGTCGAATGGCAGATACGCGCCTGATGATCCTGATTGTTCGTTCCCCACAGGGCAGCGAGCTTGCGGAAGAGATACGTGCCTTCGTTGGAGAACTTCGCCGATCCCATCCAGTAGACGGATTCCGGGCCGGACTTCTCGCGAATCTCGAGAAGCTTGTCGCCGATGCCGTTGATCGCCTCGTCCCACGAGACGCGCTCCCACTGCCCTGCGACCAGTTTCATGGGATATTTCAGGCGGCGGTCGCTGTGCACGAGCTCGCGCACGCTGGCGCCCTTGGCGCAGTGAGAGCCGCGGTTGAACGGGCTGTCCCAAGAGGGCTCCTGGCCGGTCCAGACGCCGTTCTGGACCTCGGCCGTCACGGTGCATCCGACCGAGCAATGGGTGCAGATGCTCTTTTTCAGTTCGATCGGCACACCCGGCTGCGGCGGGCTGATCGCGGCGGCCTTCCTGACCGTTCCGAGCTGGAACGAGCCGAGTGCGGCGACCCCGCCGACCGCGAGGCCGGATCGGCGAAGGAATGTCCGCCGGTCCACGGGAGCCGACGCCGTGCCTCCAATGAGCGACTGCAGTTTCGTGCGGCTTGCCTGTCCGCCTTTGCGTTTCGTCAGCATGGCGCCCTCACTTTCCCTTCGGATAGCCGTTCACGCGGTAGAAGGTCTTGACGTGATCGGTCTCCTGATAACGGGCCCGCGTCTCCTCTTCGCCGGGATCGTAGGCGTGCGCCTCGGTAGGAACGAACGCAGCGGTCGCGACGGCGGCGGTGGAGGCGCCGCCGAAGGCTCGAAGGAAGTTGCGCCGGCTCAGTGCCGATTGCCGCTCGTCCTGCATCTTCCTTCCTCCTCTTTTTGCGGGCTCCCGGCCCTAGGCATGCGTCTATGCGCTTCGCCGCGTCTCCATGGCGAAGGCCTCTGTCTCGATGTCGATGAAGAGCCGCCCGACCGTGCCGATCGAGCGATAGAAACTGGCGCTTTTCGCGTTTTCCAGATCGGTGAAGAAGCGCCCGGCCCAAGGTAAGA
Organism: Neoaquamicrobium sediminum; assembly: GCF_040970315.1. Lineage (NCBI taxonomy): Bacteria > Pseudomonadati > Pseudomonadota > Alphaproteobacteria > Hyphomicrobiales > Phyllobacteriaceae > Neoaquamicrobium > Neoaquamicrobium sediminum. The sequence goes on along the minus strand of NZ_JAZHFV010000013.1, from coordinate 28,132 downwards.
CGTGGCGCTCGAAGAAATCCTGCTGGCCGCCATCCGGGGCGATGAAGTGATTGCCGGCAAATCCGCTCATGATCTCGCAAAGGGTGCCGAGATGATCTTCCGGGTCAAAATGGCCTTCCGCCCGCTCGATGCCAAGGCGGATCATGTCCCCGCGCAGGCGGGCGAGCGGGCGTTCGTTGAGGAAACCGGTGAGATAGTAGGACGCGTAAGGAAGAAGTTCTCCACGTCCGACGCCGATGAAAAGCTCATAATATTCCCGTCTGACGCTATTTGCCGACGCGGTTCCCGCCGCTCTTCCGAGTGCCGCATGCGCCTGGCCAAGCGGTATCTCGGCGTCGCCTGTCACGTCGGAAAGCCGGGTCAACATGGCGGCATCGGGCGGCGCAAGCAGCAGCGCGGCAAGCAATGCGTATTCGTCCGACCGCGCGCGGTCGATATCATCGACACCTGCGGCGTGCTCGTCGGGCGCGGGATAGAGATCGGGGCGCAGTACGGTCCGGGAAAGGCCGGTAAGAGCCTCGACGGAGAGAACCCGTTCGGCCGGAATGCGATACCATAGCGAAACCGTGGGTTGAGCGACACCAAGACCGCGCGCCAGGACGGAAACTCCGCCCATCGCCCTGATCGCCTCCTCCAACCCTGCTTCCCTATGCATATTCATGCCCTCGGTACTGCACGTTTATAGTATTTCCCGATGGGCATAATGCAATCCCTGTTCAGGGAAAGAATTCGTGAGCTTCAAGTGCGCCGGCTCAGCGCGGCATGGCGCCGCCGTGGCGTGGCCGGAGGCCCGGTTCGGAGACCTGCTGACGCCCGGCCTCGTCGGTCTGGCGCGGAAGCTTTGCCGGGTCCGCATCATCTGAGGCGGTTACCGTCGAGCCTGCAACGTCGAGGGGTAGGGCCGGTCCGAGTGGTTCCGGCACCTGAGAGGGGTCCGGCGTGCCGGCGTCGGTTACCGAATCCGGCGGAACGGTCGCCGGTTGTTCGGAGGCCGCACCGGGCGGCTCGTCGGCGGCAGTCGGTCCCGCATCCGGCTCCAAGGCGCGCACCGTTTTCGACAGGAAGTCGACGACGGTTTCTTTCGCATCGAGCGGGCCGAAGCCCGCCATCGAGCCGGGCTGGTTGAAATCCCAGGCATATTCCGACGGACCGACATAGTCGCGAATCCCTGGATCGAGCGACCACATCTTGCGCAGGGCCGCGCTCTTCAGCGCCAGCGGCACGTCCTTTTTCAGGAAGGCCGTAAGGTCGCTTTCGGCGGTCAGGTCCTCGAGGCGGGGAAGGGGCTCTGCAGGGTCAGCCGCTTCCGCCTCCGCCGCTTCCGGCTGCGCGGGATCGGGTTGCAGCAGCGGGGCGTCGGCATAGACATGCGCGGCAGCCTCGTCCCCTGCGTCTTTCGTTTCGGGTACCGGCTGCGCCTCGTCGGACAGCGCCGCCCGTTTGCGGCGCGACCAGCGGGCGAAGGGATTTTCGTTGCCGCCGCTCATTTCCCGTCGTCCCGATGTCCGGGACTCGGATCCCGTCTGGCCATCGCGTTGGGGTCCGCCCGATCACGCTTGCGCTTGATGAACGGGCGCTCGACGTGATGCGCCTCCACGAAGGCGGCAAGCTGCTGCCGTATTTCGACCGGCATCGGAAGGGCCTCAATGATGTCCGTACCGGTCTCCGTCAGCGCTTCGGCGTCGGCGGGATCGGCCGTCACAAGGTGCAGCACGACCCCTGGCGGCACATCGGTTTGACGCAGCACCACCCAGAGGCTGGGCCGCTGCGAACGCAGGTTCTCCCGATACATCGTCGTGTCCGTTCCGAAGAACTCCATCTCGATCGCGCCGGCATAATAACGGATCAGCCCCGCCGATTGTTCAAGCACTGTCCATGGCGCGGCGGCCGGCACGCCGACGAGTAAGGCGACGGGCACCCAGGCGTGGTCAACCCAGGGGTTTTTCAGAGCCCGCCGCTCCACGATAACCCCGATTTCGACCTTTTCACGCACCATGCTGCGCTCCTAATTCGCCGCCGCCATAGTGCGGAGCGGCAGCCCGGCGACGAGATTCTGCGGCTTCATGCGGATCGTCCGGTCGGGTGTCATCGCCATGATCAGCCAGACGGGCCGCGCACCCACGTCAGGCCTGGCTTCCGCGGTGTCGGAAAAGGTGAGCCGGAACAGCGCCAGGACGTTCTCCATCGCCTCCGGATCAACATCCTTGCCCGTCCACAGCGCATTGCCGATACGCGTCGCCTCGGCGTCGAGGCCGACGAACCACGCCCAGTCGTCGTCCTCGATCTGCTCGACCGGTTCGATCGTCACCTCGACCGCCAGCAGATGGCGTATCCAGGCTTCCATCGCGGCGGCAAGGCCGCGTCGCGCGGGGCTGTCGGCGGCGCTGAGACTGAGCACCATGTCGAAGGCGTCGCTCCTGCCGAAATAGCTGTCGGCATTCTTGTCCTCGAGGATCGCGAGCTCGGTGACGGCCGGTCCGCCGAGCATGCCCAGAAGCGGGGAGGCGTGGCGGTTCTGCTCATGGACCTCTATCGTTTCGGCATCGGCAAGCAGCAGCGCGCCTTCGTGGAAGGTCACTCGCTGCGTCCGGTAGAACAGTTCGGCCGCGCGCAGGACGAAGGGGTCGTCCTCGCCGTCGAGCACATTGCGTAGCACCACCTGCGCGAGCTGGTTCATGAAGAGCGGGGGCGTGTCGGCTGCCGAGCCGCGCGCCAGCTCGAGATAAGCGGCCTCGATCGAGGGGGCGGCCAGCAGGCGGTCGCGGAAGGCGATCATGAACGCCCAGTTCTCGCGCGCGTCGGCGTCGTTCAACGCGGCGATCTCGTCCTGCCCGACAGGCCGGCGGGGATCGTGAGCCAGAAGCTCGTGATGCAGCCGCAATTCCGCCTCGCAGGCCTCTTCGGGCGGCATGAGTTCGGGCCGCGCGAAATAGGCCTTGAGGAACGTATCGGTCACGATCAGCCGGCCTGCCTGATCCCGATCAAGCAGGTGGTGACCTGAGGAAATCCAGAAATCCTTCACGTGTCCCTTCCAGCCAATGCCCGGATGTCGACCTCTTCCACGGGGTCGTTTTCCTCATCGATTTCGATGACGCGAAATGCCGTCGCCGGATCGAGCCGGCTCACCTTCCGGTGGAGGGTGCGGAAGGTTTCCCGGACCCCTGGCTCCTCGCTCGCGCGGTGGAGGGCGAGCAGGGTGTTCGGCGGATGGTCGCACAGCGACTGGGCGAAGGCGACCTCTTCCTCGGCGGCCGGCCGCGCGGCCTCCAGCCCCGGCGCGCCGCAACGGGCGACGAGCTGCTCAGCCAGTTTTTCGACCACGGCCGCGCGTTCTTCCGCGCTGGCCTCGGTCACGACGACGAGGGTGGACCAACCGAAGCTGTCGACGCCCAGGAAACCGGCGCGGAAGGCCTGCCGTTCCTTGCCGGAAAGAGCCTCGACATCGGCGCCGAAGAACAGGAAGGAGCCGGTGACGGCCCACTCGCCGGGTTCCGCGGCGCGGGAATAGACGAAGGTGTCCGAGGGATCGAGGCGGATCGTGCGCGGCAGCTTCAAAGCCATGGCATTCCCGTCGCGGGATCGAGCCAGCTGGGAGAGGCAACGGCTTTCGCCAGGCCCCGCCTCCCGAAGCCGTCCTGGCCAGGCTTTCCCGAAAGCAGCAGGTCGCCATTGTCGGCGAGCCGGACATCCTGGCCTGTTGGTGAAAGGCGTTCCAGCCACTGCCGGGCGACGGGCGCGAAGCCGGTTTCGCTCCACTGATGGAACGCGGACATCAGATGACGGGAAAAGCTGGTGATGATCTCGCCCGTATCGGGTGCTTCGAAGCCCACCTCGTCGAGTGCGCCGCACAGCGGCCGCAGGCCGGGCTCGTCGTCACGGGTGACAGTCGTGCGGATCGTGGCCGAGAAGACGAGCCAAGCCGGGGTCCTGTCGTCCCACGTTTCCTCGGGCCAGCCCAGGCGCCCGCCGCCCACGCGCACCCCGTCGACGCAGATCGTGTCCGGCCATTCGAAGGTGATCGGTCGCGACGGCGGCGCATGCATCGCAAGCGCGTCGGCCAGCGCGTTCATGCCGGCATAGAGCGCCAGGCGGGCTTCTGCCAGCGGCTCTTCCGGCTCCAGGACGACCGCGAATTCGGCCGCATCGTAGCGCCGCGCCCAGACCAGCGTGCCCGCGCCCCGCTCGCCCGCTATCGTGCAGGCGTGCGCAAATGCGTCGCCGTGCTCTCGCAGGACGACGAGGCTGTAAAGCGGGGGCAGATCGAGTGCCCGGTCCATGACCGAAGCGCGCAGCGACATGATGCCGGTCCATTGCTGATGACGGCGAGCGTATTATCCTTATAATGGTTCTAAAGTGAAGGCGCTATCGCAGTGGGCGGTATCGCGCCGCGGGGAGGCACGATGAGCAGCCTGGAAAAACCGCGCACGGTCTTCGTCTGCTCCTGCGAGAGGAGCATGCCCGGCTTTGGCGACAGCGTCGCCCGCGGGTGCAGGAGCGCCGTGGTCCAATCCGGCGAACAGTTCTGTGGCGCCGAACTCGACCGCGTCCAAGGCGCGTTGAGCGCCGGCGGTGCCATCACGATAGCCTGTACGCAGCAGGCGCCGCTGTTCCGCGAGGTCGCGCAGGATGCCGGCTTCGAGGGCGATCTTGCTTTCGCGAACATCCGCGAGACGGCCGGCTGGTCGCAACTGGCCGCGTCAGCCGGGCCGAAGGCTGCGGCCCTCATTGCGATGGCCGCAGAACCGGTCGCGCCGCCGGCGTCCGTCACACTTGCAAGCGGCGGCGTGGTGCTGGTCTATGGCCGCGGCGAGGCGGCGGTCGACGCCGGTCGACAGCTCGCCGGCGAACTGGACGTCACCGTGCTGCTGACGCGTCCAGAGGACGTTCCGCCGCACCGGGTATGGGATTTCCCGGTCGTGAAGGGGACGATCCGAAACGCGCGGGGCCATCTCGGCGCCTTCGAACTGACGGTGGACGGTTTCGCGATGCCTGCGCCTTCGTCGCGCGAGAGCCTGCGGTTCGGGGCGCCTCGCGACGGCGCGAACTCCAACGCGGACATCATTCTCGACATTTCGGGCGGCGTTCCCCTGTTTCCGGCCCACGAATTGCGCGAGGGCTACCTGAAGGCCGATCCCGCCGATCGGGCGGGAATCGCCGCCGCTGTCGCGAAGGCTGCCGGGCTCGTGGGCGAGTTCGACAAGCCGCGTTACATCAATTTTACCGCCGACCTGTGCGCGCATTCGCGCTCGCGCATCACCGGCTGCACGCGGTGCCTGGACCTGTGTCCGACCGGCGCGATCACGCCTGCCGGCGACCACGTCGTCATCGATGCGGAAGTCTGCGCCGGCTGCGGCAGTTGTGCTGCCGCCTGTCCGACCGGCGCTGCCGCCTATGCCGTCCCCGATGCCGAGGCCCTGCTCCGGCGGTTGCGCACGCTGCTGGTCACCTATCGCGAGGCGGGCGGTAGCGACCCGATCGTGCTGTTTCACGATGGCGATCATGGCGAACCGCTCATCGATGCACTTGCGCGTTTCGGCCTGGGTCTGCCCGCAAACGTGCTGCCGGTCGCCGTCAACGGGATAACGCAACTGGGCGTCGAGGCGTGGACCTCGCCCGTCGCATGGGGTGCGGTGGCGGTCAGGGCGCTCTCTTCAGCGAAGCCGAAGCACGAACTCGACGGTTTGGCCAGGAACGTCGTCATCGCGAATCTCGTCGGGCAGGCGCTCGGCTACGGGCCGGATATCTGCGGGCTGATCGAGGCCGACGATCCGGATATTCTCGCATCGGCTCTCGATGGGATCGTCCCGGGGGCGAACGTGCGGAAGCCCGCGACCTTCCTGCCGCTCGGTGACAAGCGCAGCCTGTTGAGAAGCACGATGCTGGAACTGCATCGCGCCGCGCCGACGCCGGTGGACCGCGTGGCGTTGCCGGCGGCAGCGCCGTTCGGCGGGCTTGACGTCAATATCGACGGCTGCACGCTCTGCCTTTCCTGCGTGTCGGCCTGCCCGACAGGCGCGCTCTCGGACAGCGAGGACCATCCCGCGTTGTATTTCTCCGAGAGTGCGTGCGTCCAATGCGGCCTTTGCGCGGCGACCTGCCCGGAGAAGGTGATCACCCTGACGCCGCGGGTGGATTTTGCCGCGTGGAGCGCACCGCGCCTCGCGGTGAAGCAGGAAGAGCCTTATGACTGCATACGCTGCGGCACTCCGTTCGGCACCCGCAGCACGGTCGAGCGGATCGTCGCCAAGCTCGAGGGCAAGCACTGGATGTTCGCGGGAGAGAACGCGCAACGGCTGGACCTGGTGCGGATGTGCGACAATTGCCGTGTCGAGGTCGTGATGAACGAGGGTTTCGATCCCTACGAGGCGCGGCAGCGCCCCGCACCGCGAACGACGGAAGACTATCTCCGCGCCCGGGAAACCCCGGACGACAAGACGACGTGACCTCAGTCGCGGGTCTCGGCCTGCAGGAAGCGGATCAGCGCCGCCCGGTCCTCGGGGTTGCTGATGGTCTGTTCCGGCATCTTGGTGCCGGGCGTGTATTTGGTTGGCCCGACCTCGAACAGCTTCGACACCGTCTCCGGCGTCCATACGATGTCCATCTCCCGGAAGGCGGGCGAATAGCGGTAGTCCGGCACCGACGCGATGCGCCGGCCAAAGATGCCGTGCAGTGTCGGCCCGGCGCGATTGCCGTCGTCCGGATCGAGCGTGTGGCATGCCACGCAGGCGCGGAAGACTTCCGCGCCGGGACTGCCTGCATATTCGGCCATTGGATCGGCCGGGCCTTCGGGCGCGGTCCCGAGCTGCTGTCCGGTCCCGGCATCCCATTCCCGCACGATGCGATCCGCGCCGCCGGCCAGCAGGGTCCTGCCGTCGGATGAGAAGGCGAGGGACCAGACCGGTACGCCGGCCGCACCAAGGGTACGGATCGGTGTCAGGCTCCCGGCGTCGAGCAGGGTGATTCCGCCCCTGACGGACGAGGCTGCGATATACCCTCCATCCTCCGATGCAGCGAGCGCGGTTACCGGACCGGTGGACACCGCAATTTCGCCGCGGATTACGCCATCCCGGTCCACCTCGCGCATCTTTCCGTCCACACCTCCCGCAAACAGGCGGTCGTCCGCCGTTGCCACCAGCGCGCTGAGCGGGACCGGCATGTCGGCCCTGACCGGCGTTGTGTCGCGTTCGGGCGGCCAGAGGATGACCGCCGCGTCGTGGCCGGCACTTGCCAGCGTCCCGTCGGAAAGGAAGGCAACCGCGTTGACATTGCCCCGGTGACCCTCAAGGATGAGCGGCTCTCCACCGGAAAGCGGCCACAGCCGCACACTGGCATCCCAGGAAGCCGAAGCGAGCGTCGCGCCGTCGGGCGATACGGCGAGTGCCGCGACCGGCCCGGTATGTCCTTCCAGGACAGAAACGGGCGCGCTCCTGCCGTCCTCCCAGATCGCGATGCGGCCGTCCGCTCCCGCGCTGGCGAAGCGCCCGTCCGGCAGGGATGCGACGGCGTCGACCTGGTCGTCGTGGAACAGCAGCACCTCCCGCGCCTCGCCCGTCTCCAGCGACCAGATGATCGCCTTGGCATCGAAGCTGCCGGTGATCGCCGTCCGCCCGTCGCCGGCGATGGCGATCGCGCGCACCGGACCGCCATGGCCGCGCAGCTCCGCCCCCTGCGCAGATGCGCCGAGGATCAACGAAACGATTGCCGCCATGCCTATCGCGAGCGTCGTCTTCATTGCACCCTGACCCGTTCCGTGCTCCGTTGGCGGATGTGCCTCCGCCGCAGGACCCGAGCTTGCCGGACGGCGGCAGCGTTCACACTGTTCGAGGCAATCATATGACCCAGAATATGGAAACCGACCCTTTCAACGTCTCCATGCGCAAGTTTCTCAAGCAGGTCGGCGTGACCTCGCAGCAGGCGATCGAGAAGGCGGTGGAGCAAAAGGGCCTGAAAGGGCAGGGACGAATAACCGTGAAAGCGGTCATCACGTCCGAAGCCGCCGGCCTGCATCATGTCGTGGAAGGCGAGATCGATCTCGGATGACGCGGCCGCGATAGGATCGCTCCCTATTTGAAGAACCGGATCTGCCCGGCGGGGGCCGGGTCGTATCCGGCAAGCTCGGCGGCCCGGCCGGCGAAGGCTTCTTGTGAGAGAAATCGTATAAGCGCCTGGAAGGATGGCTGGAAATAGGTCCGTTGACGCATCAGCAGGTCGAAGCTCTCCCGGGCCAGCGGTACGAAGTCCAGGCCGGTGGCGCGAGCGGCAGCGCGCGTGGCGATCCCGCAGTCGGCCCGACCGGTGCGGATAGCTGCCGCAAGGTCGGGACCCGTTAGGCAGGGCGGCTCCAGCCGGTCGATATCCTGGGGCTGCGCGCCTATGCCTGCCAGCAGAAGGGTGAGCAGCATGTCCGCGCCGGCGCCGCGTTGCCGGACGGCCATCCTTGCGCCGGTAGAAAGCACGTCTGCCAGCCCGTGAAGCGATCTCGGATTGCCGGGCGGCAACAGCAGCCCTTGCTCGCGGCGGGCGAATCCGACCAGCACCGCATCGGAAAGCCGGGGCATGGCTGCCACCGCAGCAATGTTTGCGTCGGCGGTATCGCCGTGAAAATGGATCGCCGCCGCGGCGACCTCGCCTCGCAGCAACCGCGCGACGCCGCCTTCCGTGCCTTCCGTCAGCGACGCCAGGCCGGAGCCTGACTGGCGCAAACTCCATTCGAGCAGGTCGTCCTGGCTTCCCCCGACGATCGGCGGCGGCTCGGGCGTTGACATGCCCGCCGGCCGCGCCAATCCCGACATCACCCAGCGGTCGAGCTCATGCCGCGGGAAAAGCCACTTGCCGGTCACCTTGCTGCACGGAATGCGTTCCTCCGCGACGAGCTCGTAGAGCTTGCGCTCCCCCAGGCGGAGATAGTCGGCGGCCTCGGATGTCGTTAAAAGCTCCATCCTGCATTCTTATGCATATTCCTGTTCAGGTTCAACAATTTGACATTCAGGAAGCTCATGCGTGAAAAATACACCTGAGTAGGATGGCCGATGTCGGAAACCGTCAGCGCATGGCAACTTATCGCGTCCGGTGATGCGACCTTGTTCGCCATCGTGCGGTTGTCCCTGGCCATCAGCCTGTCGGCCGTCGCGATCGCGACGCTTGTGGGACTGCCGCTCGGCGCCCTTCTCGCGCTGACACGCTTTCCCGGCCGCTCGGCGATCATCGTGGTGCTGAACGGTTTCATGGGGCTGCCACCGGTCGTGGTGGGCCTGACGGTCTATCTGCTGCTTTCGCGGTCCGGGCCGCTGGGAGAGTTCGGGCTCCTGTTCACCCCGACCGCCATGGTTATCGCGCAGGCGCTGCTGGTGCTGCCCATTGTTGCGGCGTTGGCCCGCCAGACGGTCGAGGATCTCTGGCTCGAATATCGCGAGGAGCTGACCGCGATGGGCGTCGGCCGGGCGGGACAGGTCGCGACGCTTCTGTGGGACAGCCGCTTCAGTCTCGTCACCGTCCTGCTTGCCGGCTTCGGCAGAGCCGCAGCCGAGGTGGGCACGGTGATGATCGTCGGCGGCAATATCGATGGCTTCACCCGCACCATGACCACCACCATCGCCCTGGAAACCTCCAAGGGGAACCTACCGCTGGCAATGGGGCTCGGCCTCATCCTGATTTTCCTGATCATGCTGATCAACGCCACCGCTTGGGGGGTACGGGTGTGGTCCGAGCAACGGGCGGGTTAGCGATGCGGGCAGCCAGGAGCGATCTCCCCCTTTCCTTCGGCGACGTGTCGCTGACCGTGGGCGCCACGACCATACTCGACCGGCTGAACCTGACGATCGGGCCGGGAGCGCCGACGCTCATTCTCGGCCCCAACGGATCGGGCAAGACGTCGCTGCTGCGGCTCTGCATGGGGCTGGCAAGCCCGTCGCGGGGCGCGGTGAGCTGGGGCGGCCGAACGGATGGCGGCCCGGAACGCCGCGCGATCCTGTTCCAGAAGCCGGTGATGCTGCGACGTTCCGCTGCCGCGAATGTCGTCTACGGGCTGGCCCAGGCCGGCTGTCCGCGCGGCCAGCGCGCCCGACGCACCGAGGAACTGCTCGACCGCGTCGACCTGCTTGCGCTCGCTTCGCGCCCGGCGCGCCGCCTGTCCGGCGGCGAGCAGCAGCGGCTGGCGCTTGCCCGCGCGCTGGCGCGCCAGCCCGAGATCCTTCTGCTCGACGAACCGACTGCCAGCCTCGATCCCGCCGCAACGCGTTTCGTCGAGGAAATCATTCTCGCCGCCGCCCATTCGGGCACGAAAATCGTCATGGCCTCGCACGATCTCGGTCAGGTGCGCAGGCTTGCGGGGGAGGTCGTATTCCTCGTTCGCGGCAGCCTGGTCGAACATGCGTCCGCCGGCGATTTCCTAGACCGGCCGGCGACCCCGCAAGCTGCAGCCTTCGTGCGCGGCGATCTCGTCCTTTGATCAACCGAACGGAGATTGAGATGCTGACTCGCCGAACGTTCTCTAGCCTCGTAATGCTCCTGATGCTGTCAGGCGGCACGCCGGCCCTTGCACAGGACCAGTCGATCGTCGTCGCATCGACAACCTCCACGCAGGATTCCGGCCTGTTCGACCATATTCTCCCGGTGTTCAAGGCGAAGACCGGGATCGACGTCAAGATTGTGGCGCAGGGAACCGGGCAGGCCCTCGACACCGGTCGCCGCGGGGATGCCGACGTCGTGTTCGTCCATGCCAAGGCGCAGGAGGAGAAGTTCGTCGAGGAGGGCTTCGCGACGGAGCGGTTCGACGTGATGTACAACGATTTCGTGCTGATCGGCCCCAAGAGCGACCCCGCCGGCATCCGCGGCACCGAGGATATAGCGGCCGCATTGACCGCGATCAAAGACAAGGAAGCGCCGTTCGTCTCGCGCGGCGACAAGTCAGGCACCCATTCCGCCGAGCTCAGGCTCTGGAAGGAGGCCGACCTCAATATCGAAACTGCGAAGGGCCAGTGGTACAAGGAGATCGGGCAGGGCATGGGAGCGGCGCTCAATACGGCCTCCGCCATGAACGGCTACGTCCTTTCCGACCGCGGCACCTGGCTGGCGTTCAAGAACCGCGGCGATCTCGAAGTCGTGGTCGAGGGCGACAAGCGGCTGTTCAACCAGTATGGCGTTATGCTGGTGAATCCTGAAAAACACCCGAGCGTCAAGGCGGAGGCCGGTAAGGCTTTTATCAATTGGCTGATCTCGCCCGAGGGGCAGACCTCGATCGGCGAACACAAGATCGACGGCCAGCAGCTCTTCTTCCCGAACGCCGAGCAGGCGCGCTCCTGACCCTTGTTGCAAAGGCGTTCGCGTCTGTCCATCATCGCGACATGATGAGAATGCCTTTCCCGACCGGCGCCCTGACCGGTCTCGACCCGGCGCTTGCCGCCTTGCTTGACGGCATGTCGCCGGTTGCGCCCCGCCTGGCGCCGCTTGGCGAGGCGCTTGGTTGCATTGCTGCCGGGATGGCGGATGTGCTGCCGGCGCAGCCGGTGCAGGACATCGCCGCAATCGACGGCTGGGCGTGTCGCGCGCTCGATCTGGTGGGAGCGTCTGCCTATTCGCCCCTGGCGCTGGCCGCCGTCCCGGTCTGGGTCGAGACGGGGGACACCATGCCGGAGGGATGCGATTGCGTGCTTCAGGCCGGCCTGGTCGATGGCAGCGGCCCGATAACGCAGGTCCACGGTGAGGCTGCGCCCGGTGAGGGCGTGCGCCGTGCGGGCGAGGACATGGCGGCCGGCCAGCCGGTGGCCGTTGAAGGAAAGACGATCTGCGCTGCCGACCTTCTGGTCGCGCGCAAGGCGGGACTGAGTGAGCTTGCCGTGCGGGTTCCACGGGTCCGCGTGATCGATGTCGCAGCTGCGGGCCGGGAAACCTTCTCGACGCAGTTCGTCATCGACAGGCTGAAGATTTCAGGCGCGGCCGTTGCCGGGACGCAGAGCAAGGCGCGAGACGCGGCCACGATCGCCGCAGCACTCGACGGCGAGGCCTGCGATCTCATCCTTATGGTCGGAGGCACGGGCGACGGCCGCACCGACGTGACCGCCGAGGCCTTTGCGCGGCGCGGCGTGCTGATTGCGCACCGAATCGCCCTGCAGCCTGGCCGCACCACGGCGGTCGGCCGGCTCGGCAGCACGCCGGTGATAGCGTTGGCCGGTTCGCCCGACCAGGCTCTCGGCGGTTTCCTCGCGCTCGTCCAGCCGGTCCTCGATCGCCTGTCAGGGCGGTGCGAACGGGTCGGCATCGTCATGCCGCTCTCGCGGAAGATTTCGTCCGCGGTCGGGATCTGCGAGATCGCCCTGCTCGGCAGAGAGGGGGACAGGTGGTCGCCGCTCGCCGTCGGCGATTTCCCCCTCGACGCCATGCGGCTGGCCGATGCCTGGCTCGCGGTGCCGGGCGACAGTGAGGGATATGCCGCCGATACACCCGTTGCCGCCATTCCGCTCCGCCATTCGAATTGAGCCCGCCGGATATGAACACGTCTATATCTTCTACCCGGCAGGGCACCGGCCAGGAGCAGTTCCTGACGATATTGTCGCGCGAGGATGCGCTCACGCGCTTCGAAGCGGCCCTGTTTCCACGGCCGGCACAGACGGAGAAGCGTGTTCTTTCGGATACGTTGGGACTGGCGCTTGCCGAAGACGTTGTGGCGCCTGTCGACGTGCCGCCTTTCGACCGCTCCAATGTCGACGGCTTCGCTTTGCGCGCCGCTGATCTCGCCGCCGCCTCGCAGGCGCATCCCGTCCGGCTCGCGCTCAACGCGGAAACGATCGCCTGCGGAACGGTTCCGCAAATTCCGGTGCTGGCCAGAACCGCTACTCCCATCGCGACCGGAGGGCCGCTGCCGCGGGGCGCCGACGCGATCGTGATGATGGAGCATACGCATCCGGCAGGGGCGGACGCCATCGAGGTAATGCGCAGCGTTTCGCCCGGCCAGTTCGTTTCCGGCGCAGGGTCCGACATGGCGCGAGGCGAGGTCGTGCTGCGCGCCGGCACGGTGATCGGCTCGCGCGAGATCGGCATGCTCGCCGCCTGCGGGGTCGCGCAGATTACGGTGGTTCGCAGGCCGCGCGTCGCCATCCTTTCCACCGGTGACGAACTCGTCCAGCCCGGCGAGCCGCTGCGGCCCGCCGCGATCTACGACGCCAATGGTCCAATCGTCAGCGCGGCCGTCACCGAAAACGGCGGCGAAGCTCGCTTTCTCGGCGCTTTCCCGGATGATGAGGCGAGGCTCGAGGCCGCGATGCGCGATGCGCTCGCTGACCATGACCTGCTCATCCTGTCCGGCGGTACGTCCAAGGGGGCGGGTGATGTCAGCCATCGCATCATCGGCCGACTGGGCAAGCCGGGCATCATTGCGCACGGCGTCGCGCTGAAACCAGGCAAGCCGCTCTGCCTGGCGGTGTGCGACGGCAAGCCGGTCATCATCCTGCCGGGATTTCCGACTTCGGCCATGTTCACATTCCACGACATGATCGTTCCCGTATTGCGGCGCATGGCGGGGCTGCCGCCGCGCATCGATGCGCAGGTAAGCGCGCGCGTTCCGCTGCGCCTTCCCTCCGAACTCGGGCGCACGGAGTTCGTCATGGTCTCGCTTGTGCAAGGGCCGGAGGGGCTTGCCGCCTATGCGACCGGAAAGGGCTCGGGAGCCATCACCTCCTTCGCCCAGGCCGACGGCTTCATCCGCATCGAAGCGCTGGCCGATCATCTGCCCGCCGGGGCGGAAACGCCGGTGGCGCTGTTCACGCCGCAGGTTCGCGTTCCCGACCTCGTCGTCATCGGCAGCCACTGCGTTGGCCTGGACCTCGTCTTCAGTGCGCTCTCGGCGAGCGGGACATCGGTGCGCTCGCTGGCGGTGGGAAGCCTCGGAGGCCTCGCTGCAGCGAAACGCGGCGAGTGCGACCTCGCGCCGATCCACCTCTTCGATCCGAAGACCCAAAGCTACAACACGCCGTTCCTCGGCGACGGCCTCGAATTGGTTCCGGGCTGGCGACGCATGCAGGGCCTCGTTTTCCGCTCCGGGGATTCGCGTTTCGAGGGTCGCAGTGTGGAGGAGGCGGTCGCCGGCGCGCTCGCCGATCCGGATTGTCTGATGGTCAACCGCAATCAGGGTGCGGGGACGCGCATCCTAATCGATCAACTGCTCGGCCCGGCGCGCCCTGACGGCTACTGGAACCAGCCGCGTTCGCACAACGCCGTCGCAGCAGCGGTCGTACAGGAACGGGCAGACTGGGGCGTCACCATCGCGCCCGTGGCGCGCGCGGCCGGGCTCGGCTTCATACCGCTGACGGAAGAGCACTATGATTTCGCGCTCGTCTCGGCGCGCAGGGAACAGCCCGCCGTGCAGGCGTTCCTGACGGCCCTGCAATCGCCGGAAATCCATGCGGCGCTGGAGCGGGCCGGTTTCGCCCGCGCCGGCTAGAGCAACAGGCGTTCTGCCGAACGCAATTCCGTTTCTCTAGTCTGGTTATCCTGGCCGCATTGGTGCGAACGCCAGACGATTTCCGCCTGGCTGCAAAATGCTCTAGTCGGCAACCAGCGCGGCCAGTCGTTCGGCCTCGTGGAGATCGTCGACCGTGTTGGCGTTGAAGAACGGGTCCACCGGCTCGCTCGGCCATGACACCATTGCAAGGCGGTAGCGGGCGGTCCAGCGGTCGATCTTGCGCACGTCTTCCTCGACGAGCGCCCTGCGAAGATCGTCCCGAAGCGCAACCTTCCACAGCCCGATGACCGGATGCGCCTGGCCGCCGGATGCCGCCACAGCCAGATCCGCGCCCTCGGCCTGCCGCGCCTGCTGCAGGCGGGCGACGAGGTCGCGCGGCAGGAATGGGCAGTCGCCGGCGGCGCTGACCACCCATTCGACGCCCGGCCTGTTCTGCTCCGTCCATTCGAGCGCAGCGAGTATGCCGGCCAGCGGACCCGGATAGCCCGCCACCGTGTCGGCCACGACGGGAAGGCCGAAACGGGTGAAGCGCTCAGGATCGCCGTTGGCATTGAGCAACAGGCCGTCGCATTGCGGCCCCAGCCGCTCGACGACATGGTCGAGGATCGCGCGGCCGCCGATCTCGCGCATCGGCTTGTCGCCACCGCCCATGCGCCGGCCCAGTCCGCCGGCAAGCACCACGCACGGGGTAGCAGCGGCCCGGTCAGTCGTCATGTTCTGCACCCTTGCGGCGGTGCCGCGGCGCTTCCTCGTCCACGGCGGCGAGATCCTGGTCGAAAACGATCCGTTCCTGGCCCGAAAGTGCGGTGAACCGCTTGCCGCGCGCCCGGCCGACCAGCGTCAGCCCGACCTCGCGCGCGAGCGCCACGCCCCAGGCGGTAAAACCCGAGCGCGAGACCAGGATGGGGATGCCCATCCGCACCGTCTTGATCGTCATCTCGGAAGTCAGCCTGCCGGTGGTGTAGAGGATCTTGTCGGCCGCGTCGACGCCATGGCGGTACATCCAGCCGGCAATCTTGTCGACGGCGTTGTGGCGGCCCACGTCCTCCATGTAGCAGATCGGCGCGCCCTCCCTGCAAAGCACGCAACCATGGATGGCGCCGGCCTCGAGATAGAGCGAGGGCGTGGTGTTGATCTCGCGCGTCATCCTGTAGAGCCAGGAGGTGCGAAGCTCGGAAGCGGGGAGGGCGATGTCCTCGATCGCCTCGAGCAGGTCGCCGAACGCCGTGCCCTGGCCGCAGCCCGATGTCTGCGTCCGCTTTTTGAGCTTCTGCTCGTAATCCGTATTGCGCTCGGTGCGCACGACCACGACCTGCAGGTCCTCGTCATATTCGACGTCGGTCACCACGTCGTCGGCCAGAAGCATGTTCTGGTTCAGGAGGTAGCCGAGCGCGAGATATTCCGGGTAGTCGTTGATCGTCATCATGGTGACGATCTCCTGCGCGTTGAGATAGAGCGTCAGGGCGCGCTCCACGGGCACGCGGACCTCTACCGCCGCGCCGGTATGGTCGATGCCGGTAACCAGCTCCGTCAGCCGCGTATCCTGCGGGTTGGGCAGGACGATCGCGAGGTCCGATTGGCGTATCGACTGATGCATGGCAGTCTCCTGAAGTCGTATCCGGCGTCGCGCCAGCGTCGGCTTGACCCGTACTTTATAGCCTGTTCAAACGAAGGCAGGTTAAAAAAGGCCCCCGGATCGGCGCGCTTGCGGCTAAGGCTTCCGCGCGCCGGCAGATTGAGAAGGCAAATGGCGCAACTTTCGGATGACTGTTTCGCGTTTGGCGGACCGATGCGGTCCATCGACGAGACCGCCGCACTGATCGCCTCGAAGCTCAGTGGGGTGCGCGAGACCGAGAAGGTGCCGCTCGTCCTGGCGGACGGGCGCGTCCTTGCAAGCGATATGACCGCGCCGCTGCCGTTGCCGCCCTTCACCAATTCCGCAGTCGACGGCTATGCGGTGCGAGGCGACGACCTGCCGCAGACCGGCGAGACGCCCTTCGCCGTTACCGGCAGGCTCCAGGCCGGCATGACATCGGATGTGGTCGTGCCGCCGGGTCAAGCCGTGCGCGTCTTCACCGGCGCTCCGATGCCGGAAGGGGCCGATACGGTGTTCATGCAGGAAGATGTGCGCGTGGACGATACCGGCGGTGTCATTCTCCCGCCCGGCCTGAAAAGGGGTGCCAATGTGCGCCCGGCGGGCGAGGATATCGCGCTGGGCGAGACGGTCCTGCCTGCGGGACACCGCATGCGCCCGCAGGATGTCGCGCTCGCCGCGGCTTTCGGATATGCGAATGTCGAGCTCAGGCGCAAGGTGCGCGTCGCGGTGTTCTCTACCGGGGACGAGATCGTCGCGCCGGGTGGTATGCGCGGGCCGGCGCAGCTCTTCGATTCCAACCGCAGCATGCTGATGGTTATGCTCGCCAGGCTTTGCTGCGACGTCACCGATCTGGGCATCCTGGCGGATGACAGCGATCTGATCGCCGCCAAGCTGAGCGAAGCGGCGTCGACGCACGACCTCATCCTGACTTCAGGGGGCGTGTCGACGGGCGACGCCGATTGCGTGAGGGCCGCGGTGGAGAATTGCGGGACGCTGGTGTTCTGGCGCGTGGCTATCAAGCCGGGCCGGCCGGTCGCCATGGGCGTGATCGGGGGAACCCCGCTCATCGGGCTGCCCGGCAACCCCGTCGCGAGCTTCGTTACCTTCGCGCATATCGCCCGCCCAGCAATCCTCACCCTTGCCGGAACCCGTCCGCTGCCGCCGATCCCGAGTGCCGTGCGGACAGCCTTCTCCTATCGCAAGAAGCAAGGCCGACGCGAATATGTGCGGGTGACGCTCCGCACGGCCGCGGATGGCTCCCTGGAGGCAACCAAGTTTCCGCGCGAGGGCGCCGGGCTGCTGTCGTCGCTCGTCGCGACCGATGGCCTCGTCGAGCTCGGCGAGGAGGTCACGCGCGTGGAGCCGGGTGAAACCGTCCGGTTCCTCACCTATTCCAGTCTGCTTTGACCGGCATTTTGCAGAGCCATGCGCGACAGCGGAGCCGATTGACGTCGTCGCGCCGCGTCGGGCATCATGCGTCCTCATGATGTTGACGACAAAGCTTGATCTGACGGGGCTGAAATGTCCCCTGCCTGCGCTCAAGACGCGCAAGGCGCTGAAGACCCTGAAGCCGGGCGAGGGGCTCGAGGTCCATTGCACCGACCCGCTGGCGGCGATCGACATCCCCAACCTGCTCAACGAGACGGGCGACAGGCTCGAGTCGACGAGGCGCGACGGCGATCGTCTCGTGTTCGTGGTGGAGAAGTTGCAGATCATGAAGCCGTGAGAGGGGGCGTCAGGGTGCCCTGCATTCCGCCGATCTTTCGGGCGATGTTCGCGTCCGTCGTGCAGGGAACATATCGTGCCTCATAATCAACATCCTAGGGTGTCGGAAATGCTGTTAACAGAGATGGAAGGTACATCCGGGGATTGAGGGCTTGACGATGCAGGATCGACGGCGGCGTGATCGCGGACCAAAGGGGCGTCCGCTGGATGATGCCGCGCTCGCCGAGGTCCGTGCGCTGCTGGGTGCGGGCGAGCGACGGCGCGATCTGCTGATCGAGTTCCTGCACATGATCCAGGACCGATATGGCCATCTGTCGGCGCAGCATTTGCGGGCGCTGGCGGAGGATATGCGCCTCTCGCAGGCCGAGGTCTACGAGGTGGCGTCCTTCTACGACCACTTCGACGTGGTGAAGGAAGGGGAAGCCTCGCCGGCGCCGCTGACGATCCGCGTGTGCGATTCGGTGAGCTGCATGCTGGCGGGCGCCGAAACGCTACTTGCCGAATTGCAGGCGGGCGCCGATCCGGCGGCGATCCGGGTGATGCGTGCGCCCTGCATGGGCCGCTGCGCCGGCGCGCCTGCCGCGCGCATAGGCGATCGCGAGGTCGACCACGCGACCGCAGGGAACCTGCTGCAGATGGTGGATGCCGGAGAGATCCGGGTCAGGGTTCCCGCCTATATCGGGCTTGACGCCTATCGCAGTACCGGCGGCTATCGGCTTCTGCAAAGCATCCGCGACGGCGCGGTCACCACAGACGGAATCATCGCCATGCTGGGCGATGCAGGCCTGCGCGGCCTCGGTGGCGCAGGTTTCCCCGCTGGCAAGAAATGGGGCTTCGTCCGCTCCTATCCGGGCCCGCGCCTGATGTCGATCAACGGCGACGAGGGCGAGCCCGGCACCTTCAAGGACCGCATCTATCTCGAAAAGGACCCGCACCGCACCCTGGAGGGCGCGCTGATCGCGGCTCACGCGGTCGAAGCCGAGCGCATCTATTTCTACATGCGCGACGAGTATCCGGCCGTGCTGGCCATCCTGCGCACGGAGATCGCGGCCCTCGAGACGGCGGGGCTGGTCGAGCCCGGCTTCATCGAACTGCGGCGCGGCGCTGGCGCCTATATCTGCGGGGAGGAGAGCGCGATGCTGGAGAGCATCGAGGGGCGGCGCGGAATGCCGCGCCACCGTCCGCCCTACATCGCCGAGGTCGGACTGTTCGGGCGTCCCACGCTCAACCACAATGTCGAGACGCTGTGGTGGATCCGCGACATCGTCGAGAAGGGGCCCGAATGGTTTGCGGGCCTCGGCAGCCCCGACCATCCGGGCGTCCGCTCATGGTCGGTGTCGGGACGCGTGAAGGAGCCCGGCGTCAAGCTGGCGCCCGCCGGCGTCACCGTCCGCGAACTGATCGAGGATCATTGCGGCGGCATGGCCGACGGCCATGAGTTCAAGGCCTATCTGCCGGGCGGCGCTTCCGGTGGTATCCTGCCGGCGTCGATGGGCGACATTCAGCTCGATTTCGGCGGCGAGCTTGCAAAACAGGGCGCCTTCGTCGGATCGCATGCCGTTGTGGTGTTCTCGCAGGCCGACAACATCAGGGACGTCACCCTCAACCTGATGAAGTTCTTCAAGCATGAGAGCTGCGGCAAGTGCACGCCCTGCCGCGAAGGAACCGAAAAGCTGGTGACCCTCTTGAAGCAAGTGGGGCCACTGCCGGAGAGTAACATCCGCGACCTCGAAATGGTCATGCGGGATTCGTCGATCTGCGGCCTCGGCCAGGCGGCGCCCAACCCGGTCAACCATCTGCTGACGCATTTCCGGAGTGATCTCTGATGGCAAACCGCATCACATTCACCCTCGACGGGAAGACCGTCACCGCCGCACAGGACGAGACCATCTGGGACGTCGCCAGGCGAGAAGGCACGAAGATCCCGCATCTTTGCCATGTCGACATGCCCGGCTACCGTCCCGACGGCAATTGCCGCGCCTGCATGGTCGACGTCGAAGGCGAGCGCGTTCTGGCTGCCTCCTGCATACGCAAGCCGACCGCGGGCATGGTGGTGAAGACCGACACCGAGCGCGCCCGCAAATCGCGCGAGATGGTGTTCGAGCTTCTCGCCAGCAACATGCGGCCGGTCGCGAAAGGCCCCGACCCGCAGTCCCCGTTCTGGGAATGGGCGAGTTCGATGGGCATTGCGCAGGGGCGCTTCGAATCCCGTTTCGCCGTAGACGACATGCGGCCGGAGTTCGACGTCACCAATCCGGCCATCGCGGTCAACCTCGATGCCTGCATCACCTGCGGCGCCTGCGTGCGTGCCTGCCGCGAGGTGCAGGTCAACGACGTGATCGGCATGGCGCAACGCGGCAACCATTCCGTCCCCGTCTTCGACATGCACGACCCCATGGGCCTGTCGACCTGCGTGACCTGCGGCGAATGCGTTCAGGTCTGCCCGACCGGCGCGCTCTACGAGAAGTCACTGATGGACGAGGCGGGAAGGACCCGTGTCGTCCAGGAATTCGACACGGTCGTCGATTCGGTCTGTCCGTTCTGCGGCGTCGGTTGCCAGACGAAGGTCGCGGTCAAGGACAACAGGATCGTCCAGATCGACGGCCGCGACGGTCCGGCCAACGAGAGCCGGCTGTGTGTCAAGGGCCGCTTCGGCTACGACTACGCGATGTCGCCGGAACGGCTGACGAAGCCTCTGATCCGCCGCGACGACGCGCCCAAGGCCGGCGACATCGATCTGCGCGGGGTCGACCCGCTGACGATTTTCCGGGAGGCGACTTGGGAGGAGGCGCTGGAGCGCGCGGCCGGCGGCCTGAAGCGTATCCGTGACGAACATGGCGGGCAGGGACTGGCTGGGTTCGGCTCGGCAAAGGGCTCGAATGAGGAGGCCTACCTCTTCCAGAAATTCGTGCGGCAGGGTTTCGGTACCAATAATGTCGACCACTGCACGCGGCTCTGCCATGCTTCCTCGGTGGCGGCCCTGATGGAGGGTGTCGGCTCGGGCGCGGTATCGGCGCCTTTTATGGATGCGCTGAAGGCCGATTGCGTGATCATCATCGGGGCTCGGCCGGCCACTAACCATCCGGTCGCCGCCACCTATTTCAAGCAGGCGGCCAAGCGCGGCACCAAGCTGATCGTCATGGATCCGCGCGGCCAGGAGATGATGCGCCACGCCGCCTACTCGCTCCGCTTCCAGCCCGGCAGCGACGTGGCGATGCTCAACGCCCTGCTGCATGTCATCATCGACGAGAAGCTCTACGACGAGCAGTACATCCAGGCCAACGTCTCCGGCTTCCGGGCGCTGGAGGCCAAGGTCAGGGACTTCTCGCCCGAGGCGATGGCCGAGGTCTGCGGCATCGAGGCGGATGTGCTGCGTCAGGTCGCGCGTACCTACGCCAAGGCTGAGCGCTCGATGATCTTCTGGGGCATGGGTGTTTCCCAGCATACACACGGCACCGACAATTCCCGCTGCCTGATCGCGCTGGCGCTGATCACCGGCCACGTCGGGCGCGCCGGCACGGGGCTTCATCCGCTGCGCGGTCAGAACAACGTGCAGGGGGCTTCCGATGCCGGGCTCATCCCGATGTATTTCCCCGACTACAAGTCGGTGGAGAACATTGATATCCGCGGCCAGTACGAGAATTTCTGGGGCCAGACGCTCGATCCGAAGCGTGGGCTGACCGTTGTCGAGATCGTCGATGCCATTCACGACGGCGAGATCCGCGGCATGTACATCATGGGGGAGAACCCGGCGATGTCGGATCCCGACCAGAGCCATGCCCGTGCGGCCCTCGCCAAACTGGAACATCTGGTGGTGCAGGACATCTTCCTGACGGAGACGGCATGGCATGCCGATGTGGTTTTGCCGGCATCGGCCCATGCCGAAAAACTCGGCACCTACACCAACACCAACCGGCAGGTGCAGATCGGCCGGCCTGCACTCGACCTGCCCGGCGAGGCGCGGCAAGATCTCGACCTGATCGTCGAGCTCGCCAACCGCATGGGACTGGGCTGGAATTACGGCCATGTCTCGGAAGTCTACACCGAGATGGCACAGGTGATGCCTTCGCTGAAGCACATCTCCTGGGAACGCATCGAACGCGAGGAATCCGTCGTCTATCCAGCCGACGGACCTGATGTCCCCGGCAACGAGGTCGTTTTCACCTCAGGTTTCCCCACCACCGACGGACGCGGGCGCATCGTGCCGACCGACCTTTTGCCGCCTGACGAGGTTCCCGACGACGAATACCCGCTGGTGCTGACCACTGGGCGCCTGCTGGAGCACTGGCACACTGGCGCCATGACCCGTCGCGCGGGCGTGCTCAATGCCATCGAGCCTTACGGTATAGCCGCGATGAACCCTTATGAGATCAAGCGTCGCGGGCTGTCGCAGGGAGAGGTGATCGCGGTGGAGACGCGGCGCGGCACCGTCGAGGCGATTCTTCGCGCCGACCGGGAAGTCGCCGACGGTATGGTCTTCATGCCGTTCTGCTTCAACGAGAGCCCCGCCAACAAGCTCACCAACCCGATGCTCGATCCATACGGCAAAATCCCGGAGTTTAAATATTGCGCGGCGCAGATCGTCCCGGCATCTGGGTCGAACCGACCGGGACCTGAAGATCTGCACAAAAATCAACGGCCCTATTCGGAAGCGTAACAGGCAAGGTTGGGATCGGACAAAGTCGCCGTGACGGCCCTTTCGCCGCGGATGGGTGTCGTCAAGGCTCCCACGCCAAGGTAGTCTACGTCACCCGTATCGAGTTCAAAAATGCCGTACCCTGGAGGCACGTTGGCGAAATGCCATAAGCAATAGATGGATCGGCAATAGCCTTAAGCTCTCATTAACCATCGGACGTCATAGTTCACGTGTTGCTAATGTCTGGAGTAGCAATCCATGACGCCCTGGCAGGCACGCTCGTCCGCCCTTGCTGTCTGCCGGGGCATCCGGATCCCTCCAGAGGCGCCGCGGTTCGGCATCAATTGGCAGACAACGTGCTTGCCGACGGTGCAGAGAGAGCGGGCGGTGAGCCATTCTTCAACAAGATGAGCGAACTTGGAGCGTCCGCAGCATTGGGCCGCTAACGGGTTATGCAGCGAAATGGCTGTCAAAGGGCGAAGGCTGGAGAAGGCCCTCGGTTTGGACGATGAACTACGAACCCCGCTACGACTGGACCGGTGAACGAACGAGGCGGAAGCGCATGCGTCGCCTCATTGCAGTGGTCGCCGTAGGCACTGCGCTCTCCAGCATTTTGCTAAAATACGGGTGGGGATATTTGGAACTGGTTTAATCGCGCTCGAGACACTTACTTGCCGCGAGACGGCGGGAGACGACGAAACAGAGCATTTTTTCGGCGATCCGCGCCCATTTCGAACGCGTTCATGACAACACTCCGGCCGTAACGAGAAATCCAAGTGTAATGCACTCGCTCTCCCATCGAGGCCGTTGCGCTCAAGGAAAGCCGCGTTGCTTCACCGATGGTGAGCACACCTGACGTTGCAGGTCCGCGGTAGGCGCGGCGCAAGCATCCCCACGATAGTGGCACCACTTATAGACATTCCGCCTGGACGATTTGACACGCGTCCGATGAGCGGGCGTATAATGCCCCATTGAAAGGAGGAGCCATGCCCGAACTTACCAACAGATTGCGCGAAGTTGCCGCCGCACCTGGTAGCTATACCAAGATTGAAGTTGTATCGCTCCTGTTGGAAGCCGCCGACAGACTGGAAGCGACCCGAATAGCCCTTGCTAGGCTCAAGCATGACCAGGACCAGACAAAACGATGCACCTCTGTCGAGCATAGAAGCGAAGCCTAGACGTGAGCAGCAACAATCGGCCGATATTCCGTCGCCCGGAATTGGCGAACTTGTACCTAAAATAATCCTACCGTGATCACGCCGAAAAGCATGGTCGCCACGATGGCGGTGACGTTGGCCTGCAACCTGCTAGTCCTCGTCGCCACGCTTGGCCGTATCCTCTCGTCATCGGCATCGGGTGGGCGCTGATTGGGCGCCACCGGTCGTGCCGGGCAACTGACGGGCAACTGACTACGCCATATTATCGCTCGCTGGGTTCCCCTCAATGATCCACGGGTTAAGTCCGTCGGCTATTGGCGGCGGCGCGACACCCTCCTTTACCCCGATTTTCCGATCTCCCTGAGACTTAGACTCTCCCTAAGCCGGAGCCTGAGCCTTTCTGCCTACGCCGGCTGTCTGGACAGGATGGCGGGCAGCGAGCTGGCGCGCGCTTCTTGTTGGAACCCGTGACGCGCTCAAGGATTTCCCCTACGGGAGAGTTGCCGGAGGTACCTATGTACGATTTTCGAGATACAGCACGTACGGTCGTCGCGTCGCTCTTACTCACCTCAATCGCAACGATTGCCTTTGTGGGCGGCAGTGTATTGCTATCGGCTCTAAGTAGCTTCTGATCGCGTCCGTGGCGACTGGGCGCTCGACCTGCACACAGGGTTGGAGCCGTCGAATGATGTTGAGGGTTCAGTTCTTTCTGTATCATCCCGCACTGACTTGACGCCTGATGTGTATCGTGGTCCGCTGCACCACGGCCATGGATCCCGACTTACCCCTCGGCCGATTGCCTCGCGCCGCTTGGTCGCGAGGCACTTTTTTTAACTGTCAGAAGAGCAGCGCCGCCGCGACGAGGAACGCTGCCAACAGGATAGCGCTTGTGAGAAGTAGCGCCAAAGGCAGAGCTTCACGATAGCCTTTCATCATGCCGGCCTTTAGGTGTGTTCATCCTCCCCGATCATTCTCTCGTCCGCGTCGCGATGATCACATCAAAACCAGTCACATCACATTGGCTCGAACAAGCGGAATGGCTGCCATGTTCGCGCAACCGCCGGTCTTTGTCTTTGGGTCTCGCGCTGCGCTTATCGGTGCAGGGGGCGCAAAGTTGGGAGAGCGTTCCCCAAGAGCGTCAGGTGGAAGCTGCGTCGGGTACATCGGCCGGATACGCAGCAAGCGCGTCAATTGCATTGTCGATGGCGACGCGATTTGGACGAGGGGAGAGAAAATCCGCTTGCGGGGCTTCAACGGGCTAGAAATGAACGGGTCATGCGTCCGCGAACGACGGATGGTCAGACAAGCGGGGGACGAACCGCAGCGCACGCTGAATGGCCATAACGGGTGTTCTCAGGCCACGGCCTCGAGTTCGGCAGCCCGGATATAGGCCTAGGGCAGGAGATTGTCGATCTGGCTGTTGAGGTGGTCGTTCGCGGCTCAACGACGTTTAGCTTGCAGGTCCCAATCAGCGCGGCAATGACGGACCGTGCTCGGCGTCGCCATCCGAGCCTGCAAATCCCACGCTCGTCCACTGGCTGAATCCACGCGCACGCTCCAGTCAGCATGAGGGCATTACAGGCGTCCGTTGTAGTTCATGAGGTAGGGCGGGTGTCGGCCACGCGCCCTTGCGCCGACTTTGATGGCTCCGACTATGTTGCTTCGCTTTGTTCGAAGTGACCAGCCGCCCGACCCAGTTTCCTGCCTTTTCGACGGTTAACTCGCTACCGACATCCAATGGATAGGGCAGGGCGTGGGAACAGGGATAATGAAACACGCCCTGCAGCGCTGCGTTCAGGCCGCTGCGCTGGTCGGGGGCTGGGCTTCGGCATATGCCTGCCATCAAAGGCTTCGAACATCGTTCTTCACGCTCCAGAGTGGAGGTGGAGCCGGGGCATCACTTGCCGGCGGCCGAACGGCGGTGTGCCTATCGCGTCTGGCCAACTCCCTGCTTGTCTATCAGTAGCGTAGCCACGGCATCCGAGACAGTGGACGCGTAGTGCACGATGGGCTGCTTCAGCCCATGCGTGATCAGCACTCGTCGTATGTCGTCGCTTGCCCCCGTCAGCCACAGCGCAACGTGGCGCTGGTGCGCCTTGTGGGCTAGCCCCCCTTCATCATGTTGGCTCCCGTCGAGTCGAGAAACGGGACGGCCGAGAAGTCGACGATCAACGCCTTGTGGCTGTCCTCGATTCGATCGAGCACCGAACCGATGGAAGCGGTGGCACCGAAGAAGAGCGCTCCGGTGATGCGTTAGACAACCACGTCCGGGTTTGCCGCGAGTTCTTCGTCATAGGCACCGCGCGGACGCGTTGTATCAGCCTCGTCCCGGCTTACAAATGGAGTGTGGGTCGCGACGGCGGTCGTGCGGCTCATTCTGTGAATGAAGAGCACCGATCCCAGAGCGAAACCGACGACGATTGCTTCGGTCAGGTCACGGAAGATGGTGAGGAAGAACGTGGCACCCAGAACCGTCGCTTCACCCCATCCGGATCGATTAGACCCCGCGTTTGGCACGGAAGACATAGACCGCACCGCTAAAGCGATCGGCCCCATCGTCTCGCGCACCCCCGCGACCAGCCCTTCCGCTCCCTGGCGGAGGTCCACCGGCTCCGTCGCCACCGTGACCTTGACGGCACCTGGCGGCCCGATCACGATGTTTGCTTTCAGCGCCCGGATCACCGCCGCAATCGTCTGGCGCCGGCTCCCCGGCCAACTCGTATGGCGATACCGTTGATCTCAAGCTCGATCCCGCCAGCGTCTCGAGCCTTCCGTTTTCGTGGCCTTGGACGCGACGGCAGCGCGGTTTCCGAATGCGGCGCCGTCACCACGGGGGGAACAAACAACGGTTCGGATGCCGTCAATGCCGCCAAAGTGTAACGAGCTGCCCGACGCCACGCGACAACTGCTGTGGGGACAAGGCATATCGCCGTGCCACCACGCTCACGGTCGCCTCACAGCTTTCCGACGATCCGCCCCTTCTCGTCCGGCGACCATTAACGCCGACGACCGGAGCCCGTGAAGACCTCCAGCCGACGAACCGGCTCTTCATCCCTGGACTTAAGCGTAAGCTCTGAAATCGTCATGTGTCGAAGCCAATCGACACAAAATTCGCCTAGACCTGCAACGAGAGAACCACGGTCTGAGACTGCCGCTTTTTGGGACGCCGAAAAGGAGTTCGGTGTGATGCGCGGATATCTGGCTTAAACGAACGATGTCGAACACTTCTAACGAGAGGCAGGTTGAGTGAGGCCTCAGCAACAGCAGCTGATTCCTGCAGTAGAGCGCCTGCTATTGGGAGCGTGATGTTGATATCATTTGAATTACCCGATTAACTTGCTGTGAACACTGCCAGCCTAACAAATGTTAGCGCGCGAATTACGGGTAATTTCGATGAAGCTGGAGAGCCCCTCTCGTGGTCTTAACATAGCTGGATAGTCAGGGCCGTGATGGTGCGGGGGTGAATGGTGGCGAGGAACTGGCGAAAGAGTGGTCGCGCTCCCGGGTCGATAGCGGCAATGCGATCTCGAACTAGCACAGTGAGGGGCAGGCGCGTTCCAAGTGAACAGGATCGCAAGTTCGAGCAGGAACGGCTACGACAGCTGTTTCAGCAAGCGCCCGGTTTCATTTGTGTTCTTCGCGGTCCAAGTCACATCTATGAACTTGCCAACGACGCATATTATCAACTTGTCGGACCATCATCGGTCATTCGTTATCTGAGGTGCTGCCGGAAGTCGTTCCACAAGGCTTTTTGGAGAAGCTCGATCGGGTTTATCAGACTGGCGAGCCGTTTATCGGGCGCGCCATGCCAATCCAATTGCAGAGAGTGGCCAATGGAGAGCTGGAACAGCGATTCATCGATCTTATCTACCAACCCATCCTCGATGAGAGTGGCAATGTTACCGGCATTTTCGTGCAAGGGAATGATGTCACAGAAGCTTACCAGCTTGCTCAAGAGGTGTCCTATCAGGCGGCACATGACTCGTTGACTGGCTTATCCAACCGACGCGATTTCGCTGAGAAGACGGACAACCTTCCCAGCGCCGGTCCACATGCGCTGCTTTACATGGACATCGATCACTTCAAGATTGTGAATGACCGGTGCGGTCATGCGGCAGGCGACCAGCTACTGAAAGAGGTTGCCTCGGCCATAGCACACCAGTGCCAGAGCGACGATGTGTTGGCACGGCTTGGCGGCGACGAATTTGCTCTGGTCCGATGGAATTGTGGCCGGGAGGACTCTGCCGCTCTCGCTGAGTCTCTGCGCCGAGCGGTGAAGGACATAGACTTTGTTTGGAAAAGCCGCCGGTACGGAGTGACCCTGAGCGTCGGTATTGCATGTTTCGGCGAAGCCGGTGCCGGCGCAACAGAACAGGCTCTCGGCCTGGCCGATGCCGCATGCTTCCTCGCAAAGGAGAAGGGCCGCAACCGGACGCAGATCAGCAGTACCACAGATGAGGAGGTGAACCGCCCCGGGTTTGCCGGAGGCCGTTTCTTTTGAGTCACGCGGCCATGGCTGGTTCTTCCAGCATGGCGTAGTAGCGTTCCTCGGCTTCCGCCGG
>NZ_JAZHFV010000012.1:0-67560 GCF_040970315.1 Neoaquamicrobium sediminum | reverse complement strand
CTCTGGTCGGGCTACGCCCTCCCGACGTTCCCCGCTCGCAGCAGCGCCAGTGGCCTGGTTTTGCGCCGCCCAATGGCCGGTTTTTGCTCCGCCGTTGACAATGGTCGCTTCATCGACAACATCTACATGAGGAATGGTACGGCGCGACAGGCCGATCACCTCATCGAACGTTCCTTGTGCTTCAAGCGCTTCGAGCAGTGCCCTGCCGATGCCGCCGGTCGAACCGACCACCACCGCGATATTCACCGAGACCTCCCGTTTCGGTATGGGCAAGCCGCAGCCGGTTGCGATCGCGCGGCTGCGGCCCCGGGCTCAATGGCCCTGCGACGACATCACATTGATGGCATGATGACAGCGTCGATGACGTGTATGACACCGTTATCGGCCTCAATATCGGCCTGGGTGATGTTTGCATCGTTCACTTTGGCGCCGCCCTCAAGCGTGAATGTAACGTTGCTTCCCTGGACCGTGGCTGCGGTCATTCCTTCGGTGAGGTCGGAAGATGCCACGCTGCCTGGTACGACGTGGTAAGTGAGGATCGACACGAGCTGGTCTCGGTTTTCTTCCTTGAGCAGATCGTCAACCGTGCCAGCGGGGAGGGCCGCAAATGCGTCGTCCGTCGGCGCAAAGACAGTGAATGGTCCATCGCCCTTCAGCGTCTCGACCAGGCCCGCAGCCTCGGCAGCTGCAAGCAAGGTGGTGAAGTTGCCGGCCTGGCTGGCGGTGTCGACAATGTCTGCGGCAAGTACGGACGTGGTCATCGCGACGGCAGCTGCGCCGGAAATCATCAATTTCTTCAGCATCTTTGCTTTCCTCTCATGTTCGCGGTTCGGGGAGAGACCAGGGGTCATCTCGCATCGACATACGAGGGGAGCCTTCACGCGGTTCACCGCGGCGAGGTCACAAAGAATTGTGGAGTGTCGAGCTTGGGGCCGGCAACGCTTTGCCGGTGTCAGTCGCGCAGGCAGGTTACGGGAGCGGTGGCTCTGTGACTAGATTATATCGCCTGCAGCTATTCCAAGAGTTGAGGCGGCTTGGTGCGCGTGTGAGGCAAGCACCTCGAAGTGTCGTCTTCGTCCGCTGTTGTCTCGAAAATGGAGACCAACTTGGCGCGTCTCCATCCAACCTTCAATCGACAGCATCCGAACATCCTGCCCATTCTGGAGTTCGGCACGGGCGTAGAGCTCCGGGAAGATGGAGCATCCCATACCTATTGATATCATTTGACGAATGGAATCGAGACTCGTGCCGGCATAATCCTCAATGACCGTTGCTCCCGAGGCCTCTGCCAAGTGCTGAACGTTTTCCAGCAACCGATTACCGCGTCCGAGTGCCAAAAGGCGTTCTTGGCGCAGTTCATCCAAGGCGACAACGTGACGGTGCGCGAGGCGGTGGTCGGCCGGCACCCCGAGATAGAGCCTCTCGTTCCCAATCGGGATGAATGTCAGCGACGGCTCACCGCATGAAGGACCGAGACCGCAGTCGAGCGTACCTTCTGCAACCGCAGTCTCGATCGCAGCCGGACGATCCTCGACTATGTAGATCTTCAGGTCCGGATACGTCTGGTGCAATGGGGGTAGAAACGTCGGTAGGAAGTAAGGCCCGAAAGTGGACGGCGTGCCCAGCCTTATCACGCCGCCAAGCGCTGCGGCGTCATCGGTGACTGCGTCCATCAGATCGTTCATGGCTGCGATGGTAACGCGCGCGCCGTGGAGAAATCGTTCCCCTGTGGGCGTGAGCAGAACGGCGGCCGGAGTACGCTCGAAGAGTTGGATATCGAGGTTCTCTTCAACCAGGGCAATCTGGACCGAGAGCGTCGGCTGGGACACATGACAGCGCTTTGCGGCTTTCCCGAAATGACCGCACTCTGCCAGTGCGACGATATATTCGAGTTGGCGAAGCGTGGGACGATACGGCATGAGCAATAGTTATGCGCTATTGTCGCCATTTCAACAATCAATTGGCGCAATCATCCGGTCGTGACCAGATCAGCCGAGCGTGCAGGCGCGTCCTGCACCGGACAGTCTGGCACTTCAGGGATTGAAAAAGCTCAAGCTCAGGTTCCGGGAGCAGATCGAGTATCTGGAGCGGCTCAACCGGGAAGGGCAGGCGACATCCATCCCCGTCATCCGCCGCAGATTCACTACGCCGACGGCTGCGCGATCACGGGCGTGAGGGTGCAGCCATGCATCGTGCAAGGCGCGAGGATGGGGAGACGGTCCCATGTCGGCTACGGCGGAGCGCGCCAGGCACCGCATGGTCGCCGCTTGCTCTTGCCGCATACGCTGGCAGCGCAGGGATAGTCCCTTTGGATGGCCGGCATGGGCAGGGGTGGCGCATCAACCGCCTGGTTTGTCCAATTGGCCACTCCTCTTTTCGGGTCGCTCATTGCGAGCGTCTGGTCGACTGCAATCCAGCGCTGGCCAAGTGAAATCCGCCGCCGGTTCTGCATAACCGGCGGGGCTCGATTCAATCCCCTGGTCCGGGCCCCTCTGGCGAGAGCTGCCGGTCCTCTCGCGATGTCGGACATTTCAAACCTGGTGAGCGACCGGCGGGAGAGTTCACGTGGAAATTGCCCTCTTGTTCACCGACTGGCTCGGCAAGCCGGTCTGGATGTGGCTCGGCTTCATTTCAATCGTCATCGCACTTCTGGTCTTCGACCTTGGTGTGCTTCACCGCGATAATCGTGAGATCGAGGTTCGTGAAAGCCTGATCTTGTCATCGATGTATATCAGCCTAGGCCTCCTCTTCGGCGCCTGGGTATGGTGGCAGCTGGGCGCCGAGCCAGGTATGAACTATCTCACCGGCTTCGTCGTTGAGAAGACGCTGGCACTCGACAATGTCTTCGTGATCGCTCTGGTCTTTTCCTTTTTCGCAGTACCGCGCAAATATCAGCATCGCGTGCTGTTCTGGGGCATTCTCGGCGTCATCGTGTTGCGCGCGATCATGATCGGGCTTGGCGCGACCCTGGTCTCTCAGTTTTCCTGGGTTCTTTATATCTTCGCGGCGTTCCTGATAATAACCGGCATTAAGATGCTTTGGCTAGGCGACAAGGAGCCCGAGATCGGCAACAACCCCGTGATCCGATTCGTACGCCGCCTCATAAATGTCACTGACGAACACCACGGTAAGAACTTCTTTGTGAAGAAGCGTGATCCGGTAACCGGGAAGCTGGCCTGGTTTGCAACGCCGCTGTTCATGGCGCTCGTCATGGTCGAGATTGCCGACGTTATCTTCGCAGTGGATTCGGTTCCGGCGATCTTTGCCATCACGACAGATCCGTTCATCGTCTACACGTCCAATATCTTTGCCATCCTTGGTTTGCGTGCGCTCTATTTCGCGCTTTCGGCGATGATCCAGCGGTTCCATTATCTGAAGCCGGCGTTGGCCGTGGTTCTAATCTTCATCGGCTCGAAGATCTTTGTGGCCGACATGCTCGCCCTGGAGAAATTCCCCGCGTCGGTCTCGCTCGGCGTGACGCTGGCGATTATTACCGCTGGCATCTTCTACTCTTTGTGGCGCACGAGCCGGACGGGGGCCCCACAGTGATGGCAACGCTGGTCGCGCCAATGGAATTTGCTCCTTCGAGCAGGTTGTGCTCGGCGCGCTCGCCCGGTCGGACCTGACGATCCCGAAGCCGGTGGCAGGGCGATGGCAGCCTATCTCATGGCAGCAACCAGTCTGAAGGGCGGGACAGCGGTCTCTGCGGGAGGTTTCAAAGTGATCTGGCGATCTCAGCAGTTTCGCGGCGGGCGTTCTCCGCTGTCTTGCCCCTGCCGGGCTTCTGGTCATAGCGGTAGGGCCTCAAGCGACTACCGACGGACGGTCGTGCGACTCATCTGCCTCGCGTGGTCAAGGCATTCGCCAACCTCGCCCCTGGATGGGGTAAACGCTGCGATGCCGGCAACTGAGCAAGGGGTGATCAATCGAAGATGTCAGCGATGGCAGCCTTTTCGGCTTTCTCCCAGCGGCGCACGTCTTTGTTTACGGCTTCGATTTCTTTGTCGCTGAGATGGTGGGCGCCGTCTTTGTCGATGCGACACAGGCTGAAGGGTTCACCGACACTCGAAGAGGTCAAGTCGAGCGCCTGCAGGACACGCAGCACCGCCGCGCAACCAAAACGCAGGGACCGCTCGGTCAGATGGAAGTGGGACAGCAGCGAACCGGCCTGCTGAGCCATAGCCGCGCCACTGCCAATTGCATGGAATCCAATATCAGCGTAGTGGCCGATCATGCCAGACGGCGTTATCTCGACAATCCACGGTTCACCGTCACGCCATCCGGCGGCCATGACGTAAGCCGACGGCGTCCCGCCGCCTTCTTCGCCCGGCACGTCGGGAATGAAGGTGTTGTAGTGATGGCTCAAGATCGGAAGGACCTGTTCCTGCAATGCCCGTCCAATGTCGGGTGCCTCCAGGATCGCAGCGCTGTTCTCGTTGAAGCAACGTTCAACGTCGTACAGAACAGATCGCGCGCCGCTGCCACCCCACGCCGCCAACTTGCCTAGCGGGTGAAGCTTCTCGGCGGGATATGTCATGCCTCGCCCCTTGTCGGTGATCTGGGAGTCCGAGCCGAGCACGACTCCATCTCGGCAAACGGTGGCAAGTGCCGTTGCTGAAGCCGCCCCGGTTGACCGGGGCGGCAGTTCTTGGGATCGACGAGGACTACCAGGGACGGTACCAGCCCGCGACGACAGTCTGTTTGTCACGATGGTTCCCGCCGAGTGTGCCGCCGAAGTAGGCCGCAGCGGCACTGACGACCAGCGACGCAGCTGCGATAAAGGCTGCAAGCATTGCGGTACGGCGAGCCTGATCCGCCACCTCGCGCGCGTCCTGCTCGAACTCTTGAGCCTGGGCGATCACTTCATTGATGCGTTGCTCTGCCTCTTCAGGAGAAACCCCGGCCCGCTCGGCTGCCACGGCCACGAGATACTGGCGGTCTGCATCAGCCAGTCCGCCATCGGTTGTCACGGCTGACAGCAGGATTCGAGCGACCTCGTCTCGCGTGCCTTCGTCGATCGGGTCGGCACCCGGAGCGCCGCGAAGCGTTCTGTCGACCAGCAGTGCATTTGGATCGAGAGCATCGGTGGCCGCCACTGTGGCCGAGCCTACGGCCGACGCGGCTGCACCTGCGGTCTGTCCGACAACCGTCGCCGTGCCCATTGCGCCGGAATAGGCGAGGGTAGCTGCGACCAGCGTTGCGACGGCCCATACGACGACACCGTGTGAGCCGTCGCGCAGGTCGGATTCATACTCGGTCGCATCGCCGACGCGCCGCCGCATACGCCCGGCAAGATAGCCGCCCGCCATCGAAGCTGAGACCTGAACCCACAAGAGCCAGAGCCCGCCGACGACCGCGATCCAGAACAAGGATGCCGATTGACCTTCATGGGCAGATGTCAGCGACAGGCCCAGCGCCGCGCCGAAGGTCAGCAGGACCAACGAAATGGCAGCTGCAACCGCGGCGCCTGCGAAAATTGCGGACCAATCGACATACGAACGACCCTCATCTGCCTGGGGTGTTACGATGGTTTCTTCAACAATTGCCATCTCAGCCTCCCTCAGCGCAGACCGAAGAAAGACAGGATCGCCATGATCACGACCACGAGCCCGACGAGATAGATGATTCCGTGCATAAGAGCCTCCTGCGTTGCGGAAGGCTAAACGCCGCATTCTCGCCAATGTTCCGCCGGCTTGTTGACCTATTTCGTCGACCATGGCGGCAGATACGCCGTTGGGTCCGGCTGTGCCACGACGCCGTCTTCAATGTCCTGTGCGAGGATGTCCTTAAACGTTTCCAGTATCGCGCCTTCGCCATGCGGCTAGAACGACCGGATTGTCCACTCGCGCAGCTTCACCTGTATCTCGGCTTAGACTTCGTGCCGACTGCGACTGCGACATCGTCATGTTGCGTATCCGACCAGCGACCGCTGCAGAAACCGAGTCGTGAATGACGGCAGGAAAGCCCTCGGGCAAAGACTTTTCGATCGACTCGATCGCATCGTTCGCACGTGTGACGACGTCTTCGATTGCATCAGGAACCAGAAATTTCGGCAGGCCAGCTTCAGCGCCGGTTTGAATGAAGTGCCGTGCGTGAACCTGGTCGATGCGATAGTGTCGACTATCGCCGACCGACATCGCCAGCTTCATCTGCTTGCGCTGGATTTGATGGGAGTCGAGGCTCGGTTGTGCCGTCAGGACGTCGTAAAGCGGCGTCATTTGGTAAGTGCCGCCGCTCCCTAGGAAGATGCTGAAATTCTTGGCATGGCCATCGGTCGCGCCAAGGAGCCAGAACAGGATTTGCGCCTTGATGAAGGCAGACTGATCTTCTGCCGGACTATCGCCGCCTTTGAGGAGATCGAGGATCGCGACCATGCCGGGGCCGCCGTCGCTTTGGTATTTCAGCGTAGGAGGAACCGAGAGTGCCTGACAGCAATCCTCTTGCGGCAGGCGGAGCAATCTTCCGTCCGAGGTCCAGCGGCGATCGAACCGCTCGATAATGAGCGTCTTCGTTTTCCCGAATGTTCTGATTTCAGCTTTGTTGACCGGAAGGCCGAACGCTTCGAGAAACTTCAGGCAATAGAACTCGTTCTCGATACTGCTCGACAAATCGATGCCATTGGGCAAGGTGCCGATCTGTGTCTTGAAGATATGCGTTGTAGGGGTCGCACCGTGCGGCTTGATCCATTTGCCATCAAGGTAGAGCAGGGCGGTTTTCTGCTGGGCACCTGCAATCGATATCCGGAAGTCGTCGTCACGGCTCAAGCCAAGCGGTGCTTGCGCGAGGCCGCGCAAAAGTCTGTCGATAGCCGCGTCATCAACAGCTTCGCCCTTGATCGTGCCGGTCGCATCGATCGCCTCGTCGTCAGCGGGGATGAATTGCAGGGCTCCTACACAGTCGTGGCCGATTGCCGCGAGCATGCTGTAAGCGTCAGTTCCCCGCGCGCCGACTTTTTCGGCCACCCGGCGGCGCAGTGCGTCGGAGTCGGGGAGCAGGTTATCGAATACCGCGATGACCGGTTTGCCTCGGAAAGGCGTTTCCCGTAGGGGCAGCGATAGTGAAATAGGGAGAGTATGCTCCCAATCGAGCCAGCTTTGATCATACTGGAATTCCAGCGCGCCGCTTGTTTCCTTGCTGAAAAATCCGACCAGCCGGTTATTGAGATAAACGCGTAGCGGCTCATACGTGCGACGTCGCGCCATCAGAAGATGTCCTCAATGTCCGAAGGATGGCGTTTCGATCGCGGTAGGATTCTGAATTCCAGATCGAGGGCGGCGAGGACGGCAAGAACTGTCTCCAGTTTCGCCGCCGGGTTGCCGGTTTCGATAAGGGAAATGGTCTCCTGCCGCAGTCCCGCTTTGGTGCCGAGCTCAGTCTGGTTAAGGCCCTGCTTTTTGCGGGCGCGCTGTACGATGTTTCCGATCTGCTTCGGATTGCGTGCCAAGTTTGTCATTTCGGTAGTTATGCTCTAATTCCGATAAAAGGTCAATATCGGATTTAGCACATAACGACGGATTATGTGTTAACCGCGATAAAATAGATCTTATGCATTCGGTCGCATAAAGAGCTGTCACGGCGGTTGAGGAGATCTCCAATGTACTAGTCTAGGATTCGGTGAAACACTTCGTCATCGACCAGTAGCCGAATTGCCTTCTTGGTGTCATTGTTCCTGGTGATGATGCCACATCGTCAGTCCATTGTCGGCGCGCTGGCGCTGTCAGCGATCATCATGCTCACGCCCTAGAGTGAAAAGGAGGTAGTAATGACAACCTCTAGAATTTCGATGCGTGGAGTTTTCTATCCCGACGAGTTCGAAGAAATGCGCGACGAACTGTCCCGCGGTGACGTTCCCGACGAAAACGTCAGCAGAGCGTGGAGGACGCGCGTAGGTAATTTTTGAGCGGAACACGAGCAAGGGTGAAGCTAACCCCGCCGCCGACCATTCCGGGTCCAGCGATCTTCCAATTGAATAGGGGCTGAAAATGTCCCAGTTCATCGCCCCGCTGGCACCGGCCCAGGCGGTCTTCTGTAACCCTGCTTAACCGTCCGTATCGTCGTCAGGATTGTCGACTTCACAGCCGATGCCGTGGCAACCGATGTAGTTGCCATCGGGATCGAAATTGGGATTGCCGTCTCTATCGAAGCTTGGCCGCGTATCGATGTCGTCGCTGCGTTGCGATGCCTGCCGGTCGCGATCGCGTCGTTCTTGTGCCTCCATTCGGTCGAGCGAGCGCTGTTCATCCGC
Source organism: Neoaquamicrobium sediminum (assembly GCF_040970315.1). Taxonomy (NCBI): domain Bacteria; kingdom Pseudomonadati; phylum Pseudomonadota; class Alphaproteobacteria; order Hyphomicrobiales; family Phyllobacteriaceae; genus Neoaquamicrobium; species Neoaquamicrobium sediminum. Next base: position 59,315 of record NZ_JAZHFV010000012.1, on the reverse strand, counting down.
TGTGCGTTGCGCATCTTGCCTCATCATGCACGTGGCAAAGCCGTCCGTTCCCGGTTGGAACCCGAAGGAGTTGCATTTTTCAGCGTCCATCGCGCGCTGATCGTCGGTGCTGACACACCCAGCCGCAGCAAACGGCAAAAGCAGGATCGGCAGGAGTTTGAGTGTCAATCTCGGCATTGTCCCTCTCCGATAGCCGCCCGCCGCCACAACAAGGTAACCACACGTTGCGCTTTCGGACAACCTGCGCGCGAATTGCAGTTGAGCTCGGTGCTTCCATTTCTTCCGCGTCCAATGGCGACTTGCACGTTTTTAGGATCTCACCTTCCTGTCTGGTGCGATTGAAATTGCCCCGAGCGGAAGCTGCCGTATCCGAGGCCCCACCGGGGCATATTCGGGGCTTTGCGTGCGGACCCCGCCGTAACGTCCCCGAGCGCCGCTTAGGGTCCGGACCGCTCCGAGCTAGCGGTCCTAGTATTAGCGATATTTGACATCCACCACCTGTAGGTTCACGCTGTCTATCCGATTGAAACAAATAGGGAGCGAAAGATGAGCATTACGACCAGATGGAACGATTATCGGCCAACGAAGGGTGGGCTCGTCTGGACAGCAGTCGGTGCCAGTGTCTTGACGATGGTTGTCGGCTTCACTTGGGCCGGATGGGTCACAGGCGGCTCTGCTCAAGCGATGGCGGACCAAGCCTCGCAGGACGCACGTGAGCAACTGGTCGCATCGCTCTGTGTCGAGAATTTCATCGCCGACGCAAACGCCGCAAATAACCTCGTCGCTCTGAAGAAGGAGAGCGCCTATCAGCAGGATGACTTCATCGAGGATGGCGGATGGAACACTGTCACGGCACTCGATAAACAAGTTAGCGGCGCCTCTGATATCTGTGCCGACCAACTCATAGCGATGGAATCGCTTCCAGCGCGAACGGTAACTCCGGATTCGTCTGCCGACGAGATGCCGGCGACCGACAGTTAAATAAGTGGCTGCTCTCGGGCGGTGACGAGGTTGCCGCCCAGGCCCTGCGGGGGACAATTGGTATCAGGAACACCGCATATGGACGCTTTGGAAACTCCGCTTTGCGCCAGCCATATGGGACACCTGCGCCCCGGTAGTGTTTCTTGTCGGAACTCGCGATGAAAATTGCTGCTATCTGGCTCTTGTGGAGCGTCCTAGCAATGTGGCCGGTCGCGGCGCTTTGCGACGACTTGTCCGACCGCAGCGCAAACATTCACAAAATCGTTGCCGCGCTCGATGCAACCGATCTCAGCGCAAATGAAATCCGTTCGCTCAAAAGCTACAACGGTATAAATGTTATCGACCTGAGCGAATTTGACTCAGCATATGAGAACCAAGCGATCGAATTGGCTCTGAGAGATACAGATGATGGCTGGGCCATGGTACAAACTGCCATCGTAGCCAACGAAAAGCTCAAGCTGGAACTTTTACGCCGCTCGGTGGCGATTCGTAATATCGTCGCCGCAACGATGGACGATAGGGAAACAATCACAATCTACGTTCGGTGACATTGAACCGTCCGATACAGCGTAAGCCTCCGGCGAGGTCCGCAGCCGCCTCGGATCATCAGCGCGCCTGACTGCGGCTTTTCTCGAAGCCGGCCTTGCCGAGAGCGCGGCGTCTGGCGAGCTTTTTGATCCGGGTCTGGATTTCGTCTTCAGCAGCATGTGCGGGATCGAACGGGCGGCCGTGCCAGCGTTTGAGTTCGCGATGCTGCTCGTGTTTGGAATCGGTGATCGCGTCGAGGAACAATTCGAAGCCGGGGATGCCGCCGACATTTTCGGGTGGCGCGCGGCCGGCACCGTCGATGTAGTGGGGATACTCGACAGCGGGATCGGCGTCGGCGATTGCCTCGATGGTGATCGTGTGCCGCCAGTCGTCACCGAAGTCGTAGGTGTAGGCCAGTTGCGTGATGCCGCGATCGACCAGCGTTCCGAGCCGCGTCGTCTTCGCCGAGTAGGTTCTGTCGCGCAGGCTGTCCCATTCGGGCTCTGGAATGGCGTAGCGCTTGCCGTCGGCACGGAACTCGAACAGGTGATAGTCGTCGAACGGCATTGCCGCCTGGATGACGTCGTGCAAGGCCTTGAGCGTTGCCGTCAGCGGCACCTCGGCGCGCCGCCATATGGCGGGTTGCCAGTCATCGAGTTGGATCATGATGCGGGCGATGCGATCGGCGTGGCTCATGCCACCAGTCTTGCAGATTGCGCCGTCCAGTTCCACGGCAAGAGATCACTCAGCCGGCCCTGCGGCGTATCGGCGATGCGGGCGAGCACATCGGCGAGCCAAGCCTGCGGGTCGACATCGTTGAGCTTTGCCGTGCCGATGAGGGTATACATGACGGCCGCACGCTCGGCACCTCGTTCGGAGCCGGCGAAGAGCCAGGACTTTCTGCCGAGGGCGAGACCGCGCAGCGCCCGCTCGGCTGCATTGTTGGTCAGGCAGATGCGCCCGTCTGCGAGGAAACGGCTGAACCCCTCCCAGCGCCTGAGCATGTAGTCTATAGCCTGTGCGGTGGGCGCGTGACGCGACAGCTTGGCCCGCTCGTCACGTATCCACTCTTCCAACTCGGCGACCAGCGGCGCGCTCCGCTCCGACCTGATGGCGAGGCGCTCCTCCGTGGGCAGTCCGTTGATGTCGCGCTCAATGTCGAATAGCAGATCAATGCGTTTGACGGCCTCGAAGGCGATCGGTGAGATCGGCGGCGCGGTTTTTCCCCGACGCGCATTGGCGGCGATGTCGGCAAGCACGAAGAACTTGCGCCGTGCATGGCTCCAGCAGAGCGCCTCCGTCACCGGTCCGGGCTTCCGGTCGGGGAGGTAGAGCCCGTTGTAGCCGGCATAGGCATCGGCCTGCAGAATGCCGGTGAACTGCCTCAGGTGCCGCTCGGGATGATCGCCCGACCGGTCGCGCGATGCGTAGAACAGGGCTGCCGGTGGTGATGCCCCGCCGAAGGGGCGATCGTCGCGGACATAGACCCAGGCCCGGCCGGTGGTCGTCTTGCCTTTCGCCAGGATCGGCACCGTGGTGTCGTCGCCGTGAAGCCGCTCTGCCTTCAGCACATGGTCTTCGATCAGGGCGTGAAGCGGACGCAGCACCGCCGCGCACGCGCCGACCTGATCGGCCAGCGTCGACAGGCTCAGATCGACGCCCTCGCGGGCATAGCGCTCACTCTGCCGGTTCAGCGGCTGGTGCTGGCCGAACTTCTCGAACAGCACCATGGCAAGCAGGTTCGGGCCGGCGAAGCCGCGCGGCGTCACGTGGAACGGCGCCGGCGGCTGGCTGATCGCCTCGCACTGCCGGCACGAGAACTTCTCGCGCACCGTCTGGATCACCTTCCACTGGCGCGGGATCACCTCCAGCGTCTCGGTGACGTCCTCGCCCAGCTTCGACAGCCTGGTCGAGCCGCAGCAAGCGCAGCTCTCGGGAGCGGCGATCACGACGCGCTCGCGCGGCAGGTGCTCCGGGAACGGCTTGCGCGATGGACGACGACGCTCGAACGACTTCACCGTCGTGGCGCGCGACGCGTGCTCCACCGCCAGTTCGTCTTCGGTTGCGTTCGCCTCCAGATCCTCGAGCTGCAACTCCATCTGCTCGAGCAGCCTGGCCTTGCGCTCCGAGCGGCTGCCGTAGAGCTCGCGCCTGAGCTTCTCGATCTCCAGCTTCAGTCTTGCAATCAGCGCCTAGGTCCCGGAGCTGACCGCCGCCGCACGGGCGGCAAGCGCTTCGGCCTCGACGCGCGCGGCGCGCTCCGCGAGGATCATCGCGTGGGCGGCGGCGAGGTCGGAAGGGAGCGATTCAGCGGTGGACACAGGGCGATGGAATCATATCCACCACCATGTGCAAGGCCAAAATCGTCAGCCTGTCGCCGTCGGCCGCCAGGTCTTTTGCGGCATGCGCCAGTCGATGCCTTCGAGCAGATAGCCGAGTTGGGCCGGCGTGATCGTGACCGCGCCGTCGGCCGGCGACGGCCAGATGAAGCGGCCGCGCTCGAGCTTCTTCGAGAACAGGCAGGCGCCCTGGCCGTCGTGCCACAGAACCTTGATCCGATCGCCGCGGCGGCCGCGGAAGACGAACAGGTGACCATTGTGCGGATCACGCTTCAGCGACTCCTGCACCACCAGCGCCAGGCCCGGAAAGCCCTTCCTCATGTCGGTGTGGCCAGTCGCCAGCCACACCCGCACGCCGCTGGGAACCGGAATCATCGGGACCCGAGCGCGTCCAGCACGCGCCGCAGCGCCTCGGCATCCACGTCGCGATCGACACGGACACGGCGCCCGCCGCCAAGCTCGATCTCGATGATGCCGCTCTTGCGGCGACTGCGGCCGGGAGACGCCGATGGCACCGCCGCCTCAACGGCGGGCGGTATGGCAGCGGCAGGAACGATCTCGACCGGGACCAATTGCGATGAACCGGTATCGACCCGATCGCACAGCTCCTTGCGCCATCGAAAGAGCTGGCTGACGTGAATGCCCGCCGATCGCGCGACTTCCGAAACCGACACGCCAGGCTCAAGCGACGCCGCGACCAGGCGCTCCTTCTCCTCACGCGACCAGCGGCGGCGTCTCTCGACCGACGTGATCACCTCCACCCGCGGCATCGTCATAGGGCTACTCCTAGGATTATCCCTAGGACTTCCGACGTTCGCCCTCAGCCCGCAAGGCGGCCTTCACCGGAGGGGTACGATACAGCTCGCGTACTTCAGCGTTTTTAAGGCCCCCGCTGCAGACGTGCCTATGAATGCGGCAGGTACGGATCCCCGCGTTAGGGTCTCCGGCTGCAATGGCCTTATGTCGGGGCCGCCCGCTCAAATCTCGCTTCGCTCGCCGAACCCGCGCGAACGGGCCTTTGTGCCTGCTAGCTGGCAGACTTTGTCGGCTTGCGCATCATCCGACACTGCAGCGTGGCTTAAGCGAGGAATAGGACTAGCATTGCAAGTCCGATTACGAGAGGGATGGCGAACCAGATGGCTTGCTTGCCAATCCGCCCTCTGATCAGGGCGGGAGCAACTCCCAACGTGCCGACAGCAGTCAAGATCAACCCTGCGACGGTATACAAAGCAACCGATTGCATCTACTGGCTCTCCAAATCCAGGTGACCTCCGGTCCTAGCGGCGTGGCGCAATCGATTTTAAGCGAAATGGCTTTAGTGAAGGGTGCCTGACTGCACGTCTTCATCTGGAAATCCATTCTCCAGATAGACCCTCAATCCGTACTTCTGGATCGACGCCAGAACCTCGGCCAACGCAGCTTCATCAGTCTCGAAAGGATCGTCATAGACCGTTGAGGCGTTCTCTTCGTCTACGACTTCCAGAATCCAACCAGCATCACTCTCGCGCCGGTAGATCTCGACATCGATGTAGGTGCCGTCACCTTCAATCCGTTGGCCCAGTGGTGAATAGGTGATGCTGGGTACGGCTTCGTTCGTCATGAGGTCCCTCGATTCAACGGCCAAATCTGACGGAGCGCGGAGCAAAGGACAAGGGTGCCGCTCACCCACACCGCTCTGCTTGCGTTTGACAGCCGCCTTGAGCGCAGCGTCGCTAGAACGATGGCGGTCGGGCTGAATTGGTGCTTTCTGGCATCATACCGAACCTTGAGGCAGCCAAAGAGCGAGCGTGCACAGATGGATCAAACGTCGAACAGCGGTCCCGACGAGCGGCACTTCGACATTGCCCAACACTGGGCCATGGAACTGACACGCCGGCGCAGCGTGACGGGCACTTCCGGTGAGGTGGATTTCGCGGAATGGCTGGCGCACCGGCTCATGGAAAGTGACTGTTTCGGCATTCGGCGAGACGTGTGGACCTTCCCCGTGGCCGACGGGGATGCGCGTCAGTGCGTCGCGATGTTGTTGCGCCGTGGGGGCCGGCGAACAGTAATTCTGACCGGTCACTACGATACAGTTTCGATAGACGACTACGGTGACCTCAGCGATCTTGCAACTGAGCCGCAAGAGCTTGCAGTCGCCATGCGCCAGAGGCTTGCCAATCCGACAACGGCTGCCGCGCAGAGGGCGGAATCCGATCTAGCCGCGAATGCATTCCTACCGGGCAGAGGTCTTCTTGACATGAAGGCCGGCTTGGCAGCCGGTCTATCGGCCATAGCAGCCCTGGCTACTGAAGCTTCGGGTTCAGGCAACGTGCTTTTCATCGCGGTTCCAGATGAGGAAAACGGCTCAGCAGGCGCTCGACGCGCCGCGCAGCTCCTGCCAGAGATCGCACTCCGACACGATCTCGACATCGCAGCCGTCATTAATCTGGACGCCATTGCCGACGATCAGGAGGGGCATGACGGTCGCGTGATCGCGCTGGGCACCGTAGGCAAGTTGTTGCCAACCGCTCTCGTCATTGGAACGCCTGCCCATAGCGGTTTTCCCTTCAACGGCATTAATGCGGGCGCACTCGCAGCGGTCATCGCAGCGCGAGTGGAGTGGGCGGAGGAACTGACGGAGACGCTTTCGACGGGTGCCGGGGCACCGCCGAGCCTACTCAGCTTGCGGGACGGGAAAACATCCTATGACGTCACAACGCCGGCAACGGCTTTCGCATACTTTAATGTCCTCACTTACCGGAGGACACCCATCGAGGTTCTGACCCGGTTCGATGCGCTTTGCGCAGAAGCCCTGGCCCAGGCTTTGGGAGAGCTACGGGCACGGGCCGTTGGGATCGCAGGCACCAAGGACGCACCCCTCCTGCCGGGTTCGATCCCAATCTACAACTACGAGGATGTGGCGGCCGCGGCGCGAAAACGTCAGCCAGGAAACGACACGCTGATGACGGAGAAGGCGCGCACCCTGGCGACGCAGCACCTGTCGTTGCCAGAAAGCTGCCGGCTGATGACGGAGCATGCCTGGCGTCTGAGCGGCCTGGCGGGTCCAGCCGTCGTAACAGGCTTCGGTTCGGTTCCGTATCTTTCGACACAACTTTCGAGCCGCGACAATGCGAGGCATTTGCGGACCGTCGCCGTTCGCGCCGCGAGGCACAGCGAAGCGCGCTATGGTTGCGTCGTCAGATGCGTCGACTACTTTGCTGGGATCTCTGACATGAGTTTCTTTGGAGAAGCAGACGAATCTAACCTGAACGTCGTCGGCCGTAACACACCATTGTGGGAACAGGTCGTACGCTGGCCCGGTAGCGATGGCATCGCCAACGTTCCCACCATTAACATTGGACCGTGGGGTCGCGACTATCACACGCCGCTCGAGCGGCTGCACACCGGCTATGCATTTGACATTCTCCCGAGACTTCTCGCAGATGTCGTGAGTGACGTTCTCAACGGCTAGGCCTGCTGCCGGCAGATCCTGCGTGGATCAGATCCTCCGCTTCGGGAGGAGGTCGAAAGCGTTCCCCGAACCTGCTTAGGTGGATAAATAAGCAGGGTGCGCGCGAGCGCAGCATTCCGATATTTTGGACCGCTCGTCCATCACAATATCCACGCAGCCAATCGGTGAAAGCCGGGACTAAGGATCGGGCGGTGCCATAGTGGCCGCGTCGACCGCACACAAAGCCTGCGGTTGTCGGCAAGCTTCAGCGGTCTGTGCCGCATGCGCGTGAGAACTGTGATCTGGCGCTTCAAGGATGAATCGGACGCACACAGCAATCGGCGCCTGTCTGACGTCAGGAGGTTGATCGCTTTTGCCACGATCATGGTTCACTCCGCCCACATTACGGCTCTAAACCTTTGGCGGTTTGACGGGCATTCCACTATGCCAAACTGGTCGATTTTACTTTTGCGTTTTGCTGCTCCCGGCCTAGGCCGTTAACCGCTGCTTCACCATCGCTTGGCATCATTGTCTTCGCGGATGAGTACTGAGTGCCGCATCTCAGATAACAAGCCCCGCTGGTTCCAGCTAGCGGGGCTATTATGGCCCAGCTCATGAGGCGATCCCATCCATCTTCATGTAGTTAAATGTACTGGATTATTTTGCCTGAGGCGAATCAACTCATTGCCTGACACTGGCCTGGCAGTTTCTTCTGGCTCGGATGAAATCTCTTCCACCACCCGGCTGCGGTGTGCGCTATCATCTGTGCGATCACTCGGCTGATTGCCAATCCGCGTTCGGTCCCTCGTCTGGTCGGCAGCACCAAGGTACCAAGCTTGGTGCTGCGCGCGAAGCATGAGTTGGCTAACCTTCACTGCGCGATGAGCTGCCGCTACGAGCGACGATTGAAGCGGTGAACATGTAGCCCACGCCATAGACAACCTTGATTGGCGCCGGGAGATTGGTGCGGGACTCGATCTTGCGGCGCAGTCGGTTGACGACTGCGTCAAGGTGCCGGTTGTCAAATGTCGATCGAGGACGCGCCATGATCTCGACCAGTTCTTCGCGATGGCAAACCTGGCCAGTCCGGCTGCACAGAAAATTCACGAAGGCGAACTCTGCCGCGGTTAGCGTGAGTGCCCGCTGACTGGGCGCGGTCAGAATCCAGCCGGTGCTGTCGAGGACCCATTGTTCGTCATTGCCAGTCCAATTGGGTAGATCGGCTGTGCGGCGCAGCAGGCTGCGGATCGCCGCCTCGATCTCGCGCAAAGTGCTGTCCTTGACGAGATAGATATCGGCGCCGCTGTCGAAGCCACGGATCCGGTCGTCGCTGTCGCCGAGCGCCGTCAGCATGATAATGCCGCATGGGTGGTCGCGACGGATCTCGGCGGCGAGGTCGAACCCGTTGCCGTCCGGTAGTCCGACATCAAGGACCACGACTGCCGGCCTGCAGCCCCCGCACAACTCTTCCCGTAAATCACGGGCTGTTGCTACGCCAGAAGCCTCAAGACCGCTCAGGTGCAGAAAATCCACCAGATCCGTGCGCAGCCGGGGCTCGTCTTCGACGATAAGAATGTGGGTCATGCCGTTATCTTGTCCGGGCGAGGTTGGGTCGCGTCTACAGCGGGCAGCGGCAACGCTGCTGTTGCCGTCATCCCTTGATCGACGTTGGCAACCAGCTGCAGCGTGCCACCATGATAGGCAAGCAGCTTGCGCGAGGTGTATAGCCCAAGCCCTGTTCCGCCGCGCGCCGCAGCGTTGGAGGCGCGGAAAAAACGTCGCCCGATCTTGTGCTGCTCGTCCTCGGGTATGCCGATGCCCCGATCGCGCACCTGAATGATCAAATCACGGTCCCGCCGTCGTACGTCGACCTCGACCGGCTCATCTGAAGGCGAGTATTTGAGGGCGTTATCGATGAGATTGATGATGATGGTCGTCAGCATCTCAGGATCCGCCACCAGTAAGGTCCGCTCGTCATCCACGGTGAGCTTCAGGCGGTGTTCCTGCTCTGTCATTCTCAAATGCAGCCTCAGGTCGAGCAACACCGAGGCGAGCGTTATATGCTCGGGTTGAAACCGGCTATCCCGGTCGTCCGACATGAAGCGGTTGATGAGGGAAAACAGCCGGTTCAGCGCGTCGCGGATACCGGCGATACGTTCGCGCGTCGCATCAGGGGATTTGTCGCCGACGAGCCCGATCATCTCGGTTGCGTTGCGGATGATGGCAAGCGGTGTGCGGAACTCGTGGCTGACGACACGCATGAAATCGGCCTGCTCCTCGCGCAGCGCCCGTTCAGCCTCCAGGCTCGCACTCAATTTTGTTTCCAACCTTCGACGCTCGTCGATTTCACGTGAGAGGGCTTCGTTCTTCTCGCGCAAATCCGTCGACAGGCGGGTGCTGACCATGAAGAGGACGCAAGCAAAGAAGGCGATCTGGAACAGTGCGCCTTGCATCAGATACCAGGCGTTATGATCGGCCAGCACGAAGGCCGAGCCGGATACGGCTCGTCCTTGCTCGATCACGCTCTGCATGAGACTGGCGATCATGTATTCGAGCAGGATGCCGATCGTGATCCAGCGCAGCAGCTGCGGCTGCGTCCTGTCGCGTAAAAGCGCAAGGCACATGATCGACATCATGATCACCGTGAAGACGGTCGAAAGGTGGATTCGGATGGCTACGTTGCCAGGATCGACCCTCACCGCGATCGTCCAAGTCGCGAGCTGAAAAACCAGCAGCGACACACCAGCCCACGTGTAGCGCGGTTGTCCCAGGAAACGGGCAAGCCCTTCGGCGAGAAGGACAAGGCCGATCTTGATCACGAGATTGACGAGCACGATGCTCCATCCGGCCGGCTCCATGCCGCGTACGATCATGAGAAACAAGCCAAGCGCGATCGCGGCGAGGCCTGCTGCAAGAAATCTGAGTTCGTAGAGATGGCGCCAGGCTAGCCAGACAAACGTCCAGGCGACCGCCTGCAAGCAAGCGATCGCGAAGGTGACCACAAGGACCGTTTTGAGATCAAGCATCCCCGCGCATTCGTACCGCCCTTGCGGCCCTCCGCTGCATCAGTTCCGAGCTTTGCAGGAGTTGCGTGGAGAGGCAAGTCACGGCCGCAAGTGCAAGAATTGGTTAGAATTCACTAGAATTGGTCGATGGATTCAGTGGGTGTTCAAAAGCTACCTTAGGTGGATTTCATGCGGCACTGACAACCTTCCTAGGGCCAACGTTGCCTGGGAGATGTCGACTTTGAGAGGAATTGCCGGCGCTTTGCCTTGAGGGGGCATTGGGTCGTGGTTCCTGCAACGCGCACACGCCGCACGAGCCACATCAACCGTCTGCGGGACGGTTCTTTAGGTCGGGGGCGAAGATGGCCAGTTCAAGCGTTCTGTTCGCGAATGCGGTCACTGCTGGACGCAGTGAAACTGGATCGATCTCGCGCCTGTCACGGCTCATGCTGCTCTTCATCTTCCTGTTTGCCGGGCTGGGGGTCACCACTCCGGCAAGCGCACAGACGGCCACCGTCACGTGGGATTCCGGGTTCGTTATGGTGCACGGTGGCCCGAGCGGATTCGTGTCGAACGGCGACCTGGTGGACGTCGGAACGACACTCACCTTCGATTTCAATTTTCCGACCGGATGGACGTATGGGTCTGAACCTAGCGGCTGCAATATCGTTCACGGCAGCGGTGATAGCTGGCAGGCGACCATCACGGAAACATGTCATGTGGCAGGCTACGAAACCCCAATCATGGTTATGGGTGTGGGGCCGACCGAACTGGTGGAAGGGGAGTTCGGGTTTTTCGACGTGATGGCGAGTGGAGGCGACAGCCCCTTCACTGTAACGCTGGAGTCTGGCGCGGTCCCGACAGGCATGACCTTTAGTGGTGGAACTGTGTCGGGTATGCCCAGCGAAGAAGGAAGCTTCACCTTCACGGCCAGCGCAACAAACGGGTACGGCCACTCTGGATCGCAAACCTTCACGCTCACCGTCGTCGGTCCCAGCGCCGGTGCTCCTACCATCGCCAACATCTCGCCAAGCAACGGCGCCGCTGAGGGCAACACGAGTGTAGTCATCACTGGCACTGGCTTTACGGGCGCGACCGGCGTCAGCTTCGGAGGCGATCCAGCCTTAAGTTTCGCTGCCAACAGCGACACGCAGATCACGGCCGTGACGCCCCCACACGCGCAGGGCCCTGTCGATGTGGAAGTCGTCACACCCGGCGGCAGCGTTACTGCGTCCGATGGGTTCACCTATGACGCCCCGGTGGAGTTGTTTTTGTCAATTGGCGACGTCTCCGTGTTGGAGGGTGATTCCGGCGTCACCACAGCCATGTTCACCATACAGCTCGACCAGCCTTTGCCGCAGTTTCGATCGGTGACGTTCGATATCGCCACAGCTGACGGCACTGCCACCGGGGGGGACGACTACCAGATTAGCAGTGATACTGGCGTCAGCTTTGGTTCGCTCAATGCCGTTGTATCGTACAGCATACAGATCTACGGCGACACGCTCGATGAAGCGGACGAGACCTTCTTCGTGAACGTCACAAACGTTTCGGGCGCGACGGTGGTCGACGCACAAGCTGTAGGCACGATCCTGAACGATGATGCGAGCGGGCCGACAATCACTGACGTTTCGCCAAGCACTGGCGCGCCCGGCACGATGGTGACCATCACAGGCGCTGGCTTGACGGGCGCCTCGGGTGTTCATTTCGGCGGTGTGGTCTCTGCTGATGTGACGGCGGTCAATGACAGTACGGTCCTCGCCGAGGTGCCTGCGCACCCGGGTGGGGTTGTGGACGTTGAAGTTTTTGCGGCCGCGGGGACAGCCACCGCGCCGGCAGCATTTACTGTCGAAAACAGCCCACCAACCGCGAATCCAGTCTCCGCTACGGTCGCCTATGGCAGCAGCAACAACCCGATCACATTGAGCATAACCGGCATGCCAGCCAGCTCGGTCGACGTTGCCACGGCTCCCGCACACGGCGCTGCCAACGTTTCCGGTATGTCGATCACCTATTCTCCGACCTCCGGCTATGCCGGCCCGGACACCTTCACCTATACCGCCACCAATGCCGGCGGCACCTCCTCGCCGGCGACGGTAACAGTTACGGTTTCCCCCCCGACGATCATCTACATGCCAACCAACCCGTCCGCCGGCACCGTGGGCGTCCTTTACAGCCAATCCATCGCGAGCGGCGCGAGCGGTGGTGCTACTCCGTATGATTATGCCCAGGTTTCAGGAACGATGGTGCCCGGGTTGACGCTGGCGGCGGACGGCAGCTTGAGCGGCTCGCCCACGACTGCTGGAACGTTTACGTTTGGTGTGGTTGCGATTGACAGTAGCACGGGCACTGGGCCGTTCAGTTCGCCGCCAGTTGATGTTTCTGTAACGATCGCTCCGGATGCTCCGACAATTACCGGCATCTCGCCTTATGCAGGGCCGGACACCGGCGGCACGACGGTGACGATCACCGGCACCAATCTGACGGGTGCAACAGCCGTCATGTTCGGCGGCACACCCGCAGCAAGCTTCTCAATTGACAGCGACACGCAGATCTCGGCGGTGACGCCCGGAGGGCCGGCCGGTGCGGTCGAGGTCGCTGTGACGACGCCGGGCGGCAGCGCGACGGAGGTCGTTGGTTTCACCTACACGTCATCGGCTCTTATTACCTGGGACACGGGTGCTGGATTTGTAGCCCTTGCTTTTGACTCCGGCACGAGCATCGATAATGGCGACGCCGTGCCCGTTGGAACGCCGTTTCATATCAATATCCATCCAAGCGGCGCGAATACCTACAGCAGCCCGCCGAGTGGCTGCGGCATTAGTCATGCATATTCCGATACCTGGGCCGGTACCGTCACCGAAACCTGTCACATCACCATAGCGGTCGAGGAGATAGAGGTCTCCCCAGACACGCTCGGCGATGGGGTTGTCGGAGAGACCTACAGTCAGACGGTAGCGGCAACCGGCGGCTATACGGGCTTTTTCTATTCGTCCGCTGATCTCCCCGCCTGGCTCACTCTCGACGGTGACACCGGCGATCTTTCTGGGACTCCACCGGCACTTGGCGCCGTTAACTTCACGGTTCGGGCGACAACCAGAGACTATAGCCTTCACTGGACGGAGAGAACCTACACGCTGGCTGTCTTGCCTCCGGCGCCGACGATCACCGGCATTTCGCCGGACACCGGCCCGGCGGCCGGCGGCACGACGGTCACCATCACGGGCACGAACCTGACCGGTGCGACCGGTGCAAACGCCGTCACGTTCGGCGGCGTGGCGGCGACAAGCTATACGGTCGACAGCGACACGCAGATCAGGGCGGTGACGGCGGCGGGATCGACTGGCGCGGTGGATGTTGCGGTGGCGACGCCGGGTGGCACGGTCACGGAACCCGATGGCTTCACCTATCGAGCGCCGGCTCCCAATCCTTATTTGGTGACCGTCTCGGATGGCACCTACACTGCGGGTGAAACCATACTCTTCAATGTCTATTTTGATGATGTTGTGGTGGCTTCCGGCAATCCCCGATTGCCGATCGATATCGGCGGAACGACTCGATATGCGGACTACGATGTTCATAGTGGCGTCGTCGTAAGGTTCAGGTATGTGGTGCAGGCTGGCGATCTCGCCCCGTCCGGTATCGGCCTTGGCCCATCCATCCTCGTGAATGGGGGGACTATCGAGAGCACCGACGGGACCGCCGCCAATCTTACGCTCAACGGCATACCCGACCTGAGCGGCGTGATCGTCGATGCCGTGGCGCCGACGGCGATCTCCAGCGCGGTCAGCGGCAGCCCGGCACCGGACGCGACGTCAGCCCTTTTCGACGTGACGTTCTCCGAGCAGGTGAACGGGGTCGACCAGTCGGATTTCGTGCTGACAACAGCTGGTTCTGCCGTGGGCGAGATCGCCGGCATCGGCACCGCGGATGGCGTGACCTACCATGTCAACGTCACCGGCATATCCGGTATGGGCTCGCTGCGCCTCGATGCTCGCGCGAATGGATCGATCACCGACTTGGCCGGCAATCCGATGACAGTGCCGTTCGCAGCAGGGACGCCCTGGACGCGCGGCGGCTCGACCGATGTGACGCTATCCAACCTGGCAGCAAGCGCCGGTACGCTCGCTCCCGCGTTCGATCCGTCGGCAACAGCCTATGCTGTTGCCGTGGACAATGCGACCGACAGCATTACGCTGACGCCAACGGCAGCAGATGCCAATGCGACAATCGCCGTTGACGGACAGGCAGTGGCGTCCGGCAGCGCCAGCCAGCAGATCGCGCTGGCAGTGGGTCCGACGCCAATCGCAGTGGTCGTGACCGCTGAGGACGGCGCCACTACGCAGACCTACACGGTCACGGTCACCCGCGCGGCTTCCGCCGATGCGACGCTTGCGGGCCTTGTACCGAGCGCCGGCGCACTCGATCCGGCATTCGCCCCGGCAACGGCGGATTATGCCGTTGCCATCGACAACGCGACGGACAGCATCACGCTGACACCGACTGTGGCTGAACCCAATGCGACGGTCACGGTCGATGGGCAGACGGTCGCTTCCGGCAGCGCCAGCCAGTCGATCGCGCTGGCGGTCGGCACGACGGCGATCCCGGTCGTGGTGACTGCGCAGGACGGCACGACGACCCAGGCGTACACGGTCACGGTCACCCGCGCGGCTTCCGCCGAGGCGACGCTTGCGGGTCTTGTACCGAGCGCCGGCTCACTCGATCCGGTATTCGACCCGGCAACGACGGATTATGACGTTGCCGTCGAAAACGGGACGGACAGCATCACGCTGACGCCGACAGCGACGGAGGCCACAGCGACGATCGCCGTTGACGGACAGACGGTCGCTTCTGGCAGCGCCAGCCAGTCGATC
Organism: Neoaquamicrobium sediminum; assembly: GCF_040970315.1. Taxonomy (NCBI): domain Bacteria; kingdom Pseudomonadati; phylum Pseudomonadota; class Alphaproteobacteria; order Hyphomicrobiales; family Phyllobacteriaceae; genus Neoaquamicrobium; species Neoaquamicrobium sediminum. The sequence goes on along the minus strand of NZ_JAZHFV010000012.1, from coordinate 44,155 downwards.
GCGCTGACGGTTGGGTCGACCGCCATTCAGGTCGTCGTTACTGCCGCGGACGGTACGACCACCCGTGCCTATACCGCCACTGTCACCCGCGCGGCGTCTTCCAATGCGAGATTGGCGAATCTGGTGCCAAGTGTCGGTACGCTCGATCCCGCTTTCGACGCCGGCAGTTTCGACTATGCGATTGGCGTTGCCAACGCCGTCGATAGCATTGCACTGACGCCGACAGCCGATGACGCTGAAGCAGCGATTACCGTCAACGGGGAAAGTGTGGCGTCCGGCAGTGCCAGTCAGGCGATTGCCTTGTCTGTCGGCTCAACGGCGATTCAGGTCGGCGTCACCGCCGAAGATGGCACCACGACCCGAACCTATACGGTCACGGTCGAGCGGGCGCAGCCCGTGCCGACGGTAATCTCCCGCGCGATCGAAGTCGATGCGGGCGACACGGCATCCGTAGACCTTGCCGAGGGCGCCACAGGAGGCCCGTTCACGGGGGCCGCGATCGTCGATCTATCCAATGCCGAGGCCGGCACGGCCCGCATCGAGCGCGACGGCCAGACCTACCAACTGATCTTTGCCGCGAGCGCCACCTACGCGGGTGAAGCCGATCTACGCTTCACGCTTTCCAACGCTGCCGGAACGTCGGCGCCCGGAACGATCGCGTTCACCATCGTCGGCCGGCCCGACCCTGCGCAGGACCCGGAGGTGGTGGGACTGCTGACTGCCCAGGTCGATGCCGCCAAGCGCTTCGCGCAGGTGCAGACACGCAACTTCAACGACCGGCTGGAACAATTGCATGACGAAGGAGACCGGCGCACGAACAGCATGAATCTGCGCCTCGGCTACAATGCGGAAGAAAGCCGCGGCGACCGTGAAATCCAGCAGCTTGTCGAACGGGCCCATGAGAAACCGGGTGTCCTCGGCTATGCGCCGCATGATACCGGCGCGTCTAAAAGCGGCGCATTCGCCTCGGATGAGAAGGCCACTTCGTCCGCATCCGGCAACGGTGGAGGACCGGATCTCGGACCCTTCGCGGTCTGGACCGGCGGTTACGTCAATTTCGGCGAGAGCGACGATGGCGGACTTGCCCTCGATCACACGATGGTCGGGGTCAGCGCCGGGATCGACTATCGGTTCTCGAAGAAGTTCATCGGCGGCTTCGGTGTCGGCTTCGGCCGTGATCGAACAGATGTCGGCGCCAACGGCACGCAGAGCACTGGCCGTGCCTACAGCGCGGCTGTCTACGGCAGTTACAAGCCGCTCGACAATTTCTTCCTGGATGGCCTCATTGGTGGAAGCTGGCTCGATTTCGACAGCAGACGGTTTGTCACCGCGAACGGCGACTTCGCCAACGGCACGCGCTCGGGACACCAGCTTTTCGGTTCGCTGACCGCGGCCTACGAGTTCCGCGACCAGGCCTTGCTGGTCTCGCCTTATGGGCGCGTCGAGATGTCCCGTACCTGGCTCGACGGCTTCACCGAAGAAGGCGGAGGCGACTTCGGGCTGCGCTACGGAGACCAGAGCATCGATACGGTATCCGGCGTCATCGGCCTTCGCGCCAAATACGCCTTCAAGACGGGCTGGGGCACACTGACCCCGGGCGCGCGCGTTGAGTACACGCACGATTTCGCGGGATCGAGCCGGATCAGCATGGGCTACATCGACATGGAGCGATTGCCGTACTGGCTGGATATCGAGGCATCCAACCGAAGCTATGTGACGCTGGGCCTGTCGCTCGACGCCGAGCTCCCGCAGGCCTGGACACTGGGCTTCGACTACCGCACGGCGTTCGGAAACGACACGCAGGAACACGCGATCGGCCTGGAACTCGCCAGGCGGTTCTAGGCATCGACAATCGATAATGAAGTTCAGTGGCTAAATCCGGAGGCCAGATTCCTTTTGACCTAAGCACCCGCGCGGGACCGCTGGTGCCGGGCCATCTTGAGCGCCGGAGAGTGCGACTTGGGAGCGGATTTCCAAACTCAGATGATACGGATAAACCGATCGGATGTGAGCTCCTCCGGGAGCAAGCATCATCCCAAAAAATCGAAAAGAGTCGCCGCCTAGTCAAAGACGCCGTATATTTTGCACAAGAATTGTGCAATTCGATATGGCAAGGTAACCTGAATGACCGCGGCCACAAAAGTTTCCATGCCTGACGAATCCTTGGTGCTGTCCTACATGGATCGGACTGGAAGGATCGCGGTCAATAAGCTCGCAGACGAGTTTGGGATGTCCAAGACCCAGCTTGCCGAGGCCGCGGGGCTTGCGCGAGAGACGCTTTATCGTGCCCAGCGCAGCCATGCTCCCAAAACGCAGGGGCGCCTTCGTGAAATGCTGGAGATCATCAGCCGCGTGACGGAGTGGGCCGGCGGCAAGGAGCAGGCCATGGCCTGGTATCGCGCCCAGCCCTTGCCGGCATTCGGCGGCCGGACTGCCGAGGCCCTGGTCAAGGAAGGCAAGGCTGCAGCAGTTCGGGACTATCTCGATCACATGGCTCTTGGCGGATTTGCGTGAGATTCTTAGGGACATGCTACCGAGCGCATGATCCGCGATGGGCACTCAAGCCGATGTCGGGGGATGGCGCAGCAATCAGGGGCGATTGCTTCAACCCCAAGGGAGTGCCGGCCTTCTATCTCGGCTTGAGCATTATGACGGCGGTCAAGGAACCCAGTCTGGGCTTTGCGCATCGAATAGATTCCTGCGTGCTATGTTCTTACGAAATCGATTGGGGGCAGGATCTGCCGCACAAGGTGAGGGTCTTCGATCCGAGTGGCCGGCTACCGAAGGACCAGTTGTCTTGGCGCTGAGGTGTTGCAAATTCCCGGGGCAGGGGAGGGGCCTTTTGCCAACCTACACGGCAATGCCGCAACGGGCTCAGCTACCTGGTTCCCGCCGCTCGATGTCCCGCCGCAGCACAATCAGCGTCGTGAGGTTCTGCACACTCGGATGCGCGGAAATGTTGTCACGCAGGGTGTTCAGCTGGTCAATCGAAGCCACCTCGACTTCGACCACCAGGTCGAGCTGGCCGGTGACCGACGACACCCGTCGCACCTCCGCGTAGCGCGCCAGTTGGTCGAGCACACCGATTGATGGCGTAGATACCAGCGTCATCAGCAGGAACGCCGAAACCAGCTTGGTATCCATTAGTCCGATATCGGCGCGATAGCCGCGTATGACGCCGCTCTTTTCAAGGGCGGCGACGCGGCCGCTGGTGGCACTTCGTGACAGCCCGACACGCCCAGCCAACGTTTTTAGCGGGATGCGGGCCTCCTGAGAAAGAATTGCCAGAATGGCTCTGTCCTTGGCATCGAGTTCGTTCATGGCGAGGTTTCGATCCGCGTCGTTAAAATGCTGGTCCAGGTCGTCATAGTGTCGGTGCAACCGACGCTTTGCCGGATGCCGAACTTTTCGGCTCGTGCCAAGCTCCAGTAATGACAATTTTGGATTGCCCATGACCGACGTGACTCATCCCGCGCCCGCATTTTCCCTTAGAGAAGCCGCCCAGTTGGCTATGGATAGGTTTGGCATCGGTGGTCGTGTCACAGTCCTGGATAGTGAGCGCGACCAGAATTTCAAGCTCTCACACGATGACGGCTCGCAGTGGATCCTCAAGATTGTCAACGCCAGCGAACCAGTTTCGGAGTGCGAGTTCCAAGTCGCATTGCTTGACCATCTCGCGCGAAACAACCCCGATGTCGCCGCACCCCGACTGACGATCTCGCAAAACGGCACGCCGCTGGCCGACGCGATAAGTGATGCCGGCGAACGTCACGCGGTCCGCCTTGTGACGTGGTTGCCCGGACTGCCCATGGCCATGTCAGGGCGAACCCCTGCGCTTCTCGAAAATCTTGGCCGTGCGCTTGGCCGACTTGACAGTGCACTTCAGGGCTTCATCCATCCTGGCGCATTGCGTACGTTCGACTGGGACATCCGGGAAGCCGGTGCGGCGCGTCAGCGTCTCCACCATGTCTCTGATGTGGCGGATCGTGCGCTTGTGCGTGGCCTGCTCGATCATTTCGATGCCGCGGTTGCGCCGCGTCTTGCGGGTTTGCGTGCCCAGGTCATTCATAACGATGCCAATGACTGGAATGTCCTCGTCGACGAGGACAACCATGAGCGCATCGCCGGCATAATCGATTTCGGCGACGCGCTTTACTCACCTCTGATCGCTGAGGTGGCCGTTGCCTGCGCCTACTCCATTCTCGATGTCGAAGACCCGATCGGCGCTGCTGCAACCTTGGTTGCCGGCTTCCACGCCGAGTATCCGCTGCGCGAGGAGGAGCTCGACGTCCTGTTCGACCTCATCGCAATGCGCCTGGTAATCTCCGTTACGCTGTCGGCGGAGCGCAAGGAGAAGTCCGCCGACAATCCCTATCTTGCTATCTCCGAGGCCCCGGCCTGGCGGCTGCTCCGCCGCTTTGGCGCCATGAACCGCAGGTTCGCCACGTCCATCCTACGCAACGCCTGCGGATTCGAAGCTACACCGGGCGCCCGGGCCGTAGTCGCCTGGATCGAGGCCAACAGGAAAAGCCTTGCGCCGGTCCTCGATCGTCACCCGGCAACCCAGGTCAAGGCGCTGGTGCCCTACGGCGATCCGGCCCATCCGATGACCGTCACCTCGGCCGCCCGGCAGCCCGACAAGGCCACCGCCTGGTGGGACGCCTGGTGTGCCGAACACGGCATCGAACTTGGCATCGGCCCATGGGGTGAGGCGCGCACGGTTTACACGTCCGATATCTTCTGTTCGCGTTTCATCGAGGGCGCCCGCCGGGTCCATCACCTTGGCCTCGACCTGTTTTTGCAGGCTGGCACAAAAGTCTACACGCCGCTCCCCGGCACCGTCAGAAGCGTGGAAATCGAGGAAGACCCACTCGGCTATGGCTGTCTCATAGAACTGGAACACAGACCTGACGGCTGCCCGCCCTTCGTCACACTGTGGGGCCACATGGCACATGAGGCGATGGCGCGCCTAACGCCGGGCGAGAAGCTGCAAGCCGGCGCGCTCGTCGGCGAAATGGGAGCGCCAGTGGAAAACGGAGGGTGGGCGCCGCACCTGCACCTCCAGATATCGACCGACCTCAATCTCTCCGCCCGCGATATACTGGGTGTCGGCGAGGCGCGATATCTCAATGTTTGGGGCGAGCTGTTTCCGGATGCAGCAACGCTCGCCGGCATACCCCCCGAGACCTTTGTTCAGACAGGTCGGACGCGCCCCGAGATCGTCGCCGCGCGCAGGACGTCGCTCTTGCCTAATCTGTCGATCTCCTATTCCGAGCCGATCAAGTTCGTGCGCGGCGAGGGCGCCTGGCTGATCGACGACCGAGGCCGCGCCTATCTCGACTGTTTCAACAATGTCTGCCATCTCGGCCACGCCCACCCAGACATAGTCGAGGCCATCTGCACCCAATCAGCGAGGCTCAACACCAACACGCGCTACCTGCACGACGCCGTTGTCACCTACGCCGAGCGGCTGACAGCAACCTTACCGGAGGGCTTGTCGGTCGCCTCATTCGCCTGCTCCGGCAGCGAGGCCAATTCGCTCGCGCTGCGCATGGCACGCACCATGACCGGGAGTAATGATGCGCTGGTGCTCGACTGGGCATATCACGGCACCACCCAGGAACTGATCGACCTCAGCCCGTACAAATACAAGCGCAAGGGCGGCAAGGGCAAGCCGGCGCATGTCTTCGAGGCGGCCATTCCCGATAGCTACCGTGCGCCGTTGGACTGGCCGGTGGAGGAGTATGCCTTACGCTTTGCCGAAAGCATTGGCGAACAGATCGAAACGATGCGCAAGCAGGGCCGCGCGCCAGCCTTCTTTATCGCGGAATCCATCCCCAGCGTCGCTGGCCAGGTCATTCTGCCCGAGGGTTACCTCCGCGAAGTCTACAGGATGGTCCGCGCTGTTGGCGGTTTATGCATCGCCGATGAGGTGCAGGTCGGCTTCGGTCGTGTTGGCAGCCACTGGTGGGCTTTTGAGATGCAAGGCGTGGTTCCCGACATTGTCACCATGGGTAAGCCCATAGGCAACGGCCACCCGATGTCGGCGCTGGTCACCACGCGCGAGATCGCCGATCGGTTCAACAATGGCATGGAATACTTCAACACTTTCGGCGGCAACCCGGTGTCGTGCGCTGCGGGTCTTGCCGTGCTCGACGTTATCGAGCGGGATCGCCTTCGCGACAACGCCGCCGCGATCGGTGCCTACCTCGTCGCCCGTTTCAGGGCGATGCAACAGCGCTATGAGGTCATCGGCGACGTCAGGGGGCAGGGCCTGTTCCTCGGTATCGAGCTGGTTAACAACCGCAAAACGAAGGAGCCTGCCACTGCCTTCGCCCGCAAGGTCAATGAGGGGGCCAAGGTGCGCGGCGTCTTGATCGGCACCGAGGGACCGCAAGACAACGTGCTTAAGATGCGTCCGCCAATGGTCTTCAGCCGTGCTGATGCGGATCATCTTATTGAAGTGTTAGAGGACACTTTCGCCATGGTATCAGCCGAAGGCGCTTAGCAGGCCCGTGCAGTATTCGCGCGCGTTGCGACATGTCACTTCCCGTCAGGGCGTTTATTCTGCCCCAAGGTATCTGCGTTCCAATCCCGATCATGCGCGAGAGGTATTCCTCACAGGTTTCCCGTTATTCGGTAGTTCATTCTGGGAGCCCCATCGAAACGGTGCCAAATGAACCAGCATGATAGATAAGAGGCTTCCGTGACGTGTAATGGGCAATATCGCGAATCACGCCTACGATGATCGTGTGGGTGCCGCCATCGAAGATTCGGTCAACAATGCAGCGCGCGTGGCGCTTGCCCGCCGTCTTGCCGTGATCACGCACGCAATGCTGCCTGACGGCACTTTGTTCGAAGCATGAGGTGAGGTAGATTCCATATGCCAGCGGTGAAGCCGGAAAGCTGATCCGAGGGCGGTGTCCCGAGAGGGAACGCAGGGACGAACGATCTGCGAAGATAACCAGATGGGCCAACGAGCCCGCTTTGAGTCAATGCAACGTTCGGCCTTGTGAAACCCGATACAGCACGACAGCTGCTCGCAGCCGTCAGTGCGGACAGATCCTTGAAACCCTCAAGGGAAACACCGCAAGCTCTGCAAAATACAGATCTGGACCCTAGCAAGTGGTCGTCGTCGGCGACCGTATCTGCAATTGTTTCGCCATCTGTTAGCCACCGATCGATTTCATTGCCGACGGGGCGAGGGGCGTGGCGACCCGCAGTCCGGCACGGGCGGCGCGAAGTCCTCACAACCGCAGCACTGTGTCGGTGGGACTGACAGAATCAACGCCACCAGTTCCGCTTGCCTTTGCACACCGGTCTTGGAAAAGATATTTCGCAGATGGAATGCGACGGTCGTACCCGAGATCGCCAACCTGTCTGAGATCTGGCTGCGGCGCAACCCTTCGGCCAACAAACACGCGACCTGAGCTTCCATCGGCGTTAGGCTGAACAACTGGCCAAGGGTCGCAGTGTCGATAGGAGGCTTGCTGCCTGTGCCGCTCAGTATCAGCATGGCGACCGCCTCATCATGGTGCGAGTGCGCTGGCAGCGACATCCCGATAACCATGAGATGGCACCCATCGTCCAAGCGCAACCCGGTCGGGGCCATCCCTTTACCCGGGGCCAACCCTGAGATTAACGCGGACAACTTCCGGCCATCTTCGCCGCTGGCGGTAATACGCCCACTCAGCGAGATCCCTGCCGCGTCCGATAAGCTTTGGGCCATAGGGTTGACATGGACTACGCCGCCATTGGCATCGAGCAGCACCACGCCAAGAGCCAGACGGTCGAGGGCGGCCAGGCCGGACCGGTCTCCCGGAATTGCGCGCAACCTTTGCATCCGGTTCAGGCGCGCTTCAACGGTGGCACGAAGCAGGTCGTAGTCAATCGGCTTGGTCACATAGTCGTCGGCCCCCGCCATGCGCCCATCGATTACCTGCTGGCGTGAGGCCAGGGCAGTCAGAAAGACAAAGGGCACGTCATCAAGATCGTGTCTTGTCTGGCGCAAATGGGACATGAACCTCTTGCCGTCCATGCCGGGCATTAGGATGTCACAGAGGATCAGATCGGGGCGCTGCCTTTCCAAACAGGCCAGCGCCTCGCGCACATCTCCGGCGGCGCTCACGATGTAACCGGCCTCGTGCAGTTCGAAGGCGATGTCGTCTCGCAGGGATGGTTCATCCTCGACACACAGGATCAGTGGCGCGGTCATGCGGCGTCATCCTTCGGTAGATAAAGCGCGGCTGTCAGGCCTCCCTCGTCATGCGGCGTCAAGGTCACGTCTCCTCCCTGTATTCGGGCCAGATCGCGCGCAAGCGTCAGCCCCAACCCGGAACCGGGCAAAGTCTCGTGCCCGCTGCCTCGGTAGAACCTGTCAAAAGCACACTCAATCTCTTCGGGCGACATACCCCTCCCTCTGTCCTCGATCCGACAGACGATGCAGTCCCGCGACTGAAAAACACTCACATCGACGCGGCAATCGGGTGGAGAATACAAAAGCGCATTGCGCAGGAGGTTGGACAGGATTTCGGCAGTCAACATCGGATCGCACAGCGCGACAGTTGGTTCTGTTTGCACCGACTGCCGGATACGGGCCGGGTCGCGGTTCCACGCCGTCGCCATCAGGTCAACAATGACTGAAGATACCAGATCGCTTAGGTCATGGGCGCGCAGGCTAGGAAGAACCGCATCGCGTTCCAGCCGGGACATCATCAATGCGGTATCTGTCAACTTCACGAGCCGCGCGACCGCCTCACGGGACACCGCCGCCTTTTCTGAAATCAGTTCTGGTGGAACCGGGCCGCCGCTGCGCCGCGTCAGGCGGTGCATCGCGCTGTCGATTACGGCTAGCGGCGTGCGGAACTGATGGGCAATCAGGTCGGCGAACCGGCGGTGGTTCTCAGAGGTTTCGCGTTCGCGTTCCAGATCGCTGGCGAGCTTCTCAGCCCGCAGGTAGTCCAGCTGTCCGCTCATCAGCTGCCTCTCACGATCAATCAGGATTGCCACCAGCCCCAATCCCGCTACAGCAGCCCCCAGAATAGACAACAGCGCAAGCAAATGCAGGTGCCTCAGACTGTCTAGGCGCGTGGCCTGGCTCTGCCATTCATGGGACATCACCAGACTCGCTTTGGCCCTTAGGGCAGCGACCAGCGCCATGACATGCGCCCGCAGCCCGGCCGGATCGACACCTTGCGCGGGGTCAAGCGCCAGTAGCCCACTGCGCCAGCCCGCAAGCGTTTCGAAGACCCCTGCTTCCTCGAGAAAGCGACGTTGCGGCCCATCGTCCAAGAGCGTCAGTCGTGAAACCAGTACGTCAAAGCGAGTCTGGATCTGTTGCGGCGCAACTTCATCCGAAAGCGCCAGCGCAAGGTTCAAGGCCTCTATCTGCGTCTGGCCAAAGACCCAGATCATGTTCTCGGTTGCGGCAATCCGCATCTGGCGTTCCAGCACGACAAGCTGCCACGCAGCCAGCCCCAGCAGGCCCAGGCAGATCGCCACCAGCCCACCAAGCCACAGATACCGGGTCCGCCCGCCTGTGCCGGTCATTGCACATGCAGCGCGACAAGCTGCCAGACCCATCGCATGTCATACCGTATATCGGCCAGAACGGGGTGATTGTCGCGCGGATAGACGATCCAGACTGGACCCTTGTCACGCGGGGTCAGAGGCACGTCATCCATGTAAAGCGCGGCCAGAACATCAAACCGGTGAAAATCCTCGACAGGGATATCGACGACATAGTCGTTCAACGCTGTCGCGCGCACACTACTTCCCTCGGCCCCGGCATGGGCGAGGATGTCTCGCATCAGCACGCCGCGGAACTCCGGCTTGCCATCTGTGACGCTGGTCGATGTCGAAAACTCATGCCAGTCCATCGTATCGAAATCCGCGCGCGTCATCTCTACCCTGTCGTTCCTGACCGCCCCGGTCAGGGTCAGCAGGACGTCCTCGGCGGCCACTGGCCCGGCCATGAACACAAGTGCCGTCATCAACGCGGTCTGAACGATTTGATACCGCAATCTCATCACCACAATCCAAAATGAAAATCCGGTTCCGACCTGAACTCTATCACAGGAGACGGCATGTTCCCCGTTCAAACGAACGGGGCGGCCGGTGTTGAGCAAAGCTAAACTCAGAATCAAACAGGAGGAGGATCTACTCTTGACCATCTTCTCTACGATGCGAAGGGCGGGCATACCTGTTCTGGCCTGTCTGCTGACGCTGCCGGTGCTGGCCGACGAGCCTGGAGGGCTGGTTACCGGCAGTTTTGGCGATCAGCCGCTGGAGCTGACTGTTGCCCCCGAATTGTCCGGTGCGACGATCATCGGCAACTATGCCGATGCCTCCTTGCTTGCCGCACAGATGGAGGGCGATCAGGGGCCGGTCAATCTGGAACTGACGATCAATGGCGAATTGCCCGCGCCCGGCGAAATGGCGCTGACGATCACCTTCTCGCGCGACATGGGACGGAATTGGACCGGCGATCAGGACAGCCTGACACTGACCCTGGAGGAATTCACGCCGGGCGACGGGATTGTCGCCTTGAAGGGCACGCTCACCGGGCAAGTCAGTGGCGGTCCCTCATCCGAAACCCGGCCTGTCACCTTCAGCTTCGACACCCGGCTTGAAGAGCTCGACTGAGATGGCTGGACTCGCCCTTGCCCGAACTGCGGCCCTGCTGCTGATCGCTACGGCAACCTCAGCACTGGCCGGTGAACCGTCCAACCCGGTCTGCCACGCGGACGTCCATCGCGCCGGTAATTTTGACCTGCGACAGATTGGTCCGCTGATCGCGGGAACGTGGACCGAAGTCGCCATCGGAACGAGTGTGGCAATAGGCGTTCAGGAGAGCACCTTCGAGATCATTTATGATCGGAACCGCAACCGATTGTATCTGGGTTCGGACGGCATTCAGACCGAACTGGTGCCGGTTCGAGGTGGCAACAAGCCGCTGCGCTTTGACTTTGTGCGTGGCGAAGAAATGGACCCGCAGTTTTATATGTTGACTTCAACGGGTTCCGAGCCCGGCGCGGAGCCTTGGGAATGGGCGTTGGTTCAGGATTGCCAGATTGCCTCGGCGCCGCAATTCGAATGGCAATTCGGCACCGGTGCGCGGCGCTCGGACGGGATCATCAGTTTCTTCTCGGCCAATGCGGCGATGGGAACAAAACGCAATTCGGCGCGGGGCGTCCGCGAACAGCTGATCAGCCGATAGGAATGCCAATGAAGGTGCTTGTCCCGCTTGTCTTGGCCCTCGGAAACGCAACCCCGGCTGGTGCATTGGACGCCATCGGCGAGATCGGGGCAAACTTGGACGGTGAAGAACTGAACTGGCAGGTGATGCGTCAGGATGATGGCTCGGCGATGGTGCAGATCACCGATATCGGCCCGCTGACCATGATCGAACTGCATGCACTTGGCGACGACAGCATTTCCATCGGCCTAATCTTTCACGGCAAGCCTTCCGGAGATACGCCGCCCGCCGGTCTGACCATCGACATGCGGCCCGATCGCGGGGCGATGGCGGGCGCGGTCTGGGAAAGCGAGGAAGAGCCGCCGCAGATGTCGATCGACCTGCTGGATCTTGAGGATGAAGGCCGCATCCAGGCCAGCTTTGCGGCAACCCTATGCCGCCGGGATGCCCCGGACGACTGTCGCGACGTCGAGGGGCGGATCGACACGTCGTTGGGTGCCGGCCCATGACACTGGCCGAGTTTCTGGCTGATCCCCTGCGCGTGACGCAAATCTCCGACAGCGTGCTGGAGATCGAGAATCGTCCGGTCCGGCGGGCGGTGATTGCTGCGGCGGTGATATTGTTGGCGATCGCGGCGGGCCTGGCAGCCATCGGGGATGCTGCGACCGGAACGGGGATCATCGTGCTTGCCGTGGTGGGCCTGATCGGCTGGCTCTACATGCACGAGTTGGTGCAGCTGACTCAACTGAGCCTGGACAGGCATGCCGGCCTTGTCCGGCTGCGTGTGACCACATTGCGCGGGCGGCGTGAAGAGACATTCGCACTTTCGGACCTGCACAAGCTGGAAAGCGTCGCGCACTATGGCACGGCGGCAGGAAACGATGAGACCCGGCTGGTGCTGATTTGCGGATCGGGACCAGAACGGCGCGAGATCATAGTGCCCATGTTCCGCCCGGATCCCGAAGATGTGGCGCATCTGACGGGCGTCGTCAATGGCTGGCTCTCCCGCCAGGGAAAGAGAAACCCGTCATGAGTATTGAGACGAATACGCCCGAACGACTGGAACTGGAACTGGCGATACCGCGCTTTATCCTGTGGTTCGTCATGCTGCCTGTCCTGCCGATCACCCTGATCGGGCTGGCCAATCTGATCGGGGGAGAAATCCTGACCGCGCTGGTGCTGCTGGTCGGGCTGAACGGGGCCTTTCTCGCGGGATATATCGCCCTGTCCGAGCGCACACGGCTCAGGTTGGACGCAGGGTCGGGGCTGGTCAGCATCATCCGGACATCGCGCCTCGTCACGCGTCAGCGGGACTATCCGCTCGAGGCGCTCGACAGTGCCGAACTTGACCGCAGCCATACCTCGCGAGAGGACCGCAGCACCTCGAAGGTGGTTCTGGTTTTTCGCAACACCCGCCCGGCAACACGGGTTCCGTTGTCACGTTGGGGCGTATCGGGCGATGGACCTGGGCAGGTCGCCAATGACATCAATGCCTGGCTGCGACGCCATCTCGGGGGCGAACAAACTTCCCCCGCATCTTAACCTTCAAGCTGATTGCCCCAAAAGGAACCGGAGCCATGTGGGATTTCAATATCGGACAAGCTCTCGGACTGTTGGGCCGAACAATGCCTTTCGTGCTCCTACGTGCCGCCGTCTATTTCGGAATCACACTGGCCTATATTCTGGCCACCGGCGCCGGTATTGGGGTCGGCTGGGGCGTTGGCGCCTTCGGGGATGACGAGTTCCGCGCGACCGCGATGGTATGGGGCGGCATGGCTGGTTTTGGCCTGACCGGCGCTGTAATGTACTGGCTTCGGGAATACATTCTCTATATCGTTAAGGCAGGCCATGTCGCGGTTCTTGTCGAACTGATTGACGGCAAGCCCCTCCCGGAAGGTCGCGGCCAGATTGCCCATGCAGCGGCCGTGGTGAAGGGGCGCTTCGGCCAGGCCTCACTGCTCTTCGCGCTGGACCAATTGGTCAAGGGAGTCATTCGCGCCGTCATCGGCCTTGTGCGCGGTGTATTGTCCATCCTGCCGATCCCCTATGTCCGGCAGTTGATGGGCATTGTGCAGGCCTTCCTGCGCGTGGCGGTGGGCTTCATCGATGAGGTGATCCTCGCCCATGCCATCCGCACCCGCTCGACCGATCCCTGGGGATCCGCACGCGAGGCGCTGGTGCTCTATGGCCAGAACTGGAAGGCGATGCTCCGGAACGCCGCCTGGCTGACCCTCTTCACCTATGGTCTCGCCTTCCTGATCTTCCTCGTGATGCTCGCGCGGGCAGCGGCACTGGTCTACGTCATGCCCGGCGCCTGGTCGGCGGGCGGCTTCGTTTTCGCGTTGCTGTTCGCCTGGAGCGTCAAGGCGGCCTTTCTCGAGCCCTTCGCCGTCACCTGCCTGATGCAGGTCTATTTCAGGATCACCGATGGCCAGGAGCCCGACTCTGAGTGGGATGCGCGGCTGGAGCAGATGTCCTCACATTTCCGCAAGCTGAAAGAACGCGCCGGTGCCCGCTTCGGGACAGCGCGCGATGGAGAAGCCGCATGAGATCTCTTGTGACCGCCGGGCTTATCGCCCTGACATCCGCCCTTGCGCCGGCAGCGCTTGCCCAGGAGCGCCCCAGCACGATCCTTGTTTTGGACGCCTCGGGGTCGATGTGGGGGCAGATCGATGGGATAAACAAAATCACCATCGCGCGCGATGTCGTCGGGGACATTGTGTCGGATTTCCCCGCCGATCAGAATCTCGGTTTCGTCACCTATGGCCATCGCGAGCGCGGGCAATGCGCGGATATCGAGACCTTGGTCGAACCCGCGCCCGGCACTGCGGCAGAGATCGCCGGCATCGTTGAAGGGTTAAACCCGCGGGGCATGACCCCGATGACCGATGCCGTCATCACCGCGGCTCAGGCGTTGCGCCACACCGAACAGGCGGCGACGGTGATCCTGGTTTCCGATGGGATCGAGACCTGCAATCCTGATCCTTGCGCCGCCGCCCGTGCATTGGAAGAAGCGGGCGTAGATTTTACCGCCCATGTCATTGGCTTCGATGTGCGGGGCGAAGCCGACGCCCTGTTGCAGATGCAATGCATCGCCGAGGAAACCGGCGGCCGCTTTCTGACTGCCGACAATGCCCAGGAACTCAACGAGGCCTTGCGCGAGGTCACTGCCGCGCCTGCCTCAGGGAGTTTCACCTTCACCGCAAATCTCGGAGGCGAGGAGATCGGCGACGAGACCGTCTGGGAGCGGCCAGCAGCGCCACTGGAGCTTCCGCTTCTGTCCGGCGAGGTGATCTGGGAGATATCGGATACTTCGTTCAACATGGTGCAGACCGGCACCGCGAACCCCTTCACCACGGACCTTCCGTTCGGCGAGTATATCGTGACGGTCCATTCGACGGCGCAGGATGACTTCTCGCAGACCGAGGCCAGTTTGGCGTTGGACAGCGCGCGCAATGTCCACGCCATTTTCCCGCCCATCACGTCGCAGCAGCCCGCCGCCCAGGTATTCGGCCCGGCACAAACCTTGGTTGGCTCCGCGTTTACGGTGAGCTGGGAAGGTGAGGGACTGGCTCCGCGTGATTATGTGACAATTGTCCCCGCCGACGCCGAAGACGGAGCCTATGCGGACTATGACCGGCTGGAGAACCGTACCGAAGGCGAGCTTCGTGCACCTGCCGAGCCTGGCCTCTACGAAGTGCGTCTGCAATTGGACGCGGGGGACCGCGTGCTCGCCCGCACCCCGGTCGAGGTGGTTGATGCCGACGTCACGGTCTCCGCACCCGCCCAGGTCGTTGTCGGGTCGGCATTCCCGGTCACCTGGCAGGGCGAGGGCCTGCACCCGCGCGACTACGTGACAATCGTTCCCGCCGGTTCGGCGGACGGCACCTATGCCGACTACGATCGCATGCAAGGTCGGAGCGAGGGCGAGCTGCGGGCGCCTGCCGAGCCTGGCCTCTACGAAGTGCGCCTGCAATTGGACGTGGGGGACCGCGTGCTCGCCCGCACCCCGATCGAGGTTGTCGACGCCGAGGTCAGTGTCTCCGCGCCGGCTCAAGTCGTTGTCGGGTCGGCGTTCCCGGTCGCCTGGCAGGGCGAGGGCCTGCATCCGCGCGACTACGTGACGATCGTTCCCGCCGGTGCCGCGGACGGCACCTATGCCGATTATGATCGCATGCAAGATCAGAGCGAGGGAGAGCTGCGGGCGCCTGCCGAGCCCGGCCTCTACGAGGTGCGCCTGCAACTGGACGTGGGGGACCGCGTGCTCGCCCGCACCCCGGTCGAGGTGCTGGATGGTGATGTTTTGCTTGACGGGCCGGACAGGGTCCCGGCGGGCGCCGAGATCACTCTATCCTGGACCGGTGCCATTCATCCGCGCGACTACATAGCCATCGTTCCCGGCCGCACGCCCGACGGCGAGCAAAGTGGCTATCGCCGCATTCAGAACGAAGATCAGGCCACGTTCACTGCACCCGCGGAGCCTGGTGCCTATGAAATCCGCTACCATTTGGACCACGGCGATCGGGTCATTGCCCGGCGACCGCTTGAGGTGCTGGCGGCGGACGCGCCGATAGACGAGAGCGCCGGGCTCGTGGTTCCTGGTACAGCAAGGCCTGGCGAAATCGTCACGGTCTCGTGGACAATCGAAGCTGGCCATGCCGATCGGCGCGTGGCGCTGGCACGAGCTGATGCGCCCGACTTTACCTGGATTGCAGTCCATCGCGTGGGCGACGAAACCGAAACGGTATTCAAGCTCCCGGACGAGCCGGGACAATACGAAGTGCGGTTTCTCGACCTACAAAGCCAGAGCGTTCTCGGACGCGCGATGATCACGCTCGGCGAATGATCTACGACAATTCCAATGAACCTAGAGTAGTCACAGCCATGCTCACATCAGCCATCATTGAATTTGGCTTTCTCGCCCTTGTCGTACCCGTCGCGGCTGCAGAGCCAGGGGCACAGGGGACGATCGCAGGCAAAGCACATTGCGAATGGCGAATCCGATAACGGCAATGAGCTCTCCGAGCAGCTTCGGCGCCTTGCGGCGATCAGGTCCCGTTCTGCGCAGAGCTATGCCTATCACCCGTGCAAGCAGCCAAGCACCGGAATACCACGCAGCAGCCGTGCTTAGCTGCCGAACGGCGTTCCGGTCTGCTTCCGGGGCGAACTGCTAAAAGGCAGTTTCATGGAAGACATAGGCCGCCACGGAAAAGCCGAAGTGGGATCGAGCTTGAGATCGAGGGCATCGATAGTCGGGTTGGCCGGAGAGCCGACGCCAAGACGGTTGCGGCGGTGATCCGTGCGCTGACGGCAACGTCGTGATCGGGCCGCCATGTGCCGTCAGAGATATGGTACCGATGAAACGGGGGGACTTCCGCAAGGGAGGGAAGGGAGTGGCCGCGCTGGCTCGCGAGACGATGGGTGCCGATCCATGTGGCGATGCGGTCTATATCTTCCGTGCCAAACGAACGGATCGGTTCAAGCTGATCTTCGGGGACGGCACTGGCGTCTGTATACATGCGAAACTGTTGGAGGATGGCGAGTTCCGCTGACCGAAGGTGTAGCGCGGCGTGATGCGTTTGACGGCGCTGTTCAAGCAGTTTGAAAGTTTCAGGTGCCCGCACTCTAGCCGAATAGCGGGCGCGGACAATGTGGAGGACAATATTTCACTACAAAATTACTGCGCAGAGACGGCACATAATTTCATTTGAGGTGAGGTCTGGCAGCTCCGATAATGTCGTGGTTGCTGGTCATATCCGGCTTCGCTCCGGCCCTCAAGCAAGACGGAAACAGGTCGTATGTCTGCTACACTCGATGTCGTAAGTGTGCCGGGTTATGTCCCTTCATTCGATATGGATGCCTTTACACAGATGTATCGGCACTCGATTGAGGAGCCCGATGCCTTTTGGGCTAAGCAGGCTCTGTGCGTCGATTGGCAGGTGCCTTTCACAAGGGTGCGTAATATCGACATTGGACCCGACATCGTTTCGATCAAATGGTTTGCGGACGGTACGCTCAACGCGTGCCACAACTGCGTCGACAGGCATGTCGATGCGCGCGGGGATCAGGTGGCGATCCTGTGGGAGGGCGACGAGCCCGGCCTTGCCGAGCGGATCACCTACCGGGAGCTTCATGGCGCCGTCTGCCGTTTAGCCAACGGCCTGCGATCGCTGGGGATCGGTAAGGGAGATCGGGTCGCGATCTACCTGCCGATGATTCCCGAGGCGGCGATCTCGATGCTTGCCTGCGCCCGGTTGGGCGCGGTGCATTCGGTGGTCTTTGGCGGATTTTCTGCGGAAGCGCTCGCCGGCAGAATTAGGGATTGCGGCGCGCGTGTCGTTGTCACCGCCAATGAGGGTGTAAGGGGCGGCAGAACAATACCCCTTAAGCACAACATGGACAAAGCGCTAGAGAGCTGCCCGTTCGTCGAGAAATGCATCGTCGTCGGTCGTACGGCGAGCCAGGTCGATTGGGTGGAAGGTCGCGACATACGCTATCTGGACCTCGTCGATACAATGAACGCCGAGTGCGAGCCCGAATGGATGAATGCCGAGGATCCACTGTTTATCCTCTACACCTCGGGTTCCACCGGAAAGCCCAAGGGAGTGCTGCACACGACGGGCGGCTACCTCGTCGCTTGTGCCCTGTCGCACCGCCACGTCTTCGACTACCGCGACGGCGATATCTTTTGGTGCACCGCCGATGTCGGCTGGGTGACGGGGCACAGCTATATCGTCTACGGCCCGCTCGCCAACGGCGCCACCACGGTGATGTTCGAGGGTATACCGACCTGGCCGACACCATCGCGATTCTGGGAGATTTGCGACAGACACGGGGTCACAATTTTCTATACAGCTCCGACCGCCATTCGTGCGCTGATGCGGGAGGGCGACGAACATGTCATGCGCATCGACCGCAGCTCGCTGCGGATCCTTGGCTCGGTCGGCGAGCCGATCAACCCCGAAGCGTGGCGTTGGTATTTCGAGGTGGTCGGCGAGGGACGCTGCCCGGTGATTGACACATGGTGGCAGACGGAAACGGGTACGATCATGATCGCGCCGGTTCCCGGCGTCACGCCGCTCAAGCCAGGTTCTGCGGCGCTGCCCTTCTTTGGCGTGGAGCCGGTGCTTGTCGACGACGCAGGTCGGGTGCTTGAAGGTGTCGCCGAGGGGTTGCTGTGCCTTCGGGACGCAGGACCAGGCATCATGCGTACGATCCATGGCGACCCGGCGCGCTTCATCGAAACCTATTTCCGGCGGTTCCCGGGCCTCTACTTCACCGGCGACGGCTGCCGGCGCGACGAGGACGGCTTCTATTGGATCACCGGCCGCATCGACGACGTCATCAACGTGTCGGGCCATCGGCTGGGCACGGCGGAGATCGAGGGCGCGCTGGTCGCCCATCAGGCCGTCGCTGAGGCGGCCGTCGTCGGCTATCCCGATGCGGTCAAGGGGCAGGGCATTCACGCCTTCGTCACGCTTAAAGCTGGCGAGGGGGAAACGGAAGCGCTGAGGCAGGAGCTGCGCGACTTCGTTCGGCGCCAGATTGGCGCGATCGCCCAGCCTGACGTCATCCAGTGGGCTACCGCACTGCCCAAAACACGCTCTGGCAAGATCATGCGACGCATCCTGCGCAAGCTCGCGGAGGGCAAGGTCGAGGAACTCGGCGACGTTTCCACCCTTGTCGACCCCGGGGTCGTTGCAGCTCTTGCGGATGTCGCAAGGGCCAGAAAGGATGCGGTATAGTCAGGCGGCAGGTTGCCGGTCGCATCTTGCTCAGCCGCCAGCCCTGCCACGCCGACGTGTCTAAAGCTTGCCCCTTCTTGTCGCAGGCCTACGAACCTGCCCGACGGAGCACAGGCGGCAATTCGCGGTCTCCGAAATCGATCACGGCCCGCTGCACGATCCGTCCCTGAGCATCGACACTCAGCCGAACCCGACTGTTCGAATGGAAAAAGGTCAGTCGGTAGCGTCCGGCATCTGCACCGACACCGCGTTCGCATATGCTAGTGATAGCGCCCAGCCGTAGTAATCCCGGCACTTCGGCCGCTGGAACGTGTAACAGCTCGCCCAGAACGCGCGCATCGACGGTGATCTCGCTATTGTCGATATCGACCTTCATCGCTTTGTCCGTGTTCGGAATCTCAGTCACGCCCCGCCCTCAGACGATGATAGCCAAGGCGGCCATCCCGCCGATGATCGGATGAGGCCGCCAATGCACCGGCAAAAGAGGGCTCTGCTCCCGTTCGTCTGGGTTGTTCGACGCAGGGTGGGCGGCACCCCTGCCGTTTTCTTTCTCGGCCATCGCTTAACCTCTTTTCCACCTTAGTCGCGGCGCCTTCGGCAGCCGGGCGGCAACATGTGCCTGCCTGCAGCGAGGCGTGTCGGGAATCATGCAGCGCCCGCAGTTCATGCTATCTCAAGAGCCTCGCGAACCGAAGCATGTGTGCTTGTGCTCGGTTAGCCCGCAGCTCTGGCGCAGTGCCTTGTCTGGCTCGTGTTCGATGACCTTGAAACTGCAGCTTAAGCGCGTCTATGTGGCCCCGGATCATAGGGACGGTCTATGAGTCCTCGTGGATCGCCTGTGGCCGCGCGGTCTCGGCAAGGAGGAAGCCTGCATCGACCATTGGGCGAAGGAAATCGCCCCAAGTACCGAGTTAAGCCAATGGTTCGGGCCTGATTCGGACAAATGGCCGGAGTTCCGTCGTCGCTACGAATGGGAATGGCGGGCCAATGGAACAGAGATGGATGCGTTTTGCTAGGGGATAGAGGAAGCGGCCACGACACTGCTCGAGGCAGCGAGAGACACCGAGCGCAACAATGTTGTCGTGCTGCGGGATTTCCTCGCCGTCAGGCACGACGGCTACCGCCTCCCGGGATCTCTCATGCGCTGTCGGTCGCAGTCACCAGCCACGACTGGTTTGTGGACGCCGGATCAGGCCCAAATGTCCAGAGGTCTCGGGTTTCGACCACGCGCTCCGGATCGCCGTGGACGATCTTCCCGTCAGGGGAACGAGTTGCAATCACGATTTCGGCGGTGAAACTGACACTGATTGCCGCGCCGCCTTTCGCGCCTTCGGCATCGACAATGCGGGCGTCCCTTATGCCGATAAAGGTCAACTCCAGCGTCTCGCCCCTGCTTTCACGATCGGTGATTGCGTGCTCGAATGCGGTAAGCACCTCGCTTTCGAGCAGCGTGTGCAGCGTATCAAGACTGCCTGCGGCGTAGGCTTCGAGAATGATCTCGTAGGCCCTGGAAGCCCCTTGGAGGAAATATCCTTCATCGAACGACGGATCAATTCGCCGGATCCTCTCGCAGCAGGCGGGGTCGATCCGGTCAGTGCACTCTTTGACATCCTTCGACCCTGCGGTTCCTGCGCGATTCTTCGCGGATATCACATCCAGGACGCTCAGCAGCGCCCACCACAGCCAGAACAGGATGATTGCTGACAGGTTGCCGCTCATATCGACAAATTCGCTCATTTCGATCTCCATGGCACGCTCGGGTCTTTCGACCCTGCCTGCCCTGTCCGCTCAGCGTATTCGCGGCAATGTTTCGAACTGGTGGTATGGTGGCGGAGAGGACAGCGTCCATTCCAGCGTCATCGCGCCCTCGCCCCATGGGTTGGCGGCTGCGGGCCGCTTGCGGGCGAACGCTTCCGCCACCGCGACGAGGAAGATGACGAGCCCGGCGGCAGAGATGTAGGAGCCGGTCGAGGAGACTAGGTTCCAGCCGGCGAAGGCATCCGGATAGTCGACATAGCGGCGAGGCATGCCGGCGAGCCCGAGAAAGTGCTGCGGGAAGAAGATAAGGTTCACCCCCACGAAGGTCACCCAGAAGTGCAACCTGCCCAGCGTCTCGCTCATCATGTAGCCGCTCATCTTCGGGAACCAGTAGTACCAGGCGGCGAAGATGGCGAAGGCCGCGCCGAGCGACAATACATAGTGGAAATGGGCGACGACGTAATAGGTATCATGCAACATGCGGTCGACGCCGGGATTGGCGACCACCACGCCGGTGACGCCACCGATGGTGAACAGCAGAACGAAGCCGCAGGCCCACAGCATCGGCGTTCTAAAGCTGATCGATCCACCCCACATCGTCGCCAACCAAGAGAACACCTTGATGCCGGTCGGCACGGCGATGACCATCGAAGCGAAGGCGAAATAGCGCTGGCTGTCGAGCGACATGCCGACGGTGAACATGTGGTGCGCCCATACCAGGAAACCGATCGCTCCGATTGCGACCATGGCGTAGGCCATACCTAGATAGCCGAAGACTGGTTTCCTCGCGAAAGTCGAGATAACGTGGCTGATGATGCCGAAGGCCGGCAGGATCATGATGTAGACTTCCGGGTGGCCGAAGAACCAGAACAGATGCTGGTAGAGAATGGGATCACCGCCCCCGGCCGGTGCGAAAAACGATGTGCCGAAATTGCGGTCGGTTAGCAGCATGGTGATGGCTCCCGCCAGCACTGGCAGCGCCAGCAGCAGCATGAACGCCGTCACCAGCATTGACCAGGCAAACAGCGGCATTTTGTGCAGCGTCATGCCCGGAGCGCGCATGTTGAAGATGGTGGTGATGAAGTTGATAGCGCCGAGAATCGAGGCCGCGCCGGAAAGGTGGATCGACAGGATGACGAGGTCGACCGCCGGCCCCGGTTGGCCGATGCTCGAATAGGGAGGATAGAGCGTCCAGCCGCCGCCATGGCCGAACGAGCCCGGCGCGCCCGGCACGAACATCGACGTCACGAACAGGATGAAGGAAGCGACGAGCAACCAGAAGGAGATGTTGTTCATACGCGGGAAGGCCATGTCCGGCGCACCGACCATGATCGGCACGAACCAGTTGCCGAAGCCTCCGATCAGCGCCGGCATGATGACGAAGAAGATCATGACCAGCCCGTGCGCGCTCACGAAGACGTTGAAGGTTTCCGACGCTGCGAAGATCTGCATACCCGGCTCCTGTAGCTCCATGCGGATCGCCACAGACAGTCCCGTGCCCAGGATGCCGGCGAGTATAGAGAAAATCAGGTAGAGGGTGCCGATATCCTTGTGGTTGGTGGTATAAAGCCAACGCTCTAGGAGGCCGGGCTTGTGGTCTTCAGGGGTGATGGTCGCTTCCGTCATTGCCGGCCTCCTGCCGTCTACTCCGGCGGGCCGCTCCGGCCTCAGACGACGCAGAAGTCCGTCACATGGGAAGCCGAGCAGTGCCCGCTTGTGTCGTCACTCGTCAGTCACGATCGTGGTCATGGCGATGTCATGCGGCTGCGGATAGATCGTGGCAATCCGGGCCTCGGAGTAGCCAACCCCGATGACGAGAGGTCGCTTCGTCATCGCCGCAAGGGTGCGGTCGAAGAAGCCACCACCATAACCGAGCCTGTAGTTCCCACTATCGAAGCCCACCACCGGGGCCACAACGATGTCGGGCTGCACAGCCGGTCCGCGCGAGGGGACGAGGATGTTCCAGACGCCGCGTTCCAGCGGATCGCCCGGCGTCCAGATGCGGAACTCGAGTGGTGCGCCCTTCTGTACGACGACCGGGAGCGCAATCCGGCCGCTGCGCTCGATCACCCTGATCGACCAGTCGCGCAGGTCGGGCTCGCCTCGGAACGGCCAGTACGTGGAAACAATGCGACCGGCCACCTTGCCAATCGCGCGGTCGAGCCCGGAGGCGATCTTCTGGGACCGTTCCATGCGCGTCTCGGCATCCATGGCAAGCCTATCATTGACCAGACGCTTGCGCTCCGCCTTTCTCCAGCGGGCCACATCTGCCCATTCATCGGTCCGCTCCGGCGCCGCCCGGTATTCGGGTGCAAGCTCGTGCATGAAGCAGGGCGGGGAAGCGTATTCCCCGGTCGCCGCAGGCGCTTTGTCATCCTTGGTCATCGCGACGATCTCGCTCGCTGCGCTCGGGCTGTGGGCTCGTCCTTTGGGTTCGAATGGTGGGACGCTTGAATCAGGAAAGCAAATGGAATTAAATGCCCGATAGATGCAATAATATTGCACTATAGGAGACTAGCAATGGACATCGATCGCGCCCGTACCTTCCTGGAGATCGTCCATTGCGGTTCGTTCCTCGGCGCAGCCGACCGACTGCACGTCACGCAGACCACAGTGAGCGCACGCATTCGCACGTTGGAGGAGGGACTAGGCCGGCGTCTGTTCGTGCGCAACCGCAACGGTGCGCAGCTTACGCCGGCGGGTCGCGAGTTCGAGCGATTCGCCCAATCCTTCGTCCAGATATGGGAGCGCGCCCGCCAACAGCTTGCGATCCCCTCCGGTCGAACCAGCGTGATCGCGCTGGGCGGTGAACTCAGCCTGTGGAACCCGCTCCTGCTCGACTGGCTGGTATGGATGCGCAAGGCCAAGCCCGAAATCGCCATCCATGCCCATGTCGGTGTGCCCGACCAACTCATCGAGCAGTTGAGAACCGGCGTGCTCGACATCGCCGTCCTCTACGCGCCGAAGCTTCTGCCCGGGTTCAGGGTGGAGCTTCTCCAGGAAGAGCAACTGATACTGGTCCGAACCCCGGACCGGGAAGTGAAGGACGACGCCGCGCCGGACTATGTCTATGTCAATTGGGGACCGCTTTTCGCGGCCCAGCATGGCACCGGCTCGCCCGCGTTCCGCGAGCCGGGGTTGATGGTAGGGCTTGGCCCGCTCGGCCTGAGTTACATCCTCAGAGCAGGCGGTATGGGCTATTTCCGGAGGGGGGTGGTGAAGCCTCACATCGAGGCGGGCGAGTTGGAGATCGTGGAAGGTGCGCCCGAGTTCACCTACCCCGCCTATGCCGTCTATCCCGAGACCGGAGAGGGACGCGCGGACATGCAGGACGCGTTGCAGGGGCTGAAGCAGGTGGTCACCTGATCGCCGCCGTTTCGCGCTCCCGCCGGGATTTGCCGTCGTGCGTTCGTGACCGGGTATTGACCAGCGCTGCAAAGCTGCCCGCGGTCGATCAGATTCTGCGGACCGAAGCCACACTGAGTATCTGCTTTAAGACAATTATTTTGCGTTGAAATAGGGATTAAATTCATTCGACTTTTTCTAAGACTGACAAGACAATCGGGTAGTTCCAAAGACCGGTCCGATTGTTGGAGGCATCAATGTTGCGGGCGAAGGACATCATGACATCTCCAATAATTTCCGTAGGCCCGGACGCCCGGGTCGCGGACGTCGCGGAACTCCTCTTGACCCACGGCATCAGCGCCGTGCCCGTGATCGAGAAGGGCACACTGAGGGGCATCGTCAGCGAGGGAGATCTCCTGCATCGCGAGGAGATTGACACCCTGCCGCCCAATCGCTCCTGGTGGCTCGGTCTGTTCAGGGACAACGGCGCGCTGGCCAGAGGTTATGCAAAAACCCATTCCGTCCATGTTGCAGACGTGATGACACGCGATGTCGTGACGGTGGACGAAGAGACCCCGGTGCGTGAGATTGCCGACATCCTCGAGCGCAGGCACATCAAGAGAGTGCCGGTGCTGCGCGACGGCCGGCTGACAGGAATAGTGAGCCGCGCGAACCTCATTCGGGCCTTGGCGGTAGCTTTTCAAGGTACGTTGCTGCCGGTTTCGCGCGAAGAGTCCGACATCAGGACGGATGTGCTGACCGCTCTTCGAAAGGAAAGCTGGACAGTTACCACGGGTCTTGACGCCAGCGTGGCGGACGGGGTGGTAACCCTGTGGGGTACATGTCAGTCCGAAGACGAGCGCCGCGCGTCGCAGGTGCTCGTAGAAAATATTCCAGGCGTAAGCGCTGTCGACGACCGTAGGGTGTTAATCGATCTCGCCTATAACGTTGCATACGGCGCGATCTGAATTTATCGGAAGCCGACCCTCCAGCATCGTTCATTCTATCAACTAATGATGAGCAAGGTTTACTGGTTGGACGACGAGGTGTGCGCGGCGATCGAGCCGCAGCTTCCGAGGAACCACCCGGGGAGCGCACGGTTGGCCCAGAACGATCTTGAACCGCTTCAACCGGTGGTCTCACAGGCGGCTGCGGAGCCGCGAATTGAAGCTCTCGTTGTGAGGGGGCGTGCTTCCTCTGTCGGGGTCGATCGGCTCCAGCCAAGCGAAGGCACACCGCTCCGCCCATGGAAACGCATGGCCCGCCCCAGGTAGCCGCCTTCGCTGGCAAGGCCGATCGGCAGGCCTGTGGTCTTCATATTCAGCCGCGCCTTCGCGATCGTCATCTCGCGAATGGTGCCGGCGCTCAGAACCGCGCCGGTGAAGGTTCCGAGCGCGTCGATGTCGATATCAGGGGCGGTGGGGATGATCAGCCCGAGACGGTCGTGCAAGACCGGGCGATCGCTGCTTCCTTGCCATGCATGGTGGCGAGCACGGCGTGCCGTCCGGCATAGGTGCACACGGGTGAACGGTGGCTGCTGAAAGACGACTGGTGATTGGAGCCGCGTTTTCATGGGCTTGTCTGAAAACTCGAGGTTTTTTCCTCTGCTTCTTTCCACGTCAGATCACCAGCGTAACGCCAGGCCATTCGACCATCTTCATCGAGCGCAAAGAGGTGCAGCCAGCGATTGTCGAACAGTGCCCGGACCTCCGGGTGACGCTCGAGGATGTCGGCGATCGCCTCGCGCGGCGCCTCGATCACGACAGAGAGCCGCAGCGGCTCATGTACCAGCCGCTCCCCGTCATGAACGGTTTGCCAGGGCAGCCCGGCGCGTAAGATACCGCCATTGCCTTCGACCACGCCAACGCCGCCGGTGACATTATGCAGTAGCTTGTTGCCGGCACCGAAGAGTTCGGGCGCGACGGTCGAGCCGTAATATTGCAGGCTGATCCAGCTCGCCACGATGACCGGCGCGGTGAGGATCAGTTCCAGCACGCCGAAGCCCCCGTCCCGCCGCCAGTCATAGTCGTGCAGGAAGGCGCTGCCGGCCAGATCGCGGCCCAAGGTGCGCCACCGTGGTGCGGCGACGAAGGCCTTGCAGCCGGCGAGCGCCCATTCGGGCCGCAGTTCGGCCCAGTCGCGGGCGCGACGGGCGATGTCAGCTTGCGACTCGGCGCGGGGCAGGCGCCTCGCCCGTTCCGTGCGGACAAGCCCGCCCGCGGCCTGGAGCCAGCCTCTGGCCCTTGCCAAGTCTATGGCGTGGTCCGCCGACGGATGATCGGCGCTGTAGATCATGACGTCGTCGGTCGTCGTGTCGTGGTGGGCGGCGAGGAACAGCGTGTCATCGGGAACCACGATGCCGCGCCCGATGAGGCCGGCGCGGACGTCAGGCCCATTGAGCAGCGAGGCGAGCAGCCGGGCGTTGGCCTCGCCCGAATAGCCCCCGCAGGCTCCGCAATGCAGCGTGGTGGCATGCGGATTGTTGACGACGTTGGCGCCGTGACCGGCGATCAGAACCAGCCGTGCGAAGCCCTCGGTGAGCGACATGGCCATGAGCACGTTCTCCGCCATCGCGATCCGCTGCTCAAGTCCGATTTCCTCGGTCGGCCGCGGCGCCGGATCGTTCGGGGCGGCGGTGCGGGTGAGCCCTAGCGCATCGCGCAGGAGCTTGCCGACATAGACCGGCCCCGCCGCCTCGACGAACGCGAAAGATGAGATGGCAGCGAGCCTGAAGCGGCCCCAGGCACGTTTCGCGCGCGACGCAATCCTTGCCGCCCGATCGGCGCGCCCGGTCTGAGGCGTCGGCTCTCCAGAGCACGTGAAGAGAGCGGGCTGGAGCAGCACGGGCAGGCGTGCTTCCACCACGTCCGAGCCGAAACGGCGGTGAGCTATCCCCATGCCGAAGAAGCCGGCGAAACCCAAGGTGCTGATGCCGGGATCGAGGGTTTCCAGCGCCCGGCGAAAGACCTCAGAGCGCACGTCGATGCAGAAGGCTATTTGCATCGCGGGTCGCGACGAAGCCGGCGCGGCAGGCCGCGCTTCGGCTAAAAGGGCCCGCAGCCGCCGCTGGGCCGCGCGCTCAGTAGCCTCCTGGAGGATCGCGTCGACATGATCCTCCCCGCTTGCAGCAATCGGTTCGGCATGGGCAATCACGGTCTCGCGCCATCGCGATCCGATCTCCTGTTGGTACTGGCGCAGCAGTGCTGCGTCCCACACGAGGCGAATGGTGAGGAGATCGGTCACCGTTCCGTCCGTTTCACCTGTCAGTTCGGCCTGCCAGAGGCGGTAGCGCGCGAGCTGCCCCCAGCCGCCGAGCCCTGTCAGCAAGCGGTGGAAGCAGCTTTCCAGAGCCGCCTCGGAAAGACCGAGCAATTGGACGGCGTCGATGAAGGCAGCTTCGGCGGTTTCGGGTGTGTCCGCGACGGTTCTGGCGAAGTTGGCAAGGCCGAGAATTTCCGGGGTCAGGTCGTGCATGGCGACGGTGCGCCAAGACGAATAGGCGCCGCGTCCTTCCGCTGCGGCCCAGAGCGCCTGGCCCTGATCGAAATAGCCTGCCGCCCAGTGGCTGATCCGCTCATCGACCACGGCCTGCCAGTCGATGCCGCTCGCCTCACCCGCCAACTGGGCGACCGTGGGCAGCGCTCGCGCCGGGGGCGCCTCGACGCGCACGGCCTGCTTCAGCGCGGCAACGGTCTGCGGGCGCTGCGATGCAGGCGCTGCCTCGAGCGCTTCCGCAAGGTCCTCGTCGGTAAGTTCGCCACCAAGGTGGCGCTCCAGATACCAGCGGCGCGGCATGGTAAGCGGGATACCTGCCACCCGCCGAAGACGCGCCGCGGTTACGGCCAGCGGTTCGCCCGTCTGGCCGAGGAACGGATTGACCGCGACGCTTGAGGCCAGCGGCCAGAGCGGGGGGATGGCGCGCGTCGCGCCGTGCGCCGCCGCGATGATTGCTTCGCGGCCGGGAAGTGGGGTCTTGGGTGCAGTCATCAGCATGGTACTTCACCTGATCTTTGAGCGTCACGAAGGCCTGCGGACGGCCCACCCGCCCAGCATGCGATCGAGCATCGCGTTGACATAAAGCCCGTTGGCAAGATGGACCCGCAGGCCCGCAGCCGCCGGATGGCCCGCCCAGAGCGGGAACAGCGCTTGCGCGACTGCTACCAGGCCGAAGGTCACGACAGCGAGCGCCATCAAGGTCCATTCGAGCCGGCCCGGTGCGGGCGTCGCGGGCAGCAGGCCCGCTGTCAGCCACTCGGCTGCCGTCTGGAGGGCGAAGTAGCCGAGGGCGGCTGCAGTCGCATAAAGCGCCGTCCTCGTCGTCAGGGCGCGGGGTGCTGCGTCCGCCAGCCCCTGGGCCAGCAGATAGGCAACGCCGAAGATGAGGATGGCACCGAGCGCGAGCGCCTGCGGCGACTTGTGCTCGAACCCGAACCCGAGACCAATCGCGCCATAAATCGCCAGTGCAATGAGAAAGGCGCGGGCGACGGCGCTGCCATCGGGAATTGCGACCGGACCCGAGCGGCGGATGGAGGCGACCTGCTCTACGGCGCCGCCCGAGGCCAGGAAGGCGTGCGCCTTGTAAAGCGAATGGGCGACGATGTGGAGCAGCGCCAGCGGGAACAGCGCCAGCCCGCATTGCAAGATCATGAATCCCATCTGCGCGACGGTAGACCAGGCGAGCGAGGTCTTTACCGCCGGCTGTGTCAGCATGACGAGCGCGCCGAAGAGAGCCGTGAAGCCACCGATAATCGCCAGCACCGCCAGCACACCAGGCGCGAGCAGCATGACGTCGGCGAAGCGGATGAGGAGGAAGCCGCCCGCATTGATCACACCGGCATGGAGCAACGCCGAAACGGGCGTCGGCGCCTCCATCACCTCGGTCAGCCAGCCATGCGTCGGGAACTGCGCTGATTTGAGGAGCGCTGCGATCGCCAGCAATCCCGCTGCGGCCGACGCATGCCAGGGGAGGTCGCCCGATCTCGCCATGGCGTTGATCGAAGCAATGTCGGTGGTGCCGAGGGCCGTGCTCATCAGCAGCACCGACCCGGCCAGAAAAAGGGCGCCCAGAACCGCGAAGAGCTGCTTCTTGCGCGCGGCGCGCCGTGCCCCGCTGCGCTCAGGATAAAAAAGCAGCAGGCGGTGAATCGCAAAGCTCGTCGCAATCCACGCGCCGAGCAGCTGGGTGAGATTTCCGGTCTGGACTAGGAGCAGGACTGCGGCAAGCGCCGCGCAAAGCCAGCCGGTAAATGCGCCCTGCCTAGCCTCGCCGTCGAGATAGTTATGCGAATAGCGCAGGACGATCCAGCCGACGAAGGAGACCAGCAGCAGCATCGTCACGCTCACCGCGTCGAGCCGCGCGGAGAGGCCCATACCAGCCCAGCCGATCAGCGCGCTATCGCCCGGACCGTGCAGCAACAGGAGAAGCAGCGACCCGGCCGCGATGGCGAGGGCCAACATGGCGGACCCCTCTGCCATGGCCACTACGTTCGGCGGCCTTCGACCCTGGCGAGAAGACGCGAACAGAGCGGCGAGGAAAAGCAAAAGCGGTGCGGCGAGCGGAAGCATATTGATTGACAAGACAGTCTCCCGAGGAGCGGCAGTGACCTCCTGCTGCTAGCCGAGCCGCTGCCCGGAATAAAATGCATTGTTTGCTCAAATTCGTTCGCTAATATCGAACGTCATGGCAGCGCTTAATTATCACCACCTTCGATACTTCCGGGCCGTCGCGCATGACGGCAACCTCACGCGT
Organism: Neoaquamicrobium sediminum; assembly: GCF_040970315.1. NCBI lineage: Bacteria > Pseudomonadati > Pseudomonadota > Alphaproteobacteria > Hyphomicrobiales > Phyllobacteriaceae > Neoaquamicrobium > Neoaquamicrobium sediminum. The sequence continues at coordinate 14,361 of NZ_JAZHFV010000012.1, read as the reverse complement.
ACGGCCGAGCATTTAAACCTAACCCAGTCGGCCCTTTCAGTGCAGATTCGCAAACTGGAGGAGCAACTCGGCCACGCGCTCTTCGACCGGCGCGGGCGACAACTTCATCTGACCGAGGCCGGCCGCATCGCGCTTGACCACGCCGATGTGATCTTCGCGACCGGGGAGGAGCTGCTCGGCACGCTTCGCGAGACCGGTAGGGCGCGCCAGGCCCTACGGGTCGGGGCGCTCGCCACCTTGTCGCGCAACTTCCAGATGGAGTTTCTGCGGCCCGTTCTAGGCCGGACCGACATCGAGCTCGTCTTGCGCTCCGGCGGCGCCGCTGAATTGTTGCGCGCTCTGGAAACACTGAACCTCGACGTCGTCCTGATCAACCAGGCGCCCGCGCGAGATGTGCTCACGTCCTTCGTGGCCCGCAGGATCGCGGAACAGCCGGTCGGCATCGTCGGCACACCGGACCGGTTTCAAGGCAGATCTGGCCTCGTCGACCTCCTGCGCGACCATCCCGTCATAGTGCCGACGCTGGAGAGCAGCGTGCGCGCCGGCTTCGATGCTGTTGCCGATCGCCTAGCGGTGCGCCCGCAGATCGTCGCGGAAGTCGAGGACATGGCGATGATGCGGCTTCTGGCCCGCGAAGATGTTGGCCTTGCTGTCCTGCCGCCCATCGTCGTCAAGGATGAGCTGGCGGCCGGCCTCCTCGTCGAGGGCGATGAGCCGTTAGGGATCACGGAGACCTTCTTCGCTGTGACGATGGAACGTCGCTTTCCCAACCCGGCTTTACGAACGCTCCTGCACGGCTCGACGTAGAAGCGATTGGACGGGTACCCGACGCCCAGCGCCCGTGCCGCATCTTCGCGCGTTAGACCAGTTCATCAAAGCTCCACCCGACCTCATCAAGTGACTAATTTGCGCTCGCCGGCACGCACCCACTTTGCGGGAGAGGCGCCGGACTGTGGCGCTCGGGTTCCTGCGAGAGGCTTTCATATGTCTGCCCGAACGCGAAACCTTTCACCATTTCGGACGATCGGCCGAACCTTGCCTAAGCCGTAACCGGACATTCGCGCTCGTTTCGAGAGACGCCACTGCAGCGCCCTCGCGCATATGCAAGCACTTGCCTCTGGCCTCACTGCTGGATTTTTGATAGGGAAGCACTCCGATCCTCAACCGTATCCGAAAGAACCAGCACGGCTCCCACCGTTACAGGCTTTCATTCTCTGCGACCCAAGGTGGCGATGATGGCGAAGCCTTATATCTCGTTGCGTCCGGAAATAACCCGAACACACGCACTTACCCTGATGGACTGGATGGAAGATGAACGCGTCACCCGCTACTTGAGTGACGCAAGTAGCGTGTCGCGGTTCATCGCCCAAGCCGTCGATCGAGCGCAGCTGCCTATTTTGACGCATTTATTCAATCAGGGCGGCCGCTTCTTCATGGCCTACGATCGAAACGATATTCCGGTCGGATTCGTACGGCTAGTCAAGAGTGGCACTGAGTGTGAGATCGTTCTGGTCGTCGGAGACCATGACAACTGGGGACGCGGGCTTGGCTGGAGCGCCATCCGGGAGGGTTTGAAGCTAGCCTTTCTTGACATGCGGGCTGAATGCGTCATCGCCAAAATTCATCCCAACAACACGCGCTCGGTGAAGGGCTTTGAGAGCTGCGGCTTTCTCCCGAAACTGCGAACGCCAACGCTCACTCATTTGGCCATGACCGCTGACCGGTATCTCCAATTGCTGCGCGAAGGCGCTATGACCGATTCTTCCCGGATCTGCGTCACCGAGATCGACAGGGCTAGGCTACTGAGGCTGATTGAGGTCGAGGAAGAGGCCCAACAAGTGGATCTCAAACACGAGATCGAGCGAGCGATTGTCGTTGAGCCTCAGCATGTAGCGCGCGATGTCGTGACGATGAACTCGAGGGTCGTGCTGAACCTGGACGACACGCAACAGGAAGTAACTCTTGTTTATCCGCACGACGCCGACGACCCCTCTCGAAAGCTATCGATCCTCTCCGAGGTCGGCACCGCGATTCTGGGGTATCAGGAAGGCGATTCCATCGACTGGTTGGTGGCAGAACGCACCAGACGCATTTGCGTCGAGAAGGTGGTCTACCAGCCGGAAGCGTTTGGGGACCTTGAGCTCTAGTCGTACGATGACTTTCGAGATCGAGTCGGCGTAGCACACGACCTGGTAAAACGGATCGCAGTTTCAGTGGCGGGCGAGTAATGGATGTCGCCGATGATCGAACGTCAGCAGGCTGAGTGCTGACTGAGATCTGGCATGGAGACGTAACCCACAATGCGCCGATTGACACGCGTAGTGATGTTCGGCTTTCGAACGATGGCGCCGGTGGTAAGTTTTCGCCCCTTTGGCAGGCCGCTCGGGGTCGATTGACTTCCATCGGCATATGGCCGACAGATACCCGATGCGCATCAATCCTCGCATAGTCCTCAACGCAAAGGGCTTCAGCCAACCCGGCTGAATGCCTGGTGCTACTAACTGCGTAAGCAAGAGCGGCACCAGGTTAAGCCCAATTCCCAGTTTTGACATGCCGCCATCGCTGAGCGAGCGCCCTGTGCGCTCGCGATGCTGCGTCATGGGTTCAGAGGACAACCGCTATGAATTTCAGCTACAGCTACACATTCCCCATCGCCGGACCAAACAAGATCCCTCGCTTCAAAAAGTGGGCCGCAGAGCATGCACCCGAAATCGAGGTAAGCTTGCCGCCTCAGGTTCCGGTCAAGAGCAACGCCATGACTATCCGGGTGAAATCTCCGGAAGATCGGAACGTGCTGGTCGATCGGATGAAAAAGATCGAGTTCTGAGCCATGATCGTCGCTCAACCCTGCCTATCTTGCGGGTGCACCGCGGCAGAGGGGCCGCAGTGCTGGAGTTGCCGACAGCCGCTCACCAGCGCAAGTTCTGTTCCAGAACATCTGTTTGCCCCACCTACTGCGTGGCGGAGAGAGGTTGCGGCCGAAAAGCAGTTGCGATCATAACATTCGCGCGCCAGCCCGCTGACCTGTCGGTGAGCTGGCCGGCAAACGAGATCGGCAGCGGCAGGGAGCGCGGCAAGGACTGCGCTTTCCACCCGAACGGGAAGGCCAAATAAATTGAAATCTCAGGCCGACTTAGCCTGAAGTGCGCAGCTTGAAGACCTCGACGGCGCGGCCGAGCGAATTTTGCTGCACGAGGCCGACGACGCACCACTACGGAATGGGAACGATCGTAAGCGGGTCCACCTTGCCAAGACACGGAGTGAATGATGAGCGAGCATACCGACAGGAAGTTCGATTGGGTGGCGGCGCTGGCGTTCGGCTCGGGCGTAGCCGTGATGATTCCGAGCATGATCGCTCTGGCAGTCTCGGTGATGGCTGTGCTCGTTCTGCTGTTTTGAAACCTCAGCAACTCGGACAGCTTCGTCAGTCTGCGGCGGACTCGACGACCTGGTAATTGCAAGCTGTGCGGCCTGCGCTATTGTGCGGCTTGGAAATCTCTCGAGTTCTCGCGGACCCGCATCCGGTTCATGAACCACGCGGGCAGCCTTATCGCATGCATCTAGCCCTGGCGCGGCCGCAAGGCCGTCGACCGGGGGCCGGAAATCCAACCAAGCCAAGAATTCGGTTCTGATTTCCGGGTCCGCCACCGCTGGCCCGGTGGAGATGCATGATGATCGACAGACGTCCCAGCCGCTTGTACGCGGCTTTTAATCTCGCCGTCCGCGGGAGGCGGACATGAGGGTTCTCATCGTAGGCAGCGGAGTCATCGGCGTGACCTCCGCGTGGTATCTGGCGCGCGCCGGACACGAAGTCACCGTCCTCGACCGCCAGCCGGGTCCAGCGCTGGAAACCAGCTACGCCAATGCCGGAGAGGTGTCCCCCGGCTATTCCTCACCGTGGGCGGGTCCCGGAGTGCCCCTGAAAGCGATCAAGTGGCTCCTGATGAAGCACGGCCCTCTCGCCATCCGTCCCCGGTTCGATCCGGCAATGTGGTCGTGGGTGTTGCAGATGCTCGCCAACTGCACGTCGCGGCGCTACGCCGTGAACAAGGCTCGCATGGTGCCGATCGCGGAGTACAGCCGTGACTGCCTTCGCGAGCTGAGGGCTACGACCGGCATCGAATACGACGAGCGGTCGCAGGGCACCCTGCAACTGTTCCGCACGCAGAAGCAACTCGACGGAATCGTCGATGACGTCGAGGTCCTCAAGCAGTTCGGGGTTGATTTCACGGTCCTTGCCCCATCCGGCTGTGTCGCCGCGGAACCGGCGCTCGCGCGGGTGACGGAGAAGTTCGTTGGCGGCCTGCGGCTTCCTGGCGACGAAACCGGAGACTGTCGCATCTTCACCGAGAAGTTGGCGGCTCTCGCCTCTGCCGCGGTCGACTTTCGTTTTGATGTCCCGGTTGAAGGAATCGTTCAAGAAAACGGTAGAGTTTCAGGAGTCCTGACGTCAGACGGGTTGCTTCCAGCGGACGCAGTTGTCGTCGCCGCGGGAAGCCACTCACCCCGACTGCTCGCTCCTGTGGGCATCCATGTTCCTGTATATCCGGTCAAGGGCTACTCGCTGACCTTCCGCGTTATCGACGAGGCGGCCGCCCCCGTGTCGACGGTAATGGACGAGACCTACAAGATCGCCATCACGCGCCTGGGCAACCGCATCCGCGTCGGTGGTACTGCAGAGATATCGGGTTTTGACCTGTCGCTACCGCACTCGCGCCGCGCACCGCTCGAGCATTCCGTCACCGACCTGTTTCAAGGGGCAGGCAACGCCGCGGACGCATCCTTCTGGTGCGGGCTGAGGCCGATGACCCCGGACGGCCCGCCGATTGTCGGCGCTACGTCGGTGCCCGGCCTCTACGTCAACACCGGGCACGGCACTCTCGGCTGGACTATGGCATGCGGCTCGGGACGCATCCTTGCAGACCTCATCTCGAGCAAGGTTCCCGAAATCGATGTCTCCGACCTCGGGCCAGAGCGGTACCGCTCATGAGCGCGCAGACAATGCGGGCTGGCGCCTTCCTTACGATCAATCTCGAGGCAATCGTTTCCAACTGGCGGCTGCTGTCGAAACTGGCGAAGCCAGCTGAATGTGCCGCCGTGGTGAAGGCGGACGCCTATGGACTCGGAGCGCCGGAGGTCGCGGCAGCGCTACAAGAGGCCGGGTGCAAGACCTTCTTCGTCGCGCATCTCGACGAAGGCCTCGTTCTCAGGAAGGCGATCGGTTTCCGCTCCCGCGTCTTCGTCCTCAACGGCACGCCTCCGGGGGCCGAGGCGGAGTTCCTGCGATCGGTCCTGATCCCGGTCGTCAACACGGCAGGAGAGCTTGCTGCCTGGCGAAGTCACGCCTGCGAGGCAGGACGCAGCATGCCAGTCGCGCTCCATCTCGACACGGGCATGGCGCGCCTCGGACTGTCTTCGGGCGACGTCGCCATGCTGGCAGGCGATCCCTCCCTCCTGGAGGGGCTTTCAGTAGAGCTGATCATGAGCCATCTTGCCTGCGCCGACGAGCCCGCGCATCGCGCCAACCAACAGCAGCGGCGCGAGTTCGCCAAGCTCCGCTCGGTGTTTGCGAAGAAGGCTCGGTCCTCCCTCGCGAACTCTTCGGGCATTTTCCTTGGTCAGGGATTCCACGGTGACCTTGTGAGACCGGGTGCCGCACTCTACGGGATCAACCCGGTTCCCGGGGCGCCAAATCCAATGCGTCAAGTCGTGAGGCTGTCAGCGCGCGTCCTGCAGCTGCGTGACGTGCCCACCGGCACTCGCGTGGGTTACGGCCATACGTTCTGCGCCGACAGGCGTATGCGGCTCGCGACGCTTTCCATTGGCTACGCCGACGGCTGGCCGAGAACCGCAACGACCTCGGTATTCTTCGGAGGAACGCGTTTGCCGTTCGCAGGACGCGTCTCGATGGACAGCATCGTGGTCGATGCGACCGACTGCGCCGATCTCCCGGGCGAAGGCAGCTTCGTTGACCTCCTTTGTCCTGAACAGACGGTCGATGACGTCGCAAGCGATGCAGGCACCATCGGCTACGAAATCCTCACCCGGCTTGGGCAGCGCTTCAGCCGCGAGTACCAGACCCACTCCATGTTGCGGAGAAGCCCGACCCGGTCAAACAGTACCTAGGCGTCGTTATCCCGGTATCGCTCGTTTCTGCGTTAGCGCGGGCCTGTTTCTGGTGCCAGGCTCCGTCACGGCGAGGCCGAGAGCGCGACGCTTCATCGACCGTGCCGCCAGCCACACGTTGACCGAGACCTTGCTGGCGTAAGACTCCGCAAAGCTTTGTGTCGTGCCGCCCTCTGGTCCTTGATGCATCCGCGGGGACCGTTCGGCGAACCTGTCGGGCGCGGGCCGGAAGCGCCCGTCGGCCACCGTGCCGATCCATTCGCATGAATGGTCCGCAGGCTCGCGGAGTCGGGCCAGCAGTTCCAGATATTCCTCCTGGAGTGCTGGAGTATCATCGCGCCTGCAGGCGGCCGAGAGCCTCTGCAACTCGCATGCGAGCGCGTAGGGGTCGCGGCGCGGCTTCCTCCAGTAGACGCGTCGGCCATCGGCCACGTCGAGATACTCGTCAGTCGCCGCCATCGGAATGGCTTCCGAGGCATGCGCCGCAAACAGCATGAACGGATCGGATTCTTGCAAGTCGCAACCCGCCTCGACGGCGGAGGCTCCATCACGCGGGTGGAAATCCACGATCCTTAGTCGGCGACTGCGAGCCCGGCGGCGGTAAGGAGCGCATGGGCCACGGCAAGCCTGATGCTTGTCTGTGGGCTGTGCCGGCGCTCGAGGGAAGCGGGCACGATCGACAGGGAACGGCAGGCCCACGCTGAGACGATCTCGCGTATCAGCGTCACGTCGCACTCCAGCGCGTCCGCGACGTTCTGCTCGGACATCTTTCCGTTTCGCCAGCGGGCCTGCTGGCTCGTTTCGAGGGCTGGGGTCATCTCCGGCGCTCCCAATATGTCGCCCCGACAGGCTGGCTGGAACCTGGCAGCGAGGAAGTGGGCGGACTCCATCCAGCTTCGTTCTGCCCTCGGAAGCATCCAAGGACTTCATCCGCCGTCGCCGCGCTTCGAATCTTCTTCATCGCGCCCGCGCATGCCAGTCGGTGGCAGGAGCGAGCCAGTGCGGGCGTGAACTCTCCGGCGCGTTCGCCCGGCCAGATGGTGGCGAGCACAATGTCGACGGGTTGCTCATCCGATGCCAAGTACCAAACCGGACGGTCGAGGACCGCCAGGGCTGCCGCAGGCTCCGACAGGCTTTTCATCAGCGCGTGCGGAACTGCGATGCCATGACCGATACCGGTCGAGCCGAGCTTCTCGCGGTAGAGAAGCGCGGCCAGGATGGAATCCGCAGGCAGGCCGCAGCGGGCAGACAATGTGTGAGCGAGAAGGCGCAGCAGTGAACGTTTGGCCTGTGCTGGCGCGTTCAAGACAATGTCCCGCCGATGCAAGAGGTCGAAAATAGCCATGATGGACTCCGGCCTTGGCCCAGATGCCGAGGCAATCGCCCGGCATTGCGGGCGGGAAAGTCGATGGGGATTGCTTGGAGCCTGGCGGACCCGGACGCTGAGCCAGGGATCAGATCGCGTCCGGGTCAGCGTCCCGCTTTGAGCGGGCGCGCCCCCTTGGGGAGCATGAAAGCAGGCAAGGTCAACATGTGCCGACCCTAGCTGTTCCAATCGGCGAAGCAAGCCCTGGGCTGCCACCGTGCGCCGCATGACGAGTGCGACCGAAAGCCGCTCCGCCCAGTTGGACGGCGGACCCTGAAAGAAGGGAAGCAAGAACAGCCGCAAGTCCCGGTTCGGCGACGGATTGGCTGGCTTCGTCAAGGTCCATCCATCTTCGCAGTACCTTCCTTTCCGAAGGCCAGTTCGTCAGCGTGCCCCAGACATGAAGTCCGAACACGGTAACCTCGCAGCACTCCGTGCGACCGCATGCAAGCTCGCGGATCATGCCGTAGCGGCCGACGGGTTCCGGTCCGAGCCTTCCGGCGACGCCCGCGTCATGAAATGCCGCGCCTTCGGCGGACCGAAGTCCGGTTCTCTCCGCCGAATGCATGCTTTGCGGGATCGCCCATCCACTGTCCTTTTGCGCGCAAAGAAGGAGGACCTCCATGGTCCCTTCAGCGCTCATGCGCCACGGGAGAGCCGCGTAGGCTCTCGCGTGCAGGTCGGAGACGGCCGTCTGTTCCAAGGTTCTCGTCATGGCCGCACCAACCGCGCCGCCGAAGGCGCTGGCGATCCGATACATGAATAGACATTGTTTCCGGACGGCTGGACCATCGGCGACAGGCACCAAGGGCACCTGGCCGCGGACCGCGGAAGCGGGCGGTTGCAGGGCAGGCACATCAGCCGGACACGGGTGTTTCTCATGACAAGCTCCATCGATGCGGCCCTTGGGGCCGCATGGGGTAGACCGCAATGTTCTCGAGGTTTCCCGGAGCAGGCTTAGGTGCGGAGTCCAAGGTCTGCGGGCCTGCACCGGGACGGCACACGTCCGTTTCCGGCAAGCCTCGACACCTTGATGAAAGTCTCCATGCACATACCCAATACATAGGCATTCACATTCCACTTTCCGAGGCGACCTTATGTCGCCCGGGCATCTGATGTAGCTGGCAAAGAAGGTTTGACTTCCCAGGTTCCCTGGCCATGATGCTGTCGTGATCAAGCTATTCCACATTCCGCTTCCTCCTCGGAAGCAGCCCAAAAACGGCCGCTAGCCCTGGCTCGTGCCGCCTTGGGCGCAGCGGGCCAGGGATCCTTCCACGAGAGTCTTCAATTGCGCCGCGGGCTGCGATGCAGCCGCGCGTGGCGCGCCTTAGGAAAGGAAGCCGTCATGGCAAAGCGCAAGGGCAACAAGGAAGCCCGCAAGCCCAAGCAGAACAAGGAAAAGAAGGTAGAGACAGGGTCCGTCTCTGAGCTGATGGCCAGGACGTCGATGCCTGGCAAGCAGCGCTAGCGCTGAGCCTGCACGCGAACCTGCGTTCGCGTGCAGGCATCCAGGCGGACTGTCAGAGCGTAGCAAATGCGAGAAGCAACAGGCCCAGCACACCGGATGCGATGATCATCTTCGTGGTGGTGTCCAATTCGAAACCTCGAAACTGAGTGAATAACAGTGTCCGTGAGGCGCTGTCACTTCTTGCTGAACGGGCCTTTCAACCGCGCGCGGGATGTCGTTGCGCGTAAGACCTATGTCCCAGAGGTCCCTGTCATCCATAGCCTGGAGCTCGTCCATCGCTCTTTGCCGCTGCCAGCGACGCAGGCCGCGGAGCAGCAGCCTTCCCAACGCGGATCGAGGTCTGCGATTGTCGTGTTCGAACATGGTTTTCTCCAATTGGTTGGGCGCGCGCCGCATAAAGGCCATGCGCGACGTGATGCGATTCGGCCGCGCGCATCCGCGGGCGCTCGAGAGAGGCACAAGACGGCGCGCGACATACTAGCTGGTGAAGTCCCCCGGGAGAGCAGGCCGATCGCGTGGTCTTCCGGGGGTCAGTGCCGGATCAGCAATGTTCCTGTCTTCGGAATCGGCGCGCGGCTCATGCAAATGCCCGCCAAAAGACGGCGCTCATTGTCATGCCTAGAACGATGACAATGAGTTTGACCGCCACCGCAGGCAGCGCTCGAGCGACAGGCGCGCCCACGTATCCGCCCACCGTGGCTGCTGCCATCAGGACGGCTGCCTGCGGCCAGGCGACGAGGCCGGCCGCTGCAAAGGTCGCGACGGAAATGGCCGAGAGCACGAAGGACAGTGCGGCCTTCAAGCCGTTCATCGCGTTGATGTCGCGCATCCCCCAGAGCGAGAACAGAGCCAGAGGGTCGATCCCATGACCGCCGTTGAAATAGCTCCCCATGGATGGAGACAAGGAACGTCCCGAATGATCCTTCCGCATTGCGGGAACCGCGACGGCTGGCCCAGGCTTGAATGCGAGGGCCGAAGGCGAACGCAAACGTGGCCAACGCCAGCAGGAAAGGGATGACAAGCGAGAAAACCTCGCTGGACACCATGAGCAACAGCGATCCGACAAGTCCCCCGATCGTCGTGAAGGCAACGATCTTGAGGAGCCACATCCTTTCGAAACCAGCGATCTCCTTGCTGAAGCCAAACGCCCCGCCGAGATAGCCAGGAAACACGGCGACGGCGCTGGTCGCGTTCGCGGACACCGGAGGCATGCCCGTGTAGACGAGAGCTGGGAAAGTCAGGAAAGTGCCGGCCCCTGCCACCCTGTTCAGCATTCTGGCGAAGAAGGCTGCCGCGGCGAGGATGAGGTATTCAGTCATGCGTTCTCCTGTGCCGCAGCGCGCGCTCAGGCGGCCGAAGGGCCGGGATCGTCGAAACCGCCAGCGCCCACCGGCGCAAGACGGGGCTGATCGTGGAGCGCGCCTCGGATCACCCGCAGCGACGGCTTCCCCGAAGGTGCCGCGCTCATCCGCTCCATGGCTTCCTTGTCGCGTCTTGCAGCCTCCGGCTGGTAGAGCACTTCGTGGAGCACGATACGCTCTTCAGCACCGTCAACGTCGGCCAAGACGAACTCTGAGCCTTCGCAGAGGCCGAGCAGCGCCAGTCCACGAGGCCTGGCGATCGGCAGGAACATGCCGATTGGGGTCGTCACTTTGTCGTACGAGATTACGCGTGTGTCGGGATCGCGTCCGTTGACGCTGAATGTCACCCTGCTGCTGAGCGTGGCGACATTGACGGGGATGTCTTCGCGAAACATCACGGTCGCCGTTTCGATCTTCCGCTTCAGTATGGGCGCAAGCGGATCGTCCTGGCCGAGGCAGCGGTCACGCATCACCTCCAGGATCGTGAAGTCCTTTGTCGTGAGGAAACAGGTTTCTTTTGTCATCGCAGTTCTCCATCGCTCCGCACCGAGCGCTTACGTTATGGCGCACTGGAGATCCCCTGGCCGCGGCGTGCGGCGCAGGGGCTACGATCCTGCAATAAGGCAGCCCCCGAAAAGCGAGAGGCGGCACGCCGGCCTGATTTCAGTCATAACGCGGCCGGCAGATCCGCCGACGACGCTGCCGCCGTATTCCGGGATGCAGGTGCATCGACAGATTCCACTGTCAGCCGATGAGTGCGGCCGTCACGCGCGGTCCAGTCGATCGACTGTCCGGCGGTGAGACCGACCAGCGCCACGCCGATCGGCGTAAGGATCGAGATCTTGCCCTCGGCGATGTCGGCCTCGCCCGGGAATACAAGGGTGACGCTCCGGTCCTCGCCGAGGTCGCTGGTGAAGCGCAGGGTGGAGTCCATGCGCACGACGTCCGCAGCGACGCGGCTGTCGGCGATCACATTCGAGCGTTCGAGTTCGACAAGGAGTTCTTCCGCGACCGCAGGATTCCGTCCGACATAGGATTCCGCCAGCCGCCAGAGTCGCTCGCTGTCGGTGCGGGTTACGGTGATCGTAGGCTTTCGGTTCTTCTTCATTGCGTGAGCCATGGCTCGGCCCTCTCGTGGCTGTCTCCTGCGCGCCATAAGCGTCGCCGGGTGATGTCATGTCTGGAATTGTTGCCGCTTTAGATACCGATGACCGCGGTTGCGGAAATCAGCCTATGCCCCGCGGCCGGGGCGCGACGCGACCTGGCCGGGGGTTAGATGCCCGCGATGGGGCACACCCTGGAGAACGTAAGAAGGCGGCGCTCGGTCTTGTACATGGCCCAGACGTGGGCCTTTGCAGCAGGAAAGTCAAGCTTTGGAGGGGCGCGGCGGCAATAGCCGGAAAGCGCCAGCGACGGAACGCTTTAGCGCGGGCCGTATGCCTGTGGAATGCCTATGCTCATGCTTCGACGTATCGACTCGGAATTCAGTATCGTGTGGCAACAACTCCGCTCTTTCGGCGCCCTGCTACTGGGAACCTTCCTGATGATGGTCGGGACGGGGCTGGGCAATGTCCTGGTACCGCTGAGAGCGTCCGCCGAGGGATGGTCGTCGACCGCCATTGCGTGGATAGGAACGGCCTACGCGGTCGCCTTCACCGCAGGATGCATCCTCACGCCGCTTTTCGTCAGGCGCGTGGGTCATATCAGGGTGTTTGCCGTGCTACAGACCGTCCTTGCCGCTTCGCTCCTTCTGCTCGCGCTCGTTCCTCACCCGGTCGCCTGGGCTCTCTTCCGTGCCTTGGGCGGGGTGACGCTCGTTGGCGGGTACATGGTGATCGAGAGCTGGCTGAACGAACGCGTCGACAACGCCAACAGGGGAACGGTCTTTGCTGCATACATGATCGTGTCGATGACGGGCGTGGCGGTCGGACAGTTCATTCTGCCGCTTGGCAATATCATGACCGGTACTCTGTTCATGGTCGGGGCGCTCGCGTTTGGGGCGGCTCTGCTTCCGGTAGCCCTTTCGGTCGCGCCTTCGCCCCAGCCGCTGACCCAGGTTACGATCAATGCTCGCTCCTTGTTCAGGAAGTCGCCAGCCGCGGTCGTCGGATCGTTCCTCGCGGGCGTAATATTCGGGAACTGGAGCTATTTTGGGCCCCTGTACGGTCAGGCGGCGGGCCTGACCGAGATCGGCATTGCCACCATGCTCACCGCCGCCATGATCGGAGGCGTTGTCTTCCAGTTTCCGTTCGGCTGGCTTTCGGACCGGGTCGACAGGCGCTACGTCATGGCGCTTGCTGGCGCGCTGGGCGCCGTGATCTCCACCTGCATGGTGATGATTGCCCCGACCGACCCTGCAGCGATCATAGTCGGCGTGTTCGCGCTCGGCTCGGTTCTCTTTACGATCTACGCCTTGAACGTCGCCCACGCCAACGACCAGGCCAACGCGGACGAATTCCTGCAAGTGTCGGGCGGGCTGCTGATCGTCTATGGCATCGGCAACGTAGTAGGACCTCAGCTTGGGGGCCGACTGATGGACTCGCTGGGGCTCGACGGGTTCTTCGTCGCGATGGGCAGCGTTTATGCGGTCTATGGTCTTTATGCACTCTGGAGATCGATGCGCTCGCGGGCGCTGGCTCCTTCAGAGCGTGATGACTTTCGCGTCATGCCGCCGTTGCCTGCGCCGACCCCAGAGTCGCTTGCTCTCGACGTGAGAACGACGGACGCCACGCCGAATCCTGTGCTTACAGACCCATATCATAGCGATGATACTGCGATCGATAAGGGGACTGAGGTAGGTTAGTCATCGTATGCGAAGTCGAGATGTGGCGCATAGAGCATTCGCTGATGTCCACGAACATGCTTGAGACGACGCCCGCTTTGACGACTTTTCCTTTATTCTGGATCGCTCATCGCGACGGCGTCACTTGCGTTGTGGGCCATGACGAAGATTGGGATGTCGCGGTCATCAATGGTGATGTGTCGTCATTCTGTTTCAGCTTCAGTTGTCGGCGGCACAGACAAAAGCTGGCTGTCGCCTCCCTTGAGCGCGACATCGAGGCGCTGGGCAAAAGGCGAACCCGACCGATTTCCGAACGAGGCCAATTGGTCACTACTGAGATGGGTAGCGAACACGCAGATCGGAATCGACAACTGCACCATCCGACAAATGCGCCGGTGTGAGCTTTCCGATATCCATGACATGATAGACGCTCACGCCATGTGCGATCAGGTGGTCGGAGATGATCCGCCGGTGGCAACGCCACCATACCGCCTCCGCGCACATGAGCGCACAACGATGTTCGCCACAAAGGTCGAGAAGCTTCATCAATGCAGTTTGAAATACGTCGGTGAGGGCATAATCGGCGTAATTTTGGAAGCTTTTGTTGCGCCAGAAGCCGTTATCGACAGGCGGAATCTCCGAGACTTTGGACCTTAGACCGCCAAGTGGCGGGCAGTGGATGTAGCCGATCCCGTCACATTGGAGCTGTGGTGCGAGACTCTCCGAATTGTAGGCCGGATTGGATCGTGATCTGGGAAACCGACGCACATCAACGACCAAATCCACGGCTTCTCCCAAAAGCATATGCTTAAAGGTCGTCAATGATCGGTTTGAGTGGCCGATGGTGAAGACCGGGCCCACCTCGATTGCCTCAACCAATTTTCGAAAGTGCCGATTCCTTGTGAGCGGCGATATGGTCCGTTTTTTCGCTCTTGATTTCGTATTGAGGCTCTTCCTGGGAAGCGCGCCGCATGTGCCCCTTGTAGTCGAAGTCACGCTCGTGAATCTTGATGATCTTTCCGGAGACCCGCCCGGCCTCCGAATTCCAGCTTACTGAATCTCCGATGTTGAACTTGGCCATTGCACTATCTCGCTCGATTGGCTTTGGCAAAATTAACGCAAGCTGGCGGGCAGTGTTCCATGCGCGCTATCATGGCCTGAGAACGGCGGTGGAAAACTAGACCACGGTAGCGGCGGGATTGTCCGGCTGCGGGCGGCGTAAAAGTCGTCCACTTTTTCCCTTTTCTGCGTGGCGCAG
>NZ_JAZHFV010000011.1:0-92222 GCF_040970315.1 Neoaquamicrobium sediminum | reverse complement strand
AAATGCAGTTAATTTGAGAATCTGGCTGCAGGAATTCTCACGATTAAGTGCCTAACCCGGGCAAAACCACCGCATTCTTGCATTTAAATGCCAAGCGACAATCGCCAGGCGAAGTGCGTGAGGGTGAATGGCTGATCGGTCTCGGCATGGCTTCTGCTGCGCGCGTCAACATGTTGATAGAATCGAAAGCGAGCGTGACGCTGACCAAACAGGGCCGTGCGACCATTGAGACCGATATGACGGATATAGGGACTGGCACATACGCCATCCTGGGACAGGTTGCAGCGGAAATGCTGGGATTGCCGGTGACGGACGTTGAAACGAGGCTCGGTGACACCAACTTGCCCCCGGCCTCGGGCTCCGGTGGTTCATTTGGGGCTGCCTCCAACGGAACCGCTGTGTTCCTCGCATGCGAGGAAATCCGCCAACAACTTTGCACCAAGCTCGACTGCAACCCTGAAGATCTGACGCTAAAGGATCGTCACGCGGTCGTGGGCAATCGTCGAATTCCCGTTGTCGATATTCTGAACGGTGAAGACATCCGCGGTGAAGGCCATGTTGAGCCGGGCGAGGCTGAGGACAAGGTCAGGCAGGCTACTTATGGCAGCTATTTCGCGGAGGTGGCCGTGAACTCGGTCACCGGAGAGGTGCGGGTGCGCCGTATGCTCGGGGTATTCGCCGCCGGACGCATTTTGAACGCCAAGACCGCCCGTTCACAATGTCTGGGGGGAATGACCTTTGGAATTGGGATGGCATTAACGGAGGAACTTCTGCACGATCCTCGAGATGGCCATATCGTCAATCGCGATTTTGCTGAATACCATTTGCCGGTGAATGCGGACGTTCCGCAGATTGAGGTTGAACTGCTTGAGGAGCGGGACGCATGGGCGAACCCCTTGCAAGCAAAAGGTATTGGCGAACTCGGCATCTGCGGCGCAGCCGCGGCTATCTTGAACGCGATATATAACGCTACAGGAGTTCGTATTCGCGACTTGCCGGCGACGGTAGATAAGGTTCTCCCCGGCCTTGCTTGACCCAAATACGGCGACCAAAAAAACCAGTCGTCGCCACTGCAAAAATTCGCAAGGGCCCTCTAGCTGTCGACTGTCGCCATGAGCACGGCCAAGTCCGATGGACTGAGCTGCAATTCATAGCGATAAAGAGCTCCAGATCCGTGTATTCCGTCAGCGCAGATCGTAATCACCGTAATTCCATCGCGCTTCGCAACGTCTTCTTCCCTCAGAGCACGATCATAGATCTTCTTCCGATTGCCCACGCGCTTGGCCGGGCCTACATCGACCAGCATCCCCCACCTCCGCCATCGTTCCCATGCATGCAATAGCACATTATTGCCGGGCCCTGAATATAGTCGCGCTGTACTGCTTGACAGGGCCGACAGCGTGTTTAGGTGTTGTCCTCGTTCTGGGAAATGGGCGCGCAAGCACGCACTTCACTGCTTGAACGGTGCCACCTGCATTCCTTAGCAAGGCGGAGATTAGGCGAATTTTAACTACAAGCGTTCACTGTTCAAGTGTCGACTTTGTCTTGCGTAACGGCGACAGCTGGCGCGTCAATTGTATCCCCCTGATCGACAATTGACGCGCCTCTAATCTCGACTTACGGCACAGCGGTGCTCAAAATGCTCCGGCGAGATGGTGGACCCGTTCGTCAGAGGGCTGTCATTGAGAGTTCTCTTCGAACGCTCAAGTCGCTATCCAAAAATTCCGGCTCCGCCTCAGCCCCCACAGCGTCGAAGTAGCGGCTCAAAAAGTTGCGAAACGAGGCGGCTAGAGCGATATCGGCTATATTCAGATCCGAAAGCCCTACGGCACGGAGCGCCTCAATGTCTGCTTGACCTATGCGAGAGGCGTCGACCGTGATCTGCTCGGCATAGGCCAGCATGGCGACCTGTTGGTCCGTCAGTCCGGCGTTTCTATAGTCTCGATGCACGGCGAGTGCTTGTTCCCTTCCGATCATGCCGGACAGCGTCTTGAAGTAGACTTGGGAACAGTAGCTGGAAGGCACATATTTGGCCGCCACCAGGGTGATGAGCCGGAAGTTGAGCAGTCCAAGAGAAAAACCGTCTCTCAACTGCTGCAACAAGTGCTCGATCGGTACCAGCATGTCAGGTCTAGCTGACCAGCATTGCGTTGCCTGCATCACCCTTCCCATTGACGCCAACTCATTGGCATAGATTGCCGCCACTGCGCCCTCAGCCTGTTCTGGTTCTATGGTTTGTATGAACATCGTTACCTCCCGGGGGTACTGACACTGCCACATTCTCGAACGGAAGCGTTGACATGGGAAGAGCTTGCTAAAGGCCGCATTGTCAGCTCGAGGCTACTCCACTCCTTGGTCGCACGATCATGAGTTCCTGCCCGGAGGTGACCTAGCACGCGACTTGTCTTTCGACGGGGTGCGACGGAGGCCTGGTCAGGACTCTGACCAAAGGCTCGATATTGGAGCGGCGAAAAGGTTGTCACCAAAAGGGACGATCTGGTCCCCGTCGTAAAGGACTACGCCCTGCGTGAACCTGCTGTGCAAAGACTCTGAGAGCTTGCGCAATCCCTTGAAATCTCCGGACGACACCGATGCGGCGGCCTTGATCTCGATCCCGGAGATATTCCCGTCTGATGCCTCGAGAACGATGTCTACTTCAACCCCTTCCCGATCTCGGAAGTGAAAGACCGAGGGTTGCTGCTCGCTCCAGCCGATGATCTTGCGCACCTCGCTATGGACGAACGCTTCGAGCACGGTGCCGAAGGCGCTACGGTCGCGCCGGACGTTATCGGGTGAGATGCCCCGCATCGCCGCAAGCAACCCGGAATCCAGAAAGTGCAGCTTGGGCGATTTCGTCAGTCGTTTGAGCTTGTTGGTGAACCAAGGCTGGACCGTATCGATGATGAACAGGCTTTCAAAGATGCGAAGATATTTCTGCGTGGTAACATGGTTGAGGCCGGCCGCAGAGCCGATCGAAGAGTAGTTCACGAGCTGGCCGGAATGCTCGGCGATCATGCGAAGCAAGTGCGGCATTACAGCTATCTGTTCGACTTGGGCGATATCCTTTATGTCGCGCTGCACGATCGCATCGATGTAACTGGTATACCACCCCTGACGTCGTGACCATCGGTTCCGAGAAAAGGCCTCAGGATACCCGCCGCGGAGTACCACCTCAACGAGATCATCTCCGTGAATGCAGTTGCCCACCGTGGGCTTGCGTCCGGAAAACAGGTTGTCGACGAAAGCCGATCGTCGCCCGAGGATTTCGGATTGAGCCAGCGGCAGAAGGGAAATGGTCTCCATTCGGCCGGCGAGGGAGTCGGCCACCTTAGGGATTGTCATCAGGTTGGCGGAGCCGGTAAGCAAAAAGCGACCAGGCCGCGTGTCGCGATCCACCTCGACCTTGATTGGCAACAGTAGCTGCGGAGCGCGCTGTACCTCGTCGATAACGGCGCGGTCGATGCCACGAAGGAAGCCGACCGGATCGGCGCGGGCCGCATCGAGCGTAGTTGGGTCATCGAGGGTGAAGAACTGCATACCCTTCCCGGAAACCTCCTTGGCCAAGGTGGTCTTGCCTGACTGCCTGGGGCCGGAGATGAGGACCACGCGCGTATCCTCGAGTGCTTCCTCGATCCGTACCTTTACATAGCGGGTAAACATGAGAGGCGACTCATCCGCATGCCGGGTTTCGTGACTGAATGAAAGCTATGAAGCCGCGAATTGAAAGTCAACGCTCCGCGAATTGAAAGATGAGTAGCCGCAAATGGAAGGATTTATGCCCGCGGATTGAAATGGCGATACCGCAATCCGATGATTGCCCCCGCCTCCACGTTTTTTGGTTGAGGCTGGGATATGGGCGGACGAACTCAAAAGTTGAACGGTGGAATGCAGGCCGCGTGCTTCTTTTGCCGTTTGCATCGCCTGCGTCTTTAACAATTGCCAGCCCGTCATCCCATCGGTTCCAGATCCACCGGGTTTTCGCTCAGGATCAGGCGGCGAAGCCCTCCCAGCATGTTGGTGCTATTGGTCTCGTCGATGCTTGCGGTTTCCACGATCGTGGCGTGTCCGGTACTCCCACGTCAAGTGGTTGGTTTGTTCTCTTCGTGCCTTGTGGCCAGGCGCCGGTATTCCGCCGGCGTCGGGCCAACTGCGGCGCGGAAAGCGCGTTGGAAGTGCGGCTGGTCGCTGTAGCCTGCAAGCAGCCCGACGAGCGCAAGAGGGGTGTCTGTTCCTGCAAGCAGCCGCGTCGCCAGATGGACACGCGCGGAGGCGACAATGTCGCTCAGGGTCCAGCCGGCTTCCGCCAGCCGCCGCTGAAGCGACCGAAGGCTGAGCCCTGCCGCGTGGGCAATATCGGCCGCCCTGCGGCGTCTCGTCGGTGCTCCGAGCTGTTCCGCAAACACTCGCCTCACATGGGGATCGCTTATACTTCGCCCCGCAACATCGACGGCGGGAACTGGCCCGTCGTCCGATGGCGAAGGAGCATTCGGCGGAGGCGTAAATCCTTGCCAGGAGACCCACCAGATATGGGTCCGGGCGGCTGGTGCGGCAGGTTCAGTGAGTGAGACCGACCCATCAAAACTCAACACAGCACCGTGCGCCCCGCGCCACCTGAGAATGCCCAGGATCAAGCCTGCTACTGCGATGTTCTCGCCTGCAGATATGGACAAACCGCACGTGTCGAAATGCTCCATGACAATCCTGTCATCAGCGCTGTCGACGACACGGGTGCGATGCCGGGAATGGAAATAGCGTTCTATGGCGATCCAGCTTGCGACCACATCGCTCGGCGTCCGGCATCCGGCGAACACGCCGGCGACCGGATGGTCTGCGAAATCCGGCACGATATCGGCAACGCGCAGGATCGTTGCCGGGCCATGAGCCCCAAGCACTCCGTCGAGTAGCGCCCGCTTCTCGGCCGGGTCCACGGTGCGATCACCTACGGCCGTCGAAGCAGGTACCGCTATCGACTGGCGGGCAAGGGAACGGCTCACCATCGCCACAACAAGCGCGCTGGCGAAATCGTCCAAGTTAGGCCGCCTTAACCGGGAGCGCCGTCACCGTCCGGCCCGTCATCGCCGCGATGGCGCTGGTGACGGCCGCCGTTCCGCAGACGATCGCGGTCTCGCCAGCACCCGTCGGCTCGTTGCTGCCCTCGATCAGACGGATTTCGATGCTCGGCACATCGGACAGCACAGGCAGCGGGTAGTCGAAGAAGCTCTCGGGCAGTATGCGCCCGTCCCCCACCACCAGCTCCTCCCTCAACGCCATGCCGATCCCCCACACAAGGTTGCCTTCTACCTGCGCCCGAACCTGATCGGGGTTTATCACAAGGCCGCAGTCATGCGCGCACCACAGGCCGGACACTGTGTACCCGGCATCGCGTCTTGTCACGCGCGCCACTGCGGCGGCGTAGGACATATCCTTGTAGATGCCGCAGGCGAGCCCCCAGCTCTCATTCCGTGAGTCCTTCGGCCGTGACGCCCAGCCGGCCATTTCCGCCGCCTCGGTGAGCACCGTGCTCAAGCGCGCGTGTTCCGGCTTGATCGACTTCAGGCGCATGTCCAACGGGTCGATGCCCTTTGCCCGGGCAAGCGCGTCTATGGCGGTCTCGACCGCCCAGTGGTTGGCCGCGGCACCCAGCCCGCGCCAGGGACCGGTCTTGACCGGCAGGCGAACATCCTGAAACTCGACGCGGCTGGCATCCGCCGCGTAAGGTGGGATCGAGCCCCGCGCGACACCCGGGTCGGCGACGAAACTGGTGGCAAGTTGCAGGCCCGGTCCCATCGCCGCCGAGGTGAAGATGATGTGGCCCGAACGGAATGCGTGGTGCCAATTCGTGATCCGTCCTGCCGCATCTGCTGAAAGCCGGATGCGGTGGGACGATGGAGGGCGATGGAACCCTGCACGGAATTCGTCGCTCCGGCTCCATTGCACCTTGACCGGCCGCCCGCAGAGCTTCGCCAGCCGCGCCGCTTCCATCTCGGCGGCCACGATGGTTCGCGCTCCGAAACCGCCTCCCATGCGCATGCCGTGAACCACCACCTTGTCCCGGTCGAGGCCGAATTCATCGGCAAGGCTGTCTCGGACGAAGAACGGATCCTGAGTGCCAGTCCATACATCCAGGCCACCATTCTCACCGAACCGGGCGATAGACGTGCGGGGCTCGATCGAGGCGTGGGCGGCGTGTGGCACGGTGAGCGTCAGGTCGACGTCGACCGGTCCGCTGCTTGTGTCGCCTGCATCAAGGACACTATGCTCCAGCGCGCCGGATGCGTCACCGACGTCGACCATTGCCGCAATGGCGGCGGAATTGATGTTCGGCCCTTCCTCTTCTTCGACACCAAGCAAGCTTATCGCCTGTGCCAGCGCGCCACGGCGGGAGGCGATGAGGCCTGCGAAGTTGCCCTCCTGGTAGAGGCCAAGGAATCCTGGGATCGATCCACATTCCGACGCATCGATGCCAAGGATTCGCCCTCCGAGGGTCTGTGGGCGGACGACCGCACCGAACACCATTCCCGGCAGGCGGATGTCGTCGGCATAGAGCGGGCGGTTGCCGGTGACGATTGCATCAATGTCGTGGGTCGGATGGGCGCGGCCGACCTCGCGCCGACCGTCTGAAACCGCAAGCAGCCGAGGCGTTGCGGTCTCGACATCCTCGGCGGTCATGAGGAGGGGCGTGCCTGCGCCCAATTCTTCGAAGGTGAGGATCGTCTTGCCATCAGATGCGACGCCATCCGGTGCCAGTTGCAGGTCTGCAACTGGACGGCCAAGCCGTTGCGCGGCCTCGCGCAGAACGGCGCCGGCAAGGGCCGCCGCCGCGCGCGCCACCAGCAAACCCGTCTCGCGCATCGCGTCGGAGCCGACGGTCGAGCGGGCGACCGGAATCAGGCTCGTATCGGGCTGCACGAGACGGACGCGGTACGCGCCGACGCCCAGTTCGTCGGCTGCCACCTGCCGAAGCCCCATCGAGATGCCCTGGCCCATCTCGGCGCGAGTGGAATATAGCTCGACAAACCCGTCCGGCCTCAAGCTGAGCCACGCCGCGGCATCCGCAGACGTCGGCACATTGCGCGGTGGCAGAGTCGGCATCAAGGCCCAGGCCGCCCCCCCGGCGACGACCGTGATACCGGCAGCGCCCCACCCGAGCGCGGTGAGGAAGCGGCGTCGCGACAGCTTCGGCATCATGCGTCTCCCGCCATTGCGGCTTGCGCTCGTGCAATCGCTTTGCGGATGCGTGCCTGTGTGCCGCAGCGGCAGAGAACACCGTCCATTACCGCCTCGATCCCGGACGCGTCGGCATCCGGCCGGGCAGCCAGCAGGGCAAACGCGGTCATGATCTGGCCGTTCTGGCAATAGCCGCACTGCGGCACGCTCTCCTCGATCCAGGCCTGCTGGACCGGATGCAGTTTGTCGCTATCTGCAAGCCCTTCCAGCGTGAGAACCTCGGAGCCTTGTGCTGCCGAGGCCGGATAGACGCACGAGCGATGCGCTTCCCCGTCGATGACGACGGTGCAGGCACCGCAGGACGCCACACCACAGCCGAAGCGCGGCCCATTCAGTCCGAAATGGTCCCGCAGGACGAAGAGCAGGGGTTCGTCGGAAAATTCATCGGGGATTTCCACCGACTGGCGATTGAGAATGATACGCATCTGGACCTCCGTTGATCGGCGGAGGTTCGCGCACCATAGGCAAGCCGTATTGAATGATCGCGCCACAATGGTGGAAGGCAGCACCGGGGCCGATACCGGATGGTCGGGTTTTTGGGCGCCGCGGGCCAAATAGCTGCCGTTTAACTCGGACTGACCTAGTCGACGGCTCCCGACCCCCAAGTCGATCTTTCAGGCCGGGCTGTTGAGCGCCCTAGACCTGCCGTTGATACAGCACCTGCTTCCGGCTCAAGCGAACCCGGCTGCGGATAGTCCGGTTGATCGCGCGAAGTCTGATCATGCGGCTATTCGCAACAAACTGGGTTGGCATCGCTCCCAGCCCCTAAGTGATATGTGGAATACATTGGGCGTCTTGTGCACGTTCTGGGAGAGGAAGAACGCTCAGTTCTGGCAGAGCGCGTTTGTGCGACATTAGAAACAACCCACTACCAACGTCCTAGTCAGCGGCAAATGACCAGAACGACGATAGTGGCAGGGCGAATAGCTTTGAGCCGAATGTCAAAGGTCTATCTCCCAGGTAGACGACGATGCCGATGACGTTCCAGGCGCTCCCGGGGCCGTCGGTTCGGAACCATTGCAGGTGGCGGAAATCATTCAAGTCGACGTTCGATGATGCCTTCATCTCGAAGCCGACTATGGTTCTGTTGGTTTCCGCTAGAATATCGATCTCTCGCCCACGTTGGTGGCGCCAATGATAAAGACGCCAGTGACTCTGCTGATGAGGCAAAGATTTCAACAATTCGTTGTGCACGAAGGTTTCAAGCACTCCACCGAGCGCTGCCGGATTGGCATCGGCAAGAAAGCTCTCAGAAGTCAGGTTCCGTAGTGCCGCGACGATTCCCGTGTCTACGAGGTGAACCTTCGGCTGTCGGATATCGCGCCCGGCCTCGCCAGAAGTCCAGGCTGGGAGCCTCGACATCAACGATAGCTTGGTAAGCACGTCCAGATAGGTCTCGATTGTAGGGCGCTGAACACCGATGATGCTCCCCATTTCCTGGACATTGAGTTCGTTCGCGGTTCGAGCGGCAATCTGATCAATCAGGCGGCGCATGGCATCGGACTTCCGTACCTTAATGAGATCGGCAACATCCCTTTCAACAATGGTGTCCACATAGTCGCGGTAGCGACGTTGTCGGCTACGGTCCGGCAGGTTGCGGATTTCAGGGTAGCCGCCCGCCAGAAGCTCCTGAATATAACCGTTCCTCGAGACGGGTTCTGGTTTCGGTAAGTCCCTAAGTAACGGTTCGGGAGTGCGGCTTGCCCAGTCAAGGATTCTCGCCGGACCCTTGCGTTGGACTTCGGCGCCGCTCAGCGGCAGCATCGTCAATGTCTGGACCCGTCCCGCGAGGGAATCAGCAACATGTGCGTTCGTGAACACATTGGATGATCCAGTTAGGATGAACTGCCCCATCCTTCGCCGTTCATCGACTATCCGCTTGATCGCGAGGGCGAGGCGCTTGGATCGCTGCGCCTCATCGATGATAAGCGGAACGTCATTCGCTTCAGACACGAGCGCTTCGATTTGTCCGGACGGATCGGCCTCCATCGCTGCAAGCACGTTCTCGTCGTCCAACGTAATGAACCTCCCGACATCGAGGAGCTCCCGAACCAGAGTCGTCTTGCCGACCTGTCGAGGGCCGATGATGTTGACCACCCTCGTCGAACGGAGGGAATCCAGCAGTTCGGCTCGCAGGTGTCTTGGCAGCAGAGTGTCTTCCATCGAATGTGACCTCGACATGTTAGATCGCTGGGCGGATTGATAACAGGAAGTTGGGGAAATGTATAGTAAAGATGCGGGGAAATGCATAATTGACGCCCGGGGAAATGTCTAGTCGCTCTGGGCTGAACCCCACAGGACGTGCCCTGCTGGCGCAAGTTCCGCCCTCGGGTAGTCGATGCGTCCGCCATTCCGTAGGGTCAGCAAGGCCGGACTACGCTCAGGACTCATTGATCAGATCCAGAAGATGATGGCTGCTGCGATGCAGATGGCCGAGAAGAAGGTGTGGGCGCATCGGTCGTAGCGGGTTGCGACGCGCCGCCAGCAGCAGACGTACAACCTTTGATGAAGGCGCAATGCCAATAAAGTGCGGCGGACACCTTCACGACCGCAATTTCTACTGCGCCGCACAAAACGCTGGAGTGCGCTTCCACCCCGATCGGTTTGCAGGCTTCATCTAAGTTGCGCAGATTGGGAAATGTTTTACGAGCGACGCCTTTGGGGCCGTATCCGGATTGTCCGGTTCCGGCTGAGATATTGAGAAAGCGGACGTTCGGCCAACGACCCAATGTCAGTCGTTCCGGCACCTTCGTTTCGGCTTGCAAGTAGCCATTGCCGGGAAAGCCCCACCTTCATCGAGCCGTTGGCTATCCGATCAGCGCTGTCTTCAATGCGGGAGCGTCTTCAAGCACATGATCGACGAAGGCGGCGATCCGGGGCGTTTTCCTGAGATCGGGGTGTGAAAGCAGATACCAGCTCCTCGTGAGTTCCTCCACCGGCGGCAGCACCTGGACGAGCGTCTCCTCAGCGTCGCCCAAGGTGGTGGGCAGAGGCGCCACGCCGATACCCGCCTTCACCGCCGACAACGTGCCCAGCATGCTGTTGTTGCGGTTGACGATATGAGCATTCGGCACCGCCTGCGGCAGCCATTTCGCCACGCGGTGGTTCTGCATGATGCCGTCGAAGCCGATCAGGGAATGGTCCGCCAGTTCGAGGATACTACCGGGGCGGCCGTGCTGCTGGATGTAGCTCTTGCTGGCGTAGATCGCCCATATGGAGTCGCAGATCTTGCGACCAACCAGACTGTCGTCCACAGGTTCGCCCGAGCGGAAGGCGACATCGGCCTCGCCCTTGGCGATGTCGAGATAGCGGTCGCTGGTGATAAATTCGACCGCAAGGCCGGGATAGCGCTGGTGAAAGCGGTCGAGCAGCCCGGTGGCGGCGATGCGCGAGACGGTCGGCTCTGGGCAGGTAAGGCGGATCACGCCCTTGAGGTCGTGCTTCAGCGCCTGAACTTGGCGCTCCAGTGCGCCGACTGCGGTCTCGACGGCGAGCACGTAGTCGATCAGCGTCTCGCCCAGTTCAGACAGGCGATAGCCTGACGGATGCCGTTT
This sequence comes from Neoaquamicrobium sediminum, assembly GCF_040970315.1. Lineage (NCBI taxonomy): Bacteria > Pseudomonadati > Pseudomonadota > Alphaproteobacteria > Hyphomicrobiales > Phyllobacteriaceae > Neoaquamicrobium > Neoaquamicrobium sediminum. The sequence goes on along the minus strand of NZ_JAZHFV010000011.1, from coordinate 81,441 downwards.
CACCAGGGTCAGACCGATGCCGCTTTCCAGTTCGCCCAGCCTGCGGTGAACGGTGGACTGGTTCACGCCAAGCGCTTTCGCAGCGGCCAGCGTGCTGCCAAAGCGCGAGACGGCAATGAGATGACGAAGGTCGCTCCAGTCGAACATAACTTCATTATGCACTTTTGCGCGCGGGTTTTGCAGATTCTCTGCTGCCGGCCGTCGAGCCGGCTCGGTAGATTCTCCCTCGTCCTTACGGGAGAAAATCCATGCACCACCAAAGCGACATCAAGACCATGATCGCAGGCCTGACCGTTGGACTGACGCGTAGCGCCCAGGAAAGCGGAATGGCGAAGCTGACCCCGATCCACCGCGAGGTCGTACGGGGCATGCCGATCCAGCCCGAGCAGGAGATCCGGGTACTTTTCTCGACCCTGCATCCGGGCGATGTGACGCCCTATCATTCCCATCGGTTTCCGGTGACCGTTTGCATGCTGGAGGGAACGTTCACGCTGGAACTGGACGGACGGGGGCCCGTAGCCATCGAGGCGGGAGAAGTCTTCGTTGAACCCGCCGGTATCAACATGACCGGTTTCAACAAGGGCAACGTTCCGGCGCGGATGGCGCTCTTTTATGTCTGCGCGCCCGATGCGCCGTTCATCGAATTGAGAATAGCCCATGTGAGTTCTCCTCGGCCTTGATTGGCCAGAGAATAAACGCAGGCATCTCCGTCACGGCTTAGGGGCCAAAGCCGACCAGGCAAACTTTGCCTGAAGGGGGCCGAGTGCGGACAGTCGGGTTTGTATTTCGAGGACTACGAAAGCAGCCATTATCTGCCTAAAGCGTTGCCATCCGAAGGCAAAGCGCCCGGTAGCCGAAGACGAGCGCGATGCGCGTTTGGAGTACGAAGACGTTGATAGGCTGCTCGTCCAAGGTCAGCGAGCCAGAACACCATTTTCGGCCCCCTTTGTCGAATTCGCTTTCGAGACAGGTGCTCGCCGAGGCAGCAGACGATTTGTTCGAGGTGCTTCTTCCGGGGTGGCGGGTGACAAAGTATGCTGGCGCGAACGCACCTGATAGCCGTTCGCCTGGGCGCCTGCCGCAGAGCAGCGCGCCTCTGCGGGGAAAAGTCTCTATCAGCGACGATCCGCGCCCTGCCAGGTGGGCATTGCGCGCTTCGGTTGCGGGAGATAAGCCGGACCCCATGCGGCACTGAAAAAGAGACTGAAGCAACTATGTCCCAGTATTACAAGCAGATGCATCATGGACGCAGCGAAGCGAAACGTTTGCTAGAGGAGCGGCTTGCTCAGAAGGAAATCGGCGATGCCGCCTATGACGAAGGAGCCTTCTGCACCGATGATCGCGCCTTCAAGGCGGTAGGCATAGTGTTCATTGCTGCGTTTGCCCTTGTGGTCTTTGCTGTCACCTGGCTAGGATACTGACCTAGCCTCAAGCCATAAACGCCAAGTCCAGTCCAAAACGATATCAACCCGATGCCGCTGTATTTGTGGCCAGAGCCATGCTTCTTCCAGCCTATCAAAACATGGTGCCGGTCTTTGGGTTGACATTGCGGTAATGCGCCTTGGATGGCTTGGCCAATCCAGGCTTCTTCTGGCCTGTTGGGCGCGTTGCCACAAAGATGTGGATCGCCACAAAACCTGTGACGATCAACACGATTGCGACGAGCACTATCAGATTTACCCATCCGGCTGACATTGATTCCTCCCGCGCTTCGTCCTGTTAGTAGATTATTCTGGTCAAGAAATATATCCGTAGTGGTGTCAAGGTACGTTTTCCCCGCGACCTACAGCAGGGAGAGTATGAGCGATAAGCCTAGAAGGATAAGTGTCAAAATGCCGAGCCAAAGCCTGTCTCTAGCGTAACACTTAGCCACCAGTCCGCCGCGAAAGGCGCGGATTGCCCATCGTGGTCCAGGCAACGCGGTGCCACTTTCGGCAACAGCATCGGCACGCAGGGCAAACAGCCAACGGAAGGCAAGGGCGATCCAGGCCAGAAAGACGACGCTCTGAATCGTCAAGAGAGTGAGGGAAATCAGGGTCATACGAGAGCCCCCTTAGCTGCTGGTTGATTCATGATTGACGGCCGGTAGTGTCTCATCTCCATCTCCTTCCTCGGTGCCAGTCCCATCCGTTCGCGCTGGAACGCTGCGCCCAGAGGGCGGCGCGCGGACGGTCGGCGTCGTCGTCGCCGTTTTCCAATCGGAACCCAGCCTCCAGAACAACCACGCCCTCACTCCAAAGCATCGCAATCCAAATGCCCTTGCGAAATGAATACGCCCTACTGCTAGACATCAACGCCCACGACTGTTGGTAGTCGCAGCACAAGCACAAGGGTTGTTCAAGCGTTCACTGAGACGATTCGATCGACCCGCACAATCAGGGCGTCGCCCGGTGGGCCGATGCCGAACTCGATATGCATGAGGAGTGGGGCCACGCCCTGGCCTGCGAATCGCGCGCGCACTGGTCACGACTGGGCGGCACGATTTTTGCGTGCGACGGGTATCGTCCCAGTGCACGCGACCGATCCTGCGGGCTGAAAAGATCACGCTTCGATACGAGATCAGCCCCCCTGAACCGGGGTTGCGGCGGTGTCCTGGATCACTAATCCTGAGAGGTGGCCGTTCGACCGCAGGATAACGCGTGTGCGCCGTTCGCTGCGGCTCAGGGGGCCATCGTCAGACTGAAAGGAAACTCAGGTGCAACATCAGACTCAGACTGCACAGCGTGCATTCGTCATGCTGAACGCCCACCTCTTCGACCCGAGCACCAGCGATGTCGAGAATGTGGGCCACTACGACCCGGTCACTCAGACCTGGATCGGGCGCATCAACGCGATGGGCAAGACCTACAGCGATCGCTCGACGGTGAACGGCACCGCGTCGGGCGACCGCACCAACACCCAGGACGACTGACGCCATCGACCGTTCGCCGCGCCAACGATCCGGGGCGGCGAACGTTTCGTGCACCTTCGAACGTCACCATGTCCAAGCCCATTCTTATTGTTACCGAGAAATTCGATCCGCATGCCGATGCGGTGATCGAGAAGCTGCGTGAGCGCGACCGTCCGTTCTTCCGGCTCAATTCGGACGACTTCCATATCGACTATTATGTCGATCTGGACGGGCGCGACGGTGTGATGTCCTTCCATGATCGCTGGGGCCGGTCGGTGCGCTTTCCCGATGGCGTGCATGCAGCGTGGCATCGCAAGCCCCGCGAGCCAAATCCGCCCGAGGGCGTAACCGAAGAGGCGGCACGCACCACGATCCGCACCGAGACCATCGAACTGATGAGCTATCTCAGCTGCATCCGCACGATCCCCTGGTACAATAACCCGGAGGACAATCGCGTCGCGCAGCGCAAATTCCCGCAACTCCGCCTCGCGCGCGAGCTGGGCCTCAAGGTCCCGCGCACCCTGGTGACCAACGATCCTGCGCGCGCGCGAACGTTCCAGCAGGATGTTGGCGGCGACTTGTTGTGCAAGCCGATGAAGGAGCCGGGCTTCACCACGGACGACGAGATCTATTTCATCTTCGCCCGCAAGGTCGGGACGCAGGAATTCGACGACAACCTCGATCGGATCGCACTTTGCCCGACACTACTGCAGGAATACACACCCAAGGCCTACGAGCTGCGCGTCACCATCATCGGTGACAAGGTGTTTGCCTGTCGGCTGGATTCGCAGCGTACGCCTGGTGCCGAAACCGACTGGCGACGTGTCAGCCCGGAGAAGGTCGCGCACAGCCTGATCGACCTCGAGCCCGCGGTCGAGGACCGCCTGCGCGAGATGCTGAGGCTCTGCAATCTCCGCTTCGGCGCTTTCGACCTGATCGTCACGCCTGAGGACGAGACGGTGTTTCTCGAGCTCAATCCCAATGGACAGTGGCTGTGGATCGAGTTGCTCACCGGCGCCCCGATGGTCGACGCCATGACCGACCTCCTTCTGTCCTGATTCATGAGGCGCGGACCGGCATGATGGGTAGCGGGTTCTCGGGGCTTTGGACGCTGTTCCGCGCCGAGTTGCGCGGGCCGTTCGCGCCGTTGTCGCTGGCCGTGGTTATCGCGATTGCGCTCGGCGGCGTCGCGGTGCTCGCGCCGCTGCTGATCGCGCGGCTCGTCGACGGCGTCGTCGCCCATGCCATCACGTTGCCACTGATCGCGCTGATCGCTGCGGGCTTTCTCACCTGCGCGCTCGCCGATGCCGGGCTCGTCCTGCTTCGGCACCGCCTGATCGTCCGCGCGCAGGTCGGCCTGCGGCGGCGCATCGCCCCGCTGCTGTTCGCCTCGATCCTGCGGCTGCCTCTGTCGCGCCTGCGAAGCGACGGCCATGCCGGCGCGATCCGTGCCTTCGACGATCTCGACGACGTCATCGACATGGTGGCGCGCACCATGCCGGACCTGATGACCAGCGCGATCCTCACGCTCAGCTATACGTTGCTGATCGTGGTCATCGATATCCGGCTTGCGGCCGTCGCGCTGGTGACGCTTGCGCTCGCGCTGCTGACATCGACGCAACTAGCGCGCCTGACGCGGTCTGGGTTCGCCGGATGGTTGGTCGAGCGCGATCGCCGCTTCTCGCTGATCGTCGAAAGCGTCACATCACTGCTGACGATCAAGTCGCTGAGTGCGCATCGACCAATCCATGAGCGCTTCACGAGCCACCAGCAGGCGGAGGGAGGAAGCTTGCGTGTACTGCGCGAACGCCTCGGCGCGGCCGACGCCGTCAATCGTGCGTGGATCGCCGTCGCACCCGGCGTCGTCGGTTGCGTCGGCGCATGGCTCGCGATGCAGGGACAGATCAGCGCCGGTGAGCTCGTGCTGTTCCTGATGGTATCCGGCTCGCTTGCCGGCCCCGTTGGCGACATCTGCGTCCATTGGGAGGTGGCGCAACGCTCGCTCGCGAGTCTGGACCGTGTTTCCGTTGTTCTGGTGGGGCCAGAGTTTGAGGATATAGACGGCGGCGCGGATAGCCCCGTCCGGCTGAACCAAGGATTGTCGCTCGCGGACGTTACGTATCGTCACGGTGACGGCGCGCCTGCCCTGAAGAGCGTGACTCTCGCCATCAAAGCCGGAGATCACGTCGCCATTGCCGGGCCGTCGGGCGGCGGCAAGACCACGCTTGCGCATCTCATCGCGCGATTGGTCGATATAAACGACGGCGCCATGCATGTGGGACCGCGTGACGCATCGGATGTTCCGCTCGGCCATTATCGTCGCCGTGTCCTCGTCGTGCCGCATGTGGTGGACATCTTCAGCGCCAGCATCGAGGACAATATCCGCCTGTGGGACGACGCCTTTCCGGCGTCCGCCGTGACCAAGGCGGTGTCGCTCGCCCAATTGACCGATGTCATCGGCGGCCTGCCCGACGGGATGGCGACCTGCCTCACCAGCAGTGGTGAACCGCTCTCAGCCGGGCAGCGCCAGCGGATCGGGATCGCGCGGGCGATGCTGCGCGAGCCTGACATCCTCATTCTCGACGAAGCGACGTCGTCGCTCGACGCCGAGACGGAACGCGCCGTCATCAGCAATGTTTGCCGCGCCATGGCCGGACGGACGCTGCTTGTGATCACCCACCGATCGGAACTGGCCTCGACCTTCCCGCGCCTGCTGCGGATCACCGACGGTGAGGTGCAGGATGAGGAAACTCAACGTCGCGGCATGAGCGGAACGTTCTAGTTTTCCACCTCGTGTCTGCAAAATGAAACGATGACTTCGGCGCCGCGCTGCCGAATCAAAGTGCTACCCAGGCGAACAGCCCGATGGTATAAGCCCGCGGGGACTGGGGGATCGGCGTGAGTTCGACGGGGACAATCGGCGAGGCGGAGCAGCGCCTGCCGACCGGTGGATGCGATGTTGCCGGTCAGGCAGCGGGCGAAGCCCGGCGGTTGTCGCCGGGCAACATCTTGCTCCGCGTGATGCTGATCTGCATTGCCGCAGCCGTCGTGACGGTTGCGATTGCGATCTCCCGGCCATATCTTGGCCTAGAACTTGCCGCCGATCCCGTTCGCAATGCCATCACTGTCAAGTCTGTTGCTCTGGGTGGACCGGCCGATGGGTTGCGAGCCTCGCCAGGCACGAAGCTCGCCGCCATCGGCTCCGCGCGCGATAGCGCGTCGGCGGGGCAGGTACCGGCAGTAGTGCAACTCACCGCCGGAGACCTAGTCGAGGATCCGGATGGATTGGAAAGTTACGCCGCGCTCGCGGATTTCATGAAGCGCCAAACGGAGCTTGCCGGCATCATCAGCGGGCAGACGGTCGCGCTTGATTTCACCGACAATGCGACCCGCACGACGTATGTTGCGACAATCCAACCGCGCGCGCGGTCTATCGCCGACCTGCCCGTGGTTTTCTGGGTGCAGCTTCTGTCGGGCCTCGCCGGTTTCGCCATTGGCGCCTGGGTCTGGTCGATGCGCCGCGGCGATCTCGCCGCGGGAATGTTCGCCCTCTCGGGTGTAGGGCTGCTGCTGTCGGCGTTGCCGGCCGCGATTTACAGCACGCGCGAGCTGGCCATCGACGGCGGTTCGTTCTTCGGCCTGTCGGTACTCAATCATTTCGGAACGCATATGTTCGGCGGCGCGATGATCGCGCTGTTCCTCAGCTATCCGCGGCCGCTGGTGCGCCCCGTCTGGCTGCTGGCGATCCCTGTGATCCTTGCGGCAACGCTGACTGCCGACGTCACGCGCCTGTTACCCGATCCCGTCACCGGGATGTACGTGCCGATGCTCCTCGAGATGCTGGCGATCATCGCGCTGATCCTGCTGCAGCGCTGGCTCGCGCGCGACATGCCGGTGACGCGCGCCGCGATGCGCTGGCTCGGGCTGTCTGTGGTCATCGGCGCAGGCGCCTTCGTCGCGGCGATCGCGATTCCACTGCTGTTGGAGATCGAGCCGGCCATCAGCCAGGGCTTCGCCTTTGCCTTCTTCCTGCTGATATACAGCGGCATCGCGCTCGGCATCCGGCGCTATCGCCTGTTCGAATTGGGTGACTGGTCCTTCCGCATCCTGTTCTACACCAGCGGTGCCGTCGTGCTGTTGGTGCTCGACGCGGCGCTGATCTGGTTCCTCCACCTCGAGCGCGGGCCGGCGCTGGGCATCTCGCTGCTGATCACCAGCTTCGGCTATCTGCCGCTGCGCGATGCCTTGTGGCGGGGCATCTACAGCAAGCGCCTCCCGCCGGTGCACGAGCTGTTTGCCGGCGCGATGGAAGTCGCCTTCAGCCTCACTCGCGCGGAACGCACGGAACGCTGGCGCGCGCTGCTCGCGCGGCTCTACGATCCGCTCAAGATCGTGCCGGCCGAGACGCCGGTCGGCGACGTGGCCGTGGTAGACGACGGCCTAGACATGCTGATCCCGCCGGTCGCGGACTCACCGGCGCTACGCCTGTCCTATCCCTTCGCTGGCAAGGGGATGTTCGGGCCGCACGACCTGCAGTTGGCGAAGCAACTCGTCGCCCTGGTGATGCAGGCGGACACCAACCGCGACGCCTATGATCGCGGTGTTTTGGAAGAGCGTCAGCGCATCGCGCGCGACCTGCATGACGATGTCGGCGCCCGCCTGCTCACCGGGCTGCACAGCGTCGACGACCGCACGCGTCCGGTTCTGCATGCCGCTCTGTCCGACATCCGCTCGATCGTCAGCGGCTTGAACGGCGAAGAGGCAGCGCTGGATCGCGTGCTGGCCGAAGCGCGTCATGAGACCGCGCGGCGCCTTGAGACGGTCGGCATCGCCCTGGAATGGCCTGCCATGGAAGAAGAGCTCGCGCAGAATGCCGTACTCGACTATCGCCAGACCAAGGCCCTGGTGTCGTCGGTGCGGGAGATCGTGAGCAACGTCATGCGCCATGCCCATGCAACGCGCGTGCGTGCCGACATCGCGCTCACCGGCACGGACCTTACCCTGCGCATCAGCGACGACGGCTGGGGGATGCCTGCGGACGGTCCGGGACGCGGTTTCGGACTGGGTAACGTCCAGCGGCGCGTCGAGGAGATCGGCGGCAGCCTGACGGCAACATCGACGCCCGGCGGTACCTCGATGGCTATTGCGGTCCCGTTGAAGACCGCGGGGCACCCCTGAACAGGGGTTGGCGTCGGGGAGAAATCCGGTAGGCTTGAGGCGGATGATGCCCGCTCTGGCGACCAACCTGTCTGCGCACAAATGCCTGCTGGTCGAGGATCAGCCGCGCACGCGCGACTGGCTGCTCGGTGCGCTTACAAGCGCGTTTCCCGGCATCAGCATTGTCACGGCCTCATCACTGCACGAGGCGCAGGCCTGCCTCGATGCGGCGTCCGGTCTTGGCGGTGACTTCACTCTCGCCGTGATCGATCTCGGGCTGCCCGACGGATCGGGGATCGACATTGTGCGCCGGCTCGCGGCCGAACGACCGGACACCCTGTCGATCGTCGCCACGATCTATGACGACGACGCACATCTGTTCGAAGCGATCGCGGCCGGCGCGCGCGGCTATCTGCTCAAGGACGAGGACGTCGATCTCCTGATCGGCTACCTGCGCCGGATCGAGCAGGGTGAGCCGCCGCTGTCCCCCTCGATCGCGCACCGCATGCTGGCGCATTTCCGGACGCCGCGTCCCATGTCTCCGGTGCGTGACAACGCTGGCTTGACCAACCGGGAGATCGAGACCCTGAGCCTGTTGTCGAAAGGGCTTACCGTTGCCGAGACGGCCACCCGGCTCGGGCTCAAGCCGCAGACGGTCGCGAGCTACGTCAAGGCGATTTACCAGAAGCTCAACATTACCTCGCGCGCGGAAGCGGCGCGCGAGGCGATCCGCCGCGGCCTGGCGTGAGGCAACTGGGCGTTACTGCGCTTCGATCTTCGCGATCTTGATGTACTGGTCCCAATCCACCATCGTTATGAGAAACGCCGCTTTGTGCTGTTATGGTGGTGTTTCGACGGGAAATGAGACTTCATGCAGCGCTTTCGCAAATTGCTGAACGAAGTCAGGGGCGATGCAACGCCATTCGCGCGACCGGACAACGTCGCCCTGGCGGGAGTGGGGAGCCGCCTCGCAGCCTCGGACGTGATCGAGATTCTGGATGAACTGGACAGGCTTGCGCGCGAACGCGACGCCCTGCCGCAATGGGATGGCGATACATCGGACGAGATTGCACGCTGGCAGGAGATTCTCGCACGCCTGCGTGCAGCGAGCTCCGGCGCGGCAAGACAAACGCTGGTGTCGACCTCGCCCGCCGTGAGCCTCAGACGCAGCAGTATGTCGAGATCGCCCTTAGCTGACGTGCCTGCCGGGGCGGCCCGAGACCATGTTGTAGAATATCGCCCACTCGCTTCCGGAGGATGCCAATGAAACCACTCGTGATCGCCGTGTTGCTTGCTCTCCTTGGTGCCGCCATGCCCGCATCGGCGGGGTCGCATATGCCGATCGAGGGCATTGGCTCGACATGTCTCGAAACCATCCTGCGCAATTGTCGGGTCCTGACGGCCGGCTACGTCAATGCCGACGGCGGCGACCGGGATGGCGAGCCGATGCTGGCTTGGCAGACCCAGACCGGGTTCACCCCCGAAGACGGCGTCATGGGCGGGTTCGTGCTGTTTCAGCATGCTTCCGGCAAATGGACCGTGATGGATGCCGGCTTTAATGGCTGGCGCTTCTCGCCGCCCCAGCTCAGCGAGACTGGCCTGTTGCATATCGCCGGATATGGCGGTGGAACCGGCGCCTACAATGCCGACCGGCTCTATCAATGGCGCGATCCTGGCGATGCCGTCGCTCGGGAAGGCTGGCGACAGATTGACATGGGCACATGGCTGAAGACGATCGGGGAGAAACTGCCCGCAGGGCTTGAAATCTGGAAGGGCGTTCAATTCGAGTTTCAAGACCCGTGGTCTGGAATGATCGCCCGCACCGGTCTCTGGCGATCGGACGACGGCAATTGCTGTCCCACCGGTGGCAGCGCGGTGATTGCCTTCGGTATCGAGGATGATCGGCTCGTGGTCTCCAGGGTGGATTATGTGGTGCCCTGAACCGCGATCATCTCACCGCATGGCAGAACAGGCGGCAGGGAAACTGGCGAAGACGACGGGATGGTCGACCGCATATTCCTATCTGAGGCGGGTTCAAGGATGAAGCGATTACCAAGCCGAACAGTGCTGAGCTTTCTTCTCTCCGCAGGTTTCGCCGCCACGCTGATGTCTTCCGCCATGGCGGGCACGATAGCGCCTTGCTCCGGTGTCGGATTGCTGCGTCCACCGGCGGCGGCCGTGCTGGAAAGTGTGCCCCCAAACCCGGCCGGCTGCGGACTAGGCCGCCGTTTCCCGGTGGAGGCCGGCGTTACGCTGTGGCGCTGCCGCGTCGATGTGCAAGATGCGCCAGATAGCATCATGTCGAAATATGCCTGGTCGCACGCGCTGCTGGTCATGCGTGAGGGACAACCCATCCAGTCATATCGCGACACGCTGGCGGACGGACGTTTCGACGCGTGGCATGTGCTCCGCGTCGATCTCGATGCCGATGGCGCGGAAGAACAGGTCGTCGCCTTGTGGAACGGGCAGGAAACCGAATGGCGCATCAATTCATGGACGATCCATGTTTTCTCCAACACATGGCAACCGCTCGGCTGGTATGGCGAGGTGCATGACTGGGGGCCTTCGTCGATTGTCTCGGCGATACCGGGACGCGCGGGTTGCGACATCGCGCTGACCTCTTATGAAGACGAGGGAACCGGCAGCGTCGTACTGGAAGCAGGGTTCGTTCGACTTGAAGGCGGCCGTCTTGCCGAGGCCTCCGACAGACCCCGCGCACGTCGCCCGCTGGGCGCAGAATTACAGCATGAACGGGCCGCGCATTTTGGCCAGGACGAGAACCGGGCGGAAGGCGACATCACGGCATGGCTTGGAAAATCGATCCGCTCCAGGCCGAATTGAATGGCTTTTCAGGGCCACGAGTCGGCGGCGATTATTTGCGTTCAGCCGGGTGTTTTTTATTCATGCGCCGGCGAATGGCCGCAACAAGCGAGGCGAACGTAGCACAGCGCAACTCACTCGTGCCGAAGCGATGCCGCTCTCCGACCTCCCATCCGAACCAATGCCGTTCGGAAATCCGATGTCTGCGCCCATTCGCCTCGATCAATCGGCAGGTGGCTCCTCCAGCCTGCTCCAGCACGACCACGTCCGTGATCGCCGACAAGGCGATATGCCCTTTCACGCGGCCCTTGCGCCAGTGGAGAATGTCGCCATCGAGCCAGAATGCTCGCCTGCGCCGGAACAAGCCCGGCCGGAACACATGGCCGTACTTGCTGAACTCCTGCGCATCCATCAGCCGCGAACGCCGCCGTCAGCCGGAAGGCCGCACATGCCAGGGGTCGAAATAGGCCCGGCTGAACGGTCCCATGAGCGGTCGGCTGATTTCTCCGGCTTCGGTGTCGGCGATGTTTTCCAGGAAGCAGGTGCACACCGAATTCGCCAGCGGATTGCTGTCGTGAGGGTCCGAGGCGACGATCGATTCAACGAGGCGGAAGAGTTCGACCTTCTCGACAAGGCCGAAGTCGGCAACGTGTGCGCGGTAGAAGCGACTGAACTCAGCGCACAGGCCATGTGGCGTAAAGCATCCATCCTTGCTCCTGAACAGGGAACCCGCGCAAGACGCGCTGAACGGGGGAAAGAGTTGCTCAAGCTGCGCGCGAAGCTCATCGGTTGTCATAACAGTCCGCGTGGAAGAGGGTGTGGAAAGCATATGTGTCCTGGTGTATGCAGCTTCAATTACCCTGGCGCTGTGAAATCAAAACGGCCCCGGAACCGTTCTGCGGGAACTCCCGGTAGCGGTAGGTGAACCTGCCCTTCTCTGCATATTTGTCACCATTCGGCACTGCGCTGAAGGAGATTTCTGAAGTGCGCGCCCACGTCTCAACGGCATCGGTAGCCCCTGACGTGTGATTGCCTCGGAATAAGATAACGGCGCAGATCGCTGCGGAAAACGCGATCACAGTCCGGTCCGAGCCTGCCTGATGCTGCCACGCTATTCGCGTCGCCCTTCGATAGATGCTCGAGGGCGAGATCGAGTTGTTCCAGATTATCGGCCAGTCGCTTCAGCATCGCCGAATGTTACCAGACCGCATCCGGGAGCCCAGCAAGAAATCAGCTAAGCCGCTTCCTTGTGCGCCAGCACTACGGCTGTCCTCCGGAACGGCTCATGCTGTTGATGTCATTCGATATGGTCCGCTTTCGGGTTGCCATCGGTAGACCTCCAATGTCCGAAATGGGGGCGCATTGTTGCCGTTGGCGACGCAAATCAATTCGGCCACTCCCAAGAGACCGGCCTACTGAGGCAATGCCAGACTAGTCGGGCAGATTGCTACTTTCCTCATCGTCGGTCAGTGCCAAATCAACGCCCGCAGCGCCCCGGTTCAGCAGCCCCGCGTCCTCAAGAGCTTCCAGATCGGGTAGTTCGCGTAGCGTATCGAGCCCGAACTGCTCGAGGAATTTTTTCGTCGTCACATAGGTGTAGGGGGCACCCGGCTGCGGCGACCGGGGCCCCGATGCGATCATGTCGAGCCGGCGCAGATGGCCGACGATATCGCGAGACACCTCGCGACCGAGCATGTCAGACAGGGCGGCGCGGGTGACCGGTTGATGGTAGGCGATCGAGGCCAGAACAAGCATCTCGCCCTCGGTGATATCGGCTCCGGCGACGGTGCCGCCGAAGGCGGCCTTCAGCACATCGGCTTGCCGCGGGCGGGTGCGGAACTGCCAACCGCCCGCAACGGCGACAATCTCATAGGGACGTGCCGTAAGCTCGCTGGCAATGTCCTCAATGAGTAAATCGATGCTGCACTCGCGGCCGACGATCTGCGACAGCAATTCCCGCGACACCGGTTCGGACGCAGCAAAAATCACTGCCTCGACGCGGGTCATCCATTCGCGCCAGCGAAGTTCGGGCGGCAGGGCTGCGAGTTCGGTATCTAACAATCCAGCATTTATTTCGCGCGCAGGCCGTCCCATCGCTACAATCCGTATAACCGAAAGGACGACCGGCCCGAAAGTTCGCGCACGGCATCGAGCTGCTGCAATCGCTCGAACAGCCGTCGACTGGCCCATCGGGTCATTGCCTTGCTGGTGAAGGAACCCGACACGGCATCGTCCGAGAGCAACAGGGCGATAACCTCCCCTGCCCCCTTGGCGCGCAATTTCGGCGTGACCTCTTGCAAGCGTTCGGCTTGCAGGGCGATCGCAGCAGCGAGCCGGCAGGCCTCGTTCGCCCCGGCCGCGGCGGCTATATAGACCGCTCGCTCGAAACCCGGCGCATCGGGACGACCCCGCCGCCGATCAGGACCGAAGCGCAGCACGGTCGCGTGGATCTGGCTCGCGATCAGCGGAACGGCATTACGCCAGCCCATTCGCCATGACAGAGCGATATCGGCCATCCACCACGCCAAGGCTTCCGCGCTTGGGTCTTCATGCATGATCGCCGTGGCGGCTCCTGCTGCGATTAGCGGCGCGGGAGCCATAGCGCGCACGTTGTCGGCAATCTCCTCCACGCGTTCGGCAAAGGCATCCGTCCAGGTGATGCCGAGCAGATCGGCGGCCGATTGAAGATCCTCAACCGACAAAGGCAGCGACCGGCCAGCGAGCTTTCGCCAGGCCAAAAGCACATTGCCGGCGGGACCCGGATCGTCACCGGGTTGGCGCAGATACCACGCATCGCGCAGAGCAGATTCGTCCTCCGCGCGGCGCATCAGCTTGACCGTTGCCGCAGCAGCCTTCAAGGCAAGTCGCTGCCGCCAAGCGCCGAGCCATGGCGCGTCTGAGCGAACGAGATTGTCGAGTGAATTCATGGCGCTGCCTGCCATGTAGGCGGCTTCGACCTCGCTCTCGACCGGCGCACGCGGCACCGCCCACGCGGGCACGCGGTGCGCGTTCATGGCGGGAGGAGTTAGTGGGGCAGCGTGCCGACTCATCGCAAATCAACCTACACGTCGTGTGCGGTTTATGCGAGAATTATCGATCCAATCCGCACCGCTTGTTGCGCAATAATAACGAACGATAATCTTGCATTATCATTCGTTTTGTGCGACCCCCGCAAAATGGCCTCTCTCGTCGACAAAAACCTCAAAAAACGCGCTGACGGACGCTCCGGTCGACCACAGGGAGCCTCCTCTAATGTCGGCCGAGGCGAAGTGAGCGGCTCAGCAAACGACTTAGCCGACATCGAACTGGACGTGCTTTTCAAGGAAGACTTGGGGTCCGAGCCAGGTGAGGAAGACGAAGCCCCCTCACCTTCCTTGCCCGCCGTCGCGCCATCTCACCAATCATCGCAACTCGATGCGCTCGCGAACCGGGCACGCGATTATGTCGAAGCGGCCAGTTCCACAAACACGCGCCGTGCTTACGCGTCTGACTGGAAGCACTTTGCCAGCTGGTGCCGGCGCCAGGGTATCGAGATATTTCCGCCCGATCCGCAGCTGGTCGGCCTCTATATTGCCGCCTGCGCATCGGGAACGGTGACTGACGGCCGGCAACCCAACTCGGTTGCGACGATTGAACGTCGGATTTCCGCGCTGACGTGGAATTACAGACAGCGCGGACAGCCGCTCGACAGGACGGACCGCCATATCGCCACCGTGATGGCTGGCATCCGCAACAAGCACGCCTCACCGCCGCGGCAGAAGGAGGCGGTGTTGCCGGAGGACCTCGTCGCAATGCTGGAGACGCTCGATCGCGGCACCCTGCGCGGTCTTCGAGACCGTGCCATGCTGCTACTCGGCTTCGCTGGAGGTCTGCGCCGTTCGGAGATTGTAGGCCTCGATTGCGGTCGCGACCAGACTGAGGATTCTTCCGGTTGGATAGAAATCCTCGACAAGGGCATACTATTGCGGATCCGCGGCAAGACCGGGTGGCGCGAGGTCGAAATCGGACGCGGTTCATCCGACGCAACCTGCCCTTTAGTGGCGCTCGAGACCTGGCTCCATCTTGCACGCATCGCCCACGGCCCCCTATTCCGGCGCGTTACGGGCCAGGGCAAGGCGGTTGGCGCCAATCGGTTAAACGCGCAGGAGGTTGCCCGCCTTGTCAAGCGCACTGCGCTGGCGGCCGGTATACGCAGCGACCTGCCGGAAGGCGACCGCGGGATGATATTCGCCGGCCACTCGCTGCGTTCCGGGCTGGCCTCCTCGGCTGAAGTCGACGAACGCTACGTGCAGAAGCATCTCGGCCATGCGAGTGCCGAGATGACCCGTAAATATCAACGGCGGCGTGACCGTTTCCGTGTCAATCTCACCAAAGCAAGCGGCCTGTAGGGAAACGAAACGGCCCCTCCCCTGCCCCGTCAATAATCCCATGGAGAGATGAATTCGAAGTAGGTCGCCTCGAAACCGGCAAGGTTGCGCGTTTCCAATTGGCTGCCGTTTACGCGTGCGATTGCAGCAATCATGCCGTCCGGCGCGGTGATCCGGCTGGATTTTCTGAAATTCGTAGGCAATTTTAGCGATCGTCACTGTCGGCAACGCAAGCTCGGCGTCGTGCCTTACCAGCCACGCAACCGCCGCTTCAATAGGGGACTTCTTCAGCGTCTCCGCCACGACATTCTAGAGAAATATCAAAGCTGACCGCCCTGATGCGGTCTCTGGCTCTCGCGGACGACCGCCTCCAGATCGATATCCGTGCCGGATCGTGCGGCAAGGCGGGCATAAAATGCTGCTGCGGCTTCGCGACCGGTTTCGCGGACTTCATAAGCCTCAAGAGCGCGCTCGACGATATCGGCGATAGATCGATTTTCCCGTAGAGCCAGACGGAGGGCCAAATCCCTAGCCTTGGAGCTCCGGACGCAGAGTTGTGGTTCGGCCATTTGTCACCTCCCTCCTGGAAACAAGCCACGGGAGCTTGAGAGTCCCCTCCCCTCGCGCTTCAGGAAGTCTCCGCCATGACAACCGATCCTTCGGAAGCCAGCGGCGCGGGTCAGAGATCCTTAACTTGATGAGGTGGTCCTCTCCGCGCCCCCATAATCCTAGGTTCAAAATATCAGCTTGGGCACCTCGAGAGAGCCAGTTCACGGATACCATAGAAAAATCTGGTCGACAGCGCGACTACCATCTTCATTCCGCCTCACCTCGGCCGCTTCAACGATCGCAATAGCGCATCTGATACTTCCAAACGCTCGCTCGGACTTTTCCCTTCATTTCGTGGATCAGATGCCTTGTGTGCAGGTGATCTGCTGGCATCAAGTTTGGCGCGCAAAAGCGCCATGACCATCGGCCAGGTGGAGAACTTCCCTTCTCTTGCCTTGTCGGTCAGATTGCGCAAATAGCCGCCGGCGCTGTTGATCTGGTCCGATCGCTGGAGGATTGCGGAGAGCGTGATCGCAGCTTGGACCTCGCCCATTGCTTCACAGGCTTCTTGCCAAGCGCTGGGACTCACCCCCAAGAGCGGCCTCGCGACTTCTGCGGCGGCCAGAAAATCCCGCCAGTGGCGAATTTCGCCCCCTTTCGCCAACGCTTTCACGTCCGGGCAGGCGTCAAGCACGATGCCCAATGGCAGTTCCCGTGCGGGCAAGCTGTGCAGGTTGCGATTATTCGCTCCGCTGGCGCTCGCTTCTTTTTCTTCTCGAGAGCGTTCTTCAGATTCTTTATGTGGATCGGTATTTGAATTCTGTATATGGCGCTCAGAATGAGACTCATTGGCGCTCATTTTCTGCGATCTGACAAACGATTCCAGCGTGTCGCGGATCTCTACATGCAACTCCTGCAGCTCGTTACAGATATCCTCGATGTGTTGACGCGGCGCGCTGCGCGGTAGCCGTGACACGGTGGTTTGATAGATCTGGAGTACCCTGCCCCAATTCCCAGGCACATTCTCTTCAATGCCGGCGTCGATCATCTTCACGACGTCACGCCGCAGCAGTGTCAGGCGTTCCCTTGCGACGCGCAAGGCGCGCTTTTCAGCCTGCACAGCATCAGAAAGGTCCTTGAACTCCTGCGCTCGCGCGATGATGGGGGACAAATCAAATCCATAAGCCTGCTCGATTTCTCCGCCCGCCCCGCGCCGTGCAAAGCGTTTCCCGTTGGGGCTGTCCCGCCGGATTACCAGTCCGCACTCGACGAGTATGGCGATGTGCCGCCGCAACGTCGCCGGGGAAATGCCATTGGCACGCGCCATAAGCTGCTCATTCGACGGCCAAACGATCATTACGCCGTCCGCACGGAGCTCTGCATCCCTATGAAAAGACAGAAGTGCGTTGAGGACCGCCAGAGCCCGATCCGTGGCGCCCAGCATTTCCCGTGCCTCACGGATATGCTGGAACACTTCCCATTTGTTAACCATAGCCTCGGTCGGCATGGCTTTCGCTGAAACCTGGCTAGATATCTGGCCAAGCGTCATTGATCGCCGCCCAAAGGGCGTCGTTGCAACATGTGTCTGCATTTCCCTCACCTACGATCAGGCAAAAGAAATCCGGCCGCCCTGAGCGGTTCAGCCCAAATCGGGCCTTGACTGCGATTCTGGGAAGTGCGATTCTCTAGTTGCTACACATGAGAAAGGGCTTCCGAGGTTCGCTTTGGGGGCCTTTTTCTTTTGCGTTCAGATATTGCCGTGCAAATGGCCCGGCTTTTCAGCTGTCTGTATCATCCTCCTCCTTTGCCCGTGAGAACTCGTCGTAAAGTCGGTCGAGCCGCGCTGCTACGAAGCTCGCGAATTCGGGGACGCGCCTTTCATCGAACGTGATTGCGGTCTGCGTTCCCTGCCTGATGATTTTCGCAGCCTGGCGCCCGTGAGGTGTAGACCAGGGCTGGGATTTCGCCACGCGTCGCGTACCGGGCGATATCGCCTTCAGGATAAGCAAAAAGCGCCCGTCACTGTCCGCCTCTCGGAACCCGACGGATTCGACAACATCGTCAACACGTCGCGACTGGCCCGGCTTCTCTAGTTCCTCGGCAAGTTTGACCCATCGCGCACGGCCGGCTTTCGCCGCCGGCCCTATCTTGCGAGCCAAGGGTTCTGGCACACGTCTGGCGACGGCGATGTAGCGACTTAGGTCGGCCTTATCGCTCGAGAGCGCCGCCATAATGACGGTTCGATCGTAGCCGGCGTCCTCGAGATGCTTCGCAAAAAGAGCCTTCTCGATGAATGAAAGGTCGGCCCTATCCAGGTTTTCCCGTCCCTGGGCCACGACCAATTCCTCATCGGAAAGCTTGCGAACGATGGCCTTGATGTTGCGATCCAACTCCGCGATCGCGCGAAGGCGTCGACGGCCATAGGCGATCTGATAACGCCCTTCCGACGTTGGATGCGGCCTCACCAGAATCGGCACCTGCTGGCCATGTGTTTCTATGCTGGCCTTCAGCTGGTCGAATCCAGGATCACCATCTGCGGGCAATCTGTCGGCGATCGGCGACGGATCAATCAGGTTTGGTGAGAGTTCGACGACGTGATCACCGGCACTCAGTTGCTCTTGGAGCTTCGCTGCGGCACGGGCACCTTGGGTCAGTTCCTGCAGCGACGTACCCATGGCGCCAATCGCACCGGTGCGAACGCGCTCAGGATCCTTCGCTGGCGAGCCATGCGGGGCAGGGGCGTCCGCCTTCTTGAGGAACAGGCTGTTGATGGCGTCTTTCCGGCTCATCTGCCCACCTCGGCTCCGCTCATGTTGGGAGCTCCCAACAGCGATGCGTGTTGGGAGCTCCCAACAGTCGATCCATGAAGCATAAGATGCTTGCCGAGACGGCCATCTGCCCAAGCGGCGGGGTCACGATCAAACCCCCTTTCGTGATCATCACAGTGGCGCGCAGATGATGTCCAGAAGCGCGTGAAGGCGACCCCGGTTCGTTCTGCTACGACCGAGTTGGGAGCTCCCAACTGACAGTTTGAAGCCTTCATCGGGTACGCCCCCATGCTGCCTTCATCAACCCTTCGACTTCCGCGTTGACCGCATCGAGCGATTCCATCGCCCGATCATAAGTGGCACGGGTAAGGTTTTCCCGACCGATCTCGTATAGCGTCTGCTTGGTGAGACCTGCATCGGAGACCGCCGCAGACTTCACCATCGGATTGGTCATTACGTGGTCGTCGAACAGGTTGCGCAAGAGAGCCGCCACCTTGGTCTGCGGAGCATCCTGCGGCTCGAAGCGCGTCAGCAGATAGCGGATGAAATCGTACTCCAGTCGTCCGCCAGCTTCCCGGACCACGCTCAGGAGATCGCGCGTCATCAGCAGGAACTGGCTCATCGAGGAGACGTCCAGCATCTGCGGATGTACGGTCACGATCATCGACGTTGCCGCACACAGACCGGACAGCGTCAAGAAGCCTAGCTGCGGCGGGCAGTCGATGACGACAACATCGTAATTGTCGGAAACCGTGTCGATCGCGGTCGCGACGCGCGCAAAGAATATTCCATCCCTTGTTTTCGACCCATCGGTGAGGGCTTTAGGTGTGGTATGCTCGAATTCCATCAGTTCCAGATTTCCAGGAACCAGGTCCAAGCCATCGAAATACGTCGGACGGATCACTTCGCTGAGCGGGCGGCGCAGCTCGTCGTAGCGAATTGCGGCATACAGCGTTTCGTTCGCGCGCACATCCGTCTCGGGCAACACGCCAAGAAGCGCCGACAGACTCGCTTGCGGGTCGAGATCCACGGCCAGGACACGATAGCCCTGAAGAGCAAGAAACTGCGCGAGGTGGGCGGAGGTGGTGGTTTTCCCGCTCCCGCCCTTGAAGTTGGTGATCGCTAGAACCTGGAGATGCTCGCCGGGGCGTCGGTGGGGAATAAAATCTCTTGCGTCACGCCCACGCGTGCCGCTGGCCAGAATTTGCCTGATCTCGTTGATCTGGCCGAGCGTATAAAGCCGCCTGCCATTCGTGGTGGTCTTCGGCTGCGGCCCTTCGCCAGCGAGCGTCATCTTGCGTAGGGTAGAGTCCGAAATTCCCATGAGCTTCGCCGCCTCACCTGAGGTGAACAGGCGCAGGGTCTTGTGAGACGTCGGCGGAAACAACATCTCGCTCATCGCTTGCAATTGCGAGCTCAACAGCTCAGCATGCGCGCCGATGGCCTCATCTGCTGCCAAGGTCGTGCCAACGTTCACACTGACGGCTTCAGTCACGGACATAGTATCTCATCACGGTGGAAGCGCATTTCGCGCAAATTCTCCGTGACGATACCTAAGGTGCGTTACCTTGCAAGGACTTAATGGTTAACGACTCCTTGCCGCAAGCTGCTCTGCTGAGCGCCGTTCGCGGTTGTTTGGCCATTTATCCCGTTTTTTCCGCTACTTATGATGAACATGAAAATGCGTGTGCCTGTGAGGGCCCCTAGCGGATTCAAGGGGGTAACTGCAACCGGAGATGCCTTAGGGCGCGTAGAGCGGAGTAGTTTCGTTGAGAATCGCAGCGACTCACACACCTCTCAGATTCGTTGGGATCACCCGGGACCGCGGCCGAGGCCACATTGTTTGCATCGTTTGCGAGAAGCCAAGCATCCGCGATTGCGCGCTTGACCGATCACAGACAACAAGCCTGCCTCTCGCCAGTTCGCGGCGGCGACTGCAGACGAAGCTGGAGATGCGCTTGGCCGGGACATCTGCGGCGCTTTCTCCGATCCTGACGCGGTCGAGACCAATCGCGACGGTCACCTGTTTATCGAAAGGCTCGGGCAACGGCCTGAGAAACTGGAGCGCTGACTGCCGGTGCAGCGGAGATCGTAATTGGATGTGACGCACATGTGCTCGAGACCCCAGCCGACGATAGCCGCCCCATTGTTTCAGGCGAACCCACGATAGGAGACGACGGATTCGAGGAACTTCTACCCTCTAGTTCGCGGCACCTCCCCTGATCAGCGGGAAAGAGGAGGGGAGGGGAGGGGGCATGTCTGAGCCCGCTGCCCGGTGGCCGATCCATCGCGCGCTATCGCGACCCAATCTTCTGCTGAGCGCCGACCGAAGCCAGCGGAGGCGGAATAGGCACGTCCTTTCCAACGTTGATCGGCGGCGATCATTGCCGGCGCGTTGGCCCGGACGGGGTGGCGATCAACTCACCTGCCATCGGCTTCGGTAGCACTATGTCATACTGGCTTACGCCCTCCGGTGCAGCGCCCGCAGGGACTGGTGACGTTCACAGGACCGACAGACGCGAGCCTCAAGCAACTGCGCCGACAGAGGCCGCGTTTTGGAAACGACCAGATTCGATCGGCAAAGAACGACGTGCCAGCGGAGTTAACAGACCCGGGGGGACGTCCAGTCATCCAACAGAATTCGGGCGTCGCGTGCGGCCGATATGAATGCGTTTCGCGCATAGCTGGGAGGCTTGCGGCCTTTTATGACCTCGAGACAAGCCCGCATGGCTCTCTCCCGCTTCTTTTGGCCCCTGTCCGGCCAATCCCTGAGGAGGATTTCCGCGGCGTGCTTGGTGGAGAGCACGACCTTGTCTCGATCGATCCGACCGGGCTGCACGCGAACCGGCTTGTGGAAACGCAATTTACTCATTCCTAATGTTAGGGCATCCTATAACCAGTTTGCAAGTGGCGGGCCGGGACACCGTTGGAAGCAGTAACGGTGCTAATCTGTATACCGCGGAGTGCAGCCCTTCTGCCGAATAGCAATCGATCGACTCTGCTGTTCTACGCTTCGCTGACAAAGCCCATGTCATGAGATGGCTCGCCTCAACCAGTCGGCTGCTTGCTAAGGTCTAGGGTCGGCAGGTGGGGCAGGGCCGCACGTCACTCCAACCCAGCATCGCCGCTTTGCTAAAGGCAGCCTCGCGCTCATAGGGGCCGTGCCATTGGCCATTTCTGGATGGATCGAGTTGCTGGAACCCGTCTTTGGCCGCACAGAAGCCACAGCCGGCGACGTGGACCCGAACCCGGCCTTGTGCCCGGTTCTCGTAGATGAAGTAAAGCACGGCCCACGCCCCCCAAACAATGTTGGCGACGTAAAGACGGAACGATCGACAGGTCAAGCGAAAGAGGCTTGGTTGGCGTAGGCTAGAATTGTGGCTCTTCGAATCCGGAGGACTGGGGAAAGGAGCGCATGATCTAGATCAGCGATTTTCGACGATCCGCTAGGCTTTAGATGGTGCGGAACCGCCTGATCGGTTTGCCAGGCGTAAGCCCCTCGGCTGCTGCAACGATCCCGAGCGCGTCTATGCCGTAGTGGCGATAAAGCTCGGCTATCGATCCGGTCTGACCGAAATGCTCAATACCCACAGGCCTCACGCGATGACCGTGCACCGAGCCGAGCCAGCCGAGCGTTGCGGGATGACCGTCTATGACCGTAACGATGCTGCAGTGAGCGGGGATATCGCTGAGTAGTCTATCGACATGGCTTGTTGCGTCGCCGAGGCCACCTTCGCGCGCACGCTGTGCCGCTGTCCATCCGGCGCTGAGGCGATCTGCCGACGTTACCGCGAGGAGACCTATGTCGCGTCGGTCCTCGCCTAACATCCCGGTTGCTTCTATTGCCTCCGTCGCGACCACTCCGGTGTAGGCGATGATGACTTCGGCGTTGGGGCCGGGCTTTCGCATCCAATAGCCGCCGTTGATGATGTCTGCTTGCAATTCTGGGGTCATTTCCCGTTTGGGTTGGTCGAGCGTGCGGGTTGACAGGCGCAGATAGACGGAGCCGCCGATCGCGTCACGCAGCCATGTCATTTGATCTCGCTCGCCCTCGCCAGACCGCTGCATGTACTCGAAGCCCCAGCGCATGATGGTCGCAAGTTCATCGACGAATGCTGGTTCGAAACTCGCCAATCCGTCTTGAGACATACCGATGAGAGGCGTTGCGATCGACTGATGCGCTCCTCCTTCGGGAGCAAGAGTCACGCCTGACGGCGTGGCGGCGATCATAAACCTTGCGTCCTGATAGCAGGCATAATTCAGAGCATCGAGGCCGCGTTCAATGAACGGGTCATAGAGCGTCCCAACTGGTAGTATTCGCTCGCCGAAAATCGAATGTGAGAGCCCGAGTGCCGACAGCAGAACAAACAGGTTCATCTCCGCTATGCCCAGTTCCATGTGCTGGCCGCGCGGGGAGGATGTCCAGTTGTAGGTTGAGGGTATGCGCTCGGATTTGAAAAGATCGGGAGTGGTCTGCCTGGAGAAGAGACCACGGCGATTGACCCAGGCGCCCAAATTCGTTGAAACCGTTACATCTGGCGACGTCGTGACTATGCGATCTGCCAATGGCTCACCGGCCTTGGCAATCTCATGCATGATCAGACCGAAACCCTGTTGGGTTGACATGGTGAGCTGGTAGCCAAGGGCAAGCCGTTCGGGCACGGGAACATCGGGGGCGACAAATCTGCGGCGGCCGCGTTGGGTAAATGGCACCCGGGCAAGATAGGCGCGCGCCTGAGCCTCGCCGACAGACAGGCCCTCGAACGGATCCCACTCGTGGCCTTCCCGAACGTTCATGGACTCCCTGAAAGTCTCTATCTGGCCGGGCGTCATCAATCCGGCATGGTTGTCTTTATGTCCGGCAAGCGGCAATCCGTGGCCCTTGATCGTATAGGCAAGAAAACAGACGGGACGGTCATGTGAGCGGGCTTCCTCAAAGGCTGCGAGCAGTGCTTCGATATCGTGGCCGCCGAGATTGGACATCAACTGCGCCAGTTCGCTGTCATTGCGCTTCTCAATCAGTTGCGAGACTGATCCCTGTTCGCCAAGATCGTCCAGCAGGCGCTTGCGCCACGCTGCCCCTCCCTGGAAAGTCAGGGCGGAGTAGAGTTGGTTGGGACAGGCATCGATCCATTCGCGCAGCTTTTCGCCGCCCGGCTCCGCGAATGCAGCCTGTTGCCGTTTTCCATATTTGAGTATGACAACGTCCCAGCCGAAGTTTTGGAAAATCGCTTCGAAGCGGGCCCAGAGGCCCTCTCGCACGACAGCGTCGAGGCTTTGGCGATTGTAGTCGATCACCCACCACGTGTTGCGCAATCCGTGCTTCCATCCTTCCAGCAGCGCTTCGAAGATATTGCCCTCGTCCATTTCAGCGTCGCCGACGAGGGCCACCATCTTGCCCTCCGGTTGCCTATCGGCCCATCCTTTGGCCCCGACGTAATCCTGCACCAGAGAAGCGAAGATCGTCTGGGCCGCTCCCAGCCCAACCGAGCCTGTCGAGAAGTCGACGTCGTCGACGTCCTTGGTGCGAGACGGATAGGATTGCGCACCCTTGTAGCCGCGAAAGTTCTCCAGCTTGTCGCGAGTCTGGTTGCCAAGCAGGTATTGGATCGCGTGAAAGAGGGGGCTTGCATGAGGCTTGACAGCGACGCGATCGTGCGGCTGGAGTGCATGGAAGTATAAGGCGGTCATAATTGTCGCCAGCGATGCCGAGGACGCCTGATGACCGCCGACCTTGAGACCATCAGCGTTATCGCGCAGATGGTTGGCGTGATGGATTGTCCACGTAGCTAGCCACAATGCCTTGCGTTCAAGTTCACCAAGCATCTTCAAGTCGGCCATGTCGTTCTCCTGCTATATGCATGGACCGTACAATGATGACCGGAGCAGGTGCTGCCATATTTGCGTTCCCCAACCGCTGCGATTAGCAGGAGGCGAACGTTTCCGGCAGCAGGATGGTGAATTGTGCCAAATCAGAAAATTGACGATATCGATCGGAGAATTCTCCGGGCACTGCAGCTTGATGCGAAAATCTCGTTGAGCGAGCTTGCAGACGAGGTTGGGTTATCCGCGTCACCTTGTGCCCGGCGCATCCGTTTGCTGGAACGAGGCGGGACCATCAAGGGCTACACGGCGATTGTCGACCAGGAACAGGTCGGCCTGCCGATCAATGCCTTTGCCTCGATCAAGCTCGAACGCCAACGTGAGGAAGATCTCGATCGTTTCGAAGACGCGGTCTCGCGTTGGCCGGAGGTGTTGGATTGCTATTTGATGACGGGCCAGCGCGACTATCTCATGCGCATTGTTGCAGCGGATCTGGCTGCCTATGAACGCTTCATCAAGGACAAGCTGACACGCCTAGATAACATCGCCTCGATCGAGACGAGTTTCGCTCTTGGTCAGGTGAAACGTTCGGAAGTCCTCCCGATCCAGTGAACATATGTGAGGCTGAAGGCATCCAATTCATTCACCGCCGAATGCAAGTTCGCCTTGGTATCGACAAGGGACGCTGCTGGTGTACTCGGGTTTCCGATGACGAATGATCAAACACTTCTCTCACCTCCGGCCACTGGGTAGAGTGGCGGCGTTAGGCGTGAAAGGGTTTTTAACAACCGGAACGCTGATTGTGATGGCCCCTCGGCCGCAACTTGGCATGCAATCAGTCAGCAAATGAGCAAAGCAAACGCGAACGGTCGATGCGGTTTTTGATTGACGGGAGTGAGGACGCGCTGGTCACCATAATGCTCGCGCACGGCGCGGGGGCACCGATGGACTCGACCGCGATGGATGCCGTCACCGATGCTTTGTCGGGCGCTGGCTTTCGGATAGTGCGTTTTGAGTTCGATTATATGGCGGCCCGACGCAGCGGTGGCCGCAAACCTCCACCGAAAGCGGAACTTTTGAAAGCAAACTATCGTCTCGCCGTAGCGGAATTGAATTGCCGCAACCCGCTCGTAATTGGCGGCAAGTCGATGGGAGGTCGCGTAGCATCGATGGTCGCTGACGAACTATACGACAAGGGGGAGGTGGCCGGCCTCCTGTGCCTTGGCTATCCTTTTCATCCACCCTCTAAACCGCATGAGCTTCGTACCGCGCATCTTGAGGAATTGAGAACGCCTGCGCTCATCTGCCAGGGCACACGCGATCAGTTTGGCACCCGCGGGGAGGTGGAAAGCTACAGGCTGGCGGATCAGATCGAGATCCTTTGGCTCGAAGATGGCGACCATGACCTCAAGCCACGCAGGAAGCTCTCCGGCTTTTCGCCAGCAGATCATCTTGAAACTCTTGCTCGGACAGCTCAGGACTGGGTCCAGCGGCGTATCGGCCGGTGAAGATCGCAACTTTCAACATCAACGGCATCAACCGTCGCCTTTCCAATTTGCTGGTGTGGTTGGAAGCCACCCGCCCCGACATAGTGTGTCTGCAAGAATTAAAGGCTGAGCATACGGCCTTTCCCGAGACTCAAATCGCGGCCCGGGGGTACGACTCTGTGTGGTTGGGGCAGCGTAGCTGGAACGGTGTCGCCATCCTCTCGCGCATTGGTCAGCCTATACTTACACGTAGAGGACTTCCAGACGACCCGTCCGACCAACAGGCACGTTACATCGAGGCGGCAGTCGCCGGTGTGCTGGTCGCGTCAATCTACGCGCCGAACGGAAATCCGCAGCCGGGCGCCAAGTTCGATTACAAGCTGGCCTGGATGGCACGACTGCACAGGCGAGCCACAGCTCTCCGCAAGACGGGAGCGCCCATCGTGCTCGCCGGGGACTTCAACGTTGCCCCGACCGACCTCGATATCTATCCGACCAGATCTTGGGATAACGATGCGCTCGTGCATCCGCAAAGTCGTGCAGCATTCAAGCGCCTCATTGGACGGACATGGACCGACGCGGTGCGGCAATTTCATCCGCGCGAGCGGATCTACACCTTCTGGCATTACAAACGTCTGCGATGGCAACGTGATGCTGGCCTGCGTCTCGACCATCTGTTGGTCAGCCCCAATCTTCGCGAGAGGCTGGCAGGAGCGGGCGTCGACCGTGAGGTCAGAGGATTTGAAGGCGCCAGTGATCATGCACCAGCCTGGCTCACCCTGGCGGACTAGCTAGAAGACCTGACGGAGCGGTTCACGCGAGAACATGGGTGAAACTGGAGGCGGGATGGAATGGTCGCGCTACGCCGACACGACATGCAGCGCAGCGCATGGTCAATGGATACCGGACGAAATCAGGTGGGAAGCCGTTCGCCTCGGGAAGGCAGCGGCGCATTTGCAAGCGGCTCATCAAGCAATACGCCTCGCCGACGCGCGTAGGCGACGAAGACGTCATGGGCTTCCTGTGGAGAGCAACGTTCGGTCAGGGCATCGCGACAAGCATCGCAGGTGGCGTGATAGACCTCGTCGCGGAGGAGCTTGGGCACTTCCTCCAGATATAAGCGTCGTTGCGCATATTGAAGCCCTTCTTGTTGTGACGTCTTTTTTTTGCGGGTGCCGCGAGCGCGACAGCGCTTCTAAACCGTGAAAGCAGCAAATAGTTCCAGCTGCTCTCCTAATGTCACTCACGAAGTATCCCCGCTTCATCCGCAGCGGCGGCGAAGGCCATACGCGCCGCTGCGCGAGCGCTGTCACTAGAGGGGTCCTGGAGCGCCTTGGACAGCGCTTCTTTGGCATTAGCGTAGGCAGGGCCATTCTGTTCCGGCCACTCGCCAAGAAGCATCTCTGCAGCCTTTTCCAACCGCTCCACGTTGCGGATGCCGCGGTCACTGATCACCACGCGAACGGGCTCATCCCACCAATCCTTCATCACAGGCTCTCCGGTTGCATTTGCATCAACGCAACCCCTCGGGAACGGTTGCGCCCGCACCCGCGGAATGATCGATCGATGGAACGAGCCGATCGCCAGAGCACGGCATCTGCGCCCTTGGATGGTGTATGTTCTTTCCCGCCGCGTCAGCCGTTACGCTAGTCCGCGAAATAGCTTCAGAGCTTTGGCGGAACGACCTTATCCGCCATTTCCGCTCCGCGCATTCCCATGGGGCGGGCGGGCCCCGTTGTAGTGTCTTTTGAGGTCTGGTGTTCGAGTTCCGCGTTGATCTCGGCTCCGATCAGCAAAATGGTGACCGAAATCCACGTCCATACCATCAAGCCCATAACCGCACCTAACGAGCCGTATGTGGCGTTATAGTTCGCAAAATTCTCAAGATACCAAGAGAATAAGACGGAGGTTGCGACCCAAACGATTGTGGCAGCAGCTGAACCCCAGGTAATCCAGCGCCATTTGGCTCCAGCGCGGCTGGGGGCCCACCGATAGATGGCTGATATAGCCAAGGCCACAGCCGACAATAGAACTGGCCAGCGCAACCAGCGGACGAGAATTTCTGCCCAGTCTTCCAGTCTGAGAGCTGCCAGCAAGACGGGGACGATGCCGACAGTGATGAGGAACAGGATGCCGACCATCAAGCCTCCCATAGTAAATGCGAGGGCCATGAGATTATACGTCAAGAAGCTGCGTTTCTCGGCTTCTTCATAGACCACGTTCATCGCGTCAAAAATCGCTTTGACGCCGCTGTTCGCGCTCCAGATCGCAATTAGCAGTCCCAGGGCGAATCCGAAGCTCAAGGCATCCGTATCCTGCCGTGACAATGCGTCTAATTGGCTCTCGATAATCTCTACGCCGCCGGACGGAAGCAGGCCGCCCAAGAAAGAGATGTGGTCCGCGATCGTGGTTGGATCGGCCACGAACCCGTACAAGGAGACGAATGCGGCCAAGGCAGGAAACAGGGCCAATAGAAGGTAATATGTGACTCCTGCAGCGGTGAGCATGACGCGATCATCGATGATCTCCGCATAGACCCTCTTGATGACCGACCACCATCCACCGGCCGGCATATCGGAAGGCGATGCAGCTGATCGTCCCCGATCGCCACCGTGGAGACTCTGCGCCGCAGCCATTTGACACCCTCCCGATATCTTCGCGTCTGCCTAAAGAACCCTCATCGATGCCCGGTGTTCCCTCCGGCGACGGTCGAGCCCGTTGCTGCTTGCCTGCGTCCGGCAGGAATTGTGTCGCAACAGCAATTGAATGAACCAAGAGAGGCCCGAATTCGGGCATTCGGGCACGGCGTTGGTCTGATGTGTTGGTCGCTGTTTTCGGCGTTTTCACTTTTACGTCTATTGTCCGGCTTGAGTGAGGAACGTTACGCTCGCTCGCGCGTCATGGCAGGCGTCCGCCGAGGCGGGTGATTAGGCGAGTACCTGCTCCGGAGGACCGAGGACGCGCCGCTTCCGCGGTGTCTGGGCGGATTGCCAATCTACCTGCGTTCTGCGACATGATTGGGATCGGCGACTTGCGAGGGACCCTATGTCAGCAGATGCGAGAGCGGCTGTCGTGCAGCTACGAGCGTTGCTTCTGGCGGATGTGGCAATCGATATAGGGCATGCGCGCCGGTTGATCGAAGCGGCCGCCGAGCGGCTGGCTGATCCTGCTGCAGCTCAGGAGCTGGTCGAGACGTTCCTGTGTCTCATCCAAATCAATGCAGTCGACTTCTGCAACATGCACGACGTCAAGGATCCCATCGGGGAGGCGTTGTCACTGCTGAGCGCCAGCGAAACTGGAACGAGCTGGCGGAGACAGTAGCTGAACGCGCTATCTCTGCCTTGGGCGAAGCGTAGACAGGATCCGCCGGCCATCGTTTCCATACCGTAAACGTCGAATTATTGCGGTGCGTGGCAGGGCTCTGGTGGGCGGCGTTGTCACGCAACAAGCTTGCTTGGGATTTGCGGCGAAACGCCATGGATCGCTCGCCATTTGCTACTTACTTATCCACCCCCGATTAGCCTCGGTGCATCATGGCCTCCAGATAAATTGCTGGAGATCAAGAAATGACGCAGTTTGATTTCGCCGTTTCCGCCACGCTTGCTGTGACCATCCTATTCGCAGCAGCAGCGATTTGGCTGGCCTCTGTCGGGCCGGAGGCGCCGACCTCGCGAAGGCAGGTCGCCGAGCGCCTGGCTCAGATCGCTGTGCTTGGAGCGGTAGCCCTGTTCGCGCTGCTTAAGCGCGATAGTTGAGCGCACCCCCTGTCTTAGGTGGCGCGCTGCCAGATCGGTTCGGTTCCAGTGCGCTACTCCGGCAAAGCATACGCGATTACATGGTCACCAGGCTTCGTCCCTGTCGAGCCGTGCCCCCCTGCCACTACGACGAGATATTGCCGCCCGTCCGCTCCCTCGTAGGTCATTGGCGTTGCCTGTCCGCCGGCCGGAAGACGGTCCTGCCAGAGCGTGGCGCCTGTGGTCACGTCGAATGCGCGGACGTAATAGTCCAGTGTGCCGCTGTGGAAAGCGACGCCACCCGCGGTGACAATCGGGCCGCCTATTGCAGGGACGCCCATTTCGAACGGCAGCGGCAAGGGCGACAGATCTCGAACGGTACCGTTACGATGCTGCCAAACGACATTGCCGTCCTCCAGGCTTGCAGCAGCGACATAACCCCATGGCGGTCGCTGGCAAGGAAGGCCGATCGGCGACCAGAAAGGGCGCATTTCGGCAGCGTAGGGGGCTCCGTAGTTCTCGTTGAAGCCCGGTTTTTGTTCCGAGACATAGCTGGTTGTGTCGTCCGCACGAGGAATCAGCTTGACGATGAAAGCCAGGTAGACCGGATTGGCGATGACCACCTGGCGTACAGGATCGACGGCCACCCCGCCCCAGTTGAAGGTCCCGAAATTACCCGGATACACGATGGTGCCGTTGACCGAGGGGGGCGTATATCGGCCTTCGTAATTGAGTTCGCGGTAGCGGATGCGGCAATAGAGCTGATCGAGCATGGTCGCTCCCCACATATCGCTCTCGCGTAGCGGCTCGGGCGCGAAACTCATCGCCGAGCGCGGTTGGGTGGGGGCGGTAAAATCGCCTTCGACCGCACCTTGTGGCGCTCGCTCCTCAGTGACCGGCAGCAGCGGTTCGCCGGACCGCCGGTCGAGCACATATATGTCACCCTGCTTAGTGGCCTGCACCAGAGCCGGCACGACCTCGCCGTCGCGCCGGATATCAACGAGCTGCGGTTGAGAGGGTGTATCCATGTCCCACAAATCGTGGTGGACGAGCTGGCGCACCCAGCGCACCTCGCCGGTCCCAAGATCGAGTGCGGTAACGGAAGAGGAGAACCGTTCCGTTTCCTCGGTCCGGTCGCCGCCATACTGGTCCGGCGGAGCGTTGCCCATCGGGGCATAGACGATCCCCAGTTCCTCATCGACCGATAGCATGGACCAGGCGTTGGGCGAGTTGCCGACGTAAGTCTCGCCCTGAGCCAACGGTTCGGTCTGTTCGGGATTACCGCTGTCGAAGTTCCAGACGAGTTCGCCGGTTTCAGTGTCATATGCCCTGATGACACCGGATGGCTCCGTGGTCGAGACGTTGTCGTTGACTGCACCGCCGATGACAACCAACCCGTCCGCCACGACCGGCGGGGATGTGGAATAATATGATCCAGCGTAGAAATGGGGCATGTTGGCACTCAGGTCGACCGCACCGTCCTGGCCGAAACCCACGCATTCTGATCCCGTTTTCGCGTCCAGCGCGATCAGGCGGGCATCCGCCGTCGGCAGGAGGATGCGGCTGGAGCAGACTGCATCGGCACTTGCCTCCACACGGTAGTGAGTGAGGCCGCGACACGTCTGGTGCTGCCGCATTTGACTGTGGCCGACGGTGGCGTCATACCGCCATCGTTCCTCGCCACTGACAGGATCGAGGGCGATTGCGATGTGGTGTGGCGTGCACAGGTAGAGCAAGCCGTCCACCATGGTCGGCGTTACTTCATAGGTCGTTTCCTCGGGGTCGACTTCCGGATCGCGGACGTCGCCTGTTCGGTAGACCCAGGCCTCCTCCAACTGCCCGACATTTGCCGGCGTTATCGCTGCGAGAGGCGAATAGTGACTTCCACCGCTTGTTCGCCCGTAGGCGACCCATTGTTCGGGCGGCGCGCTTGCCTCGCTGGGGGGCAAGGAAATCTCCCCAGCTTCCGCCACCTGCCCCTTGATGGTGTGGGACTCGCCAAGCATCGCAAAGACAGCGACCGCGATCGTTGCAACCAAAGTCGCGCCCAGCGTCGCACCGCCCCATCTCCACGCGCCAGCCACACTCCGAGGCCGCCTGCCGATGAGCAACCCCAGCAGGATGATGCCAAGCACAACGATCAGCCCACCACGGGGCGCCAGCGCCCACCAGTCCATTCCAACTTCGTAGAGAGCCCAGAAAAGCGATCCCAGGACGAGGGCTGCGTAGACATAGAGAGCGACCGGATTACGCAGCCAAAGGGCGAAACCCGTAAAGGCAAAGCCGGCCCCGGCAAGCAGGTAGTACCACGACCCTCCTAGTGCGATGAGCCAGATTCCGCCCCCGCCAACGAGAAATCCCAGCAGCAGAAGAACGATTGCGAGCACGGTCGTCATGGAGAACCTCCTCAGCGCCTAATTGGCGGCGAGGCACTTTGTTCCCAAGTCTAACCATAGTTCCCAAGTCCAACCATAGCCCCCGTCTCCAGCTGACAGTGGGATATTGGAAGGCCGTTTTGCGATAGCTATCCCTTCTGCGACAGTCGAATGGAACATAGGGTTCCAACGCTTGTTATTGATCTATGGCGATTTTCGAGGGGATGTTGTCGCAGCATATGGTCGCGCATATCACGGCCATGAATGTGCTTGCGCCCTTTGTGGTACTAGCGGTTCCGCAGTTCGCTGTTCGGCTGGCCGGAGGGGGAGGGGGCGGTCTCGCTCTTGCGACTGGCCTTCAGACTGCCCTGCTCTGGATTTGGCATATCCCGGCAATGCTCGGAGCGGCACTGCAGAGCCCATCCTTGATGTTGACAATGCATGGTTCGCTCTTTGCGGTGGCGTTCTGGTTCTGGGCAGCGGTCATCCGCAGTATCAGACAGGGTGAATGGTCCTCGATGGCGGCGCTCCTTGTCACCGGCAAGCTCTTCTGCCTGCTCGGCGTGCTGCTCACCTTTTCGCCGCGCGCCATCTACTGGCAGTTAGCACTCTTGCAATCCTGTTTCGGCACCCAGCCCGCTCCGTTGGTCGACCAGCAGCTCGCCGGCCTGCTCATGCTTGTTGCATGTCCCGCAGTTTTTGTCGGCGCCGCAATCGTTGCTGCCAAACGGTGGCTCCAGTCCGCAGGATTGACCAATGGCTGGCATCCGCACCCGGAGTTGCGCTGATGGCGATCCTTCTGCCACGTCGCCGGGCTGTCGCACTCGGCGCGATGATGATCGTTGCGGGAGGGTTGGCACTCGGCGCCGCCTTTGTCCTCTCGGGCGCCTACAACGTTGCAGCCTCGGTACGCCATTTCGACATTACCAACAAGCTGATCAAACTGACGCTCCGGCGCTCGATCGACACCCATAGCGCGTTCGTCAAAGTCCCAAACCTTGATGATGCTGACCTGGTACGGCTTGGAGCGCGCCACTTCGCCAATGGCTGCCAGCCCTGCCATGCAGCGCCCGGGTCTCGCCAGAACCCGATCGTCGCAGGAATGTATCCGTCCGCCCCGCCGCTGGGCGCAAAGGTGGACGATTGGGAACAGGATGAACTTTTCTGGATCGTTCGACACGGACTGAAATTTACGGGCATGCCGCAATGGGCCGGCGACGGACGGGATGACGAGGTCTGGGCGGTTGTCGCCTTCCTGCGTGAGTTGCCGGGCATGTCGGAGCAACGCTACAATGAACTTGCAGGCTCTGCAGGTTCCCGGTCCGGCTTCACGCTGGAAGTTGCCGACGATGAGCTCTTCGCGCAGTGCATCACCTGTCACGGCGATGACGCTACCCCCCCGGTCTCGGCAATCGTGCCCTCTTTGAACGGCCAGAAGCCGGCCTATCTTCGCCGTGCTCTCGAAGAGTATGCGCTCGACTTGCGCCAGAGCGGCATGATGGAGCCTCTGGCGGCCGCGCTGTCGAGCGAGCAGATCGTCGATCTCTCCGGTCGTTTCGCGGGAATGGCCAGGCAGCCGCATGGGCGGGAAACGCCCGAAGAGGGGTCCGCCAGTGCGCGCGAGCGTGGGAAGCAGATCGCCATGCAAGGTATCCCGCGGCAGAACGTGCCGGCCTGCTCGAGCTGCCACGGCGGGGCATCAGCCCCCACCTTCCCTTCGGTGGCAGGGTTGTCAAAGACATATCTGGCCACACAGCTTCGTCTCTTCCGGAAGGGGACACGCGGCGGCTCGGCTTATGGCCAAATTATGCAGAGCGTTGCGCAAAAGCTGACCGATGCGCAGATAGATGATGTCTCTGCCTATCTCGCGGCCGAGATGGCATTACCGTCGAGCGAGGCGACCGCGCACGCGGAGCCGACACGATGACGAAGCGTGCGATCGCAAACGTCGGATTTTCCGCCGGCGGCGTTGCGCTTCTTGCGGGATGTTCCGGCCCGCAATCGGTCTTCGAGGCCCGCGGTGCCGAAGCGCAGGAGATCATGCCGCTCTTCTGGACCGTGACCTGGATAGCGGTCGCCGTGACGGTGTTGGTCGTCGCGTTTATGGCAATCGCGCTTCTCGCGCCGGAACGCTGGCGTCGCCGCCTGACGTCGGAGAAGGTCGTCGTCGGTTTCGGGATCTTCCTGCCGGTCTTTGTCCTGAGCGGTCTCCTGACCTACGGGCTCCTGGTCATGCAGGCAGGTTCGGCGCGCTCGCGGTCCGCCGAAGGACCGGGCATCACCATTGTCGGCGAGCAGTGGTGGTGGAGGGTGGTTTATGACGGCCCCGACGGGAAGCAGATCGTTAGCGCCAACGAACTGCGTCTGCCGGTCGGGCACCAGATCGCCATCAGGCTCGAGTCCGACAATGTCATTCACAGCTTCTGGGCGCCGCAACTCGCCGGCAAGCTCGACATGATCCCCGGGCGGACCAACACGCTGACGATCGAAGCGACTGAGCCCGGCATCAGCCGAGCCCAGTGTGCGGAGTATTGCGGCGGCGCGCATGCTTTCATGTCGATGTATGTAGTCGCCATGGAGCCGGACGCCTACCGACAATGGCTCGAAGCCGAGGCGGATCCCGCCACCGAACCGGTAGATGCGGTCAGGCGCAGAGGGCAGCAGCTGTTCATGGAGCATGGGTGCGGAGGTTGCCACGCTGTCCGCGGCACGCCGGCTGCCGGAACGATCGGACCGGACCTCACCCATGTGGGCAGCAGGCACTCGCTTGCCGCCGCGAGGCTGCCCAACGATCCGCAGTCGTTTCGGCGTTGGCTAACAGAGAACCAGCACATCAAGCCCGATAATTTCATGCCGGAGTACGACGTCTTCTCCAATTCCGAACTCGACTCCATCGTGGCTTATCTCGACGGTCTGGAATAGGCGATGCTTGATTTCGTTCAGCTTGGCCTCCCCATGAACATGCTGCTGTTTGCGGTCGCAGCGGTAGCGGTTTGGCTCGCCGGCGCCCGTCTTACCGGCTATGCCGACGCGATCAGCCGCATAACCGGGCTGGGGCAGGCGGTGATCGGCATCATTCTTCTGGCCGGCGTCACTTCCCTGCCTGAAATCGGCGTGACCGCAACCGCGTCAATTGCCGGCGATGCCCAGCTTGCCGTCAACAATCTGTTCGGCAGCATCGCCTTGCAGGTCGCGTTGCTTGCAGTGGTCGATCTGATGATTGGCCGCGAGGCGCTCACCGCCGTGGTTCCGGACCCTGCGGTGATGCTCCAGGGCGCGCTGAACGTCCTTCTGCTGGCCGTTGCGGCGGCGGCGATGGTTGCCGGTGACGTCGGCATATTCGGTGTTGGACTATGGGCCTGGGCTTGCCTCTTTCTGTATGTGGCTGCGGTATGGAGCCTGGCTGTTGCGCGCGGCAAGCGGCCATGGCTTGCCGCGCGCAACGGCGGCATCGACGAACGGCTGATCCACGCCGATGAAAGACATGCAGTAACCGACGATGCCCAAAGTGCCAGCTTGCGTCCACTGCTCATCAAAACAGGCGCCACTGCCGCTGTGATACTGGCCGCAGGTTTTGTGCTTGCCCGCAGTGGCGACGCCATCGCTCAGGTAAGCGGCCTCGGGCAGAGTTTTGTCGGTTTCGTTCTCGTGGCACTGGCAACTTCGCTGCCCGAACTGAGTACGGCGCTTACGGCGGCACGGCGTGGTCTCTACACCATGGCGATCTCCGACATTCTCGGAACCAACCTGATCAATGTCGCACTTCTCTTCGTGGTTGACCTGCTCGATACAAATGAGGAGGTGATCCTCAACCGGATGGACGATTTCGCCGTCTTTGGCGCATTGCTGGCCATCGCGCTGACGGCCATATTTCTGGCCGGACTGTCGGAGCGGCGCGACCGCTCGTTCCTGCGCATGGGCTACGATTCCATTGCCGTAATGCTGACCTATGCCGTCGGCGTCGCCATCCTCTACACGCTGAGACCGGATCAATGACCCATACGCAAGCAAATGGGCGTTCGCCTGCCGCATACGATCTGCCCAATCCGGCGCCTCGTCCGGATGGCGAGGTCAAGGAGTTGCTATCAATCTGGGCGCGGCCGACGGGCTGGAAGGTCATCACAGCAGTCAACAACACCGTCATCGGCATTTTTTATATCGGCACTGCATTCCTGTTTTTCCTTCTTGCCGGCTTGCTGGCGCTCGTCATGCGCACGCAGCTTGCCGTGCCGGAAAACGATCTGATCAGTCAGGACCTCTACAATCAGATATTCACCGTACACGGCACCACGATGATGTTCCTGTTTGCCGTGCCAGCGGTCGAAGCGCTTGGCGTGATGCTGTTGCCTCAGATGCTTGCCGCGCGAGACCTACCCTTCCCGCGGCTCTCCGCCTTCGCCGTCTGGGCCTATGTCGTGGGTGGCCTCGTCTTCTTCTCGACCGTATTTTACGATCTGGCGCCAAAAGGCGGCTGGTTCATGTACGCGCCTTTGACACTCAAGGAATTCTCGCCCGGCGACAACGCTGATTTCTGGCTGCTCGGCATTGGTTTCATCGAAATATCGGCGATCGCCGGCGCCGTGGAAATCGTCGTGGGCACACTTAAGACCCGGCCGCCAGGTATGTCGCTGGCCAAGATGCCGATCTTCGCCTGGGCGATGCTCATTTTTGCGGCGATGATCATCTTCGCCTTTCCCGCCGTCATCCTGGGCACCATGCTCCTCGAAATCGAGCGGTCATTTGGCTGGCCCTTTTTCTCAGCCGACCAAGGCGGCGATCCACTGCTGTGGCAGCATCTATTCTGGTTCTTCGGGCACCCGGAGGTCTATATCATCTTCCTGCCGGCCGCTGGCCTCGTCTCGATGATTGTCTCGACTATGGCGCGCCGCCCGCTGGTGGGGCACGACCTTATTGTCGTCGCCCTCATAGGCACCGGCTTCTTCTCGTTCGGCCTCTGGGTTCACCACATGTTCACGACGGGGATACCGTCGCTGAGTCTCGCCTTCTTTTCGGCAGCAAGCATGGCGGTTGCCATACCGTCCGGCATCCAGGTGTTTTCATGGATTGCGACGATCGCGGCCAGCAAGGAGCGATTTCGAATCAACCCGCCTTCGCTGTTCGTCCTCGGGTTCCTGTTCATTTTCACTGTCGGCGGGCTTACCGGCATCATGGTGGCGCTGGTGCCAGTCGATTTCCAGGTGCACGACTCCTACTTCGTGGTTGCCCATTTCCACTACGTGCTGATCGGCGGGATGGTCTTTCCGTTGTTTGCGACCTTTTATTACTGGCTTCCGATGGTGAGCAGGAACATGCTTTCCGAGCGTGTAGGGCGTTGGGTTTTCTGGCTGATGTTCATCGGCTTCAACGTTACCTTTTTCCCAATGCACATTACTGGCCTGCGAGGCATGCCACGGCGCGTCTGGACCTATCCCGGCGATGTCGGGTGGGACGCACTCAACATGATCTCCACCGTGGGGGCCTACATATTTGCCGCAGGCGTCGCGCTCTTCGTTGTGGACCTGGCAAGGCGCTTCCGGCCTGTCATCACGGGGTCTGCGGGACCGGATAACCCATGGGACGCCAGCACACTCGAATGGCTTCCCAACGACGTCTATTCAACGCGCAGCATTCCCCTGGTCACCAGCCGCGACCCACTGTGGGACCAGCCCAATCTTCCTGAAGAGGTGGAGAAGGGACATCACTTCCTGCCCAACGCGCCGACGGGCGGCCGCGAGACGATCGTGACGAGCGCCATCGAGGGGCGTCCGCAATATATTATCCGCATGCCGGGACCGGGATTCGCGCATGTGATTGCGGCGATCTTCACCGCAGCCTTTTTCCTGTTGCTCACCATCAAGGCAGTCACGATGGCGGTCATATGCAGCGTCATCGCGATCGGTGCGATGCTGGTTTGGACCTGGGGGCTGGACAAGGGGCCGGGCGCAGGCGAGGTCGACATCGGGGCGGGCGTCAAGCTGCCGACCTATATGAGCGGGCCCTCCTCGCACGCGTGGTGGGCGACTGTCGTCCTCGTTCTGGTCGCCGGTTCCCTCTATCTCGCCTACGTTTTTTCCTATCTCTATCTTTGGGTGGTCTCGCCCGAGGTGTGGGCCCCGGATGGCTCGCCATCGCTTCCCGGTGTCGTCTGGCCATGGACGTCGGCAGGGCTTGTTTTGGCCGGTGGTATCTCGCTTATGACTGCCAACAGCTTCCTGCCGGAACCAGGCCAGCGCGGGGTTGCCGCGCCGCTGCTGTTCGTTCTTACGGCTGTCTGCCTCGTGGCAGCTGTTGCTACCAATCTCTGGGGCCACTGGCAGAGCGGTCTGCGCCCGACTGAGAATGCCTACGGAGCCATAGTCTATATGGCCGGTGTGCTCGATGGGCAGCTCGCATTTGCTCTTGTCATGATGCTTGCTGTTGCCGCTGTGCGATGTTTGGCCGGGCGTCTCGATAACATCCGCCGGGTCAGTTATGAAAATGTAGCGCTGCTTTTCGGGTACGCTCTGCTGCAGATGCTGTTCGGTCTTCTTCTGGTCCACGGCTTTCCGAGAGTAATGTCGTGACACAAGATTTTCGCTCACCTCGGCGAGGCCCGTCGACCATTTCAACGATGCTATTCCTCCTTTGGGGCCTGATCGTGTGGGGACTGCAATTTTCCCTCGTCTATGTGGGCCACACGTTCCTATGCGGGCTGGGCGGGCAAGAGCATGCGTCATCCATCCTTGTCGGTACCGCGACGGTTTTTTCAGTCGCATTAATCGCGCCAATCGTCATTGCCCCTGTCCAGGTGTCGCGGTTAACCGGTCTGGAACGGCAGAGGCCGGACACGAACGCGATCATTACGATTGCGCGGCTCATCGGAGCACTCTCCCTTATCGCTGCCATCTGGACCGGCTCGGCCGCGCTTATCGTTCAGGCTTGCGTTTCCCTACGGTGAGAACGCTCGTCCTCCTTCATCTGCGAATGGCTTTCCACGGGCATGATGACGATATCGTGCACGCGCCAATCCAGTGATTTCACCGTCGCAGCTGCCTCCATAATCAGGGTCGTCAGCCGAGCCGTACCAGCTTTGGGCACCACGAAGGCTTCGCCCATGAAGATGTGCCCCTCTTCCCGGAGGCGTACTTCCGCCTGCTGCACCCAGTCGAGATTTTCCAGCGTCTGCCGCACCTCTTCCGCCAGGTACTCCCAGTCTGATCCGTCAGTCTTCATTGGCCTGCGATCCGCCAGGTCGGTTACGGCGACACGTAAATTGGCCCAACCGTCGCGCATGATGCTGCCCGAGACAACAATCGCAGCGAAGGGGTCGAGCCACCAGATGCCAACGCCCAGTCCGATCACACCGGCCGCGGCGGCCGTTTCCGACATCCAGTCGGCGCGCATCATCGCCGCGTCCGCATGCAGGATTTTGTCGTGCAGGCAGGGTGCTAGCCTTGTCTTCATGCGCCCAAGGAAGAAGGATGGGACGGCCGTGTAGAGCAGGGCTATCAGCATCGGCCAGCCGGCCCAGATCGAATGCCCCAGGAATGTGACTGTGCCGATAGTCGCCTTCTCCTGAGAAATCAGTTTCAGACCACCCTCGATCAGCAGAAACAACCCCATCGTCGACAGCGCCAACGCTGCGATGAGGTGGCCGATCGAGGTTGCGCGGTGCAGGCCGTAGGGAAAGTTGTCGGTGGGCGCGCGGCGCGCCAACCTGGTGCAGACGAGGAACGCCACTGCCGGCACTATGCTGACTGCGTCCTCGAAGAAGCTCGTGCGCATTGCCTGCGAACTGCCCATGACGAAGAATAGAAACGCAGTGGAGCTGGCGATATAGCCCACCGTGATCCACTCCAGGCGCCGAGCCCGCGCGTAGACGTAGGCTATCTCTTGCGGAAATTCATGTGCGGTGATGGTTCTCACGGTCCCGCCTCCGTGGCTGATCGACCCGTACTGCCGGAACGCTTGAGCGACGGTTGGGTTCGCCCAGTATGGAACATCGGGCGATGGAACCCGTTCCAACCATTTGGAAGAGGACGATGGCTAGATCGACAAAAGACTGGTCTGCAAAGGTGACCGAGGAGAGTGACGCGCTCGATCTCGAAGAAGATGTCTTTCTACGGGACGACCCCAAGGACGTCGCGCGTTCGCTGAAAAGATCAGCTGAACGAAGCGACCGACGTAATACCGAGCCGTTTCGCTCCGCGATGTCGATGCTGACTTTCTACATCAACCGTGCGGGCAAGAACTTGCGCGCCAGACGACGCCGCGTGCTCGAGGATGCGAAGGACGAACTACGAACGCTCTATGGCAGGAAGAGGAAGAACTGATGACTGCGAAACAGACGGCGAACAGGCGAGAGACCGGAAAGCGGATCGCGAAGCCTGTGCGTAGCGACGATCCCTCCCACGCGTTTTCTCAGGAGGCGGCAGAAAACCGGAAACCTGCCGGACATTTTGGTCTGTCTGAACCGGTCGACCAAACGCAGGCGCAGACCCACAAGTCGGAAGGTGTGGATCCAAGCAGAAAAACGACACGCCGGTGATCGGTAGACGGCTTTCAACCCTTACCGCGAATGGCAAAATGGAGAGTGCCTACTGGGTAGCTCCATACGGCTCACGAGAGAGATCGTCGACGAGGTTTAGGGTGCAACACATGCTCCAGCCCCGGAGGATAATACGTCCAAAGATTCATTTGACCGGTGCTATTGGTACCCCTGCGCCTGCTTGTAGAGATCGCCGAATTCCTCGGTCTGGGCGTTCCAGCCCCAACCAAACTCGGCCTTCTCCCGCAGCTTGCCGACGATGATCGAGCCTTCGGCACCGGCATCCTCGGCGATCTGGCGGACCGGCGCCTCGATCGCGCGGCGTACGATCTCAACTCCCGTCCGCTGATCCGCGTTGTCGACCGGGATGGTCTCCAGTGCCTTGGCCGCCCTCAGCAGAGCAACACCACCGCAAGGCAATGCACCCTCTTTGAAAGACACTATCATTTGCCGGACCACCCCTCCTCCAGCTCTATGTCTGGCAGGAATACGACCTTGCATCCAACTTCCCCGAACTGCGCGGATTCCTGGAATACTGGAGGGAGACGCTGGAAGGGCCGCTTCATTTCGTGCACGTCGCCCACCACCGTCTAATCAGACCATCGGAATGGAGGGCCGTCGACGGCATCCTATCGGTTCACTGAGCGATCTGGGCGGTATTTCCAGTCTTGCAAGCCGGCCAGCCCCACACAGGGCTAACTGTAGCATGGTAGCCAGGCATCAGGTGGGCATGTTTCGCGGCCTTGATGAAGCGTCGTCTCGCTGCTTTTGCGCTGCACCAGCCGTCGAGCGCATTACGGCACGCCATGCATGCCTTTCGCCAGCTGCGTCCGCGGGCCCATAGCGGCCACTCATTCTGGAGACATTCGATTGCCTCAAAGCTGGTTGCAACCTTGCGCTGGCTGCCGCGCGGCAAAACCACGGTCACCGGCTCGGAAAACGTGACATCATTCATCACTTCCTCCGCTTGTTTTGGTCGTCTTTTGAAAACGTAACTGGCCAAGCAAACCTTGGGCCCTCGTCCAAGATGGGCAACGACTGTTCTCTCTTCAAGGAGCCAGAGGCCGCCGCCGCACGGCATCATCTCTCGTCATCATCATCCAGTATGTCGATCAGCCTGCTGACCATGGGACCTGGCAGCGGACGTCCGGCACCGATGAGCGCTTCCTCGTTGTTGAGCCATTCCCATGCCTCGCGCAACTCTTCTATCGATGCTTCCGAGGCTATCAGTTCCACGACCAGCACTTCATCGGTGGGTCCCAGAACAGATATGACGTCAGCGCGTGTGATCGGCATGTTCAATCCTCCATCGGTTCAACATGCTTGAAGCCATGATGGCAAACCCAAGGTCACGTCCAAA
Source organism: Neoaquamicrobium sediminum (assembly GCF_040970315.1). Taxonomy (NCBI): domain Bacteria; kingdom Pseudomonadati; phylum Pseudomonadota; class Alphaproteobacteria; order Hyphomicrobiales; family Phyllobacteriaceae; genus Neoaquamicrobium; species Neoaquamicrobium sediminum. Next base: position 39,584 of record NZ_JAZHFV010000011.1, on the reverse strand, counting down.
GTTCCGCCGGTTCGAAGAAGGCCTTGACGGGCCAGCACTGAATTCCCAAATCGATATTGCCGGTTGCCTGCGGGGCCGGCATGGTCAGGGAGCGCCGGCTTCTTGGCGCTCCTCGTACCCATGTTGCTCAAACGGAGGATATGGCTATGAGAACCGCATTCGACTTTTCACCACTCTACCGGTCAAGCATCGGCTTCGACCGCGTTTTCGACCTGCTCGAAAACGCCAGCCAGACGACTGCCGTCGATAACTGGCCTCCTTACGACATCGCCAGAACGGGCGAAGACGCCTACCGCATCACGATGGCGGTGGCTGGCTTTGGTCAGGACGAATTATCCATAACGCAGGAACGGAACCTGCTACTGGTCTCTGGCCAAAAATCCCCAGAGGATGAAGGAGAATACCTGCACCGCGGCATCGCGGGCCGGGCCTTTCAGCGCCGCTTCGAATTGGCCGACCACGTCAAGGTGACCGGCGCCGGCCTCGAAAACGGCCTGCTGACCGTCGATCTCAAGCGTGAGATTCCCGAAGAGATGAAACCGCGCCGGATCGAGATCGGCAGCGCCGATACGCCCAAGGTCGAACACCGCAAGGGCGGAACCGACAAACAGGCTGCCTGAGCGGTCCCCTACGCGAGAGCTGACAGGGCCGGGCTGTAGGCCCGGTCCTCGTCGACAGCTTTGTTGCGAACTACCGAAACTGAAAGGAGAATGACAATGAGTTTGCGTGACGTGATCCCTTGGAACCGGGAGCGAGGTCAGGTTCCCGCCGTGTTTCGCGACGGCGATACGCGCGACCCGTTCCTCTCGCTGCATCGCGAGATGAACCGGCTGTTCGACGATGTGTTTCGAGGCTTTGGTGGCCATGCGGCTAGCCTCGGCAGAGCCTCATCGTTTGGTGGAAGTTGGCCCAACGTGGAGGTGTCCGACAACGAAAAGGAAATACGCGTAACCGCTGAGGTCGCCGGCCTCGAGGCGGAGGACATCGAAGTGCTGCTCGAGGATGGCGTGCTGACGCTACGGGGCGAGAAGAGAGCCGAGTCCGAGGAGAAGGATCGTCGATTCTCCGAACGCTTCTACGGCCGCTTTGAGCGCCGGATACCGTTCGGTTATGAAATCGACGACGATAAGGTAAGCGCCGATTTCAAGAGTGGTGTTCTCACCGTCACTCTACCCAAAACCGAACGCGCTCAGGCAAAGAGCAAGCGGATTACAATTAACGGTACTGGTTGAACCTGCCTACCGCTCGAAGGCTGCGAAACCAGCCAGCCTTCGGACGGTCTTTTCCGCCGCCCCATAGAGCTTGGGATGTGCCGCACGCAATGATCGAGAGGAGCCCCCTCGTGCCCGCGTCAAAGCAATCGAGCGCGCAGCGTGACTATGCTGCCAGAAGCCGAGAGTGTTCGGAGCTTGTAGCGTACATCCGATAGGTTTTGGGATCGACGGTAGCGGTCCTCCGCCACCAACGCCGCCGTTGCCCTCTACATTGCCGCCGTTCACCACATCGCTAAATGTTATGATCAAAACGGCCCTATTTTGGCTATAGTTTTCCGCACCGAGCCCTTGGCTGGCAGGGGAGCGGAACGCATGATACCATCGCAGTTCACGGACGCGCAGAAGACGTTCATCATCGATCAGGCGCAGGATGGGACGTCTGTTGGAGAAGTCTCCCGGAAGGCAGGCATCAGCTAGGCGACGTGCTCTGTGGATGCTAGAACTTGACGTCACGGCTAGCTCGGAGAAGCGACCGCGAAGCAGTAATGCCTGGCCTAGCTAGGAATCAGCCGACAGCCTTCGGTTCGGGAGTATGAAATGATGTTCGGTACAATTATGCCGTTGCGGCGCGCAAATGCAGCGAAAGTGGCACGCACGGTTTCGGCGTCAATCTCACCGGCAACGCCCGCCTTACAGGCGTTGAGTATCACCATGTGAGCCCCGTTGCGGCTGGAATCGGGCCAATCGCGAAGCAGTGCGTAGGCCTCCAGCACCGTTTCGATACGTCTGGGAATGCCATTCCCACCAGAATCATGATCGGCTCCTCAATGGATAGATGCGGCATGTGTCGATCCTTTCCTAGATAATTGTCGCGGCGCCGCTGTGCCGGCGAGAAGGCTACGTCCCTCCAGTGGAACTTGCATCATTGTCAACGATGCGGGCTTCAGTGGTTGGCACGTTGGTGTTGCGCTCGTCGAGACAATCTGCACGGTCTCCCTAGTATCAGGCACGGGCAACGAACTGTGCAGTCTGACTAGCACCTCGAGCCACGGCGAGCGGCACATGAAGTTCCTCATCATCGTCTCTTTGAGATGGTTGCACGCGCTAAGTAAGGTGGGGATGGCTCTAGTCATCGGATAACCAGAAGCAGGCGGTTTCCGCCGCGAAACAAATCGAGCGCAATGGTGCCGCGCGCGGCACGCAAGGCGCTTGAGAGGTCCTCCCTCGATTGAACGGGCTGACGATTCACGGCGACGATGACGTCTCCGGCGCGCAGTCCTGCCATCGCGGCAGCGCTGTTGGGCTCCACCGTTTCGACGAAGACGTTTCCGGAGGCATCTTGTAAGATCGCTCCGGACAACTTCTGGGGGAATGTTGCGGCGATCGCGCCACCATTGTCAGCTTCGATTCGAACCCGGGCCACATTTCTTTCACCGTCGCGCAGCCAGGCGATCTCAACAGTCGAGCCAACCGGCGTCAGCCCGATACGGTTTCTCAGATCGGGCGCCCCAGTGATTTCCTGCCCATCCACTGCAACGATCACGTCGCCTGCCTGAAGGCCGACATGTGCCGCTGGCGCCTGCTCTTCGACGCTCCCTACAACCGCGCCCCTTATCCTCTCGATGCCGAGCGCCTCGGCCAGGTCGGGCGTCAGATCCTGAATTGCGACGCCAATTCGGCCCCGACTGACCTGACCGTGCTCTATGAGTTGCCGCATGACCGCCTGTGCCATGTCGATCGGTACTGCAAATCCGATTCCAACATTGCCGCCGGCCGGCGCGATGATCGCGGTATTGATGCCGACGAGGCGGCCATCCCCCGTGATCAGTGCCCCGCCCGAATTGCCTGGGTTGATCGACGCATCTGTCTGTATGAAGTCCTCGTAGCCCTCGACATTAATGCCGCTGCGGCCCAGCGCGCTGACGATGCCGGACGTTACCGTCTGGCCAAGGCCGAAGGGATTGCCGATGGCAACGACGTCATCGCCAACCCGAAGCAGATCAGGGTTACCGATCGGCAACTCAGTCAGCCTTTCGGCCTCAATCTTCAATACCGCGATGTCGGTGGCCTTATCGCTGCCGACAAGCTCCGCCGCAAAGCGACGACGGTCCTTCAACGTCACGGCGATGTCACCGGCGCCTTCGATGACGTGGTGATTGGTCAGAACATAGCCGTTCGCGGCATCAACAATGACGCCGGAGCCGGCACTCATCTTGTGTCGCTGCTGCGGCATCTGCGGCAGGTCGAAGAAGCGGCGATAATAAGGGTCGTTGAACAGCGGGTTGGTTTCTGCCGGCGCGCGCGAGGTTACGGCGATGTTGACGACAGCCGGCGTCACATCTTCCAGCACATCTGCAAGGGAACGCGCTTCGACGGTTTCCGCAAATGGAGATTGTGCGGCGACGGGGGCCACGGCGCATCCCGAGAAGGCCAGGAAAATGGTGGTGACAACAACGGCGAAGAATCGCTGCGCACGCGGTGGCATATACACGATCATCTTCAGTCTCCCGAAAACGTCCTTCTCCCTGGTTCGGAAGGCGGCGGTCGGGTCTGCCGCCTTCGTCGGTGTCAAAAAATCATCCAGCCGCCATGAGCGGCATTGGCTCATCCCTCGCGGTTACGCGTAGGTGACGGCCGTGAGGCGCTCTGCGCTGACAGAAACATCAGTGTCGAAGCCACTGTCCGGCGGTTCCACCCGGCAGTTTCCGCCTTGGCAAGCAACCCTTCAAGCCACGGCTTGAACGTTGAGCGGCATTCCGCCTGATGGCCAACGAAATCGCTCGGCGGACAATTCGGTGGAGCGATCGTGCCGATATTGGGGACCATGTTCATGACAGCCTCCCTGATCGATGATGCCTGCGCCCGTAATCGGGCGCAGGCTTCGCAGTTGATCTAGAAGTCCATTCCTGCGCCGGCGGGCAGGGCGGGCGCGGTGTCCTTCTTCGGCTTCTCAGCCACCATCGCCTCGGTCGTCACCAGCAGACCGGCTACGGAGGCTGCGTCCTGCAATGCGGTACGAACGACCTTTGCCGGGTCGATCACACCCTGCTTGTAGAGATCGCCGAATTCGTCGGTCTGGGCGTTCCAGCCCCAACCAAACTCGGCCTTCTCCCGCAGCTTGCCGACGATGATCGAGCCTTCGGCACCGGCATTTTCGGCGATCTGGCGGACCGGCGCCTCGATCGCGCGGCGGACAATCTCCACACCCGTCCGCTGATCCGCGTTGTCGACCTGGATGGTCTCAAGCGCCTTGGCCGCCCTTAGCAGAGCAACACCGCCACCAGGCAGTACGCCTTCTTCGACCGCGGCGCGCGTAGCGTGCAACGCATCGTCCACTCGGTCCTTGCGCTCCTTCACCTCGACCTCGGTCGAGCCGCCGACGCGGATAACAGCAACGCCGCCAGCAAGTTTGGCGAGACGCTCCTGGAGCTTCTCGCGGTCGTAGTCCGAGGTCGTCTCCTCGATCTGCGCCCTGATCTGCTTCACGCGACCTTCGATTTCAGCCTTGGAGCCGGAGCCGTCGACGATCGTGGTATTCTCCTTCTCGATGACCACCTTCTTGGCGCGGCCCAGCATCTGAAGCGTGACGTTTTCCAGCTTGATGCCAAGATCTTCGCTGATTGCGGTACCGCCGGTAAGGATGGCGATGTCCTCGAGCATAGCCTTGCGGCGATCGCCAAAGCCCGGTGCCTTGACCGCAGCCACCTTGAGGCCTCCGCGCAGCTTGTTGACGACAAGAGTCGCCAGAGCCTCACCCTCGACATCTTCAGCAATGATCAGCAGGGGCTTTCCGGACTGGACCACAGACTCGAGAACCGGAAGCAGTGCCTGAAGATTGGAAAGCTTCTTCTCGTGGATCAGCACATAGGGTTCGTCGAGCTCGACGCGCATTTTGTCCTGGTTGGTGATGAAGTAGGGCGACAGGTAGCCGCGGTCGAACTGCATGCCCTCGACAACCTCGAGTTCGGTCTCGGCAGTCTTGGCTTCCTCGACCGTGATCACGCCTTCATTGCCGACCTTCTGCATGGCCTCCGCGAGAAACCGGCCGATCTCCTTATCGCCGTTTGCCGATATGGTACCGACCTGCGCGATCTCGTCGTTCTTCGAGATCTTCCGAGCATTCGCCTTGAGCTCGGCGACCACTGCGTCGACGGCCTTGTCGATGCCGCGCTTCAGGTCCATCGGATTCATGCCGGAGGCCACGGCCTTGGCACCTTCCTTCACGATCGCCTGAGCCAAGACGGTTGCGGTCGTGGTGCCATCGCCGGCGAGATCGTTTGTCTTGCTTGCGACCTCGCGCACCATCTGGGCGCCCATGTTCTCGAACTTGTCCTCAAGCTCGATTTCCTTGGCGACAGTCACGCCATCCTTGGTGATGCGCGGGGCGCCGAACGATTTGTCGATCACGACATTGCGGCCCTTGGGGCCGAGCGTGACCTTTACCGCATTGGCGAGGATATCGACACCGCGCAGCATGCGCTCGCGCGCGTCGGAATGGAACTTGACTTCCTTGGCAGCCATTGGATCACTCCTTCAGTAGGCAGCTTTCGTTGACTGGTTGAGCAATGGAAGAAGCCTTACGCGGCCTTCTTCAGTGCGGCGGTCGCTTCGATCACGCCCATGACATCGCTCTCCTTCATGATGAGGAGGTCTTCGCCGTTGAGCTTGATCTCGGTGCCGGACCACTTGCCGAACAGGATGCGGTCGCCAACCTTCACGTCGAGCTCGACCAGCTTGCCGGTGTCGTCGCGGGCGCCGGAACCGACGGCGATGACTTCGCCTTCATGTGGCTTTTCCTTGGCGGTGTCGGGGATGATGATGCCGCCGGCGGTCTTTTCCTCGGCTTCGATGCGGCGGACCAGGATACGGTCATGCAATGGACGGAACGTCATCTCGTTCTCCTTCAGGACAAACAAATTTTGAGAGGTTCCTCCGCACCGGACCGGGTCCGGTACGGGGTGCGCAACCCTTGCGGCATTGCGCGCACATGGAGCTAGTTTGAGAAATTTGACGTTTCAAGAGGGCTGGCGAAAAATTTTGGCACTTGATCGTTACGAGTGCTAGGGGCCTGAAATCGTGCAACTTTCTACGGCGCCCGGATCACTAAAAGGCTTGATTTTTTCGAAGGAGACGGCAAAATTTTCGCCATGGTCGCGTTCTTGAAACGCGCCAGCAAAAATGGTCGCAACTGGAGTTTGGAACGGCAATCCGAAAGGAGGTAAGCTATGGGCCGAACCGATTTCTCAACGATCATTCCGTCACTCGCGCCTGAAGCAGAGGATGTCGCGCTTGATCGTCTGTTGTCCCCATCGCGCCATTACAAGCATCCCGATGATGTTGTTCGCGACCCGGAGCTAAATATGGGCGAGAAACGCGCCATTTTGTCATCCTGGGCGTCAGATGCGTGCGCGGTTGAATCGATGCCGACCCTGCGCCGCCCGCCGGGTATTCCACAGCCAATCTCGTTTAATGTCATCATGGATGCCCTGCATCGACTGGATCACCCGGACGAGGCGAGAGCGATGGCGCGCACGGCGATGCCGGATGGGCATTGGCAGCGACTGGATGCCTGACGTTCAAACGGGAACTTGGAGACTTGAATGGCCAAAACGGTGAGCAGAGAGTTTCATTTGCAAATGGAAGGATATGGCCTGACCACGGCAGAAATCCACTATCACATGCCGGACCATCCCAGCCTTCTTCAGCTCTATGTCTGGCAGGAATACGACCTTGCGCCCGGCTTCCCCGAACTGCGCGGGTTCCTGGAATACTGGCGCGAGACGCTGGAAGGGCCGCTTCATTCCGTGCGCGTCGCCCACCACCGTCTGATCAGACCATCGGAATGGAGGGCCGTCGACGGCATCATATCAGTTCATTGAGGGACAAGGTCGGCGGTAGGCCGAGCGACAGACGGCTTAGGGTGCGTCGCTGCGCAGCGGATGCCTCGTGACCACCGATATTGCCGCAGTCTCATCAGGTCTTTCCGAGGATACAATTGCGTCCGCTTTGCTAAGAAGGTGCCGGCCTCGCCCCTAGCTCTGCTATCCAGCCACGCGCACTCCGCCGCTGGGAGCAGTGGGGACCTGGTCAATGACGGTTTGCAGGGCGTTCGGCACTAAAGCATCCGCGTGTTTCTTATCGCCGCAACAGAGATAGGCCTTTCAACGCAGATAAGGCAGCAGCCAGACGATATAGAGTTCTTGTTCGTCCTCCACGGACAACGGCCGATCGCACCGCTTAGGTGTGTCGGCTCTCGCCGCCTTCCCTTTGGTCTGCGTTTCGGGCTTGCCGCTGACGGCTCCAGGTTTGAACCAGCATCTCAGCTCGCGCTTCACGGTCTGCAGGACCTTCGTCAGGAGCTTCCGAGCGCCGTAACTCCTCGCACATCAAAGCGAGATCGCGCGGTGTGAATATACCATTGTTAACGGGTTTGGCGGACATCATAGCCATCTCCGAACCTTTGGGGCGAGAGCATGATGGTCGCAAACAGCCGTCAGCGCCCTTAGAAGATGGCTGACGATGCACCCAGTCTCACAGATTGCGGGCTTGCTGGCCAGTCACTTCATATTACGGTCGGTGGGCAGCCTGGGGGGTTCACGCAGGATATTATGTTCTGTCACTGTTGAGATAACTGGTTCGCACTCTTGACGAGTTACCTGCTTCAGTTGGAAGAAATGCCGGGGACATCGGCGTTGTGGTCATATCACGTCAGTTCGCCGCCCCCGCGCCTGATATGAACTCTGCGGCCTACGACCCCTGACTGGCAACCTCGGCTTTGTGAAACCACCGCTGTCTGCGCACGCAAGTCAGGTTTCGGCCCTTGGCGGGAGGCGGCCTCGGATACTGATCGACGCTGCCCAGCACCGTTCGACGTGTTGCTATAACTAACGGTCGTCGCGTTTAATGAATTGATGGCTGTTATCCAGAACACCGGGGTTGTCAGGCAGGACAGCCAGAGCCAGCCCCGCGTCATCGAAGAGACGAAACCACTCGTCCCATCCCACGAGCTCGAACCCGCCGGCATTTGGAGGTCGCTCCGCTTGATCCTGATCTTCATAGGCCACTTGATCGAAGGCGATAAGGAGATGCGGTTGAACGCCCGGTTGTGACGACACATCGACTACGGCTGGGACGCCCATGCGTGCCGCTGCCCAAGCTCGTATCGCATTGTGGTCCGTCAAGATCTGCTGTCTAGCCATAGTGCCCTCCTGCCGTGGAAGCACAACCAACCGTGCCCACTCATCCTTGCTTTGGGACATTTCGTCTACTGCACCGCATCCTGGGAAGAGGCGAAGACATCACACTTCGTCGAAACGACTTCCTTCGCGCGAAGGCCTTCGCGACAGGGCGGCCTCGTCATCATCATTTGGCAACGCCTCGTCACTCTGCTGGAAGGCGTTGTCGTCATCCTCTTCTAGAGGTTTGCTCGATTCTTCGGAACTGAACTCAAGCTCCCCAACGTCCAGCAACCTGTCTGGAACGACCGGGCCGGATTCTGCTTCTTCTTGACCCTGCTCTTCGACGAAAAGGGCCTTGGGCATATCAGTTCTGGCGTCATAGCTTCGCCTGCTCATGGTCTGCTCCCTTTCTCGCAAGTTGTTCTCAGCGGATTGCCGCCTTACGATTTTCCGCCGTCGTTGGCGCGGGCCTTGTCACCCTTCTTGATGCTGGTCGTCGTCTTTGCATCTGCGCTCTGACCGAAATCTGTTCCCCCCAGATGACCGCCGCTGGTAGTGTGTTCGGCCACTTTTTCGATGCGTTCTTGAATCTCTTTTTTATCGGTCTTGCTCATTTAGAAACCTCCTTTCCAATGTTCACCAACCCGCTCATAGCAAGTCCGTTCCAGATAAAGCTGCGCGAGATGAGCGGCTAGTCGGGAGACAGGCGTCGAGCCTTGAAATTGAATTCGCATTCGAACAAGGACTGTTTGTGGGCATTGAGGACGACAATACGAAACGTACGATCGTTCCCGTCCGGCACCTCATCCACGGCCATTTCGGTTATTGCTTGTACCGCTTCGCGGGACGCTTCTTCTTCGTTCCTGAATTCCAGCCCCTTAGGGTCAGTGGTCGAATAGCGACCATTATCAATTGCGAAGAAAAAGATCGGCATTGCATCTATCCCACTTGAGACCGGAACCTTAGGTGCAGGTGGGTCGGATCGAACTGCGAAAAGGCGGCAAGACGCGAGAAGACGGGCATGGTAACCCTGTCGCTGTCATTGAAGCCCGACTTCATGATTAAGCTTCTTGATCAGCGGATTTTTCAACGCTTTAGAAGCGCTTGATCCAGGAGCAGAGCCTGATCAGGGAACCGCGCGTGACATTGGGTTCTCGCATCCCGCCATCGTCTTCTGCGCCCTGGGGGGCTTGTGCGCAGTAGTCTCGCACCGCCTCATGTTGCGAGGGGGAAAGCTGAGCCCAGTTGGCGCGAACCTCCGCCTCGGTCCGTAATGTGCCGGAACCGGTATCCAGAAAGAATGCTTTTGCGATCTGAGCGTCCCATTCCGGGGGCACGCTTCCGGTGTCGCTTCCAAGTCCCGAGACGCCCTGTTTGGGGTTCTGGGCCATTTGTTGTCGTTCCTGCGCCTCAGCCTCGGCCCCCACCATTGTCAGGGCCAATCCCAGGAGGCCAACTGCAGCACTCTTCGATGCCATCACGTTCATCCTCGCGCTTGTTTGACCCCGAACAGCAAGAGGCACACCTTGTTCCCTGGTAAAAAGAGGCGATTTGCCGGAATACTGCTTTAAGTGCGTGGGGCCATGGTGCGGCCTATTGCGAGATTTGGCTCCCGCTGGGACCTGCCCGGGGCGGATCGGTTGAGGTCAGGTTGACCGATTGACGGCGGCCTTAGAGGGGGTTCAGACCCATACAAGCACGACCGACACGGCATAGAGCAGGAACACGGCCGCGCTTTCAAATCCAATTCGAGCGATACCGAGGCGCTCCCTGCGCAGCATGCCGAGAAGTAGAACCGTGGTCATGAGTAACGCCATCAACGCAGTTGCCCGGTTTGCCGGGGAGAATGCAGAGTATATGGAGCCCTGATAAGACAGGTCGGCCAGGCTGAGGAAAATCACTTCGAACGCCTTCCCGCCGATGATGTCGCCCACAGCAAGGCTCACCACCCCAATCCGCACGGCTGCGATAGCAGTCACGAGCTCGGGAAGGGAGTTCGCTACTGCGGTAAAGACTGTGCCGACAGCCGTCGCGGAAAGATGGGTCCTGTCCACGATTGCCATGCTCGCTTCGCCTATGACGTAGCCTGAACACGCCGTCAGTGCCGCCAGCAACAAAAAGGCGCGCCAGAGTGCTCCCGTGGAACCGGCGCCGGATTCGGGTTGGGTCAGTTCGACTCGTGTCTCTTCTGTGCGGACCGGCTTCCACATGGGCTCGTCCTTGATCTTTGTGAGAAGCCGCAAACCAAATCCGTAAACAAGCACGATGAGCATCGATGCCGGGTGCACACCGAAGACGGCGATATCGGGAAATGTTTCAGCAAGAAGCACTATCGTCAGCAGACCTGCCAGCAACACACCTTGCGCTAATCCGGTCACGCTTGCGGCAGCGTGTTCGAGATTTGCGCGGCGGTAGGCCAAGTCGGCAATCGCTATAAAGGCGGTTTGCGCAGTAAGCCCTCCCAAAGCATTGCCTATGGCCAGCTCCGGCGCTCCTTGCGCGGCGGTGGAGACCGAAGTGATAGCACCGGGCAGTGAGGTGGCGGCCCCGACGAAAAGAGCTCCAGCAACGACTTCACCCAAGCCGGTTCGGTCAGCCAGTGCGTCGGCAACACGTGCGAGCCGCGCGCCCGCTATCGCGACAACGATTGCACCCGCGACGAAGATTGGCACGACCCAGACCAATGACAGATTTGCAAGTTCCGGCACGGCTCCTCTCACACGGCCGGCAGTTCACAAAAATCACGCACCAGCCGGTCGGGGGACATCTCGGGCTTGGTTCTGTTCCTTGGCCAGATGTTCGCGACCGGCACCGGGTTCACGAACAAGCCCGTTGGTCAGACCGATCTTTGCTGTGTTCCCCGGCGATTGCGCGCATCAGACCATCCGCAATTTGGCGCAGATCCCGACAAAGCGTCCATGTGTGGACAGCCAACAAATAGGAGAAGGACAATGACCCACGAGAAAGGCCAAGGTTGCGAGCAATCCGGTATGAGCCGGCATAGGCCAGAGATATCCAACGAACGGCGCAACGCACGAGCGCGGGCGGGGGAGTTGCGCGATCCGCGAAGCATCTGGGAAAACGCTGAGACGGAGCCGATGCCTCGAAGCGGGTTGCCAGCGCGACCTGGCGGGGGCGAAAGGATCGCTGATGAAGGCGACGTGGGCGCCTGGGAGACCACGCCCTATGACATTCCATTGCAGGCTGAGGAAGTGGGACGGCAGACGCGACAGCCGCGGCGCGGCGAAACTCAGGATACGCGCCGGCCAATCAATAATGTGCGAAGCCGGCGAGGGGAGTGAGCACGCACGATCGAAGCAGCTGCCTGTTTGACCGCCGACCTCCTATCATTTGACATATCGCCTGCTTCAGTCCCGCGCTACATTTGATTCTACGCAGGAAGGGTCGATGTGGGGAATGAGGGTGCGCACACCGCTGGCCGCTTTTGTTTTGGCGGCCGGCCTATTCGTCTCAGTTTTGGCTAGTTCGGCTCTGTTCGTTTCGCAGGGCTATCGCGATTCAATTCGGCGCGGCGAGGAGAAGGCTGGCATAGCAGCCCAAATCGTCGCCGTGCATTTTCAATGGCTCATCGAGGCGTCAAGGCAGTCCCTTCGTCGTATCGACGACACCTTGGGTTACCGCCCGGAACTGCTCGCAACCGCCATGCTTGGCGATCTTGATGACGCAATTGAAGGACTGCCGCAGAACGTCGAAGTCAGATTATTCGACCGCAATGGTCGTGAAATTCTCTCCACTGCGCCCAGAGGAGAGATCAACATTGCCGACCGTCCGTATTTTCAGGAGCTCAGAGACGGCGCAGCGCAGGTCATCTCACAATTGCTCATCGACCGGATCACAGGCGAACGAAGCTTCATTGTAGGCCGTCGCCTTTGGCGCTCGGGCAAGTTCGCTGGGGTCGCCGTGATCGTGGTTCCCACCAGTCTCATGTCACAGGTGTGGCTGAACCTCGACCTGGGTCCGGATTCCGCGATAAGTGTTGTTCGCAAGGACGGTCTCATAGTCGCGCGTCATCCTGGTCTTGCAGAGGGATCCGCGATTGGTTCGCAGGTGGTTCCAGAAGGATTGGGCAGGCAGGAGTCCGGGACTTACAGGCGCGTCTCCCGACTGGATGGTGTCGAGAGACTCATCGGCTTCCATCGTGTTTCAAACAGCGAGCTGATCGCGTTTGCTGCTGTCGCCAGCGAGGCGGCGCTTGCGGATTTCAACAGGCGGATTGTCCGAATTTCAGTGATCGCCGTACCGGTGTTCTTGGCATTGCTGGCAATGACTGTCTGGGTTTCAAGACTACTAGTGGTGGATAGGCGGCGTCGATTGGAGGCAGAGGAGTCGCTCGCTCAGAACAAGATGCTGTTGCGCGAGATACACCATAGGGTGAAGAACAATCTGCAGACGGTTGCATCTCTTGTCCGCCTCCAACCGCTGCCCGAAGACGCAAAGCGGGACCTTTCGAGGCGCGTCGCTGCCATGGCGATGGTTCACGAACAGATCTACCGGTCCGACCGGCTCGATACCGTAGATCTCTCGATGTATCTGCGCGAGCTCGTGGGGGAGGTGGTGCAAGCCTTCGGTGCCAATAGCAAGGTTGAGCTTGGTCTCGAACCGGCGAAGATCGATGCAGATCGCGCTATGGTGGTTGGATTGATTGTAACCGAGGTGGTTTCCAACTCACTTAAGCATGCGTTTCCCGGAGAACACCGCGGACAGATCAACTTCTCGCTCACTATCGGGGATGACGGCCAGATTCGGTTGACGATAGAAGACGATGGCGTGGGGTTCGATCCGCAGGCTGTTAAGGCAGGGCTGGGCCTCAAACTGATAGATCGTTTTGCCCAGCAGCTTGGAGGCCGGTACGAGATCAGCGGCAACGGAGGCTTGCGTTTCGTGCTTTCGATACCGGTGGCAATGCATCAGCAGTCCGGTCCGTAGTCTTTTGACCCTGATATGATAGTGTTCCGCCAAATCCAGTTGCTGCGCGGCTAGTCATATAGGATCATGACCCGGCATCCACCGACCAACGACGAACTCGCTCATGACGAGCGGCTGACCCCTTTGTTGATCAATCTCCAGAACAGGGATCGACTATCGCCTCGCGAGAGAGGCGCCATCGCCGGCAGCATTGCACGATTTCAGTCTCTGAAGAGCGGCGAAGATATCGTGCGTGAGGGGCAGGAGCCTGGCGAAAGCTGTCTCATGGTGAGCGGCTATTCGGTTCGAACGCACACCATGCGTGATGGCGGCGTCCAGATATCGGCGGTCCATATGGCGGGCGACTTCGTCGACCTCCATGGTTTCCTCCTGGGGCGGATGGACCATAGCGTAATGGCTCTGGGCGATTGTACCGTGGCCTACGTGCCCCATGCTGCTCTCAAAGCGATAACGGAAGAACATCCACATCTCAGCCGATTGCTCTGGCTGTTGACATTGGTGGACGCGGCAATCCACCGACGCTGGATCGCCGCGAAGGGACGTCTTTCCTCTGTGGGACAGATGGCGCATTTCCTTTGCGAGATACGGACACGCCTACTGGCCGTCGGCTTGTCAGACGGCGGCCGCTTCCAGTTGCCCATGACGCAGCAACAGCTAGGCGACGCCATGGGGCTGTCGCCTGTGCATATCAACAGAACACTTCAGGAAATGAGGCGCCGGAATCTGATTTCCTGGCGCGCTCTCGACGTCACCATACTCGATTGGCCGGAACTGAGACGATTGGGAGAGTTCGATCCCTCGTATCTCAACCTGACGGTCAGGCCTCGCTGAAGCTAACCCCCGCCTGACGCACTTGCCGAAATCCAAGGTAGCTAGGGTCGAACTCGGCAATTTCGCGAAGCTTGTACTCGTTCAGGATTGAAACAACCGAGTTCGACCAGGAAAGGAGGCCGTCACTTCTCATCGTTTTCAGCAATCGGTTCACGTGAACGACCGAAAGGCCGAGCGCGTCAGCAAGGTCGGATTGCGTGAGCGGCAACTGAAAGCTATTGCCGGCCGCTTTCCCGACCATGGACACGCGCTCGTGGAGCTCGCAAATGAAATGTGCGAGATGGCCCAGAGCCGTTCTGCGACCCATGGAGACAATGGATTCGCGTTGAATGGCCGCCTCAGTCAGAGTTTCCATCCATAAGATCCGGCCCAGTTCGGTCGAGTTAGACAGGGCCGATCGAAACTGCTCCGCCTCGGCCACAAGAACGCGGCACATATCCAGCGCGAGCACGCTGTAGGGCTCTTGGCCTACAATCATCGAGTGAAGGTTGACGAAGTCGCCGGGGACAAGGATCGACGTGATCTGCCGCCGCCCGTTGGAGAGGATCCGATATTGCGCCGCTACTCCTTCGATGAGGAGCGCGCAGTTTGCCGGCTGACTGAATTGCCGGGCGAGATCCGTTCCGGCTGCAAAAGAGCGCTCCCGAGAAAACAGCTGCTTGATCAGATCGGCAACCGCCAACCCCGCAGCATTTCTGGCCCTGAATTTTGCTAATAGCGCAGTTGGCAACCGGCACCTGGCGAATGGACGAATCATGTTTCCGCTCGGGCGACGGCCGAGAGCGAAGACGCAATAGCTATTTCGCGGCGCCTCCGCTTTTGCATTTGATAGTCGCCAACGTGGAATCGAAAACTGGAACATTGGACCGATCCACTGGTTGGAGCGGAGATTGATGCGAGGCAGAACGTGGACGGGACACATCATTGTGCAGCAGAAACCGAATGTTGGCAGCAAACAGCTCCGGATCCGAGATATTCGACGACCGTTGTGTCTGGCGGTGATCGACGTTGACGGCGATCTGATGTGGGCACCGCGCGTTTCCTCCGGACCGCGATGTGGTCATGTACCCAATCACAACAAGAGTAGGCGGACGGCTGTTCATTCGGCCGACCTCGCCGCTTCCAGGCAATGAGCACAAATTGCGATCCCGTTGCGCACAGTACGCGCTTCATCCGGCGAGCCACAGGCGTAGCAGTATTTGGAGTTCTACTGGTCGCCGGCTGGTATCTTCGGGACCTTCTGTTGCTGGTTTTTGCAGCGACGCTGTTCGCTTGTCTTCTTGTCAGCGTCTCACAATTCATCGCACACCTCTCCCGCCTGCCTCTTGGAATTGCTTTCGGCCTTTCCTGTCTCATGACGCTGCTCATTGCGATTGGCTTTTTCTGGCTCTTGGGCTCGCAGTTGCGCACGCAGATGATGGAACTGTGGGAGCAGCTGCCGGAACTCTTGAAGCCGATAGAGAACGCTCTCAATATTGGCAGTGTCGAAGAATGGCTGGGCGATCAGCTTGAAACAATGCTCTCCCAGACCTCGGTGATGAGCCGGATCGCCGGGTTGTCCTCCGCGGCGTTCGGTTTTCTCGCCAATCTTGTCCTGGTGATCGTTGCCGGATTTTATCTGGCGCTACAGCCCGATCTCTATGTGCGCGGCATTGTGAAGCTATTTCCGCAAAGCAAGCGGCCAGCGGTTGAGAATACGCTGGCAGACATCGGCGGCAGCCTCCGATACTGGCTTATTGGCCAGTCTTTGGCGATGTTGGTTGTGGCAGGCTTGACCTATATCGGTCTGGCGCTGATCGGGGTCCCCTCTGCACTCGCACTCGCGGTCATTGCCGGGCTGCTGGAGTTCATCCCGTTCTTCGGGCCAATTCTGGCGGCAGTACCGGCGGTGGCGTTGGGTCTGGGTCAAGGTCCCCACGTGGCGGCCTATGTCGCCATACTCTATCTCGCCATCCAACAGCTGGAAGGCAATCTTATCACGCCTGTGATCCAGCAGCAGTCTGTGAGCCTGCCGCCCGCGTTGACGCTGTTTGCCATCCTCGCTGCGGGTATCTTGTTCGGCTGGCTCGGAATCTTGCTAGCCACACCGCTAGCGGTGGCGCTGATGGTTCTGGTGCGAGAGGTATGGGTTGCCCCAATCTCGACCGCACGCCATGATGCGCCAGAAGCCTCTTTGAACATTTCGCTACGATCCGGCAAAAGCCGCTTTTTGGATTGAATGGTGGAACGCTCGCGGCCGAGCTCGCATATAACCGTGATCGTTCCGACCGATCGCCCTGTTCTCACGATGCGGTGGTCAGTCGGGTTCGACCGGGAAGGAATTGGCTTTTTGACAGGCCGCCGAGGAAAGCGGGACGGACCCGCCATGCTCGCGGTTCATCGGGTTGCACCGAAGCGACGAGAGCCCCCGGCGTTCGATTCCAAGGGTTTTTCCGAAGCCGCCGCATGGTCCCGGCATGTCACCGAATTCCGGTTCGGAACACAGGCCGCGTCTCTCGGTTGGGTTCCAGGATGGGGCTATCAGAGGAGATACAAGCATGAAGATGCGGGAAGCCATGACGCGAGACGTGACGATCGTATCGCCGCAAGACACCATACGGGACGCGGCAGTGATGATGTCTCACATCGATGCCGGTTCACTGCCTGTTGGCCAGAGTGATCGCCTCGTCGGGATGCTGACGGACCGCGACATCGCCATTCGGGCCGTTGGCACTAGTCGAGGGCCGGATACAAAGGTCGAAGAAATCATGTCGACAGGGATTTGCTACTGCTACGAAGACGAGGAAGCTGAAGACGTTTGCCGGAATCTGGCAGATCAACAGATTCGTCGCATCCCTGTCGTCGATCAGGACAAGAGACTGGTTGGGATACTTTCACTCGGCGACCTTGCCCGTGTTGACGGTAGCAAAGGTTCCGTCGGCGCGGCCTTAGCCGGCGTTGCAAGGCCGGGTGGGGATCACGTCCAGTCTACCAGCTCGTCGTGATGCGTCCCGGTCATGGAAAGAGCTGCCGGCCTGGCCGGCAGCTCCTCCATCTATTCTATAACAGCACACGCAATACGGGGTCCCGCATCGCCCGAGGGCTGGGTTTTGTAGTCGTCTTGTCCGCCGTGAATTACAAGCGATTTGCCGGTAATCCCAGCATCACCTTCGAGGTTCACCATCGAATTGAAGACGGCCGACTTGAGCATCCCTGTGCTACCGACATACTGGTTCGGCATGTCTCCTGCGTGAGGTCCACCCTCCACAAGCAGTCCGTGGTCGGCGCTCGTCGGGTTAAAGTGGCCTCCAGCTGTTTCGAAATCGGAAGAGGGGTCACACTCACCGGTTTCGTGTATGTGGAACGAGACCCAGCTTTCGGGTGTGAGGCCGTCCACGTCCAACTCGATAAGCACGCCCGAGGGAACGGCGGTGAGTTTTGCCTCTCCGATCGATTCGCCTCGCGTATTCGAGAATGTCGCGGTGGATGCGCCACCTTCCTGCGCGTGAAGGCCGGTTTGGCCTATCAGCACAAGGGCGCCAGCCAAGATCGAAGCTTTCATCATAATCTCCATTCGTTTTGGCATCGAGTGGCCGAAACCGCTGGCGCGCAGCGATGTTCCTCGAACAATGTCGAATGGTAGCCGACGAGGTCGAATATGACGGCGACACGAACGAGGCTCGCACTGGGTATGGCAGCGTTCGGCTCAGCGACGCCGATCAGCAAAATTGTCACCGATGCCATGCCGATCTTCGTAGGGGGTGGCCTGCGTGTATTGCTGGGGGCGGCCGTGCTGTTGCCGTTTGCACTGCGCAGCACGCAGCTGAAAGAGATCGCTTGGCGAGACTGGTTAGCGATCGGCGCGATTTCGATTTTCGGCATGTTCGGCTTCACCGCGTTCATGCTGTTTGGAATGCGCATGGTGACCGGGGTTGTCGGTGCGACAGTCATGAGCACTACACCTGCTGTAACTGCCTTGGCATCCATGATCGTGCTGCGCGAAAAGCCGACATGGCGCAAACTGCTTGCAATCGCCCTGGCCGTAGCAGGTGTCTTGGTTCTGCAGATCGATCAGAGCGACCCTGACGGAGATGTCTCTTTCAATATGCTGGGACCATTACTGGTGTTCGGCGCGGTCTGCTGTGAGGTTGTCTATACGCTGGTGGGCAAGAAGGTGAGTGAAACGGTTCCCCCGATTGCAGCCGCGGGTCTTTCTGCAGCGCTCTCGGTACCGCTATTTGCCGTGCTTGCCCTTTGGCAGCTCCAGGATTTCGACGTGTCAGCGGTCAACGCTCGCGCATGGCTCGCGCTTGTTTGGTATGGCGTCGGCACTCTCGCGCTGGGGAGCTGGCTCTGGTACTCGGGTATTGCGCGCGCCCAGGGTTCCGTAGCGGCTGCGTTCATGGGCGTTATGCCTGCATCTGCCCTCGTGCTTTCCTACTTCCTTCTGGATGAACCATTCAGGCTCCTTCACCTGGTCGGTTTCGCTACCGTTTTCATTGGCGTGTTGCTGGTCTCCAGGGAGCATGGGCGGTTGGCTCAGCCCTCATAACCTGCGCTGGCGAGCGACATAAGTCCTACCGCGGTGCCGGACAAAGGTTCATGAGATGCCTGCGTCTGCGGGCTGGTGGGAACATTGGCGCCGGCACGCAGTTCGGCGTCTGTGTCACAGAGGCAAGGAGCCGAACAATGCCCGCAAAATCGAAATCACAGCAGATGGCTGCTGGCGCTGCGCTAGCCGCAAAGCGCGGAGACAAGAAGAAGTGTGAGCTCAAGGGCGCTTCGAAGGAAATGGCCCAATCCATGTCGAAGAGCGAACTTGAAGACATGGCTTCGACGAAGAGAAAGGGAAAGCCGGATCACAAGTCCGACTCCTGACAGGCGGTGAGAGAAACACTATGGCGCCGGACTTTGCCGAGGCACGCCGCAGGATGATCCAGACCCAGCTCATCCGTCGCGGCATCGAGGACAACGCCGTGTTGAGGGCGATGGGCACTGTGGGACGCGAGCATTTCGTGCCCACGTCTCACCGCGCTTTGGCCTATGAGGACACGGCGCTGCCGATCGGAGAAGAACAGACTATCTCTCAACCCTTCATCGTTGCCTTGATGATCGAAGCTGCCGAAGTCGAGCCCGGTGCCAAGGTTTTGGAGGTTGGCGTCGGATCCGGTTATGCAGCTGCCGTCCTGGGGAGCATCGCCAGTCGCGTCATCGCAATCGACCGACATCAAACACTTGTCGAGGTCGCACGAAAAAATCTGGCCGACGCGAACATATCCAATGTCGAGGTTTGCCTCGGCGATGGCACTCGAGGCAAGCCGGAAGATGCTCCATTCGACGCGATCATCGTCTCGGCAGGCGGACCTGACATCCCGCACGCTCTGGTGGAACAGCTCGAAATCGGCGGAAGGCTCATCGTACCTGTTGGCGAGCAGGGCGCCCAGCGGCTGTTGCGGGTCGTGCGCCTGGGCGCGGGACGCTACGAGGAGGAGGATCTAGGCAATGTCATGTTCGTACCGCTGGTGGGGGAGCAGGGCTGGCCGGACCAAGCTGAGGCGCGACGAGGCAAAAGGTCCGACGCCAGAGATAGCACGTTGGAAAGCATAACCGAGACACTGCAGCCTATCGATGCTGAAGGCTTCGCCGTGCCGTTCGATCGCTTTGGCGACCGGCGGGTGATTTTGCTTGGCGAATCGACGCATGGAACGTCGGAATTTTATCGTGCACGGGCGGCCATCACTCGTCGTCTCATCGAAAGACACGGATTTACCGCACTGGCTGTGGAAGCCGACTGGCCGGATGCGGCCGCGATTAACCGAGTTCTTCGTGGCATCGAACCATTGCCCGCAGAGGAGCCGCCGTTCTCGCGTTTTCCGCAATGGATGTGGCGCAACAAGGAAATGGCGGCGTTCCTGAGTTGGCTAGGTGATCACAACAGATCTCGCCGCGAGGGCGAAGCTCAGACCGGCTTCTACGGCCTGGACTTGTATAACGTGACTGGCGCGATCGCGAGCGTCCTGGCGCACCTGGACAGGGTTGATCCGCACGCAGCATCCATTGCCCGCGAGCGATACGGGTGCATGACCCCTTGGCAACACGACCCTGCCGCCTATGCACGGGCGGCGGTGACAGCGGGCTACAGAAGCTGCGAGGAGGAAGTGGTCGCCCAGTGCCGCGAACTGCTGACCAGGCGAATGGCTTTCGCAGCTGGCGACGGCGAGAGCTTTCTGGATGCGGCGCAAAGTGCGCGGCTCGTTGCATCGGCCGAGCAATATTACAGGACGATGTATTACGGGGGCACTGAATCGTGGAACTTGCGCGACGGGCACATGTTCGAAACGCTTCGTGGCATCCTGGCGCAGGATGGTCATCGCAAGGTTGTGGTCTGGGCTCATAATTCGCACGTCGGCGATGCTCGCGAGACTGAGATGGGTCGCGCCCGCAATCAACTGAGTCTCGGGCAGCTCTGCCGTGAGCACTTTGGTCAGGAGGTCGCACTGATCGGGTTTGGAACACACGAAGGAACTGTTGCGGCAGCAAATGGTTGGGACGAACCCGTCCAAAGGATATCGATGCGGCCTTCGGCCCAGGATAGTTGGGAGCGGTTATGTCATCAGGCAGCGCCGGCTTGCGGACTGATAGATTTCACGTCCAGCAACACCGTCGCCGAGCAACTTGCAAAAGTCATGCCTCAGCGGTTCGTTGGAGTGATCTATCGACCTCACACAGAGCGGCAGAGTCACTACCTCGATGCCTCAGCTCCGGGGCAGTACGACGCTTATGTGTGGCTGGACAAGACAACGGCGCTTGAGCCACTCGACGAAAGGGCTCAGGCCGGGGAACCAGCAGATACGTTCCCCTCTGGAATGTGAAGCGCGGGCTGGGAACCGCACGACGCCCTTGAGGTTGACCGTAGCAAGGAGCCTTTACCATGCTTACGATGCCACCACCGCGGCCTGATCCTTCCCGGTTGCCCCCTCGGCCGCCTGAGCCCGGTCCACGCCCCCCGATCCGCGAGCCTGAGCCAAGACGTTTACCTGACGAGCAACCGCTTCCCAATCCCGACGAAAATGACGCGCCACCGCAACACGCAGCGAACCTCGCAACCTTTTAGGAGGACAAGCCAGTGGCTAACGAACCAATGGATATCCGGAACGTTCGACCGCAACGCGGCACAGTGACCGCTTACCTTTTCGGCCGCCGTGATTGCCTCGGGCAAGAACGAGCTTTTCGCTGATTTTGACGACGTTAAGCTCTTCTTCTTCCCGCAAGTGATGTCTATCATGGATTCCTGTCACGCTTTGAAAAACGGCCGACCTCAGACGGTACGCACGATTGGTGGGATGCCGGTGGAGTTAGCGAGGGCTGTGCCCAGCCGGTATGGAGCCCGAAGCAGACTTCTGAAAGTCACTGGCGACTACAAGGCCAACTCAGTTTCGATCAAGGGGCGCTCGGAACCGAAGCAGCCCCGGAGCAACTGGACGAAGACCGCACGGAACGCTTTGGGCGGCTCTTTGACGGGCTACCAGAGATTAGGCGAACCGTGTTGCAAGACAGCTTCTGTGGCCGTTGCTTGGATAGGTGGCAAAATACCGCTGGGGCATACGGTGGCGCCACATCCTCCACGCGCGCAGGAGCACCAAATTCATGGGGTCAAATGAACATCTTGTGTTGTTCAGCTTGGCTTGAAATCCACGCCCAAGCAACCGATAAGAGGGTGAAGGGTCTATCAAATGATAGGAATGAGAGCTCATGAAACCCAGTTCGCCGCGGCCGGAAGAAATCCGTGGCAGGTTTGAAGATCCTGACAATGCGATACGGGAATTGCTGGCTTCCATTGAAAGTGAACCGGTGCCTGAACGGCTCTTGGTCCTGGCCAAGGAACTGCAGGAAGCTCTTGCAGAGCGCAATAGACGCGTATGTGGGACCGTTGACAGCAGCACCTAGGCGGCCAGCCGGAGCATCGGCTCGGCAAGGATAAGCCTTTGCTGTAACGCAGGCTTCACCACAACGCCCACACACGCCCGGCACACCGGCACTACCGGGAGGTGGTACGTGCCTCACGGCGGCCCAGGAACTCGATCGGTGTCGTCTGATGCTCGCCCGCCGGGACTATGACCTGATCTGCAGGACGTGCGGGGAAGGGCGAGCTAGAGCGGGTTGTTCTGCACGAAACGGGAGAAGAACACGCAGCCGATGTGCTGCACGCCAGCGGCCGTGAAGACCCCGCCAAGATGTGAGGCATGCACCGCCGGGAAACGGAACGCAGTGCCGGGTGTCGTTCACAGAGCGCGCGAACACGAACCGGAAAATTACGCGATAATCGTAGAAGGCCGCTGGGGGGATATGCCATGCAGTCACTAATGGCGGAAATCGTGCCCAGAACCCGCCCAAGCGATCAGGCGGGTTTTCTGTAACAGCGGGCGCCACTATGCGTCTTTGGTGTGCCCAGCGGGAGCGGGACCGGCCCCGGACGTTTGCTGCTACGTTGGATGCTTCGGGTTGACGCCCTCCGAATGGCGAGTGTGCTCATCGGTGTCGTGGACCGCTTCGCTGTTCCCGATACCCTCGGGCGGTCTGTTTGCGGCCGCGTCTTGTGAGAATTCCGGATGACCAGCGTATTCGGTGTCCTTTGGAGGCGGCGATGATACCGGAGCATCCTTCTGAACTGGTGAACCGGCAGGCTTGTTGCTATGGGCGGGATCGTCAAAGGGTGGAAGCTTTCCCGGCTGCCGCGGCTCCTTCGTTCCAAAATCGCCGAGTGTGCTGCGATCTGGGTCATTCAAGTTTTCGCCCGCAGCATCCCGGTCAGAAGCTGGATCGTCTTCTGCCGGCAGATAGCCCCGAGGTCGATTTTCTTCCGGCCCTTCCCAACGAGGCGACTGCTCGGTGGTGCCGGGCTTTCCTTCACGCGGTGGTGTGTTTGCCATTGAACCATCCTCACATTGAAAATGATTCAACTGACTGGAATGTGATGTGTTCCATGTCCCGGCGATTAGCCGCAGTTGCGGGCGGAGGCCCGACGCCCCCCTCTACCGCGACAAGCGCTGGCGCAGCCCGCATGCCGCCCTCAAGCAGGCTCTCCGCTGCGACCTCTACACTCTCCTTGCGGCAGCTGCCGTCGATGCCGTGATTGGGAACGGTTTGGGCGAGCATGAAGAGTTTGGGCAGGATGGCGGGCGCTGCCTCATTGTTCTCCCCGGAGATAGCCTCAAGCGCCCCAGACAGAAAACGCGGCGTGCTCGTCGCGGTGTTCCGGATGCCAGCGGGCGCGCTGGACAGGTGCGTTCGGCGACTGTCGGGTCTCTCGCCCGCCACGAAATCGCCACGCCGTTGTCGCCGTTAAGAAACCGCAGGGCGAAGTGCATTCGTCCGACGGCAGAACATTTCAACCGCCTGCTTGTTCTTCAGCCCGACAGCATGAGTGAGGCGCCGAGATGAGCGGATTCTGGCAATGGCTTTCTGAGAACCACGGAGCTGTGAACGCGTTGGCGGGCCTCATGACGCTGCTTGTCTGGCTGTTCTATTTCCAACTTCTCTTGAGTGGGTATCGCCACCGGCTGCGCCCGAAGATTCTCATTACGAGAGGAGGCGCACGCACGATAGGAGCCCGTTGCATCATCACGAACATGAGTGTCGAAGCGATCTATCTCGAAGCCATCATGGTGTCCGTTCGCGACGGGGAGCGCCAGTATATCTCGTCATTGAGCGAGTTGGAGGCAGAGCAGACGACAAAGTCGGATCCTCGTCAATTATACCTACAAGGGCCGCTGGCCAGCGGTGAAATGATAGACATCGGCAGCTACGCTGAACTCCTGAAGCGAGCTACGAACGGCAAAGAACAGCCCTCGGCGTTCACATTGACGGTGATAGCGACCTACACGTCGGAAGAAACGTTGGTGGCCGCTGAGCGGGACTTTACGATATCTGGTAGCAGCCTGAATTCCGATGCCATCGTCGCCCGGCAGATCAGATCGCGCTGGCAGAGGATGCGCCTCATGCGATTGATATCTGGAGAGCTCTGACACGCTACGTCCCGGGGGGAACCATAGCTGCCGAGTCTCGTTAGCAATCGGGCGGCAGAGATTTGACCCGTTTGGTGAAGAAGTGAAATCGGAGCAGCAGCAGATTGTCGCGTTGATACCGGCTCTGCGTGCGTTCGCCAGAACATTCCTGCGTGACCGCGACGCAGCGGACGATTTGGTCCAGGAGACCCTGGTTAAGGCGCTCAAGAGCATTCATCAGTTCCAGCCCGGCACCAACATGAAGTCGTGGCTTTTCACGATTATGCGCAATACGTTCTATTCGGAAGTGAAGTTGCGCCGCCGGGAGGCGCCGGGGATCGACGACTGCATTTCCTCAAGGCCGGGCCTTGAGCCGACGCAAGAATGGTCGGTCCGCGGTATTGAGATTGCCGAGGCTATTGACCGTCTGCCACCCGAGCAGCGCGAAGTTCTGGTTCTGATTGGTGTGCTCGGGACCAGTTACGAGGACGCGGTCGGAATTTGTGGCTGTGCGATGGGAACAATCAAAAGTCGTCTTTTCAGAGCGCGGGAACGTCTTCTTCGGGAACTTGGCGAGTCATCGGCTGAAGGTTCGGTAAAAACGCTGGAGAGGCAGTCCCTAATTTCCTCTTGAAAGCTGCAACCGACTCCTCATTCACATCAACTCTTGCCGAAGCTGTGGCGCTGCCTGGCGAACTCGTTTTCCGCTAGGCACCAAGAGTTGTCTATCGTCGCATTTACTGGGCAATAGGGGATTGAGCGCCCGGGAAGGTCGGCTGGTGTTACCGATAATTGTCTGGTCGGCGCAGTGACGGCCATGACCTGCGATGGCTTCGGGCGCGAATAATTCCTTCGATCGGGGAACATAGTGCTGCGGAGGCAGTTGGAGACGCGATGGACATTTTACTCTCCCAAGACTCAGCCCCCGTCCATCTCCACGGATGCTTTCCCCCCGCATCCGGGCGGCCGGCCGATAGGCCGGCCGCCATCGGTTTCCATCAACCAGCTACCTTCGCGTCGCCCGAGAGCCGCAGCACTGACGTCCCGGCGCATCGCTCATTAGGACCTTCATAGCGGATCGTTTGCCATGCCTAGAGTTGTGATAGTTTCAAACCGCGTCGCCGATCTCCGCAAGAAGTCGCAAACCGGAGGGCTTGCGGTGGCGCTTGCAGATGCCATGCGCGAACGCGGTGGAATCTGGTTTGGCTGGAGCGGTGAAACGAAGGAGGAAGCCGCGCCCGCGGTGGCTGAGACAATCGGCAGAGTTGCCGCCGTTTCACTCCCGCTATCAAGACGCGAGGTAGAGGAATACTACCTTGGCTATGCCAATAGTGTACTATGGCCGCTCTTTCACTATCGGCTCGACCTCGTCGATCACCGACCAAACTTCCTTGATACATACGCAGCTGTAAATCGGCGTTTCGCAACCGAACTCGTTCCATACCTCGAAGAGGACGACCTCGTCTGGGTGCAGGATTATCACCTGATGCCGCTTGCGGCCCGCCTGCGCGAACTGGGCTGCAGAAACCGGATAGGCTTTTTCCTGCATATTCCGTTTCCTCCTCCCGACATGCTGGCCGCCACTTCCAATCACCGAGAGATGGTTGAGTGGCTTTTGGAATTTGACTTGGTCGGCCTGCAAACTTCGACCGATGTCGGCAATCTCACGCGCTACCTTGAGGAGCATATGGGGCTTGAAGAGATAGGTGGCGCCTATCGTCATGGTAGTCGCCAAGTCAGGGTCGAGCGGTTTCCGATCGGCATCGATCCCGTGGGGTTCGCGGCCATGGCCCGTGAAGAGCCGGACGATGTCGCCATCGATCTAATGCGTCGCAAGCTTCTGGGGCAGCGTCAGATCATTGGGGTGGATCGGCTCGATTACTCAAAGGGGCTTCCAGAGCGGCTCCGGGCCTACGGCCGTCTGCTCGTGCAGCACCCTGAGTACGAAAGGGTCGTATCCTTCCTGCAGATCGCTCCACCCACTCGCGAAGATGTGGACGCGTATGCCGAAATCCGACTCGAACTCGAGGCTTTAGCCGGTTCGATCAACGGTCGCTTTGCGGAGTTCAACTGGACGCCGATACGCTACATTCACCGCCCTGTATCCCGGGAGAAGCTGGCGCCACTTCTTAGGGCAAGCGACGTGGGGTTCGTCACACCACTGCGTGACGGCATGAATCTTGTCGCCAAGGAATATGTCGCAGCGCAAGACGTGGAAGATCCCGGAGTTCTGGTTCTTTCCCGGTTCGCCGGAGCTGCTGAGGAGCTGGATGCGGCTCTCCTTGTCAACCCTTATGACGTCGACGAGATGTCACGGCGACTGCATCAGGCGCTCGAGATGCCACTTGCCGAGCGACGACGACGTCACGAGGAACTGTTGGAGAAGGTCATGCGGCAGAATGCGACAGCATGGCTTGAGAGCTTCCTGGAGGTTCTCGAGCGTCCGGACGGTAATCAAGAAGCTGGAACAGCCGACCAGGTTGCTGCGTTTCGCGCCAAGTGATGTGTGACCAGATCTAGGCGAGGGAGCCTCAAGATGGACACGAAGGACAAATCCGGACGCAAGGGGGATCGGCAGGCCAGCGCTAAAATGACCCCGCCAGATGAGCGCGATACCACTGTACCGAAGCGACGCCAGCCCACGCCTGGGCACGCCACCGTTATTCACGATGCCAGCGAGATCTCGACCGCGCAGGTTGGAGCAGGCGGCCTCGGCGATCTCGTTCGACCGGATGAAATCGCCAGTAGCGAGGATGATCGATCAGCTACGGCCGCCCGATCGCGCAGGGCGAGGCATCGAGCCGGGGAAACACGGTAGGGACTTGGGACGCTCATTGTCTCATAGCGGCTCGCCGCCGAGGTCCGGTTAGTTGTCGGCGACGCTTATGGCTTTCGGCCGACAATCCATTTTCGGCCTCAGAGGTGGGCATGAACACGAGTGTTTCAATACCGCAAATTTTGGAGCGGCTGGATGGCCGGCGCCCCAGGCTCGAAAGAGCTGATCAGGTAGCCTTTCTCGTTGACGCGGCCGCCTATTTCGGCGCACTGCGCACCTCGCTCCTCACGGCCAGGCGCATTGTGTGGATCATAGGATGGGACTTTGATCCAGCCATCAAGTTGCGGCCGGATTTGGAAGCCGAACCGACACTGGGAACCTTACTTCGCCGGCTCGTGGAACAGAATGAGGAACTTCACGTAAAAATTCTGATTTGGGCGATGGGGCCTATCTATTCCAGCAGATCGGGCGAGCTTTATGTCCACCATCCGTGGGCGGATCACCCCCGGATTTCGCTGAAATTCGACATCAGACATCCGCTACGCGCTTCCCACCATCAGAAAATCGTCGTGATCGATCGATCGATGGCGTTCTCCGGTGGGATAGACCTGACCGCCGGACGCTGGGACACCAGAGAGCATCACGTTACAGCCGATTTGCGCAGGACGCCTGGAGGTGAACGCTACGGCCCGGTACACGATGTTCAGATCGCCGTTTCAGGCGACGCTGCCCGGGCGCTGGCCGAAATTGCCGAGTCGCGCTGGGTGGCCGCCGGTGAGAACAGTGGCAATGCTCCGGCTGAGACGATCGACCGGGGGACATGGCCGAAGCAGCTTCCGGTCGCTCTCGTTGACTGCAAGGTTGCGATTGCCCGGACCCAAGGCGGAATCTTCCTGCGCCGCGGCAGGCGAGAGGCGGTAAGGCTGACGCTGCAGCTGATCCGGTCGGCCCGCAAGTCACTCTACATAGAAACGCAATATCTCGCCTCCTGGCGCGTCGCCCGCGCGATCAAAGATCGGCTCGACGAACCCTTTGGGCCGGAAGTCGTCATTCTGGTGACGAAGAGTTCCAGGGGGATCGTTGAGCAGTATGTGATGGCGCATCAGCGCAACCGCATTCTGCGTTGGCTTGGTGGCGCAAACGGCCCCCGCCTGCGCGTCGTATATCGGATGAAATCCGACGATGGAAATGCGAACAAGGAGGTTCTCGTTCATTCCAAGGTTATCGTGGTTGACGACAACGCCGTGCGTATCGGCTCATCAAACCTCAATAACCGCTCCGAAGGACTCGACACCGAGTGCGACGTCGTGGTCTTCGCTGAGAACGATGAGCACCGACGCGCGATAGCCGCCTTTCGTGATGGGCTTCTGGCCGAACATCTGGAAACTGATCGCGTTGAACTCGGTCAAGCATTGAGAGAGTGCAAAACGCTCGTAGGCACCGTCGACCACTTCGCGGCTATAACCGGTTCGCTTCGCACGTATGATGAACTTAACGACGGGGGAGCACCTATCCTTGGGACCAAGCTTTTTGACCCTTCAAGACCGTTCAGACCGTTCGGTTGGCTTCTGCGTCGAATTTTCGGCAAGAGTTGATCCTCTCCAGCGCGCTGCGATCTCGCTGGCAGCAAACATGCTCAGCCCGAGGATGAGTGGCACCAGAAAGTAGACGAGGCGGAATGCGATAAGGGCGGGCAATGAGCCCGCGCCTTGAAGCAGATAATGTGCGGTTGCCTCCAAGACACCCAGTCCACCGGGGACATGGCTGATGAGGCCGCTCACATTGGCTATCACATAAACGGCGGCGACCTTTGCGTAGGCCAGTTCGCTCACACCAAGCATCAGCTGATGGAGACAGGCCGCAACGCAGGCGAAATTGACCGTTCCCAGCAATAGCTGGCCGCATGCGAGCCGCAGGGATGGAAAGGCGAAACTCCATTTCCAGATAGTCAAGCGACGCCTCACAAAGGTCGCCGCGAGGCAATAGGCGACGGGAACGAGCAGACAAAGGCAGCCGAGGAGAACAATCGAACCCGAACTCACGCCGACGAAGTCAGCTGCATCGGCGGGAACGAAGACCAGGGCCAGTCCACCCAGGGTAGCCAGTCCCAATCCCACTGTCGCGCCGGAGAAAGCGACGACTTTCGCCACCTCCTCCGCATTCAATCCCCAGCGGCTATAAAAGCGATACCTCACCGCGCCGCTGCTGAGCGCGGCCACGCCAATGTTGTGTCCGATCGACAGGCTGACGAAAGACGCAATGGCTGCCCGCGGGTATGAGAGTGGACGTTTCGCGTAATGAAGACCCAGATAGTCGAAGCCGGTCAGCAGCACGTAGGACAGCGCGGCGTACGCTGCAGCATATCCGAAACGGCCGATCCCGATGCTTTGCCAGGCCGAGGTGATCTGGGTCAGGCCGTAACGGGTCAGCGCCCGGGTAATGAGAATGGCCGCGACGAGAACCGCCACGCCAATGAGGATGCGCAGCAGATAGCGAGGACGTATCAAAGTCGATGAAGACACATTGCTGGAACGAACGGAGAGGTCCGGTGTTCCCTCGAGTATGGTTCCTTCGGAGAGACGGGAAAGGTCGCATGGGCGTATTCGTGTCGCGACCTACAATGTTCACGGATGTCGTGGGACTGACGGTCGCGTGGATCCGTCGCGGATCGCCGAAGTCCTGACCGCATTGCGTGTCGACGTTGCAGCTTTGCAGGAACTCGATTCGGGTCGAAGCAGAAGTGGTGGATTGGATCAAGCGCGGGCAATCGCTTCCCATATGCGCATGGATTTCCACTTCCACGCTGTCCATCAGATTCAAGGTGGCGAATACGGTAATGCGATTCTGTCGGCGTGGCCGTTGCGTCGTGTGCAAGCTGCTCCGCTGCCTTCCTTAGGCGAGCCACGGGGAGCATTGTGGGCCTCGGTCGCATTACCGGGCACCAACGTGGAAATCATCACCACGCATCTTGGTTTGCGCCGACGGGAACGTGCCATGCAGGTTTCCGCTCTTCTCGGCCCCCAATGGCTGAACTCTCCCGATCTGCGCAAAAAGCCCACGATCCTACTGGGCGACTTTAACGCTGTACCTTGGTCGATGGCCTACCGAACGCTTGCGCGGCATTTTCATAGCGCATTATCGAAAGGCGCCCCGACCTTCCCCTCTCAATTTGCTCTGCTGAAACTCGACCATGTGATGACCCGCAACGGCCCCAGGATCGTTTCGCAAGAAGTACCGCAGCGTCCGCCATTTCGCACCGCTTCCGATCACCTGCCCCTTTTGGCTCACGTGGACGTCGATGCATATTAAGGTTCGTCAATCGTGCCTGTTGCACTGGGAGGAGTTTGATCCACCTCGTGAGGCGCATCCGTTTCCATCTCGTGTCGTTCCGGGGCGATGTCGCCGGTGATGGGCGCATCGCTGTCGAAGTATAGAAAGCCAACAAGAACGAGCACCAGGATGATGGCGGCGATGATAAGAGAATATGCTTCGCGATTGTTTTTCATGGGATTTCCGCCTCCTTTTTGAGAATTACAGCTTGTTGAGGCTGCGAGTTCAGCCAACCTCTTCCTTCTGAAATTGCTCCTCGCTGCCGCGCTTGGCCCAAACCTCACTTTCCGCGAAGGAGGAGATCGCTCATGGTTGCTGGTTGTACCAAACGTCGGAAATCGTCCTCGTAAATGCGCGTTGGCTGCTGCAAGTCATCTCACTCATTTCGCAAGTTTCCTGGGGCTGCACCCGGAAGCCTCCTGAAGCCGGCGTTGCCTTCAATTGGCACTGTACGGAACACGTCCGGCTCTACGTGGTTGGGTATGAAAAGGAGAAGTCAGATGCAGGACAACAAACAGCGCGATCGCACACGTGAGCAGGAAACGACGGATGCAACGATCGATAGCGAGCGGATGGGACGCAATAGCTTGCAGGGCGACGATCAGAAAAGCGTTCGTAATGAACGACAGTCCCAACCCGACGAGCGTGGACAAGCGGACGATATGGACGAGAGCTTCGACAAGCTCGACAAGGATGAACGGGCTCGGACCGACCTGAATAAGGGTGCGCGACGAGATTGATGGTGCGATCCATCCAATTACCGGTCGATGAACTTGCTGAAGCGGCTTATTTGCCCATCGGCCGTGCGATCCTGATGAAGAAACGCCAGTTGGTTTTTCTCGAATATTTCAAAAAACTCTTCCCAGGCGATCGGTGTCAATCCTTCCTCGGGCTCACCAAAGTCGATGCGAAGAATTCCCCCCGTTCCGCCTGCGGAGACCTTTGCAGGCCTTCCATCGCGGTCGTCGATCCAGTTTCGAATGCGGGAATGGTCGGTGGTGGTTTCGGCTTCACTCATTGGATGCTCCTATGTTTCGTTGGCCGCCGAACAGGAAACCTGCAGGGATGTTCCTCGAATAATTCCGTCGTGAGGTGATCGGCAGCCTCCCGATCAACTCGAGCACGTGGTCATCATTCAATCGATGATCGTGCGAAGACGGGGAAAGCTGCTTGGAGCTGCGGTTGGTTGACGCCCCAACGGTCGTCCGGGCCAGACTTGCGCTCGCGCGCGGCAAATGGCGGGTGCCGTTACGCCTCCCCGGCGCAGAGCTTGGCCGGACCCTCGCCTGAAAGGTCGGGCCCTGTGACGTCACACACTTTCTCGCCCCTCGGGGGGAACAATATCGGTTGAGCTCAGGTTCGGTGCATTGGTTCATCAGAAAACGGGAGAGATCTATGCCGCATATTTGCGCCACACGAACTCAAGAGACTGTCGAACCTGCGGAAGTGGCAGCTCTGATCCCTGCTTTGCGCGCCTTTGCCCGCACCTTTTGTCGCGAACCATGCGATGCCGACGACCTAGTGCAGGAAACCCTCACCAAGGCTATCGCAAAAATCCATCAGTTTGAAAAAGGTACCCGGCTGAAGTCGTGGTTGTTCACCATCATGCGCAACTCCTTTTATAACCGAGTGGTGATTACGAACCGAGAAGCGCCGTCGGTTGCCGACTGTGCGTCGGCGTTGCCATCGACGAGGCCTTCCCAGGAATGGTCACTGAAGGCGGCCGAGACGCGACGAGCTATGTTACGCCTGCCGAGGCGGCAACGCGATATCCTTATCATGATTGCCATACAGGGAACCAGCTACAAGGACGCGGCACGAAAGTGTGGCTGCGACGTTGGGACCATAAAAAGCCGCCTCAGCCGCTCGCGGGCCAACCTGGTATCCGAATTGGGTGAGACGTCGGCTTCAGCACTTTTCGATCGTGCTTAACGCGCGATCCGCAGTGCGGTCGGCATAGGGGGCCGTCCCTGAGCGAATCGGGGGCTCGAGCGCCCACGATACCACGGGGCAAGCTTGGTCATATCGCCAGCGCGGTGGCCTGGAACATTTCATAGTGGGACGAAGTTCTGCTCGCACTTTCAACGCAAATCCATACGAGGAGCGAGACAGAAATGGCCCAGAACCGAACTCGAGACGTGACCGATACCGCACCCCGGCAGCCGATTTCACCACGAGCGGGAGCTGCGGAGCCCTCCTTGCAGAGACTGCATCCAGACGGTGGCCGCAGCCATAGTCGAAAGCAGGTGCTTGCGCGGGCCAAAAGAATGCTTGCGGCGGCTTTGGAGGAAGAGGCCGCGCCTAGCGCTCAAACGCGACCCGACACGCCCACGACACTTCGGCGTCCGCCTGCCGGCAACGGAGCTTGGTGGCTCTTCTAGCGAGATCAAGAACGAGAACTACGGCGACCACTCGCTAGCGGCTCGCCGCAGTTCGATTCAACCCTCGGCTTTGAGCGTGTGAGCCACCTGCAGCAGCTTTTCACGATTACAGCCGTGTTCGCTCACGATCTCTTTTGCCTGCTTCGGCGAGACGTCGGTCTGTTCAGCCAAAAACCGGATAGCACGTGCTTCATCGCTGTCCGACGTAAGCCAGTCGTTGCCTTGTTTGACTTCTTGCATCGCTCGAACTCCTCTTTTCCCTGCCAAACACACGGCTGGAGCCATTGTTCCGCCTCGCCGGAACAATCGGCTTTCCTGCCTGTTGCTCGACCACACGCGTCAGCACAGCACACTATAGATGGCGTCCTACACATATGATCACCTCATCCCCCACCCGCCTTGTTCTCGGTGCCTGTTCAGGCTTTCTGGCAGCGTTTGCGCTTGGCGCGGCCGTTTTCGACAGCTTAGGCGTCGGGCTTCTGTTTGGGCTCGCCCTGGGAGCAATCTGCGGCGCGGCCATAGCCTCTCTCGCCGGCAGGAAAAAGTACGGTGACAGCAGATAGGCACGCTGGTTGCGGAAGCGACCGCCGGAGCCGCTTAACAGGCAACCCCGGCGTCATTCCGGTGAAATGTTAGGGGCACGGTGCTATGTACCGGCTTCCATCACGGGCGCGATAGATGCAGTCGCCCGGTTCGCTTGCGCGACCGATGAGGGCGCCAGCCGCTGCGCCAACTGCACCGCCAATGGCTGCACCCTCAACATTGCCAGTCGCTGCAGCGCCTACAGCGGCGCCACCTAGCCCACCGACCGTGGCTCCGCGTTCCGTTGCTGTACAGCCGCCAACGATCAGCAGGGTGCATAGTGGAATGATTAGAAACTTCATTGTTTCCTCCTTGTTGGTCCCGCTGACGCAACAGACAGCACCAATTGTTGTTCCATCCTGCCGGAAGGAAGGCGGCGGAAACATTATCGAGGTGAATGCGATGAACGTCGCGGACGCTTACGGAAGGCATCGGTAGCGTCGGGCGGGAACATTGTGGCCTCCATCAAGTTCGGCGGAGCGAATGGCGGTCCTGGCCTGGGGCAAAACGCGGCTCCATTGGCAGGGGCTGCCAATGAATCGATCGAGAGGAATGACAAGATGGCAGTCAGAGACCGCCCAGCAGTGGTTACCGGTGCATTTCCCGGCATCGATCTGGCGCGATGCTACCCGCAGACCCGAACTGCCGGACAGACGATCTCGTAGGCACCGAAAGACAGGATAAACGAAGGACAAATCAATGGCAGCTAGACAGGAAGCCGAAGTCCGCGGGGCCATTGATGCGGGATTGCAAGGCGATAAGAAGCCAGGTTTCGATCCCGCCGCAGCGCCGATGGAAACGGACGCCGAGGCGGGGACCACACGGCCCGAGTCCGTGGGTGCGCTCGATGACGGGCGGTCAGGGCGAACTGGACGGTCACACATGCAAGACAGCGATGGCGATGCGATGCGAAGCATGCCTGGCGCTAAGCGTTCCCCGGTGCACGGTTTCTTGTGGCCGTTCCTGTCGGTGATGCTGCTGCTGGTTCTGGCTGCGCTGTTGTTCGCCCTATGGGTTTAGTATCGACGCGACAGTTTGATCCAGCCGGATCTCGCTCGCACCTGACTGTCGGAACGTTCTGTCGGCTGCAGGCTGTTAGCGGACGACAGGTCTACCGACATTCTGATCGGGCCTCCAAGGGGTTGCGAAGGCTCGGTCGCTGTTCCACCCGCGTTGCCGCCGAAGCCGGGGGCTCTGGCGGTGTTGCCGCATCGGGAGAAGAGATTGGGCAAGAGGAGCCCCTGCAAGGTCTGAAAGAAGGCCGACGCGAGGCCGGCCAGTTGGTGGTTCTGCAGGTAGACAAGTCAGGAAGATCGCGGGGAAGTGCGATCTGCCGCTTATCGGACCGCTCACCTATCGATTTGTTCCGACCTGCGGTCCTGTGGTCGAAACTGGGCCGGTTCATGCCGGGAGAGTTGAAAGGCCCTTACCGGCTCCGCCGGTATTCGCAGTCCTGTGGTTTTTGCTGGGGTGGCTTTGCATTTACGAAGCGCTTGCTGCGGTCCTTCGACTGCGGCGGCGAGATCGCTCTCGCTGCGATGCCCGAGACCCACGGCAACGGCCGTTGCTACATACGTCACGATCCACCTTATTAAGCAGATTGTCTGAGAAGCGCAGCCAAGGATTTGGGTGCAAGTCGCCTTCGCGGGCCTCTAGTGTGCTCCAACCTGGAACTGATCACCGCCTCCAGAGCTTGTAAGAGCGTGGAGAGATAGGATGAGCAGGGCCCACCACGAGATCTCAGGAACGCGCCGGGCAGTGCGCGACCTCGGCCGCGCGGCCGGCGGCGCTTTGGTCTTTTCGTTACCGATGCTGATGACAATGGAGCTGTGGTGGCTGGGGTTCTACCTGGATCGCCTGCGGCTGCTTGTTCTGGTTTTGACGGCGCTGCCATTGCTCGTCGTGCTTTCGCGTCATGTGGGATTCGAGCGGACCCGTTACTGGCTCGATGATGTCGTTGATGCGCTAATCGCGCTGGGAATATCCGGGTTGGTCTGCATTCTGACGCTTGTCCTGTTCGGGACAATTCCTGTTGAGGCGCCGCTGGACGAAATCATCGGAAAGGTCGTCATCCAGATGGTGCCGGCATCGATCGGCGCGCTCCTCGCCAAGAGCCAGTTCAAGGCAGAATCGGACGACGACGAATACGCAGATGCCGCTGGAGATCCGGAGGAATCCTACGGTGGTGAGCTCTTTCTTATGGCTGTGGGAGCCCTTTTTCTCGGCTTCAATGTCGCGCCGACCGAGGAGATGATGCTGATATCCTACCAGATGACGGAGTGGCATTCGCTCTGCCTGGTCGTGCTCTCCGTCGGCCTGATGCATGGCTTCGTCTTCGCGCTCGGCTTCGCGGGTGGATCGCATGTGTCACCCAAAGCGCCATGGTGGAGCCCGTTCCTGCGATTGACCCTGCCCGGCTACGTGATCGCCATCTCGGTCAGCCTGTACCTCCTGTGGGTCTTTGCGCGGCTCGATGGCTTGCACATCGACAGCATCGTTATGGCCACGGCGGTGCTTGCCTTTCCCTCGGCAATCGGTGCGGCGGCAGCGCGGCTTATCCTTTAGAGGCTGATTCATGAACGGGAAGGAGAACAAGCATCGCAATGGTCGGCCAGCTCTGGAGTGGATCGTCGGGGTCATCTCCGCAATTGTCGTTTTGGGTATCCTGGCTTTTCTCAGCTACGAGGCGCTCTTCGGTGAAGTACGGCCTCCGGACCTTCTCGCCACAATCGACAGCACGGAGGACGTCGAGGGTGGAACATTGGTCCTTGTCACGCTTATGAACCGAGGTGATCAGGCTGCGGCTGAAATCACAGTGGAGGCCACTGGTACCCATGTCTCCCGAAAGGAACTTCGCTTCGATTACATTCCGTCTCATGCGGTGCGGCGAGGCGCTTTCCTGGTAGAGGGACCGGCGGACACAGCGAAAGATCTTCGTCTTCGCATTCACGGCTACGTGGAGCCGTAGCTGACGGCCGATCCACGTGCTGTGTGGCACTGGCGTTAACGGCTTTCAATTTTGGCAAATCCTATCGGTGCCGCCACGAGAAATTGCTCCGGGCCTAGGCATTTGTTAATCGCGTCGTGGAGCTCGGCTCGTGGCGATGTCCCCGTTCGCTGTATCGTGAAGCGTAAAGCGTTGCGGCAACATCATGAGGGCGGGCCTGCAGACCGACTTGTCTCGTGCCAATAACTTAGCTTTTTCCCGCGGGAAGGTGGAAGCTTTGGGCCATAATGGAATGACCTCCAATTCACCCTGCGACACCAATATCGCTAAGCGCAGCATGTCCCGGGAAGCAGCAGTGTCGCAGTGTGATCGGAAGCATGCGGCTTCACTCGAATATTTTGGCAATCGCAGCCTGTTCGGCGCTCTCCCAACGTCGCACGTCCTTACTTACCTTTTCAATTTCCTTGTCGCTCAGGTGGTGGGCGCCATCCTTATCGATGCAACATACGCTGAATGGTTCACCGACACTCGAAGATGTCAGGTCGAGCGCCTGCAGGACGCGCAGAACAGCAGCGCAGCCGAAGCGGACCGACCGCTCGGTCAGGTGGAAATGGGACATCAGCGAACCAGCCTGCTGGGCCATGGCCGCGCCGCTGCCAATTGCATGAAAACCGATCTCGGCGTAGTGGCCGATCATGCCTGACGGCGTTATCTCGATAATCCACGGTTCACCGTCACGCCATCCGGCGGCCATAACGTAGGCAGACGGTGTGCCCCCGCCTTCGTCCCCCGGCACGTCGCGGATGAAGGTCTCGTAGTGATGCCGCAGGATCGGGAGTACCTGCTCCTGAAGTGCTCGTCCAATATCCGGCGCCTCCAGGATCGCAGCGCTGTTTTCGTTGAAACACCGTTCAACGTCGAACAGCACTGATCTCGCGCCGCTGCCTCCCCACGCCGCCAACTTACCCAAAGGGTGAATCTTCTCTGCGGGATATGTCATGCCGCGCCCTTTGTCCGTGATCTGGGAATCCGAGCCCAGCACGACCCCGTCTCGGCAAACGGTGGCAAGTACGACCGTCATATTAGGGACCTCTCAAGTGTTGTTCTCGGATGTAGCTCACCGACCCATGGACACCCATGCTCGACTTTGAGACAGCAGATTGACCACAGAGGGCCTTCCCCCCTCGCCAATGGGCCTTGACGCCGATTTGCCTCGCGACCGGTCGACGGAAAGCGGCTTTAGGCGTGACATGACCTCATAATGCGAACAAGTCGGCATCAACGTCCTCCCGTCCGGCGAGTTTGTTCCTCACGACTTCTGCGGCGATGC
The DNA here is from genome assembly GCF_040970315.1 of Neoaquamicrobium sediminum. Classification (NCBI taxonomy): domain Bacteria; kingdom Pseudomonadati; phylum Pseudomonadota; class Alphaproteobacteria; order Hyphomicrobiales; family Phyllobacteriaceae; genus Neoaquamicrobium; species Neoaquamicrobium sediminum. The sequence continues at coordinate 2,085 of NZ_JAZHFV010000011.1, read as the reverse complement.
GGGCGTACGTAATGCCGTTGCCTCCATACCCCATCAGCGAGAAGAGTCGTGGCCGCCGAGGGACCGCACCAATCAGAGGCAGGCCGGTTGGCGTGGTGCCAAAGCTTCCGGCCCAGGTAAATTCAGGCGTTGGATCGATGTCAGGCAGAAGCTTGCGTAGCTTGTCGACGATCCGTTGCGTCTTCCTTGCTATCAGCCTGTCTCTGGACTGTTCGTCCTGGAAATCCTCATCCTCCCCACCGCAGATAATGCGACCGTCATGGGTGGTGCGAAGATACAGATAGGGATCTGACGCTTCCCAGATCATGGCCTCGCCTGGCCACAGCCCGTCCTTTGGCTGGTGTTTGGTCGCGATCGCCCAGGTCGAAATTATGGCGTGTCGATCTGCCTGCACGACATCCATCAGTTCGTACCCCGTCGCGAGCACAACATGACCTGCTTCGATGCGGTGGCCCGAACGCATGCTCACTTCTATCGACGATTTGTGAAACTTGAATTTCCAAGCCTCTTCAGGTGCGAAGAGTTGAGCTCCACGAGCCTGCGCCTGCAGCAACAGACCCTTCGTCAGCTTGACTGGATCGACGACGAAATTGCCGGTCGAAAGAATCGCGCCATTGCGATCAATGCCGAACTGTTTGGAGAGTTCGGCAGCGGTAAGATAGTCTGCGGGCAGCCCCGCCGAGGCTCGAAGCTCGGCCTCGTCGCGCAGCTTGGCCCCGCTGAGCACATTTCCCGCAAGGTAGAGCGTCTGGCGATCCGTCATTCGACAGCCGATCTTCAAGGTTTCAATATGTCCGCGCAGGTTTGCAACTGCGAGCCGCGAACGGCGCCACGCACGAAACGCCTTTTCGGCTCCAATCGTCTTTTGGAGTTTGGACAATGGTACGTCGGTTTCGAACTGCACCAGAGCCGTCGTAGCCGACGTGGAGCCTAACGTCGACCCGCGTCGGTCCACCAAAACAACCTTGTGACCATCTCCAGAAAGCAATTCCGCAGCCATCGCGCCGGTGATGCCCATGCCGACGATGAGAACCTCGGTTGTCAGGTTGTGCGTGAGCGTTGATTGCTCGATAACTGGTGACCGATAGGCTTTCCAGACTGGTGTTCCACTTCTCAGATCCAGCTTGCGCAAATGGCCTCCACCGCCGTGCTTGTGCCTGCGCTCAAGCGCAGACCCTACGGCACTTTCTCTGGACACGCGGCCCCGCGAGACAGCACACCCTCACCATAGACCCATGACCATGAGCAGCCAGCCTCCATTCTGGGGGCGCTGATTGCTTAGCCATTGCTCAGTCCGCTTGGCGCGAACCACAGGATTAGGTTGATGGGTCGCCGGAGAGCCATTCAACAGGTGGCGCCCCGACGAAGGTTATCAGTCCGGGCGCCTCGTTGCGTCATTCGATAATATGCACCACTTTGCGCGTTTCTGGCTCGATCAGAACGGTCCGACCGTCCATCACAACGTACTGGTATCTGCTGTCCAGGGTGTTTTCGGCAAGTTCGCCCGGCTTGAGGATATCCGGTATGATCGCGCCGACCACCAATTCGAAGTTCGAGGGTCGCTCAACTTCAACGGGATGGGTTGTGACGTATTCCCGTACCACGGTCTCCTGTTCAGGTGTGATAACCACAGTCTGCGCTGACGCAAATGCGGTCCCTGCGAGCAGCATGGTAGCGACCAGTGTTTTTCGGAAAATCATGGCAAAATCCTCCTTCGGTTACAGTGATAAGACAACCATTTTGGGACGAGCCGGTTCCGTAGTCGGATGTAAATGTCGGCGGTTAAGAGACAAAACCGCAGATCTGACGGAAGGAACGGAGATGAAGCAGATATATGGCGACCTCCGGCGGACCATCGCTGAGCACCCGTTGGCTCAGTTTCCGAACCGCAAATGCCACGCCTCCCTATTGAGAGGGGAGGGCGGCAATGTGCTCTTCTACAGCACCGGAGGATAAGCCGACGGCCAGGTCGTTGACCGCGCCCATGAGAACGGCGGTGGAAAACTAGACCACGGTAGCGGCGGGATTGTCCGGCTGCGGGCGGCGTAAAAGTCGTCCACTTTTTCCCTTTTCTGCGTGGCGCAG
>NZ_JAZHFV010000002.1:0-1049440 GCF_040970315.1 Neoaquamicrobium sediminum | reverse complement strand
CCGGCGGAAGCCGAGGAACGCTACTACGCCATGCTGGAAGAACCAGCCATGGCCGCGTGACTCAAAAGAAACGGCCTCCGGCAAACCCGGGGCGGTTCAAAATCCTCCAGCGTGAGTTCTTCGATCGACGCCTCTTCATAGATCCCGGCGCTGTTGACGAGGATGTCGAGCCCGCCGAACGTCTTCGCTGCCTTTTCAATGGCGGCTCGTACCGATTCCGGATCGCGGTTGTCGGCCTGTATCGCCATGGCGCGGCGGCCTTCGGCTTCGACCGCGCCGGCGACTTGGCCCGCCTTCTCCGCGGAGCGGGCGTAGGTGAAGGCAATGTCGGCGCCTTCCGCCGCCAGCCGTCGCACGATCGCAGCCCCGATGCCGCGGCTGCCGCCAGTCACGAACGCTTTCTTGCCTGCCAGATTGGCCATTGGAATCTCCTTTTATGTATCAATCGATACATATCTCTCTCCACCTTGCGGTCACGCGTCAAGCGATTTATGTATTGATCGATAAAAAAGGAGCGAGGCATGGCCGAGAGAGGCAGGCCGCGAAAATTCGACCGCCAAGAAGCACTTGGACGCGCAATGGAGCTTTTCTGGCGAAAAGGCTTTGCCGGCGCCTCGCTTTCGGAGCTGACGGCGGCGATGGGCATCAATCCGCCGAGCCTCTATGCGGCTTTCGGCTCCAAGGAAGCGCTGTTTCATGAGGCGGTATCGCTTTATGGCCGCACGGAGTCGCCCGAGATCTGGCTTGCCGTGGAAGAAGCGCCGACCGCGCGCGAGGCTTTCGACGGTTTCCTGCGCGCGACGGCGTTTTCGTTCACCCAGCCGGACAAGCCGCACGGCTGCCTGATCGTGCTGGGCGCGCTGCACGCCGACGACACCGGCAGCGAGGCCGTCTGCGCGGCCCTGCGCAAGTTGCGCGCGGACAACGTCACCGATCTTGCCGCAAGGCTACGCCGGGCCGTGGACGAGGGAGAATTGCCGGCAGGCACCGACTGCGACGGCGTGGCCGCGTTCTACGTGACCGTGCAACAGGGCATGTCGATCCAGGCCCGCGACGGCGCCAGCCGCGAAACGCTGCTGGCGGTCGCGGACGGCGCGATGGCCGCATGGTACGGGCTGACGGGCGGGCGACCTGCTGCCGGCTCTGCTAGGGATGCAGCTTCGCGCCCTTGGTGATCTTGTCCACCAGCTTCCTGTCGGCGCGCAAGGCGAGACCGGCGATGCGAGCGTCGTCCGGCCCGGTCTCGGCGAAGACCGCGCGATTGGCGGCGTCGTGGCCGGTCGCAAACATCGCGTCCACATAGGCAGAGGCCTGGACGCCTCGCTCGATGGCGCGGGCATGTATCCTGGCCATCGTCGCGAGGTCGGCCGCCATCACGACAATCGGCTGGATGGACATCGCGTTGAAGACATTGTCCGCCTTGTCGCGGTAGGGTTCGCCGATTACCTCAGGTGATTGCGATGCGATGCCGGTGGACAGGAATGCCGTGACGTTGAGCTTCTGCCACATCGCCAGATCCTCGCGGACCACGATCGCTATCTTGGTGTTGAACATGCCTTTGACCTCTCAAACGGATAAAACCTCATGACCCGCCCCCTACCCGACGGCGAGGTGCTCGGTCTTGGACGTTTGTGCGGCGACGGGGCGCGCGACTGGATCCGTTCCGGCCAACCGGTGCGGGGGCTCGAGCGGATCGAGGCGCGCTTCGCCGGCGAAGGCTACGAGCCGCACCGCCACGACACCTACGCAATCGGCGTCACCATCGAGGGCGTGCAGACATTCCGTTATCGCGGCGTCTCGTGGCACAGCCTGCCGGGCGAGGTCGTCGTACTGCACCCGGACGAAATCCATGACGGCGGCGCAGGAACGGCGCATGGGCTGCGCTATCGCATGCTCTATCTCGACCCCGCGAGGCTGCTCGAGGCCGGCGGCAGTCATGCGGGCTTGCCCTTCGTGCCGGCCGGCGTGGTCGCCGACGCGCGGCTAAGCGCGATCGTCGCATCGATGCTTGCCGACCTCGACAACGAGATGGAGGACATCGCGCTCGACGACCGCATGGTGCTGCTGGCCGACGCGTTGGCCCTTCACGCCGGCCAGGAGCGCGCGCAGACATGCATCGTCGCGCGGGACGCCATCGCCCGCTGCTGCGCCTATCTGAAGGAAGACCACGAAACGGCGATCGGCTCGGCCGATCTGGAGCGTGTGAGCGGCCTCGACCGCTTTACGCTCGCCCGGCAATTCCGCCGCGCGCTCGGCACCAGCCCGCACCGTTATCTGGTGATGCGCCGGCTGGACCGGGCGAAACGCCTCATCGGCGAAGGGCAAAGTTTGGCCGACGCAGCCATCTCCTCGGGCTTCGTCGACCAGAGCCACATGAACCGTCATTTCAAGAAGGCGTTCGGCATGACGCCGGGCCGCTGGGCCGCGCTGTCACGCAGTGCGGCCTGATTGGCCGCATGAGGCTTATCTGCGCCGCATGACCATGCCGGCGTGATAGAGCACGCCATCGCGGAACTCGCCATCGGCCCGGAAGCCGGTATCGTCGAGATATTCGATGCGGCTGCCCTTTACCCAGTATTGCCCCTGATAGGCGCTTTCGCGATTGCCGCGGGCTTCATCATAGCGGCCGTTGGGCAGAAGCTCGTGGCGGATGCGGCCGTCTTCCGTCACCCACATGCCGACATAGGGATGCGTGGTTTCTTGCGTTGTCATGTTCGTCTCGTTTGCGGGATTGCCGAAGGCGCCGACGGTCATTGCGGCGATCGAAAGGAATGATGCCGCAAACAGGATCAGCGCGGGCGCGGCCGACTTGCAGCGCCTAGCCATTCATCCACCGTGAGGGCTTCGAGGAACGGAACAGCCGCGCCAGTGAGGCGAGCAGCGGCATGGTGACGACGATGCGGGGTCCGGTGTCGAGCGACCGCGGCAGGCGTCGGCGGGTGTCGTGTCTTCTTGTCATCGTGGATCTCCTTTCCGGCTCGACGCAGCCTCTGACGCTGCAATGGGTGCAACATGCCGCATCAAGGCGCCATCACGGTAGAACAGCTCTCCGCGATGATTGCACGATCCTCCGAATGTCCGTGAAAGCGTCTATTCACGCGTGATGGACGCTGATACATAGCGTGCAACACAAACTACCAGTGCTTCGTGAGAAAGGAGGCACGTCATGCAAGAAAACGCTTTTGCGCCGATCGGCGAGCTGGCGAAAGAAATTGCCCGATTCGCGCCCGTCGATGGCTGTCATACAACGCCAGTGCCGCGTCTTTCGCTTTTCCGGACATCGCAGGCGACCGCGCCGGTGCACGGCGTGCAGCACCCCGCGCTCTGCATTGTGGCGCAGGGTCGCAAGCAGGTTCTGCTGGGCGAGGACATGCTCACCTACGGCACCGGGCAGTGCCTGGTGATCTCGGTCGGCGTGCCGATGGCGGGCCAGGTGGTCGAAGCGACGCCGGACGCGCCGTATCTGTGCTTCAAGCTGGAACTCGACCCCGCGATGCTGGCGAGCCTGATCTTCGAGATGAGGCTGCCGCCTGTCGAGCGCTCGCGCGATCCGTTAGCGATCGCCGTGTCGGAGGCCGCACCGAGCCTCGCGGACGCAGCGCTTCGCCTCGTCAGGTTGCTGGGCGCGCCGGGTGACATCGCCATGCTGGCGCCGCTGATCGAGCGTGAAATCCTCTACCGGCTTCTGACGGGGCCGCAGGCAGGAAGGCTGCGCGAGATCGCCACCGGCGAAAGCCGCGCGCAGCAGGTGAGCCGCGCCATCGGCTGGCTGCAGGCCAATTTCACCGAGCCATTCCGCGCGGAAGTGCTGGCAACCGAGTCGCGCATGAGCCTGTCGTCGCTGCATTTTCACTTCAAGGAGGTGACGGGGCTGAGCCCGCTGCAATACCAGAAGCAGCTTCGGCTGCAGGAGGCGCGGCGGCTGATCCTAGCCGAAGCTCTGGACGCGGCATCGGCCGGCCACCGGGTCGGTTACGACAGCCCGTCGCAATTCAGCCGCGAATATAGCCGCCTGTTCGGCGCGCCGCCCCGGCGCGACATCGACCGGCTGCGCGCGGCGCCGGAGCGTTTCGTGGAGGTTTGAGGCGGGTCAGCGGACGAAGGTGACGAATTCGTCCAGCGGCGCGCGTTCGCTGCGCAGTGAATTCTCAGGCTTCGAGGCGTCCTCGTAGCCGAGCGCCATGCCGCACACGACGATCTCCTCGTCAGGAATGCCCAGAAGCGGCCTGATCTGGCGATGATAGGGCGCGAACGCCGCCTGCGGGCAGGTGTGCAGGCCCCTGCCCCGCGCCGCGATCATGATCGACTGCAGGAACATGCCGTGGTCGATCCACGAGCCCTGGTTGAGCCGGCGGTCGATGGTGAAGATCATGCCCACGGGCGCATCGAAGAAGACGAAGTTGCGGTCGTGCTGGGCGCGCATCCGGTCGGTGTCGCGGCGGCCGATGCCGAGCAGGCTATAGAGCGCGAAGCCGACGGCGCGCCGACGGGTCAGGTATGGCTCGAAGAACTGGTCGGGATAGTAGCGGTATTCGTCCCATGTGGCCTTTTCGGCACGCACGCCCGAGTTCAGGATCGCGTCGCTGAGCGCCTGCTTCTTGTCGCCGGTGACGACATACACCTTCCAGGGCTGCATGTTGGTACCAGACGGCGCGCGTGCCGCGACGCGCAGGATGTCCTTGACCGTCTCGTCGTCTACGGGGGTCGGAAGGAAGGCGCGGACCGAGCGGCGCGACGTCAGCGCCTCGTCCACGATTTCCTGCTCGTCGATGTCCTGCCTGTTGTTGTCGGGTGCCAGCATGCCCCAGCCTTTCGGTATGCGGTGCGGCGGAACCGCGCGCGAGCCCGCCAAATTTTCGCCCGGAATAGGCGAATCGCGGCCCGCAATCAAATTCTTTGGCACAAATGCGTGCATCCGCTTGTCTCTCCACCACGGGCCTGCATCGTGAAAAGCTCGCTGAAAAGAACAAAAAGAGGGGAAATGATGGCCGAACTGCCGGGACAGGCGCGCGTGGTGATCATCGGCGGCGGCGCTGTCGGTGTCTCGTCGCTCTATCATCTGGCGAAGGCCAGGTGGACCGACTGCGTGCTTCTGGAGAAGAACGAGCTGACCTCCGGCTCGACATGGCACGCGGCCGGCAACGTCCCGACCTTCTCCTCCTCGTGGTCGCTGATGAACATGCAGCGCTATTCGGCGGAGCTCTATCGCGGGCTGGCGGAAGAAGTCGGCTACCCGATGAACTACCACGTGACCGGCTCGATCCGCCTCGCCCACGGCAAGGAACGGGTGCGCGAGTTCCAGCGCGCGAAAGGCATGGGCCGCTATCAGGGCATGGAGATCGACATCATCGGGCCGGACGAGATCCGGTCGCGCTACCCGTTCATCGAGACGCACGAGCTGGAAGGCGCGCTCTACGACCCGAATGACGGCGACATCGACCCCGCGCAGCTCACGCAAGCGCTGGCCAAAGGCGCGCGCGACATGGGCGCGACGATCGTGCGCTTCTGCCCAGTGACGGCGGTGCGGCGCGAGCGCGGCGAATGGGTGGTGACGACCGAGAAAGGCGAGATCCGCTGCGAGAAGGTGGTGAATGCCGCCGGCTACCGCGCGGCTGAGGTCGGCAGGCTGTTCGGCCGCGACGTGCCGATGATGGTGATGAGCCACCAGTATATCCTGTTCGACGAGATCCCCGAGCTGAAGGCGTGGTCCGAAGGCGCCGGCCGCAAGCTGCCGCTCTTACGCGACGTCGACACGTCATATTATCTGCGGCAGGAAAAGTACGGCATGAATCTCGGGCCGTATGAGAAGAACTGCCGTGCCCACTGGGCCACGCCCAGCGACGAGATGCCGGACGATTTCTCGTTCCAGCTTTTTCCGGACGATCTGGAGCGGCTGGAATGGTATTTGAACGACGCGGTGGCGCGAGTGCCGATCCTCGGCACGGCGGGGCTTTCCAAGGTCATCAACGGGCCGATCCCCTATGCGCCGGACGGCAACCCGCTGATCGGGCCGATGCCCGGCGTGCCGGACGCGTTCGAGGCCTGCGTCTTCACCTTCGGCATCGCGCAGGCCGGCGGCGCGGGCAAGGTGCTGGCCGAATGGGTGACGGAGGGGGCCACCGAATGGGATATGTGGTCGTGCGACCCGCGCCGCTTCACGTCCTTTGCTGCCGACCGCGACTATGCTGTGGCGAAGGGCATGGAGGTTTATGGCCACGAATATGCGATCCACTTCCCGCGCCACGCATGGCCGGCGGGACGCGGGCGGAAGCTGTCGCCGATCCACGACCGGATCGCCGCGCTCGGCGCGCAGTTCGGGGCCTACAATGGCTGGGAGCGCGCCAACTGGTATGCGCATGAGGGCGACGACACTTCCGAGGCCGCAACGCAGACATTCGACCGCGAGGGGCCGTGGTTCGCCCGCATCCGCGAGGAATGCCACGCTGTGCGCGACGCGGCCGGCATCCTCGACCTGCCGGGGTTCTCGAGGTTCAGAGTGCAGGGCGAAGGCGCGCGCGACTGGCTCTCCTCGCTGATTACTGGCGCGGTGCCGAAGCCGGGACGGATCGGGCTCGCCTACTTCGCCGACGACAAGGGGCGCATCCAGACCGAGATGTCGGTGATGGCGCTGGCCGAAGATTTCTTCTTTCTCATCACCGCCGCGGTGGCAGAGCAGCACGATTTCGAATGGCTGCAGAATCACTTGCCGGCTGATGCTGAGATTTCGATTCAGAACGTCACTGACGCGTTTTCGTGCCAGATCCTCACCGGGCCGGCATCGCGCGCGATCCTGCAAGAGGTGACGCAAGCCGACCTGACGCAACCGTGGCTGACGCACCAGTCGGCGCAGATCGGCGAGCGCTGGTGCCAACTCGTGCGCGTGTCGTTCGCGGGTGAACTCGGCTGGGAAATCCACACCAAGGTCGAGGACACCGCCACGATCTTCGACGCTGTCTGGCAGGCCGGGCAGAAGCACGGGCTGAAACCGTTCGGCATGTTCGCGCTGGATTCGCTGCGGCTGGAAAAGGGCTACCGCGCATGGAAGGCGGAGCTTTCGACGGACTACACTGTGCTGCAAGGCGGGCTCGAGCGGTTCGTGCGCTGGGATAAGCCGGATTTTATCGGCAAGACTGCACTTCTCAATGAGAAGCAGGCCGGCGTGACCAGGCGCTTCGCGGTGCTGACCCTCGACGCGCCGGGACCGTGCGATGCGCCCTACATGTCGACGCTGTGGCATGACGGACAGATCGTGGGCGAGACGCTGTCAGGAGGCTACGGGCACAGGGTGGACAAGTCGATCGCGCTCGGCATGCTGCGCAGCGAGCTTGCTGTGCCCGGACAGGCTATCGAAATCGAGATATTCGGCGAGCGCTTCGCTGCCACCGTGCACGGCGATGGACCGCTCTGGGACCCGCAGAACCTGCGCCTGAAAAACTGAAACATAGACTGGACTCCCCATGCCCACACCTTCATCGCGCGTTTCCGGCATCACGCCCTCCGGCAAGGATGGCTGGGAGGTGCATTTCGAGGCGATGACACGCCATCAGGCCGGTGAGCCGATCATCATGCTGTCGGTCGGCGACCATGATTTCCATACTCCGGCCGAAACGGTGGAGGCCTGCGTGCGCGCGGTACGGGCTGGGCACCACCACTACACCCAGCTTCCGGGTATTCCGCGCCTGCGCGCGGCGATGGCGAAGGCGACGAGTGCGTGTACGGGAGTGGAGACATCGCCCGCGCAGATCCTATCGACGCCGGGCGGGCAGGCCGCGCTTTTTGCATCGGCACTTGCGACCTGTGACGCAGGCGATCACGCCATCATCGTGGCACCCTTCTATGCCACCTACCCGCCGACCTTCCGCGCCGCGCAGGTGGACATTTCGATCGTGGATGCGCACGCTGAGGACGGCTTCCAGCCGCAGGCAGCAGCCATCGAGGCGGCGATAACGCCGCGCACGCGGGCGATCCTGATCAACACACCGAACAACCCGACCGGCGCGGTCTATACGCACGAGACGCTGGAAGGCATCGCCGATGTGTGCCGGCGCCACGATTTGTGGCTGATTTCCGACGAGGTCTACTGGACGATCGCCGGCACGCGGAGGCACGTTTCGCCCCGCTCGCTGCCCGGCATGGAAGAACGCACGCTGGTGGTCAATTCGATGTCGAAGAGCCATGGCATGACGGGGTGGCGCATCGGCTGGCTGACCGGGCCGGAAGACTTCGTCACCATGCTCATCAGCCTCAACCTCGTCTCCACCTACGGGCTGCCGGACTTCATCTCGCGCGCGGCCGTCGACGCGCTGGAGAACGGCCACGGCGTCGCCGACATCGCCGAGCGCTACGCCAAGCGCCGGACCGTATTCCTCGACGCGATCCGGGGCATGAACGACGTGACGATGCGCGGCTCGGAAGGCGGCATGTATGTGATGCTCGACGTCTCGGCGCTGGAGCCCGACTGCGAGGCCTTCGCCTGGGCGCTGCTGGAAGCCGAAAAGGTTGCGGTGATGCCGGGTGGCAGCTTCGGCGACGCCGCGAAAGGCCATATCCGCATCAGCCTGTGCCAGCCGGACGAAGTGCTGCGCGAGGCGGCGACGCGGCTGAAACGGTTTGCAGGCAGCTACAAGCGGGACGCGGCGTGATGGCAACTACGAGCGTCTCGAGAGACATACCCCCACCCCTTACCCCTCCCCACAAGGGGGAGGGAGGACATCCACGCAGCGCCCACCCTTCCGCCAGCTGTCTAGCTGTAAGGAACAGCGCGACGCTGGCGTATCCCTCCCCCTTGTGGGGAGGGATAAAGGGTGGAGGTGACTCGGCGAAATCGTTCCGGGCTATAAAAGCGGTGACCCTCGCATGACCGCCCTGCCCGCCTCGGCGCGTGTGGTCATCATCGGCGGCGGGGTGGCCGGGTGCTCGGTCGCCTATCACCTGGCCAAGCTCGGCTGGACCGACATTGTGCTGCTGGAACGCAAGCAGTTGACCAGCGGCACGACATGGCATGCGGCGGGGCTGATCGGGCAGTTGCGGGCAAGTGCCAACATGACGCGGCTCGCGAAATACACGGCCGACCTCTACGTGAAGCTGGAAGACGAAACCGGCATCGCCACCGGCATGCGCCAGTGCGGCTCCATCTCGGTCGCGCTGACGACGGAACGCCGGGAGGAATTGCTGCGGTCCGCCACGATGGGCCGCGCCAACGGCGTCGAGGTCGAGGAAATCTCCGTCGCCGAGGTGAAGGAGCGCTATCCGCATCTCGAAACCGCCGATGTCGCCGGCGCGGTCTATATCCCGCGCGACGGCCAGGGCGACCCCACCAACATCACCCAGGCGCTGGCGCGCGGGGCGCGCAGTGGCGGGGTGCGGGTCGTCGAGAATGCCAAGGTGACCGCGATCCGCAGCGAGAAGGGCCGCGTGACCGGGGTGGATGTCGATGCCGGCGGCGAGCCGGCGCATATCGCCTGCGAGCATGTCGTCAATTGCGCCGGCATGTGGGCGCATGGGGTGGGTGCGATGGCGGGCGTGGCGGTGCCGCTGCATGCCTGCGAGCATTTCTACATCGTGACCGAGCCGATCGCGGGGCTGGGGCAGCTTCCGGTGCTGCGCGTGCCCGACGAATGCGCCTATTACAAGGAGGATGCGGGCAAGATACTGCTCGGAGCCTTTGAGCCGGTGGCGAAGCCGTGGCCGCCGCTTGGCCAGCCCATCCCCGAGGATTTCTGCTTCGACCAGTTGCCAGAGGATTTCGACCATTTCGAGCCGATCCTCGACAAGGCGGTGCGGCGCATGCCGCTGCTGGCCGACGCCGGCATCCATACGTTCTTCAACGGGCCGGAGAGTTTTACGCCCGACGACCGCTACTATCTCGGCGAGGCACCGAACCTGCGCAATTTCTGGGTAGCCTGCGGTTTCAACTCGATCGGCATCCAATCTTCGGGTGGCGCCGGCATGGCGCTCGCGCAATGGATGGAGGGCGGCGAGCCGCCCTTCGACCTGTGGGACGTCGACATCAGGCGTGTGCAGCCGTTCCAGGCCAACAGGACCTATCTTTACGACCGCTCGAAGGAAACGCTCGGCCTGCTCTATGCCGACCACTTCCCCTATCGCCAGATGACTTCGGCGCGTGGGGTGCGGCGCTCGCCGATCCACGAGCACCTTAAGGCGCGTGGCGCGGTGTTCGGCGAAACTGCCGGTTGGGAACGCGCAAACTGGTTTGCGCGGCCGGACCAGGAGCGCGAATATCGCTATTCATGGGGGCGGCAGAACTGGTTCGAAAACCAGCGCGATGAACATCTGGCCGTGCGCGAAGGCGTCGGCCTGTTCGACATGACCTCGTTCGGCAAGATCCAGGTGGAAGGGCGCGACGCATGCGCCCTCCTGCAACGGCTCTGCGCCAACGATGTCGACGTGGAGACCGGGCGGATCGTCTACACCCAGATGCTAAACCGGCGCGGCGGCATCGAAAGCGACCTGACGGTGTCGCGGCTTTCCGAAACCGCGTTCCTGCTTGTGGTGCCGGGGGCGACGCTGCAACGCGACCTCGCCTGGATCAGGCGGCATGTCGGCGACGCGTTCGTGACCGTCACGGACATGACCGCCAGCGAAGCAGTCCTGTGCGTGATGGGGCCGCGCTCGCGCGAACTGATGCAGAAGGTGAGCCCGGCCGATTTCTCGAATCAAAAGAATCCCTTCGGCACGTTTGCTGAGATCGAGATCGGCTACGGCACCGCCCGCGCGCACCGGGTCAGCTATGTGGGCGAGCTCGGCTGGGAGCTCTATGTCTCGTCGGATCAGGCAGCCCACGTGTTCGAAGCAATCGCCGAGGCCGGCGACGGGCTGGACCTGAAGCTCTGCGGCCTGCATGCGCTCGATTCCTGCCGGATCGAAAAGGCGTTCCGCCATTTCGGTCACGACATCACCGACGAAGACCATGTGCTGGAGGCTGGCCTCGGCTTTGCAGTGAAGGCGGACAAGGGCGACTTCATTGGCCGGGAAGCGGTGCTGGCCAAAAGAGAAGCCGGCCTGTCACGCCGCCTGGTGCAATTCCGCTTGCGCGATCCCGAGCCGCTGCTGTTCCACAACGAGGCGATCCTGCGCGACGGGCAGATCGTGGGGACGATCACGTCAGGCAATTACGGCCATCATCTCGGCGGCGCGGTGGGGCTTGGATACGTTCCCTGCCCCGGCGAAAGCGAAGCGCAGGTACTCGCTTCACGCTACGAGGTCGAGATCGCAGGCACGCGGGTTGCAGCGGACGCGTCGCTGCGGCCGCTCTACGATCCAAAGGCCGAGCGGGTTAGAGCCTAAATCGGTCAGTTCCCACGGTCCCAGATCGGGTCGCGGCTGTCGAGCTCGCACAGATAGACGCGGCAATCGTCGGTGTCTCTGGTCGGGATGGAGACCGTCCGCACCGTTTCCTCCATCATGCAGAACCGCCGGTCAGCGACATAGCGGTCGTATGTGTAGCGCCCTGTGGTCAGCACCGCCGACCCGCGCTGGTCGATCAATCCGTGAACCTGGCCGCAGCTCATGGTGCGCGCATCGGGCCGCCCCTGTGCAAGCGCCGGGCCGGCAACAGCGGCCAGTGCCGCGGCAGTGACAACGAAACGACGTAACATCAACGTTCCTTTCGATCGCGAGAACGCCCTTCAACGAAGCAATTAGCAGAATCGTTGCGCGTTGGCACTGTGGATTGGCGCGAGCGCGCGCAAACGTGATGCCGGCCCGGCGGCGTTGCATGGATTGCTAAATCGATTTAAGGATGGCTCGAAATCAAGGGAGGAGCGCCGTGAGCGAAACGATCGTCATCGCACAAGGCGGAGGACCGACCGCCGTCATCAACCAGACGCTTGCAGGCGCGGTACTGGAAGCGCGTCGGCGACATCCCGGCTGCCGCGTGCTCGGCGCGCGCCATGGCGTGCGCGGCATCAGGGACGGCGACTATGTCGATCTCGGGGGACGGTCCGAGGACGAGCTGCGGCGGATCGCGGCCACGCCAAGCGCAGCGCTGGGCAGCACCCGCGACAAGCCGGATGCGGCCTATTGCGAAACGATCCTTGCCGGCCTGCGCAAGGTAAGCGCCGACGCCTTCATCTATATCGGCGGCAACGATACGGCGGGCACCCAGCAGATCCTGACGGAAGCTTCCGGCGGTTCGATGGCCTTCGTGCATGCGCCGAAGACCATCGACAACGACCTGGAGCAAAACGACCATACGCCCGGCTTCATCTCGGCGGCCGAGTTCGTGGCCTCGGCCTTCCTCAGCGTCGACCTCGATTTCCGCGCCCTGCCCGGCATCTATGCCGGCATCGTCATGGGGCGGCATGCGGGCTTCCTGACAGCCGCGTCGGCCGCATGGCGGCTGGACGACGACTCGGGCCCTCATCTCGTCTACGTGCCCGAACGGGCGTTCGACCGCGCGCGGTTCGTCGACGACATCAAGGCGACGATGGCGCGCCACGGGCGATGCATCATCGCGCTTTCGGAAGGCATTTCATCAGCGTCGGGGCGCTCGCTGGTTGAGGACCTGATCCCGGCGGAGATGCTGGAGCGCGACGCGCATGGCAATGTGCGCCTCTCCGGCACCGATCTCGGACAGGCCATCGAACGCATTCTGGCCGAAGACCTGAAAGGCGTGCGGGCGCGGGTCGATACGTTCGGCTACCTGCCGCGCGGCAATATCGGCATGATCAGCCCGGTCGACGCGCAGGAAGCGTTCGACGCGGGCGTGTTCGCCTTCGACGCCGCCACGCGCGGCGGCGGCTCGGTGGCGCTGCAGGAGGAAGACGGCAAGACGGTCATCCGGCTGGTGCCGCTTTCGGCGGTGGCCGGCAAGACGCGGCATATGCCGGATGATTTCCTGGAACCGGACGAGAACCGGTTGTCAGCGAAGGGCCACGCCTATCTCGACCGCCTGCTGCCGAGACGCTTCGATCCGGGCATGCCCTTCGTGTGAGGCGAGGAACGTTACCGTCGGCAGGGTGAGACCGTTCAGGCATGGATGCTCGGGTCAAGCCCGAGGATGACGAGGTGGAGATGGTGCCTGCCAAGCGCCAACGCATGCGATTGACGGTGACGCCGAATACGGTCGTCATCCTCGGGCTTGACCCGAGGATCCATGCCTGAACCGCTCGACTTCGCAGCGGTTCAAGCAGGCCCAGTCCTCAAACCCTCGCCAAGAACGCATCGCGCGGGAGGCCTGAGAGAATCTCGGGGCCGTCGGCGCGCAGGAAGACGATGTCTTCCAGGCGGATGCCGAAGCGCCCGGGCAGATAAATGCCGGGCTCGATGGAAAAGACCATGCCTTCCTCCAGCACCGTATCCGACGTGGCGGTGATGTAAGGCGGCTCGTGGACGTCGATGCCGAGGCCGTGGCCGGTGCGATGGACGAAATATTCGCCGTAGCCGGCGGCCGTGATGACGTCGCGCGCGGCCTTGTCGACATCCTTCGCCTTGACGCCGGGCTTTGCCGCAGCCAGGGCCGCCTGCACCGCCTGCTCAACAACCTCATGGACCTCGGCGTAGCCTTCGGGCGCCTCGCCGATAATCGCCATGCGGGTCATGTCGCTTGGGTAGCCGTTGCGCCGGCCACCGATGTCGAGCACCACGGCGTCGCCGCGCTTCAGCACGCGATCGCTGGTGGCATGGTGCGGATGGGCTCCGTTCTCGCTGGCGCCGACGATCCAGAACAGTGGTGCGCCGCCATTGTCGGAGAAGTGGCCGCGTACGACGTCAGCTAACTGCATCTCGGTCATGCCCGGCTTGATGGCGGCCCAAGCGGCCTTCATCGCCTCGTCGTTGAGGAGGGCGCAGGCTTTGAGCCGCCTGTATTCCTCTTCATCCTTCATCGAACGCAGCAGGCCGAGCGTATCGCCGGTGAAGGCGCGGGCGAGGCCCGGAAGCGCGTCGGCCAGCAGGAAGGCGAAGTCGGCACGCATCGTTTCGTCGAGCACGATGCGGCCTTCCTTGTTGGGGAAAATCGCGGCAAGAGCCTCGGCAAGCGCCGCGTCGGGGCCATCGGCGTCGGCCCATTCGAACATCGGCAGACCGGATTGCTGCTTCGCCGCTTCGGCGTTGAGCGCCGGCATCAGAAAGCCCGCCTTTTCCGGGCCCACCAGCAACAGGCAGGGGCGCTCGTCGGGATGGGGATAGAACCCGACCAGCCACTGCATGTGCGTGCCCGGCCCGACGGCGACGAGCCCGGTTCCGGTCTGCTTCATTTTTTCGCGCAGGCGCGCAATGCGCTCGGTGACAATATCCGTCACGGCATTTTCCTCAATTGATCAGAAGTCGGGAAGAATGAAAGCGGGCCGTCGTCGGCCCCCGACGGCCCGCCTACTGTCCGGTCAGTTCTTGTCGACCAGACGGTAGAACACGAAATCGGAAATCGCGCCGTTGACGAAGCCCTCGACCTGCGGCGCCATGCCGACCTGCTTGACGGCCTGGAACATCACCACGAACGGCGCCTTCTCCTGCACCTGCTTCTGGAGGTCGATATACATCTGGTTTCGCTTTTCCTGATCGGGTTCTGCGAGCGCGGCCATGGTTTCCTTGTTCATCTCCTCCGGCACGGCCCAAGCGTTGCGCCATGTGGTCGTGGAGACGTATTTGTCGTCCGAGTTGTCAGCGTTGTAGGCGAACGCCTTGGCGTTGGAGTGCGGGTCCATGAAGTCCGGCGCCCAGTAGAGCAGCATCGCTTCATGCGTGCGGGCGCGGTACTTGGTGATGACCTGCGCGCCGGTGCCGGGCACGATGTCGAAATTGATGTCGGCCTGGGCGAAAGTCGATTGCAACGACTGGGCGATGTCTGTGAAGGGCGTCGAGTTGATGACGTCCAGCGTGACCGTGATCGGCAGTTCGACGCCGGCGTCCGCGAGAATCTGCTTCGCCTTCTCCACATCGTAGGTGAAGGGCGTGTCGTTCAGAGCGCCAGGGAAACCCGACGGCCAGAACGCCTGATGCACCTGCATCTGGCCCTTGAGGAAGGTGGAGGCCATGCCCTCATAGTCGACGAGATAACGTGCCGCTTCCCACACCGCTTCGTTGGTCAGCGCCTCGACCTTCTGGTTGAAGGAGAACCAGTGCACGGCTGCCTGCGGGTAGGTCTCGATCTCCACATTGTCCTTGCCCTCGAGCGAGGCGATCTGGTCTGGCGTCAGGTTCTTGGCCATGTCGACATCGCCGGATTCCAGCAGGAGCTGCTGGGTCGCAGCCTCGGCGACGTGACGGATGATGACGGAGCCGACCTTTGGCGCGCCCTTGAAATAGTCGGGGTTCGCGTCCAGCGTCGCCAGTTCCGCCGGGCGATAGACACGCAGCTTGAACGGGCCCGTGCCAGCCGAATTCGTGTTGAGCCAGGCGTTGCCGAAATCGCCGTCGACCTCGTTTTCCATCACCGTCGCTTCGTCAACGATGGACGCCGGGCGCGAGGCGAGCACGTTGAGCACGAAGTTCGGCGAGAAGTCACCTTCATACTTGATGGTGACGGTGTTGTCGCCAAGCGTGACCATCTCCTCGATGTTGTCGGCGGTCCAGCCGAGCTGGGTAAGGATGAAGGCGGGCGCCTTCTCTAGCGCCACCACGCGCCTGAAGGAGAACAGCACGTCTTCGGGCCGCAGCGGGTTGCCGGAATGGAAGGTGACGCCGTCACGCAGCGTGAAGGTGATGGTCTTGCCTTCCGGGTCGACAGTCCACTCGGAGGCGAGACCGCCGGCAAGCGTCTCCAGATCCTCGGGCTCGTACTGCACGAGCCGGTCGTACATGTTGGTGACGAGCTCGCCAGACGAGAACTCGTAGGCCTGGGCCGGATCGATGGCGACGATGTCGTCGATGTTCTGCGCGACGACCAGCACGTCGGCCGGGGTGGCGGCAAAGGCCGCACCGAAGGGTGCTGCGGTCGACAGCATTGCCGCGAGGACGGCCTGCTTGAGGATTTTCATGGTTTTGTTCTCCCTGCTGAAGCGGTGTGATTGAGTTCGGTGACGACCGCCGGGTTTCTGTCCGTGTCGGCCGACTGGTGGCGGTCCGTCTCCTGCCTTGGACGCAGGAGCGCCATGGTGCCGGTCCAGAGAATGCGCGCCGGCCGGTCGCTCTCATTGGCCCAGCTATGATTGCTCGAGCCCCTGAAATGGAGACTGTCGCCGGCGCCGAGGCGGATCGTCTCGCCGTCCACCGTCTGCGCGATCTCGCCGTCGAGGACGTAGAGCAGCTCGTCGCCCTCGTGATGGACCATCTCGGAATGGTGGCCCGGCGGCACGATCATGACGAAGGACGAAAGCCCCCTGCCCGGAAACTCGGCGTGCAGCCGCTCGTACATCACCGATGAGCCCGGCAGCGAGAAGGTCTGGCGCGAGCCGGCGCGGGTGACGCCGTTGCCGATCGACGGCGTGGCGACAAAGTAGTCAATATCGACGCCAAGGCCGCGTGCGATCCCCGCAAGCGCGCCCAGAGACGGTGTCGCCTGGTCACGCTCGACCTGACTGAGGAAGCCGACGGAGAGCCCGGCCGCCTCGCCGAGCGCCTGCAACGTCATGTGCAATTGGCGCCGACGCGCCCGGATCAACGCGCCCACACGCGGCTGCGCCGATTGCTGGGCCGGGCTTTGGTGCTGCGGGATATTCACAGGCCGGCGCACTCCATCAAAATTTTTTTGATACAAGCAAAATTATTTGTATTATCCAAGTCTGAAATTTCGAGAGCGCGCGTTTTTCCTGTTGGGTACTATCGACAGATCGTGCGACGCCAGCGGAGCAATCTCAGCTTGTCGATCGAACCAGCAGTCGAGCCGGGTATCGGCCGTGCCCAGACGAGCGCGGCTGGAGGCCGAATGCGCGCAGGCCGGCGTTTCGCGATGTCGGCGGGGGCGTTCGCGATCACCATCGCGCTTACCTTCCTTGGGCTGCTGGCGATCACCTTCTTCATCGGCCGCATCATCCCGATCGACCCGGTTCTCGCCGTCGTCGGCGACCGCGCGCCGCAGGAAGTCTATGAGCGGGTGCGGGTGGAGATGGGGCTCGACCGGCCGCTTGTCATGCAGTTCGCATCCTATGTCGGAGACGTGCTGACCGGCAATCTCGGCACATCTGTCACCACCGGCCGGCCTGTTGCCTCGGACCTCGCGCGCGTCTTTCCCGCCACGCTGGAAATGGCGACGCTCGGCATCATCATCGGCGTGGTGCTCGGCGTGCCGATGGGCGTCGTGGCGGCGGCGCGGCGCGGCAGCCTCACCGACCAGGCGATCCGCGTCGTCGGCCTGCTCGGCTATTCCGTTCCCGCCTTCTGGCTCGGCCTCATCGGGCTGCTGCTCTTCTACGCCCGCCTTCAATGGGTGAGTGGGCCGGGCCGGCTCGACATCTTCTATGACGGGCTGGTGCCGACGGTGACCGGCCTGATGCTGGTGGACAGCATAATCGCAGGCGACTGGACGGTGTTCTGGAATGCCGTCAGCCATCTGGTGCTGCCGGCCTCGATCCTCGGCTTCTTCAGCCTCGCCTACATCGCACGCATGACCCGCTCCTTCATGCTCGACCAATTGAGCCAGGAATACGTCATCACCGCCCGCGTGAAGGGCGTGCCCGAGCGGCAGGTAATCTGGCGCCACGCGTTCAGGCCGATCCGGGTGCCGCTGATCACGGTCATCGGCCTCTCCTATGCCGGGCTTCTGGAAGGCTCGGTGATGATCGAAACCGTGTTCTCTTGGCCGGGCATCGGCAACTACCTGACATCGGCGCTGCTCAATGCGGACATGAATGCAGTGTTGGGCGCGACGCTGGTGATCGGCGCGGTCTTCATCGCCATCAATAAGGTCTCCGACGTGCTCTATCGCGTGCTGGACCCGAGAGCGAGGTGAGGACGATGCAAGACCTCTCGATCCACACGCCGCGCTCTACGTTGCCCCCCTCTGTCCTGCCGGACATCTCCCCCACATGGGGGGAGATCAGCCTTCATTTGCTTCCGCACCTAGTCTGCAACGCTGAAGGTTGGCGAAAAGTGGCGCGCGGACCGATCCCCCCCCGCGTGGGGGAGATGTCCGGCAGGACAGAGGGGGGCGCGCAAGAACTCGTCATTCGCGACCCTACGTCGAGGAGCGCGCCATGACGACCCGCGAATGGTTTCTGACGGAATCCCCCGCCTCGCGCATGCAGGCGCGGCTCGGGCGCTCCTATCGCGTCTTCATGGCGCTGATGCGCAACCCGCTTGCGGTGATCGGTGCGCTCATCATTCTCGCGCTGGTGGTGCTGGCCGTCTTCGCGCCGTTCTTCGCCACGCATTCGCCCTATGCCGGCACGCTGACCGACCGGCTGCAGCCTCCGGGGCCTGAATTCTGGCTCGGCAGCGACGAACTCGGGCGGGACATCTGGTCGCGCATCGTCTACGGCGCACGCATCACGCTGGTGATCGTGTTGCTGGTGGCGGCGATCGCAGCGCCGCTGGGCCTGATCATCGGCGCCATCTCGGGTTATTTCGGCGGCTGGACGGACCGCATCCTGATGGGTGTGACGGACGTCTTCCTGTCGATGCCGAAGCTGATCCTGGCGCTCGCCTTCGTGGCGGCACTCGGGCCCGGCATCGAGAACGCCGTCATCGCCATCGCCATCACGTCGTGGCCGGCCTATGCGCGCATTGCACGCGCCGAGACGCTCACCTTCCGCAATTCCGAATTCATCGCCGCGATCCGCCTGCAGGGCGCATCGGCCGCACGGGTGATTCTGCGCCATATCCTGCCGCTGTGCTCGTCCTCGGTCATCATCCGCGTGACGCTCGACATGGCCGGCATCATCCTGACGGCGGCGGGCCTCGGGTTCCTCGGGCTCGGCGCACAGCCGCCGCTGCCGGAATGGGGCGCGATGATTTCGCGTGGCCGCGCGTTCATCCTCGACCAGTGGTGGGTTGCCACCATGCCGGGCTTCGCCATCGTAATCGTCAGCCTGGGCTTCTGCTTCCTCGGCGACGGCCTGCGCGACGTGCTCGACCCCAAGAGCGGAGGCAAGCAATGAGCGAACCGCTGCTGGACGTGCAGAACCTGCGGGTGCGCTTTCCCACCGCGACCGGCCCGGTGGAGGTGGTGCGCGGCGTTTCCTTCTCGCTCGGCCGCGAGCGGCTGGGCATCGTCGGCGAAAGCGGTTCGGGCAAGTCGATGACGGGGCGCTCGATCCTGCGCCTCATCCGCGCGCCGGGGGTGGTGACCGCCGACAGGCTGCGCTTCGAGGGCCAGGACCTGCTGTCAATCTCCGAGCGCGAGATGCGCAAGGTGCGCGGCGCGCGCATCTCGATGGTGATGCAGGACCCGAAATTCTCGCTCAACCCGGTGCTGACCGTCGGCGAGCAGATCGGCGAGGCTCTGGCCGTGCACGAGAAGCTGCCGCGCAAGCAGATACGCCAGCGGGTGCTCGACATGCTGGAGGCGGTGCAGATCCGCGATCCCGAACGGGTGTTCGACCTCTACCCGCATGAGGTATCGGGCGGCATGGGCCAGCGCGTAATGATCGCCATGATGCTGATTCCTGCCCCGTCGATCCTGATCGCAGACGAGCCGACCTCGGCGCTCGACGTTTCGGTGCAGGGCGAGGTTCTGAAGATCATAGACGAGCTGATCACCCAAAACGGCATGGGGCTGATCTTCATCAGCCACGACCTGCATCTGGTTTCCGCCTTCTGCGACCGCATCCTCGTCATGTATCGCGGCGAGGTGGTGGAGGAATGCCGGGCGAGCGAACTCGACAAGGCCACGCACCCCTATACGCGCGGCCTGCTGGCATCCGTGCCGCGGCTGGATGAAACGCGCGACGAGCTGCCGGTGCTCGACCGCAGCCAGTGGGAGACGGCATGAACGCGATCTCACTGCGCAACCTCGACATCTCCTACGGCGATACCCTTGTCGTTGAAGGCCTCTCGCTCAACATCGCCGAGGGCGAATGCTTCGGGCTGGTGGGTGAGAGCGGGTCCGGCAAATCGACCGTGTTGCGCGCCATCACCGGGCTCGCGCCCGACTGGGAAGGGGAAATCTCGCTGTTCGGCAAGGCGCGCGGAAAGCGCATCGACCGGACATTCGCGGCACTTTGCCAGATGGTATTCCAGGATCCGTACGGATCGCTGCATCCGCGCCAGACGGTCGACGCGACGCTGTCCGAGCCGCTGACCATCCACGGCATCGGCGGCGCCGACAAGCGCGTTCCCGAGATGATGGACGCCTGCGGGCTCGACCCGAAATTCCGGTTCCGGCTGCCGCACCAGCTTTCCGGCGGGCAGCGGCAGCGCGTGGCGATTGCCCGCGCGCTGATGCTCAAGCCGAAAATCCTGCTGCTGGACGAGCCGACCTCGGCGCTCGACGTCTCGGTCCAGGCTGAAATCCTCAATCTGCTCAAGCGCCTGCGCCGCGAACAGGGCCTGACCTACATCCTCGTCACCCACGACCTGCCTGTCGTCTCCTTCCTGTGCGACCGGCTGGCTGTCATGCGTCAGGGCCGTATCGTGGAAGTGGCGACGGTCGACGCGCTCAAGACCAACACCATGACCGACCCCTATTCGCGCGAACTCGTCGAAAAGAGCACGACGCGCCTATCCGCCTGAGGACACCCATGACATCGCATGACATCCACGCCGCGCTCGGCGCATTTCACCGCGCCATCGCCGAGGAAACCGGGCCGCAGAAGCCATGGCAGGCATTGCAGGCGCTGGCCCAACAAATCGTCGGCGCAAAGCTGTTCACGGTGACGACGGTCGACCTCGACGCCGAAGTCGCACGGCGCCTCTACACCAACATGCCGGAGGCCTATCCTGTCTCCGGCACCAAGCCGATCACCGTCGATCCCTGGTTCGAACAGGTGGTCATCGGCAAGCAACTGTTCGTCGCCAACACGCTGGAGGCGATCGCGGGCCACTTCCCCGACTGGGAGCTGATCGGCTCGCTCGGCTGCCGCTCCTGCGTCAACATGCCGGTCTTCGTGCGCGGCAAGATGCTGGGTACTGTCAATATGCTCGATGTCGAGGGTCACTTCACGCCCGAGCGCGTGGCGCTGGTCGAGCATCTACGAATACCGGCAATCGCGGCGTTCCTGGCGGCGCGATAACTAGTCCGACTTCTTCTCAGGCAGGCCTTTGCGCTTAGTCTCCGCGAAGTCCTCGAGCTGGTCTTCGGTCATCGATTCATACATCTCGCGCGACGCGCCCTGCAGCTCGGATTTCTTGATCTCGCCGCGCTTGGCGGCGAGCGCTGCCCCGGCTGCCTTCTGCTGTGCCTTGGATGTCGCAGGCATGGTGCTCACTCCTGTTTCGCGGCCCCGCCGAAACAAGAAAACGTGAAGAACAACAGGATGTTCCGTAACATTCCGTGACCGGGGGGCGTTGGACAAGGGGGTGCCGCATCGGTAGATTGCCCCGGGTGCGGTCCGTTGAAAGCGGATTCTTAAGGTTATGACATCGATAATCGCGCCGGTGGCAGCCAGAAGCCAGCGCGATTGTTGTGATGTGTAAGGTGTACGCTTGATCGGGCGCAGGTCGTCTCCAGGATTGGCTTTCCGTGTCGTTGCGGGTGTCGTGTGCGTGGCCATGGCCGCGCCGCTGCCCGCACATGCGTTCGAGATTTTCGGGCTCAAGCTCTTCGGCCGCGATGAACCGGCCGAGGAAGACCTGGTGATCGGCGAGCCGCAGAACTACGATGTCGAGTTCGCCGTCGGCGAGGACGAGGACGGGCTGGAGCGAAAGCTGCGCGGCGCCTCGACGCTATGGGCCGACCGCGAGGAACCGGCTTCGGGTGCTGCCGGCCTGCTGGCAAAGGCCCGTGGCGACTATCGCCGGCTGCTTGCGACGCTCTATTCCGAGGGACGCTACGGCGGCACGATCTCGATCCGCATAGACGGACGTGAGGCCGCCGAGCTTGCGCCCGATGCCACGCTGGCCGAACCGGCCACCGTCCTGGTGACCGTCGATCCCGGCCCCCTCTTCACTTTCCGCGAGGCCGAGATCGTCAACCAGGCGCCGCCGGCAACCAACCGCCGCGACGAGGTCGACGACCCGCGTGAAGAAGGTTTCGCCGCTGGTGAGGTCGCAAAGTCGGGCGCCGTGCTGCGCGCCGAGCGGCTTGCGGTGGAAGCCTGGCGCCAGCAGGGCCACGCCAAGGCCGAGATCGCCGACCGGCGCGTGGAGGCCGCGCACGACGCCGATGTCATCGATGCACGCATTACCGTCGATCCGGGCCAGAAGGCCTATTACGGACCGGTGACCGTGGAGGGCGCGGAGCGGATCGACCCGGAATGGCTCGCCTGGATGACCGGGCTGCGGCAGGGGCAGGAATACGACCCAGACGACATCAAGCGCGCCGGCACGCGCATCGCCCGCCTCGACGTCTTCCGCGCCGCGCGCTTCCAGGAAGCGGAGATGCTGGACGCCAACGGCATGCTGCCGATCACCTATATCGTGCAGGAACGGCTGCCGCGCCGCTTCGGCGTCGGCGGCACCTATTCGACCATTGACGGACTCGGGCTCGAGACCTTCTGGCTGCACCGCAACCTCTTCGGGCGCGCCGAGCGGCTGCGTGTCGAAGCCAAGGTCGCAGGCATCGGCGAAACCTTCAAGCCGGACGAATTCACCTATCGCGTGGGCGCGACCTTCGTGAAGCCCGGCGTTTATACGCCGGATACCGATTTCACGGCATCGCTCTTCGGCGACCGCGAGGTGCTTGACGCCTATACCCGCACCGCCGTCACCGCGACCGGCGGCTTCACACACCTTTTCAGCGAGGAGCTGTCGGCCAAGCTGTTCCTCATGGGTGGGCGGGCGCGCTTCGACGACGACGAATTCGGCAGGCGCGATTTCACCACCGTCGGCGTGTCGGGCAGCCTCAGCTATGACAGCCGCGACAACGCCGCGGACGCAACCGAGGGCCTGTTCCTCGAGGCGACGGCGTATCCGTTCTACGAATTCGAATACGGCAACCCGGCCTTCAAAGCCACCGCCGAGGCCCGCGCCTATTACGGTTTCGGCGCGGAGAACCGCTTCGTGCTGGCTGGTCGCCTCAAGCTGGGGATGTTGACGGGCCCCTCGATCGCCGAACTGCCGCCGGACATGCTGTTCTTTGCCGGCGGCGGCGGCTCGGTACGCGGCTACGGCTACCGCAATATCGGTGTGCCGACGGCCGCCGGGAACGTGATCGGCGGCCGCTCGCTGGCGGAAGCATCGGTCGAGGCGCGCGTTCGCGTCACCGATTCCATCGGCGTCGTCGGGTTCGTCGATGCCGGCTATGTCGGCGAGGACACGATCCCGAGCTTCAACGAGGACGTGCGGGTGGGCGCTGGTGTGGGCCTGCGCTACATCACCGGGCTCGGGCCGATCCGGCTCGACGTGGCCGTTCCGCTCGACCGCCGGGAGGGCGATCCCAGCGTCGGCGTCTATGTCGGCATAGGACAGGCATTCTGATGCGCATTCTCGCCGCCCTTCTGATGTTCCTAATGACGGCCCCTGCCCTTGCGCAGCAGGAAACGCCGGAAGAGGAACGCGGGCTCCTGATGTCGTTCATCGAGGACCGGCTGTCTGCGCCGAACCGTCAGATCCGTATACAGGGCATACAGGGCGTTCTGTCCTCCAATGCGCAGATCGGCCAGATCACCGTCGCCGACAATGAAGGTGTGTGGCTGCGCATCGTCAACGCCTCCATCGTCTGGAGCCGGACGACGCTGCTGTTGCGGCAGCGCCTGCAGATCGACACGCTGAGCGCCGAACGGATCGAGGTGGTTCGCAAGCCGATCCCGGACGAAAGCCTGCCGGCGCCGGAATCGAGCTCGTTCCAGATCCCGGAACTACCCATCGCGATCAATCTGGATGCGCTGGAAGTGCCTTCGATCAGCTTCGGACAGGACGTGTTCGGCCTTGAATCCGAGCTCTCGGTCGCGGGCCGCATCCGGCTGGAAGACGGTTCGCTCGATACCGCCCTCGATATCACGCGACTGGACGGCCCCGGCGGGCAGTTCGGCCTGACCGCGACCTATGCGAACGAAACCGAGGAGCTGGACCTCGATCTGAAGCTTTCCGAACCGGCAGACGGCATCGTCGCCAACGCGCTGAACATCGAGGGCCGCCCGCCCGTCGCTCTCGAGGTTACCGGCGCGGGGCCATTGTCGAGCCTCGACGTGACGCTGGCGCTCGACGCCGACGGCGAGCGCGTGCTGAGCGGCATCACGCAGATCCGTCGCCAGGACGAAGGCCTGGCCTATGGCGCGGAGCTTTCCGGGCCGATCGCAAGGCTCATCCCGGTGCAGTTCCGCGACTTCTTCGGCGCGGAGACGACGCTCGAGGCGCGCGGCCTCGTCAAGGATGCAGGCGGCATGCGGCTCGATACGCTCGATCTGCGCAGCGCGGCACTGTCGCTGCAGGCCGCGGCCGAAACGCAGGCCGACGGGTTTCTGCGCCATCTGAACCTCGATGCGACGATCGACAACGGCAGCGCCGAGCGCGTGGTGCTCCCGCTGCCAGGCGGCGAGACAACCGTCGGACGCGCCACGGTGGACCTCTCCTTCGGAGAAGCCGGCAGCGAGGAATGGTCGGGCCAGATCGCGGTCGACGCGCTGGCAACGCCCGAGTTCACCGCCGAGCGCGCGGTGTTCGATCTCGGCGGGCTCGCTCGCAACCTAGACCGACCGGACGCGCGCAGCATCACCTTTGGCGTCGACGGGGCCCTGTCAGGCATCATCGCGACGCGTGCCGACGTCGGCGAAGCGCTGGGCGACGAGATCACGCTCGACGTCGACGGCTCGTGGAATGCCGGCGCGCAGGTAGACCTCGCCAACGCGGTCCTTTCAGGCAACGGCCTCTCGGTCTCGCTGGAAGGCAAGATCGCCGAACTGGCCTTCAACGGCGATATGGCGGTTCAGGCGCAGAGCATAGCGCCCTTCTCTGGCCTTGCCGGTCGCGACCTGCAGGGTGCTCTCGACCTGCGTGCCAGTGGCGAGCTGCGGCCTGTGAGCGGCGCTTTCGACCTGACGATCGACAGCGCGGCCAGAGAACTTCGCATCGGGATCGAGGCTGCCGACAATCTTCTTGGCGGGGAAACAACGATCACCGGCCGGGTCGCGCGCGGCGAGAACGGGCTGGCCGCCGAGAACCTGCGCGTCGGCAACGAGCGCATCGAATTGACCGCAGACGGCACAATCGCCACGGGCGCGGCCGATTTTGACTACGCGCTGACCCTTTCCGACCTCGCGCTCGTATCGCAGCAGGCGCAGGGCCGGCTCGAAGCGCGCGGACGGCTTTCCGGCAGCGAAGGGCCGATCGCCATCAACACGCTGGCGCGCGTGGCCGACGGCAGCCTTGCGGGCAAGCGCCTGACGCAGGCGCAGATCGCCTTCGACGGCACGCTGGACGGTGGCGCGGTCGCAGGCACGGTCGGCGGCGACGCCTTCCTCGACGGCGTGCGCGTGCAGCTTTCGGCTGGCGTTGCTTCAGCGGCCGGCGAGCGCCGCCTGAGCGACCTCGAATTCACCGCCGGCGGCGCGCGGCTCACCGGATCGGTCACGCAGGGCCCGACCGGCCTGCTCGACGGCGATCTGGCTGTCGACGCCGCAGACATCTCGACGGCCGCTGCCCTGTTCCTCGTTCAAGCGGCAGGTGCCGTCGATGCGACTGTGGCGCTTTCCTCGACCGAGGAAGGCAAACAGAACGCAACGGCGGAGGCGACCGTGCGCGACTTCCGGATGGGGGAAACGCAGCTCGGGCAGGCCGACATCGAGGCCAAGCTCGAAGACCTCTTCGGCGTGCCGGTGGTGAATGGCACGGTCAACGCGCAGGCGCTGGTAGCCGGCGGCGTCGAAGTCGCGACATTGAACGCGAGCGCGCAGAGCAGCGGCGAGACCACCGCCTTCGAGGCCGACGCGAAGCTGGACAACGGCACCCAGGCTCGGGCGCGCGGAGCGCTTTCGCCAGAAGGTCAAGGGTTCCGCATCGGTCTCGAGGAAGCCTCGCTCGGCCAGGGCGTCGTCACCGCGCGCCTGCTGGAACCGGCATCGCTGCTGATCGTCGGTGACAGCATCGAGATCGATTCCCTGGCCGTCGACGTCGCCGGTGGACGCATCTCGGCAGACGGCAGCATCGCACGGATCATCGACCTCGACGTTTCGATCGCGCGGCTGCCGCTGTCGATCGCCAATCTCGTGCGGCCCGACCTCGGCCTGGGCGGCACGCTCAACGCCGAAGCGACAGTTTCGGGTGAGCGCGACGCGCCAAACGCGCGGTTCACGCTTAACGGCGACGCCATCACCGCCGCCGCGCTGCAACAGGCCGGACAGAGCTCCCTGAACGTGCGGGCGAGCGGCGAGACGACCGGGCAGCGGCTGAATGTGGATGCCTCCGTCAGCAGCCCGGAAGGCCTGCGCGCTGATGTGCGCGGAGGCGTGCCGCTCGATGACGGCCAGCTCGCGCTCGACATCGACCTCAATGCGTTTCCGCTGGCGGCGCTCAATCGCGTTGCGCCCGGCCAGGACCTCGGCGGGACCATCACCGGAACCGCGCGGGTTGCCGGGACAACGAGCGCCCCGCAGGCGAATTTCAACCTGCGCGGAAGCAGCCTCAGCGCCGCTCCCCTGCAGGCGGCCGGCATTGCTTCGCTGGACGCGACCGCAGCGGGCCGCTTCGCCGACCAGGCGGTGACGCTTTCGTCCGTTTCGGTGACCGGACCGGCCGGCCTGTCGCTCGACGCGAGCGGAACGGTGCCCCTGTCCGGCAACGGCCTTTCCGTGAACCTCAACGGTGCTGCGCCGCTGTCGCTGGCGAACCGCTTCCTGGCCGACCGCGGCACGCAGCTCGTCGGCGTCGTGCAACTCAGCGGTTCGGTCTCAGGCAGCATCCAGCAGCCGGTCATCCGCGGCATGGCGTCCACCAACGGCGCGCAGGTGATCGACCCTGAAAGCAATGTGGGCCTGCGCGACATCAACGTCATGGCGTCGATCGACGGCGAGACCGTGACCATCCGCTCCGCCAATGCCTCGCTGTCGGCAGGCGGCAGTCTGAGCGCCAGCGGTACGATTTCGACCAACGCAGCGGCGGGCTTCCCGGCCGACATCCGCGTCGCGCTGAACCAGGCGCGCTATGCAGACGGCGACATGGTGGTCGCGACGGTGAACGGCAACCTCGCAGTTACCGGCGCGCTGACCCGGGACCCGGTTCTTGCGGGCGAGATCAATGTCGAGCGCGCGGAGATCACCGTGCCGGACAATCTGGCCGGAGGTGCTGCTTCCATCGACGTCATACACCGAAACCCACCGCCCGGCGTACAGCGGACACTGGAGCGCGCTCGGGCCAATGACGGCACGCCGACGCCCTCGGCGCGGCCGAGTGTTCTGCGGCTCAATGTCGGTGTGAACGCCCCTGCCCGCATCTTCGTGCGCGGCCGCGGGCTCGACGCGGAACTCGGCGGGCGCGTCCAGCTGACGGGGCCGGTGACCGACATCCAGCCGGTGGGCGGCTTCAACCTCATTCGCGGCCGGCTTTCGATCCTCGCCCAGCGTATCACCTTCGACGAAGGCACGGTAACGCTGGTGGGCGACCTCGATCCGTTCCTGAACTTCGTCGCCCGTTCGGCCAGCAGCGACATCACCGTGTTCATCACGGTGTCGGGACGCGTTTCCGATCTCGATATCTCATTCTCCTCGCAGCCGGCGCTGCCTGAAGACGAGGTGCTGGCGCGGTTGATCTTCAACCGAGGCCTGAGTGAACTGTCGCCGCTGCAGATCGCGCAGCTTGCGGCAGCGGCGGCCGAACTGGCGGGCGGCTCTAACACGTCGCTGCTCGGCAGCCTGCGTAACGCGACGGGCCTCGACGATCTCGACGTGGTGACCGACAGTGAAGGCAATGCCGCCGTGCGGGCCGGCCGCTACATCAGCGACAACATCTATCTGGGCGTGGAAGCCGGCGCGCAGGGCTCGACGCGTGGAACGATCAATCTCGACATCACCGAGGAACTGAAGGCGCGCGGCTCGCTCGGAAGCGACGGCGACTCGTCCCTCGGCGTGTTCTTCGAGCGCGACTACTGACCGTTGCGGCGCTGCTTCGGCGCGCCGGTGGTTGTGGTGGACGTGGCTGAAACCGGATCGCTGGCGGGAAACGTGTCTTCCAGCCCCTCTTCCAGTTCTTCCTCGGCATCCGCGCGGGCCCGTTCGGCGCGCAGGGAGCGCGTTGCCGGCGTTTCACGCGACTCGTCGGGCGTCGCCACCTTGTTGAGTGGCGCGGGGGCAGGCTTTTCCTTCTCTTCGTAGAGCTGGCGCGTGGCACTGCGCTGCGCGGCCACCTCTCCTGTCGAGCGTTTGCGGCGATTAAGCATCGCGTAGGCCAAAAGTACGGCGATCAAAATGGGGCCGCCTATAACGATCAGCAGCCAGAGTATCTCGGTCATGATCAGTCTCCTCTGCGCGAACAACGCGCGGAGGTGAAAAACGCTCCACCCGTGTAGGGTGGATCAGAGGTCGTAACGTCGCGGGAAGGTGGAGATGGCACTGGAGGCGGCGCGGACACCGCCCTCGCCGGCCTCGCGCATGCTGCCGCCGCGCGCGAGCACGGAGAGGAAGCAGGCATTGAAGGTGTCACCGGCTCCGACCGTGTCGATGACCTCGACCTTCGGGGCTTCGACTGCGATGGTCTCGTCGCGCTCCATCACGAGAGCACCGTCGGCGCCGCTCTTGACCACCAGGATACGGTCCGAAGCGCTGTCCGGACGCAGGAATGCAATCGCGGCATCGAGCGTATCCGTTGCCGCAATACCTTTTGCTTCTTCCGCATTAATGAGCGCGATGTCGGCCTCGGCCAGCCAAGTGCGCATCCGGTCGCGCGTCTCGGTCGTCCAGCCGGCGGGCGGCCAACCGGGATCGATGGCGACCTTCCAGCCCCTCGCCTGCAGCGCGGCGATCAGGGCAGAGGTTTCCCGTTCGATCTTGGGCATGAGGAACCCCCCGGAGATGATGGCGTAGGCGTTGCCCGCCGGAGCTCCTGGAACATGCGCCAGAAGGTCCTCGACGGCCGCGACAGCAAGATGCCCGGTCGTCGTGAAGAACGCGCGGTCGCCGCCCCTGTGCACGATGCCCACGGTCAGCGTGGTTGCGCCGTCCATTGCGATCCAGGTCGAGTAGGCGTCGTCGAAGCAGCCGGCGAGCCAGTCGCCCATCACGTCGGTGCCGACCGAGGCGACCAGCCGGTGGGGGACGCGCAGGCCAGACAAGGCCAGAGCTGTGTTGCCGGCGGAGCCGCCAGCACGCATCTCGCTGCGTGGAAGGATCACCTCCGTGCCGACGGCAGGCCAGCCGTCGACCTCGCCCATGACGAGATCGACGTTGACGTTGCCCAGAACCAGAATGCGTTCGGCTTCCACGGTGCGACCGTCAGGCCCGGGGACGCGCGACGGGCGGCACGTAGTCTTCCAGCTCCGGCGCGGGGAAATTGATCGTCTGCCCGGTCTCGGCCGAACGGTAGAGGCCGATCAGCATCTCGACGACGGCGAGGCCGTCGTGGAAGGTCTCGAGTGGCGTCTCGCCCTTGCGGAAGCACTCCACCATGTGGCGGTTTTCGTCGGTGTAGCCGTAGACGCCGGCTTCGTCCTCAAGCACCGGCATCAGCCCCTGCTCGGCATTCTGCTTCTCGACAAGGTCCTCTCCCTCCGACCCGGTGACGGCGCGCGACATGAAGACCTTGAGGCCGGTCGCCAGCGAGTTGAATTCCATCGCATATTCGGGCCCCAGCAGTTCGAGCTGGATTCGTAGACCCGCACCGACATAGGCCCAGGAGGTGGAGGCCTCGATCACCAGTTCGTTGCCTTCCTCGTCCTCCAGCGCAATGGTCGCGCGGGCGAAGTCCTCGGACGGGCGATTGCGGTAGTCGACTTCGGCGCCGTAGCGCTCACGAAGCTGGTCGGCATAATGCGGGCGCGTCCATTTGAGGTTGGCGACCATGCCGTTGACGGCCTTGACGGTGAGCGAATTGCGCGGCGCGCCGGGCGCCGTCAGCAGGTGCCGGCCGACCTCGACGCTGTGGCACATCATGTCCGAAAGAACGCCGCCGCCCTGCTTGTCGCCCTGCCAGAACCAAGCCTCGTGCGGGCCGGAATGCTCCTCCGCCGCGCGCGCCAGATAGGGCCTGCCGGTGGTCGATGCACCGCGGCGCCAGATGATCTCCTTGCCGCGAATGACGGGCGTGCAGAATACCTGGTTCTCGAGATAACCGTGGTTGAGGCCCGCTTCCTCGGCGAGCCGAAGCATCTCGCGCGCCTCGCCGATGGTGCGCGCCAGCGGCTTTTCGCAGGCGACGGCGAAAATCTTCGAACGCCCAGCCGTCACCTCCTGATGAATGGTACGCATGATGTCGAGCCGGGTGTGGTTGGGCGAGAGAATCCAGACCGCATCGACATCGCCGGCCTGCAGCAGGCTTTCCAGGCTCTCATGCGCGGTGCACTGGCCAAGGCCCAGTTCGTCGACCAGTTCGACAATCTTCTGCCGCTTGTCGCCGCTGCGGCTGTAGACGCCCGTCACCTCGACATTGCGTACGCCCAGCATCGAACGCAGATGGAACTGGGCGATGAAGCCCGTGCCGACCAGACCGATACGCAGCGTGTTCTTCGGCTCGAAGCCCATGGGTTGTCTCCGTTGTTCTGTCTTTTCAGGATTGGGCGCGCGGCGCCGCAGTGGATCCGCGCAACTTGAGTTCGGTCGGCATCTCCACTGCCGACGGGGCCACGCCCTCGTCGGAGAAGACGCGCAGCAGCAGTTCCATCGCCTGCTGGCCGATTGCCATGCGCGGCTGGCTGACGGTGGTCAGCGGCGGGTGGAAGGCCTGGCTCAGGAAAAGGTCGTCGAAGCCGACCACCGACACGTCGCCGGGCACGTCGAGCCCCATGCGACGCAGTTCGTTGATCGCACCGAAAGCCATCTCGTCATTGGCAACGAAGACGGCCGTGGGCGGCTCGGCCAGCGAGAACAGGTCGCGGCAAAGGCGCTCGCCGGTATGCAGAAGATAATCACCTACCGGTTCGTATCCCTCCGGTATCGGCAGCCCCGCAGCGGCCATGGCGCGACGATAGCCGTCCTGACGGCGCAGGCTCATGATTTCGGGCACGGGGCCGGTGATGTGGGCAATGCGGCGATGGCCGAGGCCGATCAGATGCTCAACGGCGCGCCGCGATGCAGCCTCATTGTCGATCATGACGTGCGGGAGCCCGCTTTCGGCGATCTCTTCCAGCGCCACAACGACGGGCAGGCCTCTCACCTGTTCGGAATAGCCTGCACGGTCGGGCAGCTTGCCCGTCATCAGGATCATGCCGTCGGCATGGCCGTCGCGCAGCATGTCGAAATATTCGACCTCACGCTCCGGATTGTTCTCGGTGTTGCCCATCAGCACCGAATAGCCGGCCTCGCGGGCGGTCGTTTCCACGCCCTTGAGGATCTCGAGATAGAAGGGGTTGCCGACGTCGCGTACGACCATCAACACCGCCATCGAACGCTGGGTGCGCAGGTTGCGCGCTGAGACGTTGGGGCGATAGTGCATCTTCTGCGCCGCCTCGCGGATGCGGCTGAGCGTGGGCTCCGCCACGAGGCCAGACCCGGTCAGCGCGCGCGAAACGGTGGCCGGCGACACGCCGACCGACGCCGCGATGTCCTTGATCTTGGCGCGGCTGCTCATCCCCGCATCGCCTTCCCACGCCCGTAGAACAGCATCAGCACGAGAAGCGTGGCGCCGAAGATCATCTGGCGGCCGGATTCGTCGATGTTGATGGTCGTCAGGATGCTTTGCAGCACCACCAGCAGCATGGCGCCTGCCATCGTGCCGGTGTAGCCGCCACGACCGCCGGCGAGCGGCGTGCCGCCAAGCACCACGGCGATGATCGACGGCAGCATGTAGGTCTCGCCGACATTAGCGAAGGACGAGCCGGAATAACCGAGCAGGCAGATGCCGGCGATGGCCGCGAACATGCCCGACAGCATGAACAGCGCGACCCTGATGGTGCGCACCGGAACGCCTGCCATAAAAGCCGCCTGCTCGTTGGAGCCGACCGCATAGATGCGGTGACCAAACACGGTGCGCTTGAGCAGGAAGGCCATGAACAGGCCGATCGCGATCCACAGCCAGATGATGCCGGGCAGGCCAAACAGGAACGGCTGGGACACGAACTGCGACAGGGCGGGTGCTGCGCGCCCGGAGGGAATGCCCTGGCGGATGACCACCAGCAGCCCCTGAAGCACGCCCAGCATGCCCAGCGTCATGACCAGCGGCGGGATGCGCAGCAAGGTGACGCCGAGGCCGTTGAAGAGCCCGAAGAGAGCGCCGACGGCAACGCAGGCAAGCACTGCCGGCAGGATGCCGCCATCCTGCCCCGACATGATGTTGCCGGCGAGGATCGCCGACAGCGACACGACGCCGCCGACCGACAGGTCGATTCCTTCGCGGCCGCCGAGGATGACGAGGTTCTGGCCGGCCGCCACGATGCCGAGCAATGCGGCCACGATGGCCAGCCGCAGGATCTGCTGCAGCGAGGCGAAACCAGGCGACAGCGCCTCGCCAAGGGCGAGCAAAACTGCGATCAGGATCAGCGCGACGACGATGGGCTGCTTGACGAGATCGAGCACGACATTGCCGCCGGGCGTCGTCTTTTGGGTGCTTACCGGTGCGCTCATTGGCCCACCCTCCGGCCGACGAAGACGCCGGCCATCAGCGCGATGAGGATCGCGAGGCCCTGGACGAGGTTCTGCCACTCGGACGGCGTGCCGACGAAAAACACCAGCGAATTGATGAGCCCGATGATGAGCGCGCCGACGAGCGAGCCGACCACCGTGCCCTTGCCGCCGGAAAGCGCGCTGCCACCGAGAAC
Source organism: Neoaquamicrobium sediminum (assembly GCF_040970315.1). Classification (NCBI taxonomy): domain Bacteria; kingdom Pseudomonadati; phylum Pseudomonadota; class Alphaproteobacteria; order Hyphomicrobiales; family Phyllobacteriaceae; genus Neoaquamicrobium; species Neoaquamicrobium sediminum. Next base: position 1,016,610 of record NZ_JAZHFV010000002.1, on the reverse strand, counting down.
GACGGCCGCGACGCTGTAGAGCGTCATCTTGCCGCCGACCAACGGGTCGCCGCTGGCCGTGTCACCGGTGACGCAGAGTGCGGCGAGCGCGGCGAACAGGCCGCAAAGTACATAGCCCTTGATGCGGATGGCAACGACCGGCAGGCCACTCTGGAATGCGCCCTGCGCGTCGTCACCGACGGCGAGCAGCAGCGTGGTCAGCCGCGTGCGCACCAAGGCCACGAGGAGGAGCGCAAGCACCGCCACGGCCCAGAAGACGAACGGGATTTCGAGTATGCGGCCGCCATAAGTGCGCCAGAACGCGGCCGGCGCCGGCGTTCCCGCAACCGGCAGCACGTAGAGCGCAAGGCCGGTGAAGAAGATCGAGGTGGCAAAGGTCGCAACGATCGCCTGGAGTCGCAGGGCTGCCACCACGAGGCCGTTGACCAGTCCGCAGGCGAGACCGGTGAGGATGCCGACGAAACAAGCCGCCAGCACCGTCAATCCGCCCCCACCCCATTGCTCCATCAGCACGATGACGACGACGTTGACCAGCGACAGGATCGCGCCCACGGACAGGTCGATGTCGCCGGCCATGACCACATAGGTCTGGGCAATGGCCAGCATCATCAGCGCCAAATAGGTGCTAACGAGGCCGGTGACGGCGCGGAAGCCGAGACTGTTGGGCTCGAACCAGCCATTGAGCGCAATGAGAGCGACCAGGATGAGGACGGCGGGCAGGAACGGCAGGCGCTCGATGGCGGCGGCGAAGCCGCTGCGTTGGGATGAAGCGGAAAGGCTCGTCATCAGGCGGCCTCGTAAGCGGCGTGGTAGAGGTTGTAACGGGTGCGGTCCTCGCCGCTCAGCTCGCGCGTCACGCTGCCCGAGTTGAAGACGAGGATGCGGTCGGCATTGGCCAGCAGTTCGGCATCTTCCGAAGAATACAGCACGATACCGAGACCTTCGCCGGCCAGTTGGCGGATCAGGGCGAAGAGATCCGACTTGGCCTGAAGGTCGATGCCCTTGGTGGGATCATCGAGCAAGAGGACGTCTGGCCGGTCGATCAGCCAGCGGGCGATGACCACCTTCTGCTGGTTGCCGCCCGACAGCGAATTGATCGGATGGTCGATGGTCTGGAACTTGGTCTTGAGCGCATCGAGCGGCCCAGCCGCCTTCTTCTGCAGCTCTCCCGGACGCACGATGCGCAGACGGTTGCGCAGGAAATGGACCGGCGTAACGTTTTCCAGGATCGGCCTGCCCTGCACGATGCCGTCACGGCCGCGATCGCCTGATACGTAGGCAACGCCACGGGCGATCGCCTGGCGGGGGTTAGCCGCTGCGAAAGGCTCGCCCCGCACCGCGATCGAGCCCGACGCATGCGGCGCGGCGCCGAAGAGCGCACGCAGCACTGCCGACTGGCCTTGCCCATGCAGACCGCCGAAACCGAGGATTTCGCCGCGCGCGACTGAAAAACTCACGTTGGAAAAGCCGCTTCCGCCGAGACCTTCCACGCTGAGCGCGGTGCCGGTATCGCCTGATACGGCAGGTGCAGCCGGCGGGGCTGCGACAACCTCGTCATGCTCGCCGACCATCTGGCGGATGACGGAGGGAACATCCGTTTCGGCGATGTTGGAGGTCGCCACGGTCTCGCCGTCGCGGATGACGGTGACACGGTCGCCGATGGCGAAGATTTCGTCCATGCGGTGCGAGATGAAGACGATGGACCTGCCCTCGCCTTTCAGCCGATTGAGGATTTCGAAAAACCGTTCGACCTGCGCCCGGTCGAGCGCCGAGGTCGGCTCATCGAAGATGAGGATGGGCGCTTCGGTCGCCAGCGTCTTCATGATCTCGACGAGCTGGCGCTGGTCGGCGCGCAGCTTGAAGACGGGCGTGTCGGCGGCGAACCCTTCGCCGGAAACGCCTTCGAACTCCGCGATTTGGCGCGCCGCGCGGCTGGCGAGCGCCACCCGATCAACGAACAGCCCACCCTTCATCGGCAGGTCGGGCAAAAGGATGTTCTCGGCGACCGTACGCCGCGCCGACAGGCTGAGCTCCTGATAGAAGATGCCGATGCCGAGCGCGCGGGAAGCCTGCGGGCCGGCGATGGTGACGGGCTGGCCGTTTAGGATGACCTCGCCGGCGTCCGGCTTCACCGAACCGGCGACGATCTTGCACAGCGTGCTCTTGCCCGACCCGTTCGAGCCGATCAGCACGTGCACTTCACCGCCCTTGAGGTCGAAATCGCCGCGGCGAAGAGCCAGCGTCGCGCCATAGGCTTTCCGCGCGCCGCGGATGAGCAGCTCGGTCATCGTCTTGCCTCGAACTGAAAGGTAAGCCGGCGCGCCGCAGGAGACGGCGCGCCAGCCGCGATGCGCCTACTTGAAGAGCGCTTCGGCGTCCTCGATGGAGAGCTCGCTGGTGTAGGAGTAATGCCCTGGCTTGCCCTCGACCTGCGCCGCGGCCTCCGAGAGGTTCGACGAGTCGATGAAGGGGATCGGCAGATACATGGCATTGCCGTACTGGCCCGCCGTGGCCGGCTCCTTCAGCTCGCGGCCTTCCAGCATGAACACGGCGACGTTGAGCGCCGAGGCCATCACGCCGGGAGGGTTCACCGACGCGCCGGAGTTCAGGTTATCCGCCGTCCACAGGTCGATGAAATCCTTGCGGATTTCGCCGGTGGCCGCGATGTCGCCGGCCTTGCCGGCATCCATGATCGACTTCCATGCGCCGGCGGCCATGCCGTCCTGCACCCAGACGCCGTTGATGTCCGGATAGGTGGCGAGCAGGTTCTGCATGGCCTGCTGGCCCTGCGCCTGATCCCAGTTGGCGTTGACCTCGTTGACGACCTCGATGTCGGGGTGCTTCTCGAAGACCGAGCGATAGCCGGCAACGCGCATCTCGTTGGCCGGGTGGCCTGCAACGCCGTTGATGGCCACGACCTTGCCCTTGCCGTCGAGCGTCTTGGCAAGCCACTCGGCGCCGGCAGCACCCCAGGCGGTCTGGTCGATGCCGACATAGATCGCATCAGGCGACGACACCTCGGCATCGGTCGAGATCACGAGGATGCCGGCTTCCTTGGCCTGCGCGAAGACCGGATCGAACGCCGTCGGGCTGTTCGGATTGATGATGATGGCGTCGACGCCCTGGCTGATGAAATTGCGCACGTGCGCAATCTGGCCCGGCACGTCGACATTGGCGCTCTGCACCACGACGTTGACGGTGTGGCCCTTGTCGGCCCAGGCGGCTGCGGCGGCCTGCGCTTCCTCGATCATCTGGGTGCGCCACTCGGAGCCGACCCAGCCGTTGGAAAGACCGATGGTGAACTCATCGGCCTGCGCGACGGACGCGGTAAGCGCGATGGCGGCGACGGATGCTGCGAATGCGGAAAGTCTGGACATTTAACTCCTCCCAAAGAACTCAATGAAATCGATTGTATCGGCAATGAAATCGATTTCAATAGCCTCTTGGCGGAAAATCTGTGCTGCAGTGCAGCAGAATCCGGGGACGACGCCTGTCCGCCAAGCGCTGCCGCCGTCGTGCGTGCCGATTGGCTTGCGTTCCTAAGCCTGCATCGCAGGTCCGATGAGGCCAGCGGGCAACTGGATAGACGAGCATCACATATTGACGAAGCGGGGGGTCGGCCGCAAACACCTTCGGGCGCCGACGAACGCACCCGCGCTTCAGATCGCTTATGAAGCCGTGCTCGCAAGCCGATGGGTAATCTTCGCGAATCGATGGCCCTGAAACCGTGCTCCTTCGAGTTCCTGTTCCGAAGGCATCCGGCTTCCGTCGCTGTCGGCGGTCGTCGTCATCCCGTAGGGCGACCCGCCGCGCACCTTGTCGTTTCCGCTCTGGCCTTCGTAAGCATAAGACAGCGGCACGATAATCATGCCGTGGTGCTGAAGCGATGCCTGCGCGGACAGGATCGCCAGCTCCGCGCCGCCGTGCTGCGTTGCCGTCGACGAGATGACGGTGGCGGTCTTGTCGACGAGCGCACCCTTCGCCCACAACGGTCCGGTCTGGTCGAGCAGGTTCTTCATCTGTGACGCCATGGCGCCGAAACGCGTGGAGATGCCCAGGATGAGGCCATCGTAATCGGCCAGTTCCAGCGGATCGGCGATTTCCGCTTTCTGGTCGAGCTTGTAGCCCGCCTTCTTGGCAACCTCCTCGGGCACGAGTTCGGGCGCGCGCTTCATGGTGACATCGGCACCAGCCTCCCTGGCGCCGTCGGCGGCCGCCTGCGCCATCGCCTCCATATGTCCCCAGCTCGAATAGTAGAGAACCAGTATCTTCGCCATCAGGCTTATCTCCTCTGTGATGTCACGAATTGCCGGCGCTGTTGCGCCGTTTGTCGGCGGCTCCGTCGACGCCCTCCGACTTGCGGGTATGCGCCTGCGTTTCTTCCACGGGTTCAGACAACCCGACCCCTCCCCTGGGCTTGCGGTTTGCTGCCGCGTCCTGCGAAAAATCCTTCGAGGGATCGTCGGTGGCCGCGGGTTTGGGGATGCGTTTGCCGGTTTCTCGCCTGTTGTCGGTCTGCCTTGGCGTCATCGATCTGTCCTCTTCCTTCCGTAGAGCCCGCGCAACTCGTCCTTGGCCGCCTCAAGCACCTGATGCTGTTTCGCCGGCAGGTTCTTGCCGGCGCGATTGATATAGAAGGTCAACATCGACATCGCCGATCGGAACGGCTCGCCCTTGCGCCGTTCGCTCCTGTCGGCCGAGCGCTTCAAGGAACTTGCAATCGCCTTGGGATCGTCCTGCGCGAACACGTCCTGCTCGAGATCGAGCGCATCGCTCTTCTCGGTCACTTCGGCAGACCAGTTTCGGGTCGATACGGCCATCGTCACGCTCCAGCGTGTCCAACGGCGTTCGCGGGCCGATGTTCCATGCCTGCGAAGCTATACGTCGACGAAGAACGCCCGCGATCAAGTCACACAGGGCCAGATATGGTCGTCAGGATGTGGGGAGATGGTGGGTGATGTAGGGATCGAACCTACGACCCGCTGATTAAGAGTTTTATCCGCACCATAATTCGCAAAGCCTTGTGTAGCAAGGATTCCTGCGTGTCCGCAACGCAACCCCTTATAACGCAACGTGCCACGCTTGACAAAATCAGGACATAGCTAGACATTGCATGTCAGCGAAACGCCGTCGAGATGACGGACACAATACGGACACGCGGACATGACCTTCAGTTTCGACAAGCCTTCCATCAACGCCCTTGAACCACCGGAGAAAGGCAATTTCATCCGTTACGACCGTGGGCACGACAAGAGTGTCACCGGCCTTGGTATCCGGGTGACGGCAGGCGGCTCCAAGGCGTTCATTCTCAATTATCGTATCGGGCGAAGGGAACGTCGATTGACCATTGGAGATTGGCCCGACTGGTCGATCACCGCAGCCCGTGACTATGCGGCCGAGTTGAAGCGCGACAAGATCGACCGTGGTATTGATCCGCTTGGCGAACGCGAAGCGCAGCGAGACGCCAAGACGATCAGCGACCTTTGCGACCGCTTTCTCTCCGACTACGTGGCACACGAATGCAGGCCATCTACGGCGACCGACTATGCGGCGCTGATCAGGCTCTACATCCGACCGGAGTTGAAGCGCGTGCCGGTAGCCGACCTGACGCAAGAAGACGTAAAGGCGGTCCATCGGAAAATCACGGAGCAAGGGAAGACCTACGCCGCAAACCGTATGCTCGCCGTCCTATCGAAGATGATGAATTTGGCGATCCAGTGGAAATGGACGCCCGATCCGGTAAACCCGGTCAAAGGCGTAAAAAAGAACCCGGAGGTTAAGCGCAAGGCGTATCTGAAGCCAGCCGAACTTGCACGAGTGTCTGCCGCTCTAGAAAACCTGCGCGACCAACAGTCGGCGAACGCGATCCGCCTTATCATGCTAACCGGCGCGCGCCGCAGCGAAGTGCTAAAGTCCCGTTGGGACCAGTTCAATCATCGAACTCGTGTGTGGACGAAACCCGGCGCAACGACCAAGCAAGGGACAGAGCACGAAGTCCACCTGTCCCGCGCGGCAGCCAAGCTTGTGATCCGCATGTATCGCGCGGCGCGGGAACGAGCAGCAATCGAAGGCACGAAGATGTCGCCGTATCTGTTTCCGAACCAAGGTCTTCGCCAAAACTTGCGAAAGCTGAAGCGCGGAGAAAAGCCTGCAAAGAAGACGGCCGTCACTCCGTATCAGATTGATGTGAAAAACGCGTGGGCGAAGGTGACAGCGGAAGCGGGAATTGCGGGGTTTCGGGTTCATGACCTTCGGCACACCTATGCTTCTGTACTCGTGTCGGCTGGACTATCGTTACCCCTTATCGGTGCCTTGCTCGGCCACACGCAGGCTCAAACGACACAGCGTTATGCGCATCTCATGGCCGACCCGCAACGGGCCGCAGCCAATCTTGCAGCAGCGAAGATCAACTCGAAATAGCCCCTCCCCCGCCACACTCTACGAAGCCCGTCGCACCATCGACGGGCTTTTTTATTGTCGAATTGACAATGTCAACAATATAGCGGCGTTGATTTTAAAGTATTATCTCGTTCAAGTTGACACGTGACAACTTAACACATTGATTTTGATAGACTTTTGGTCTTGCAGAAGACGCAACGCGACATATCTAAACTTGCATTGGACCGGAGGCCTTAGGCGTTCACACCCGAACCGCCCGAAAGGTCATCGCCCGACAACTATGTAGATGCACATGAAGACAAACGAAAATGCGCATCGAACGTAACGAAGCAAACATGAGGACTTGAATATGAACGCAGTGAACATTTTGGAAGGTTACGCCAAGCGTAACGAACTCGCCGCCGCTATCGGCGTCACGGAACGGACTATTGCCCGCTGGACCGACCAGCCGAACGGCCTGCCCGTAACGAAAATCGGGAACCGGGTTTTCTACCGGCTCGAAAGCGCACGTAACTGGATCGCGGAACGTGAAGTCAGCCGCAACCCGGTCGCTCGTGGCTGGGGGCGTCGCTGATGAACCCGAATGGATGGCAGGCGGCAAAGCCGAAACCAAAGTCCGCACGTCGCATTCGTCGCGCCGCCGCGAAGCTTCAGGCGGTCCCTACGAAGAAGCCGAAGTGATGAAAATGAAACGGCCTGCTGGAAGTGGAGCAACCAGCAGGCCAAAAATCAGGAATAATCAGTGTCAATAGAATATAGCAGTTCAACGGTTGATTGTCAACCATCAGTAAACAATCTTCCGCCCGTACCTTCGGCTCTGACAACCCGCCCGAATTGGGTTGTGTGGAAGCTGGTGCAGAAACCCGACAAGCCTAAACCCGATAAAATCCCGTATGATCCGAAGACCGGACGGGCCGCATCGTCTTCGGACCCGGCGACATGGGGAACACACTCGGAAGCGTGCGTGGCATACCAGCGCGGCAGCTTCAACGGCATCGGCTTCGTGTTCGATCTGTCGTGCCCGTATGGCTTCGTGGATATAGATGGTTGTCTTGTCGCTGGTGACACCACCTTCACGGATGTTGATCGCGGCAATGCCGCCCTGTCGCTCATTAACGCTGGAGCCGCGTGGGAACGCAGTCAATCCGATACCGGCCTTCACATCATCGGTCGCGTTGACAAACTGCTCACGGCTGGCAAAGCGATCCGTTGGCCGGGTTGGGAGTTTTACCGGGAGAAGCGTTTTTGCGCATTCGGCCCCACCGGTTGGCAGGGCGATCCCGACACGGACATCACGAATCTGATGCTGGGCATTGCACCTAGTACAGCGCCATCCTCCGCTGTGGCGGTCGAAGCGTTGCCTGATGGTCCGCGCCCGGAATGGACCTTGGAGCATCTTGGCGACGACGAGATCGTAAAAAAGATGCTCAACCAACGGCCGAACGACGCCGCCATGTGGGGGACTGGCGCGGATATTCGCGATCTATGGCATGGGAACGAGTCGAACCTTCTCAAGAGCTATCCGAATACGGCTGGTGATGACATCGACCGAAACGTTTGCGATCTAGCCCTGATGGGGTCAGTCGCTTTCTACGCCGGTTGCGATCCCAAGCGCATGGAGCGCATCTTCGGCATGTCCGCACTCGGCAAACGCGATAAGTGGGTTAAACGTGCCGACTATCGTGCGATGACCATTAGCAAGGCTATCGCCGGTTGCACGACCGTTTACAGCGTTCCGCAATCGGCCCTTACCATCGACGCGAAACCGCTAGACGGCGAGATCGTGGCCGCTGGCGATCCGCTGCCCATAGCAGAATTGTCGCACGTCGAACTTGCCGACGCTGCCGTTCATTTCCTTGGCCCACGCTGGCGCTACGTCCCTGCGTGGAAGCAGTGGTATCGTTTCGGCGCGGATGGCTGGCGTGAAGACACGTCGATCCATCATGAAGTTGGAAACCTTTGCCAAAGTGCTGCCCGCAAGAAGGAATTGGCGACCGAAGGGACCAAGCGATCAATCGCGAATTTCGGCACCATCAGCGGCGTGACAAAACTCGCCCAGGCTAACCCTGCCATGATCGCCCAGCCCGACGACTTCGATGCAGACCCGTGGATTCTTGCCACCCCCAACGGTCTTGTCGATCTGCGCAACGGCGAGGTGCGACCGGCGAGGCCCGAAGACTTGACGACTATGCTAACCGCCGTTGCGCCCGCTGAAGCTGAAGATTGCCCGAGGTGGCACCAGTTCATTGCCGAGGCGACAGGCGGGGACCGTGATCTTGCGATCTATCTCCAAAAGCTGGCCGGATATGCGTTGACTGGTATTGCCAGCGAGCAGCAGCTTTGGGTTTTCACAGGGCAAGGCGGCAACGGCAAAGGCACCCTGACGCAAACGATCCAACGTTTGCTTGGCAGTTATGCAAAGGAAGCCACGCCCGAGACGTTCGTGAACACTCGGAACAGCCAGCACCTTGCTTTCATCGCGTCGCTGCACCGCAGGCGGTTCGTGTCGGTCGCCGAGATGCCGCGTGGCGTCAGTTGGAATCTACAGCGCATTCAATCCTTCACCGGAGGCGATGCCGTCGAAGCGAACTTCATGGCGGGCAATCCCTTCACGTTCGTTCCGCAATTCACCCTTGTGATTTCCGCAAACGAACCACCGACGCTTTCCGCAGCCGATAATGCAGTTCGTCGCCGCTTCAGGTTCGTGCCATTCGACCATACGCCAGCGCAACGCGACCGTGATCTTGGCGAAAAGCTGAAAGCCGAGTGGCCCGGAATCCTACGCTGGGCGATCAATGGTTGCATAGCTTGGCAGCGCGATGGATTGAACCCGCCCCCAGCCGTGACATTGGCAACCGACGAGCAGATCGACGGGGATGATTACATCGGCCAATGGCTCCACGATGAATCGATCATCGCGCCCGGTGCATGGGCGTCAAACCGTACCATTCACGAATCCTACTCGTGCTGGGCGCGTGACAACGGCGGACCAGAGATGAGCATGAACTCGCTGGGTCGCAGATTGCGCGGCTACAAGCTGCTCAAAGGGTTTGGCGGGAGAGACGGCAAGCAACGAGGCTGGATCGGGCGAACGTTCAAGTTACCGATATATGTCGCGAACGCGGCTTGAAACCTCCGACACTTACGGAACACTTGCCCGACACTTAAGCAATCGGGCAAGTCATTGAAATCTAATCGTTTCCGACACTTCCGACACTTAAAACACTTAAATTCAAGGTTCAGGTTATAACGGAATGACGTTCTATAATTATGGGGGGTATAGAATAATCTGTATGGGGACCGGCCTACTAGAAGTGTCGGAAGTGTCGGAAGTGTCGGAACGCCCCCTGTGAATGCGGTGCGCACGATCCGAATTTTACGGTCAAAACGCCGTCCTTGGCATTCGACCGGCCCGCGACTTTTTCTTGCGCAAATCGCCTCTTGTGGCCGTCCATCTGATAATTAATCAGATGACAAATCTAGACATTTGATAACCTATTCAACGCGGTAGCCTGCCGATACAATGCGCGTGTCCGCATAGTGTACGTGGAAAGGCTTAGAAATGCATATCGAGTTGCCCGGCGTTACCCCGCCGATACCTGATGAAAAGATCAAGGTTTCCCTCCTATCCATCAACGATCTGGACGGCAGGACGAACGCCGCCAAGACGGCGCGGGCGATGCGTCGTGACATCGTGGCCGATCTTGGTGGCGAAGACCAGCTTAGCGCGATTGAACGGGCGCTCGTGGACTCTGTAGCCATCTCGACGGCCATCATCGAAGACGCGCAAGTGCGTTGGTTGAAAGGTGAGCCGGGCGTGAACCTCACGGAAATCACAACCATCGCCAATGCGAGACGCCGCGACATGCAGTTGCTGGGTGTCAAACGCAATATGCGCGACGTGACCCCTTCCGTAGATGATTACATCGCCGCGACATATGGCGAGGGCGCACGATGACTGTGGCCGACCCTTACGCGCTCGCCGTCCTGTCAGATGCTGTAGAGACCGCAATCATGGAGGGCCGTTTATCGCCGTTGCAATCGTACACCATGCGTCTCTTTCTATCTGAAATGAGCAAGACCGAGGAACCGGCCAACTATCATCGTCGGGCCGATATCGTCGGGCGCTTTGTGGACGCTGCCGAGGTGATCCGATGAGCGTCACAATCGAACAAGCGATGAATGATCCTAAGCTACTCGGCGCGGCGCTGGGCGATCCTGCACCATGGGCCGCATGGCGAGCCATCTTGAAGGCTGCTTTCGGCCTCGCACTCACCGATCTTGAAGCTGACACGTTCGCGAAGGTCGCCGGAGGCCGTAGCGTGCCCACCAGTCGCGTTTCCGAACTCTGGGCCATCGTATCGCGCCGAGGTGGCAAGTCACGCATGGCAGCCCTCGCGGCGTCGTACATTGCAGCGTTTGGTGACCATGCCGGGAAGCTTGCACCGGGCGAAGTGGGTCACGTCATCGTCCTTGCTGCATCGAAGTCGCAGGCCCGCGCCGTGCATGATTATGTCGCCGGGTTCTTCGAGTCGTCGCCGATCCTTCGCCAGATGCTGGAAGACATTAATTCCGAAGAGATCAAGCTCAAGGGCAATATCTCAATCAGCGTTCATACGAACAGCTTCCGCACGGTTCGCGGTCGGACGTTGCTCGCCGCCATCTTCGATGAAACGGCCTTCTGGCGTGACGAAACGTCAGCCTCGCCGGATGTGGAAGTCTACCGTGCTGTCATTCCCGCGCTGGCGACAACAGGCGGCATGCTCATTGGAATTTCCAGCCCGTATCGTCGCATCGGCCTGATGTACACGAAGCATCGCGATTATTTCGGCCAGAACGATGCCGATACGCTGGTCATCCAAGCGCCCACAACGGTGATGAATCCTACCATCGATCTTAATATCATCGAGCGATCACGCCGCGACGATGCCACTGCGGCGGCCAGTGAGTGGGACGCGGAATTTAGAACAGATTTGTCGAGCTTGCTTGATGACGCCACGATTGACGCGGCTATCGTTCATGGTCGCCCGATGGACTTGCCGCCTGATCTAACGTCAAAGACGCAGCGACGGGCATTTCTTGATGTCAGCGGAGGGCGTTCAGACGCATCCGTCATCTGTGTGGGTCACAAGGGCAGCGATGGTCAATTCGTCCTTGACGCGATCCGCAGCCGGAAAGCCCCTCACGATCCTGCCGAGGTGCTTAAGGAGTTTGTCACGCTGGCGCGGGAATACGGCTGTCGCGAGTTGACTGGCGACAATTACAGTGGCTCCTGGCTCTCCGGTGCCGTTCAAAAACTCGGCATGACCTATCACCGCAGCAAGCTGAACAAGTCGCAGCTTTATCTGGAATCCGTCCCTGTGTGGATGCAGGGTAAGGTCGAAATCCCGAACCATCCGCAGTTGATCCGTGAGCTACGCCTGCTGGAACGTCGCACCAGCCGCAGCGGGAAGGATAGCGTGGACCACCCTTCCGGTGCAGGACAGCACGACGACCACGCCAATGCACTTGTCGGCTGCATAAACCTAGTCATGAAGCCGCAGCACCGAGCCACCACATGGGTTGCGCCATCATTCTGCGTAAATGGCCAGTGGTCGGATTCTCCGCTCTCGCACGCCGACCACGACCCATCTCAGTTCGGTGCTACAATTGCGCGCTGACAATATTAGACATTGCGTGACAATTGATACTCTATTCAACGGCCCTGAACAGCATTATTTTGTATTTATCGAGATTTGATATGCAGGTACATTTTACATGGCCAAGGAAAAACTATCAGCAACCGACGAGAAGGCACGGCTAGACGCCTTCTATGCTGATGAATGCGCAAAACTTGCTGCGGCTGTTGAAGAAGAACGCCGCGCAGAGGTAGAGCGCAAAGCCGCAGAGGCCGAGAAGGCGCGTGACGCCCTCCGTGATGAGGCGAAAACCCATGCGGAATATCTCATCGACTTAAGCGAGAAGGCCACGAAGCTGACCGACGAACTGTTCCGCGTGCTCATCGAACGCCGCGAGTCGCTGGACGACTTCGCGAGGAAATATCATGCCGTTGCCGGTTCATCGCTTCGCAACCACGCTCACCGGTCGCATCTCTATGCATCCGCGCTTGGTGACATCCTGAAGCTGGCGCACATGCAGCAGCGCGGCGCTGATGCGCGGTTCCTCGATATCGATATTCGAGTCCTGCACGGTTTCCTTGACGCCAAGACTATCGCGAAGGCAACGGCATGAGCACCGTGGACGTATTCAAGATCGCCGATGAACGCTTGCTAATCGGATGGGCCGCTGTGGCTGTCGATAAATACCAGACAGTCACCGACTTGGAAGGCGACCAGTACGACGATCCGGAAGACCTTGTGAAAGCCGCAACGGATTTCATGGCGGATGCCCGCACGTCGCTGCTTCGCCATAGCGGCGGACAAGTTGGCACGGTTCTCCACTCGCTGCCTCTATCGCCATCGGTCGCGTCCGCTCTGAACATCGATTCCAAGGGGCGATTTGGCTGGATTGTGGGCATCCGCATCGATGATGACGAAGTGTGGAAGGCCGTGAAAAGTGGCCGGCTGAAATCCCTAAGCATTGGCGCGTCGGCAACCAGACATGAGGACATTTAACGATGGCACGCAAACCCACACGGCTCCGCAACCTCCGCATCAAGGAAATCTCGTTGTGTGAGAACGGAATGAACCAGCATGCCGAAATCGTGCTCCACAAAGCTGCCGACCCCGCGCCGGAATATCCGTCCGCATCGGAGATGGCAAAGGCGCTCCACGGTGCATCGCCTGAGGTGCTGGAAATCGTGAAAGGCCAGATCGCGGCACACGAACAGTTGCTCGCAGACTTCAAGAAAATGAACGACGAAGGAAATTACGACATGAACGCAATTGAACCGGACCACCATTACAAGCAGCTTGTCCGCGAACACATGGAAAAGGCCGACATGACCTTTGAGAATGCCGCCGTCGACCTTCAGAACCGACGCCCGGACAAGGTTGCACTCGCCTACCAGAAAGACGAAGCGGCATACGTCCAGCGGCAGGTCGACAGGCGGGATCGTACCAACGTTTAACAGTAGTTGCGGCGCGTCGTTCACTCAGCGCGCCGCCGTGCGGGGGAAGTCATGCTACTCCGCAAAGGCCCGCAGTGTTGTTCTTCGCTCCGCTGCGGGCCACCTCTCAAGAATTCGGCGATATGTGCGCCCGCGTGGCCGTCGCTGGATGCCGGTGGGTTCACGCCCCTCTAGCCCGGCGCACCGCCTGCTGTTCGGCGGTCCCATCAAGAGCAGCACCCCGAGGCGTGGCTGTGGATCATCACGCAGCCACGCCTCAAATATCGATAGGACGTGAAATGTCAGGCAAGCAAGTACATCGCGGCAAGGAGCGTCGAGCGGAGGAATTGCTCGACGCACGCCAGCGTGAAACCGCGTGGAAGCTCTTTCACAGCGGGTATGCGCCTGAATTGCTTGCCGAGCGGTACGGCATGACGCTAGCCGAGTTTGAGGATTTGATCCGCCGCATCGGTGCCGAGCGGAAACGAGCCGCTGAGACCAGCACAGACTGGCATGCTAAATATGCGAGTTCTATGGCTTCTCACGTATGAGGCTTAGGCGTACTGCCGTACAGGCTCAATGTACGCTTCGATCAGCGCCAACTCATCCTCAAGCGCTTTCGCCGTGATCTTCAAATCGTAGCTGGCCTGTAAGTTCATCCAGAACTCTGGAGACGTGTCAAAGTACTTCGCCAAGCGAAGCGCCGTGTCGGTAGACAGCGAAGTCTGCTCATTAACAAGCCGCTCAATACGCGTACGCGGTACGTCGATTTCCTTAGCGAGCGCTCCTGCGCTCATCTCCATTGGAACCAGATACTCTTCGCGCAGTATCTCACCGGGGTGTATTGGAGGAAGAATAGAATTCTTCATTTCCCTTGGTCCTTCAATGATAGTCCACAATTTCCACGGAATCCGGTCCTGCCTCCGTCCAAATAAAACAAATTCGCCATTTGTCATTTATTCGGATTGAGTGCTGACCATCTCTATCGCCCTTCAGGGCCTCTAACCTATTCCCCGGAGGAGAACGCAAATCCTTCAAACTGGTTGCGGCCTCAAGCATCGTCAATTTCCGCAATGCGGTTCGGAGGATATCTGCCGGAAACCCTTGGGGCGCGTTACCCTTTGCAACTTCCTCTGCGTGCTTGTCAGCGTAGCTAACAATCATTATCCCCCCTTACCTATGATGTATCATGCCGTGATACAAGCCATTATGCAAGGGAAATGTATCACAGCACGATACATGCGGCCAACCCAACCGCCAATGTGGACATTATGCGGACACAGCGAAATCGCCCCTTGTCCGCAAAACCCGCAACGCCTTGGAAAATATGGTGGGTGATGTAGGGATCGAACCTACGACCCGCTGATTAAGAGTCAGCTGCTCTACCAACTGAGCTAATCACCCGCCGGGCCGCAGCCGCGTGCGGCCGCTGCAAGAGGAGGCCCCTATAGCGGCTCATGGTACGGCTGTCCAGACGCAAATGCGGCCACCAATCAAATTATCCGGCAAGCCTGTTTTGCGGGCCTGCACGGGTGTAGGCTTTTGCGGTCGGTCGCAGGTCGCTCGATACGAGCCGACCAAGCCGGCGAAGGAGGAAACCATGTTGCGTATAATGCTTGTCGCCGCGGGTCTGGCGCTTACGCCTGTTGCCGCGTTTGCACACTCCTGCCCTGTCCTGATGGGCGAAATCGATGCCGCCCTGCCGGACGCCGAACTCTCGAGCGAGGACGCGGCCAAGGTTGCCGAACTGCGCGCCCGGGGGGAAGAACTCCATGGGGCGGGCGATCATGACGGATCGATGGCCGCGCTCGAGGAAGCCAAGGCGCTGCTCGGCCTCTGACGGAGACGGATCACGACGGAAGGCTTAAACGGTGAGGACGCCTTCGGCGATCTTCACCGCGTTCCCGCCGATGCGCGCCGTGTTTGCGGCAAGCCCTTTCACCTCGATCTCCAGCCGAATACGGGACGGACGGCCCATTTCCATCCCCTGCTCGATCCAGAAGGTATGGGTGCCGTCGCGCGGCTGATCGAAATGCAGCACCGCGCCGGAGAACGCTGCTACGGCTGAACCGGTCGCCGGGTCCTCATAGGTGGGCGGCCCGGGCACGAACATGCGGGCGTGGAAGGCGCATTCATGGCCGACGGTCTCCCGGCAATAAAGATAGGCGCAGGCTGGATTGCCGTCTCCGCGACGCGGCGCAAGTTCGAGCCAGGCGGGACCATTGAAGCGGATCTGCGCCATTGCCTCGAGGCCCGCGACCGGCACGGCGAGATAGGGCACGCCCGCTGACCACAGGCTGGGCTGGTGGTTCTCGAAGCCGATTTCGTGCGGCCCCAGACCTATCGCTGCCGCGATGGCCGCGTTGTCGGGCTCGAACTCGAGCTTCTGCGAAAGCTGCGGCAGATCGAACTCGGCGAAGGCGAGGCCGCCCTCATGCGTGACCGCGCAGCGCACATTGCCGATCTTTTCCTCCAGCACGAGAATCGCTGCGGCATCGTTGGCAGGACCATCGCCGCTGCCGCGTTCGGCAAGCGCGATGGCCGTCCCCACGGTCGGATGACCGGCAAACGGAAGCTCGTATTTCGGCGTGAAGATGCGGATCGCGGCTGTGTGCGCGGCATTTGCCGCCGGCGAGACGAAGACTGTCTCCGACAGGTTGAACTCGCCGGCGATCTTCTGCATCGCGGCATCGTCGAGCCCGGTGGAGTCGAGCACCACGGCGAGCGGATTGCCGGCGAGGCGGCGGTCGGCAAACACGTCGTAGATGAGGTATGGGCGTTGCGGCATTGGATGTTTCGAGCCTCCTTCAACCATGGCGCGATGCAAAAGATGGCCAAACTTTAATTTGAAATCACGTGCTATTTCCATGATGTGTCGGTTGAAGGGATATTGATAGACCATAGGCGGAAGAGCGCATGGACCAGATCGTCGAGCGTCCCGAGAAGGCAACGTTCGCCTCCCCGGAACCGATCGAGGAGGCGCTTGCACTCAAGAGCGCCGGGCGCAGGCGGCCGCGATGGCCGCTGTTCGTCCTGCTGGTGCTCGCCGCCGGCGGCGGCCTTGCGTGGTGGCAGTTCGGTGGCGCGACAACACAGCAGGTTTTCTACCGGGCCGTTCCGATCGAGCCGGGGTCGCTCACCGTGGAGGTGTCCGCAACGGGCACGTTGCAGCCGCTGACGCAGGTGGAAATCTCGAGCGAGCTTTCGGGCGTCGTGCGCTCGGTCGATGTCGAGGAAAACCAGAGGGTTTCAGCCGGCGACGTGCTGGCGCAGCTCGACACGATGCGCATCCTCGCACAGATCGAGCGGGCCGAAGCCAATGTCGCTGCCGCCGACGCGCGGGTCGTCGATGCCGAGGTCACGCAGCGCGAGACCGAGCAGGTGCTGGAGCGCACGCGCCAGCTCTCGGGGCGCGGGATGGCGACCGAGCAGGCGCTCGAAACGGCCACCGCCTCCAACGACCGGGCGGCGAGCGCGGTGTCGATCGCCCGCGCCAACCTCGCGGTCTCCGAAGCCGAGCTCAAGCTGCAGCAGGCCGATCTCGCCAAGAGCACGATCTATGCGCCTATCGAGGGCATCGTTCTCAGCCGCGCGGTCAACCCCGGCCAGACGGTCGCCTCCTCCATGCAGGCGCCGGTGCTGTTCGTCATTGCCGAAAATCTGGAGACGATGGAATTGAAGGCCGCTGTCGACGAAGCAGACATCGGCACGGTCGAGGCCGGCCAGAATGCCCGCTTCACCGTCGACGCGTTTCCGGGCCGCCGGTTCGACGCGACGATCCGCGACATCTCCTACGCTTCGGCCGAGACAGAGGGTGTGGTGACCTATCAGGCGCGGCTCAACGTCGACAACGGCGAGCTTCTGCTGCGCCCGGGCATGACGGCGACGGTCGACATCGTCACGCGCGAGGCCGATGATGTGCTGCTCGCGCCGGCCGCCGCCTTCCGGTTCAGCCCGCCGCAGACGGAAGAGCGCGCAGGCTGGTCGCTGCAATCGCTGTTCATGCCGCGCATGCGCATGGGCCGTGGTTTCGGGCGGCGGTCCGGCAGTGGCGACAGCGACGGTCGCCCGCTCTACGTTCTGCGCGACGGCGAGCCTCAGCAGGTGCGCGTGGAGACCGGCGCCACCGATGGCGATTTCGTCGAAATCCTCTCCGGTCTCGAACAGGGCGATCGCGTGATCGTCGGCGTTTCCCGAGGCCAACCGCGCGCAGCGGCCGAGGGAGGCACGAGGAGCGGCCGGCCATGAACATGATGGCCGATACCCCTCTCCTCACCTTCCGCGACGTCTGGAAGACTTACGGTACTGGCGAAGCGCAGGTGCATGCGCTGGCCGGCGTCGATCTCACCATCCGCCGGGGCGAATTCGTCGCGATCATGGGGCCTTCGGGCTCGGGCAAATCCACGTCGATGAACATCATCGGCTGCCTCGACACGCCGACGCGCGGCGTTCACGGCTTTCTCGGCATCGACGCCGGCGCGCTTGACCGCTCGCGGCGCGCGATGCTGCGCAACCGCTACATCGGCTTCGTCTTCCAGGGCTACAATCTTTTGCCGCGCACCACCGCAGCGGAGAATGTCGAGCTGCCGCTGATCTATCGCGGCGTGCCCGGACGCGAGCGCCGCGAGCTTGCCATGCAGGCGCTGGCGCAGGTCGGGCTGCAGGGCCGCGAGAGCCATACGCCGGCGGAACTCTCCGGCGGGCAGCAGCAACGCGTCGCGATCGCGCGCGCCATCGTCACGCAGCCGACCCTGCTCGTCGCCGACGAACCGACCGGCAATCTCGACACGGCCCGCACGCACGAGATCATGGATCTGCTGACCAGCCTGAACGCGGAAAAGGGTCTGACCATAGTCATGGTGACGCACGAAGCAGACGTCGCGGCCTATGCAGACCGTATCGTTTCCTTCGTCGACGGCAAGATCGCGTCCGACACCGCCCGGATGGAGACGGCCTGATGCTGTTCGAGACAATCCGGCTGGCATTGCGCTCGGTTCGCCGCAACGCGCTGCGCTCGTTCCTGACGCTGCTGGGCATCGTCATCGGCGTGGCGGCGGTCATCGCCATGATCACCATCGGTTCCGGCACCACGGAAAAGGTCAAGCAGGACATCGGCAAGCTGGGCAGCAACCTCCTGATGGTGCGCGCCTCGCGCCCTATGCGTGGCGGGCTGACCAACTTCACCCCGCGCGCGCTCGGCGAAAGCGACCTGGAGGGCCTGGCCGAGGGGCTGGAGGGCGTGAAGGCGGTCTCGGCGGCATCGCAGCAGACCGTGCGCGTGGTCTATGGCGCCGACAACATGGCCGTGCAGGTCACGGGTGCCGATACGGATTATTTCATCGCGCGCGAATGGGAAGTCGCGCTGGGGCGTGTCTTCACGGATTCGGAGGTGCGCGGCGGCGCCAATCTCTGCCTGCTGGGCGAGACTGTGCGCAGCGAACTTTTCGGCGCAGGCGACCCGACGGGCGTGGCGATCCGAGTCGGGCGAATGAGCTGCCGCGTGATCGGCGTGCTTGCCGCCAAGGGCACATCCGGCTTCGGCCAGGACCAGGACAACATCGTCGTCATGCCGCACAGCACGTTCCAACGACGTATCGCCGGCAATCACGACATCGACATGATCTATGTCGCGGCGCAGGACGGCGTTTCGACGAGCGAGGTCATGACGAACATCGAGCACATCCTGCGCGACACACGCCGCATAGGGCCGGGTCAGGAAGACAATTTCGACGTCCGCGACATGACGCAAATCGCAGACGCGATGACGAGCACGACGACGGTTATGACCGGCATGCTGGGCGCGCTGGCGGGCGTGAGCCTGCTGGTCGGTGGCATCGGCATCATGAACATCATGCTGGTGTCTGTGACCGAGCGCACGCGCGAGATCGGAATCCGGCTCGCCATCGGCGCGCATGAGAAGCACATTCTCGTACAGTTCCTCGTCGAGGCGACGGTGCTGTCGCTGCTGGGCGGGTTGATCGGCATCGCGCTCGGGCTGCTGCTGGCCGTGCTGGCCACGACGACGCTGGCCATCCCGTTCGTGCCGAGCCTTGCGGTGATTGCGCTCGCCGTCGGCTTCTCTGCCATGATCGGCATGGTATTCGGGTTCTTCCCCGCCCTGCGCGGCGCGCGGCTCGACCCGATCGACGCGCTGCGGCACGAATAGTAGTCGTCAGCGGCGCTGTGCGTCCTTCGAGGCTCGCTGCGCTCGCACCTCAGGATGAGGGAGGTGGGTTGATCGAACCCACGTCATGCGTACCCGATGCACAACAGTCCTCATCCTGAGGTGCGAGCGCAGCGAGCCTCGAAGGACGCACGACGATAAATAGCGCCCGCGTCACGCCTCGCGCGGCGTCGAAAAATGCCAGTCGATCAGGCCCGGCATCTGGGCGGCAAGTCGGTCCGGCATGTCGTTCGGATCGCGGATGATGACGGGACCCTCGATCTCGGGATCGTCTTCGGCGGCAACGTGACGGCGGATTTCTTCGGCGAGCTCGTCGGCCGGCCGGTCGAGGAAGTAGCGGCGGAAGAGCACGGTGCCGGTCGTTTTCGACAAAAGGTGGTAGCGATCCTCATGCCGCACGCCGGAAAGGTCGATGCCGGTTTCCTCGCCGACCTCACGATGCATGTTGAATTCGAGGTCGGCCCGGCCATCGCGGAAATCGACCGGCTCGAACGACCCGGCAGCAAAATAGACCAGCCCGGCATTGATGGTCGACGGCCCCATGCGTATCGCCACCAGCGCATTCTCGGCGCTAACCAGCATGGCGTGGGTATAGGCATGCCCTGCCCCGCTGATCGGCCTGAGGCTGCGCCAGTAGAGGAAGGTGGCATAGCGGACGATATGGCAGCGCCCCAGCAGGTCGCCATTGTCGATCCGCAGGCTGGAAAGCAGCGCCACCTCGCCGTTGAAAAGCGCCGGGTTGTCCGCCACCGCGCGCTGCCAGTGCTGCGCGATCGCTTCCTCATTCGCCACGCCGAACGGGTGCGGCGCGGGATCGAGCCGCACGGAGACGTTTCGCACCGGAAGGATGACGTCGGCTGGAAGGTCGAAGCTCATGCGATGTCGAGTTCCACGACGACGGGGCAGTGGTCGGAAGCCTTCGGTCTATCCCAGCCGGTGCGCGGGAACCGGTCCACCTCCTGTCCCGGAGGGAAAGGCGTGCGGAACGGTTGGCCTGCGCGGACGATTTCCGGCATCGCCGTGGCGTTGCGCCGCGCCAGGCCGCGCGACAGCATGATGTAGTCGAGCTGGCAGAGGTGCCGTTCGGCCGGCCCCCGCGTATGGTAGAGCGTCCAGCGGTCGAGCTCGGCCCTACGCTCGACCACGTTCTCACAAAAGTCTCCGGCGGTGAGCACGTCTATGCTGGAGCGCGCCTCGCGCACCGGGTCGAAGGCGAAGCCGTTGTGTGCGTCGCCGGTGATGACGACGCGCTCGCGATAGTCGTTGAAGTCGCCGCAGATGGCCCAGCGCTTGTCCGCGGCATGATCGACGCCGAAACGGTCTTCGATGATCCGGCGCACGGCAGCGGCCTCGGCGAAGCGGACCGGCATCGTCGCATCGCGTCCATTCAACCCGTTGCGCGGGCTGCCCATGGATTTGAAGTGGACCGTATAAATCGTCATCGGCTTGCCGCCGATGCGTAGGTCGAGCTCGAGGCAATCGCGCCGGAAGACGCGCTCGTGCGGCTCTTCGCCCAATTCCGCCAGCCCCGGCGTGAACAGGTCCAGATCGGCATAGGTCAGATGCGCGTGGCTGCGCATGGAAACGAATTCGATCGGCTGGCCGTGGACAGTCTGGTCGCGCACCATGACGGCCACGTCGATGCCGCGCCCATCATTGCCCTGGGTCGTGTATTTCTCGCGGTAGCCGTGGCCGATCATCTTGAAGAGGTAGCCGTATTCGAAGGCGCGCAACGCCTCGATATTGTCGACCTCCTGCAGGCAGAATATGTCTGCCCGGGCCGCTGCGATCGCCAATGCGGAGAGCTGGCGCGCATCATCCGTATGGGAAATCGCACGGGCCCGCTCGAGCTGGCGGTATTCAGCTTCGTCCTTGATCTCGTAAAGCGACAGCACCCTGTCCTGGTGCAGTTCGTTGCGGAAACCGGAGAAATCGAACCTGTTCATCAGGTTCTCGACATTGAAGGTGGCAAGGCGCAGCGACATGACCGGCACTTGACCCAACCGCACGCGCGAATGCAAGCACCGGCCGGCAACGAAAACCCGCAAACCGCGTTAATTTGCGTTCATCGCTCGTTCATTTGGCAGAAGCGATAGTGTCCGCCATGAAGGGTGGGCTACACCAAGGAGCATAACCATGAAACATAAGATCGCTGCCTTTGCCCTCGCCGCGGCGGTATGTCTGGGGCTGGGTTCGGGTGCCATGGCCTCGCCAGCGGCTGCACTCAACGCAGCATCGGCAACTGCCGACAGCGCGCAGAAGCCGACAATCCAGCTCGTGCAAGGTGAAAACGACCGGCGTCACTGGAGCAGAGACGGCGAGCGCTGGCGCAACCGCGGCGACTACCGTGATCGCCGCGACTGGCGTGGCCGCCGTGACTGGCGCGACGACGACCGCTGGCGCTACCGCCGTCACTATCGCCCGCGCCCGACCATCGAGTTCCATGTCGCGCCGGCGCCGCGTTACCGGCCACGCCCCGGCTATCGCCTGTCGGCGGCCCATTATCGCTGGTGTGAGGCGCGCTGGCGGTCGTACAGGGCATATGACAACAGCTACCAGCCCTATAACGGCCCGCGCCGCGAGTGCGTGTCGCCCTACTACTAAGGCTTTTGCAGACGGAAATGCCCGGAGCGACCATTCGCTTCGGGCATTTTTTTTACTCAGGCTGGCACGAACTCAACACCCACGTCGGTGAGCGAGCGCCAGCGGACAACGGCCGCCCGGCTGCGAACGTCGCCCGACATGGCCAGGTCGAACCGGGCCGGGACGGCCGAAGCCTCCCCGAATGTGAGCCTGGCTCCACCTTCCGAAATGTTGCGGACCACGCATTCGAAAGCGCCATAACCGCCGTTGAAGGTGAGTGTTGCGCCCTTGAACGCACGCCGACGCGTTTCCCGTCGCCGTTCCTCGAACACCTCGCCATCGAGGCCGATCGACTTGGTCGTGATGGGTTCCATAGCGAAACTCCCCTGCTTCGATCCCGTCTTTCCAGCGAAAGACGTGCCAGATGCGCTGTGCCGAAACAGAACAGCCGGAAGCGGGCCTCCGGCGTTTGTAGTGAAAGCGTCGGGATTGCGCTGCCTAGTAAGCGCGGATCGCGCCCACGACGTCGACAACGACATCCAACCCGTCGAAGGTCTTGGGCAGGTTTTCGGCCTCATTCGGGCGGGAGACGCATACATTGATGGCCAGATCGTCCTTGGCACCGTTGAGCCCGATGCCGACGCTCACCACTTCGCCTTTGCCGGCGAAGCGGCGTTCAAATGCCTTCTGTATCTCGATGGCTTGTTCCATCGAGTGTTTCGTGGCCACCATTTGATGCCTCAGACCAAGGTCACTCCCAGTTGAGCGGTCACGGATGATATAGGGTTTGCCCCCGTAATTCCAACATTGCCTGCGCCGCCGGAGGCCGAGCCCGCAAAGAGCAGCGCGACCGGTCTGCCCTCTTCGTCGACGATCAGCGACCCGCTATCTCCGGGCCTGCCGAAAGGCTGTGGGGGCGCTGCTGTCTCGATGACGATCTGGTTGTCGAAGCGGGCGACGCCCACGCCCACGTCGACCAGGAAATTGTTGACGTTGACGGCGCGCACCAGGCCACCGGTGTGGCGCGTGGTGCGGCCGGTTTTGAGCACGGTCATGCCGGGCATCGCATCGACGGGCGATGCCGGCTGAAGCGTGACGGCAGGTTGCGGCTCGTCGGCGCTGTCGAAGAGTGTTGCCCTGTCTTCGGCACGGTCGTGACCGATGAGCGTGGCGAAGGCGGCATCGACCGGGTTCGGGAAGCCGCCGAACTGGATCGGGACGAAGCGGGTCAACTCGGCAATGTCGTCTTGCCCCGGCCGACCGCCATCGCGCGCGCCGGGCTGCATGATCCGGGTGGAAACCGGCGTGCTGTTGACGTCGGCGAGCACGTGGTTGTTCGACAGGATGCCGACGCTGCCGCTCTCGTTGTCGCGACAGAAGCAGCCGAACGTGCCGGCATATCTGACGGTCGTCGGCGAGATGCTGCAGCCGAGCCTGAGGGGATCGTTGCGGACCATGGTCCACAGCGGCTTCTGGCGACCAATATAGAGCACCTCCGCTTCACCGCGGGCTGCCTCGACGGCCTGCTCGACCATCGAACAGTTCACCTTGCGGCGGTCCTGCACAAGGATCGCCAGCCTGGCGTCGTCCCTGCCCTCGTCAGCCGTTATGCCAAGGGCGATGTCCTCGACCGCGCGATGCCTGGGCTTGCGCGGCCGGGCTGCCTTCGTTTCCAGAAGTGCCGGATCGAGAAAAAGCCCGGGCGACGGATATTCCATGCCGGCAACCACCGGCGCTTCGACGAACTCGAAAATCTGCGAGAAAATACGGGCCTGGAGCTCAAGCGCGGAATCGACCTTCATTGCGTCCTCCAACGCGCCCCGCCCGCGAATCGCAGCCTAGCAAAAAATCGAGCCGCGGTGTGGGCCGCGGCTCGATGAGGTTTCGCAATGCTTTACCGCCAGCGCCGGGTACAATCCCTACGGCAGGCGGAAACGACGGCGCCGCCTAGTTACGGGCCTTGTCGACCAGCTTGTTCTTGGCGATCCACGGCATCATGCCGCGCAGCTTCTCGCCGACTTCCTCGATCTGATGGCTATCGTTCATGCGGCGGATGCCCTTGAATCGCGCCATGCCGGAGCGGTACTCCTGCATCCATTCCGAGGTGAACTTGCCGGTCTGGATGTCGTTGAGCACGCGCTTCATCTCGGCCTTGGTCTCAGCGGTGATGATGCGCGGACCCGACACGTATTCGCCCCACTCGGCGGTGTTCGAGATCGAGTAGTTCATGTTGGCGATGCCGCCCTCGTAGATGAGGTCGACGATCAGCTTCACCTCGTGAAGGCACTCGAAATAGGCCATCTCGGGCGCGTAGCCGGCTTCCACCAGCGTCTCGAAGCCGGCGCGGATGAGCTCGACCAGGCCGCCGCACAGGACGACCTGCTCACCGAACAGATCCGTCTCGCACTCTTCCTTGAAATTGGTCTCGATGATGCCCGAACGGCCGCCGCCGACGCCGCAGGCGTAGGACAGGCCGAGGTCGAGCGCGTTGCCCGAGGGATCCTGATGAACGGCGACGAGGCACGGCACGCCGCCACCCTTCTGATATTCGCCGCGCACGGTGTGGCCCGGGCCCTTCGGCGCGATCATCAGCACGTCGACGGTCGCCTTCGGCTCGATGAGGCCGAAATGGACGTTGAGGCCGTGGGCGAAGGCAATCGCCGCGCCGTCACGGATGTTGGGGGCGATCTCGTTCTTGTAGATGTCGGCCTGCAGTTCGTCGGGCGTGGCCATCATCATCAGGTCGGCCCAGCCAGCAACTTCCGCAACCGTCATGACCTTGAGCCCATCGGCTTCCACCTTGGCCGCGGTGGGCGAACCGGCCTTGAGGCCGACGGCGATGTCCTTGACGCCTGACTCCTTGAGGTTGAGCGCGTGGGCACGGCCCTGCGAGCCATAGCCGATGATGGCAACCTTCTTGCCCTTGATGAGATTGAGATCGGCGTCGCGATCGTAATAAACCCGCATGTCGTTTCCTTCCCTTGCGTTGATCTCAGCCGGCGCTCGCCGCCGGTGTCGGTTTTGCCCCATAGAGAGCGAAGAACTGCCGCGTGGCGCGTGCGGCATCCCGCGCGATCCCCGCCTCAGTCATTTCCAGCCGGTCGCCGAGCAGCAACCGGATCTGAATGTCGCGGCCGACGAGGCCGAAAAAGGTGCGAAACGCCTCCTCGGCGTCTTCGAATTCGATCAGGCCCGCGGTTCGGGCGGCTTCGAGCAGCGGCTTCAGCCGCTCGCCGATGGCGAAACGCCCGTTGGCGAGCACGATGCCGCCAAGATTGCTCTTGGCCGAACTGGCATGAGCCACGGCGACCTGGTTGAGCGCGATCGAGGTGGGCGACGAGATCACGCCGAGCCAGTTCACGGCAAACCGCTCGAGGCTCTCGCGCAACGCAGCCGCATCCAGCTTCTGCCGGTCATAATTGCCAGCACGGACCTGGGAAGCCTGCCATTTGACGGTAGCGGTGAGCAGGCCATCCCGGTCGCCGAACCATTTGTAGAGCGTTTCCTTGGAGCAGCTCGCACGTCGGGCAACGGCCGTCATGGTCAGCGCGTCGCGCCCTTCCACCAGCAGCGCCAGCACGGCGTCGAGCACCTCGCCCTGGCGGGGCGTCAGCGTCTCCTCGTGCTCGATGGCGCTCGTTTCCTGCACCTGATCCGCCTCGTTGCGATGGTCCGGCAGAAGGCTTCAAAGCCCGTACCGTACGTTACGGTTCGGGTCTATCGCGCGAAATCCGGCGGATTGCAAGAGGGCCCCCAACAAGCGGCGCGGGAAATTTCATGTACTGACGAGCAGCCCTGCCCTGCGGCGCCGAAAGCCGCGTGCAATGGCTAGTCGCGGTCCTCGACTTCGCCACTCTTTCCTCGCCGCCAATAGGCGGCAATGAGGCTGCTGCCGCGCGGCAGATCGCATTCCTTGCGCAGGTATGTGCGGATCTCGCGCGCGGCGGCGTGCTCGCAGCCTGCCCAGATGAAGACCGAGCGGCCGTCTTCGGGCAGTGCCAGGCTTTTCACCGCGTCGGCCAGCAGCGGCGTCGTTCCGGCGGGCCTGCCCTCCCGCGAGAGCCAGCGGAGGTCGAGATCGGCCCTACTTGTCAGGGGCTGGCGTTCCGCGTCGTCGGCGATCTCGATCATGGCGACGACCTTGCGGCCGGTCGGCATCTCCTCGAGCATGCGGCCGATGGCGGGCAACGCCGTCTCGTCGCCCGCCAGAACGCACCAGTCCGCATCGCGCAGCTCGCCACCGCCCGGCCCGGTCATGCCGACGACATCGCCCGCCGCGGCTTCGGCGGCAAATGTCGCGCCCGGCATCGCGTCGCCCTCGTGCAGAACGAAATCGACATCGATCTCACCGGCTTCGACGTCGATGCGGCGAATGGTGTAGACACGATTGACCGGCCTTGGCCCTTCCGGCCAAGCCTGCCGCCCATCGGCCGCCATGACGGGCCAGACGGGGTTTATTCCTTTCTTCGGAGCGAGCAGCAGCCGCATATGCAGGCCGCCATAGCTGAAGCGCCGCAGATCCTCGCCTGCAAGCGTCAGCCGCCGCATGCGCGGCGTGACCTGAGCTGCGCGGACAACCCGCATCTCCCGGAAATAAGGCAAGGGCGCGCCTGCGCTTATACCGCCCTGCCACACAACATCGGGCACCGGGCCATCCGCGAATTCGCCGACGTGCTCGGTAACGCCCCATTGCAGGAAGGCGAGCGAGGTCTCGTCAGAGGCCTGAACGCGAAACTGCATGGCCTGTGCGCGCACTGCGGCCTCAACCGTACCGATGCCGAAATCGGCGCTCCAGCGCTCGTCGGAACCCGATACGGCGCCATGCTCGACGAAATGGTCGCGCAGCCGTGCCATCACGTCGAGCGGCGATGAAATGGCTATGGTGGTTTCGGCACGAAGATTGTGTTGCGTGGTCACTGGCTTTCTCCGACCGGCTCGAGCGTTGCGGGAATGTCGGGCGTTGTGCGACGCGTGACGAACGCGATAGCGGGTATCGTCGCAAGCGCGATCACGCCGGCCCCGGCAAAGAAGACGCCGTAGCCGAGATGCTCGGCCACGAAACCGGCGGCAACCCCGCCGGCCATGCTGACGAGAGCATCCATCGACTGGAACAACGTGAAGTCGACGCCGCCCTGACGCGGGTCGGACCAGTGCATGAACTGCGCATAGAGAGCGACGAAGCCAAGCGCCATGATGCCCGAGGAACTGGCGACAGCGACGGCGAGCAGCACCGGGAGCGGCAGGTCGATGAACAGAAGATCGCGCGCTGCGAATGTGCCCAGCGCAAGCGCCTGCAGCATCAGCGCAATGACCAGCACGGCACGCGCGCCAAGCATGCGCACCAGCGCCCCGCCAACAAGTGCGGCACCAAGCCCGACGACCATGCTGCCGGCCCCGTTGAGCAGCCCCAGGGTCGCGAGGTCGAGCCCGGCATCGACGAGAAACGGGCCAAGCATCATCAGCGCGGTCTTCTGTGCCACCACATAGAGCGCGGCGGCTAGCAGGCCCCGGCGTATCTCCGGCCGACGCAGGGCCGCGGCAAGCGACGGCACGTGCGCACGCTCCTCGCTCGCCCCGGCTGCCTGCGAGCGCAGCAGGAACGGCAATCCAAGGACCGCCAGAAGTGCTGCCATCGCCCACATCGCATCGGTCCAGCCGAGGCCGGCCACAAGCAGCAGGAACAGCCCGCCACCGATGGCGGACCCCAGATACGCGCCACCGACCTGGGCCGCGTTTGCCCAGCCGTGCTGCGAGCGCGGGAGGCTTTCGACCGCGTAGCCGTCGCACGCGATGTCGACGGTGGCCGCGGCAAGGGCCACGATCGTGAGACAGGCGAGAACGGGCGCCAGCGGGCTCGGCCCGAGCAGGCCAACCACGATCAGGCCGGCAATCGAGATGATGCCACCCACGGCGACGATGACGCCGGAGCGATTGCGGCCCACCGGCGGCAGGCGATAGCGCTCCACCATCGGCGCCCACAGGAACTTCAAGGCCCACGGCAGCGCGATCAGCGAGAGAAGCCCGACATTATCGAGCGACAGGCCCTGATCGCGCAGAACGGCCGGCAGCCCGGTCCACGTCACCCCGCCGATGACGCTTTGCGCGACGTAGAGGCCGCCCACCGCGAACACGACCGCGGCGGGGTTGGCAGACACTGGCGTGCCGTCGGCCATCGGTGTCAGAACCGGTAGCGCAGGCTGCCGAAGACCGAGCGGCCTTCATCCCAGTAGCAGTTGCCGGCGGTGCAGATCTTCTTGCGCTCGTCGAACAGGTTCTTGGCGTTGACCTGCATCAGCAGGCCTTCGAGCTCAGGGTTGCGGACGCCGAAATCGTAGGAGACCGACGCATCGACGAATATGCGGTCATCGTTCTTGAACGAGTTCTGATCGTCACCGAAGCTCTCGCCGACATATCGCACGCCGGCGCCGAGCCCGAGACCAGCCATCGCACCGTCGCGGAACCGATACTGGCCCCACAGCGAGAAGATGTGGTTGGGCGTCGACGACAGCTCGTTGCCTTCGGTGCCGGCCGCACCCCTGTCGATCTTCATGCGCATGTAGGTGTATGAGCCGACCAGGCTGATGCCATTGTCCAGCGTCGTGGCGGCCTCCAGTTCGAAACCGCGCGAATTCAGGTCGAGCTGGCGCTGGCGCTGGTTGCCGGCATCGTCGAAGGTGCCGTCATAGACGACGCCGTCCGTCTGGTCGATGTTGAAGACCGAGGCGTTGATGATGGCGTTGTAGTCGGGGATTTCGTATTTGACGCCGATCTCGACCTGCTCGCCCCTGGTCGGCCGCGCGACCCGGCGCTCATTGGTGGCGCTGTCATAGACGAAGCCGATATTGGGCGAGAACGAGGTGGAGTAATTGGCGTAGGGGATGATGCCCCAATCCGTGCGGTAGGAAACGCCGACGCGGCCGGAAAACGCACTGTCCGTCTGCTCGGTCTCGTTGAACAGGTAGTCGACGCTCTGCGTGTCGACCCAGTCGTAGCGGCCGCTGGCGAACAGCGTGAAGTTGTTCCACTGCATCTGGTCATGCACATAAGCACCGATCTGGTGCATTCGCTGGCTGCCGGAGAACGACATCGGCATATTCTCGATGTCCTCGACCGAGACGTAGGACGTGGCGTTCTGTGCTTCGTAGTCGGTCCAGCTATAGTCCAACCCGGCGACCGCGACATGGCTTACCGGGCCGGTGTCGAACTCGAACTGGGCCTGATTGTCCACGACAAAATTCTTCGCGTTCTCCTTGTAGTGCCCCCAGTAGCGGGCGAGATCGTCGGGGTCGGACGGATCGACCAAGTAGTGGCCACTATATTGCAGATCGGCATCCACGGCGTTGAAGCGCAGGTTCTGGCGCACTGTCAGCGTGTCGTTGAAACGATGCTCGAGCTCGTAGCCGATGCGCCCCTGCAAGCCGGTGAAATCGTTCCAGGCCGGATCGCCTTCGTAGAGGTTCGACACCTCGCCGTAGGCCGGGTTGTAGAAGAACGCGGTTCCGCCGCTCACGGCCTGCGAGATTTCGCCCAGAACGGTCAGCTTGGTGCCCTCGTCCGGCTTCCAGGTGACCGCGGGCGCAAGATAGAGCTTGTCGTCGGCGTAGCCCGGAAGATCGGTGTTGGACTGACGCGCAAGGCCGGTCAGGCGGTAGAGCAGCGTGCCGTCCTCGTTTGCGGGACCGGACAGGTCGAACGCGGCCTGATAGCGGTCGTTGCCGCCCAGCAGCAGCTCGATCTCGCGGAAAGGCTCATCCTTGGGCCGCTTGGTGACCAGATTGACCAGCCCGCCGGGGCCGCTGATGCCGTAGAGCGACGACGCCGGCCCCTTGAGCACGGTCAGGCCTTCGATGCCGTAGGGCTCCGTCTTGAACCAGGCCGAGGGCCCGTTGTACTGGCGCAGCCCGTCCCGGAAGATGCCGTTATAGTAGGAAGGGAAGCCGCGCAGGGTGAAGGCGTCATAGCGGCTGTCAAAACCGAAGCCGTTGGGATTGGCGCTCGCCGTGTAGGACAGCGTCTCGTTGAGCGTGCGCGGCTTCTGGTCCTCGATCTGGTCCTGCGTGATGACCGAAATGGCCTGCGGAATATCTGCAATCGGCGTATCGACCTTGGTGCCGATCCTGTCCTGCTTAGCGACATAGCCCTCCTGCACAAGGATGTCGTTACTCTCTGACTGGATCTCGATGACGTCGAGAACGGTCGGGGCTTCCTGCGCGAGGCCGATCGTCGGCCATGCGAGAGCGCTCGCGGCAAGCAGAGCGGCGTTGAAGGTACGGAACGGACGAGCAGACACGACGGCCCCCTTGCGGCGTTGGAGGATTCCTTTCGGGTGCCAAAGAGGCTCCCTAGGCGCGACTGCTATAAAAGATGACTCTATGAGTCAACTTAGAGAATGTCGGGTTATGTCGATTGCAGCGTGGATGACCTATGACCCAGCGGCAGGTCAGGAGCGGTTCCAGTCCTTTTCCCGCAGCCCGAGCGGCCCGAAGGGATCAATGATGGTGCCGGCGACCATCGAGGCGAGGATTTGCGGGGCCGGCGGGACCTTTGCAACCGTTGCCACAAGCCGGTCGCGCAGCAGCGGCAGCAGAACCGAATCCGACTGATAGAAAGGCGTGAAGGCCGCCGAGAGCATCTGAAAGACGCGCACATGCAGCCTGCGGGAGCGGGCATAAGTGCCAAGCGCCGTTTCAAGATCTGGCGACAGCTCAAGGGCGTGGGCAAGCGCGGCCGCGTCGAGCAGCGCCATGTTGGCGCCCTGCCCGAGTTGCGGGCTGGTCGAATGCGCGGCATCGCCGATCACCGCCAGACGACGCCCCGCCGGCACCTTCAACGTGTGATGGCCGTAGCGCGCCAGTGTGAGCTGCGAGAAGTCGCCGATCTGGTCAAGGTAGGGAGTTGTCTCGGGCCAAAGCCCGGCGACCTGCTCCTTCCAGACATCGAGCCCGGCGGCGATTACCGCATCGGCGTTGTCCGGCTTGAGGCTCCAGAAGAAGGCCGCCTGCCCTTTGCCGCCCGGCTCGTCGCTGCCGATCGGCAGCACACCGATCATGACGCTGGCGCGGCGGTAGCGCTGCATCAGCGCGTTGGCGTCGAAGCCTTCGCCGACCCAGTCGAGTGTGGCCCAGAATGCGCCGTAGGTGAGCGGACGCCTGGTTGCAGGCCGAACCGAAAAGGCGGCGAGCGGGGAACGAGCGCCGCTGGCATCGACGACA
Organism: Neoaquamicrobium sediminum; assembly: GCF_040970315.1. Classification (NCBI taxonomy): domain Bacteria; kingdom Pseudomonadati; phylum Pseudomonadota; class Alphaproteobacteria; order Hyphomicrobiales; family Phyllobacteriaceae; genus Neoaquamicrobium; species Neoaquamicrobium sediminum. Next base: position 985,184 of record NZ_JAZHFV010000002.1, on the reverse strand, counting down.
AGGTCGAAGCGTCCGATGTCACGACCACCCGCCCGCTTGAGCGTCGCATGAGCGGAGCCCACATCCAGCTCCACGATCTCGCTGCCGGTCTCGATGGCGATACCCTGCGCTTCGACAGTACGATGCAGGACGCCAAACAGGGCCGCACGATGGACGGCAAGCCCGAAGCGGCCCTTGCGCTGCGCGTCATAGCGTACGTCCAGCACCGTGCGGCCGCTTTTCGCATCGCTGCCGCGGAGGCGATCTATGCGGCTGCCGCGCGTCATAATTTCGGGCAGCAGGCCGAGTCGATCGAGAACGGTGAGGCCCGTCGGCTGCAGGATCAGGCCAGAGCCGAGCGGCTTCGGTGTATCGAAGCGCTCGAAGACGGTGACGCGGTGGCCGGTGCGATGAAGGAACAGCGCCGCGGCAAGCCCGGCCGGTCCCGCACCGGCAATTGCAATATCGAGTGATTTCAAATGCTGCCCTGCCCGCCGACCTTCAGTCGCCCGCCGCGTCGAACTCCACCCGTGCCGCACGCACCTGCTGGTGATTGTTCTCGGCCCAGTGGAACAGGTGCTCGATCGCGTCGTACATCGAGCGACCGAGATCCGTCAGGCTGTACTCGACGCTGGGCGGCTTGGTTGGAAAGACTTCGCGGCTGACATAGCCGTCCCGCTGTAGATCGCGCAAGGTCTGGGTGAGCATGCGCTGTGAAATGTCAGGCACGAGCCTGCGCAGCTCGCCGAAACGGTACGGTCGCTCCGCAAGAGCCATCAGCAGCAAGGCGCTCCACTTCCCCGAAATGTTCTGCACGACCGTGCGGATCGGGCAGTTGTCGAGCCCGCCATTACCAACATTGGCGCGGTAGATCTCGATCTTGCGGCGCGCCGAAACAACCGTCGTGTCCATGGGTGGTTCCTTCAAGGTTACCAGCAGAGCCGAAACTGCCTCCTTTACGGGACGCGGTCAATCTACAATGTAGTGCTGGTCTCAAAATGAGAGCAACAACGCAACCAGCAGAGTTACCGCCATGTCCAACACGATCCTTGTCACCGGCGCGTCGGGCCATCTCGGCCGGGCCGTCATCACCCACCTCCTCGAAAGCCAGGGTGTCGAGCCCTCGCGCATCATCGCGGGTACGCGCGACCCGCAGAAACTGGCGGACCTCGCCGCGAAAGGCGTGACTGCGCGCCATATCGATTTCGACGATGCGGCAAGCCTGGAAAACGGCTTTGCCGGCGTCGGGACGGTTCTCGTCATCTCCACCGACGCGCTGGATGGCGCCGGGACGCGGCTACGCCAGCATAAGGCCGCAATCGCTGCCGCCGCAAAGTCCGGCGTCGGGCGCATCGCCTATACATCACTTCCCAAGGCAGAGAGTTCGCATGTCAGCTTCGCGCCGGATCATCATCAGTCCGAAGAAGCGGTGAAAGCCACCGGCCTTCCCCACCTGATCTTCCGCAATAGCTGGTATCAGGAAAACCTTCAGATGAGCCTGCCGCAAGCCGCGGCCAGCGGCCAGTGGTTCACCTCCGCAGGGAACGGGCGCACGGCTTTCGTCGCCCGCGACGACATCGCCGCGGCCATCGCAGCAGCACTCGCAAACCCGCCCGAAGGCAGCGTCACCTACACGCTGACAGGCGACGAGGCCTTCACCAACGCGGAGATTGCTGCGCTGGCATCGGATGTCATCGGCAAGCCGATCACGGTCGTCGACGTGAGCGACGAGCAGCTGGCCGGGGGCATGAAGGCTTCCGGCGTGCCGGAGCCGGTCATCCCGACGCTCGTCTCCTTTGACGTGGCTACACGGGAAGGTGATCTCGGGGCAATCACCACGGATGTCGAACGCCTGTCGGGCCGGAAGCCGCAAGCGCTGCGGGATTTTCTTGCTGCGAACAAGGCCGCACTGGCCGGCTAAAATGGCTGGGCGGCGCGGAATTCGCGCCGCCCTTCACTCAAAGCGTGACCTGAGTACCGATCTCGACAACGCGACCGGTGGGGATCTGGAAATAGGCGCTCGCGTCGCTGGCGTTTCGGGCCAGCACGATGAACAGCTTGTCCTGCCAGCGCGGCATCAGCGAGCGGCGCGAGATTTTCAACGACCGGCGCGACACGAAGAACGAGGTCGACATGATGTCGAACTTCCAGCCCAGCTTGCGGCAGACCGCGAGCGCCTTTGGCACGTTCGGCTGTTCCATGTAGCCGAACCGCAGCACCACTCTCATGAACAGGTCGTTGATCGGGGTGATCTGCGCGCGTGCTTCTTCGGCGACATAGGGGTCCTCGGTCATTTCGACGGTCAGGATCGCGTTCTGCTCATGCAGGACGTGATAGTGCTTGAGGCTGTGCATCAGGGCCGTCGGCGCGCTTTCCGGGTCGCTTGTCAGGAATACCGCCGTGCCTGCGACGAGGTGCGGCGGCTTCGCAGCCAGGTTGTCGGTGAGCAGCGCGAGGGGGATTTCCGTCTTGCGGGTCTTGCGGAACAGCAGCCTGCTGCCCTTGCGCCAGGTCATCATCATGACCGCGAGCGCCGCCGCCACTGCGATGGACACCCAACCGCCGTCCGTGAACTTCTGTGCGTTGGCCCACAGGAAGGTGACATCGAGCAGCAGGAAGGGCGCAACCACAAGTGCCGCCAGCAAGGCGGGCCGGCGCCAGGTGCGCCAGAAGACGAAGAACAACAGCAGCGCCGTCACCACCATCTCGCCGGCGACGGATATGCCGTAAGCGGAGGCGAGCGCTTCCGACGAGCCGAACTCGGCTACGAGAATGAAGACGCCGACGAGAAGCAGGAGGTTGACCTGCGGCATGTAGATCTGGCCGGACTGGGTCTCCGACGTATGCTGCACCTGAAGGCGCGGCAGAAGCTGAAGCTGGATGGCCTGACGCGTCAGCGAATAGGCGCCGGTTATCACGGCCTGGCTGGCGATGACTGTCGCCATCGTCGCGAGGACCACCATCGGCAGCGTCGCCCATGACGGAACCATCTGGAACAGGGGCTGCCCTACGAGGCCGCCATGCGAGATTACATAGGCGCCTTGCCCGAAATAGTTGATCAGCAGGGCGGGAAAGACGAGGGCGAACCACGCCAGCATAATCGGCCGGCGCCCGAAATGGCCGAGATCGGCATAGATCGCCTCCGCGCCGGTAACAGCAAGGAATGCCGCGCCCATGACGGCCAGCGACACACCGCCGTGGTCGACCAGGAACAGAACGGCGTAGCTGGGGTCGAGCGCGGCCAGCACGGCAGGATATTCGGCAAGCTCGATCGCGCCCGAAACAGTAAGCGTGAGGAACCACAGTGCGGTTACGGGACCAAAAACGCTTGCCACACCCGCCGTACCGAAGCGCTGGACGGCAAACAGCGCCAAGAGGATCGCCAGCGTGATGGCAACCACGTAATCCGAGAAAGCCGGGGTGACGACCTCAAGCCCCTCGACCGCCGAAAGCACGGAGATGGCGGGTGTAATGATCGCATCGCCGAAAAAGAGCGCTGCGCCAACCATGCCGAGGACCAGGATCAGCGGCGCGTAGCGGCCGGCATCGCGCCTGGCCAACGCCATGAGAGACAGCGTGCCGCCTTCCCTGTCGTTGTCGGCGCGCAGCACGAAAAGCACGTATTTCACCGAGACGATCAGCGTCAGCGACCAGACGATGATCGAAAGGATGCCGAGCATCTCGGCTTCAGTCGGCGGACGGTCTCCGGCCACGGCGCGGGTTGCCTCGCGCAGCGCGTAGATGGGGCTGGTGCCGATGTCGCCATAGACGACGCCGATCGCACCCAATGCGAGCGCGGTTGTCGTCTGTGACGTTTTGCGTGGGGTTTCCTGGCCGCCATTGGCGGCCAAATGGTCTGCGGCGGCAGAACCTTCTGCATTTTCATGCATGTCGTGCCCTCCTTCAAAGGACGGGCGCGGTTTCTACTCCTGTTGCAGTGCAACAACAAATGCTGCTTTAGGAGGGCTTGTACGCCTCGCCATGCAGTAGACGCACGACTACCACCCGCTTGCCGTCAGGAAACGGCGCACAGTTCCAGCCATGCCATGCTCCAGCGCGTCGGCCGTCAGGCCATGGCCGATCGACACCTCAGCCAGATGCGGAATACGCCGGGCCAGCGGCGGGAGATTGGCGACGGTAAGGTCGTGGCCTGCATTCACATCAAGCCCAGCCGCTCTGGCTAGCTCGGCCGTTTTGCCGAGTCTTTCCAGTTCCATGGCGGCTTTTTCTGCATCGTCATGGCAACCGCCATAGGGGCCGGTGTAGAGTTCGATACGGTCCGCACCGGTCGCCTGCGCCGCGGCGATCTGCTCCTCGGACGCGTCGGGATCGCAAAAGAGCGAAATCCGCGCGCCGGTCTTCTTCAGACGAGTGACGATCGCCTTGAGCCTGTCGCGGTTGGCGACGAAGTCCCAGCCATGGTCCGAGGTCGGCTGCTCCGGATCATCCGGTACCAGCGTCACCTGCTCGGGCTCGGCGGCCTCCACCAGCGCCAAAAAATCGCCTGTAGGATAACCTTCGATGTTGAATTCGGCCGCAGGAAACTCGTCGTCGATCAGCGCCCGCAGCTCCGGCAGGTCCGAATTGCGCGTGTGGCGCTGGTCAGGTCGCGGATGCACAGTCAGCCCGTGCGCGCCGGCGGCGAGCGCGATGCGACCCAGACCGGTCACACTCGGCCACGGCAGGTCGCGCCGGTTTCTCAACAGGGCGATGGCGTTCAGGTTGACGGAAAGCTTTGCAGGCATTGCTTGGCAGTCTTCTGGTTAAACGGTCGCGTCATCCTATATCCATTTGATGGGGAACAGACATCGGGTTTCGTGTGTTCCAGACCAAACTGCACGCGGAACGAAAGGAGCAAACATGCGGCCATTGGAACGGGTTCCGGCTGTCCGGCGTCTGGAAACGGACAAATCGACCGTTTTCGCCATCGAGATCACTGGCGAATTCACATCCGCCGACGCCGAAAATCTGTGCGGCCTTCTGGAGGGTGCCTTTGCGATTCATCCGACACTCGACCTGCTGGTGCGCCTTGTAGAGCTTCAGGAAGTGGACACTGCCGATCTTTCGCCGGAGACGAGCAGTTTCATGAAGGAACACGTCGCCCAGCATGTCGGACGATGTGCGATCATCGACGACGGCAGCTGGGCGGACCGCGTGACGCGGCTCTTCGACCCCGGCGACGGCATCGAGACGCGTCATTTCGCAACCGATGACGAGCCTGAGGCATGGCGGTGGCTTGGCGCGAACGAGATCGAAGAAAACATCTAGCGGCGCACTACCGCCGACGAACCGTCACATTGTTTACACCGCGGGCGTGCAGGTGAGCGCACCATGACCCATCTGCGCATTCTCGATTCGATCACCGACCGTGGCGACCCCCGCCGTCCCAACGAAGACGCAAGCGGAGGCGCGGCGAACTGCGCCTTCGTCATCGACGGTGCGACGGGCCTTGGCGAGAACATCATCGACGAGGCCGAATCGGATGCGGCGTGGCTGGCGAAGTTTGCAGCCGTAACCTTCGAGGAAGACGCGCTGGCCGGCTGCGCGGTGGCCAAGAGCGTCCGCAAGATCAATGAGCGCGTGTCGCGCATCATCGGCGATCTTGCTGGCTCCATGCCGGTCGATCCCTGGAACCTGCCCTGCGCCGGTTTCCAGATGATCCGGGTCGAGAAAGACGGCATCGTGAGCCATGGCCTCGGCGATTGCCGGCTGTTTCTGCAGGACGCGCTCGGCGCCACGCATGCGCTGAGCGCTATCGAAGGCGGCGCGGCGGCGGAGAACGAGGAGGCAAAGCGCGCCGTGGCCCATGCCGGCGGCCTGACCAAGTTCAGGTCGCTGTCGACCGAGCCCGAAATCCGCGCCGAACTGCGCCGCCGCCGGGCGCTCTATAACACCGATGGCGGGCCGGTCTGGACGCTGGGCGCCAACCCGGAAGCCGCTTCCCACATCGTCTCGCAGCCCCTGCCCGCTACGCTGCCGGCTCGCGGCCTGCTCTGCACCGACGGCTTCGCTGCGCTGGTGGATCTTTACGGGCGCTATGACGCCGCTTCGCTGATCGAGCGCGCACGTACGGATGGGCTCGTGCCGCTGCTGGCAGAATTGCGCGCGATCGAGCAGCGCGAAGACCCGGATGGACAGGCCTATCCGCGCTTCAAGGTTTCGGACGACGCCACGGCCGTGCTGTTCGAGATCGTGGGGGACCGCGCGGTCAGCGGACGACGGTAAGCCGCTCAGCCGCGCGCGTGATCGCGGTATAGAGCCAACGCTGGCGCGTGTCCTTGAAGGCGTAGCTTTCGTCGAAAAGCACGACCTCGTCCCACTGCGAGCCCTGCGCCTTGTGCACGGTCAGCGCGTAGCCGTAGTCGAAATCGTCGAAACGCTTCTTCTGCTGCCAGGGAATCTCGGCGTCAGGGTCCTCGAAGGCGGCCTTCAGCAGTTTGATCTTGGAGATGCCGCGATCGGGGTCGTCCTCTTCGGGCGAGACCAGCAGGTTGATGCCGGGCTTCACCGTCTCGCGCGACGAGGTCATCACCTTCCACAGGGAGCCGTTCAGCAGGCCCTTGGCGGGATCGTTGCGCAGGCAGACGAGCTTGTCGCCGGCCTGCGGGTAGGAGGCATCGAAACCTTTCAGCTCGCGCAGGCGCTGGTTGTAGCGGCGACGGGTGCGGTTGGTGCCGACAAGAACTTGGTCCGCCGCCAGAACGAGGTCCTGGTTCACCTCGTCACGACCGATCACCTTTGCCGTGCCGTAGTCGCCCTTCATGAATTCGCGGCCTTCGCGCACGTCCAGCGCCAGCCGGATGATCGGGTTGTCGCGCGCCTGCCGGTGGATTTCCGTCAGCAGGTGGTCCGGCTCGTGCTCGGTGAAGAAGCCGCCACCGGAAATCGGCGGCAACTGCGCGGGGTCGCCCAGAACGAGGATCGGCGTGCCGAAGCTCATCAGGTCGCGGCCGAGCTGTTCGTCGACCATCGAGCACTCGTCTACGACGACAAGGGCGGCCTTGGCGATGGGGCTCTGGCGGTTGAGCGAGAAGGTGGGGTTGATCGAGGTCTTGCCGGTGGTTTCGTCCTCGACCGCCTCCTCGCCGCGCGGGCGGTAGATCAGCGAATGAATTGTTCGGGCGTTGGTCGCGCCCTTGGCGCGCAGCACCTGCGCGGCCTTGCCGGTGAAGGCCGCGAACTGCACCTGGCCGTCGACATGCTCGGCGAAATAGCGCGCCAGCGTCGTCTTGCCGGTGCCAGCATAACCGAACAGGCGGAAGAGCGGCTTCTGCCCCTCCTTCAGCCAGCGGGCCACGGCGCGGAGTGCCTCGTCCTGTTGCGGTGAGAACTGCATCGCGCGTTAGTGCGGGATTCGCGAAGCGGGGGCAATACCGGGCAGGCTCTTGATGCAACGCGTGCTGACAGTATGGTCGGCGCGTCGATCGAGAGAAGCGAGGTTTTTCATTGCGCCTGATCTGCCTGAACGGATGGGGCGGAAAGCTCCACGAATCGCTGATCGCCTTCCTCGGGGAAGCCGACCCGGACGTGCTGTGCCTGCAGGAAGTGGTGCACACGCCATCCGCCGACCGCGGCTGGCTCGCCTATCGCGACGGCGGGACCGACCTGCCGCAGCGCGCGAACTTCTTTGCCGAGGTGAGTAGCGCCCTGCCCGGCCATGTCGCGACCTTCTGCCCTGCTGCTCGCGGCGACCTTTGGAACGGCGAGCAGCGCTACCCGTCTTTCTGGGGGCTTGCGACATTCGTACGTGCGACCATACCGATTATCGGTCAGCAACAGGGTTTCGTGCATGGCGCCTTCTCGCCGCACGGTTATGGCGAGCATCCGCGCTCGCGCAGCGCCCATGCGGTGCGGCTTTACGATCCGGAAGCCGATCATCCGGTGACGATCGCCCATATGCACGGGTTGCGCGACCCCACTGGCAAGCACGACACGCCCGCGCGTTCCGCGCAGGGCGCGCGGCTGCTCGAACTGACACGATCCGTCGCTGAGGACGGAGACCCGGTTATCGTGTGCGGCGATTTCAACGTGCTTCCGGACAGCGAAACCTTCGCGGTGCTGCGCGGGTTTGGCCTTGCTGATCTCGTGACGGCGCGCGGCTTCACCGATACGCGGACGTCGCACTACACCAAAGCGGGCCGCTATGCTGACTACATGCTCGTCAACGATGCGGTGAAGGTGCTGTCGTTCGATGCCCTCGCCGAACCGGAGGTCTCGGATCACCGGCCGCTGCTGCTGGAATTTGCCTGAGGGCCCAGCACTTGAGCAGGCCAGGGGCCGCCCGAAGGATCGTTGGCGAGCAGGATGGGGCTACCGTGGGGCGTGGCGTGGGCTGCGCGCTGCCAGGCATCCGCCAGTTCCTCTACCTGAGCCGGAAGCGCGATGCCCTTGCGACCCAGCAGCGCTTCGAGTGCCGCCAGCCAGTGCTCGTAGTAATCGTGGCCGTCCGGGGCAGCATCGGCGCGGTGGACCTCGGCGCCAAGCGCCTCTGCCCATTCAGCCCATGTGAAGACGCCGCGCTCATGCAGCGCAACGACAAGCGCGAAGGCCTGCGCCTGCCAGGGGGCATCGAAAGGCTTCGGGTCTGCCGGCGGCGTATCAGGCCGGTTCAAGATAGCTCTCCCAGGCGTCGACCGAAACGGTCAGGGTCGGGTCGGCTCCGTCGCCCCAGAGCTCCGGCCCAGCGAATACGACCGTGTAGAGCCGTTCCGGGTTCTCGCCATGGCCGTGCGCATTGGTGTCGGGCAGCACGAAGCCGCCATGCATCGCCTCAATAACGCCCGTCCTGCCGCGCACATAGCGCGGCAGGCGCGTGTGGCCGGTCGGATGCATGTTGTGGGTGCGCACGCGCTGGCCTACGGAAAAGCGGGGCTCGGCGGCGACCGGCCGGTCGCACGGGCCGCCCCGCGCCAGAACCGCAGGCACGTCGGCTGCCTTCAGCACCCTGCGCGGCGGGGTGCCTGCTTCGAGTGCAGCACCCGCAGCCAACTCGGCATCGGTGACGAAGCCGTGACGCTTCAACAGCGTCTCCAGCGCCCTCGTCCATATCTCGTAGTAGCTGGAGCCGTAATAGACCGCCGGATGCAAGGATTCTCGCGCGTGGCGGCTCTCGTCGATGTTCCAGTGGCCAACCGCGCCCGCGCAGAGCGTGACGCCAAGCGCGCGCTTTTCCCATTCGGCGTGGAAGAACGGCTCGTCTGTCTCGGGCGCGACCAGCCCGAAACCCATCTGGCCGCCGAGATCGTGGGGACCGTTCATGCCGCCTCCGGGGCGGCCGCAACGCCGGTGCCGATCATTGAATCGCGCGTGACCAGACCGGCAAGCCGGTCCTCGCTCCAGCCTTCCGTACCCTGCGGGCGCATGGGAACGACGAGATAACGAAGCTCGGCAGTGGAATCCCAGACCCGGACCAGCGTCTGGGGATCGAGCGCCAGCCCGAATTCGGCCAGCACCCCGCGCGGATCGATGACCGCGCGGCTGCGATAGGGCGGCGACTTGTACCAGACCGGCGGCAGGCCAAGCACCGACCACGGATAGCAGGAACAGAGTGTGCAGACGACGAGGTTGTGGGTGTCGGGCGTGTTGAACACGGCCTGCATGTGCTCGCCCTGCCGGCCGGTGAAGCCCAGTTCGGCGATGGCCGCCGTCGCATCGCGTTTCAGACAGTCGGCATAGGTCGGATCGGCCCACGCCTTCGCCACCACCGCGGCGCCGTTTCGGGGGCCGACCTTGGTCTCGTAGGTCTCGACGATGGCGTCGATCGCGGCCGGATCGACGAGGCCCTTGCGGGTCAGGATCGTCTCAAGCGCCCTCACCCGGGCATCCATCGGATCAAGATGATTGTCGTGATGGTGATCGTGGTGGTCGTGTGCGTGGCCGCTCATTGAATTCCCGTCTTATCCGCCGGCATTGGGATTGCGGGCGTAGCCCGGTCCAACGGTGAGCGGCGCATCAGGCACCACCGCATCGCTGATCTGGCTGGTGAACTGCATGTCATCCTGCCACAGCAGGTGCTTTTCATCGCGATCGAAAACGCGGATCGCCACGTTGTAGGGCTTTCCAGCCTCGACACCGCGCACGGAGGGTGAACGCATGGCAAACTTCGCCATCTCCGGCCCGCCGATGCGCTGGCGCACGGTATGCATCGTGCCGCCAGCCGGGTCCTCGAATTCAGCCTCGACGATGGTGCCCGTCGGCAGCGGCTTCTGCACGATTGCGGTGAAGCCGTAGTACACGTCGGAAACACGGTAGTTGAAGATGAAGCCGCCGCCGACGATGCGCAGATAGGGTTTGTCGGCAGGATCCTCCCGGGTGAGCCAGCCAAGCGCGAACAGCGGCACCAGCAGCACCACGGCCACCAGCACCAGTCCTTTAAGCGAGACGAGCTTCTCAATCATGCCCGAGACCCTAGCAGCAGCGATTTGCCCCGTCGATTACCCAGCGTCAGGGCAATCGTTAGCGCAGCATCGGCCACAGGCTGACCACCAGCGCCACGCCCATGGCGATGTTGAACCACTTCAAACGGACCGGATCGGCGAGGAAACCGCGCAGCGCCATGCCAAAGCCGGCCCAGGTCGAGACGCTCGGCAGATTCACCAGCGCGAAGGCGAGCGCAACGACCAGCACCGACAGGAACGGCGCCGCCGGGTCCGAATAGACCGCCATCGCGGTGACGGCCATCACCCACGCCTTGGGATTGACCCACTGGAAAGCCGCAGCCTCCAGGAACGTCATCGGCCGCGCCGCCTTGCCGTCCTTTTCCGACAGTGAGCGCGACATGGCGATACGCCAGGCGAGGTAGAGGAGATAGGCACCGCCGGCGAGCTTCAGCGCAAGATGAAGCGACGGATAGGCCGTGAGCAGCGCGCCGAGCCCGAAGCCGACGCCCAGCAGCAGCGACAGAAAGCCGCCACCGATGCCGAGCATATGCGGGATCGTGCGCCGGAAGCCGAAATTGACGCCGGACGCCAGCAGCATAAAGTTGTTAGGGCCCGGCGTGATCGACGTCACAAAGGCGAAGACGACCAGCGCAAGCAAAAGGTCGGTGGACATGGGGCGTTTCCCAAGGGCGTTTTAAGTCAATGTTACTGACCTAAAACAGCAACTCCAAGCGCATTGTTGTCCCGGTGACAATTCAAGCAAACCGCTCCGATGATCACCGCAGGCGCCCGCTACATGCCCTGCGGACCGCGGTTCATGGCGGCTACGCCGGTGCGACACACCTCGACGAGGCCGAGCGGCTGCATGATGGCGATGAACTGTTCGATCTTGGACACACGGCCGGTGATCTCGAAGATGAAATGGCCTGTGTTTGCATCGATCACGTTGGCGCGAAACGCCTCGGCCAGCCGCAGCGCCTCCACCCGCGCATTGCCGGTGCCGGCCACCTTGACCAGCGCAAGCTCGCGCTCCAGCGGGCGCTCCTGCCCAAGTTCACGCGCGATGACCGTCAGGTCGTTGACGCGATGCACCGGCACGATGCGCTCGAGCTGGTGCTTGATCTGCTCCAGCACGTGCGGCGTGCCACGCGTCACGATCGTTATGCGCGACAGGTGCTTCTCATGCTCGGTCTCCGACACGGTCAGGCTGTCGATGTTGTAGCCGCGGCCAGAGAACAGACCAATGACGCGGGCAAGCGTGCCGGGCTCGTTATCGACGAGCATGGAAAGCGTGTGCTTTTCCGCGCTCTCGGTTTCCTTGGCGATGAAATAGGCGGAGCCGGTGGGCTGAAGCTGGGCGTTCATGACTGTTTCCGAATTTGAAGTTTCATTCTATGCCGCGATCACTGGAACACTGCTTGCCAAGCGTTTGGACTTGCGGCGAAAACCGGTGTCGAATGTGGCGAAGGCATCGTTGCCGGCTGCGGCGTACAGATGCATGGCGTCCGCGAAGTCGAGCCCGGCCTGGTGGGCCAGGATGCAGTTTGCGACCCGCCCACGGTCCGCGAAGAAGATGTTCTCGGTCGCCACGAGCACGGCGAATATCCCGCCGATGTCTTCCCGGGCGACATTCATGACGCTGCGCATCAGCCACTCCGTCTCCAAAAGGACCGTATCTGCGATGAAAATCTCTTCGTCGGTCAAGAGCTTCTGCGCACGTTTCGACTGATCCGACCCGTCGTCAACCAACGCCCGGGCGAGGACATTCGTGTCAACGGCGAGTGGCATCGAACCGTCTGGCCGCCTCGGCCATCATCGCGCGATCGATCTCGGCATCCGTGGGAAACGGCCGGTCGACCTTCAGCACGTGCTTGAGGAACGCGCCTCTGGGTTGAGGCGGGAATCTCGGATCCAACTTCTCGACCGGCTGCACGAAGAATCCCTTTCCCTTGCGGATGAACTCGACTTCGCTGCCTTCGCCAAGGCCTAGCTCGTCGCGAACCGCCTTCGGTACGACGATCTGACCCTTGCTCGAGATTTTTGCCCGCGCGTTCATCGCGTTGCTCCAAGTAAGATGCGGTAAGACGAATATACGCCTTACCGCGTCTTACTTCAATTGTATGTCAAACCAGTTCCCTGCCCTTGGCGTCGATGGCGTTGGCGACGGCTTCGTCGGTCGCCTCGTCAGGCAGGAGCATCTCGTTGTGGGCCTTGCCGGAGGGGATCATCGGGAAGCAGTTGGCGAGTGCTGCCACGCGGCAGTCGAACAGGACCGGCTTCTTCACGTCGATCATCTCCTGGATCGCCGCGTCGAGGTCACCCGGCTTCTCGCACCGGATGCCGTGCGCCCCGAAGGCCTGCGCCATCAGCACGAAATCAGGCATCGCCTCGGTGTAGGAGTGCGACAGGCGGTTGCCGTGGAGCAATTGCTGCCACTGGCGCACCATGCCCATATACTGGTTGTTGAGGATGAAGATCTTGATCGGCGCCTCGTACTGAACCGCCGTCGACATCTCCTGCATCGTCATCTGCACCGACGCGTCGCCGGCGATGTCGATGACGAGCGCGTCGGGATGCGCGATCTGCACGCCAAGAGCTGCCGGGAGGCCATAACCCATGGTGCCGAGGCCGCCCGAGGTCATCCAGCGGTTCGGCTTTTCGAAACCGTAATGCTGAGCGGCCCACATCTGATGCTGGCCGACCTCGGTGGTGATGTAGGTGTCACGGTCCTTCGTCAGTTCGTAGAGCCGCTGGATCGCGTATTGCGGCATGATCACGTCGTCGCTGCTGCGGTAGGCGAGCGAGTCCCGCGAGCGCCAGCGCGCGATCTGCTCCCACCATGGGTGCAGAGCCGATTTCTCGGGCTTCACCGTGGCGCGCCACAGCCGGACCAAATCCTCCAGAACCCGGCCGACATCGCCGAGGACCGGTATGTCGACATGGACGTTCTTGTTCAGCGAGGACGGGTCGACGTCGATATGGATCTTCTTCGAGTTGGGCGAGAACGCGTCCAGCCTGCCGGTAATGCGGTCGTCGAAACGCGCGCCGAGGCAGATCATCACGTCGCAGTCGTGCATGACCATGTTGGCTTCGTAGGTGCCATGCATGCCAAGCATGCCGAGCCAGTTCTTGCCCGAAGCCGGATAGGCGCCGAGCCCCATCAGCGTGGAGGTGATCGGGAAGCCGGTCAGGTCGACGAGTTCGCGCAGCAGGTGGCTGGCCTCGGGGCCCGAGTTCACCACGCCGCCGCCGGAATAGATCACGGGCCGCTTGGCGCCCGCCATCAATGCGACCGCCTGCTTGATGGCCTCGATGTCGCCCTGCACCTTGGGGCTGTAGGACGTCCGCGGCGCCTGCTGCGGCGGGGTGTAGATGCCCTTGGCGAACTGGACGTCCTTGGGAATGTCGACCACCACGGGACCGGGCCGGCCGGTCGTGGCGACATGGAACGCCTCGTGGATGATGCGCGACAGGTCGTTGACGTCCTTCACCAGCCAGTTGTGCTTGGTGCAGGGCCGGGTGATGCCGACGGTGTCGCATTCCTGGAACGCGTCGGAGCCGATGAGCGTCGTCGGAACCTGGCCGGTGATGCAGACCAGCGGGATCGAATCCATCAACGCGTCCTGCAGCGGCGTCACCGCATTGGTCGCGCCGGGGCCGGAGGTGACGAGGAAAACGCCGGCTTTGCCGGTCGAGCGCGCGTAGCCTTCCGCCGCGTGGCCTGCGCCCTGCTCGTGGCGCACGAGAACGTGCTGGATATCGTCCTGTTGGAAAAGCTCGTCGTAGATCGGAAGGACCGCACCGCCCGGATAGCCGAAGATGTGCTCGACGCCATTGTCCCTCAGCGCCTGCACCACCATCTCCGCGCCGCTCATCTCGCGCCTGCCGGCGTCACTTCCTGCGTTGCTCATCGGTCTCTTCCTGTCTTCGCGTATCGCGTCAATGGTCGTTTATCGGTCTTGCGGGCAATAAAAAAGGCCCCCTGAGGAGCCTGTGTTTCGCGCATGGGAGCTTCCGCCCGGCGGTTACACCGCCTTGCCCATGCGCCTTCCTACGAGAATGATCGCTATATTTGTCATCGGAGCGGACATTAATTGCGCAATCCGATGACTGTCAATCGGAAATCCGGCATGATCGCGCATCCTGGAGGGGGCCACCATGCGCAAATGGCTTCTGATCGTGCCCACTGTCCTGCTTCCCGGCTGCGGCGAGCCGGCAACCGAGGCCGACAGGACGGCATTGACGGCAATCTGGCTGCCCGACGACGGATCCGGCCGCAATGTCGAGTTCAAAGCCGACGGCGTCTTCGATTACCAGTATGACAGGGGCTACACGCTTCGCCTCGACTGGAAGCTCGCCAGCAAGGGCCGAGTGGCGCTGACATCGGGCAATGGCGTGACGGTCAGCTGCAATTACACGATCACCGATGCCAGCCTGGCCATCGACAACGGTTCGGGAGCGGCCTGCGTGAGCCCAGGCGTCACGCCACCCTCGCCCATGCCCACAAAGTTCAAACGCGCCGGTTAAGCTTAACGTCCCCTCAACCATGCAGCCACACCGCCGCTTAACCGTCCTGGTGCTAAGTTGGGAGGATTGTAAGCGGGGAAGTGTGTGATCAATGTTCGTTGAACGCGCGGAGATCGGCGAGGCAACGAGTCAGGAACGGCGCGACGGTTCTCAATCGGATTCGCGCGTTCTGGGACGTGTCGTTCAGTGCGACGGCGCCCGCGCGATGCTGGCTGCGTTTGCATCTGATGGCAGCGAAGCCATGCGCGGTCTCTGGACCGTCGGCCGCATGATCTCGATCAACCTCGGCAACATCCGCACAGTTGGCCTAGTCTATCGCATCGAGACGCCGGTCGGCACCTGGAGCGAGAACGAGCCGAACCCGATCAACGTTCATGTCGAACTCGTGGGCGAAGTGCGCGACACCGAAGACGGCAAGCCAGTCTTCGACCGCGGCATCACCACCTATCCGCATATCGGCGCGATCTCGCACCGCATCCGCGCACGCGACCTCGCGGCAGTCTACGATCTTGCCGGCCGTCGCACGTTGACGATCGGCCAGCTCTCGCAGGACACGGCGATCGACGCGCGTATCGCCATTGACGACACGCTCAACCGCCACTTCGCCGTCGTCGGCACCACCGGCGTGGGCAAGTCGACGGCGGTGTCGCTGTTGTTGCGCAAGGCGATCGAGGCACGGCCTGACCTGCGCGTGCTGATCCTCGACCCGCACAACGAATTTTCCTCTGCATTTCCGGATCGCTCGATCCGCATCGACACGACGACGCTGGACCTGCCGTTCTGGCTGTTTCGCCTCGAGGAACTGGTGGAGGTCCTGTTCCGCGGCCGCGACGCGGTACCGGAGGAAGTCGACCTCCTGCGCGATCTGGTGCCGCTCGCCAAGCAGCTTTACCGCAGTTCGGGTCAGGCGGGGCTTATGCGCAGGGCCGCCGACGCCAATGCGCTTACCGCCGATACGCCCGTCCCCTATCGCATTGCAGATGTGCTGCGCATCATCGACGAGCGCATGGGCATGCTGGAGACGAAGAACGACCGCCCGTTCTACCGCGCGCTGCGCGCCCGCATCGACGCAGCGCTGAACGATCCCCGCTACAGGTTCATGTTCGGCTCGCGGCTGATCGACGACAACATTCACGAAACCATCGGCCGCATCTTCCGCGTGCCGCACGAAGGCCGGCCGATCACCTGTTTCGAGCTGGCCGGCATGCCTTCGGAAGTCGTCAATTCGGTCTGCTCAGTGCTGGCGCGGCTTGCCTTCGACCTGGCGCTGAACAGCCATGGACGGCTCAAGCTTCTGGTCCTGTGCGAGGAAGCGCACCGTTACATGCCGGCTGACAGCCGGCTGGGCTTTGCGCCCACGCGGCATGCGCTTTCGCGGATTGCCAAGGAAGGCCGCAAATACGGCTGCTATCTCGGCATCGTCACCCAGCGCCCGGGAGAGCTTGACCCGACCGTTCTGTCGCAATGTTCTACGGTGTTCGCGATGCGGCTTGCCAACGAGATCGACCAGGAGATCGTACGTTCGGCCATCGCGGATTCGTCGGCTTCCACGCTTGCTTTCCTCTCATCGATGGGACAGCGCGAGGCGATCGCCTTCGGCGAAGGCGTGGCAACGACGATGCGCATGAAGTTCGAGTATCTGCCGCCCTCACTGCTTCCGGGAACGACGGGCGACGACGTGGCCGAAGCGGCCAATGGCGAGCGTGAAGTCGATCTTGCCTCGCTTGTTCGCAACCTTCGCAGCGTGGGACATATGCTGCAGCAGGAAACGACACCGTCGATGCTGGGCTCTCCGGTCGAGACATTCCGTCAGGCCGGCGAGCCCGCTGCCCCGCAACCGACCCAGCCGCCTGCACAACAACCTGCAAGCAGGCCGCAGCGCCGCTTCGACGACGAGTCCTTCAGACGGCTCTACGAATAGGCCCCGCCCGACAACTCAACCAATTATCGCCTAGGCGCAGACACGGTTGCGGCCAAGCCGCTTCGCCTCATACAGATGCTTGTCGGCGCGACGGTAGAATTCCTCCGCGCTTTCGTGCTGGTCCCAGACCGCAAGTCCGACGCTGGTGGTGACCTTGAGCCGTACATTGCCGGATACGATCACCAGCCCGGCAATCGCCTTGCGAATCCGCTCGGCCAGCTTCATCAGCAGCGCTTCGTCCATGTTGGGGGCGACGACGGCAAACTCCTCGCCCCCGAGCCGGGCAACGACGTCGTGATAGCGCGTCATGTCCATCAGGCTGTTGGCGACGGCCTTCAGCACCTGGTCGCCGACATCGTGGCCGTGCGTATCGTTGACCGCCTTGAAATGATCGAGGTCGAGGATGATCAACCCGACCGGTTTGTCGATTCTCCGGAACTCGTCGATGTATTCGCGCAAGGCGTCGTCGAAGAAGCGCCGGTTCTGCATGCCGGTCAGGCCATCCGTCAGGGCGGCGTGCTCAAGGGTCTCGGAACGAGCGCTGAGCGAGGCGGTCATGGCGCGCAGCTTGCCCTCTTCCCTGACCTGCGTGCGGATGAGCGGATAGATGAAGAAGACGCCGAAGAATAGCGCAGTTGCCTGCAGGACTCCGGTGGCGAAGAGCAGCCGCGGGAACCAGTCCAGGGTGGAGGCCCACTCAGCAAGATCGGGCGTTCGCGCGTTCGCATAGACCGTATTGTAGGCGTGCAGGATCAGCACGCCGGCGGCGAGGATGACGACGATAAAGACAAAAAAAGCCGACTCGGCCTTGTGAAACCGCATCTGCTCCCCACCGGATAATGCAGGCTCGGTTATTGCACGCTGTTGCTTACGGGAAGTTAATTTAAACAACTAAAACGCGAACTTTTTTCGTTTAAAGGCCGGCGATATGTCGCTCGCGTCGGCGCAGCGCAGGGTCTATTCCTGCATCGAAATCCGCTGCCATTCGGGACCCAGTTGATTGCGGAACCAGGTCGACTGACGCTTTGCATACTGACGGGTGGCGATCTTTGACCTGTCAATCGCCTCCTCGAACCCCATTTCGCCACGATCGGCAGCGATAAGCTCGCGGACGCCGATCGCCTTCATCGCCGGCAATGCGTCGTCGAGGTCGAGCGCAGCTATCGCGCGCACCTCGTCAAGTGCACCCTCCTCGATCATCGCGTCGAAGCGCTGGTCGATCCGGGCCTTCAGAACCACCCTGTCCGGCTCGATCACCATAAGTTGCGCTGACGATCGATCGACCATTGGTGTGCCGGAGCGTGCCTGCCACTGAGAGATCGGCTTGCCCGATGCGTCCATTACTTCCAGTGCGCGCACGATGCGCTGGCCATCGGTGGAGCGGATCGTGCCAGCCGCGGCCGGGTCTCGCTCGGCCAACAGATCGTGAAGCGCAACCGGCCCCTTATCGGCGAGGGCATCCCGCCAGCGTTGCCTTATCGTGGGTGGAACCTCCGGCATCGCAGAAAGCCCATCCAGCAGCGCACGGAAATAGAGGCCGGTGCCACCGACGAAGATTGCCGGCTTGCTCCCAAGTTCGCCTGAGCGGATGAGCGCCTCGACATCGCGCATCCATCGGCCGGTGGAATAGGCCTCGCGCGGGTCGACATGGCCATAGAGCCTGTGTGGGGCGGCGGCGAGCTGCGTTTCGTCGGGTCGCGCGGTCAGCACCCGCAGCACGCCGTAGACCTGCATGGAATCCGCGTTGACCACGGTCCCGCCGGTTTCCCGCGCCAGCCGCAATGCCAGCGCCGACTTGCCGCTGGCGGTCGGCCCGGCTATCAGGATCGCGTTCTTCAACGGCCCCTGCGGGCCAGTCCAATCGGAAATGCTCATGCCCCTCGTCGCAACGCTGATCGCCAATCCCGCGCGCCCGGTTCTGGATCGTCAACTGGCAGATAGGGCGTTCGCCGCACTCGGCGCAAGCCGTATCGACTGGCTCGCGGACGGGATCGCGGCCGATCTGTTGCTGCCGGAGCGCATCTCGGTGGAGGCGGCGAGGCCCATAGCGGCCGACGCGCTTGCCGGCGCGCCCGTCGATGTGGTGGTGCAGGACGTCGCGACACGTCGCAAGAAGCTGCTGATCGCCGACATGGATTCGACCATGATCGACCAGGAATGCATCGACGAGCTGGCAGACGAGGTCGGGCTGAAGGAGCGCGTCGCCGACATCACAGCGCGGTCGATGAACGGAGAGATCGCATTCGAGCCGGCGCTGCGCGAACGCGTCGCGCTGCTGGCGGGGCTCGGGACCGAGGTCATCGAGCGCATCATCGAAAA
Organism: Neoaquamicrobium sediminum; assembly: GCF_040970315.1. Classification (NCBI taxonomy): domain Bacteria; kingdom Pseudomonadati; phylum Pseudomonadota; class Alphaproteobacteria; order Hyphomicrobiales; family Phyllobacteriaceae; genus Neoaquamicrobium; species Neoaquamicrobium sediminum. Next base: position 966,059 of record NZ_JAZHFV010000002.1, on the reverse strand, counting down.
CCGCATCACGCTCGCCGCTGGCGGGCCGGCACTCGTTGCCACCATGAACGCCAACGGCGCATGGACGGCGTTGGTCTCGGGCGGCTTCCTCTCGTTTACCGGCCCGATCGCCGGCAAGCTCGGGTTTCGAGAAAACCGTGCCAACCGGCTGATCGAGGAGCACGGCCGTCTTGCGGGCACCGTGGCGGAGCCCATTCTCGGCCGCGCGGCCAAGGCCGAAGCGCTGGGGGAAATCGCGGGCCGGCTTGGCATTTCCGCTGACGACGCCATCGCCGTGGGTGACGGCGCGAACGATCTCGACATGCTGGCGATGGCGGGTAGCGGCGTCGCGCTGCATGCTAAACCTGCGGTTGCATCCCAGGCGCGTATCCGGATCGACCATGGCGACCTCACGGCGCTGCTTTACATGCAGGGCTATCGCCAGGAGGAGTTCGTCGCATGATGCGGCTTGAGACCGAGCGGCTCATCATCCGCAACTGGGAAGAGCGCGACCGGGAGCTGTTCCATCGCATCAATTCCGACGACGATGTGATGAAATTCTTTCCCTTCCGGCGCAGCCGCGCGGAGGCCGAAGCCTTCCTCGATCGCATTCGTGCCGAGAACGAGGCGCGCGGCTACGGCTTTGCGGCACTTGAACTGAAGGAGACCGGCGAGTGCATCGGATTCGCGGGACTTTATCCGGACAATGTCGCCCCAAGCCGGCCGGCCGGTACTGTCGAGATCGGCTGGCGGCTCGCCCCTGAATACTGGGGCAAGGGTTACGTCACCGAGGCGGCCGAGGCGCTGCTCGCATTCGGCTTCGAAGAGCTGGGACTCAAAGAGATCATCTCGTTCGCCGTCTGGAACAATGACCGCTCGACCGCTGTCATGCGCCGGATCGGCATGACGCGCGACTTGGAAGCCGATTTCGACCACCCACGCGTGCCGGACACGCATCCGCAGCTCAAGCGGCATGTGCTCTACAGCCTGAAACGACAGGATTGGGCTTCACGACGCTGACGCTGCGTCGGATTGGACCAGCACGCCTGACAAACTGTCCTTGGCGCAATCGGCCGGGCCAGACTATAGAGGGATGAGCGCCCTCCCTATCCCGGTCCGATGACGAGCCTGCGTCCCCTCATTCCCATCCTGACGGCCGCGGGCATTCTCCTCGGGGGAAACGGGCTTCAGGGCACGCTCATTGCGCTGCGCGGCGCGCAGGAAGGCTTCTCCCCGGCCGCGATCGGCTTCATGGGCACGGCCTATTTCGCCGGCTTCCTGATCGGCTGCCTCGTTATCGTAAGGATGCTGCGCGCCGTCGGGCACATCCGCGCCTTCTCCGCCCTTGCCGCCATCGCTGCGGCCGGCACGCTGCTGATGGCGATCGCCATCGACGTGACGATGTGGACGGCGGTGCGGTTCATATCCGGTTTCTGCTTCGCAGGCCTGTTCACCGTGATGGAGAGCTGGCTCAACTCCGGCGTCGCCAATGCCGACCGGGCGCGGGTGCTCGCATTCTATCGCATCATCGACCTTGGCGCGGTGACCGGTTCACAGTTCCTGATACCCATCGTCGGGGTCGAAGGCTTCCCGATCTTCGCCGTCATGGCGATCATGATCACGCTTTCCCTCGTCCCGGTGTCGCTCGGCGACCGGTCGAATCCGTCGCCACCCGAAGACGTGAAGCTCGATCTGAAGCGCGCCTGGCAGATCTCGCCGGTCGCTGCGATCGGCTGCATCGCGGTCGGCGTCACCAACAGCGCCTTTCGCACGCTGTCACCGGTCTATGCGCAGGACATCGGTATGTCGGTCGCCGACGTCGCAACCTTCGTCAGCGTGTCGATCATCGGCGGCGTGCTGATCCAGTATCCGCTCGGCTATGCGTCGGATCGGCATGACCGGCGTATCGTGCTGCTGGTCACGACCGGCCTCGCCATGGCAGCGGCGCTGGCGCTCGGCCTGTTCGCGGGCGGCGATCGCCTGCTGAATTTCGCGCTGGTGTTCGTCTTCGGCTCGTTTGCCATGCCGCTCTTCTCGCTGTCGGCAGCGCATGCCAACGATCGAGCGGCCAAGAACGAGTACGTCATGCTCAACGCCGCGCTGATGCTGTTCTACTCGTTCGGGGCGATCGGCGGTCCGTTCGCAGCGGCAACGGTCATGCAATGGTACGGCCCGCAGGCGCTGTTCCTGTTCAGCGCGCTGGTCTACGCGATCTTCATAACGCTCATCCTGTACCGGATGCGGCGGCGCGCGCCCGCGCCCAGCACCGAACGCGGGCGATTCACGGCGTTGCTGCGCACCTCCACCATCTTCGCCAGACTGGCGCAGCGCGGCGGCAGCAAAGACACGAACGGCCGGGAAAGGTAGCCCTCCCCCTTTCGAAAGGGTTGACGGGAGCGCCCGCTGCTGGAATTGAGGCAGGATTGCACGAAAAAAGTAGCTATATGGACCTCATCACACGCCAGGACGAACTCGAAGCCGCCATCGACGCGCTCGGCCGTTCCGATTTCATCACCATCGACACCGAATTCATCCGCGAGACCACCTTCTGGCCCGAACTGTGCCTGATCCAGATGGCCGCGCCAGGCGTCACGGCGCTGATCGATCCCCTTGCGCCCGACATCGACCTCGCCCCGTTCTTCCGGCTGATGGCCGATGAGTCGACGATCAAGGTTTTCCACGCCGCACGGCAGGACATCGAGATCATCTATCATCTGGGCGCGCTCATCCCGCATCCGGTGTTCGACACCCAGGTCGCCGCGATGGTGTGCGGCTTCGGCGACAGCGTTTCCTACGACCAGCTCGTGCAGAAGGTGACCGGAACGCGGCTCGACAAGTCGTCGCGGTTTACCGACTGGCGCCGCCGGCCACTCTCTGACAAGCAGCTCGAATACGCGCTCGCCGACGTCACCTGGCTGATCGATGTCTATCACCATCTTCGAGACCAGCTCGAGCGCGAGGACCGCGCCCACTGGCTGAACGAGGAGATGGAGGTGCTGACGGCCCGCGAGACCTACGATCCGCATCCCGACGATGCGTGGAAGCGGCTGAAAATGCGGGTTCGCAAGCCGCAGGAGCTTGCCGTCGTGCAGGCCGTCGCCGCCTGGCGCGAGCGGGAAGCACGCGAACGCAACGTGCCGCGCGGACGTGTGCTCAAGGACGACGCCATCTTCGAGATTGCCCAGCAGGGGCCGCGCGACACCACGGCGCTCGGCCGTCTGCGCACCACGCCCAAGGGCTGGGAGCGCTCGGCGACGGCAACCGCGCTGCTCAGCATCGTCAACGCGGCGCTGGACCTGCCGAAGGAGGAGCTGCCGAAACTGCCGAAATTCGTACAGCAGCCCGAGGGCACGGGCGCGGCCGCCGAACTGCTGAAAGTGCTCCTGAAGCTGGTGGCCGAACAGCAGGGCGTGGCGCCCAAGGTTCTCGCCTCCAGCGACGACATCGAGAAGATCGCCGCGGCCGGCGAGGAAGCGGACGTGCCGGCGATGCAGGGTTGGCGCCGCGAGGTCTTCGGCGAACGCGCGCTCAGCCTGGTGCGCGGCGAGATCGCGCTGAAATTCCACAAACGCAAGATCGCGATTTTCGAAACGCCTGACCAACTGGCGATCTGAACCTTCGCGATTCGCCTCCCACTCCGGTTGGCTTTGCCGTCCAACTCTCCCCCGATCGACGGGGGAGAGGGATGTCGCCGGCTGAGACCAGCGATTGGCCCGATCAATCGTGCTGCTTCCCGGAGCCGCCGACGGCGACGATGGTGTAGGGCATGCCCTCCACGGCGATCGTGCGCTCTTCCGCGAAGCTATCCGTATCGACAAGCCGGATGACGCCTTTCAGCGGGTCGGTCACGGCCAGATAGTCGCCGGCGACCGCCAGCCGCGGACGCGGATCGCGCCAGTGGCCGTCCATCGAATAGGGCTCGGTCAACTGCAGGCTTTTCTCGATCTTGCCGGAAAGAACGTCGAGCAGATGCAGCTTGCCATCCTCGGTAAGGATGTAGGTGTTGCGCGTCTTGGCCGGGTCCACCGCGAAATCGACGCGCCGCATCGGCAGATCGACCTTACGGAACGTGGTCTCGGCGCCCGGCTCAACCAGCACCACGGCGCTCTGGCCATAATTCGTCAGGAAGAACTGCAGCGCCGTGCCGCCACGCAGCGTCGAGACGTTGCCTTCTCCAAGTTCCGCGGTCGACACGTGCCGCAGTTCGGGAGCGCCCGACCCGGCGGACATGGCAACGACGATACCGTCATGGCACCCGAAAGCCAGAACGCCGCCGGAACCCGCCTGACCGTGAAGGCCCGGGCACGCGACGTCTTCGCCGACCTGATTGCCCGAGGAATCCTTTATACGCAGCGCCACGGGGCGACGCGACGCGTCCTCCGGATCGGGAACCGAGTGGATCACGTAGTCGCCGAAGGACGCGGCCAAGCCGTGATGCGGCGCCCCGACATCGAGGGTGAGCGGGCTGAACTTGCCGTCGAGCACCTGCCCCTCGGGGAAGATGTCGGCACGCCCCTCGCCATCGTAGAACATCGCGATGCGGCCGCCATTTTCGAAGAAGTGCGCAGGCTTTTCGCCTGAAAACGCCGTTTCGAGGCGTTCCGGATCGTCGATGTCGAGATCGACGTGCTCGCCATGATCCTCCAATGTAAGACCTGAGCGAAGTATCGTGACCTTGCCGGCTTCGCCCTGGACAGCGAACACGGTGCGGCCAGACTTGCTGCGATAAAGGCTCGCATAGGAATCGAGGTCGAACCGGCCCGCCTCCGTTCCATCATCCAGCTCTATGGCTCGCACCACGGGATCGGTGTGGTCGCCGACGAAAAGCCGCCAATGCGACACCTCATCGGCCTTCGCGTTTCCTGCGACCGAAGCGGCTGCGACGCCGGCGGCGAAAACCAGCCACGTCCAGCGTGAAATAGACTTCATTGCCTAACCTCCATATCTGTTGGCAGGCATTTGTTATAGTATAACATACCGCATGAGAAGACCGATTGTGTGTCATGCACCGCTTGTCGGCGTGCATGGTTGGGGAGCGGCCCGCAAGGTGCCCGGCCGATTACCGCAAAGCTCGTCTTCGCCATTACCTTGCGGATAATTGTTTTGCTTCCGGCAAAGCCTAATCTCGCGGCAGGCCTGGTGGTCATGTGACCACCTGCCCCCACAAGAAAGGAACCTGCCATGAAATACCAAAGCCGCCCCAGGCGGGGGCCGGCGCGCCGTTGCGCGCGCGCGATCGCAAGCCTCGTCGCCGGCGCTATGCTGGCCGCCACGGCACCAACCACAGCCGCCTTTGCAGACAATGCTGCCACACAGCAGGAGGAACAGGCCATGAAAATTCGCGACCTCTACCCGCTCATCACCACGCCGGCGCTGTTCGAAGCACGCGACTTCTACGTCACGCATTTCGGGTTCGACGTACTGTTCGAGGCGAGCTGGTTCGTCTACCTGTCCGGTCCCGCCGACGGCGAGACGCGCGGAGCGACGCTTGCGTTCATGCATCCCGATCATCCGTCCAATCCGCCCGGCCCCGAGTCCTTCAACGGGCTCGGCATGATCCTGACCGTCGAGGTCAGTGACGTGGCAGCGGTCCATGACCGGTTCGCAGCCAGCGGCGCGCCGATCGTGCATCCCCTCACGGATGAGGAGTGGGGACAGCGCCGCTTCATGACCCGCGACCCGGCCGGTGTGCTGGTCGACGTCGTGCAGCAGACGGAGCCCGCTCCAGGCTTCTGGGAGCGGTATCCGGCGCCGGGTTTGTAGAACCAGACCGCCTGCTGCGCACAGCCCGGGCCGGCACCCTCTCCCGTCCGGTCCGGGCACCTTTGCGAGCACTTCAGAGAATACCACTTGCAATCAGCAATCGGATATGAGAGAAGACACATACCGGTTGCAAATAGCAAGCAGATTAGGGAGAAAGACGATGCGCAAGCTGATCGCCTGGAACGTCGCAACGCTCGATGGCTATTTCGAGGGAACGGAACCCTGGGAGCTCGACTTCCACGAAACCGTGTGGGGTCCCGAACTCGAGAAACTGTCAACCGATCAACTGGCAGACCTCGATTACCTGCTGTTCGGCCGCAAGACCTACGAGGGCATGGCAGCGCACTGGACCGAGAACAGCGAAGGTGAGATCGGCAAGGCAATGAACACGGTGCCGAAGCTCGTCGCCTCGCGCACGCTCAAGAGCGTCGACTGGAACAATTCGACGCTGATCGAAGGTGACATCGGCGACGCGATCCGCCGACTGAAGGCCGAGGACGGCCGCAATATCTATGTCTTCGGCAGCGCCGACCTGCTCACGACGCTGATCGCCGAAGGTCTCGTGGACGAGTACCGCATCTGCATCGCGCCGGTGCTTCGGGGTGCGGGCACGCCGCTGTTCAAGACGGCCAAGGAAAAGACCTCGTTGACGCTCCTGGAAGCGAAAGCGCTTCAGAATGGCGGCGTTCTGATGCGCTACGCCATGGCGTGATCGCACTGCCAGCCACCTACGCTTTCGCTGCGAAGAGAGTTCAATACGCCGGTTACGCGGCACCTGGGAGGACAGAGACGATGGCGACGCTTGTTTTCGGAATGAACGTATCGCTCGACGGTTACGTCGACCACGACAAATTCGGGCCCGACCCCGTACTGTTTCAGCATTTCATCGAGCAGGCGCAAGAACAGACAGGCAGTATCTACGGACGGCGCCTCTACGAGGTGATGCGCTATTGGGACGAGGAGCATCCGGAGTGGACGCCTGATCTGCGGGCCTTCGCGGAGGCTTGGCGTAACCAGCCGAAATGGGTCGTGTCGCGCTCGTTGCAGTCTGTCGGCCCGAACGCAACGCTGATCCAAGGAGATGCTGGCACCGAGATACGGCGGCTGAAGGAAGACCTTGATGGCGAAATCGAGGTCGGCGGGCCGGAACTGGCGCAGAGCCTGACAGAGCTTGGCCTGATCGACGCCTACCGCCTCTACGTCCATCCGGTCGCGCTTGGCAGCGGCAAGCCGTACTTTGCCTCTCCCCCACCAAAGCTCCGGCTGACGGCAAGCGAGCGCATCGGCGAGGAAGCAGTCAGGTTGACCTACGTTCCCGCCGATCGGCCGACTTGAGGCTTGGACGTTGCGGGATTGTCGGAACCGGCAAACGCAATCCGTCTTTGAGTAAGATCGCAAAAGAAGGAGTTGCTGACATGGCCAATCCACTCCCGCAGGCAGCCGAGCTGGCTGCCCTCAGGCAACCGCCGTTTCCCGGCGAAAGCGCGGAATATCGCAAGGCGCGTGAGACCTTGCTGGCCGAGGAGATCGAATTTCGCCGCCACATGACGCGTCTGTGCGAGCAGCGGCAGTCCCTGCCGGCTGGCCCGGTCATAGACAAGGACTACAGGTTCCGGGATGCTGCAGGGAACGACCTCGGCCTCGCGGACCTGTTCGGAAAGCACGACACGCTCGTGAGCTATTTCTGGATGTATGGACCGCAGCGCGAACGCCCCTGCCCTATGTGCACCAACTGGCTCGGCGCGGTCGACGGCAACGCGGCCGATATCGAGCAGCGGGTGTCTCTCAAGATCTTCGGCCGCAGCCCGGTCGAACGCCAGCAGGCGTTTGCGAAAGAGCGCGGCTGGCAACACCTCGATTTCGTGCAGACGGTCGGCGACAATTACGCCAACGATCTGGGCCTCATCAACGAGGACGGCACGGAGAACCCGGCGCTGGTGGTCTTTTCACGCAAGGGCGACGAGGTGCGGCTATTCTGGGCGGCCGAAATGCCGTCTGCCGCTGCAGACCCCGGGCAGGATCCGCGCCTCGCGCCGGACATCGCCTCGTTGTGGTCAATCCTTGATCTCACGCCCGGCGGACGCGGCACGGACTGGTATCCGAAGCTGTCCTACTGAGGCCAGCCGCCCGATCACTCGCCGACGGCGATGTCCATCGGCCTGCCGAGCACCTTTGAAAGCTGGGCCATGCGTCCCTCGGGGCGCTCGCCCAGCAGGCCGGCATGCGAGGCAGGTACCACAAGGGTGAGGCTGTCGCCCTCGCCCTTGCGCCATTTGAGCCGCGGCATGAGGCCTGGCATGGATGCCGAGAACAGATAGACCACCCGCAGGAGCGCGCCGAGGATGCGCGCCCGCTCCACGTGGCGCGCGCCCGCAAGCGCCTGCATCGTCGGCGAGACCGCATCCTCATAAATGCCTTCATGCCGGAACAGGCTGGTGAGGCCGATGAAGGCGCGGCCCGGATGGTCCACACCGATGAAGGATGCGTGCGCGATGATATTGAGCGACTGCGTGCCACGATATTCCGGATGCGCGCGCCAGCCGATGTCGGCGAGCAGGCAGGCCGCCTGCCGGTAGCGCGCGTCCTCCTCGCTTTCCTCCAGCCCGAAAACTTCGAACGCCTCGCCCGTCCACGCCGCCAGCTCGCGCGCATGGGTGACCGAGCGGGCGCGCAGGACCGCAAGCTCTTCCGCCGCCGAAAGCAGCGCGTCGCGGCGGCGGTCTTCCTCCTCCAGCAGCGAATAGAGATAGCCCTCGCGCACACCCAGCGCCGAGACGACGATGTCCTTCGGCTTCATCGCCGTGATGATTTCCTGCAGCACGGTGGCGCCGTAAGGCAGAAGCGCTCGTCGCGACTTGGAAATGCGCTCGATGCCCTTCATCTTGCCGATGTCGCCGCTGGCAACCTGCTTCAGGAAGGCACCGGAACCTTCGACGTCGAACTCGTAATGATGCATCACGTTGAGCGGATAACCGGTGGCGTTCATGTGGAGGCGCGCGAGGTTTCGCCATGTGCCGCCAACGCAGTAGAAGGTGCGGCCTTCGCCACCCGCAAGCAGACTGGCACGCTTGAGCTCGCGCCGGGCGATGCGGGCCGCCGCGTCGGCCGAGCTCTTCGCCATGTCCTGCAACCGCAGGCCGCCGAGCGGCAGGGTGATGCCGTCGCCGATCGTCTCGCCCGTGACGTCGACAAGTTCGAGGCTGCCGCCGCCAAGGTCGCCGGCGATGCCATCCACCTTGTGGAAGCCGGAGATAACGCCGAGGGCAGAATAATGAGCCTCTTCACGGCCCGACAGCACGCGAATCTCCGCACCGAGGATTTCTTCGGCGCGATGGATGAAATCCATGCCGTTTTCAGCCTCGCGGGCAGCGGCCGTGGCGATCACGTGCAGTTGCTCGGAACCCGCCTGCTCGGACAGCGCGCGAAAGCGCCGGAACTCGTCCACCGCGCGGCGGACGGCCTCGGGGTCGAGCTTGCCGGTCGTTACGATGCCGCGCCCCAAGCCCGCCAGCATCTTCTCGTTGAAGAGCACGGTCGGCGAACGCGCAACACCCTCATAGACGACGAGACGGATCGAGTTCGACCCGATGTCGATGATCGACAGTGGCTGGCGATCTTGCAGCCGGCCCTGGGATGTATGAATCATGCAGTCTCGGCTGTGTTGGCCTTCTTGCGGCGCTTGTGTTGCGCAATGCGCTTCGGCGCATGGGATTTCAGGGCGTCACCTCGACCGGACAGGCTGGGATTCGTCATGAAATATTCCTGCGCGTTGAACGGTTCCTCTCCCTCCTCGGGCATCATCCGCCGCGAGGTACCGTCCGCCAATACTTCGAAACTTTGCTGGTTGTCCATGATGTTTCCGAGCATGATCTGGCCCAGCACCTGTTCATGCACAGTCCCGTTAGTGATCGGCACCAGCGTTTCGACACGGCGATCGAGGTTGCGGGGCATCAGATCCGCGGAACTGATGTAGACGATCGCATCGTCTGAAGGCAGCCCGTGACCATTGCCGAAACAGTAGATACGGCTGTGCTCCAGGAAGCGGCCCACGATCGACTTGACGCGGATGTTCTCCGACAGCCCCGGCACCTGCGGACGAAGGCAGCAGATGCCGCGCACCACGAGGTCGATCTCCACGCCGGCGCGGCTTGCATCGTAGAGCGCGTCGATAATGGTCGGGTCGACCAGCGAGTTCATCTTCATCCAGATTTGGGCAGGTTTGCCCGCAGCGACGAACTCCTTCTCCGCACGGATGTGCTCGAGGATGCGGTTTCGCAGCGTCAGCGGCGAGATAGCGAGATGCATCTCGTTGGCGGGCTCCGCGTAGCCGGTGATGAAGTTGAAAACCTGCGCAACGTCACGCGCGATCACCGGATCGGAAGTGAAATAGGACAGGTCGGTGTAGATGCGCGCGGTGATCGGGTGGTAGTTGCCCGTGCCCAGATGCACGTAGTTGCGCAGCTTCCCGTCCTCGCGGCGCACCACGAGCGACATCTTCGAATGCGTCTTCAACTCGATGAAGCCGAAGACAACCTGGACGCCGGCGCGCTCGAGATCGCGCGCCCAGCGGATGTTGGCTTCCTCGTCGAAACGCGCCTTGAGCTCGACCAGCGCCGTCACCGACTTGCCGCTTTCGGCCGCATCGATCAGGGCGCGCACGATGGGGCTGTCGTTGGAGGTGCGGTAGAGCGTCTGCTTGATGGCGACGACTTCCGGGTCCAGCGCGGCCTGACGCAGGAACTGCACCACCACGTCGAAGCTCTCATAGGGGTGATGGACGACAATGTCCTTCTCGCGTATCGCGGCGAAGCAATCGCCGCCATGCTCGCGTATGCGCTCGGGGAAGCGCGGATTGTAGGGCGTGAACTTGAGATCGTCGCGCGGCAGGGCGACGATCTCGGAAATCTGGTTCACCGCCAGCGGCCCCTTCAGGACGCTGATGCGCGACGAACCGACGCCAAGCTCGCTGGCAACGAAATCGCGCAGGCCTTCCGGCATCTCGTCATCGAACTCGATGCGAATGACCTGGCCCCGGCGGCGGCGCTTCAGCGCGCTTTCGAACAGGCGCACGAGATCTTCGGCCTCCTCCTCGACCTCGATGTCGGAGTCTCGGATGATGCGGAACGTGCCCGAACCCTTCACCTCGTAGCCAGGGAACAGCTTGCCGATGAACATGCCCACGACATCTTCCAGCGCAATGTAGCGCACCGTGCTCTTGCGGTCCGGCAGCCGGATGAAACGGCGCAGGGCTACGGGCAGGCGCAGCAGCGCCGTCATCTCCTCGGCCTGCCTGCGGTGGCGCAGGTTCAGCGCGATCGAAAAACCGAGATTGGGAATGAACGGAAACGGATGTGCCGGGTCGATCGACAGCGGTGTCAGCACCGGGAAGATCGCCTCCATGAAGTGCTCGTCCAGCCACGCCTTCTCGTCCTTTACGAGCGCGGTGGCGCGGACGATCTCGATCCCTTCCTTGCGCATCAGACCGGTCAGCAGCGAATAGCTCTGCTGCTGGTCTTCCTGAAGGCGGCTGACTTCGAGCAGCAGCAGTTCGAGCTGCTGTTCCGGCGTGCGCCCATCCGGGCTCTTGATGGCAATCCCCTCGCGGATCTGGCCAGCAAGACCAGCGACCCGCACCATGAAGAATTCGTCGAGATTGGTCGCCGAGATCGACAGGAACCGCACACGCTCCAGAAGCGGATGGCAAGGGTTCTGCGATTCGTCGAGCACGCGGCGATTGAACTGGAGCCAGGAGAATTCGCGGTTCACGAACCGGTCCGGATTGCCGTCGGGCGCGGCCGCCAGCGCCTGCATCTCGCCGGTAAATTCACTCGTTGCCGGTCTCAGTTCGTTCATGATCTCCTCAGTGCCCCAAAGGTTTGCCAGGCGACAAGGCGCCAATCTACCTCGTGACAGGCTTTTGCGACAGTTTCATATCATCGACTTGCAAAGACCGGGTTTATGCTGCAAACGCAGGCAATCCGCTTCGAGTTTGCAGCATCCGGGAGCTTCCGATGGCCGGCCACGCGATACCGCATTTCCAGAACGACGCAGGTCACGCCGCGATCGAGATCGGCGTGAAGGAATTCATGTGCGTGGGCGCCAATCCGCCCTTTGACCATCCGCATGTCTTTCTCGACATGGGCGATGACGCCGAAAAGGTCTGCCCGTACTGCTCGACGCTTTATCGCTACAATGCGAAGCTGAAGGCCACCGAGACCTCGCCCGCCGGCGCGCTCTACCATCCGCAGGCCGCCTGAGCCTGAAGTGGACCTCCGCGCCGGGCCGATCGCGATTGCCGGGGCTGGCATTGCGGGCCTGACGGCAGCGCTGGCGCTCGCACAGCGTGGTTTTCAGGTCAGGCTTTTCGAACGCTCCGACCGGCTGGAAGAAGTCGGCGCCGGGCTGCAGCTTTCACCAAACGCTACGCGCCTGCTCGACCGGCTGGGCGTTCTTTCGATCCTGAAACCGATTGCGGTGCGCGCCGAGGCGGTGGAAATCCGCAGTGCGCGAACGCTTGGCCGGCTCGCGTCCGTCCCTCTTGGCGAGAAGGCGGTGCGCCGCTGGGGCGCGCCCTATCTGACAGTCCATCGCGCCGACCTGCAGAGCGCGCTTCTTGCCGCGGTGAAACGGCAACCCGAGATTGACCTGGCGACCGGCGCGACCGTGCGCGACGCCGCGTTCCATGACTACGGGGTCACGCTCTCGGTCGACCGCGACGGACGGATCGAGGAGTTCGGCTGCAAACTCGCAATTGGCGCCGACGGCGTATGGTCGACATTGCGCGAACTCGGCAGGCATGGGCGGCAAAGCCGCTATTCGGGATATGTTGCCTGGCGCGCGATGCTGCCGTCCGCGCAGGCGGGGAGCGGAACGGATGCGGCACTGCCGCCGAACGACCGCGTCACCGCGTGGCTGCACGCCGGCTTTCACCTGGTCGCTTATCCCGTTCGCGCGGGTGAGGCGATCAACCTGGTGGCCGTGACGCGCGCGCCGGAGTTGACGCGCAGATGGTCCAACGCGGCTGACCTGTCGATGCTGGTAGCGGCAATGGGCGGCGCCTCCCCTGCCCTTCAACAACTGGTGCAGGCAGCAGACCACTGGACGACCTGGCCGATCCACGAAGTGCCGCCGGACGGCGCCTGGACGGCTAAGGAAGGCATCGCGCTGATCGGCGACGCTGCACATGCCATGAGCCCCTACGCCGCACAGGGGGCCGCAATGGCGATAGAGGACGCGGTCGCGCTGGCTGCGGCACTTGCCCGCGAACCCACCAGTCTGGCGGCTGCGCTGTCGCTTTACGAGCAGGCGCGGCGCAAGCGGGTCAAGCGCGTGGCGGCGCGTGGCGCGTTCAACCGCTTCACATGGCATGCGTCCGGTCCGGTCGCCTTTGTACGCGACCGGGTGCTCGCGCTGCGCAAACCGGAAACGCTCGCCGCCGACTTCGACTGGCTTTACGGCTGGGATATCGGCGACGACCTCCCACGCCTTGAAACAAGCCGGCCCTCTCAGACCGGATTGTAGGTTTCGACGGACCAGAGCAGGCTCAGAGGCAGTGGATTCCACCACCCGGTTCGTAGCCCCGCGGAGCGCAAAGCCGAAGCCGTCCAGACATTGCATCCCACGAGCGCGTTGAACCAGCCGTTTGCTTCGTAGAAACGATCGTAGAGACCGTAGGAACGCCCCTCGATCGGAACGACGGCGCCTTCGGCATTCCGTGTGAAACTGGCAAGGACATCATCCAAGATCCGCTGGAATTGCGCAGGAGTGAGGTCGAGCGCAAGAACGCCAGCCTGCGCCGGGTCGACCTCGCCTGCCAGCGCCACATGCATGACGGCCCTGTCGAGCGTCAGAGCCCGGAATGCGGGGCCGGGCTTCAATTCGGCCCAGGTCGGGGTCTCCAGATAGAAGGAACGCCCACCCCAGCCGAACGCGATCCATCCGACCGCGGGATCGTCGATCGGCAAGCCGTCTTCACGCAGAAACGCAAAGCTGGCCAGCACATCCGGATCCGGCGGCAGCGCAATATCGGTATGAATTGGATTGGCAAATATCAGGATGCGCCTCAGCGGCCCCGCATCCTGTTCGCTCTGCTTGGCTGCAAGGAACGGACGCGGCAGCGCCGCGCCCAGAAGTGCCGCCACGGCGGCAAGCGCAGCCAAGACCGCGAAAGCAAGAGCCGCACGGCGCATCATTACCGTCGCGCTGCTCGAGGAAATGCTGGGCGTCTCAGTGCAGGATCTGGCTGAGGAACAGCTTGGTGCGCTCGTGTTGCGGGTTGTCGAAGAATTCCTCGGGCGTGTTCTGCTCCACGATCTGGCCCTGATCCATGAAGATCACGCGGTTGGCCACCTGGCGGGCAAAGCCCATCTCGTGGGTGACGCAGATCATGGTCATGCCTTCTTCGGCGAGGCCCACCATCGTCTCCAGTACTTCCTTGATCATCTCTGGATCGAGCGCGGAGGTCGGCTCATCGAACAGCATGATGCGGGGGTTCATGCACAGCGACCGCGCGATGGCGACACGCTGCTGCTGACCGCCGGAGAGCTGGCCCGGATATTTGTTGGCCTGCTCGGGAATCTTCACCCGCTCGAGGAAGTGCATGGCGGTTTCCTCCGCCTGCTTCTTGGGGGTCTTGCGGACCCATATCGGCGCCAGCGTACAGTTCTCCAGGATGGTCAGATGCGGAAACAGGTTGAAGTGCTGGAAGACCATGCCGACCTCGCGGCGCACCTCATCGATCTTCTTGAGATCGTTGGTCAGTTCGATACCGTCGACGACGATGCGTCCCTGCTGGTGCTCCTCAAGACGGTTGATGCAGCGGATCATCGTCGACTTGCCGGAGCCAGAGGGGCCGCAAACGACAATCCGCTCGCCGCGCATGACCTTGAGGTTGATGTCCTTGAGAACGTGAAAATCGCCGTACCATTTGTGCATGCCCTCGATCTCGATGGCGACCTCGGTGTCCGAAATCTGCATCCGCGATCGGTCGATTGCGATCTGGTCCGCGGCGACTGCGTTTTCAGTGGCCATATCATTCCCCTTTTTGGCGCTTTGGCCTGTTGTTATTCTTCCGCCCTACCGTCGGTGGCCCGTATCCAGCCGGCGTTCCATGTAGATGGAATAGCGCGACATGCCGAAGCAGAATATCCAGAATATGAACCCGGCGAAGATCAGGCCCGACATGGGTGTCTGCGCCGAAATCCAGTTCGCATCGGCGAAATTCTGACGGACGATCCCGAGCAGGTCGAACATGCCGATGATGTAGACGAGGCTGGTGTCCTTGAAGAGGCCGATGAAGGTGTTGACGATGCCCGGAATGACCAGCTTCAGCGCCTGCGGCAGGACGATCAATCCCATCGATTGCCAGTAGCTGAGACCGAGCGAATCCGCGCCCTCATATTGCCCCTTGGGAATTGCCTGGAGGCCGCCACGCACCACCTCGGCCATGTAGGCCGACGCGAAGAGCGCGACACCCACCAATGCCCGAAGGAAGCGGTCAAAGGTCATGCCGGCGGGCAGGAACAGCGGCAGCATCACGCTCGCCATGAACAGCACCGTCACCAGCGGCACGCCACGCACCGTCTCGATGAAGGCGACGCACAGCATCTTGACCACAGGCATCCTGGAACGACGCCCCAGCGCGAGCAGGATGCCCAGCGGCAGCGACACCGAAATGCCGACGAAGGACAGCACCATCGTCACCAGCATGCCTCCCCACAGGCTCGTCGCCACGTAATCGAGGCCAAACCAGCCGCCCACCAGAAGGATGAAGGCGATGATGGGGAAGACGATGAAGAACGCCACCGCGTTGAGAAACTTGTGCGGCACGCGCGGGATCAGCAGCGGCACCAGCAAAGCCACGAACATCACGGCGGTCAGATTGACCCGCCAGCGCTCGGAGACCGTGTAGCGGCCGTACATGAACTGTTCGAACTTGGCGTTGACGAACGCCCAGCAGGCGCCCGACCAGCCTTCGGGCTGGATGCCGCCCTGCGCGACCGTTGCGCAGACCGAGCGATCCGGCCCGCTCCACACCGCGTCGATGAACGCCCAGCGGATCATCGGTGGAACGAAGTACACGATCAACAGCATGCCCAGCACGGTGAGGACCGAATCGAGCGGTGTCGCGAACAAGTTTATCCGCAGCCACCGGGCGATACCGCGCTCGCCGGCTGGAGCCGGTCGTTCGGGCTCCAGCTCGGTGCGGACGAAGGAGAGATCTTCCTGTTGCATCAATCTCTCCTATCGCTCGACCAGCGCCATCTTGGCGTTGAACCAGTTCATGAACGTCGACGTCGACAGGCTCAGGCCCAGATAGATCAGCATCCAGATCGCCACGACCTCGATCGCCTGACCGGTCTGGTTCATCGTCGTCTGCCCGGTCTGGATGAGATCGGGGTAGCCGATGAAGACGGCGAGCGACGAATTCTTGGTCAGGTTGAGATACTGGCTGGTCAGCGGCGGAATGACGATGCGCATGGCCTGCGGAATGATGACCAGACGCAATGTCGGGCCGGGGCGGATGCCAAGCGCGTGGGCTGCTTCCGTCTGTCCCTTGCTAACACCGAGAATGCCGGCACGGACAATCTCGGCGATGAAGGAGGCCGTGTAGAAGGACAATGCCAGATAAAGCGAAAGGAACTCCGGTTTGATCGAGAAGCCACCGACAAGGTTGAACGATCCCTGTTCCGGCATGTCGAACGTCAGCGGAAATCCCGTTGCCGCGAAGGCAAGCAGCGGAAGACCGACGATCAGCGCGAGCGATGTCCACAACACGGGGAAGCGCTGGCCGGTCGCCATCTGCCGCTGGTGCGCTTTGCGCGCGACGAAAAAGGACATCGCGATGGCGATCACGAACGCCACGGGGATCAGCCACGCCCCCTCCCCCCAGATCGGCATCGGCATGTAGAAGCCGCGATTGTTGAGATAGGTGCCCAGCGGCAGGTCAAGGCTTTCGCGCGCGCCGGGCAGCACGGCGAGCACGCCGAGATACCAGAAGAAAATCACCAGCAGCGGCGGAATGTTGCGGAACACCTCGACGTAAACCGTGCAGATCTTTGAGATCAGCCAGTTTCGTGACAGCCGCCCGACGCCGATGAGAAAGCCGATGATCGTTGCGGTGACGATGCCGATGACGGCAACGAGGATGGTGTTGGCCAGGCCGACCAGGATCGCGCGGCCGAAAGTCGAGTTGGCCGAATAGTCGATCAGGGTCTGGCTGATGTCGAAACCGCTGCGGCGGCCTAGAAAGTCGAAACCCGATGCGATGTTGGCGCGCTGCAGGTTCTCGGTCGTGTTGCCGATGATCCAGTAGACGATGAGGACCAGCGCGATCGCGACCACAACCTGGACGACGATGCCGCGCACGCGGGGATCGTAAAGCAGGGACGCGCGCGCAGGTGCGCGGTCATGAACGCTCGTCGGGGAAGCCATGCCCCCTCCTTCCCGATTCAGTGATGCCGACCACTCCGGAAGGCTGCTGGAGCCTTCCGGAGCAGTATCTCGATCAGCGGATCGGCGGAGCGTACTGGATGCCGCCCTTTGTCCAGAGCTGGTTCAGACCACGTGCGATCTTGAGCGGGCTTTCCTGGCCGATGTTGCGCTCGAAGACCTCGCCGTAGTTGCCGACGCCCGACACGATCTTGACGACCCAGTCGTTCTCGAGGCCGAGCACCGTTCCGATGGAGGAGTCATCCTCCTGGCCGAGTATGCGGCGGATTTCCGGGTTATCCGAACCCTTCATCTCCTCGACATTGGCCTGGGTGATGCCGAGTTCCTCGGCCTGGATCATCGCGAAGAGCGTCCACTTGACGATGTCGAACCACTGGTCGTCGCCATGGCGAACGGCAGGTCCGAGCGGCTCCTTGGAGATGATCTCGGGCAGCACGACATGCTCGTCAGGGTTGGCGAGCGTCAGGCGAAGCGCATAGAGACCGGACTGATCGGTGGTGTAGGCATCGCAACGGCCGGCCTCGTAGGCTGCGTTGGTCTCGTCGAAGCCCTGGAAGACAACCGGGTTGTAATCCATGTTGTTGGCCGCGAAGTAATCGGCCAGGTTGAGTTCGGTCGTCGTGCCCGTCTGCACACAGATCGCGGCGCCCGAAAGCTGCAGCGCCGAGTTGATGCCCGGCAGCTTCGTCGAGTTGATCATGAAGCCCTGGCCGTCATAATAGTTGACGCCCGTGAAGTTGAAGCCCAGCGACGTGTCGCGGCTGAGCGTCCACGTCGTGTTGCGCGAGAGAACGTCGATCTCGCCCGACTGCAGCGCAGGAAAGCGCTCGGTGGCGTTGGTGGGAACCGCCTCGACCTTGCTTGGATCGCCGAAGATGGCCGCCGCGATGGCGCGGCACATATCATAGTCAAAACCCGACCATTCACCCTGGTCGTTGGGAGCCGCGAAACCGGCAAGACCGGTATGCACACCGCAGCGCAGCGTGCCGCGTTCCTTCACATCGTCGAGCGTCGCGCCCCAGCCAGCCGAAGCCGTAAACACCAGCGCGGCCGAGCCGAGAATACCCGTTACTAGCTTTTTCATGCCCACATACCCTTTTCTGTTTCGGGGTCTTCGCCCCTGTTCATTCCGTACGGAAGCAGCATTCCGTCCCGGCCCCTGACCGGAACTCGGCATCGTTGCAGACGCGCGTGCTCCACCTCCCACTCACGACCGGCATCGAAGGCCATTATTCAGCGCCGGTCAAGTGCGAATGAAACACGCCGCCTAATTGGTGACCGCACAGGCAGCACTGCGCGTTTTATGGGCTGCGCCTGCCGCAATCCATGGCAAATCAAGCGCTTGCGAATGTGCCCCACCGGGCAGTGCCGCTGTGGCGGTTGCAGGTTCGCAGGGCAACCGATATGCGTTCAGGCCTGCAGCAAGAGGCGAGGTTTTCATGAGCAAGGGCGACTACGCGAACAAGGGCATCCACACCAGGCTTGCCCATATCGGTAACGATCCACGCGAGTTCTTCGGTTTCGTGAACCCGCCCGTCGTCCATGCATCCACCGTGCTCTTCCCCGACGCCGCGACCATGGCGGCGCGCACCCAGAAATATACCTACGGTACGCGCGGCACGCCGACGACCGATGCGCTGAGCTCCGCTATAGACACGCTCGAAGGTTCCGCAGGGACGATCCTGGTGCCGTCCGGCCTGGCGGCTGTGACGATACCGCTGCTGGCGTTTCTGTCGGCGGGCGACCACGTGCTGATCGTCGATTCGGTCTATCACCCGACACGTAACTTCGCAGACACGATGCTGAAACGGCTGGGCGTCGAGGTCGACTATTACGACCCGCTGGTGGGCGCCGGAATCACCGCGCTGATGAAACCCAACACGAAGGTGGTCTTCACCGAATCGCCCGGCTCGAACACGTTCGAGATGCAGGACATCCCCGCGATTGCCCGGGAAGCCAAGGCGCGCGGCGCGGTGGTGATGATGGACAACACCTGGGCGACGCCGCTCTATTTCCGTCCGCTCGACCACGGCGTCGACATTTCCATCCATGCGGCGACGAAATACCCCGCAGGCCATTCGGACGTGCTGCTCGGAACCGTCTCGGCGAACGAGGCCTGCTGGAAGCGGCTGCAAGAGACGCATTTCACGATGGGCTGCTGCGCGGCGCCCGACGACGTCTACCAGGTCCTGCGCGGCCTGCGCACCATGGGTGTGCGGCTGGAGCGGCACGAGGAAAACGCGCTCGACGTCGCGCGCTGGCTGGAGGGCCAGCAAGGCGTGGCGCGCGTGCTGCATCCGGGGCTCGAGAGCTTTCCAGGCCATGACATCTGGAAGCGTGACTTTTCCGGCGCCAGCGGCATCTTCTCCATTGTGCTGTCGGGCGGCGGCGAACGCGAGGCGCATGCCTTCCTCGACGCGCTGGAGATTTTCGGCCTCGGTTATTCGTGGGGCGGCTATGAAAGCCTTGCCGTACACGTGTTTCTGGGCGACCGGACCGTTGCCAAGGGCGATTATCAGGGGCCGGTCATCCGGCTGCAGATCGGCCTCGAAAACCCGGAAGACATCAAGGCGGACCTGGCGCGAGGGCTTGCGGCGGCGGCCGGCTGAAACCGTTCGCGCCGCGACATGAAGGCCGGCGGCAAAATAAAGGCTTGCCTCGCCGCCGGCGAAAACTTATGGGAACCAGCGGTCTTGACCGGCCACGGAGCGTAGCGCAGCCTGGTAGCGCATCTGGTTTGGGACCAGAGGGTCGCAGGTTCGAATCCTGCCGCTCCGACCACCGGCAGGCCGGCAAAGGCAAGGAACGAGGCTCACATGTCAGCGCGCATCTACAGCCCGGCGAAGACCGCCATGCAGTCCGGCAAGGCGAAGACCGGCCACTGGGTTCTCGAATTCGATCCAGAGCAGCCGCGCAAGATCGACCCGCTGATGGGCTACACCTCCTCCGGCGACATGAAGAGCCAGATCCGCCTCACCTTCCCCACACTGGAAGAGGCCATCGCCTACGCCAAGAAGAACGGGCTTGCCTACCGGGTCCAGGAACCCAAGGAAACGCGCCGGCGGCAGATTTCCTACGCGGAGAATTTCCGCTATGACCGCAAAACGCCCTGGACACACTGACGCGCCCTGATCTCGCGGCCGACCAAGGCGCAGCGACGGTCCCGTAGCTCAGCTGGATAGAGCACCGGCCTTCTAAGCCGATGGTCGCAGGTTCGAATCCTGCCGGGATCGCCATATTCGCGACGCAGATCATAATCCCGCGCCACTTCCCGCCTTAAAACCCGAATCTGCCCCAGCCTTACGACGATAGACAGTTCCTCGCTCACCTCGGCGGCGTTTTTCTTGGTGCGGATTATCGTTTCGCTAACCATGTCACGACGCCGAGCGAGCGCGGCCTTGCGTCGGAAGCTTGCAGATGGATGGCTCTCAACATGGAGAGACAAGAAAAGCGCATAGTCGGGCGATGAGCGATGACGGTCATACACTGAGCTGGCATCTGGTGCGCTGGCTGCTGCTGGCCTTGTCGGTGCAGGGCGCTTCGCAGGCCGCGCATGCCGATGCGCCGCGGCTCGGGCCGTTCGAACTGCCGCAGCCGCAGGAGCTTGCGGTACCCACGGGCGACGAGCACTTTAGCCCTTTCGAGGCGCTGAACGGCAGTTTCAGCTCTCCTGAGCACTGCGCACAGGTTCCGAACGGGCTCTGGATCGATCATGAAGGGCGCGGCGACTGCATCAGATATTATCCCCACGGGCTGGCCGAGGGTGGCAATCGCAGCGTGCTCGTCTATTTCGCCGGGGATGTGATGTTGCGCAACACGCGCGGCGTGCGCTTCATCACCGGGTCGTATATCGAGCGCTCCCCAGCATCCATCGCGTCGGACATGACCGAGTGGTCGACGCTGGCGGGGCGACCCACGATCTATATCGCGCGACCGGGCATCTACGGTTCTTCCGGCGACCACAACATGCGCCGCCATCCGCGCGAGATCGCGCTGATGAACCGGGCCGTCGACATGATCAAGGAACGCTACAACGTCTCCTCGTTCATCCTGAGCGGCCATTCGGCCGGCGCGCAGATCGTCGCCGGGCTGCTCAACCGGCGAACCGACATCTCGGCTGCCGTGATGAGTTCCGGCCTCGTATCCGTGAAGCAGGTATCGAGGTTCTGGGAGCGTCGGCGTTCCCTGCCCGGCCGGCTGCTTTACGATTCGCGCAACTTCTACGATCCGATGGACGAGATCGACCGGATCGCCACCGATCCGAAGCCGCAGATCTATGTGATTTCGGACCCGGAAGACCGTGTCGTGCCGTTCTTCAGCCAGCTCTATTATGTGCGACGCCTGCGTAGCGCAGGTTTCGATCCGCAGCACGTCTACGCGCAGGCGGCCGATCCGCGACGGCACCTGCTGGCGCTGAACGGCCGGCTTGCCGCCGCGCTGCTGGCGCAAGGTCGTTCGACCAACGAGATTCGCCGGGCTCTGACCGACTTCGAACTCGATCAGCGCGAGTAGCCCTATTCGGCGGCCGGCCGTTCGACGTCGGCCTGCGCCATTTCCTTGAGCCAGGCGACGATCTCGTACATGCGGGTGCTGTTGGAGCCCTTGACCAGCACCACGTCGCCATCGGCGAGCTGTTCCTCCAGCACTTCCTTCATCGCATCCAGTGAGCCGAGATAGAGCCCCTTCCGGGATCGCGGCAGGGTGCGCCAGAAGTCCTGGTAGAGTTCTCCGGTCACATAGACCCGGTCGATAGCGCGGTCCTCGATCAGCTTCGCAAGCTGCGTATGAAACATCGGCGACTGCGGGCCAAGCTCGGCCATCTGGCCCAGCACGGCGACCCGGCGGCGTGCGCCCGGATAGTCGTTCAACTGATCGAAGGCTGCTTCCATCGAGCCCGGATTGGCATTGTAGGCATCGTCGACGACCGTAAGCTTGCGTCCCCCAAGCGAGAGGTCGCAGATCTGCCCCCTACCCGGCAGCGGCGCGAATGTCTGGAGCTTGGCGATTGCGGGCTCCAGCGGGTAACCGAGGGCGGAGACGGCGGCCAGCACGGCAAGGCTGTTCATCGCCATGTGACGGCCTGCGGCGCCGACGCGGTAGCTGATCTCGCGCCCCTCGATGCTAGTCTTGACCGAGCCGTCGCTGGCGTCGTGCGAGACGAGGCGGAACGCGCAATCGGCGTGCTCGCCGTAGTGGACGATGCGCAGGCTGCGGCTCTCGGCGGCGGCGCGCACCGTCTCCCATTCGATCATGTCGCGGTTGATGACTGCGACATCGCCCGGCGACATGCCGAGGAAAATCGCGCTCTTCGTGCGCGCAACATCCGTTACCGTGCTGGTCTCATTGAGGTGGGCAGGCGCGATGTTGGTGAAGATGGCGACCTGAGGTCGCGCCATCCGTGCGCTGACGGCCATGCGGCCGATGGCGAGCTCCATCACAATATGCTGCGTGTCCCAAGGTATGGAAGCCAGGTTCCAGCCCACGCCATGAGGCAGGTTGGCGTTGTGCGCGCTCTTGGCGACGGTTCCATGCGCCGACAGCGCATGAGCCAGCATGGCCACCGCGGTGGTCTTGCCGGAACTGCCGGTCACGCCCAGCACCTTGCCGGTCATGCGCGTCCGCGCGTAGCGGCCCATGGCAAGCACGGCCTCGTCGCAATCGGGTACGGTGAGCAGCGGCACGTCCGTCACGTCGACCGCTTCGGGATCGCGTGCGATCAGGGCGGCCGGAGGCGGGTTCATGCGACGGACCACCTGCGGCAGCATGCCGACCGTTTCGTCGCCGGTTCGCACGACGGCCATGTCGCCCGGCTGCATGGCGGGCGCGAAGGTCGAAAGCCCCCGTGCCGACCAGTCCTGCGGCGGATGACGGACCCAGGTTCCGCCGGTCGCGGCCTCGACATGCGCGGCAGTCCAGATCGCGTCCGGATCGGCCGGTTCGGACTCAGGGGCGGTATGCCTTGCGACGAGACGCCGGAACGCGTCACGTTCTTCCAGATAGCGGCGATAGGCGACGAAACCGGACAGATAGTGCTCGACATCGTCGATGCGCACGCGGAATGCGTGATGGCGGATGAAGAAAGATCCGACGATCCTGTCCGGCTTGCGGAAGTACATGGCGAGTTCGGGCCAGAAATGCCCGTTGAGCAGGTAGTGGGCGCGCTTTTCCAGGGCGTTTTCGAATCGCTCGAGATCTATACCGTCGAAGAGGTGGTGCAGTTCGGGTCGCTCGTCGATGCGCGCCAGCGTTTCGCGTGCCGCCATCATCAGTTCGAGCAGCGTCGGGAATGTCGTGATCCGATCCGAGACGAAGTCGAGATAGCCGGCGACATTGGCGATGCCGAAGCGGAAATAGCGCTCCTCCGGGCGGTAGCGCGTCAGCTCGTTGACGCAGTAGCTGAGCCAGTGGTCGTGGTGCTTCCAGTGGTCATTGCGGATGAAGTGAACAAAGGCCTTTTCGACCATTTCGAGCCAGCGTGGATCGCGCGTCAGGCCATAGAGCCGCATCAGGCCGAAGGCGGCCTCGCCTTCGTAGTAGATGGTACGGAAATCCTGCTTCACGCCGAGATCCGGAAAGCTCAGCACGTGGCTGAACGCACCGGTCTCCTCATCCTGCATGTAGCGGATGCCGAGCGCGAGCTTCTCCATCATCGGGTGATGGGCCTTGGAGCCGGTAACGGCGGCGTATTTGGCGAGCGCAAGGATCGCGACCGCATTGCCGCCGAGCTTCACCTCGTTGCCGACGTCGACTAGAAATGCGGCCTCGGTCCCATCCGGCAGGCTGCATGTCTGTATGAGCGCGCCGCACAAGCGTTTCAATGAGCGGTCGATCGCCGCCTTGAGGCGCGCGTCGCGTGTGACCTCCCAGGCTTCGACCATGGCGTAGGTGGTGCTGGCATGGCGCAAGGTGTTGTAGGCGGCTATCCGCCGGTCGAAGCACGGGTGATAGCCGTAGACAAAGGTGCCGTAGCGCTCGACCTGCCGGGCAAGGTAGGCCGACGCATCGCGCACCAATGGGGTCACGTCGCCTTCGCCAAGCTCGGCCACGATGCGCCGGCCGGCATCCAAACCCGCGCCATTCAGTTCGTGGAGATTGCCGGCCTCGTCGCAAAAGACGCCACGCGTTGAGAACAGATAGACATCGGCCTCGTCGGCGAGATCGGGTTCCGGCATGTCGGGATAGCGGATGCCGGCATAGGTGGCGAAGTTCTTCTGGTTGAACACCGCATGCGCGATGGTGTTGCCACCGTAAAGCGCCGCGTTGGCGTTGAGCTCAAGCTCGGTGAAAGCGAAATTCAGCTCCGGGTCGAACGCGATGCCGTAGCGGAAATAGTTGCGCTTGGTCTTTACGAGCAAAGCACGCAGGCGGCGCCAGTCCTTGCGCTCGGCGCGGTCGACCCAGTCCACCCGAAGCCAGCGACCGGCCAGCTTTTCGCCTTTCATGATTTCGCGCAGCGCGGCGAGCCCCTTCTGCCAGGCCGACTCCAGCGAGGCGCCCGAAGCATTCACCACGCGGGCGCGTGAATCGCCGTCAGAGACGGAGAAGAACAGGACGATGCGGGGAAACGGCGGTTGCAGACCTTCAACTCTGGTGCGCAGGAGGGCGCGCATGCTGGAAAGCTTGTCGACGGTGTCGAGTTTGACGTCCACTGGAAACAACCTCCTTCGATAACCGGCGCGCGCGACTAACGCTCGCGCAGCGCCTCGCGCGCCCTGTTGAACGGCTTGATGAGATATTCGAGCACCGTCTTACCGCCGGTGTGAATGTCGACGGTTGCGATCATCCCCGGCACGATGGGGAACGTCTTGCCCGCATCGTTGGTCAGGGCGTCCTTTCCGGTCTTGATGAAGACCCGGTAGTAGTAGATGTCCTTGTCCACCTCGTCCTGGATCGTGTCGGGCGAGATGGTCGTCACATGCCCTTCCAGATCGCCGTAGATCGCGTAGTCATACGCACTGATCTTGACCCGTGCCTCCTGTCCGGGCCGGATGAAGGCAATGTCACGCGGCGAGATGCGTGCCTCGATCAGAAGCTTGTCATCCAGCGGGATGATGTCCATCAGCTTGCCGTTGGGCGGAACGACGCCGCCGATCGTGGAGACCTCGATGTTCTTGACGATGCCACGCACCGGCGAGCGGTGCGTGAGCCTTGCAAGGCTGTCGGAGCGGCCCTTGACCACCGGGGACAGCGAATTGACCTCGGCATTCGCCTTGGTCAGTTCCTCGCGCGCTCGCACGACATACTCGGCATTCATCTCGACCTTCTTGAGCTCGAGCTCCACGAGCTGGCGCTTGAGACGGATGACCTCGACATTGCTGGCGGCGCCGATGGCAGTCAGCGATTCGTTGATGTCCAGTTCGCTGCGGACCAGCGCGAGCGATTCCTCCACCCACTCCAGCGACTGCTCCAGGGCACGGCGACGCGCTTCGTAAAGCTCGGTTTCGGAAGCGATCAGTTCCGGATATCCGTCGAGTTCCTTCGGGAATACGAGCGGGGTCTGCTCGACCTCTGCCCGCAGACGCGCGGACGCGGCGAGTGCCGCACGGTATTTGGCGGCGCTCTCCTCGACATTCGATTCCGACTTGGTGGGATCGAGCTGCGCAAGTATCTGACCGGGTTCCACCACCTCGTCCTCACGCACATGCAGGGCGGCTACGATACCGCCCTCGAGCGACTGGATGACCTGCTCGCGCGAGGTCGGCACCACGCGGCCGTCGCCGGCCGATACCTCGGCCAGCTCGGCGAAGTAGGCCCAGACGAGACCGCAGGCGAGCAGGAGGAAGACAATCCTGACGATGCGACCGGAACGGGAAAGCCGTACGCCATCGTCATCGCCATAGCTCCATTCTCGCAGGTCAGCCGGGGTGTCGCGCATCGTCATGGCCATGAAATCACGCTCCTTCAGCGCGGCGGACAGCCGTTTCCGGCGTGCCGCGAAGATTGGCTGGTACTACCTTCTTGACCCCCTTCAGTGTCTTCAGCGCCTCGTCCTTGGTCTCGTCGAGCACCACCTGCCCGTTGTCGAACGCGATGATCCTGTCGACCAAATCGAGCACCCGCATGCGGTGGGTGGCGATCACCACCGTGCGCTCATGGCTCCACGCCCGGAAACGCGTGATGAAGGCGCGCTCCGTGGCTTCATCCATCGCGGCGGTCGGTTCGTCCAGGAGCACGATCGACGGATCGCGGATCAGCAGCCGGGCTAGCAGCAACGCCTGCTGCTGGCCGCCGCTCAGGCCTCGCCCGCCTTCCAGAATCGGATGATCGAGGCCGCGCGGCAGCTTGCGGATGAAATCGTCGGCGCCGACCATGGCGAGCGCGTCCAGCAATGCCGCCTGCCCCGCGTGCGGAGCGCCCATGGTGACGTTGTCGCGGATAGTTCCGTGGAACAGGCGGGAATTCTGCGTCAGCAACCCGACGCCACGCCGCACGTCGGCGGGATCGATCTGGCTGAGGGCGAGATCGTCTAGATGAACCTCGCCGAGCGCCGGCTCCATCAGGCCGGAAAGACCGAGCAGGAATGTCGACTTGCCGGCGCCGTTCTTGCCAAGCAGCGCGATCTTCTCGCCCGCTCCGATCGAGAGGTCGCGAACCGTGAGCGCCGGCTTCGCGGCGGCATCGCCATAATGAAAGACCGCATCCTTCATGCGGTACGCGCCCTTGAGCACGGGCGCGCTGACACGGGTCTCCGCCTCGGGATGATCGACCGGCATGTGCATGATGCTGTCGATGCTCTTGAGCCCGACGCGCGCCTGCTGGAAGCGGGCAAGCACCTGGGTGATCTGCGCCATCGGCGCCATCATGCGCGAGCCGAGAATGGAGCAGGCGACGAGCGAACCGGTAGTCATGTCGCCCGCCATCACCATCGGCGCGCCGATGAAGACGATGACGGCGAAAGTGCTGGTCTGCACGCCATGGCTCCAGGCCGTGAGCGAATTGGTGATGGAGCGCTGCCGCAGCTGCGCCTCGGCCGTGACGGCGTTGAGGTGGTTCCAGCGCTGCTGGAAGCGGTCTTCCGCCTGCAGCGCCTTGATGTCCTCGATGCCCTGGATCGCCTCCACCAGCATGGCGTTCCGGAGAGACGCTTCGCGCATCGATTCGTTGGCGCTCGCGCGCAGCCGGCGCTGAGCAAGCAGGCCGGGCAGGACCAGGAGCACCAGCGCCGTGGCTGGCACCGCCGCCAGCACGCCGCCGATCTGCAGGAAGATAAACAGGAACAGGATGAAGAACGGCAGATCCGCGACGGCCGCGAGTGTCGTCGACGTCAACAGCTCGCGCACCTGCTCGAGATCGCGAAGTTGGGAAATAAATGTGCCGGTGGAGCTTGGCCGTACGCGGTTCTTTACCCGCAGGGCATGGCCGAACACCATGTCCGACATGCGCATGTCGGTGCGCTTGCCGACGATGTCGATGATGCGCGTGCGCACACGGCGCATCGCGAAGTCGAACGCGACCGCGAGCATCACGCCGATGAACAGGACGTAGAGCGTGCTGTAGGAATGCGCCGGCACAACCCGGTCGTAGACCTGCATGGAAAACAGCACGCCTGAAAGGGCAAGCGTGTTGGCGACCAGCGAGGCCAGCATCACATGGCCATAGGGCCGTATGTCGCTGAAGGCCAGGCGTCGGAACCAGTGCCGGCGATACGGCGCGATGTATGCATCCACCCGCTCGTCGGCCATCGCGCGTTCGGGGCGCGGAATGACGAGATGCCGCGTTTCGTGCAACAATGTGTCGACGGGAATGGAAACGGACTGGCCGCCATCGCCGCTGAAGACGACCGACGCATTACCATCGCCGCTCAGGGTCATGATGACGCCGACCGAGCGATCGTTGAGCTGGACGATGACGGGCAGGCGCCAACTCGTCAGCGAGATCGACGCAGGGTCGGCCTGCCGAACCCGCAGGCCCAGCTTGCGCGCGAGGCGACCGATCTGGGTGGCGGCGTCCTCGCCTTCAAGAGCGCGGCCAAGCTGCAGGGCACCGCGCGGCGAGAAAGGAACATTGTAGTGACGGGCTACATGCTCAAGGGCATCGATCCAGGCTTCCAGCTCCGTCCGTCCGAAGCTGCTGGCGGCGTTTGGGTCGATCTGTAGCTCGGGGTC
Organism: Neoaquamicrobium sediminum; assembly: GCF_040970315.1. NCBI lineage: Bacteria > Pseudomonadati > Pseudomonadota > Alphaproteobacteria > Hyphomicrobiales > Phyllobacteriaceae > Neoaquamicrobium > Neoaquamicrobium sediminum. The sequence continues at coordinate 937,761 of NZ_JAZHFV010000002.1, read as the reverse complement.
GATCATGATGCCCCTTCAGTTTTCTCCACTGGTCTTGCGGTGCGCGACGCCGGAGCGCCGCGCACCATCATGTCGGCTGTCAAACGACCGAGTTGTTTTCGGTCCAGTCGTCATCCGTCACCAGATGGCCGAACGGATCGACGGTCTCGGTACTTGCCTCGACAATGCTCTCCTGCATGACTGCCGCTCCATCGAACGATGTATCCTCGGCCGGCGCGTCGCCGAGATTGTCGATGCCGCCGAGCGGGATGTCCTGATCGTCGCCTTCGTCGAGAGTCAGGGCCAGTTCCTCGGTCGTGGAATGCGTCCCGCCGTCCTGCGGCTCGTCCTGGGACGCCACCTCGAGGTCGTCGATGCCCACGACATCGTCGCTGAACAATGCCAGCGGCGCACCCGCGACGCCCGCCCCAGACGGGGTCACCGTGACGTCGACACTGCCCGTCACGACCGCGCCGGTCGGATGGACGAGTTGATAGGTGAAGCTGTCGAGCTGCGGCGTATCGAAGTATGCGGAAGCTGGATCGGGGGTGTAGGTGTAGTTGCCCCCCGCATCGACCGTCAGCGTGCCGTATGTGCCCTGAACGGTTATCGGCGACCCGCTCGGGATCTCGACGAAAGAGCCGAGATCGGCGTCGAAGATCTGGACCGTGGTGAAATCGGAGCCCGGCACGTCGTTGTCGAGCAGGTTTCCGTTGTCACCGGTCGAGGTCTCGATCTCGAACTGGTCGAGGTAGGTGACATCGACGTCAGTCGTCACGCTGACTCCCGTCGATACCAGTGTACTGGTCAATGTTACGCGTACCCGATACGTCCCCTCATCAAGCGCCAATGCGCCGAGGTCCAAGGATGCAACCGTGCCGACGGCTCCAACGAGCATGCTGTATGGATCGCTTGCTACGGTCTCCCATACGCCCGGGCTCGTCTCCTGCTCCAGGAACAGCGTGCCGCTTGAAAGGGCCGCCAGCACCACGGAAACATCGATGCTGCCTGACACGTCCATCTGGTCAGTGATTACAAAGCTGTCACTGGTGTACGACGTGCTTCCACCGAGTGCACCCAGAGATGCCGCTCCGCTATCGTCAAAGAACGCATCGTCGCTCACATTGGCCCAGACGACCGAAGCGCCGCCGGCATCATCCGTTGTGCTGAAGTCCAACGTCGCCGGCTGGTCCGGGTTGGCGGGGTCGAACGTCAACGCCACGCTGTCGCTGCCAATCTGCGCGTAGAGCGTTGCCGTCGCCGTGTTGCCCGTATCCGGGTCGAACAGCGTGTACTGGAACTGATCGACCTGGCCTATGGCTGCCGCATCCTCGTTCGGCGTGTAGGTGTATGAGCCGTCCTGGTCGATCACCAGCGTCCCGTAGGTGCCGATGATCGTCGTTCCGCCGGCAAGAATCGCTTCGCCGTTGACCTCCGAGACGATCGTCGTCGGGGTGACGACGTCGGAGTCGCCATCGCCATTGACATCGGTGATGACATTGCCGTTGGCAGGCTCCACCTCGTAGCCGCCGATCTCCGTGTAATCGAGATCGGTTCCCCCTACACCGAGTTCGCCAAGGACACCCAGGCCTACACCTTCGAACGTCACGAAGGCACGATATTGACCCGCATCAAGCGTTGCGGTGGCCTGGTAGGTGTTGCCGCTAAGCAGGCCGATGTCGAGGACGGTCGCCTCGCCGGAGCCGTCGATACCGACCCACTGGCCCAGCTCCGGATCAAACTTCTGCACCACCACGGCGTAGTCGCTGAGCACGCCGAGTGACGCGAGCGCGCTGTAGTCGAAGTCGGCTTCAAGTGTGTGCCCCTCCTCGACATTGAACTCCACGCTCGGGGTGCCGAGCACGGTCGCCTGCAGATCCAGCACGCCCACGGAAACGAGCGCGAGGTAGTTCGCGTCGCCGAGATCGACATCGGTCGAGGTCGGCAGGATGTTCAGGCCGGCATTACCGATGTCGTCGAAGGCCTCGATGTCGGCATCTGCGTCTGCATCAGCGTCGGCATCAGCATCGGCGTCTGCATCGGCATCAGCGTCCGCATCTGCGTCTGCGTCAGCATCTGCATCGGCATCCGCGTCCGCATCGGCATCCGCGTCCGCATCGGCATCTGCGTCTGCGTCAGCATCCGCATCGGCATCTGCGTCAGCGTCGGCATCCGCGTCTGCATCGGCATCAGCGTCTGCATCAGCATCTGCGTCAGCGTCGGCATCAGCGTCCGCATCAGCATCCGCGTCCGCATCAGCGTCGGCATCGGCGTCTGCGTCAGCGTCGGCATCGGCGTCAGCATCGGCATCCGCGTCAGCGTCGGCATCCGCATCAGCATCCGCGTCCGCATCAGCGTCGGCATCGGCATCGGCGTCTGCGTCAGCGTCGGCATCGGCGTCAGCATCGGCATCCGCGTCAGCGTCGGCATCCGCATCTGCATCGGCATCGGCGTCAGCGTCGGCATCAGCGTCGGCGTCAGCGTCTGCATCGGCGTCAGCGTCGGCATCAGCATCCGCGTCCGCATCGGCATCGGCATCGGCATCGGCATCCGCGTCAGCGTCGGCATCCGCATCTGCATCGGCATCAGCGTCTGCATCAGCATCGGCGTCAGCGTCGGCATCAGCGTCGGCGTCTGCATCGGCGTCAGCGTCGGCATCAGCATCCGCGTCCGCATCGGCGTCAGCGTCCGCGTCAGCATCCGCATCGGCGTCAGCGTCTGCGTCAGCGTCCGCATCGGCGTCGGCATCAGCGTCGGCATCCGCGTCAGCGTCGGCATCCGCATCAGCGTCCGCATCGGCGTCTGCGTCCGCGTCAGCGTCAGCGTCCGCATCTGCATCTGCGTCAGCATCCGCATCGGCGTCGGCGTCTGCATCTGCATCTGCATCTGCGTCCGCATCTGCGTCTGCGTCGGCATCAGCGTCAGCGTCGGCGTCAGCGTCCGCATCGGCGTCTGCGTCCGCATCGGCGTCTGCATCTGCGTCCGCATCGGCGTCAGCGTCAGCGTCCGCATCTGCGTCTGCGTCAGCGTCAGCGTCCGCATCTGCGTCTGCGTCTGCGTCAGCGTCGGCATCAGCGTCAGCGTCGGCGTCAGCGTCGGCATCCGCATCCGCGTCAGCATCGGCATCGGCGTCGGCATCGGCATCGGCGTCTGCATCGGCGTCTGCGTCTGCGTCTGCGTCTGCGTCCGCGTCGGCATCCGCATCAGCGTCCGCATCTGCATCTGCATCTGCATCTGCGTCAGCATCGGCATCTGCGTCAGCGTCAGCATCAGCGTCCGCATCTGCGTCAGCATCGGCATCTGCGTCAGCGTCAGCGTCAGCATCAGCGTCCGCATCCGCGTCGGCGTCAGCGTCAGCGTCAGCGTCGGAATCTGAATCTGAATCGGCATCAGCGTCTGCGTCAGAATCGGCATCTGCATCCGAATCAGAATCCGAGTCTGCGTCGGCATCCGAGTCCGAGTCAGCATCAGCGTCTGCATCCGAGTCAGCGTCTGCATCGCCATCATCACCGCCACCGCTCAGGGCGAGACCACCGGCTGCCAGAAGGCCCAGGCCAGCAAGACCGAGGATCGAATCATCTCCGCTGGAGGCAGCGACAAGCTCGTCGACAGATTCGATCTGCGAGAACTGGAAATCGGCCAGGCCTTCTGAGTGCTCGCCCAGCCAGAGATTGCCGTCCTCATCCTCCAGAACGAGTTGGCTCTGCTCCTCTCCCGCCGCGTAGAAGTTGCCGATCCTGACGGTTTCGCCCGACGTCAGTCGCAGCACGAGATCGTCGCCTTCGCGCGCCGCCGAAGCCACATCTCGCGGCGACAGCGATAGCTTGACCACGCTGGGGTTGCTCAGGACGACATCGCCATCGGGAAAACTTTGCGATGTTCCATTGGATTTATCGGTAACAACTGCCACCACTGGACTGCCTCCTCATTGCCTGAGCCCGCCGCAAGGATTCGGCAATCGCCGAGCCCCCGCCAAACAGCGTTTCATCAAGTTTTCAATCAGAGACGGCGGTGCCTTACCCAGGCAAACTACTGCGATACAAGCCGCCGCAGGCTCGTTCCGCCTGCTGCGGATACGGCCTTCGTGTCCCACAATCGGCCATATCGTGAAAATGTTGGCAAATGAAAACGCTCAACTGTTCCATTTCGGAACATGAAACGTTAAGCTTGCATTTACAACTTACTACGCTCCACAACCAATTTTTATTAAAACTAGAAGCAACGCGTGTTTTTGTATATATTTCGGATGATTATAATTTACTTATGTGCATGGATTTTGCGACGCGATTCTACTTAAGCGATGAATCGTGCGCCGCCGATTTGACATCACGCCGTCCGGGGCCACCCGCTATGCGAGATGAAAACGCGCGCCAGAGTTGCACCATATCGGGACAGCGACGCCTCTGCCGGCAGTGGCAGGTGTTTTCTCGCTACAGGGACACGCCGAACAGCGGTTTGCCCTCCAGAGCGAACTTTCCGCGCAAATCGCCAGCGCTGTAAGCGCAGTCGATGGCAAGCCTCTGAAGATCGTATCGTATGTTGATCTCGTCAAACCGCGCCGCGTGAAATTCCTGGTCCGCGTTGAGCAGATCCAGCAGCGTGCGGGTGCCAAGCTCGAGATACTGGGTCTGATAGAGGCTGCGTGTTTCGTCCATCATCGCCTGGCGCTTCGTCAACGATGCAAGAAGCGCGCGCATGCTTGCAATCTGACCAGTCGCCTCGGTCAGGCTGCGGCGGATATCCACCTGCGCACGCTGCTTGGCAGCCTCGGACGAGCGCAGCGCGTGTCCGGCAGCGGCGCGACGTGCGCCGGCTTCTCCGCCATTATAGATGCTCCCGGTGACGTTCAGGCCAATCGTGTAGTCCGGGTCGCTTGAACCGATACGCGTCAGGTCGGTGCCTACTCCCGCATCCAGTGACACCGTGGGCAGGCTTTCGGCCCGGCTGAGGCCGATCTGCGCGACGGCGGCGGACCGTTCGGCCTCAGCCTGCATCACCGCCGGAACGCGCGACCAGTCGGGGTCGACCGAATCGCATGCCTTGGACAGCCAGCCTGGAGCGCGTGCGCCACGCGCCATCGCGCCATTTGTGCCCGTCAACGCCGCGAGCGCGCTCGTCCAACGGCGGGTCTGCGCCTGTACCTCGAGGGTCGTCGCCTCTGCGGCCTGAACACGGGCGGCCGCCTGAAGCTCGTCCGACCGGGTGCTGGCGCCTTTTTGCGTGCGCGATTTGACCAGATCGAGGATGGCGCTGGTATCCTTCACCTGGTCGCTCGCCACCCCGGCGAGCGCCTTGTTGCGCTGGACCTCGATCGCGGCCTGGGCCGTCTCGCGTATCAGATCATCCACGGCCATAAGCACCTGCGACTTGCGGCCTTCTATGCCGGCCGTCGCGATCTTCACGCGTCCGTCGACCTTGCCGAAATCGTAGATCATCTGCGAAGCGCTGACGTCGAGGCTTGGCCGGTAATCGCCTTCGCGCGAATCGAAATTGGTGTTCACGCCCCAGCTCACGCGTGGCCTGTAGCCGGCGCGCGCCTCGTTGACCGCCTCACCCTGCTGGTTGAGCCTGCTCACGGCCTCGACGACGGAGGGATGGTACGAGACTGCATGCTGCACCGCGCTTTCAAGCGTCAGCGGTCCCTTGGGCGGCGTTTGCGGCGCTGCTGCGCCCGCATCCGTCGCGACGGCGGTGCGTGGAGCCGTGCCGGGAGCGGTATCGCGGGTCGTCGACGATACAGTCACCGGATCGACGGTATCGGGCTTCGGGTTACCCGCGCAGGCGGATACGATTGCTGCCGCGCTAACAGACAGGATCGCAACCATGCGGCGTGGCTGGCGCATCGACGGAACTCCGCAAATCGATGTCGAACTAAAGCCACCTGCCAACGCGGAAACTTGATGGGCTGGCGAAGCGCAGGCCAACATGCCGGCGCTTACCAAGTGTAGACCCGATTATGGTTAACCGTTCGTTAGCGGGGCGCCGCCGCTAAAGGTCGAACCGGCTCTGCCCCGTATCCATCGCATCCACCACCTGCGCGGCAAGCGCCCGCGTGATCCGCGATTTGTGCTCCAGCGCGGCGTGATCGAGCCTTGCGACGACGTCGATGGCCGTCGACAACGAGCGCTCGATACGCCGGACCAGAAACTGCACGACATGCGGCTCGACCTCGACCTGCCGATCGGCGAATAGCTTGGTCACCACGCCGGCCAGAAGCGCGTCGTCGGGTTCGTGGATCTCGACGGTGGACGCCGCCTTGAGCCGGGATTCCAGATCGGGAAGCTTTACGCCCCATGCCAGCGGGAAACGCCGTGCCGTCAGCAGCAGCGTGGTTCCGGCCTGGCGCACCGCATTGATGAGGTGGAAAAGGCCTGCCTCGTCGATAGGCGCGGAATCCACGTCGTCGATCAGCACAGGCCCCCTGCCCGACGCTTCGACAGCCTCCGCCGCGAGCCTGCCTGGCGCGAATTCGGTAGCGCCGCTCAGCTCCCGCCAGATGGCCGCCAAATGGGATTTGCCCGAGCCGGCCGGTCCGGCAAGCACGACCACGGGCGATGGCCAGTCCGGCCAGCGATCCACCAGCGCGGTGGCCGCGATGTTGGATGGTCCGACGACGAGGTCGTCGCGGCTTTGCGCGGGATTGTGCGCAAGGTCCAGCGGCAACTGCCTCGGTCGTGTCGACATGCGTTGCACTGCCCTACTTCGACGCGGACTTTTCGTCCACCGCGTGGCCGCGATAGAGCGGCGAGGCCAGGTAGCGAGAAAGGCCGAAACGCACCAGGACACCCACCGCGGCTGCCGCCGGCACGGCGACGAGCAGGCCGACGAAGCCGAACAGCGCGCCGAAGGCGAAGAGTGCGAACATCAGCCACACGGGGTGGAGCCCGACGCTCTTGCCCACGAGGTTGGGCTGCAGGATGTTGCCTTCGACGAACTGGCCGGCAAAGAAGATGGCCGCCACCGCCGCCACCCAGTGCCATTCCGGCCAGAACTGGACCAGCGCGACACCGATCGACAGAACGAGGCCGAGCAACGAGCCGACATAGGGAATGAAGCTGACGAGGCCCGCAAAGAGACCGATCAGCAGGCCGAAGTTCAGGCCGACAGCGGTGAGGCCGATGGCGTAGAAGACGCCGAGGATGATGCAGACGGTGCCCTGCCCGCGCACGAAGCCTGCCACTGCACGGTCGATGTCGAGCGCGATCTGCCGCACGGTTCCCAGATGGTCCCGCGGAACCCAGCTATCGACGCGCGCGACCATCTTGTCCCAGTCCAGCAGCATGTAGAACGCCACCACGGGGGTGATGACGAACAGGCCGGCGATGTCGATCAGCGTCTTGCCGGAACTCAGGATCGACGAGAACAGACCCGAGATGAAGCCCCCGGCCTGGGTGAGCAGCGAGTTGAGCCCATCGCGGAGCGACGCGGGGTCGACGCCGAGACGCTGGCTCAGCCATTCCGCGTCGACGCCGGTCACCAGTGCCTGCAGCCGGGACATGTAGTCCGGCAGGCGACCGATGAAATCGGCGAGCTGCGAGGCCAGGACCGGGATGATGAGCATCAGCCCGATGACCAGCGCGATCAGGAACATGATGAGGATGAGGACCGTCGCGGCCATGCGCGACAGGCCCCTGCGCTCCAGCCAGTCGGCCACGGGATCCAGGAAATAGGCCAGGATCATGCCGGCGAAGAACGGCAGCAGGATCGCAGAAAACAGGTAGAGAAAGCCGATGAGGACGGCAGCGGCCACCAGCCAGAAGATCACCTGCCGGCGAAAGGCCGACGCGACGACGACTTCGACCGCCTTTTTCTGGAGTTCAGCTTCCTGCTTGTTCATAGCGGCCCATATGCCTCAGCCATTGCACGAGATAGGCCGCCGCCGAAGCCACGGTCAAGAGGGCGGAGGTGAAGACGAGCAGCACCCGCGCAGGTCCGAACATGGTGTCGAAAGCCAATTCGGCGAGAACGACGATTGCCAGAACGATCTGCGCCGCGGTGTTCGCCTTGGAGACAAACAACGGCTTCATCGCGACGGGGTTCCCCATCAGATTCGAAAGCAGCACGGCAGCGACGATCAGCGCGTCGCGGGAGACTGCGGCAATGACCAGCCAGAGCGGCAGCTCGCCCATATAGCCCAGGACCACGAAGACGCTGACCAGCAGCAGCTTGTCGGCCATCGGGTCAAGATAGGCGCCGAGTTCGGACCTCTGGTTGAAATGCCTCGCTATGAAGCCGTCGATGCCATCGGACAGGCCGGCGACGACGAAGCAGACCAGCGCCCATTCCTTGTTGTCCGTCACCAGTGCCCAAATGACCGCCGGGACGAGCAGGAAACGGAAGATCGTGATGAAATTGGGTATGGTCACGCCTGCAATTCTCTCCCATGGCGCTGCATCGGCGCCTGTTAGATGATCGCGGCCGCCGTTGCGATCAAGATGCCACGTTTCTCCGTCCACGTATCCACGGTTTAAGTCGTCCCGTGCCTGTCCACAGGCGTGCTTGTGCTTGCCCGCGCGGTCGCTTCGTGCGAAGAGCCCGCCTTGAATCAGGATCGGGGCGCGCAGCCATGAGCGAACGTAAGAACGGCCTCACCTATGCCGATGCGGGCGTCGACATCGACGCAGGCAACGCGCTTGTCGAAAAAATCAAGCCGATGGTGCGCTCCACGCGCAGGCCCGGCGCCGACGGCGAGATCGGCGGCTTCGGCGGCCTGTTCGACCTCAAGGCCGCCGGCTTCAGCGATCCTATCCTCATCGCCGCCAACGATGGCGTCGGCACCAAGCTGAAGGTCGCGATCGAGGCGGGCCGACACGATACGGTCGGCATCGACCTCGTCGCCATGTGCGTCAACGACCTTGTGGTACAGGGCGCGGAGCCGCTGTTCTTCCTTGACTATTTCGCGACCGGCAAGCTCGACCCTGATCAGGGCGCAGCGATCGTCAGCGGCATCGCAGAAGGCTGCCGGCAAGCGGGATGCGCGCTCATCGGCGGAGAAACGGCCGAGATGCCCGGCATGTACAGCGAAGGCGACTACGACCTTGCGGGATTTGCGGTTGGTGCGGCCGAGCGCGGGCAGTTGCTGCCAACCGACGACATCGTCGAAGGCGACATCGTGCTGGGGCTCGCATCTTCAGGCGTTCACTCCAATGGGTATTCGCTGGTTCGCCGCATCGTGGCATCCTCGGGTATCGGGTGGGACGACAGGGCACCGTTCGACGGTTACCGCTCGCTTGGCGAGGCGCTGCTGACACCGACGCGGATCTACGTCAAATCCGTTCTTGCCGCGATCCGCTCGACCCACGGCATCAAGGCGCTGGCGCATATCACCGGTGGCGGATTCCCGGAAAACATACCCCGCGTGCTGCCGAAGGATTTCGCAGCCGAGCTGGACCTCGACGCGATCGACGTACCGCCGGTATTTTCGTGGCTTGCCAAGACCGGCGGCGTAGCCCCGGCGGAAATGATGCGCACCTTCAACTGCGGGATCGGCATGGTGATGGTGGTGGCTGCCGGCCAGGCCGCGCAGGTCGCCGCCGTTCTGGCTCAGCAGGGCGAGGAGGTGACGACCATCGGACGGATCATGCCGCGCCGCGAGGCCGGCGTCGTATATCGTGGAGAAATTGGCCTGTGAGTACCGCACGCAAACGCGTCGTCATCCTGATTTCGGGACGCGGCTCGAACATGAACGCCCTGATCGAAGCGACCGGCGACCCCGCCTACCCGGCCGAGATCGTCGGCGTCATCGCCGACAATGCCGATGCGAAAGGCTTGTCGGTCGCCGCGGCGCAGGACATCGAGACGGTTGCCATCACCAAGGCGGACCACGCCGACAAGGCAGCAATGGACGAAGCGCTGGATGCGAAGCTGAAAGAGCTCCGCGCCGACATCGTTTGCCTGGCAGGCTACATGCGGCTGCTTTCGCCAGCCTTCACCGAGAAATGGGCCGGCCGCCTCATCAACATCCACCCCTCGCTGCTGCCGCTTTTCAAAGGTCTCGATACCCATGAACGCGCGCTCAAGGAAGGGATGCGAATCCACGGCTGTTCCGTGCACTTCGTGACGGCGGAAATGGATGGCGGCCCGATCATCGCGCAGGCCGCGGTGCCAATCCTGCCCAACGACGACGCAGATACGCTTGCCGCGCGCGTTCTGGGCGTGGAGCACCAGCTCTATCCGCTGGCATTGCGTCTCGTTGCCGAGGGCAAGGCGCGCATGGAGAACGGCCGCGCCGTGCTCAGCGGCGTGGGCGCAGAAGGCAGCCTGCTTTCGCCTGGATCGGCCAGCGAAGCCGTCGACATCGAGAGCCTTGCCCGCATGACGCCCTGAAGACTGCTGCCATGCGCTGGCAGCAGCAATGCGCTAGGATGGGCTGAACCCGGATCCGTAACGAGCGATTGGCCATGCCTGACACAGCGCCGACACCAGCCTTCGACGATGTCAACGTGGCGGCCGCGTTCGGAAACTATCCTCGCCCCTCGCACGACAAACTGCTGCAACTGCGCCGCCTGATCTTCGACACCGCAGCCGAGACCGCTGGCGTCGGCCACCTCGAAGAGACGCTGAAATGGGGGCAGCCAAGCTACCTGACCCCGCAGACGCGTAGCGGCAGCACGATCCGCATCGATGCGATCAAGGATGATCCGCAGCGTTTCGCAATCTATTTTCATTGCCAGACCGATCTGGTGGCAACGTTCCGGCGCCTCTATCCCAACAGCTTCGCGTTCGAGGGCAATCGCGCCATGCATTTTTGCGCCTCGGACGCGTTGCCGGAAGACGAGTTGAAGCACTGCATCGCGCTGGCGCTGACCTATCACAGCCGCAAGAAGGCATGACGGAGAGAAGCCTGCTCCTGCTGCGTCACGCGAAATCGAGCTGGGACGACCCGTCGCTCGACGATTTCGACCGGCCGCTGGCAAAGCGCGGGCGCGAGGCGGCTTCCAGGATTGCGGAGGAGATGACGCTGCGCGGCTGGAAGCCGGACCACGCGCTCATCTCACCGGCGCTGAGAACGCGACAGACGTGGGAACTCGTCGCCGCGGCGCTTCCGCACGGCATTTTATGCGATTTCGTGCCGGCGATCTACGAGGCACCGGCCGCGCGTATTCTGGAGGCCGTCAGGTCAGCCCCTGACGAGGCGGGCTGCCTGCTCGTCGTCGGGCACAATCCGGGTCTGGAGGAACTTGCCGCCCTTATAGCCTCGCCGGAAAGCAACGACGAGGCGATGGCGAGGCTGTCAGCCAAGTTTCCGACGGCCGCCATTGCGCGCTTCGGCTTTGGCGGACCATGGCTGGCGCTCCGACCTGGCGCAGCTATGCTTGAAGGGTTCGTCACGCCGAAAGAGCTTGGCTGAGACGGGGGCCGCCTCAGCGATCGCCTCACACCGCTTCAGAGAGCCCTTACCCACACCTTGTTGTCGTGGAAAGCAGCACCACCATAAGGCGCAGGGGCGTCCGCGCCGGTGAGCACATTGATGCCCTCGCCGCGCTCGTGATCGGAATTCGGCCAGATGCCCTCCGCCACCACCACGCCGCGCCGCACGCCGTCGAAAAGCTTCGCGTGGAGCACCACCTCGCCGCGCGTGTTGCCGATCTCGACCCGTCCGCCGTCCGAAACACCCAGCGCTTCCGCATCGTCCGGGTGAAGCATCAGTTCGGGTCGCCGTTCCCGCTTCCGCGATCCAGGCGTCTCGGTGAAGCTCGAATTGAGGAATGTGCGGGCCGGCGATGTCGCGAGACGGAAGGGGTGCTCCTCGTCGGCAACCTCGATCAGCTCCACATGGTCCGGAAACTCGGGCAATTGATGGTGAGGGCCGAAGATGCCCATCGATTTCGGCGGGCGGTTCGGCGCGGCCTGACCGGTCCAGTCGGGCCGGAAGCGGTACCTTCCGTCGGCATGGCCGAAGCCCTTTATGTAATGAGCGTCCTCGAAGGGCGGTTGCAGGTCCGCCCAGCGCTGCTCTCGGAAGGTCTCGAAGGTGCCGAGGCCCCTGGCAGCAAGCATGACGTCGATGTGGTCGCGCTCCGTCATGCCGAAGCCCGGCAGATGGGAGACGCCGAGCCGCTTCGCCAGTTCCTCGATCACGAAATGGTTGGTAAGCGGACCTTCCGGCGGCTCGATCAGCTTGGGGCCGAGGGTGACGTGCTGGTTGCCGCCGCCCTTGTAGATGTCGTCATGTTCCATGAACATCGTTGCCGGCAACACGACGTCGGCCAGCTTCGCCGTGTCCGTCATGAACTGTTCGTGGACGCAGGTGAAGAGATCGTCGCGAAGGAAGCCCTGCTTCACGAGGCGCTGCTGGGGCGCGACATTTGCCGGGTTGGTGTTCTGGATCAGCATCGCCGTGACAGGCGGCCCGCCATAGAGCGCGTCCTCATGGCCCATCAGCACCGGCCCGATTCGCGAATGGTCAAGATGGCGGATGTTCGGGTCGCGCAGGCTGGTGCCTTCCAGCAACTGGGTGTCGAGCTTCAGCACGCCGGAATTGGAGTGGAACGCGCCGCCGCCCTCATATTGCCAGCAGCCGGTGACGGCGGCGACCGAGAGTGCCGCGTGCATATTGACCGAGCCGTTGCGCTGGCGCGCGAAGCCGTAGCCCAACCGGAAAAACGTCTTCTTCGTCGTTCCGATCAGCCGTGCAAAGGCTTCGATTTCCTCCACCGAAAGCCCGGTGATGGCGGAAGCCCATTGCGGCGTACGCGTCGCAAGATGCGCTTCGAGGCCCTTCGGATCGTCGGTGTACTTCTCGAGATAGGCCCAGTCCGCCATGCCCTCGCGGAACAGCACGTGCATGACCGCACAGGCAAGCGCGCCGTCCGTGCCCGGCTTGAGGATCAGGCCCATGTCGGCCTGCTTCATGGTGGCGTTGTCGTAGATGTCGATGACGACGATCTTGGCGCCGCGCTCCTTGCGGGCCTTGATCGCATGGGTCATCACATTGACCTGGGTGACGACGGCGTTGGTGCCCCAGATCACCACGCAATCCGACTTTGCCATCTCGCGCGGATCGGAGCCGGCGAGCTTGCCGGTGCCCATCATCCAGCCGGTCCAGGCAAGGTTGGTGCAGATCGAGCCGAAGAAGCCGGAATATTTCTTGGCGTGGCGCAGCCGCTCGATGCCGTCGCGCTGCACGAGGCCCATGGTGCCAGCATAGAAGTAAGGCCAGACGGTCTCCGAGCCGTATTTCTCCTCCGCCGCGATGAATTTCTCCGCCACGAGGTCTAGTGCGGCTTCCCAGCTCGCCTCCTTCCATGCGCCCTCGCCCTTGGCTCCAGCGCGGACGAGTGGCTTCGTCAGCCGGTCCGGATGGTGGATGCGCTCGGCATAGCGCGCGACCTTGGCGCAGATGACGCCGGCGGTGTAGCTGTTGTCCTTGGCACCATGCACACGCCCGATCGTGCGCTCGTCGAGGAGTTCAACATCGAGCGCGCAGGTGGACGGGCAATCGTGCGGGCAGGCCGAATGGCCGGTGCGGATTTTGGCATGCTGGTTCATGGTGTAAGACCTAGCCGAAATCGAGCGTGCGGAGTAGAGCCAGCTTCGCAAAAGGCAAGCCAGACGGAGCAGGCATGAACTACCGCCACGCCTATCACGCCGGAAATTTCGCCGACGTGGTCAAGCACCTGCTGCTGACGCGCATCATCGAGTATCTCAAACGCAAGCCGGGTGCATTTCGCGTGATCGATACTCATGCCGGCACCGGGCTTTACGACCTGTCTTCGGAAGAAGCGCAGAAAACCGGTGAATGGCGCGACGGCATCGGCAGGCTACTCGATGCCGCGCTGCCTGACGCGGCGGCGTCATTGGCTGCGCCCTATCTCGACGCGGTTCGCGCGTTCAACGTCGGTCATCCATTCCGCTACTATCCCGGCTCGCCTGTCCTGACGAAACAGCTATTGCGCGGCGCCGATAGGTTGACCGCAATCGAGCTGCATCCGGATGACTGTTTCGCGCTGCGGACACGCTTTGCCGGCGACTGGCAGGTGCGGGTAATCGAACTCGACGGCTGGCTCGCCATGGGCTCGCAGGTGCCGCCGAAGGAAAAGCGCGGGCTTGTGATCGTCGATCCGCCATTCGAGAAGGAAGGCGAATTCAAGCGCATCGTGGATGGCCTTCAGAAAGCACATCGCCGCTGGCCGGGCGGCACCTACGCGCTTTGGTATCCCATCAAGGACCACAATGCGGTGACGGCCATGCGCGAGATGCTGAAACAGACCGGCATACCGAAGATCATGGACGTGGTCTTCGAACTGCGGCAGCCCTCGCCGGAACCACGTTTCGATGGTACGGGGATGATCGTCGTCAATCCGCCCTATGTCCTCGAGGACGAACTGAAGGTTCTGCTGCCGGCGCTGCGCGACGTGCTTGCCGAAGACCGGTCGGCACTTGCGGAAACCGTATGGCTGACGCCTGCTTGACCAGCGGCAAGGCTTTGACCAGACTGCCGCGGCGGCGGGAATCGCGCGCTCAACAACAGGCCGGAGGCTCCAATGATCCGTTTCGCCAGACTGCTTCTGGCTTCGATGCTCGCTCTGTCGGGAGCAGTCGTTGCCGCGTCGGCGGCCGACCCGGTTGCTGTGCGCATCGACGAGCCCGGCATCTGCGGCAACGAGAAGGTGCTGAGCAAGATCACCAATCGCTTCCGCCACCAGGTGCGCAACGTGCCGCGGCTGCCGCAGGTCGACATCGTCGATTTCTACCGGATCAGCGAAACGCGTTACCAGCCCAGCCATGCCGAGCGACCGATCGACAGGCGCTATTGCCATGCGACCGCTGCACTCTCCGATGGCCATAGCCGCGACGTCTGGTACCTGATCGAACGCCCGATGGGCTTCGCCGGCATCGGTAGCAATGTGGAATTCTGCGTGTCGGGCTTCGACCGCTGGAACGTCTATAACAGCCGCTGCCGGGTCCTCCGCCCAGCAAAGTGGTAATCTTCACGGCCAGAATTATTCAGGCACCGCTGCTGGCGGTGTTGCTGGTTGCGAGCGCCTGCGCTCCATCCGCGTCCCAGCAGCCGGACCTGCCTACGGGTGACGGGTACGATTTCTTCGTCCTATCGTTATCCTGGTCGCCTAGCTACTGCGCGGCGGAAGGGTCCGATGCCAATCGCCAGCAATGCGGGACCGGTCGGGATCACGCTTTCGTGGTGCATGGCCTGTGGCCGCAGTTCGAAAGCGGCTGGCCCGAATTCTGCGACAGCGCCGAACCGGAGCGCGTTCCCGACGCGACTGTGCGGCAGATGCTCGACGTGATGCCGTCTGCTGGTCTTGTCGGCCACCAATGGCGCAAACATGGATCCTGCGCCGGCATGAGCCAGCAGGACTATTTCTCCGTGGTGCGCGCCGCGCGCGAGCGCATCAATATCCCTACCCGCTTCGCCCGGTCGGCCAAGCGCGTGGAGATCGAGCCGGACGATGTCGAGACGGACTTTATTGCCGCCAATCCGACGATGCCGGAGGATGGCATCGCGGTGACCTGCGACGGGCGCTTCGTGCGCGAGGTGCGCATCTGCATGACGAAGGAACTGGAATTCCGCTCATGCGCGGAAGTGAACGCACGCGCCTGCCGGATGCCCCGCGCCCTGATGCCGGCGCCGGGGGGCTGAGGCTGGACCAACTCCGACGGATTGATGCCAACCGAGCAAAGCAATAGCGTCTGCCCCGGATGAATCGCTCCTGGAGTTCACGCATGCCCGTCGTCTTGTACTCACCCGCCTCCCCCTACAGTGCCAAGGTTCGCATGGCAGCCGCATGGTGCGGCATAGAAGTCGATGCAAAGGTGGTCGACACCAATGCCGAACCGGCACAACTGATCGACGCCAATCCGCTGGGCAAGATCCCGGTGCTGATCACCGATGACGGTGAGACCGTCTACGACAGTCGCGCCATCACGCAGTATCTCAATCGCCTCTCCGGCAATGCGCTATTCCCGCGCAACGCCCAGAAGCGGCTGGAAGCGGAAAGGCTGGAGGCATTGGCCGACGGCATCTGCGATTGCCTGCTCGCACATGTTTATGAGCGCCGCAGCCGTCCGGAAGACATGGTCCACCAGCCCTGGCTCGACAAACAGTGGGCGAAGGCCGAGCGTGGGCTTGACGCATTGAACGCCAACCCGCCGAAGATGACCAAGAAGGCGACTGGCGGGCAGATCGCCATGCGGGCGATGCTCGGTTACCTGGCATTGCGCTTCGACGGCAAATGGGAGCGCGGTCGCTCAAAGCTGACACGCTGGGCAAAGCGCTTCGACGAGCGTTTTCCGGAACTCGCCGCGCTGACCCCGCGCTAGAGGGCGCGCAAAAAGAAAGGCCCGGATCGCTCCGGGCCTTCTTTTACTGTTCGTCGTTGGACGATCAGAACTTGATACCAACACCCATCGTCACGCGGTGGTTGCTGGAATCGATGTCCGCAGTGCCGACGCCCGGGAGCGTGAACTCCTTGGAGCCGTAATCGGTGTAGCGATACTCGCCACGCGCAAACACCTGATCGGTCAGCTTGACGTCCGTACCAGCGCCGACCGTGTAGCCGAGCATGGTGTTGGTGTCGGCCGTGCCGGTCGCGTCTTCGGTGATGCGCAGACGCTCAGCGGCAAGACCTGCCGTACCGTAGAGCAGGATGTCGTCGGTCACAGCCACACCGGCGCGGCCACGGATCGAGCCGTCCATGCGCGAACGCGCGGTGAACGTGCCGTCGGAACCGTCGATGTTGCTGTAGTTCACGTCGCCTTCAACACCGTACACGAACTGGCCGTTCTGCATGTTGAAACCGCCGAACGCACCGCCGAGCCAGCCGTTGGTGCCGATCGAGCCACCGGTGCCATCGGACACGTCGCCCGAGAATCCGTAACCAGCCTGAACACCGGCGTAAGGGCCGGCCCAAGTGCTTACCGGAGCGGCCTGAACGATCGGTGCAGGTGCCGGGGGCTCCTGATACACAACGTCAGCCGCCATTGCCGGGACGGTGAATGCCGCCAGGCCCAGGCCTGCGGCTGCCTTGATGGCAAATCTGGTCTTGGTCTGCATGTTATTCTAACTCCTTTGCCGCAGGAAGCATTACGCGCTTCCCCCTTGGTTTGACGCCCTCGCCGTAACGGGAGGCAAACGGTCGTCGGCGTCCACGGTTCCCTACTTGGTCCCCGATTGCGGCTGAACAACACCTGAAAGTAGGTGTTTCATCGGCGAGAATGAGGCTGAAACTTGACGTTGCGATTTGGCAACACCGGTGTCAGGTGCCCGTCGCGCAGCGCCGGGGTCCGGCTTGGTTGCAGGCGAAAGCTGGCCTATATCAAGGTTTTCCGGCTTCCCGAATCCTGAGAAGGAGCCGATGGAAGACCGGCCAAATCCTTGAGGACGACCGCTTCATGGTAAAGGAAGAGTTGACAGTCGCCCTGGTTACAGGCGGGGCGCGGCGTGTTGGCGCAGCGATCGTACGCGACCTCGCGGCCAACGGGTTTGCCGTGGCGATTCACTGCAACACTTCGCGCGGTGAGGCCGACGCTCTGGCCGCTGAAATCGCCTCGGCAGGCGGGCAGGCACATGTCGTTCAGGCAGACCTGAACGACATGAATGCGGTCGATCGCATCATACCAGAGGTACAGGCCGCTCTCGGCCCCGTGAGATTGCTGGTCAACAACGCATCTCTGTTCGAGGACGATGCGGCCGACGATTTCAACTGGCAGGTCTGGGACCGGCATTTCGACGTTCACCTCAAGGCACCCGTGGCGCTGGCGCGGGATGTCGCCACATCCCTGCCGAAAGGCGTCGAGGGCCTGGTCGTGAACGTTATCGACCAGAGGGTGTGGCGGCTCACCCCGCGCTTCTTTTCATACACCTTGTCGAAATCGGCGCTGTGGACGGCCACGCAGACCATGGCGCAGGCCTTCGGCCCGCGCCTTCGCGTCAATGCGATCGGGCCGGGCCCGACGCTCAAGAACGAACGGCAGGACACGGACGACTTTCGCAAGCAGAGCGACGCCCTGCTCCTCAAGCGGGGGCCGGACCTGTCGGAATTCGGGGCTACGATCCGCTATCTGTGGCAGGCGCGCTCGGTGACTGGGCAGATGATCGCGCTCGACGGAGGCCAGCATCTCTCCTGGAAGACGCCGGACGTCTATGGAGTGGCCGAATGAAGCCGCCCATCCCCAAACACGACCCGCTTCGCCCGAAAGCAGATGAGGATGTCGCAGGCATCATGCCCGGCGATGACGCTGACGATGATGCCGAACTCGCAGAAACGGCCGAACCCGTAGCCGAAGTGGCTCTCGACATCGAATGGGGCACGCTGACGGCCGACACGGGCGAGAGCAAGGCCGGCATCGAGGTCATACAGGAGCTGGTCAAGCGTCTGCCGAATGCGCCCGGCGTCTATCGGATGATGAACACCGCCGGGGACGTGCTCTATGTCGGCAAGGCGCGCAGCCTCAAGAAGCGCGTCACCAACTACGCGCAGGGGCGCGGACACACCAATCGCATCGGGCGCATGGTGCGCGAGACCGCGGCGATGGAATTCGTCGTCACCCGTACGGAAACCGAAGCGCTGCTGCTGGAAGCGAATCTGATCAAGCGCTTGCGACCGCGCTTTAATGTGCTTCTGCGCGACGACAAGTCGTTTCCATATATCCTGATGACCGATCATCCCTCGCCGGGCATCTTCAAGCATCGCGGTGCGCGCTCCCGCAAGGGCGACTATTTCGGCCCGTTCGCGTCGGCGGGCGCGGTCGACCGGACCATCAATGCGCTTCAGCGCGCATTCCTGCTGCGCTCCTGCGCCGACTCGATGTTCGAGAACCGGACGCGGCCGTGCCTGCTTTTCCAGATCAAGCGCTGCTCCGCGCCCTGCACGGGCGAGATCGACAGCGAGGGCTATGCGGAGCTGGTGCGCGAGGCGAAGGCGTTCCTCACCGGACGCTCCAGCAAGGTGAAGGCCGAGATTTCGGGCGCCATGCAGGAGGCCTCGGAAGCGCTCGACTTCGAGCGGGCAGCGATCTACCGCGACCGGCTTGCAGCACTTTCGCACATCCAGAGCCACCAAGGCATCAACCCTCAGTCCGTCGAGGAAGCGGACGTGTTCGCGATCCATCAGGAAGGCGGGCAGAACTGCATCGAGGTCTTCTTCTTCCGCACCGGCCAGAACTGGGGCAACCGCGCCTATTTCCCCAAGGCCGATCCGTCGCTGGAGGCAGGCGAGGTGCTGGGGGCCTTCCTGGCGCAGTTCTACGACGACAAGCCCTGCCCGCGCACCGTGCTCCTCTCGCACGAGGTTGAGGAGCACGCCCTGCTTGCCGAGGCGCTGGCGACCCGCGCCGGACACAAGGTCACCGTTTCGGTTCCGCGACGCGGCGAGAAAAAGGACCTCACCGACCACGCCTTGCAGAATGCGCGCGAAGCGCTGGGGCGCAGGCTGGCGGAGACGTCGTCGCAGGCGCGGCTGCTGGCGGGCCTTGCCGAGACGTTCGGGCTGGGAAGAACGCCGCGCCGCATCGAGGTTTACGACAACTCGCACATCATGGGCACCAACGCGGTCGGCGCGATGATCGTGGCGGGACCGGAAGGTTTCGTGAAGAACCAGTATCGCAAGTTCAACATCCGCTCGACTGACATCACGCCCGGCGACGATTTCGGCATGATGCGCGAGGTGATGGAGCGGCGATTCTCGCGGCTGCTGAAGGAACACGGCGCGAAGGAGGAGGCCGATGCCGGGACCGAAGCCGATGACGACTTCGTAGCCGACACGCTGCCGGCATGGCCGGACCTGATCCTGATCGATGGCGGCCAGGGACAGATGTCCGCCGTGCGCAAGATCCTGGCGGACCTGGGGATCGCCGAGCGGGTGACGGCTATCGGCGTGGCGAAGGGCGTGGACCGCGATGCGGGGCGTGAGCGCTTTTTCGTGACGGGCCGCGAGCCTTTCATGCTGCCGGTTCGCGACCCGGTGCTGTATTTTGTCCAGCGGCTGCGCGACGAGGCGCATCGTTTCGCCATCGGGTCGCATCGTGCCCGCCGCAAGAAGGAAATGGTGAGAAACCCGCTCGACGAGATCGCAGGCATCGGCCCCGGCAGAAAGCGCGCGCTGCTGCATCATTTCGGCACCGCCAAGGCCGTCAGTCGTGCCGGGGTGGACGACCTGATGGCGGTGGACGGGATTTCGGAGCGGGTCGCCCGTCAAATATATGGCCATTTTCACGAGAATGGATGAGCCAGATGCCGGTTCGGGCCAGATGCCGCAGGGTGCGAGGTTGACCGCCCACGGCACGTACTGATTAGTAGGAGCGAGAATCGTTTCGGGAAGCCATGTCCAGACGCGCCTTCAACCTGCCAAACATGCTGACCTATGGGCGCATACTTGCCGTACCGGTCATCGTTCTTTGCTTCTATCTCGAGGGACGGATACGGCCCACCGACTGGTGGCGCTGGGCGGCATTCTGGATCTTTGTCGCCGCCAGCGTGACCGACTATTTCGACGGCTATATAGCGCGCATCTGGGAGCAGACCTCGAATATCGGCAAGATGCTCGACCCGATCGCCGACAAGCTGCTCGTCTCGGCCGTCCTGCTGCTGCTGGCTTTCGACCGCACCATCGACAAATGGTCGCTGTGGGCGGCGATTATCATCCTGTGCCGCGAAATCCTCGTTTCCGGATTGCGCGAATATCTGGCGGCGTTGAAAGTCTCGGTGCCGGTCACGCAGCTCGCGAAATGGAAGACGACCATCCAGCTTGTGGCGATCGGTTTCCTGCTGGCCGGACCGGCAGGCGACAAGATTCTGCCCTACACCACCGAAATCGGCATCGTTCTGTTGTGGGTCTCGGCGATCGTCACGCTCTACACGGGATACGATTATTTCCGCGCCGGGCTGAAGCACGTGATCGAGGAATAGCGGTGACGGCTGTGAAGCTGAGATATTTTGCCTGGGTACGTGAACGGATAGGCACGGCCGAGGAAGATATCGAGCTTCCTGCCTATCTCAACACGGTGCGCGACCTGCTTTTGTGGCTGCAGGCGCGTGATGATGGCTACGCCGAGGCGCTGCGCCATCCCGAGGCGATCCGCGTGGCGATCAACCAGGAACATGTCGACCACAAGGAACGGCTGGAAGGCGCGCGCGAGATCGCGCTGTTCCCGCCCATGACCGGCGGATAATCCGATGGGCGGCAGCACCGTTGTTCCGACAGTGCGCATCCAGCAGGAGGATTTCGATCTCGCCGAGGAAGTCGCGCGGCTTTCGGCCGCCGGCTCCAATATCGGCGCCGTCGTCACCTTTTCCGGACTTTGCCGGGACGAGGACGGTCGCCTTTCAGCGCTGGAGCTTGAACATTATCCGGGCATGGCGGAAGCCGAGATCGGCCGTATCGCCGAGGAAGCGATCCGCCGCTGGCCGTTGACGGGCCTTACGGCCATCCACCGCCATGGCCTTATCGTGCCGGGCGAAAACATCGTGGTGGTGATTGCAGCGTCATCGCATCGCCAGGCCGCATTCGAGGCCGCCTCGTTCATGATGGACTTTCTGAAGACGCGCGCCCCATTCTGGAAACGGGAACATCTCATCGACGGCACACCAGGTCCATGGGTGGACGCCACCGAAGCGGATGAAACATCCACCAGGCGCTGGTGAAGGTTTACCTGGCGTTAAACATGCCATGACCTCGTTGTCGCAATTATAATATTTGCAACTTCGTCGACTTAGTGTTGCCGCTGGGTAATCGGGCGGCGGTGCATGGAATTCTTCTTTGCCACGATGATTGATCTGGTGATCAGCCGGGAATGGCTTGCCACGACAAATGTCGTGCTCGCCTGCCTGCTGGGCATCTGGATCTTTCGCAACCGCCGCCTCTACCGGCGCAGCCGCGCCGAGCAGGCAAACCAGCGCGATCTGATCGAGAACCTTTCGGAAGGCATATATCGTTCTTCACCGGCAGGGCGGCAGCTCAGCGCCAACAAGGCGCTGGTAAAGCTCAATGGCTACGAAACAGAGGCCGAGCTTCTCGCGGCGGCCAAGAATATCGGCAAGGAGTGGTATGTAGAACCACGTCGCCGGGACCAGTTCCGCGCCATCCTGGCGCGCGACGGCTTCGTCAAGGACTTCGTCTCCGAGATCTATCGACACAAGACCCGCGAGCGCATCTGGATCACGGAGTCGGCCCGCCTCGTGCGCGACGGCAACGGCAGGACGCTCTTCTACGAAGGCTCTGTTCGCGAGATAACCGAGACGGTCAACCGGCTGAAAGCCGAAGAGTTGCTTCGCAAGCTGTCATCTCAGGTGCCGGGCGGACTTGTGCAGCTCGAGAGGAATGCAAAGGGCACCTACGAGCTCTCATACGCAAGCGCCGGTTTCCGCACCATTTTTGGTCTCGAGCCTCACGAGTCTTTCAGCAGTCCAAGCCGCTTCCTGCGAATGATCGAGAAAGCCGACCGGAGAGACTTTGCACGCGCCCTGCGCGCCTCCCGCGATGCCCTCGAACCGTTTGACATGGAATTCCGGGCAATCGCAGCAGACGGAACGAACAAATGGCTGCGCGCGAGCGCCAAACCCGAACGCGTCCGCGGCGGCGTCATGTGGCACGGCTACGTCAACGACATCTCCGTGCGCAAGCGCAACGAGATGGAGATCCAGAAGCTTGCCTTCTTCGACCCGCTTACCGGCCTGCCCAATCGTCGCATGTTCATGGATCGCATGGCCAGGGCGGTTGGTCGCTGCCACGACAGGGCCGGCTGCGGCGCCCTGATCTTCATCGACCTCGACAACTTCAAAACACTGAACGATACGCGCGGCCACGACGTCGGCGACGAATATCTGGTGCAGGTCGCCCGGCGGCTGCAAGCTTGCGTACGCGAGGGAGACACGGTGGCGCGCATCGGCGGTGACGAATTCGTCGTTATCCTCGACATTGCTGGCCATGACTATGCGCATACGTATCGCGCGGCCATCATGACCGCCAACAAGGTTCTGGCGGCAATGCGTGGCGCCTTCGAGATTGGTCAATTCAACCACGCATCGTCCGCAAGCCTCGGCGTCGTCGTCTTCAACGGCAGGGATTGCCAGCCGGAAGACGTGCTGAAACAGGCCGACATCGCGATGTACCAGGCCAAGGCTGCCGGACGGAACGGCATGGCGGTCTACGATCATCTATCGATGAGCCCGGAATCGGACCGTTACCGGCTGCTCAATGAATTCAAGGCAGCCTTAGGCACGGATGCGCTGGAACTCCATTATCAGCCGCAGATGGACGACAGCGGCCACGTAATCGGCGCCGAGGCGCTCTGCCGCTGGCAACACCCCGAATTCGGCACGCTGCTGCCGGAGCGGTTCGTGCCGTTGACCGAGCAGTTCGGCCTGATCCGCGAGTTCGGCAATTTCGTTCTGGCCACGGGTGTCGCGCAACTCGCACGCTGGCAGCGGGACGCGACGACCGCTGGGCTACGCCTTGCCATCAACGTCAACGCACAGGCGCTTTCCAGCGACGACTTCGTCTCCAACCTTTCCGCACTGCTTGAAGCCCACGGCGTCAAGCCCGGCCTTCTGACCCTGGAGTTGACGGAAAGCATCATGACGAGGGATCGCAGACATATCGGCAATCGGATGCATGCGCTGAAGGCGCTCGGCGTACGGCTTTCGCTCGACGATTTCGGGTCCGGCTACTCCTCGCTCGCCCACCTCAAGCGGCTGCCGTTCGACGAACTGAAGATCGACGGCAGCTTCGTGGCAGATATCGAGAGCGGCGAGAGCGACCGAGCGCTGGTCAAGTCCATTCTCGGGACCGCGCGGACACTGAGGCTGACAGCCGTGGCCGAGCACGTCGAAAATGCGCGGCAGGAAGCGTTTCTGCGAGCTTTCGGCTGCGATTTCTTCCAAGGCTACCACTACAGCCCAGCCCTGCCCGAGGACGCTTTCGCTGCTTTCGTTCAGAATCGTCGACAACCAGCGGCGCTGACGGCCGCTCCGAGGCTGCGCCAGTCGGCCTGATACCCCGCGAAAAGCGAAAAGGCCGCAGCATCGCCGCGGCCTTTTGCTCAATCAGTTCATAGCATTATCGGCAAAGGCCGATAATCCGATTCAGCCGACGATCTCGGTGTCGGAGAACCAGTAGCGAATCTCCTGGGCTGCCGTTTCCGGGGCATCCGAGCCGTGAACGGAGTTCTCGCCGATCGACAGGGCGTGCACCTTGCGGATTGTGCCTTCATCTGCGTTGGCCGGGTTGGTGGCGCCCATGACTTCACGGTTCTTGGCGATGGCGTTCTCGCCTTCCAGCACCTGAACGACGGTCGGGCCGGAGGACATGAATTCGCACAGTTCGTCGAAGAACGGGCGCTCCTTGTGGACGGCGTAGAAGCCTTCCGCATCGCGGCGGCTCATCCACACGCGACGGGATGCGACGACGCGCAGACCTGCGTCCTCCAGCATCTTGGTGATCGCGCCGGTGAGGTTGCGGCGCGTTGCGTCGGGTTTGATCATCGAAAAGGTGCGTTCGATCGCCATGGTCGGTCCTTCAGTCATGAGAAAAATCGGAGAGGTGGCGGGTCTATACAGGCCCGCCGTGCCGATGTGAAGGGGCGAGCGGGGCCGTCAGGCCGCAGCAGAAACGCTTCGGCCGAGCCCGCTATGGAGATCGAGGCATCGCTCGAACCACATTGCCACCGGATCGTCGGCCGCAAGCACCGGATAGGGGGAAATCACCCGCGCCCACTGGAACGCGCTGGCAACGATGTAGTCGGAAAAGAGTGCCGTCTCTCCGCCGATGAATGGCTGGACGGAAAGCATTGACCGCAGCGGTTCCAGCTTTGCGCGGAACGCGTCGAGCCCGGCATCGCGGCCGACCGGCACTTCCTCAATGGGCTTGCCGAACCGCGCCTCGCGGGTCGTCCTGAAATGCGCCTGATCCGCCGGATCGAGCCTGTCGTGGATGTCCATGAGCACGGCCGCGCCCAGGAACGGGTGAACGGTGAGTTGCGACCAGCGCTCGATGAAACGGGCGGCAGCCTTGCCGCCTTCGCCGCCGAACAGCGACGGCCGGTCGGGATAGGTTTCCTCGAGATAGAGCGCGATCGCGAAGCTGTCGCCGACAACCCGCTCGCCATCGCGGATAACCGGCACGGTGCCGCAGACGCCCTGTTCCACGCCCTTAACGGCGGTGAAGGGCGTGGGCACGCTTTCGTAGGCGAGCCCCTTATGCGCAAGAGCAAAAGCCACCTTCCAGCAATGCGGGCTGAACGGCCGGCTGCGGTCGGTGCCGACGAGGTCATAAAGCAGAATGGTCATTGGCGCGGGCCTCTTGCTTGTGTAGGTGTGCCGCAACATCGACCGTCCGAGGTTGAAAGGAAAGCCCATGCGTCAGCATTTTCAGATGTTTGCAGTCTATAACCGTTGGGCCAATGCGCTCGTCTACGAGGCGACCGCGGCCCTTTCGGAGGAGGACCAGAACCGCGACATGGGCGCGTTTTTCGGCTCGCTAATGGGCACGCTCAACCATCTGCTGGTGACCGACCGGATATGGCTCAAGCGCTTCACCGGAGAAGGTGCGGCACCGGCGTCTCTCGACACGATCCTGTATCCGGACTTCGTCGGCCTGCGCGGCGCTCGCGAGGCGGAAGATGCACGCATCGTCGACTGGATAGGTTCGCTGAGCAAGGAAGACCTGGCCGGCCGCTTCACTTATGTGACGGCCACCGACATGCGCACCATTTCACAGCGGCTCGCCCCGGCACTGGCGCATTTCTTCAACCACCAGACCCACCACCGGGGGCAGGCGCACGCGATGCTTACGGCGTTGGGTCAGCCGAGCCTGCGGCTCGACCTCGTCTATTTCCAGCGCATGGAGGAAGGCCGCGCCTTCGCCTGAGGCGCGGGGCCACGGCACCAGACGGGTCAGCCGCCGCTGATCGCGGTCAGCACGAAGACTTCCGAGCCTGGCGCGAGGGCGGTGCCGAGCGAGGCACGCTCACCGCCCACGAATATGTTGATGTGCTTGCGGATGGCGGGGCGAGAATCGCAGATGCGGTCGCCCATGCCGGGCCAGCGGCGGTCGAGTTCGCGCACCATTGCCGAAACGCTGTCGGCGTGCATCTCGACGTGACGCGTCGAGCCAGGAAACAGATCGACCAGCAGCGGCGAGAGCTTTACTACGACCGGGGCCATGTTCTGCGGAGCGTCGGAAGGCATAACTGGTCAGCGCGTCACGACCATCGTCTCGACCGACGAGATCGACGGCAGGTGCTCCGCGATGCAGGACCAGCTATCGCCCTCGTCGTTGGAGGCAAAGAGCGCGCCGCCGGATGTGCCGAAATAGACGCCTGCTGGGTCCATGCGGTCGGCAGCCATGGCCTGGCGCAGTACGCCGAAGAACGCGTTCTTCTGCGGGAGGCCTTCGCGCATGTCCTGCCAGTTCTTGCCGCCGTCGCGCGTGCGCCAGACGGCCGCCTTGGCGTCGGGCACGAACCGGCCGTGGATGTCGCCGTTGAGCGGCAGCAGATAGAGCGTCGACGGATCGCGCGGGTGAACCGCCGCGGGGAAACCGAAGCTTGAAGGCAGGCCCGCCTCTATGCTCTCCCACGTCTTGCCGGCATCGGCGCTGCGATACATGCCGCAATGGTTCTGCTGGTAGAGCAGGTCCGGCTCGCCAGGCGCCTGCACGAGGCAATGCACGCACTGCCCGAATTCAGGGTAGTTCTGCCCCTCGGGCATGAAGTCCGCGCGTGTGCCCTTGTTGCGCGGCTCCCAAGTCTTGCCGCCATCACCCGTGAAGAACACGCCGGCCGACGAAATACCGATCCAGATGCGATCCGGGTCGGCATGGTCGGGCACCAGCGAATGCAGGATGAGCCCCGCTCCGCCGGGTTCCCAGTCGGGCCGCGTCGGATGCTTCTGCAGGCCTTCCATGTGGGTCCAGCTCTGGCCTGCATCGTCGCTGAAGAAGAGGCCTGCCGGCTGCACGCCGGCATAGAGGCGGCCGTTACGGGCCGCGAGGCTCCAGACCGCCTTGATGGGCTCTTGCCCCGCCTCGTAGGCGAGCCCCTCACTCGAATGCGACCAGCTTTCGCCGAGATCGGTGGATTTCCATACCGCCGGGCCGAACCATTCATTGCCGGCCGCGCCATAGATCGTGCCCGTGGCTGGGTCGCCGATCACATGCTGCATGGGCCAGGTTTCGCAGAACGGTCCGCGCAATTCCCAGGAACTGCGGGCCGCATCGCTTTGCGCGATGAAGACGCCTTTCTTGGTACCGATCAGGACCAGCACCTGTTCCGGCATGGTTGTTCCTCCCTCGCCTATTCCGCCGTCCGCCGCACCTCTCTGGACAATAAAGTTGATATCAACATAATTATGGCATGTCAAAGCCTGCCGATTCGCCGGACCACGATACGCTTCCCTTCGCAACAACCCTGCATGTGCGGGACAAATGCCTTTGCCTGCACCTGCAGCGGGCTGCGCGCGCCACGGCGCGCATGTTCGACGAAGCGCTGCGGCCGATCGGCATTACCAGCGGCCAGTTCTCACTGTTGATGTCGCTCAACCGCCCTGCCCCGCCGCTGATGGGCGAGATCGCGGCCTTTCTCGCCATGGACCGCACGACGCTGACAGCGATGCTCAAACCGCTCCAACGGCGCGGCCTGCTCGAAGCCAGGACCGATGAAGCGGATCGCCGCGGCAAACGGCTCGTGCTTTTGCCAGAGGGACACGCCCTGCTGGCACGAGCCGTACCAGTGTGGGCCCGCACGGAAGAGCAGATAGAAGCTCTCCTGATCGGTTCCGATCCTGAAAGGCTGCGTCAGGATCTGGTCATGCTGGGCCGGTAGCGGAAAACCAACTCGAGTTTGAATCAAAGGCCGACGCCACCCTAAACCGATGCACAACCCTGGCGGGCGGTGATCCGCAACTTTCGCGGGCGGGCATTCGTACCCCTTCATGTAGCCGGCAACCCCTGCCGGCATCAAACCTGAAGGAGAGCGTTATCATGGCTAATATCATGTCCATCATAAGCAAGACGCTGGCCGGCGGGGCGGTTGCCTTTGTTCTGAGCGGCCCGGCCCAGGGACAGAGCATCGGCATTGGGGTCGATGCCGGCGGTATCGACGCCGGCGTTGGCTTGGGAGTTTCCGGCGATGAAGGCATCGGCGCCGGGCTGGGCGCTTCGATTGGAGGCAGCGGCGGCGTCAACGCCGGCGCAGGTGCAAGCGTCGGCGGCAACAGTGGTATCGACGCAGGTGCAGGCGCCTCGGTCGGCGGCAGCAACGGCGTGAATGCCGGCGTCGGCGCCAGCGTTGGCGGCAGCGAGGGCATCAACGCGGGCGTGGGTGCATCTGTCGGCGGCAGCAATGGCGTGAATGCGGGAGCATCTGCCTCCATTGGCGGCGGCGGCGTCGATGTCGGTATCGGCATCGGTATCGGTGGCGACGGCGGCGATGACAATGGCGGTGGTGGAGGCGGCGGTGGTACCGGCGGCGGCGGTAACAACGGCGGTGGTAGCGCCGGCGGTGGCGGCAACAATGGCGGCGGCGGTGGAGGCGGCGTGCCTGCACCCGGCATTGCCGGCCTCGGCAACGGCAAGCCCGAGGTGGCCCAGAGGCGTTGCCCCGAGATCGTTTCCAATCCGTCCTTCTACGATCGGGACCTCGTGTCGCTGTGCCGCATGACGCTCCAGGCGTCTCGCTAACCGGCATGTGAGCGCGGCGGCAACCAAAAGCCGCCGCGCCCGCCCTTGCCTTCCCGGCGCCGCTCGGCCAATAGAGCGGCGCCATGCTTATCATCAACGACATATCGCTCCGCATTGCCGGCCGCCTGCTGCTCGACCACGCCTCGCTCACGCTTCCAGCGGGATCGAAGGCGGGGTTCGTCGGCCGCAACGGCACCGGCAAGACCACGCTGTTCAAGGCGATCACCGGCGAGATGCCAACCGAAACCGGCTCGATCAGCTTTCCGAAGAACACGCGGATCGGACAGGTGGCGCAGGAAGCGCCCGGCACCGAGGAGCCGCTGATCGAGATCGTGCTCAAGGCCGATACCGAGCGGCTGGCGCTTCTGGCTGAAGCGGACACGGCCACCGACGCCAATCGCATCGCCGAAATCCAGATGCGGCTCGCCGACATCGATGCCCATTCGGCCGAAGCGCGCGCGGCAACGATCCTTGCCGGGCTCGGTTTCGACACCGAGGCGCAGAAGCGGCCGGCATCCTCGTTTTCCGGCGGATGGCGCATGCGCGTCGCGCTGGCGTCCGTTCTTTTCGCCGAGCCTGACCTGCTGCTGCTGGACGAGCCGACCAACTATCTCGACCTCGAAGGCACGATGTGGCTGGAAAGCTACGTCGCAAAATATCCGCACACCGTGCTGCTCATCAGCCACGATCGCGACCTGCTCAACCGCGCGGTCAATTCGATCGTGCATCTCGACCAGAAGAAGCTGACCTTCTGGCGCGGCGGCTACGACCAGTTCGAGCGCCTGCGCAGCGAGCAGCTCGAACTGCAGGAAAAGAGCCGCATCAAGCAGGAAGCGCAGCGCCAGCATATGGAAAGCTTCGTCGAGCGCTTCCGCTACAAGGCCTCCAAGGCACGACAGGCGCAGTCGCGCCTGAAAGCGCTGGAGAAGATGAAGCCGATCTCGGCGGTCATCGAGGACAGCGTTCGGCCGTTCTCGTTTCCCGAACCCGTCAAGACGGTCGCCTCGCCGATCGTGACCACGCAGGCAGGCGCAGTCGGCTATCAGCCGGGCAAACCCGTGCTCAAGGGGCTGACGCTGCGGATCGACGAGGACGACCGCATTGCGCTGCTGGGTTCCAACGGCAACGGCAAGTCGACCTTCGCCAAGCTGCTCGCCGGGCGGCTTTCGCTGGACAGCGGCGGCATGACCATCGCGCCGGGGCTGAAGGTCGCCATGTTCGCCCAGCACCAGCTCGACGACCTGCGGCCGGAGGAGAGCGCCGTCGAGCACGTGCGTCGCCTCATGCCCGATGCCCCGGAAGCCAAGGTTCGCGCCCGCGTGGCGCAGATGGGCCTGACGACCGAGAAGATGTCGACAAAGGCGAAGGATCTTTCGGGCGGCGAGAAGGCGCGCCTGTTGATGGGACTGGCGGCGTTCGAGGGACCGAACCTGCTGATCCTCGACGAGCCGACCAACCATCTCGACATCGACAGCCGCGAGGCGCTGATGGTAGCGCTCAACGAGTTTCCAGGCGCCGTGATCCTCATCAGCCACGACCGGCATCTGATCGAAGCGACGGTCGACAGGCTTTGGCTCGTCAAGGACGGCACGGTTGCCAGCTATGACGGCGACCTCACAGACTATCGCCAGCTTGTCACCGGCGGAGCCTCCGACCGGCGCGAGAGGCGCGAGGCCGACAAGGCGTCAAAGGCCGACAAACGGCGCGAGGCCGCAGCCCGCCGCCAGGCGATGGAGCCTGTCGCCAAGGAAATCCGCGCCACGGAAGGCCTGATCGAGCGCACGCGCAAGCGGATCGACGCGATCGAGGACCAGCTTGCCGATCCCGCGCTCTACGAAAAGGACCCGTCGACCGCCACGCAGCTTGCCAAGGAACGGTCCGACCTTTCCAATACGCTCGCCCGCCACGAGGACAGATGGCTGACCCTGTCGGCGGAGTATGAGGAAGGGATCGCAGAATGACGATTCGTACCGAGCGCGACGGCGACATCACCATCGTCACGATAGACCGGGCTGAAGCCCGCAACGCGGTCAACCCGGAGATGGCGGATGCAATGTTCCGCGCCTTCGTCGATTTCGAGCGGGACGACACGCAGAAAGTCGCGATCCTGACCGGTGTGCCGGGTGCGTTCTCGGTCGGGTTCGACCTGAAATGGGCCGCGACCAACGTAAAGGACACCTGGTTCGCCGATCACGATCTGGACGGCTCGTTCGACGGCAGCGACGACAGGCCGCGCAAGGGGCCGATGGGACCGACGCGCCTGACGCTCTCGAAGCCGGTGATCGCCGCGATTTCCGGCCCAGCGGTCGCGGGCGGCATGGAGCTCGCCTTGTGGTGCGACCTGCGGGTGATGGAAACATCGGCCTATATGGGCGTCTACTGCCGTCGCTGGGGCGTGCCGCTGATCGACGGCGGGACGGTCCGCCTGCCGCGCATCGTCGGCCATGGCCGCGCGATGGACCTGATCCTCACAGGGCGGCAGGTCGATGCCGAGGAATGCCGGGCGATCGGGCTCGCCAACTATCTTTGCGACGACGGTAAAGCCTTGCAGACTGCGCTCGGCATCGCGCGCGATCTAACTCGCTTTCCGCAGGCCTGCATGCGCGCCGACCGTATGTCGGCCATACGCCAGTGGTCCCTGGCGCCGGAGCAAGCGCTGGCGGCCGAATGGCGCAGCGTCGAGACCTTCCGCCAGGAAGGCATGGCCGGCGCGGGCCGCTTCGCATCCGGCAAAGGGCGCGCGGGCGATTTCGACGGAATCTGAACTCCCGAGGTCCTCGGCCTAGACCCTGCCCCACTTTGGCGGCTTGGAATTGGGATTTTCGCGGCGGCGGCGAAAGGTAAGCAAAAAGCCGACCACGCCCACCGCCATCAGGACGAAGCCCGCGGGCTGCATGCGCGGATCGGGTGAGGCCGCCACCGTTCTAAGCACGAGATCGACGCTCAGCAAGGATGGCCCGACATCGTCGGCGACCTCGATGTCGAAGCGGTAGGCTCCCTCGGCGCCGTTCAGGATGCCGGCTGCCGCGCGATAGAGCCGCACCTGCGATTGGGGGCTTTCCAGAACCGCAGCACCGGACAGTGCGAGGCCTTCCCGTAACACGACATTTTCATCGGCATCGCGAACGACTACCGTCAGCGTCGCAAGCCGAAGGTCATCGGGCAGAGCGTCTTCCGTTCGCAACTCGGCGCCGACGGCGACCTCCCTGCTAATGTCAAGGACGGTCTCGACCGTGCGTTCCCCAGTTCCCCGCTCATAAATGCGCCACCTGCCGATTTCGTCGCCGCCGGAGCCGACGAGGACGCGCGGATACACGATGCCGAGCACCACTCCGGCCACAAGCATCAGCATGAACAAGAGACGGAATACCCATCTCATCGCGGTAACTTCCAGGTTTCGTGATCACTAGCCGCCGGCAGGGAAGGCATGCAGGTCAAGCCTTGCGCTCCCAGCGGCGTTCCGGCGTCTGCTGCCAGTAGGTCGCCGCGTGGCCCGCAGTCTTCATGGCTTTCCAGTGGCCACGCGCCTGCTCCACCTGGCTCATATCGTGCCCGTCGAACATGAAGACGGCCCGGTCGTAACCCGACAGTTCAGGCGGTTCCGCCCCATCGACCATGAACCGGATACGCGCTGCGTTCGCGTTGCCCGTGCCGGTGGTCAGAAGTACGGGCTGATGCTGTGCATGCTGATCATGCTCCGTGCCGTGCGCGAGGAAGGAATCGTCGCGGTAGGTCCACAGGTGCGTGTCGAGCGCGTCGCGCCGTTCGTCGCTGCCGGTTTGCACCACCGCACGCCAGCCGCGCTCCAGGCTTTTTTCCAGGAGCGGCGGCAAGGCGTCTTCCAGCGCCGACTCGGTCAGGTGGTAGAACAGCACCTCGGTCATGATGAAGCCCAGGCTGATTGGAAGGATCGCGTTCCTTCGCGCCCCCCTCTGTCCTGCCGGACATCTCCCCCACGAGGGGGGAGATCAACTTTCATGTAGGCCCTCGCCAATCTCCAACCTTGCAAGAAGGGTACCGGCCGTCGCGCAAGCCGATCTCCCCCCTCGTGGGGGAGATGTCCGGCAGGACAGAGGGGGGCAACGTAGAGCGAAGCCATTACGGTCCGTCCGACTAGCTTTCGTAGTGGTCGCGAACCAGACGGTCGAGCAGCCGCACGCCGAAGCCGGACGCCCACGAGTGATTGATCTCGCTGGAGGGCGAACCCATCGCGGTGCCGGCAATGTCCAGATGCGCCCAGGGCGTGTCACCGACGAAGCGCTGGAGGAACTGCGCCGCGGTGATGGAACCGGCATTGCGCCCGCCGGTGTTCTTCATGTCGGCGTTCTTGGAATCGATGAGCTTGTCGTATTCGGGCGCGAGCGGCAGGCGCCAGACCTTCTCGCCCGTATCCTTGCCCGAGCCCAGGAGCCGGTCTGCAAGCTCGTCATTGTTGGAGAAAAGGCCGGCATGCTCGTTACCGAGCGCGACGATCACGGCGCCGGTCAGCGTCGCGAGATTGATCATGAAGCGAGGCTTGAAACGCTCGTTGCAGTACCAGAGCGCGTCGGCAAGAACGAGCCGGCCTTCCGCATCGGTGTTGATGACCTCGATCGTCTGGCCCGACATGGAGGTGACGATGTCGCCGGGGCGCTGGGCATTGGCATCCGGCATGTTCTCGACAAGCCCGATGATGCCGACGGCGTTGACCTTGGCCTTACGGGCGGCGAGCGCGTGCATCAGGCCGGTCACGGCGGCGGCACCGCCCATGTCGCCCTTCATGTCCTCCATGCCGCCGGCGGGCTTGATCGAAATGCCGCCCGAGTCGAACACCACGCCCTTGCCGATGAAGGCGACCGGCTGGTCCTTTGCCTTGCCGCCGTCCCAGCGCATGACCGCGAGGCGCGCCGGACGCGCAGAGCCCTGGGCAACGCCGAGAAGCGCGGCCATGCCGAGCTTCTTCATTTCTTTTTCGGTCAGGATCTCGACCTTGACGTCGAGCTTCTCGAGCTCCTTCGCCTTGTCGGCGAACTCCAGCGTGCCGAGCACGTTGGCGGGTTCGTTAACGAGGTCGCGGGCGAGCAGCACACCGTCGGCCACCGCCTCAGCCGTGGCGAATGCCTTCTTGGCCGCGGAAGGGTTGGCGCAGAGGATCGTGACCTTCGCCGGCTTGGCGGCATCGGCTTTGCCGTTGTCCTTCTTCGTCTTGTATTTGTCGAAGGCGTAGGCGCCGAGCATCGCGCCGAATGCGAGCGAGGCGACATCTTCAGCAGAGGCCTCGGCGCCGTCGATATCGGCCAGGATCGAGATTTCGCCGGTTTTCTTCGCCGCGGCAAAGGCGGCACCGCCGATGCGGTTCCAGGCGCGCTCGTCAAGCGCATCCGCCTTGCCGGCGCCGATGGCGACGAGCCTGTCATAGTCGGCTCCCTGAGGGGCGAGCACTTCGAGGCTCGCGGCGAGCTTGCCGGAAAAGTCCGCTACGCCAAACGCCTTCTTGAGAGCGCCTTGCGGGTCGCACGCGGACGCAGCCTCGGAAAGCCCGCCCCCGTCTGTCGCCAGTACGACGACGCTTCCCTTTTTCGGCGTGGCTAGCTTGGCGAATGCGATGGAGGGACGTTGGGACATAAGCTTTCTGACTGCCTTCTGATTCTGCAAATTCCGTAAGCCGAGCGGCCTGCTTTGATAGTGGCGTTTTCGGACGGTTTGACAAGTCCGGCTCAAGCTTCACATCACACTATGCGTGATCGGGAACCGTTAACCTTGTTTATTGGTAGTTTGTTCGCCTAAATTCCGCAGACTTGCCATCGGGGACAGTCCTCGGACAGACGGGGCGACGAACGGGACACGCTTTCGATGCGCGCCGCCTTGCAGGTAGTGCGCAGCCGGAAAAGGTCTTGTTTGCGCCGCACGCTCGTCAAATTGAAACCGGAACGTCGCGCCGCATGAAGGTCGTTGAACAGTACATATTGCGACGCACTCTGGGCATTTTCGTAGCAACCCTGTTCTGGGTGCTGGCGATCGTGTGGACCACCCAGATCCTGACCCGCATCAATGTCGTAACCGGCAACGGCCAGTCGGCTGCGACCTTCTTCGAGATCGCCTGGCTGGTGTTGCCGGCGGTCATTCCCGTGGTGATTCCCTTTGCGGTGGGCATCGCGGTCGCGCAGACCCTGACCACGATGAACACCGATTCCGAACTCATCGTCATCAGCGCCGCGGGAAGCCCGCGCATGACCGTGATGCGGCCAATCCTGCTGCTGGCCGTCGGCGCCTGCATCGTATCGTTCGCGGTCAACAATTTCGTCGAGCCTTATTCGCGCGAGCGCCTGCGGGTGCTGATCTCCGATGCTCGCGCCGACCTCATCACCAGCATCGTACAGGAAGGGACCTTCCAACAGGTAGAGCAGGGTCTGAACATGCAGATCGGCGAGCGACTGCCCGATGGGAGGCTCGGCGGCATATTCGTCTCGGATACCCGTGAAGAGGGCATCGAGCTGATCTATTATGCCAAGAGCGGCGCGACAGTGGACCTGAACGGCACGAATCTTCTGGTCATGCAGGATGGGGTGGTGCACCGGAAGACCGCAGACGGCGTTTCCGTCGTGCAGTATAAATCCTACGCGCTCGATCTCTCGCAATTCACTGCCAGCAATTCCGGCCCGACTCTCCTGCCGAAGGACCGCACGCTGGCTTACCTGATGAATCCCGATCCCAACGATCCGGTGTTCAAGAAGTCGCCCCAGGGCTTCCGGGCGGAACTGCACAAGCGCTTTACCGAATGGCTTTACCCCATGGTGTTCGCGCTGATTGCGCTGGCGGTAGCGGGTGACTCGCGCTCATTTCGCGAGGCGCGGGTTCATCCGCTTCTGACGACGATGACCATCGCGCTGATCGTGCGCTGGGCGGGCTTCTTCGCCGCGGACAAGGTGTGGAACGTGCCCGCCTTCACGCCGATGATGTACGGCGTGCCCATCGCGGCATGCGGTGTGGCGGCATTCTTCATCGCGACCAATCGTGTGATGGAACTGCCGCTGTCGGTGGTGGAGCGCGGCCAGACGATCTGGACCCGCCTCCAGCAGCAGCTTGTCGCAATCAAGGTGAGACTGTCTGGCTACAAGCGCGCGCTTCCGGGAGACCCCGTATGATCGGTCTCACGCTCGGGCGCTATCTGTTCACGCGCTATGTCTCGATCACCTTCTGGTTCCTCGCCGGAATCGCGGCGATCATCTTCATCATCAACTTCACCGAGTTGTCCGGGCGCCTGGGCGGCCTGCCAAACTATTCGGTCGGGTTGACGCTGGGCATCGCCACGCTGCAGACGCCGATGATCATGATGCAGGCGGTGCCCTTCGTCGCGCTGATTTCCGCCATGACGACGCTGGTCTCGCTGAACCGCAAATACGAGCTCGTCGTTGCACGTGCGGCGGGCATATCGGCCTGGCAATTTCTGCTGCCGATCTGCCTGGGTGCCCTCGCCTACGGCTTGGTGACTATTCTGCTTCTCAACCCGATCGCCGCCAATGGTTTCGAGCGCAGCCAGGTGCTCGAAGTGGAGGTTCGTACCGACAGCGACACGGCCTTGGGACAGCCGGCGTCACCCTGGATCAAGCAGCGAACGAACGAAGGCGAAACGATCATCGGCGCACGCCGGATTCTCAACCGCGGGCTCGAGCTCGTGGATGCCACCTTCCTTCGCATCGACCGACGTGGCGATCTTTACGAACGCATCGATGCGCGGCGTGCCTACCTCAGAGACGGGCGCTGGGAGTTGCGCGGAGCGACGCGGACCCGTACCGGCGAAACGCCGGAAGCGGCCGGGACAGTGAGAATCAATACCAATCTCACTCCCGAGTTCGTGCTCGAGCGCCTGGCCGCACCGGAGACGATTCCGATCTACGAGTTGCCGCGCAAAATTGCCGCAGCCCGCTCGTTCGGCCTCGGCGCGAACGCCTTCGCGATGCATTTTCACTCGCTGGTGGCGCTGCCGGCCCTGCTCGTTGCGATGACTTTGATTGCCGCGACGGTATCGATGCGCTTCGCCCGTATGGGGCAGTCGGCAACGATTATTCTGGGTGGCGTCCTCGCCGGCTTTCTGCTTTATGTCGTTTCGGTTCTGGTCAAGGCGTTTGGAAGCGCCGGATTCGTGCCGCCTGTGGCGGCGGCATGGTTTCCGGTTCTGATCGCCAGTTTTTTTGGGGTGACTTTTCTCTTGTACAAGGAGGACGGTTAGTTGAGGGGCGAACTCGCGACATATCGCAAGTCCGCCCGGACTTTGCGCCTCATCGGTGCGACGGCGCTCGCCTGCGTCATGGCGGTCAGCGTTGCACCCGGCGTAGCGACTGCACAGCAGATCGACCTTGAAGGCATGACCTCGTCGCCAGACGCCGACATGCTGCTCGAGGCGGATACCATCGTCTACGATAACGATCGCAATACCATCACCGCAGTCGGCGGCGTACAGATCGACTATGACGGCAGCCGGCTCGTCGCACAGCGCGTTACCTACGATCGCGCTACCTCGCGCCTGATCGCC
Source organism: Neoaquamicrobium sediminum (assembly GCF_040970315.1). Taxonomy (NCBI): domain Bacteria; kingdom Pseudomonadati; phylum Pseudomonadota; class Alphaproteobacteria; order Hyphomicrobiales; family Phyllobacteriaceae; genus Neoaquamicrobium; species Neoaquamicrobium sediminum. The sequence continues at coordinate 900,633 of NZ_JAZHFV010000002.1, read as the reverse complement.
ACCGGCAATGTCGAGATCGTCGACAGGCAGGGCACGCGGATTTTCTCCGACGAAATAGATGTCACCGACGATTTCCGCGACGCCTTCGTGCGTACCCTTCGGGTGGAAACAGCCGACGAGACCTATTTCGCCGCGGAAAGCGCCGACCGCCGCGACGGCAGCATCACCACCTTCAATTACGGCGTCTACACGGCCTGTAAGCCCTGCGAGGAAAAGCCGGACAAGGCGCCGGTCTGGCGCGTGAAGGCGCAGAAGATCATCTGGAACGGACAGACGAAGACCGTTCGTTTCGAGCGCGCGCGCTTCGAGATGTTCGGCATGCCTCTGGCGTTCCTGCCCGCCTTCGAGATCGCCGACCCGACGGTAAAGCAGCGTACGGGTTTCCTGATTCCGAGCTACAAGTCCGATGAGGACCTCGGGCATGGCGTGGTTGTTCCCTTCTATTGGGGAATCTCGCCAACCTACGACATCACGTTCAAGCCGACCGTCTATTCGAAACAGGGCTTCCTTGCCGAGGCCGAATGGCGCCAGCGCTTTGACAACGGCTCCTATTCGATCACGGTTGCCGGCATTCGCCAGCGCAACCCCGAAGAGTTCTACAACGATATAGCGGGAAATCCCGACCCGCTGTCGTTTACCGACAACGAAACCTTCAGGGGCATGGTCGGCTCCAAGGGCGAGTTTCAGATCAATCCGCGCTGGACTTTCGGCTGGGACGTCATGGCCCAGAGCGACAAGAACTTCTCCCATCGGTATGGGATCGCGGGTTTCAGTGAACTCAACCGTACCAATGAAGTCTATCTGACCGGTTTGAACGATCGGAACTATTTCGACCTGCGCGGCTATCGCTTCAACGTGCAGGAAGCGCGTGTGCTGCCGACATCGCGTGATCCGCGCCAGCCGTGGGTTCTGCCCTCCTTCGACTATTCCTACACTCCAGATCAATCGATCGCCGGCGGCGAGCTGAACATCGACGTCAACGTGCAGGGCGTGCACCGCAGCGAACTCGACGTGCGCGATTTCTCAGTTGCAGGAAACAGCCGGACGCGGCTGACAGGTATCGACGGCACCTCGGGGCGCGTTACCGCGCAGGCCGAGTGGAAACGCTCTTACGTGGCGCCGGGCGGCCTGATGCTGACGTCGATCCTGCATGCCAGGGGCGACGCCATCGGCGTGAGCTACGATGGACTGACCGAGGACGCTATACGGCGCGCTGCCGCCAACAACGGCGTGACGGCGGACATTCGGTCCTCGTATTACCGCGCAATGGCGACGGCAGGCCTGGAAGCGCGCTGGCCGGTCCTGTTCTCCACCACCAGCTCGACGCACGTGCTGGAACCCATAGCACAGGTTTTCGTGCGGCCTGATGCGCCTTACGGCGATGTGCTGGGCATTCCCAACGAGGACGCGCAGAACCTCGTATTCGACGCATCGAACCTCTTCGAGCGCGACAAGTTCGCCGGCTACGACCGTATCGAAGGCGGCATTCGCGCCAATTTGGGCATTCGCTATTCAGGCGCATTCGCCAATGGCTGGACCACAACTGCCATCGCCGGTCAGTCGATTCACATTGCCGGTACAAACCCTTACGCGTCTCCTGATCTGGTCAATGTCGGCGCGGCCTCGGGGCTTGAAACCGATCGCTCGGACTATGTCACGGCAGTCAACCTGACGAGCCCCGTCGGCCTGAGGCTGGGTGCCGGCGCACGGTTCGACGAAGACACGTTCGAGCTGCGTCGCACAGATGTCAGCGCTGGGTATGCAACGCCCAATTTCGGTATCTCCGGCGTCTATTCCTTTATCGAGGCCCAACCCGACTACGGGTATGCGGAAGACCGGCATGAGGTTCGCGGCGGCGGCTCTGTCAAACTGCATGAATACTGGCGCGTGTTCGGCAGCGGGACCTATGACATCGAAGACGATTTGATGACCCGCAAGACGATCGGCTTCAGCTACGACGACGAATGCTTCTCGTTCACGTTCTTTGGCGGTGAAACGGCGTCCAGAAATTCCAGAACCCGTGAGGTCGAGAAGGAAAAGACGTTCGGCTTCAAGATCGCTCTTCGCACGATCGGCGATATCGGTGCTTCGACGGCTGCTCTGGACTCTTTTTAAGCGCCGCGAAGACTTCGATCCCCCGCGTCACGCTTTTGCCCTATAATCCCATCAGGGAATGATCTAAATCGCGGTGTCTGGCAATCTAGGGAGACACAGTATGGCAAAGCTTGCATCCACCCTGCGCACCTGCGCATTGGCCCTGATGCTTGCGGGCCTTTCAGCGCCTCTGGCTGCTACGGCGTCGCAAGCTTCCGAAATCAAGTACATCGTGAACAACGTTCCGGTGACGAGCTACGATATCCAGCGGCGCGCAGCGTTCCTGCGCATTCAGAACCGGCGCGGCAACCTGCAGCAGCTTGCCGCCGACGAGATGATCAACCAGGCGGTACGTGCTTCTGAAATCCAGCGGATGAATATCCGCATCAGCGACGACCAGGTGGCAGGTGCCTATGAGCGCTTCGCCAAGTCGAACAACATGTCGCCCTCGCAGATGGATCAGGTGCTGAACCAGTCCGGCGTCACAAAGGCGCACTTCCGGGAGTTCATCCGCTCCCAGATGGGCTGGTCGCAGGTGCTGAGCCAGCAGTCGCGTTCCAGCCAGATGAGCGAGCAGGACGCCGTTCAGCGCATGCTTCAGCAGGGCGGCGACAAGCCGTCCGCGACCGAATACATGCTGCAGCAGGTTATCTTCGTGGTGCCGGCATCCGAACGCCGCGCCAAGCTTGGCGCGCGCAAGCGCGAAGCTGAAGCGATGCGCCAGCGTTTCCAGAACTGCGAGACGACCCGCGAATTCGCCAAGGGCCTGCTGGATGTCACCGTGCGCGATCTGGGTCGCGTCCTGGAGCCGGAACTGCCGTCGGATTGGGCGAAAGAGGTGAAGGCGGCAAAGGCCGGTTCCGCGACGGTCGTGCGCGAAACCGAGCGCGGCGCCGAATTTATCGGCATCTGCAGCGCGCGCGAGGTTTCCGACGATCGGGTCGCACAGATGGTGTTTCAGGCCGAAGGCAGCGGCAGCAGCGAAGACAATAACGACACGTCCAAGAAGCTGACCGAGGAACTTCGCGCCAAGGCCCAGATTATCAGGCGCTGACGTTCGATCGAAACCAGCAGGCAGGACCGGCGGGCGTGGGCATACTTGCTCTGACATCGGGTGATCCTTCGGGTATCGGCCCGGAGATCGCCATCGAAGCATGGCGCCTGCGCAAGCAGGACGAAACGCCTCCGTTTCTGTTGCTCAGCGACCCCGCACTCGTCGAGGCGCGGGCCAGTCGCATGGGTCTGCCGGTCAAGATCGCGACCGTAACGCCGGAAGAAGCCGGCGCCGCATTTGCGGATGTGTTGCCAATCGTTCCGCTCGGTGCATCGTTTCTGGATTCACCGGGCAATCCCAACGCGGTCAACGCAGCCGGCACGATAGAAGCAATCGAGACCGCGGTCAGGCTCGTCGTCTCGGGCAGAGCTGATGCGCTGGTCACCTGCCCGATCGCCAAGAAACCGCTCTACGATGCGGGGTTCGGTTATCCCGGGCACACCGAATTCCTCGGTCATCTAGCGGAGACGATCGCAGGATCGTCGGCGACACCCGTCATGATGCTTGCAGGTCCCGAACTGCGGGCCGTGCCGGTCACCATCCATATTCCGCTGGCCAAGGTTGCTCCGACATTGACGACGGCGCTCATCGTCGAGACGGCTTCGATCACGGCGTCCGATCTGCGTGACAAGTTCGGGATAGACAATCCGCGGCTCGCCATCGCGGGACTGAACCCCCACGCCGGCGAAGACGGGGCGATGGGCAGGGAAGACGAGGACGTGGTACGCCCGGCCGTGGAGCAGCTTCGCAGGCTAGGCATCGATGCCCGGGGGCCCCTGCCCGCGGATACGATGTTCCATGCCCGTGCCCGCGCAGCCTATGACGTGGCGATCTGCATGTATCACGACCAGGCTCTCATCCCCGCAAAGGCGCTCGCTTTCGACGAGACCGTGAACGTCACGCTCGGCCTGCCCTTCATCCGCACGTCGCCAGACCATGGCACCGCATTCGACATAGCGGGCAAGGGCACCGCGCGGCCCGACAGCCTGATCGCGGCGCTGCGGCTGGCCCGGCAGATGGCCGATGCAAAGGCCGCGCGTCGATGACCATAGACGGGCTGCCGCCGCTTCGCGAGGTGATCGACCGATACGAACTGCGCGCGAAAAAATCGCTCGGACAGAACTTCCTGCTGGACCTCAACCTGACCGGCAAGATCGCGCGGGCGGCTGGCGATCTGTCATCGACCACCGTGATCGAGGTCGGCCCCGGCCCGGGCGGCCTGACGCGCGCGCTGCTGGCTCACGACGCGGCGCGGGTCGTTGCAATCGAGCGCGACGAGCGCTGCCTCGCGGCACTTGCCGAGGTCGCGGCGCACTATCCCGGTCGGCTCGACGTGATTGCGGGCGACGCCATGAAAACAGACTTCCCGGCGCTCGCCGAAGGCGCGCAGGATGTCAGGATCGTCGCCAACCTGCCCTACAATATCGGCACCGAGTTGCTGATCCGCTGGCTGACCGTCGCCGACTGGCCTCCCTTCTATTCGTCGATGACGCTGATGTTCCAGAAGGAGGTGGCGCAACGCATCGTGGCGGCCCCGGGCGACAGCGCCTATGGCAGGCTGGGCGTGCTCGCGGGATGGCGCACGGAGGCAAGGATCGTCTTCGACCTGCCGCCGCAGGCGTTCACGCCGCCGCCCAAGGTTACGTCCGCGGTGGTTCACATCGTGCCGCGTACACAGCCGTTGCCCGCCGACGGCAGGAAGCTCGCGCGCGTGACGGAGGCTGCTTTCGGCCAGCGGCGCAAGATGCTGCGGCAAAGCCTGAAGGGGATAGGCGGAGAGAGCCTGCTGGCGGCCACCGGGATCGACGGCACACGCCGCGCAGAGACGCTGTCGGTTGCAGAGTTCGTGACGCTCGCCAATGCGATCTGACGATCGACCGCGCCGAAGCGGCTATGAGATGAAGCTGTAGATGCCGATCTCGTCGAACCTGACGGGTGCATCGGTGTCGTCTTGCCCTGCTAGTTCACCTGCCATCTCCTGCAGAGCCTTTTGAAGCTTTTCGGCAGCCCTACTCTCGGGATCAATCAAGGCGTTTGCGAAGTCCACGAGCGAGATACCCAATTCATCCAGACCGCTGTCTTCCTCGATCTTACGAATGATCTTCTCTGCGTCAGGCGATTGCCTGATCTTTATTATTTCATCCTTGATCGCCTGCCCAAATGCCGAGGCCGTTTCAAAGTCGTCAACGTCGAGGCCGAGCGCCTTGCCCACCTGCTCCACGTAGTGGACTTTGAGCTTGTTCACGTCGACCAAGGTTGGGCTGAACATTGGGTCCGGCTGCCGGGGCTGCGCCGGCGACGCGGTAACCGTGAGGATGGCGTTGCTATCAGCTTGGCGCTCCTTTGCCCCGGACGCGAGCGACGTCAAGTGAGTTTGCTGGAGAAGCTGCAGGGCCGCGAGGTTTGCGGGCGGTAACACGGACATGTTCACTCCGGCAATGCGCCCGGCACGTCATGCGCGGCACATCGTCAAACAGGCCGTGCATCATGCCCGGCGAACAAAGCCGCCGGCAGCATGCACACCGTGTCTTAAGAATTTACTCCAGCTTCTCGTCCAGCAGGCCAGAGATGAAATCGAACAGGCCCGGGCGGCGGTCCCGACGCAGGCGTTCCGCCGCGACAATCGCCTCCACCTCGGCGAACGCCGTGTCCAGATCCTCGTTGATGACGATGTAATCGTAGTCGCGCCAGTGCTCGATCTCGGCGCGCGCGTTGGCAAGCCGTGCCGCGATGACCTCGTCACGATCCTCCGCGCGGCGGCGCAGCCGCTCCTTGAGCTCTCGCATCGAGGGCGGCAGGATGAAGATCGAAACGATGTCGGCGCGCATCTGCTCGCGCAACTGTTCCGCGCCCTGCCAGTCGATGTCGAACAGCATGTCCCGCCCTTCGGCGAGCGCCTTCTCGGCTGGCGCCCGCGGCGTGGCGTAGAAGTTGCCATGGACTTCGGCCCATTCGAGCAGTTCGTCGTTGTCGCGCATGAACTCGAAATCGCGCCTGGAGCGAAAATGGTAGTGCCGGCCGTCGATTTCGCTGCCGCGCCGCGCGCGCGTCGTCACGCTGATCGACAGTTCGAAGGCGGGATCGCTTTCGAGCAGATTGCGCGCAATCGTCGACTTGCCGGCACCGGAAGGCGACGACAGCACCAGCATGAGCCCGCGACGGCGGATCGAAGCGATAAGGGGCGTATCCGCCATGGGCTACTCCAGATTCTGAACCTGCTCGCGGAACTGATCGACGACGGATTTCAGCTCCAGCCCGATGGCCGTCACGGCGGCCGCGTTGGACTTGGAGCAGAGCGTATTCGATTCCCGGTTGAATTCCTGTGAAAGAAAATCGAGCTTGCGGCCGATCGGCCCGCCCTGGGCGATCAGCGCCCGGCCGGAGGCGACATGCGTCTTCAGCCTGTCAATCTCTTCGCGGATATCCGCCTTGGTAGCGAGAAAGGCGGCTTCCATGTGAAGACGCGCCTCATCGAGCGGCGCGCCGGTCTCGAGAAGCGCCTTCACTTGCTCCGCAAGGCGGGCACGGATGGCGGTCGGCTCACGCGACGGGTCAGCCTCGGCGCGCTCCGTCAAAGACTGGATGGCCCCCAGATGCCCGAGAAGCAGTTCGCCAAGCGCTGCCCCCTCGTCTCGGCGTGCGGTCTCAAGGCTTGCCAGTGCCGCATCGAGCGTGGCGAGAATGGCGGCATCCAGTTCCGCACGCGCCTCTTCGCTCTCGGCTGCTTCCGGCGCATCGAGCACGCCCCGCAGGGCCAACAGGCCATCGGCCGTTGCCGGCGCGACGCCAAACTGTTCCTCCAATCGCCTAGCAAGGCCGGCGAGATCCCTCAGGAACTCATCGTTGACAACCGGTTGGGCTTGCGCGCCGGTGCGCGTGAGCGTGAGGCTCGCCTGCACATTGCCGCGCGAGAAGCGCTTCTGGATGGCCTGACGGACAGGCTGCTCCAGCCGCTCGCAACCCGGCGGCAGCCGCAACCGCGCCTCAAGGCCCTTGCCGTTGACGGATTTCAACTCCCAGACAATCGCCGCGCCGGCGTTGTCGGCGACCGCCCGGCCGAAGCCGGTCATGCTCTGCAAACCCATGGCGTCCCCTACCCCCCATTTCGCGTCGTCACTCGTTTGCGGCGTCACTCTCCTCCGCTTCGCCTGCTGCCTCCGCGCGCTGTCTTTCGATCCGCCGCCAGCGCGCGACATTCTCGTTGTGCTCCTCCAGCGTGGTCGCGAAGGCATGCCCGCCGCTGCCGTCCGCCACGAAGTAGAGATCCTCGGTCCTCGACGGGTTGGCGACCGCTTCAAGCGATGCACGGCCCGGGATGGCGATCGGCCCCGGCGGAAGCCCGTCGATCGTATAGGTGTTGTAGGGCGTGGGCTTGTCGATGTCCGAGCGATAGATGGGACGGTCCGCCGGCTTCCCCTCGCCGCCGAAGAGACCGTAGATGATCGTCGGGTCGGACTGCAGGCGCATGCCGCGCTCCAGCCGGTTGATGAAAACGGAGGCGACGCGCGAGCGTTCGTCAGCCCGGGCCGTTTCCTTCTCGACAATCGAGGCTAGCGTCACGAACTCGTTGATGTCCGAGATGGGAAGGTCCTGCGCCCGACGCTCCCAAATGCCCTCAACCAGCTTCTTCTGGTCGGCGGTGAGGCGGTCGATGATATCCTGGCGCTTCAGGCCACGGGTGAACCGGACCGTATCGGCTGCCAGCGATCCCTCAGCCGGCATCTCGGCAGGCATCTCGCCTTCGAGTTCCTCCGCCGCGGCAATGCGCGCGAAGGCCTGAGCCACGGTCAGCCCCTCGGGGATGGTGACCGAATGAAGGATCGACTTGCCGCTGACCAGCAGCTCCATGATGTCGTGCATCGAAGCGCGGGCGGGAATAGCGTATTCGCCAGCCTGCAGGCGGCCGTCGTTGCGATACGCGCGAAGCCCGAGGCGGAAGATGCGCGCGTCGCTGATCATGTCGCGGCGCTGAAGCTGGTCCGCGATTTCGGTGACGCCGGTATTGGGCTTGATCAGGAACGTGTCGGGCGTCGCCAGCGGCCCAGGGCCTTCGAAGGTGGTCTTGCCGAACCAGACCGCGACAAAGGCCGCGATGACCAGCAGCACGATCGACGACATCAGGAAGTTCAGAAAAACGACGACCTGGCTGCGGGAACGGCGCGAGCGACGCGGCGGAGGTGTCCCCGCTTGGGGGCGAAGCGCCTCGCTGGCGCTTTTCGGCACGATGGGCTTGGGCCCGGATTGATGCTGGCTGGCTATAGCGCCATCGTCCGCAGGATTGCTCGTCATGGCCTCCCGGCACTCCTTCAAGCCGACACTGTCCGATTCAGCGAACCGAAGCTAAGCCGGAATATGGCGAAATTGGCGATGCGGCCGAAGAAGTGGCCGCTCAGCCTTCATACCTGCGGAACACCAGCGACGCATTGGTGCCGCCGAAGCCGAAGGAATTGGAGAGCGCAACATCGATCTGACGCTGCCGGGGCGCGTTGGGAACCAGATCGATCGCCGTTTCTCTCTCGGGATTGTCGAGATTGATGGTCGGCGGAGCGACATTGTCACGAATGGCAAGTACCGAGAAGATCGCCTCGGCCGCACCGGCGGCGCCGAGCAGATGACCGATCGCAGATTTCGTGGACGACATCGACACCTTGGAGGCGGAATCACCCACCAGTCGCTCGACCGCGCCAAGTTCGATCGTGTCGGCCATCGTGGATGTGCCGTGGGCGTTGATGTAGTCGACATCCGCCGGGGATAGCCCGGCGCGCTTCAACGCTGCGGTCATGCAGCGGAACGCGCCATCGCCATCTTCAGCCGGGGCCGTAATGTGGTAGGCGTCGCCCGTCAGACCGTAGCCGACGACTTCGGCGTAGATCTTCGCGCCGCGCGCCTTGGCATGCTCGAGTTCTTCCAGCACGACCACGCCGGCGCCCTCGCCCATCACGAAGCCATCGCGATCCCTGTCATACGGGCGGGATGCCTTCTGCGGATCGTCGTTACGGGCGGTGGAGAGCGCCTTGCAGGCTGCGAAGCCAGCCAACGAAAGCCGTGTAACCGGAGATTCTGCGCCGCCGGCCACCATCACGTCGGCATCGCCGAACATGATGAGGCGCGCGGCATCGCCGATCGCATGCGCACCCGTTGAGCAGGCCGTGACGACCGCGTGGTTCGGCCCCTTGAGGCCGTGGCGGATCGAAACCTGCCCGGATACGAGATTGATGATGTTGCCGGGGATGAAGAAGGGGCTGATGCGACGCGGCCCCTTTTCCTGCAGGATCAGCGCGTTCTCGGCAATGCCTTCGATACCGCCGATGCCAGAGCCGATCATCACGCCGGTGGCGTTCTGGTCGTCGGCGCTCGTCGGATGCCAACCGGCATCCTTGAGAGCCATATCGGCCGCGGCAACGCCGTAGATGATGTAGTCGCCGACCTTGCGCTGCTCCTTCGGCTCCATGAACCGATCCGGATCGAACGCATTGTCCCCGCCATCGCGGGGGATGACGTGGGCGATCTTGCAGGCAAGATCGTCCACCTCAAAAGTGTCCACACGCCGCGCGGCGCTCTTCCCGGCCAGAATCTCTTTCCAGGCATGTTCCACGCCGACGCCAAACGGCGAAAGCAGTCCCATACCGGTGACGACGACGCGTCTCATCGCTTCACTCTGATCTGGCTTTGGTCAAGTCGCGCGGCGAAGGCGTCAGGCCGACGCCTTGTCGATGTACTTGACCGCGTCGCCGACGGTCAGGATCGTCTCGGCAGCGTCGTCGGGAATCTCGACGCCGAATTCTTCCTCGAAAGCCATGACCAGCTCGACGGTGTCGAGGCTGTCTGCGCCGAGGTCGTCGATGAAGCTCGCGCCCTCGGTGACCTTGTCGGCATCTACGCCCAGATGCTCGACAACGATTTTCTTGACGCGTTCTGCGGTATCGCTCATTTGCAAACCCTCGACTTCAAAAAGTTGGTGGGACTTCGTTAGCGGCACGATTGCCGGTAATCAAGCTGAAAGATGGGAGCATAGGGTGGGGATAATCCCGGTTTCAACCGGTTATTTCCTGCCCGTATTGATCAGTCCTGAAGCTCCCGAAGGCGGCGTTCATTCGCCATGGAGCGGCGGCATTACACGAAAACACTTCACGGTCAAAGACCAAATTCGCCGCCGCATGGCCGTTATCAGATCATCGCCATGCCGCCATTGACGTGAAGTGTCTGCCCCGTGACATAGCCGGCCTCGTTGGATGCGAGGTAGAGGACGGATGCGGCGATGTCCTCGCCCGTCCCCATCTTCTTCATCGGGATGGCCCCCATGATTGCGTCTTTCTGCTTGTCGTTCAGCTTCTCGGTCATTGCCGATTCGATGAAGCCGGGCGCAACGCAATTGACGGTGATGTTGCGGGTGGCGATCTCCTGGGCAAGCGACTTCGAGAAGCCGATGAGGCCGGCCTTGGAGGCACAATAGTTGGCCTGCCCCGGATTTCCCGTGACGCCGACGATGGAGGTGATGTTGACGATGCGGCCGAAGCGGCGGCGCATCATCGGATGCGTCAATTCGCGGGTCAGACGGAATACCGCGGTCAGGTTCACCTCGAGCACCGCGTCCCAGTCCTCGTCGGACATGCGCACGAACAGGCCATCGCGGGTGATACCGGCGTTGTTGACGAGAATGTCGACGCCTTCCAGCTCCGCCTCAGCCCTCTGGCCCAGCGCCTTGACCTCCTCGCGGTCGGAGAGGTTGGCGGGAAACAGCTTCACGCGATCGCCCAACTCGGCGGCAAGAGCCTCCAGCTTCTCGATCCGGGTACCGTGCAGCCCCACGGTCGCGCCAGCCGCGTGAAGCGTGCGGGCAACGCTTTCGCCGATGCCTCCGGTTGCGCCGGTTACAAGTGCCTTGCGGCCGCCAAGATCAAACATGGGAAATCCTTCTCTCAAGCCTGGCCAAATTCGGCCAATGCCGCGTCGATGTCGACAGACGTGCCAATATTGGCCGTGGCGATGTTGCGGTCGATGCGGCGCGACAAGCCGGAAAGCACTTTTCCGGCCCCAACCTCGTAAAGCTTGGTCACGCCGTTCTGCCCGAACCATTCCACGGTTTCGCGCCAACGCACGCGACCGGTCACCTGTTCCACCAGCCGGGCAGCAATCTCGTCCGGGTCGCTCAGCGGGCGCACGACAACGTTGGCAACGACCGGCACGACGGGGGCATTCTTGACCACACCTGCCAGCGCTTCGCGCATGGCGTCCGCTGCCGGCTGCATAAGAGCCGAGTGGAAAGGCGCGGAGACCGGGAGCATGAGCGCACGTTTGGCGCCTTTCTCGGTGCAAATGCGCGCCGCGTGCTCAACCGCCGGCTTGGCGCCGGAAATGACGAGCTGGCCGCCGCCATTGTCGTTGGCGATCTGGCAGACCGAACCCTTGCCGGCTTCCTCGCAGGCGGCCTCGACGTCGGCCTGCTCAAGACCGATGATTGCCGCCATCGCACCTTCGCCGACGGGAACCGCAGCTTGCATGGCGTTGCCGCGAATGCGCAGCAGCCGTGCGGTATCGGCGATGGAGAACGTTCCGGCCGCCGCCAGCGCCGAATATTCGCCCAGCGAGTGGCCAGCCACATAGGCTACTTTGTTCTTGAGAGACAGGCCCCGCGCCTCGAGTACCCTGATTGCCGCAAGCGACACCGCCATGAGGGCCGGCTGGGCGTTGGCCGTCAGCGTGAGTTCGTCTTCCGGCCCTTCCCACATCAGCGTCGAGAGCTTCTGCGCGAGTGCGTCATCAACCTCATCGAAGACCGCCCGCGCCTCGGGAAAGGCGTCTGCGAGATCCTTGCCCATTCCCACGGCCTGGCTGCCCTGACCGGGAAAGGTAAAGGCGATCGACATGGCGTTTCTCCCTGCGTTCTTTGCGCCAGCGTGTGGCGCAAGCGCGGCTACAGGTCAAGTGTCGTGCTTTTGCCTGCGATCCGAAACTTCTTTGCCGGCCAAGGCAACCTCTGGCCTGGATGACAGTTTTATGACAACTAGATGACACGCGCCCGCGACAAGGAACCGTGGATTGAGCCGCATCGTCGACCCGGTCGCTCCGGGCCTAACCGATACTTCGTCTTTCAACAGCCTGAACAGGCTGGCGCATGGTTTCGCCTATGTGGCGGCGATCATGCTGGCGGCCGTGACGCTGACCTTCCTTATGGAAACGATCCTGCGCGGATCCGCAGGCGACGCCGTCGGTTTCATCACTGATCCCACAAGGCCCGCACTGGCAACGATCGCGGCCATCGCTCTCGTTCTTCTGGGGCTCGACGCTTTCACCCGTCGGAGTGGCCAGTCGGTGCTGTTGCTGGCTCCCCTGCTTCTGCTGCTGGCCTGGGTGGGCTCCCAGAAGCGGTTCTATCTTGGCGACCCGCCCTATCCGACCGATTTCCTCTACGCGCGCCAGATCGTGGAACTACTGCCCCTGATGGTCGCAGAGCGCCCCATCGCCGGCCTGCTGATCGTCGCAAGTACGATAGCCGCCGGGGCTGCGCTGGCGGCGATGTGGTTCCGGTCGCGGGTTTTCCCTATAACGAGCCCCGTGGGAAGAATCGTGCGGCTGGCATTGGCTGTGCCGCTTCTGGCCCTGTTTGCCATGCAGATGGACTATGCGCGCCATTCGCCGCTGCGCTCCGCCCTCAATATAGAACCCATGATGTGGGACCAGGCCGCGAATTACCGTCACAACGGACTCGTCATGGCATTTGCCCTGAACGTGCCGATGGCCAATGTGAGCCCCCCGGCCGGCTACAGCCCCGCATCGGTGAATGCGATCCCGGCGTCGGCGCCCGTCGCTTACGCGTCGACGCGCAGGCCTGACATCGTCATGGTGATGAGCGAGTCGTTCTGGGACCCGACGCGGCTTCCAGGTGTGACCATCACGCCCGACCCGATTGCGTTCACACGCTCCATGCAGTCGGGCCACATCTTCTCGCCGGAGTTCGGCGGCATGACCGCCAATGCGGAGTTTGAGGCGCTGACAGGCTTTTCCAACGCCTTCCTGCCCTATGGCAGCATCCCCTATCAGCAATATGTGCGTGGCGAGATGCCGTCGCTGGCAAGTTTTCTCTCGCAGAAGGGCTACGCCACGCTCGCCATGCATCCTTTCCAGAGCTGGTTCTGGAATCGCGGCAATGTCTATGAAGCCTTCGGCTTCGACCGTTTCCTGTCCGAAGACAACATAGATCCGCTTGAAAAGCGTGGCCGGCTGGCCTCCGATGCAGCGTTGACCGACTTGATCATCAAGGAAGTCGACGCCTCCGCTGACCCGATATTCGCATTCGCGGTGACCCTGCAGAACCACGGCCCCTATGAGCCGAACCGCTATCCGGACGACCGGGTCACGGTGAAAACCGGTGCAGGCGAGGCAGCACGCGGCGCGATCGGCAGCTTCGCCGAGGGCATGATGGATTCGGACCGTTCGCTCGCCCGGCTTCTCGAATGGGCCGAAAACCGCGACCGGGAAACCATTGTCGTCTTTTTCGGCGACCATCTGCCGCCGCTCGGTCAGACCTATGTCGCCACCGGCTTCATGGAGCGCACGGTCAGCAACCGCTTTGGCGACGCGACGAAGCTGACGCGCGAGCGCGAGACGCCGCTGGTCATCTGGTCCAACCGCACCGGATCGGTGAAGCAGGCCGGGACACTGAGTCCGGCTTTCCTGCCGCTGCATCTGCTGCAGGCCGCAGGGATGGAGCACCCCTACTATACCGGGTTCCTGAGCACCGCCTACGACCGCTGGCATGTGATCGACCGGCATCTGCTCGTCGACAAGAACGGCAGCCCCACCGAGGGCTGGAGCCAAAGCGTGGTCGACCCGCTGCTACGCGACTATCGCCTTATCCAGTACGACGTAATGTTCGGTGCGCGCCACGGCGCCAGCCGTTTCTTCCCGCAGCTTGAAGCCCCGCTGATTGCGCAACAGCAGGACCGAACCGCGTGGTGACGCCACATTCTGCCGGCATTCTTTGTGGGACCAAAAGCTTGACGGCAGTGCCGGCTTGCAAAAGCAGCGGAATACCCATATAGACCCCGCCAATCTGCCGGTCCCAGCTGGGGGCTGAACGGAGGGCCGTGTCATTCTTCTGATGGCGCGCGTGAAGGCAAAAGCTCTTCCGCCTCCCGTGTCTCCGCTCTCGACCGTCTCGTCGTGCTCCTTTCTTCGCCCGCCAAATGCGGGACAAGAGAAGTTGCAGAGGCTTTAGCCGCCGGGAACCGGACAGAGAAACGAAGAAAGGCAAGACAATATGGCTCTTTACGAACATGTGTTTCTTGCCCGCCAGGATTTGTCCTCGCAGCAGGTCGAGGCTCTTGTGGAACAGTACAAGGGCGTGATCGAAGCGAATGGCGGCTCCCTCGGCCGGGTCGAGAACTGGGGACTCAAGTCCCTCACCTACCGCATCAAGAAGAACCGCAAGGCGCACTACACGCTCATGGACATCACGGCCCCGGCCGCTGCCATCCAGGAGATGGAGCGCCAGATGGGTCTGTCCGAAGACGTGCTGCGCTTCATGACCATTCGCGTCGAAGCCCACGAGGAAGGCCCGTCGGCAATGATGCAGAAGCGCGACGACCGCGAGCGCGAAGGCCGCTTCGGCGACCGTCCGCGCTTTGGCGATCGCGATCGCGGCGGCGACCGTGGTGGCGACCGCGACCGTGGTCCGCGCCGTCCGCGCGAGCAGGCACAGTCTGAAGGAGCTGCAGAATAATGGTCGACATCAACCAGATCCCGACCCGGCGCCCCTTCCATCGCCGCCGCAAGACCTGCCCGTTCTCCGGCGCCAATGCGCCGCGGATCGACTACAAGGACGTGCGGCTGCTGCAGCGCTACATTTCCGAGCGCGGCAAGATCGTGCCGTCGCGCATCACGGCCGTCAGCCAGAAGAAGCAGCGCGAGCTCGCCAAGGCGATCAAGCGCGCGCGTTTCCTGGGCCTGCTGCCCTACGTCGTGAAGTGATTATATGAGGGGCGGTCCGCCGCCCCTCGCCCGCCTCTGCGAACGGCGCAGGGACCGGAACCATAAATCCGAGTTGGGCCTGACGGCCCTAACTGCCAGAACAGGCAGGACAGCGACCCGGCGGCAACCGTGCCCCCAACAGCTTCCCTGCCTGTTTCCACAGATCAGCGCCGCCAGGGCGCGAACAGGAGACAATCATGGAAGTCATTCTTCTCGAGCGCATTGCCCGCCTCGGCCAGATGGGCGACACCGTCAAGGTCAAGGACGGCTTTGCCCGTAACTACCTTCTGCCCAAGGGCAAGGCCCTTCGCGCCAACGAAGCCAACAACAAGAAGTTCGAAGGCCAGCGCGCCCAGCTCGAAGCCCGCAACCTCGAGCGCAAGTCCGAGGCCCAGGAGGTCGCCGACAAGCTCGACGGCAAGACCTTCGTGGTCGTTCGTTCGGCCGGCGAGACCGGCCAGCTCTACGGTTCGGTGTCGACGCGCGACATCTCCGACATCCTGACCGCCGAAGGTTTCTCGGTCGGCCGCAACCAGGTCGAGCTGAACCAGCCGATCAAGACCATCGGCCTTTCCAATGTCGCGCTGGCGCTGCATCCGGAAGTGGAAGTGACGATCACGCTGAACATCGCCCGCTCGGCGGACGAAGCCGAGCGTCAGGCCGCCGGCGAGAAGCTGGATTCGGCCGAAGCCATCTACGGCGACGACATCAACGAGAACGCCCGTCCCGACGCCTTCTTCGATCCGAACGAAGACGGTTTCGAAGGGGACGAAGAAGAAGCCTGATCCGGCTTCAATCGAAACTGATCGCGATGCCCGGCCGGAAACGGCCGGGCATTTTTTTCACTGGACCATTCGCTGACGCAAAAGAGGAACTTTTTTCACTCTGTGGGGTTTCGTAATCTGGCTTTCTTGCGACGGGTGGCAACGTACGTGAGCGAGTGACATGAACACATTGCTGCAAGGTGTTGTCGAACGGCTGGTTCGGACCGGCAACCTCAAGGTGACCGCGCCGGATGGGACGGTCGAGACCTTCGGCGACGGAAGCGGTGCTTCGGTCCACGTCGTCGTCAAGAGCCATCAGGCGCAGCGCGCGATTCTTCTCGATCCCACGCTGGCATTTCCCGAAGCCTACATGAATGGCGAGATCGACTTCGTCGAAGGCGATGTGCTCGAATTCCTGCGGATCGTGTACCAGAACATGGGGCCGGACGGGATCGATGCAGCCTGGACGAAGGCGATCGAAGGCATTCGCGTCGTGTTCCGACGGCTGCAGCAGCTCAACACGGCGACGCGCTCAAGACGAAACGTCCAGCACCACTACGACCTCTCGCGTGAATTCTACCGGCTCTTCCTCGACGAAGACATGCAGTATTCCTGCGCGTATTTCGAGCGGCCGGACATGACGCTTGAAGAGGCGCAACTGGCAAAGAAGCGACATCTGGCCGCAAAGATGCGGCTCCAGCCGGGCCAGCAGGTGCTCGATATCGGGTCGGGCTGGGGCGGGCTCGGGCTCTATCTCGCCGGCACCTTCGACGTGAATGTGCTGGGCATTACGCTTTCCTCCGAACAGCATACTCTCGCCACCGACCGCGCGCACGAAGCAGGGCTTGAAAGTCACGTTCATTTCGAACTGAAGGACTACCGGGACCTGCAGGAGCGATTCGACCGCATAATTTCGGTCGGCATGTTCGAGCATGTAGGCGTCAACCACTACCGCGCCTTCTTCGACCGCTGCGCTGCGCTCCTGAAGCCGGATGGCGTCATGGTGCTGCATTCGATCGGCAGGGCCGGGCCACCGACCGCCACCAATGCATTCATCCGCAAGCATATCTTCCCGGGCGGCTATATCCCGGCTCTTTCCGAGGTGTTCCCGCATATCGAGAAGGCGGGCCTGATGGTCACCGATGTCGAGATATTGCGGCTGCACTACGCGGAAACGTTGAAACACTGGCGAGAGCGCTTCCTGGCGCACCGCGAACGCGTGGTCGAGATCTACGGCGAGCGCTTCGCGCGCATGTGGGATTTCTATCTTGCCGGGTCGGAAGCCGCGTTCCGCTGGCAGGACCTGATGGTGTTCCAGCTGCAGATTTCGTTGAAGAACGATGCCGTGCCCATCACCCGCGACTATATCGGCAAGTGCGAGAAGGCGCTGGCTATGCACGAGATGGGCCACGCGCAGGCGCGCCCTGCCCGGCGCGCGCGCAAGACCGGTCGCAGAGTGGCCGACCGCGATTAAGATCAAGCCCCGAGCCATCGCCCGGGCTTGCGTTTCGGCGATGGACGGGAAAGAAGATCGGGCTTCGACGATCGAGACCCGGATGACCTTGCCCGTATTCATTGCCGCAGCACTTTTCAAGATCGCAGGCTGCTTCGCGTTCTGGGCATGGTGGCGCCTGGACAAGTCGGCGCTGTGGCTGATTCCGGGTACGCTCAGTCTCGTGATGTTCGCCTGGCTGCTGACCCTCGCCGATACGAGCGCGGCAGGACGCGCCTATGCCGCCTATGGCGGCATCTATATCTGCGCGTCGCTGTTGTGGCTTTGGCTGGCCGAGGGCGTGAAACCCGACCGTTTCGATGTGGTGGGTGCGGGTATCTGTCTCGTCGGTGCATCCGTCATTCTGCTGGCGCCGCGCGGGGCCTGACGCGATGGAACTGCCAGCTCCGCTTCGCCAGGCGATCGATGCAATGCTTCACGGCATTCCAGCCTCCGAGATCGCGCGGGCGGCAACCGTGCTTTCGGAGCGCTACCGTGCGGAGGTGCGCGACGGCCGCCTGCATATGAATGCCGATCTGGCGGTGAAGGCCTATCTCGCAACGCGCATGCCGGCTACGTTTGCCGCCGTTCATGCAAGTCTCGATACGGCGGCGGCGGCAATGCCGGATTTCGCGCCCAGAACCATGCTCGATGTCGGGTCCGGACCGGGAACCGTGCTTTGGGCTGCTGCCTCCGTCTGGCCCGAGCTTGAAACCGCAACGTTGCTGGACGCCAGCGAACCGGCGCGCCGCGCGGGCCGTGCGCTTTCGGACAATCTCCGGCAAGTGACCACGACATGGATCGCAGGCGATGCAACGCTCGATCTGCGCGGGCAGACGCCGCACGAGCTGGTGACATGCGCGTATGTCCTGGATGAGGTGCCCCCAGCTTCACTTGAGGCGCTTGTCGACAACCTCTGGGCGCTGACAGGAGATATGCTGATCATCGTAGAGCCCGGCACGCCGGCCGGCTGGCGGCGCGTTCTGGATGCCCGGGCGCGCCTTATCGGCATCGGTGCCCATGTCGCCGCCCCGTGCCCGCATCAAGCGCCCTGCCCGCTTGCCGCTCCGGACTGGTGCCACTTTGCCCGGCGCGTCGCGCGCTCGCGCATCCACCGGGTCGCCAAGGGCGCCGACGTCCCTTGGGAAGACGAGAAGTTCATCTATCTTGCGGCGACGCGGGCCGCGCCTGTTGATCGCGCAGCGCGCGTGCTCGCCTCGCCAAGGCACGGTTCCGGTAAAGTGCAGCTCAAAATCTGCCAGCCCGATGGAAACGCCGTCGAGCGCCTGTTGACCAAGCGCGACGGCGCGAGCTTCAAGGAGGCCCGGCGCGCAGACTGGGGCGATAGGTTTGCCGGCTGATTCCAGATATTCCCCTTTTGTTCTCGATATGCGGGCGTTATGCTTGCGCGCCGATTCGCGTCAACTGCCAAATGTGTGCCTACGCGACACTGGCTGTGGATCGCTGTGGATCACGAAGGTTGAGGCAGAAGGAGCTTTGAACCGGACGACCGGAGCGATAGGACGGTATCGGGGATGGGCGACGGGGCAGTTTGGTTCTCTGAGTCCGGCAAGGCAAATCAAACGGAGCCGGCATGGCTGAAGCAGTCCGCAAGCTCGCGGCGGCGGAGACACCGCTCTATCGCGAAGCACCCAATAACATTGAGGCTGAACAGGCACTGCTCGGGGCCATTCTGGTCAACAATGACGCGTTCTATCGCGTCTCCGACTTCCTCAAGGCGAGCCATTTCTACGAGCCGCTGCACCGCAAGATCTACGAGGTGCTGGCCGAGCTGATCCGGATGGGCAAGATGGCCAATCCGGTGACGATCAAGACATTTCTTCCGGCCGACGAGAAGGTCGGCGACATGACGGTCGCGCATTATCTTGCGCGCCTTGCCGCCGAAGCCGTGACGGTCATCAACGCAGCCGACTACGGTCGCGCCATCTACGACCTCGCCACCCGCCGCGCGCTCATCACCGTCGGCGAGGACATGGTCAACATCGCCTATGACGCGCCGGTGGACATGTCGCCCGGCGAGCAGATCGAGGATGCCGAGCGCCGGCTGTTCGAGCTGGCCGAGACCGGCCGCTATGACGGCGGCTTCGAGAGCTTCAACGATGCGGTCAAGACCGCCGTCGACATGGCCAATGCCGCTTATATGCGTGACGGTCACCTTTCCGGCATTTCGACCGGGTTGCGCGATGTCGACCGCAAGCTCGGCGGCCTCCAGTCCTCGGATCTCATCATCCTTGCCGGGCGTCCCGCCATGGGCAAGACTTCGCTCGCCACCAACATCGCCTTCAACATCGCCAGCGCCTATACGCCGGCGCAGCAGGCCGACGGCTCCTTCAAGGCTGCGAATGGCGGGGTGGTCGGCTTCTTCTCGCTCGAAATGTCGTCGGAACAGCTCGCGACACGTATCATCTCCGAGCAGACGGAAATCTCGTCCTCCAAGATCAGGCGCGGCGAGATCACCGAAGCCGATTTCGAGAAGCTGGTTGCGTGCTCGCAGATGATGCAGAAGACGCCGCTGTTCATCGACCAGACCGGCGGCATCTCCATCGCGCAGCTCGCTGCCCGCGCGCGACGCCT
This sequence comes from Neoaquamicrobium sediminum, assembly GCF_040970315.1. Lineage (NCBI taxonomy): Bacteria > Pseudomonadati > Pseudomonadota > Alphaproteobacteria > Hyphomicrobiales > Phyllobacteriaceae > Neoaquamicrobium > Neoaquamicrobium sediminum. The sequence goes on along the minus strand of NZ_JAZHFV010000002.1, from coordinate 880,664 downwards.
CAAGCGGCAGCGCGGGCTCGACGTGATCGTGATCGACTACGTGCAGCTCATGCAGGGCTCATCGGCCAAATCCAGCCAGAACCGCGTTCAGGAAATCACCGAGATCACGACCGGCCTGAAGGCGCTTGCCAAGGAGCTGAACGTGCCGATCATCGCGCTTTCCCAGCTCTCGCGCCAGGTCGAGAGCCGCGACGACAAGCGGCCGCAACTCGCCGATCTGCGCGAATCGGGCTCGATCGAGCAGGACGCGGACGTGGTGCTGTTCGTCTATCGCGACGAATACTACATGCAGAACAAGCAGCCGGAGGAAGGCACGCCGGAATATGAAGACTGGCGGCTGAAATTCGAGCGCGTGAAAGGCAAGGCCGAACTGATCATCGCCAAGCAGCGCCACGGCCCTACCGGCACGGTGGAGCTCGCTTTCGAGGGCCAGTTCACGCGCTTCTCGGACCTTGCCGAGGAAGACCGTCTGCCAGAGCGGTTCGAATAGACATTGTCCGGCTGGCTTCCCTTCGAACCCGACGCGCTCCACGAGGGCGCCGACCCTCGGCTCGCCGGCGGCCGGCTGACGATCGATCTCGCGGCGCTGGCCGCGAACTATCGCCTGCTTGCCCGTCAGGCGGCACCCGCGGCGGTAGCCGGCGTGGTCAAGGCGGATGCCTACGGCCTGGGTGCCGGCCATGTCGCGCCGGTGCTGTGGGACGCAGGCTGCCGCACATTCTTTGTCGCGCTGCCGGAAGAAGGCATCGCCTTGCGTGCGATACTGCCGGAGGCGGACATCTTCGTGCTGAACGGGCTCTTCGGCCCCGAAGCCGCCCCCGCCTACGGCGAATATCGCCTGCTGCCGGTTCTCGGCTCGCCAACCGATCTTTCCTGCTGGGAGGCCTTCGGCTGGGACGGCGACGCGCCACGCCCCTGCGCGATCCATGTCGACACCGGCATGAACCGGCTCGGGCTAACGCCCGAAGAGGCGGTCGCGTTTGCCGAGGAAAACGCGCTGACGGGTGCGATCACCCCGCGCCTGCTGATGAGCCATCTCGCCTGCGCCGACGATCCCGATCATCCGCTCAGCAGGCGGCAACTCGAATCGTTTCAGGCGGTTAGGCAGGCTTTCTCGGGGATCGATTCAAGCCTGGCCAATTCGTCCGGGACATTTCTGGGCGCCGATTTCGCCTTCGACCTCGTCCGTCCGGGCATCGCGCTCTATGGCGGCCGGCCGGTCAACGGCGCAGAGAACCCCATGAGCACCGTGGTCACGGCGGAAGCGCGCGTCGTGCAGGTCCGGCAGGCGAAAGCGGGGGAAACGGTTAGCTACGGCGCGACGCACACGCTTGCGCGGGACACGACCATCGCCGTGGTCTCGGCGGGATACGCGGACGGGTACCATCGGGCGAGTTCAGGCAGCGGCGTGCCTTTGCGACAGGTCGCAGGTGGAGGCCATGGTTTTCTGCATGACCGGAAAGTGCCGGTGCTGGGGCGCGTGACTATGGACCTGACCATGTTCGACGCCACCGATCTAGGCGCCGATGCGGTGAGCGTCGGCGACTGGGTGGAACTGTTCGGTCCCAACATCGCCGTGGATGACGCGGCCGCGGCCGCGGGCACGATTTCCTACGAACTGCTGACCTCGCTGGCGAAGCGATACTATCGGCACTATGTGGGTGGGACAGGGAACTGATGCCCGTCTCCGTCGCCTTTCTACGTTGCCCCCCTCTGTCCTGCCGGACATCTCCCCCACGAGGGGGGAGATCGGCAGGTTTGCGCTTGCATCTCCTTCTACAACGCAGACGATTGGCGAAAGCCGGGCCGCCCGCTGATCTCCCCCCTCGTGGGGGAGATGGCTGGCAAGCCAGAGGGGGGCGCGAAGGAACGCAACTTCGCGGATCGGATATACATGGCTAAGTCCCGCGTTCAGTTCATCTGCCAGAATTGCGGTACCGCGCATGCGCGCTGGGCCGGCAAGTGCGACGCTTGCGGCGAGTGGAACACGCTGGTCGAGGAAGGCACGTCCGGCGGCATCGGCAGTGGGCCGGCCGGCCTGCGAAGCAGCCGCAAGGGGCGGCCCGTCACGCTCACCACGCTCTCCGGCGAGATCGAGGAAGCGCCGCGCATCATCTCCGGTATCGGCGAACTCGACCGGGCGACCGGAGGCGGGTTCGTGCGTGGGTCGGCGCTGCTGGTCGGCGGCGATCCGGGCATCGGCAAGTCGACCCTGCTGACCCAGGCGGCGGCTGCACTCGCCTCGCGCGGTCATCGGATCGTCTATGTGTCGGGCGAGGAGGCGGTGGCGCAGATACGCCTGCGCGCACAGCGCCTGGGTGCCGCCGACACGCCCGTCGAACTGGCTGCCGAGACCAATGTCGAGGATATCCTCGCCACCATCGCGGAAGGCAAGCGGCCCGACCTCGTCATCCTCGATTCGATCCAGACGCTGTGGACAGACATGGCAGACAGCGCACCGGGCACGGTGACGCAGGTACGCGCGGCCGCGCAGGCGATGATCCGCTATGCGAAGTCGACTGGCGCGGCGGTCGTGCTTGTCGGCCACGTGACCAAGGAAGGCCAGATCGCCGGTCCGCGCGTGGTCGAGCACATGGTCGACGGCGTGCTCTATTTCGAGGGCGAAGGCGGGCACCATTACCGCATCCTGCGCACCGTCAAGAACCGCTTCGGGCCGACGGACGAGATCGGTGTGTTCGAGATGTCGGACAAGGGGCTGCGCGAGGTGGCCAACCCGTCCGAACTCTTCCTCGGCGAGCGCAGCGCCAAGGCGCCTGGGGCGGCGGTGTTTGCCGGCATGGAAGGCACGCGGCCGGTGCTCGTCGAAATCCAGGCGCTGGTCGCCCCCTCCCCGCTCGGCACGCCGCGCCGGGCGGTGGTCGGATGGGATTCTGCGCGGCTGTCGATGGTGCTCGCGGTACTGGAAGCCCATTGCGGCGTCCGCTTCGCCCAGCACGACGTCTATCTGAACGTTGCCGGCGGCTATCGCATCACGGAGCCTGCGGCCGACCTCGCGGTTGCCGCCGCGCTGGTTTCCTCGCTTACCGGTCTTGCCCTTCCGGCCGATTGCGTCTATTTCGGCGAAATCAGTCTTTCGGGGGCTATACGGCCCGTCGCACACGCCCAGCAACGCCTGAAAGAGGCGGAAAAGCTGGGTTTCGCCCAGGCGGTAATGCCTAGTGCGGGTGACGAGCAGAATGGCGGGAGCGGCCAGCGGGCGTTTCAGCCGGCTACGCTTTCCGATCTGGTCGTGCGCATCGCCGGTTCGAAGCGGCGCGACGCGGATGACTGAAGGGATGCAAGTGGCGAGCGGTCTTCGCTTGCGCGACTGGAGTGGAGCCTGAATGCCCATTACCCTGCTGGACGGAATCCTCGTCGGCTTCACCCTCGTTTCCGCAATGCTGGCCATGGTGCGTGGCTTTTCGCGCGAGATCCTGTCGATCGCATCGTGGGGCGCTGCTGCGGTTGCGGCGTATTTCTTCTACCCGGCGCTCGTCCCCTATATCGAATCCTATGTGGATCACCCGCAGCTCCGCATAGCGGTGGCCGCGGCCATCGTGTTCTTCATCGCGCTGATCGTCGTGACGGTCATCACCATGAAGATCGCCGACTTCATCATCGACAGCCGCATCGGCGCGCTGGACCGGACGCTGGGCTTCCTCTATGGAGCCGCGCGCGGCATACTCGTCGTGGCCGTGGGCCTTCTGTTCTTCTCGTGGCTGGTGGGCACCAACCCGCCCGCATGGATTTCGGAAGCCAAGTCGCTGCCGCTGCTGGAAAGTATCGGAAACTGGCTGGAAGGTATCCTGCCGGACGATCCGGAAAACTCGATACTGAACCGCATATCGCCCGGCGAGGATACGCCCGGCACCGAACAGCCGGAAAACTGAGGCTGCGCCATACCGGCGCGGGATACGCAAACAGAAAACAATCGAGAGGCGGTGCCTTATGGCAGACGCAGACGATACTCCGTTTTCATCAGGTGCCGACGACCGCTTTCATGACGAATGCGGCGTCTTCGGCATTTTTGGCAGGCAGGATGCCGCCGCGATCGTCACGCTCGGGCTGCATGCCTTGCAGCATCGTGGGCAGGAAGCGGCCGGCATCGTCTCCTATGACGGGTCGCAGTTCCACGTCGAGCGCCATGTCGGCCTGATCGGCGACACCTTCACCAAGCAGTCCGTGATCGACCGGCTTTCCGGTACCCGCGCCATAGGCCACACGCGCTACGCCACTACGGGCGGCGCGGGGCTGCGCAACGTGCAGCCGCTGTTCGCGGAGCTTGCCGAAGGCGGCATCGCGGTTGCCCACAACGGCAACCTGACCAACGCGATGACCGTGCAGCGCGCGCTGCAGAAGCAGGGCTCGATCTTCACATCCACCTCGGACACGGAAACGATCCTCCACCTCGTTGCGACCAGCCGCGAGAAGGACATCAATTCCCGTTTCATCGAGGCCGTGCGGCAGCTAGAGGGTGCGTTTTCGCTCGTCGGGCTGACGGCCAAGAAGATGATCGGCTGCCGTGATCCTATGGGAATACGCCCGCTCGTGCTCGGCGATCTCGACGGCGCGTGGATTCTCGCGTCCGAAACCTGCGCCCTGGACATCATCGGGGCCCGTTTCGTCCGCGACCTGAAGCCCGGGGAAATGGTGGTGATCACCACCAAGGGCATCGAGAGCTTCTTCCCGTTCGAGCCGCAGAAATCGCGTTTCTGCATCTTCGAATATGTCTATTTCGCCCGTCCCGATTCCTCCGTCGAGGGCAGGAACGTCTACGACGTGCGCAAGCATATCGGGCGCGAACTGGCGATCGAGAACCCGGTCGAGGCCGACATCGTCGTGCCGGTGCCGGATTCGGGCACGCCGGCGGCCATCGGCTTCGCGCAGCAGGCGGCACTGCCGTTCGAGCTCGGCATCATCCGCAACCATTATGTGGGGCGTACCTTCATCCAGCCCGGCGATTCGATCCGCCATATGGGCGTGAAGCTGAAGCATAACGCCAACCGCAAGATGATCGAGGGCAAGCGCGTGGTGCTGGTCGACGATTCGATCGTGCGCGGCACGACGAGCCAGAAGATCGTGCAGATGGTGCGCGACGCCGGCGCGAAGGAAGTACATATGCGCATCGCCTCCCCGCCGACACGCGCGTCGTGCTTCTACGGCGTCGACACGCCGGAAAAGTCCAAGCTGCTCGCCTCGCGCATGTCCATCCGGGAGATGGCGGATTTCATCCGCGTCGATTCGCTGGGCTTCCTGTCCATCGACGGGCTCTACCGGGCCGTCGGCGAAGCCAACCGCGATGCCGAACAGCCGCAATTCTGCGATGCCTGCTTCACCGGCGAATATCCGACCCGCCTGCTCGACCTCGAGGGCACGGACAACGTACGCACGCTGTCGCTGCTGGCGACAGGCGGACAATAGTAGGCACAAGGACCAGCATGACCTCCTCCCTAAATCTCTCCGGCCGGGTGGCCGTCGTCACCGGCGCGTCGCGCGGCATCGGCTATTTTATCGCGAAAGAGCTCGCAGCAGCCGGTGCTCACGTCGTTGCCGTGGCGCGCACGATCGGCGGGCTTGAGGAGCTTGACGACGAGATCAAGGCGGAAAAGGCGATCTCCGGCAAGGGGGAAGCAACGCTGGTGCCGCTCGACCTTGCCGACGGGGCGGGCGTCGACAGGCTCGGCGGCGCGATCCATGAGCGCTGGGGCAAGCTGGACATCCTCGTTGCCAATGCCGGTGTTCTGGGCGTCATCTCGCCGCTCGGCCACGTTGAGGCAAAGGTGTTCGAGAAGGTGATGGCGGTGAACGTCAACTCCACCTGGCGGCTGATTCGCTCCGTGGACCCGCTGCTGCGGCTTTCCGACGCCGGGCGCGCCATCATCATGTCCTCCGGCGCGGCCCATTCGGCAAAGGCCTTCTGGGGTCCCTACGCAGCGTCCAAGGCAGCGGTCGAAGCGATGGTCCGGTCGTGGGCCGACGAAACCAAGAACCTGCCACTGCGCATCAACGCCGTAAATCCCGGCGCGACACGCACGGCCATGCGCGCGCAGGCGGTGCCCGGCGAGGACCCGAAGATTTTGCCGCACCCTTCCGAGATCGCGCGGAAAATCGTACCGCTGGCAAGTCCGGAACTGACCGAAACAGGTCTTATCTTCGATGCCCCGACCGAGCGCTTTCTGCGCTATCGTCTGCCCGAGTAGGGAACGCAACGACGGTCAAACTATCGACCAGATCGGCGTTGCATGCTAAATGTGTGGAAACCGGTCGCGATGGACCGTATCGCATTCGCAAGGCTCGCCTTATGAGAAACCTTCTCCTTCCGCTTTTTGCCGCAGGCGCCTTGTTCGCAGCTTCTGCCGCTCAAGCCGACGTCTTCAGTTCGCAGGATTTCAGCGGCGACACCGCCACCGCAAACAACCTGCCCGGCGTGAACCTCGATGCCGCGCCCGGTTTCGGTGTCAGCGGCGGCAATTGCGAAGAGGTGGAGGTGCCGGCCTATTCCCCGCGCGACACATTCGAGAGCCGCAAGGGCACGACCTGCAAGTTCGGCAATTTCTCGCTGACCACCACCGGAACAAATGGAAACCAGCTCTACGATACGACCTATGGCGGCAACCCGCCGCCCTGGGCCGAGGGCTGGCGTCCGTAAGCGGGCTGCTGATCTATTCATCCATTTCTCTGATTCTTTTGCGGATTTCTCATCTGCGTTCGGGATTTTGCGCTTGTGGTCTTGGGCGATCGCAAGAGCCGCAATTGACGCCTCCACGCAATCCGCTACGTTTGCGCCTCAGCGACCGGCAGGAGCCGCAAGCTTGGCATTTGCTGTGAGGGGCACATGATACTGGCCGGAATCATCATCGCCGGCATTGCAGCGTTGTGGCTCGCAGCCGCGGCCTGGCTGGTTTACGAGCAGAAGATTACCTTTCGGCAGGCGGTGCTGCATGCACCGCTGGCGCTGATCTGGCGCGTCGACGCTCATGCGTTGCGCGACATCAAGGCTCCGTCGTCGGTGATCTACGTCGTTTCGCACCAGTCGCGCCTCGACCCGGCATTGATGCTGGGGCTGCTGCCGGACGACACGCTGCACATCCTCGACGAATACTCGGCAAACGCCGCGTGGCTCGATCCATGGCGCTCGCTGGCGCGTACGATCGCCTTCAATCCGGAGCACCTGTTCATCAGCAGGCGGCTCGTTCGGGTGCTACGCGGCGGCGGCAAGCTGTGCGTCTATATGCCGGCCGATGTCGCGCCGGAAACCCGCGGCTTCCGCCTCTATCGCGCCGTGGCGCGCATCGCATTGCGCGCGGAAGCCAAGGTGGTGCCCATCTACGTTGCCGGCGCGCGCGACCTGCCCTTTTCGCTGCTGCCGCGCGACGCCACCCGGCGCCGGCTACTACCGTCGCTGACGGTGCGGGCGCTGGCGCCTGCAACCATTGCCGAACTGGTGGCGCGCAACGATCCTCAGCCGGGCACCTCGTCGGGCGCACTCTATGGCCGCATGACGGAAGTCAGCCGGACGGAGATCCACAAGGAAGCAGCCTGAAGGGCCGCTACTCGCCCTCATCGGAAGCAGCCACTTCTTCTTTGGCCACGCGGCGGGCATAGGCGCGCCAACTGAACGGCAGGAAGGCCAGATAAGCGAGCGCCGTGGCCGCCATCGTGTGCCAGGTGTAGCTGAACAGCAGCGCCACATACAAAACCATGCCCAGCATCATCGGCATGACGGCGTCGCGACGGATGCGGGTTCCGCTTGTCTTGCCCGAGTAGACCGGCAGTCTGCTTACCATCAGCAATGCAACCACAACCGCGAAGGCGCTTGCACCGAAGGCGGTGGACACGACCAGCGGCATGCCGAGGAAGCCCATATAAACAGGCAACAGAACAAGCAGCGCACCGGCCGGCGCAGGCACGCCGACAAAATAGTCGCCCTGCCATGCGGGGCGGTTGGGATCTTCCAGCATGACGTTGAACCGTGCCAGTCTGAGACAGCACGCAATGGCGAACAGCAGCGCGGCGATCCAGCCGAACGCACCGGCACGGTCGAGCAGATAGACGTAGAGCACCAGCGCCGGCGCGACGCCGAAATTGACGATGTCGGCGAGCGAATCCATCTGCGCGCCGAATTTCGAGGTCGCCTTGAGCATGCGCGCAATACGCCCGTCCACCGCGTCTAGCAGCGCGGCGATCAGCACCATGGCAACCGCGAGCTCATACCGCTGCTCGAAAGCAAGCCGCACCCCCGACAGGCCGGCGCAGACGGCCATCACCGTGATCAGGTTCGGCAGCACCAGCCGCAGCGGTATCTCGCGCAGGCGCTGGCCGCGGCGGGCGCCATGAGGCTCGAAGGGAGGAAACGGCGCCATCGGTCGCTCAGGAAACGCGCACGAGCGGTGAAGCCGCGTGGGCGCCGAACTCGGCAATGATGGTCTCGCCTGCAACCGCCGTCTGGCCGACGGCAACCTTCGCGACCGCGCCGGCAGGCAGGTAGACGTCGACCCGCGAGCCGAAACGAATGAGACCGATGCGCTCGCCGATGGCGATGTCGTTGCCGCTGTCGACCCAGCAGACGATGCGGCGCGCGACGAGCCCGGCAATCTGCACCGCGGCGATGCGGCCGTTTGGACTGTCGATCACGATGCCGTTGCGCTCGTTCTCCGCGCTCGCCTTGTCGAGTTCCGCGTTCAGGAACTTGCCCGGACGATGCTCGACGGCAGTGATGCGGCCACGGGCCGGCGCTCTGTTCACGTGGCAGGAAAAGACGTTCATGAATACGGAGATGCGGGTCATCTCGCCGCCATCAAGGCCGAGCTCCCGCGGCGGGATCGCCGGCCCTACGGCGGACACGATGCCATCCGCCGGACTGACCACAAGACGGTCATCGACCGGCGTCACGCGCTCCGGATCGCGGAAGAAGTAGGCACACCAGGCGGTCAGGATCGCGCCAATCCAGAAGAGGCTGGTGGAAAAGAAGCCCAGAACAACCGCAACCGCGCCAAAACCGGCGATGAAGGGATAGCCTTCACGGTTGATCGGCACGAACGCGTTTTTGATGCTGTCGACGAGGCTCATCGCGGCCAAGGCTCCCGGTGGTGAGGCGTCTGATTACAGAAATCCGCCCTCCGCCGCAATGCACAGCGTCTCCATCCTCACAAGGCAAGCGGTACAAAGTGGCTACAGAGCCGCATGTATGGAGGCCCGGGGCAGCTAGACCTCGGATATGCGGCGGCGGACGACGACACCCATCTCGTCGGTCTCGCGGGCACGGCGCAGCTTCTCCTCGGCCTCGGTCGCCTCGCGCTGGCGGTCCCACATCGAAGCATATAGGCCTTTCGCGACCAGCAACTCGGCGTGGCGACCGCGTTCGGCGATGCGGCCATCCTGCAGCACGATGATCTCGTCGGCCGAAATGACCGTCGAAAGCCGATGTGCGATGACAAGCGTGGTGCGCCCGCGACTGACAAGGTCCAGCGCGGCCTGGATTTCCTGCTCGGTCTGCGTGTCCAGCGCCGAGGTCGCCTCGTCCAGCATCAGCACAGGCGGTGCCTTCAGGATGGTGCGGGCAATCGCGACGCGCTGCTTTTCGCCACCGGAGAGCTTTAGCCCGCGCTCGCCGACCATGGTCCTGTAGCCATCCGGCAGCGCAGCGATGAATGTACCGATCTGCGCGAGGTCGGCTGCCTGCGCCACCTCATCCTCGCTGGCCGAGGGCCGTCCGTAGCGGACATTGTAGGCGATCGTGTCGTTGAACAGCACCGTATCCTGTGGGACCATGCCGATCGCGGCACGAAGGCTCTCCTGCGTCACGTCGCGGATGTCCTGCCCGTCAATGCGGATCGAGCCTTGCTGGACATCGTAGAAGCGGAAGAGAAGCCTCGAGATGGTCGACTTGCCGGCACCCGACGGCCCGACGATGGCGACGGTCTTGCCGGCCGGAACCTCGAAGGAGATACCCTTGAGGATCGGCCGGTTGGCGTCGTAGGAAAAATGCACGTCGTCGAAAGTAACCTTGCCGTCACTGACGGCCAGCGCCGAAGCGCCGTCGCGGTCGGTCACCTCTTCCTTGACGTCAAGAAGGTCGAACATCTGCTCGATGTCGGTCATTGCCTGCCTGATCTCGCGATAGATGAAGCCGATGAAGTTGAGCGGGATCGAAAGCTGCATCAGCATCGCGTTAACGAAGACGAAGTCGCCGATGGTGTGCGTGCCCCGCGACACTTCCCACGCCGACATCGCCATCACAGCCGCCATGCCGACGCCGAAGATGACGCCCTGGCCGAAATTCAGCCAGCCGAGCGATGTCCATGTGCGGGTCGCGGCGTCCTCGTATCGCGCCATCGAGCGGTCGAAGCGCTCGGCCTCCATCTTCTCATTGTTGAAATACTTCACCGTCTCGTAGTTGAGCAGCGAATCGATTGCCTTGGTGTTGGCTTCCGTATCGCTGTCGTTCATTTCGCGACGAATTGCGATGCGCCAGTCGCTCGCGCGCACGGTGAACCAGGTGTAGAGCCAGACGGTCGCGGCGATAATCGCGACATAGATCCAGCCATAGGTTACCCAGAATATGATCGCGGTCAGCGCGAATTCCAGCACCGTAGGCGCGGTGTTGAGGATCGTGAAGCGCACGATGGTCTCGATGCCCTTCACGCCGCGCTCGATGATGCGCGAGAGGCCGCCCGTGCGCCGCTCCAGATGGAACCGCAGCGACAGCTTGTGCATGTGCACGAAGGTCCGGTAGCCAAGCTGGCGCACGGCGTGCTGCCCCACACGCGCGAACAGCGCATCGCGCAGCTGATTGAAACCGAGCTGGACAATGCGCACGACGTTGTATGCGAGCACCAGCATGACGGGCGCCACGAGAACGGCCGGAATGTAGTCGGCCGGCTGGAGCTCGCCCACGAGCGCATCGGTTGCCCATTTGAAGAAATAGGGCACGAGCACGAGGATCAGCTTGGCAAGCACCAGGAACAGGGTCGCCCAAGCGACGCGAACCTTCAGGTCGGCGCGGTCGGCGGGCCACATATAGGGCCACAGATTGGCCAGTGTTCGCAGGGTCGAGCCGGATTCGGCTGAAACGGTCTTGTCTGCCAAGGTAAAAGGTCCTGAAAAATTCTGTTAGCGCGCCGGACCGGAATGCGGCCCGGCGCAGCAGGAAAGAAGAAGTCCGCTGACGGCACCTGAAAGTGCAGCCAGCGCTTCGCGATCAACTTCGTAACGGGAGCGCGGACGCTCAGGCGTCAAACGCACCAGCCCTGCATCGACCAGCACCTTCAGATGCTGCGACACGGTCGACTGCGCGAGATCCAGCCTTTGAACGACGTCCTTGCAGCAGCAGGCCTCCGACCCCGCAAGATGCAACAGGATTTCGATCCGCGCCGGATGCGACAGCGCAGCGAGCTTGGCTGCCACGGCAACGCGGTCGCCGCAGGGAGGGGCTGAATCAGGTGAGGCAAGATCGATATTCATCGTAGATCGGCGATTTACGATGAATACCCGCCGCGATCAAGCGGTCGACGAAAATTACGGCGATAAAGGCTTACTGATCGGCGGTCGGTGTTTCCGTACCGGGTGCGACAGCCTGGTCGCCGATGGCCTCCATGTCGGCCGTGTCGCCTTCGGGCGTTTCCTGCGGAACGGCGAAGACCTGTCCCGGCCAGATCATGTCAGGATCGCGGATCTGCTCCTGATTGGCGAGATAGATGGTCGAGTAGCGAACGCCGCGACCATAGACGCGCCGGGAAATGCGCCACAGGGAATCGCCCCGCCGGATGATGACGGAGCCATCCGCCTTCTGAAGCGCCGGCGCCGTGGCTCCCGCATTCGTATCGGCGCCGCCGGCAGTGGAAGCTTCGCCGCTATCAGCTGCCGCAACCGTTTCGTTCGCAGGCTGGGCGTTGTCGGCCGTCGTCAGGGCATTGTTGGCTGCCGCCTGCTCGCTCGACGCCGAGGATGGCGCCTGCTGTGAGGCGGGCTCCTGCCCGGCTGGCTGTGTCTCAGGCTCTTGCTTGCCCGCGGGTGCTTCCGCAACCGCCACTTCGTCCTGTGTGCCGTCCTGCTGCGTTGCCGGAGCGGTTGCTGACGGCGCCACGGCAGCAATCGCCTCACCCGGCTCGCGTTCGAACGGAACAGCGGCCCGCGCGAGCACCGCCCCGCTCGCGTCGAGCACATCGGCGCGGATCAGGTAGTTGCCGACCGGCAATTCACGATTTGCCTCGACCAGGAAACGCCCCGCCTCCGACGTGCGGGCATCGCCAAGAAGAATGTCATTGGCGTAAACCCGGATGATGCTGCCCGGATTTGCCGACCCCGCGACGAAGACCGTGCCGCCCTCGATCTCGACGGCTTCCACCACGACCTGAGGAGCTGTTGCCAGAGCGGGTTCGGTCGACGGTTCCGGCTTTTGCTGTGCTTCAGGGGCCGAAGCCACTTGCTCCTCCGCATCGGCCGGTGCTTCCGCTGCGGTCGGTTCGGTCACGTCGCCCTGCGTTTTCGGATCGGCAGCAGGCGTGCTCGCGTCTGCCGCGACCTGTTCGTCCTGTTGCCCGGCAGGTATGTCCGCTGCGGACGCGGCTGCTTCATCGGGTGCCGGAGCATCTTCGTCGCTTGCGGCAACTTGCGGCGCTTCGGACTGCGCATTGTCGTCGGGCTGCGAAGCGTCAGCGCCGGCCGCCACGTCATCCGCCGCATCTTCGGGTGCCTGCGCAACCACGTCGCCGGCGGGCTGCTGAGAGGCGGCTTCATCGCCTGCCTCCGGCACCGTCACCAGCTCGGCGGGTGCGCCGGGCTTATCGACAAGCGCCAGCACCTGCCCGTCGGGCGTTTCAGGCACAGAAACGACGGCCGTTTCCTGCGACTGGGAAACGACGTCTCCGGCCATCGAGCGAAGGGAAAGCTGATAGTCGCCGGGTGAAAGCGGCTCGTCGAGCACGATGACGAAGTCGCCGCTGGCGCCCGCCTCAGCAGTGCCGATCACGGTGTCGCCGTTCAGAATTTCGACGGTGGATTCTCCGGCCGCATTGCCGGCCACGACAACCGAGCCATCGGGCTCGACGCGAAGGAGGCTGAAAGTCGGGGCGACGAGACGGTCGCCCTTGTCCGTCGATGTCGCCTCATCGGGAAGCGGCACTACATCGTCGCCATCGACAGCCGGCGGCTGTTCCTGATCTTGCTCCTGCTGGGTTGTCGTCTCCGGAAGCGCTGCGATCGAAACCGGCTCGCGACCGAGCCATGGGTCGAGCATTCCCGTCACATAGGCGGTTCCCGCAGCGGCTGTCACCCCGCCGACCACGAACAGAAGCGCCTTGAGCCAAACAACCATGATTCCGTTCCTTTGACGGCTTTCCAACAGCGTCTAGCGTGTTTTATGAACAGCTACAACAAAAAGCCCCATGCGGCTTGACCGCTCCCAGAGATGCATACACCAATTCCGGCCATGAACCTGATTCGATCCATCTGCGTTTATTGCGGCTCGTCTACGGGCCGTTCCGAAATCTACATGGAGACCGGATACGCGCTCGGCCGCTCCATCGCGGATGCCGGCCTGAGCCTGGTTTATGGCGGCGGCACCAAGGGCATCATGGGCGCAGTCGCCAAAGGCACGATCGAGGGCGGCGGCAAGGTGACCGGCATCATCCCGCGTTTTCTGATGAACAAGGAAGCGACCGAAGCCGCGCTCGGCAAGCTCGACGACCTGATCGTCACCGAGGACATGCACACCCGCAAGCACAAGATGTTCGAGAAGTCGGACGCCTTCGTGGCGCTGCCGGGCGGCATCGGAACGCTTGAAGAGATCGTCGAGATCATGACCTGGGCGCAACTCGGGCGCCACCGCAAGCCGATCGTCTTCGCCAACATCGGCGGCTTCTGGGATCCGATGCTCACCCTCCTCGACCACATGCGCAACGAGGGCTTCGTGCATACCGGCCACCTGGTGCAGCCGATCGTCGTCGATGATGCGAAAGCGATCGTGCCGGCCGTGCTGTCGGAAGCCGCCGCTACCGGCATTCCCGCCGAGGGCGACCCGAAGCTGATCGACCGGCTTTAGGGTCTGGCTGCCTTCGCCTGCCTGGCGCCGAAGAACATCGACCAGGTGTAGAGCGCAAGCGCGGTCCAGATCAGCGCGAATGCCACGATACGCGCCGTGCCGAACGGCTCCCCGAACACGAAGACGGCAATGATCGCGATCATCGTCGGCGCAATGTACTGCATGATGCCGATGGTCGAGATGCGCAGCAGCTTGGCGCCGAACGCATAGAGGATCAGCGGGATCGCCGTCACGGGTCCGGCGAACATCAGCAGGCCGATATTCTGCGTGCTGCCGGTGAAGTGCCCCTGCCCCGTGGCCTCGATCCAGATCACATAGGCCAGGCACGGCACCGACAGGATCAGCACTTCGAGGAAAAAGCCCTGGCTCGGGCCTATCGGCAGCGTCTTGCGCAGATAGCCATAGGCGGCAAACGACAGCGCGAGGGCCAGCGACACCCACGGCAGGCCGCCGGCATCCACCGTAAGGACGCCGACGGCTGCGATTGCCAGCGCCACGGCCACGAGCTGATAGCGGTTGAGCCGCTCGCCCAGCAGCGCGGCACCCAGCAGCACCGTCACCAGCGGATTGATGTAGTAGCCGAGCGCGGTCTCGACCGTGCGGTCGACCGCGATCGCCCAGACATAGATGCCCCAGTTGACGGTGATGATCGCGGCCGTAAGCGCCGCCATCAGCAGCGTACGTGGCTGCCGTAGGGCCGTCTTGATGTCGGCCGTGCGGCCCAGCGCAAGCAGCACGAGGCCGGCGACGGGGACCGACCAGAGGATGCGATGCGCCACCACCTCCACCGGCGGGATGTGCGCCACCATCTTCATGTAGAGCGGGAGGAAGCCCCACAGCAGATAGGCCGACAGCGCGAACACGAAACCGCGCGTCGCCTCGGACTGCGCCGGCGCTTCCGCCTGCGCGGCGGCCGGCTGTACCCTTTCCTGCATAAATCGAGCCTTCAACGTTTCAGACTGGCGTCCTAACGCGTCGGCGACCGCCAGACCAACGCATTATGCTGATCCAACGATCGATAACGGTTGATGATTGGGAGCTACTCCGCCGCCCGGGCCACGTTCTCGCGATTCTTGACCAGCTTGTAGACGATTGAGTCCATCAGGGCCTGGAAGGAAGCGTCGATGATGTTTTCGGAGACGCCGACCGTCCACCAGCGCGCGCCGGTGGAATCGTGCGATTCTATCAGTACGCGGGTTATCGCCTCTGTGCCGCCGTTGAGGATACGCACCTTGAAGTCGGTCAAGGTCAGATCGGAAATCTCGTCCTGGTATTTGCCGAGGTCCTTGCGCAGGGCGATGTCGAGCGCGTTCACGGGGCCGTCGCCCTCCGCCACCGACATCTTCTCCTCGCCGTCGACAGTCACCCTCACGATCGCTTCGGAGACGGTCTTGAGGCTGCCATTGGCGTCGTAGCGCCGCTCGACCATGCAGCGGAAGGAATCGACGTGGAAGAAGACCGGCACGCCGCCCAGCGTGCGCCGCGCCAGCAGTTCGAAGCTCGCATCCGCGCCCTCATAGGCGTAACCCTGCGCCTCGCGCTCCTTGACGAGCGCGATCAGGATATCGAGGCGCGGGTCGTCCTTGGCCACGGCTATGCCGCGCCGCTTGAGCTCGGCGATGAAGTTGGACTTGCCGCCCTGGTCGGAAACCATCACGCGGCGGGTGTTGCCCACCGACTCCGGCGCGACATGCTCGTATGTCTGCGGCTCCTTGAGCAGCGCGGAGGCGTGAATGCCGGCCTTGGTGGCGAATGCGGACCCGCCAACATAGGGCGCCTGCGAATCGGGCGCACGGTTCAGCAGCTCGTCGAAGCCGTGAGACAGGCGCGAAATGTCGGTCAGCGCGTCTGCGGAGATGCCGGTCTCGAAACGCTCCGCAAAGCGCGGTTTGAGCATAAGCGTCGGCAATATGGTCACCAGATTGGCGTTGCCGCAGCGCTCGCCGATGCCGTTGAGCGTGCCCTGTACCTGGCGCAGCCCCGCCTCCACCGCGGCAAGCGAATTGGCGACGGCCTGACCCGTGTCATCGTGCGCGTGGATGCCAAGATTGGCGCCGGGAATGCCTGCGTCGATCACCCGACCGACAATCTCGCGCACCTCCGCAGGCTGCGTGCCGCCATTGGTGTCGCACAGCACGACCCAGCGCGCGCCGGCGTCGTATGCAGTGCGCGCGCAGGCCAGCGCGTAGTCGGGATTGGCCTTGAAGCCGTCGAAGAAGTGCTCGCAATCGACCAGCGCCTCCTTGCCGGCCGCGCGGGCCGCTTCGACGGAAGCCCCGATGGATTCGAGATTGTCCTCGTTCGAGCAGCCGAGTGCGACGCGTACATGATAGTCCCAGCTCTTGGCGACATAACAGATGGCATCGGCCTTCGACTGGACGAGTGCTGCGATGCCCGGATCGTTCGAGGCCGAGACGCCTGCACGCTTGGTCATGCCGAAGGCGACGAAGGCCGACCGCCTGGTGCGCTTCTCGCTGAAGAAGGCAGTGTCCGTAGGGTTCGCGCCCGGATAGCCGCCCTCGACATAGTCGAAGCCGAACGCATCCAGCATGCCTGCGATGACGATCTTGTCCTCGACCGAGAAGTCGATACCGGGCGTCTGCTGGCCGTCGCGCAACGTGGTGTCGAAGAGGTAGATGCGCTCCTTGGTCATGCCAGCACTTTCCTCGTGCGCACTCTACGTTGCCCCCCTCTGTCCTGCCGGACATCTCCCCCACGAGGGGGGAGATCAGCTGGCCGTCCGGCTTTCGCCGATCGCCAGCGTTGAAAAAGAAGCGTTGAACGCAAAGCTGCCGATCTCCCCCCTCGTGGGGGAGATGTCCGGCAGGACAGAGGGGGGCGTGACAAAGCACCGTGCAAGCTGAAAGGACCCATCATCATTTCCCCGCGAACTTGTCGGTCGCGTAGATGAGCCGGTCGAGTATGCCGGGCTCGGAATAGGCGTGGCCGGCACCCTCGATCAGAAAGAACTCGGCGTCGGGCCATCCCTTGTGAAGCTGCCACGCATAACGGGCCGGACACGGCATGTCGTAGCGACCATGCACGATGAGGCCTGGAATGCCGCGCAGCTTGTGCGCGTCGCGCAGCAACTGGCCTTCATCCAGCCAGCCGCCATGGACGAAATAGTGGTTCTCGATGCGGGCGAAAGCGAGCGCGAAGTCGTCCTCGCCGAACTTGTCGCTCGTTTCCGGCTGAGGCAGCAGCGTGATCGTTTCGCCCTCCCACAGGCTCCAGGCCTGGGCCGCCTCGATGCGCGCAGCCTTGTCGTCACCGGTTAGCCGTCTGCGATAGGCTGCCATCAGATCGCCGCGCTCGGCTTTCGGGATTGGCGCGATGAAGCGCTCCCATTTGTCGGGGAACATTTCGGAGACGCCGAACTGATAGTACCAGTCGAGTTCCGCCTTCGTCAGCGTATAGACGCCGCGCACGACGAGCTCGCTGACGCGCTCGGGATGCGTTTGCGAATAAGCGAGCGCCAGCGTCGAGCCCCAGGAGCCGCCGAAAACCAGCCACTTCTCAGCGCCCACCATCTCGCGCAGCCGCTCGATGTCGGCAACGAGATGCCATGTGGTGTTGGCCTCGAGCCCTGCATGGGGTGTCGACTTCCCGCAGCCGCGCTGGTCGAACAAAAGCACATCGTAGAGCGCCGGGTCGAACTGTCGGCGGTGAGCCGGCGAGAAGCCGCCGCCCGGCCCGCCATGCAGGAATACGGCCGGCTTCGCCCCGCGCGTGCCGACACGTTCCCAGTAGATGGTGTGGCCGTCGCCGACGTCCATGAAGCCGGTCTCGAACGGTTCGATCTCGGGGTAAAGCGTGCGGAGGTCGCTCACAGCTGCAACCCCCGTGCGGGCCAGGCTTCGGTTTCGTGGTCTGGATGCTGGAAAGAAATGACGGCCTCCTGTCGCGAATAATAGCCAGGGTCTTCATGAACCGGCGCGTCGAAGATCTTTTCTACCCAAGGCAAGCGCGCGGCATGGTTGACCTGTATCTGCGGCGCAAGATCGGAACGATCGTCGAAGGCTCCGATGGCGATCTCGAGCCCGCCCGGATGGCGATAGGTCAGCGGCGTGCCGCAGCGCGGGCAGAAGCCACGGTCAATGTTGACCGAAGACTGGAAGTAGCCGGGCTCCTCGCGTGTCCATTCGACGCCGTCCTTCGGCACGGTCACCAGCGCGGAAAAGAACGAGCCGAACTGCTTCTGGCACATGCGGCAGTGGCAGATGGAAGGCCGGCCGAGCTCGCCGTGGATGCGGAAGCGCACCGCGCCGCACTGGCACCCGCCGGTTCTCACTGTGTCGTTCATCGTCTTTCCTCCGGCGGCCAGGTTTCGGTGTCGTGATCGGGATGCTGGTAACTGTCGAGCTCCGCAAGATACGGGGCGGATTCCATGTCGGCTTCCGTCGCCTCACCCGGCAATGAGGGGACAGCATCGACATAAGGCAGCTTCGCCTCGACGCCCCACTGGATCACCGGAGCGATCTCTTCGGGCTGGTCGAACGCCCCGATGGCGAGCGCAACGCCGTCCGGCGCCTCGAAGGTCAGCGGCGTGCCGCATTCGGCACAGAAGCCGCGCAAGACGTGGTTGGACGAACGGAACCGCTTCGGCTCGCCGCGCGTCCATTCCAGCTCCGCCTCGCGCACGGAGACCAGCGGCGCGTAGAAACTGCCAAACGCCTTCTGGCACATGCGGCAATGGCAGACGGAAGCGTCGCGGAGAGCGCCCTCGACGCGGAAGCGCACCGCGCCGCACTGGCACCCGCCCGAATAGATCGGCTTGTTGTCGAGGCTCATGGCTTCAGTTCCTGCTCGATACTGTTGGCATATGGATTCCGTTCAGTGTTGCCGGCCCATCGCGCCGCATCTTCCGTGGCCAGCCCGCTCGCAGCAACTATATGTGCGCAGACATTGTCCATGTCGCGCAGCACGTCGTCGTTCCAGAAGCGCAGAACGGTCCAGCCGTTAACGCGCAGGGTTTCGGTGCGGGCGACGTCGTACTTTAACGCTGCACCATCAGCATGCTGGCTGCCGTCGACTTCGACGATCAGCCGTTTTTCAGGGCATGCGAAATCGACAATGAAACCAGCAACAGGAAACTGCCTGCGAAAGCCGAGCCCCATCAACCTGTGGGCACGAACGGCATTCCACAGCTTCAGTTCGGCATCAGTCATCACGCGCCGCATCGCCTTGGCGCGAGAACGATTGTTGGGGGGTAAAGGGGTATGAGGCATGGTCAGCCTGCCGCACCCTGCAGATCATAGAGCACGCAACGCCGCAGGCTCAGTGCCCTACGTTGCCCCCCTCTGTCCTGCCGGACATCTCCCCCACGAGGGGGGAGATCGGCAGCTTCGCCATCGCCGCTTGTTCTGCCACGCCACCGATTGGCGAAAGCAGGCCGGTCGGCTGATCTCCCCCCTCGGGGGGGAGATGTCCGGCAGGACAGAGGGGGGCGCTGTCCCGCCAACCCCTCCGCATTCGCCGCAGGCGATCTCACCGCTTCACCTCCCAGGTCGTGACGCGTTCGCCGGTGGTTGGGTCCTTGCCGTCCTTCAACTGGATGCCCTGTCCTAGCAACTCGTCGCGGATGCGGTCGGCCTCCGACCAGTTCTTTTCGCGGATTGCTGCAACACGCTTCCCGATCGCAACGTCGATTTGGTGTCGATCAATCGACAGACGTTCTGACAAGAGAAATTGTGCAACGGTCGGTCGCTCAATCAACAGCGGAGCATTCTCATCCCAAACCGCTCCAAACTCTATATCTTCTTGACGAGCTTGGTGGTCGATCCAGCTTTGAATTTCGGGCGAAGGGACGAGCCCAAGCAGAGCAAGACTTCCGGCAAACGCTTTGGCTTCTTCTGAACTACCGGTGGCTTTCTCCAGTTCGCTTAGCCGAAACAGCACGCGCGACATATCCAAGTCATTTTCGATGGCCGATACGACGTGCTGGTCAGGTGGGCAGAGGAAGTATCCAATACTCCAATCCGCAATCCTCGAGTTCCAGCTAGATATTTTTGCCTCGGCCTCCTCCAGCTTGCGGAGCGAGAAGTCGATCGGCTCGCGGTAGTGGGTCATCAGCATGGCCAGCCGCAGCACCTCGCCGGGCCATTTGCGGCCGCCGAAGGCTTCCGTGTGCAGAAGGTCGTGGATGGTGACGAAGTTGCCTTCCGACTTCGACATCTTGCGGCCCTCGACCTGCAGGAAACCGTTGTGCATCCAGATGTTCGCCATCCGGTCGGTGCCGAACGCGCAGCAGGACTGGGCGATTTCGTTTTCGTGGTGGGGAAAGACGAGATCGATGCCGCCGCCATGGATGTCGAAGACGTTCTTCATCGGGTCGTCGCAGGAAAGCCCGCCACCGAACGGCTCCAGCAGCTTCGCCATCGACATGGCCGAGCATTCGATATGCCAGCCGGGGCGGCCTAGCCCGTCGATGCCGGCAGGGGACGGCCAGCCAGGCTCGCCCGGCTTCGACGGCTTCCAGAGGACGAAATCCATCTCGTCGCGTTTGTAGGAGGCGACGTCGACCCGTGCGCCGGCCAGCATCTCGTCGAAGGGCCGGCGCGACAGCGCGCCGTAGCGCGGGCCCTCGCCGGCATTCATGGCCGACGGCGAGAACAGCACGTGGCCTTCCGCGACATAGGCCACGCCCTGCGTCACGAGCCTGTCGATCATCGCCCTCATGCCGTCGATATGCTCGGTGGCGCGCGGCTGGCTGTCGGGCTCGAGGCAGCCGAGCGCTTTCACGTCGGCCTGGAACTGCGCGTTGGTCGCCTCGGTGACCCTGCGGATCGCGTCGTTGAGAGCGAGATCGGGATGATCGCGCGCGGCGCGGGCGTTAATCTTGTCGTCGACGTCGGTGATGTTACGGACATAGGTGACGTGGTCGGCACCGTAGACATGGCGCAGCAGGCGATAGAGCACGTCGAAGACGATCACCGGGCGCGCATTGCCGATATGGGCGTAGTCGTACACCGTCGGCCCGCACACATACATGCGCACGTTCTGCGGATCGATCGGAGCGAAATGCTCCTTCTCGCGCGTCAGCGTGTTGTAAAGCCGAAGCTGCCCGACGGATTCAGACATAAATTCTCCCTGGCCGGCTGGCCGGGGCGTTTTCTCGTATCTGTCGGAAGGACGAAAACGGCCGGACCAGCGAAGGCGCTAGCCGATAATGCAGATGCCGATAATGGCGAAAGACGTTTTCATCGCTCGCTTTATCGCGCCCCGCCCCGCCGCCGTCAAGAGAGCGTGGACGCGGACGCGCCCCGTCCGGGCGTGGCGCGGATGCAACACGCGGCGGACAATAGGATTTTATTAAACATGTCTTCAAAGACAGCGCCCAAACTCATCGAAATGCCCTCACCGGGACACCGTTTCGACCAATTCGGTACCCATCTCAGGGGCATGTCCAACAGCGCCAGCGGGGCGCAAAAGGGGAAGACGATGCAACCGACCGCCACACACCCAGCCCTGGAAGCCGAACAGGACCGCGCACGACGCGCACAATACGCGACGCTGACCGCTCACTATGGCGAGATCGGCTCTGCGGCACTGCTGGCTGCGCTGGTGTGTGCCCAGCAGAAGCGCGATACAGAGCAGGACTCAAAGGCCGCGTAACAGGCTGATGCCGATCGCGGCCATGACGAGCCCGACCAGGATGTCGAGCACGCGCCACGCAGCCGGTTTTGCGAATACTGGCTGCAGCAGCCTGGCCCCGTAGCCCAGGCCGAAGAACCAGACAAACGACGCGATGCATGCGCCAACGCCGTAGGCAAGCCGTGCACACCCCTCGAACTGGGCCGAAAGCGAGCCCAGAAGCAATACCGTATCCAGATAGACATGCGGGTTGAGGAAGGTGAAGGCGAGGCACGCGGCTATCGCTGCACGCAGACTGCCCTCGCCGCTCCTTGCTGCCTGCATCGCCTGGGGGTTCCACGCTCGCCGGAAGGCGATCGCCGCATAGGCGAAGAGGAACGCCGCGCCGCCGATCGTCACCACCAGTATGAGACGCGGCGATGCCGCAACGAGCGTTCCGAGGCCGGCAACGCCCGCGGCGATGAGCACGGCATCGGAGAGCGCACATATCAGGCACAGCACAAAGACATGCTGGCGCAGCAGGCCCTGGCGCAGGATGAACGCGTTCTGCGCGCCGATCGCAATGATCAGCGACAGACCGAGCAGAAAACCGGAAAAGAACGCGGGAGCAAGCGAAGGCGACATTTCAGTCGTGTGAAACAGTGCGACCGATTTCGCAATGAGCCAGCATGAACGCGCCGGTGCTACAAAGGTGCGTCCTTCGAGGCTCGCTGCGCTCACACCTCAGGATGAGGGGATCGTTGCGCATCGGCGCGACAAGCTCGCGGGCTCGACGGTCGTTCTGTTGACGCGGTGGACCCTCTCCGCTGCGAGCGCAGCGAGCCTCGAAGGACACACGAACGAGAGCTTTCAGAACAGCTTTAGCTGATCATCGCCGGCGGATTTCGGTTTCGGCTTCTGCGGCGGTTCTTCGGCCACCTCGGCACGCTCCTGAATGTCGGGACTCGTGTTGGCGACCTTGTTGACCTTGTCGGAAACCGGAATGGCGTCGAAAAAGCCGGGCTCGACCGGCTGCGTGATATCAGCGACGTCGCGCGGTTCGTTGTTGATGCAATCGAGCCAGCGCGCGAAGTCCTGCGGTTTCACTACGACCGGCATGCGGTCGTGGATGTGCGATATCTGTTCGTTGGCCGCACAAGTGAGGATCGCGACGGTGTCGATTTCCGATCCGCCGGGCTCGGCATAGGTTTCCATCAATCCGCCGAACGCCACGACACCGCCATTTGCCGGTTTCACCCAATAGGGCTGCGGCACCTTGCGACCCGCACGCTTCCATTCGTAGAAACCGGATGCCGGGATCAGCACCCGGCGATGCCGCATCGCGGCGCGGAACGCCGGCTTGGTAGCCGCCGTTTCCGAGCGCGCGTTGATGAGCAGCGGGAATTTGCTGACATCCTTGACCCAGCCGGGAATGAACCCCCAGCGTACGAGCATGCTGGTGCGATCCGGCTGGTTTGAGCCGGGCGCGCGCGGCGGGCCGCCCATGACGACGAGGACAGGCTGGGTCGGCGCTATGTTGTAGCGCGGCGGAAACGCCTCGACAGGCGCGCCGAGCGCCTCCTCGATCTCCGTGAATTCCTGAACCAGTGCAAAGCGACCGCACATCGGCCGGCCATCCTCATTTGCTATCGACGCGTGAAGCCGCGCGAATTCACATAGAGATCATAGTCGCCCTCGGCCTCCCAGACACGGCGCTCCGCAGATCGCAGGGACGAACGCTTGATCTCGATGTCTCCCGAAATTCGCTGGCGATCCTCCGGCTTTTCGGCTTTCTGCCTCGCATCCAGAAGGGAATCGAGCTCGCGCTGGATTCTGTCGCGGGACGCCCTCGCATCGTACAGCGCCTTGGACACGGAATATGCGGCCTCGAAATCGGTCTTCAGTTCCAACGGGCAGGAGTTTGCGTAAGAGCGCCCTTCCCGTCCCATGGTCAGGCCGTTTTCCGGCGTGCAGAACACTCGAAAGCCCTGCTCCCAGCCGATGCTCCACTGTTGCTGGTCGACGGGCAGCTTGTGCTCCGCGCAGGCACGCCGATGATCTTCGATGTAACTGGCGGGATGACCGGCCGCGCCGTTCTCCCGTCCGAGTTGCTGCCAGTTGGCGGTCCGGCACTGGTCCTCGTTCAGCGTCGCGCACGATGCGAGGCCAGCGAATGCAACCGCTACGGTTGAAACGCGCCACGCCAAGGAAAGATGGTTTGACAAGATTGAAAGCCCCCTGCTTACCTGCTCGCCGCGCAATCTGAACGCGCGGGAAACCGCGTGCAACCCGAACCGGAAGCGGTTCTGGAAATGGATGCGGTTTTCCCCGACCAACAGACGGAGACCGGACCGGACATGAAACATAGACCGCTGAGCGCCGTTTCGGCCGCGATCTTTCATGACGGGCGGTTCTTGCTGGTGCGACGCGGGCGGGCACCGGCCAAGGGGCTCTACGCCTTCCCCGGAGGCCGGGTCGAGGAAAGCGAAAGTCTCGAGGATGCCGTGCGCCGCGAGGTGATGGAAGAAACAGGCGCCACGCTCGCCACCGTCGACCATTTGGTCGACCTCGACATTGTCGCCGAAGACGACACCGATCGTGTCGAGTTCGTGCTCAGCGTCCATATCGCGGGCTTTGCCGGCGGCGACATCGCGCCCGGAGACGACGCCGATGCGGTTGCCTGGCTCACAGTCGACGAGATGGCGCGTCTGCCGCTCGCCGGCTCCGTGCTGGAGATCGCGCGGCAGATCGCGGAAGAACAAGCGTCTTGCGGCAGCTAGCATATTCAGCGAGACATTCAGCCATGAACGTACTCGCCACACGCCTGATACCGCTGTTTCTCGGCGCCCTGCTTTTCACCGGCGTGCCCGCTGCGCGCGCGGCCGAATCGCCTTTCGAGGGTCAGTTGATCCGCCTCGCCGAGATTCTGGGTTCGCTGCATTACCTGCGCAACCTGTGTGGGGAGAGCGGCTATGAGTGGCGCGACCGGATGCAGGCGCTGCTCGAAGCTGAAGACCCGGACGACACCCGCCGGGCGCGCTTCGTAGCCAGCTTCAACCACGGCTATCGCACTTTCGAAGGCACCTACGCGACCTGCACGGACTCTGCGATCGAGGCAATCGACCGCTACATGAAAGAGGGCGAGGCGCTGACGCGCGATACTGCAACACGGTTCGGAAATTAACCGTATCTGGACGGGATTTAGGAATAAGTTAACTTTTAAGTAATTGGGGCGGCGCGCGCCGCATTTCCTGTGCTAGAAGCCTTAATGGGACATTAAAGGGACTGAGCCGGTCAGATTCGGCGACAGCTACGGGTGGATTGAATGGATCGAGGGCTCAGCGACATCGACGTGCTGATTCGCGAGGAAAAGCGCCTCACTGCGGTCGAGAGCTACGAAGACGCATGGGCGGAGGGCCGTGCAGCCGGGATCGAGCCGGAAATCATGGCCGATGCCGCAATTGCCACGGCACTGGGCGAACTGATGCGCACGGCCGGAGAAACGGGCGCGCTCGCGTTGCTGGAGCGGATGCGCGAACGCCTCGTAGCGGGCGAGTTCGAGCCCGAACTGCGCATCCACTGACACCCGCATTCATCTGAAGTGTTGCAGCGCCGCATCCCGCGGTGCGGTGATTTGCACTATAGTCGGGTCAAGTAGGCACTCTTGCAGGGAGCGACCGCGACCCATGGCGATCAGCCGTGACCCACTTTTTGGCTATCAGGCAGCGCGTTTCGGCGCAGCGGCCGGTTTTGTTGTACTGGCGATGGCCCTTGCCACGCCTCAAGCGCTCGCGCTGAGCGAGATTCAACGTGAGGACGTGCCGGTTTCGGAGGAAGAGGAAAACGGTTCCGGCGAAATCCAGCGCGAGGAGCTTCCGCCCCCCGCTCCCGTAGAGGAGAGCGAACCGGTGCCGAGCGAGGAAAGCCAGCCTGCCCCGCCGCCGGCCGATATGTCGGTGCCCCTGCCCGACCCAATCGTCATTCCCCGTGACCCGCAGCCCACCGACGTCGAAAGCGGAGCCGGGCAGGACGAACCGGTTCCTGAAATTCTCTACGATGTGGAACTGCTGCCCGAACCGGTGCAGCGCATGCGTGCGCTGATCATGGAGGCGTGCGCTTCCGGCGACATCGAACGGCTGCGCCCACTGCTGAGCGGTGGCGAGAACGGAACGC
This sequence comes from Neoaquamicrobium sediminum, assembly GCF_040970315.1. Classification (NCBI taxonomy): domain Bacteria; kingdom Pseudomonadati; phylum Pseudomonadota; class Alphaproteobacteria; order Hyphomicrobiales; family Phyllobacteriaceae; genus Neoaquamicrobium; species Neoaquamicrobium sediminum. The sequence continues at coordinate 854,878 of NZ_JAZHFV010000002.1, read as the reverse complement.
AACTCTCTTTCGGGCAGGTGTCCGGCGATCCCATCGAGCACCTGCGCGGGCTTTCCGGCGACGATAAGGGGCACGAAATCCTTGCCATCCTCTATGAGGTGCTGGCGGCGGGCTACGTGCGGCTGGACGAAGGAGAGCCGGGCGAGATGTATGTCTGGCCATATTTCTTCGCGGTGCCGCTGGAAAACCTCACCGACCCGCAGCGGGTGGAGCTCTTCAAGCTGGTGACGGCGGGCGACTACGAGGACATGAAGAATTTCGGGGCCTATATATTCTACCGAATCGGCATCTCGCCGGAAGGCCGCTGGATCTTCTTCGTGGCAGGAGACTGACCCGCAGCGCACTTGCCCGAGCCTCCCGAGGCGCTTAGGTAAGGCGGCGTCATCATCGCAAATCGGGCCGTCTTATGCCGACAGCACTCCTCTCCAGCCGTTCCGTGATTCTCGTCGACGGGCCGGACGCGGAACATTTCCTCCAGAACATCCTGACGACCGATCTCGACCGGCTCGGTCAGGGCGAGCTGAAACCCGGCGCGCTTCTGTCGCCGCAGGGCAAGATTATGTTCGACTTCCTGATCTCGCGCGACGGCGAAACCGGTTTTCGCCTGGATTGCCGCTCCGACCTTGCCGACGACTTCGTGAAACGACTGACGCTCTACAAGCTGCGTGCAAAGGCGGAAATCAGCAAACAGGATCAAGCGGATATCGCAGTTTACTGGGGCGATGAATCGGGTGGCTCACAAACCGATTCAACGGCAGCCGGCGCCGATTGGCTGGTCGACCGACGCTTCCCCGCATCCGCAAAGGTGCTGCGGCGCTACGGGACTCCGGCCAGCGCCGATGCGAGCGAGCAGAAATGGACGGGCATGCGCATCGCCAACGGCATTGCCGAAAGCGGAGAGGATTTTGCCGCCGGTGACGCCTTTCCGCACGACGTGCTGCTGGACCTTGCCGGCGGCGTCGGTTTCGGCAAGGGATGCTATATCGGCCAGGAAGTCGTCTCGCGCATGCAGCATCGCGGCACCGCGCGACGCCGGGTGATGCTGGTCGAGGCGGCGGACGAGCTTCCCGACAGTGGAACGGAGCTTCGCGTCAACGATCGTGCGATCGGCACACTTGGCAGCTCCAAGGGAACCGCTGGTCTCGCCATCGTGCGCATCGACCGGGTGAAGGATGCGCTCGACGCCGGCCAACCTGTCATGGCCGGCGACGTCGCCGTAACACTCTCGATTCCGGCATGGGCAAGCTACACGCTGCCACAGGACAAGACAGACGCGGAGCAGTCGTAATGGCCGACAAGCCGTCGGCCCCGCCGCGCGCCTGGCAGCGCATGCTTTCCGGACGCCGGCTCGACCTGCTCGACCCCTCGCCGCTGGACGTGGAAATCGCTGACATTGCGCATGGGCTGGCGCGCGTGGCGCGCTGGAACGGCCAGACTCGCGGCGACCACGCTTTCTCGGTGGCCCAGCACTCGGTGCTGGTAGAAGAAATCTTCACGCGCGCTACGCCGGCCTGCTCACCCAACGAGCGGCTTGCCGCGCTGCTGCATGACAGCCCCGAATACGTGATCGGCGACATGATCTCGCCCTTCAAGTCGGTCGTCGGCGGCGGCTACAAGGAGGTCGAAGCCCGGCTGCAGCGCGCGATCCATTTGCGCTTTTCGCTGCCGCCGCTGCTGAGCGAACGACTGAAGAAGTCGATCAAGCGTGCAGACCACGTGGCGGCATGGTTCGAGGCAACGCAGCTTGCTGGCTTTTCGGAGCAGGAAGCAGCAAAGTTTTTCGGGCGTCCGCGCGGGCTCAACAGCGACGGACTGGCGCTCGAGCCGGTGCCGGCGAAGGTCGCGCAGAAAGCATTCGTCAGGCGCTTTGGCGAGATCGAGAAGCTGCGCGGTCGATAAGGCCAGCCTCCCCGTCTGGGTCGATCTAACCGACGTTTCGCTGAAATTTTCTGGGCTTCGAGCGCAACCGCACCAAGTCTGTGCTAATTAGCCCAAGCGAAACCAGATGAAAGGACGAGGCCGAACACATGGAAGAACTTCAGACCAGAACCGCGGATATGATGGATGCCGGCCAGGTTGCACTGCTCCGGCTCAGCGAGTTGGGAGTGACCTATTCCTTCTCGATCCTCGGTGCGATCCTCCTCATCATCGGCGGCTATATCGTTGCCAATGTCGCGCAGCGATCGGTCTATGGGGCTCTGGGCCGCTTCCGTGGGTTCGACGAGACACTGAGGAAGTTCTTCTCGCAGATCGTACGCTACGCGATCCTTATCCTGGTTGGCATCACCGTGCTGGCCCAGTTCGGCGTTCAGACGGCCAGCATCATCGCAGCCCTTGGCGCAATCGGCCTGGCCATCGGCCTGGCGCTGCAGGGAACGCTCCAGAACATCGCCGCCGGCATCATGCTGCTCGCGCTGCGCCCGTTCCGCGTGGGCGAGTACATCGATGCAGGCAGTGTTTCCGGTACGATCCAGGAAATCGGGCTTTTCGCCACGGAGTTGAAAACGCTCGACGGGCTCTTCGTCCTGTCTCCCAACAGCGAACTCTGGAACACGCCCGTCACCAACTACTCCCGCAACCCGCTGCGCAGGAACGACCTGACCATCGGCATCGGCTATGACGACGACATCGACCTGGCATTTGACATCATGACCGGGGTGATCGGTGGCGACGAGCGCGTGCTTTCCGATCCAGAACCGGCTGTCTTCGTTTCGCAGCTAGGCGACAGCGCCGTCGACGTAACGATCCGCTACTGGACCAGCACCCCTAACTGGTGGCCGGCCAAGCTCGAATTCACCAAGCGGATCAAGCACCTCTTCGACGAAAAGGGCATCTCGATCCCGTTCCCGCAGCGAAGCGTCCATTACGTCGGGCAGCCGCAAGGCGATGCGTTGCCGGCCGACTGAGCCGGCGCAATCAACGGGCGGCGCCTGCGCCATATTTCTGTTGCCGAAATTCCGCTATGATCGCGAGATGAAGGTGCAGATACATATGGCGATGATCGCCGCCCTGCTGCTTGGCGGTGCACCCGCTGGCGCGGCCAGCCTTTGCCCCGGGCGGGTGCTCATATCCTATGGCGACACGCTGAGCTCCATCGCCAATGCCTGCGGTATCAGCGTCGCAGCGCTGCGAAGCGCCAACCCCGGCCTGAGCGCGGCGAACCTGCGCGCGGGAATGTCGATCACCGTGCCACGGCCGGCGCTCCCTTCCCCCATGGCCGAAACGAACCGGCCGCTGGTGCGTATCGCCCCGCCGCTGGTTCCGCCGGCCATCGGCGGCGGTGGCTCGTCAACGGTGATCCTTCCACCAGAGCCGCTGCCCGTGCCGCAGCAACATATTCTGCGCGGGTTCGGCGACAAACCGGGCCAGCTCCCGCTGCCGCCCGGCCATTCCAGCCCGTTCAACTGAGCAGCGACGCGCGAACTGTTCAAGCTTCAACAGAATTGAAGTGTTCATCGCTTCTATTCATTTCCACAAAAGCCGGTTGTGGCCTAGCTTGCGTTCTCTTTCGTTCGGGATTCCCAGCATGTCCAAGACCGCTTCCGCTCAATCCGGTGCGCCGAGCCTGCCCTGGCTTATCATCATATGCGGGTGCCTGATCGCCGCGATAACCTTCGGGCCGCGTTCGGCCATGGGCTTCTTCCAGTTGCCGATGCTGGCGGAAAAGGGCTGGGACCGGACAACATTCGGGCTGGCGATGGCGATCCAGAACCTTGCCTGGGGGCTCGGAACGCCGATCTTCGGCGCGCTGGCCGACAAGTTCGGCACCTGGCGCGTGCTGGCGCTTTCGGGCGTGATGTACGCTGCCGGGCTGGTGATGATGGCCAATTCGGATTCGGTAGCGATGCTGCATCTGGGTGGCGGCGTGCTTGTGGGCCTGGGCGTTGCCTCCGGCTCGTTCGGGATCGTGCTTGCCGCCTTCGCCCGCAATGTCGCGCCTGAGCAGCGCAGTTTCGCCTTCGGGCTCGGAACCGCCGCCGGGTCCGCCGGCATGTTCCTGTTCGCACCGCTCAGCCAGGGGCTGATCTCCGCCTATGGATGGTACGATACGCTGGTGGTCATGAGCGTGATGATGCTCATCATCCCGGTGCTTGCAATTCCCCTGCGCGGCAACTCATCAAGCGGCTCAGCACAACAGGCGGTCTACCGTCAGACGGCGGGCGAGGCGCTGCGGGAAGCGCTCGGCCATCGCAGCTATCTGCTTCTGGTCTCAGGGTTCTTCGTCTGCGGCTTCCAGGTCGCGTTCATTACAGCGCACTTTCCCGCCTATATCTCCGATATCGGCATCGACGCGCGCTATGCTGTGATCGCGTTGGCGCTGATCGGCTTTTTCAACATCATCGGCTCGCTATCGGCCGGATATATCGGCCAACGCTATTCCAAGCCGATGTTTCTCGTCTGGATCTATCTCGGCCGCTCGGTGCTGGTAACAGCATTCCTGCTGCTGCCGCAGACGCCCGCGACGGTGGTCACGTTCTCGATCCTGATGGGCCTGCTGTGGCTTTCGACCGTGCCGCCGACCAACTCGCTCGTGGCGATCATGTTCGGCACCGCGCATCTGGGCATGCTGGGCGGCGTGGTCTTCTTCTCGCACCAGATCGGCTCTTTCCTGGGCGTGTGGCTGGGCGGCTATCTCTACGACGCCTTCGGCACTTACGATCCGGTGTGGTGGCTGGGTGTGCTGCTCGGTCTGTTCGCTGCGGTCGTCCATTGGCCCATCAAGGAGCGGCCAGTCGACCGTCCCACCCTTCAGCCGGCCGAGTAGGCGCGGCCGAGCCTAGCGCGGAGCCAGATTCGCGAGCGGGAAGATCGAGCAGGTTTCGGTACCGAAGGCCAGCAGCCGACCGTTAGCGTCGGTCAACCGCGCTTCGGAGACGGCCAGCGTGCGGCCCTTGTGCACGACCTTGCCCTCGCAGGTGACTTCGCCGGTGTCGGGCGTGATCGGCCTTGTGTAGTTGATCTTCATCTCCGCCGTCGAATAGGCCTCGCCCGCCTTGAGCAGCGTATGGACGCAACAGCCGAGGGCGGAATCCATTACCGTCGCTGCCCAGCCGCCATGAACGCCGCCAAGCGGATTGAGATGCTGCATGCCCGGCACGCCCTTGAACACCGCCCTGCCCTCTCCGACCTCGACCAGCGCGAAGTTCATGCGCTCGGCGATGGGCGGCGCCGGATATTCGCCAGCAACCACACGGCTCAACGCTTCGATACCGCTGAGCGTGGCCATGTCGGCATGCGGGATCGTGCCGAGGCCGAGGCGAGCCACATGACCGGGAAACAGTTCGATTGCGTTCATGCGGCGTTTTCTCCATTGCCGGGCGATGAAAGTTGTTTGCGAAGTGCGGCCAGGAAGCCAAGGCGCGCCTCCGGCTCCTCCAGCCCGCGCGGCTCATAGACATTGCGGGCAAAGAAAAAACCTGTGAGCCGAAACGCATCCTCCATCGCTGCCAGATCGGCCCGCAGGCCCGATCCGCGGCGCAGGAAGGCAGGCAGTGCCAAGAGGCGGTCGGCCCACGGTGCGCCGGCGGTGCGGCTGACCGCACGGCCGGTCTTTGGTGAAACGTAGACCAGATCGTCGCTGCCGCCGGTGGCGGCGCAGCGGGCAAGATCGAGGCCGAAACCGAGTTCGTCCAGGATGAGGAGTTCGAACCGTACCACCAGCTCGGCGGCGGATGCTGGATCATCGAGATGCTCGATCAGAAGGTTCAGCGTCTCGTATAGATTGGCATGAGGATCGCGCTCCGGCAGAAGCCGCAGATGGCCGGCAATCGTCTGCAGGCCATAGACGGCACAGGCGCTGTCGAACAGGCGTGCAGCGTGCAATTCAAGCGGCTCGACCTGGTAAAGGCCGAGGTGCTCGTCCAGCCGGGCGCGCCAGATGACGTCGATGCGGTTTCCAGGCTGAAGCAGCGGTTGCATGCGCCGCGACCGGCCGCCGCGCACCATGCCGAGATGCCGGCCGTGGGCGCGGGTCATCAACTCCAGGATGACACTCGTTTCGCCGTGCCGCCTGGTGCCCAGAACGATTCCTTCGTCGCGCCATTCCATCGCAGGAGCCTTCCACCAACACGGTGCGAAATTCAAGGCGGACGCGCTAGCCTCTTGCCATTGCCATATATCTGACTAAAGTCAAATAATGGATCGTTCAGCAATCTCCCGCGTTCGCAGTTTCAACCGGCTCTTCACACTGCGCGTCGGCGCGCTCAACGACAGCTATCTCGGGCGTGGGCGTCCGCTCGGGCTTGCCCGGCTGTTGTTCGAGGTAGGTCCGGACGGTGCAGACCTGCAGGACTTGCGCGAAAGACTTGGGCTCGATTCCGGTTATATCAGCCGGCTGCTGAAGACGCTGACCGACGACGGGCTCGCCGTCGTCGAAGCCGACCTCGCCGACCGGCGGCGCAGGCGCGTGGAACTTACCAAGGTCGGCAGGGCCGAATGGGATGCCTATGACGCGCTTTCCGACGACTTTGCCCGGTCGATGCTGCAGCCGCTCGGCGAAAGGCAGCGCGAACGGCTGACCGCGGCCATGGCCGAGATCGAGCTGCTGCTGAACGCGGCATCAATCACCATCGCGCTGGAGCCAGAAGACAGCGAGGATGCGAAGCGATGCGTCGACGCCTATTTCCAGGAACTCGACCGGCGGTTCAAAAACGGGTTCGATCCGGGCAATGGCGGCTATGCGGGTGACACAAAGGATCGGGAAAGCCGAAGCTGGTTTCTCATCGCGCGCAGCGACGGGCAGCCGGTGGGATGCGGTGCGCTCAAGGCGCTGGATGCCACGACGGGCGAGATCAAGCGCATGTGGATCGCGCCAGATGCGCGTGGGCTCGGCCTGTCGCGGCGGCTGCTGAACGAACTGGAGGGGTTGGCGCGCGAGGCCGGGATGACGCGCGTGCGGCTCGACACCAACGGGACGCTGAAGGAAGCGCAGGCGCTCTACCGCAAGGCCGGCTACCGCGAAATCGGCCGCTACAACGACAATCCCTATGCCGAACTGTGGTTCGAGAAGGACCTCGTCACCGAAGGACGGGAGACGTCCGCTGCCTGATCAGTGCGGGAACTCCAGCCCCATTTCACGATAGCGCTCCGGGTCATTGCCCCAGTTTTCGCGAACCTTGACGAACAGGAACAGATGCACCGGCTGCTCCAGGATTTCGCCGATCTCCTTGCGAGACGCCTGGCCGATGGCGCGGATCGTCTCGCCCTTGTGGCCGAGCACGATCTTCTTCTGGCTGTCGCGCTCGACGTAGATGACCTGCTCGATGCGCACCGAGCCGTCCTTCTTCTCCTCCCATTTCTCGGTTTCGACGTGGGACGAATATGGCAGCTCCTGATGCAGCCGCAGGTACAGTTTCTCGCGGGTGATCTCGGCTGCGAGCTGGCGCATCGGCAGGTCCGAAATCTGGTCTTCCGGGTAATACCAGGGCCCCTCGGGCAGGCGCTTGGCAAGATAATCGAGAAGGTCGCGGCAACCCGAACCGGTCAGCGCCGAAATCATGAAGGTCCGCTCGAACTCGGCGCGCTCGTTGGCCTCGGCGGTCAGCTTGAGCAGGTTTTCCGGCTTGACCCGGTCGACCTTGTTGAGGATGAGGATTTTGGGCTGGCGCACGTTGGCGAGGTTTTCAAGCATCGCCTCGGCGTCACCCCTGATGCCGCGCTCCGCATCGATCAGCACCACCACGACGTCGGCATCCTTGGCGCCGCCCCAGGCGGTGGTGACCATGGCCTGATCGAGCCGGCGGCGGGGCTTGAAGATGCCCGGCGTATCGACGAACACGATCTGCGCGTTGTCATGTGTCGCGATGCCCCGCACGACGGCGCGTGTGGTCTGCACTTTGTGCGTGACGATCGATACCTTGGCGCCGACGAGTTGGTTGACGAGCGTCGACTTGCCTGCGTTCGGCGCGCCGATCAACGCAACGAAGCCGGAGCGGGTCTCCGCCGGTGCTGCCAGATTTTCGTCGCTCATCAATCCGTCTCCTGGGCCCACACGCCCTCGCGCAGCAGCATCGCGGCAGCCGCCGCCTGCTCGGCTTCGCGCTTCGACCTTCCCGACCCCGTGGCCGGCGCAACGCCGGCTATCTTTACCGACACGTCGAACACCGGATCATGATCCGGTCCCTCGCGCCTGTCGATCACATAAAGCGGCGACGCCTTGGCAACCTGATGCGCCCATTCCTGCAACTCGGTCTTGGCATCGCGCCGCGCCGCCGTGGGTGCTTTCGAACGCTTCTCCCAATGCCGGCGAATAAAGGCACGCGCTGCCTCCAACCCGCCATCGAGATAGATCGCCGCGATCAGCGCCTCCATGACGTCGGCGCGCAGATTGACCTGCTTGCGGCTGGCAAGCGCCCGCAGTTCGCTGCCGGTCTGGATGAGCCCGGAAAGGCCTACCTCGTCAGCGATCTCCGCAAGCGTTTCCGCGTTGACCAGCGCGTTGAGACGCAGCGAGAGTTCGCCTTCCGGCGCACCCGGATTCGCCTCGAAAACCATCTGTGCGACCACAAGGCCAAGCACCCGGTCGCCAAGGAATTCCAGCCGCTGGTAGTCGCTGCCTTCGGTGCCTTTCGCGCTGGCATGGGTCAGCGCACGGCGCAGAAGCGCGACATCGGCGAAGGAAAAGCCGCTGAAAGCCTCGATCGCGCTTACCAGTTCGGCGTCGCTGGCCTCAATACGCTTCTGGTTTCTTGCGGCCATCACGCCATGACCGCTTTACCGGACCATCGAGAAGAAGCGCGACGGTCTCAGATCGGTCGGCCACTTCCAAAGCTCCAGCGGGCTCGAGCCGCCGGCGATGGAGAAGAAGATGATGTTGGCACGGCCGACGAGATGATCTTCCGGAACGAAGCCGACGTTGAAGCGGCTGTCGGTGGAGTTGTCGCGGTTGTCGCCCATCATGAAATAGTGGCCGGCAGGAACGACGAATTCGCGGGTATTGTCGCCGATGCCCTCTGGCGTCAGATCGAGGGTGTCGTAGGAGACGCCATTCGGCAGCGTCTCGCGCCATACTTCGACCGGGCGATTAACCTCGGTGATGTCCGGGTTGTTGATTTCGCCGACCTTCTCGCGTGGAACAGCGTCGCCATTGATGAAGAGCTGGCCGTCACGCATCTGCACGGTATCGCCGGGCAGGCCGATCACCCGCTTGATGTAGTCGAGCGACGGGTTGGGCGGGAACTTGAAGACAACCACGTCGCCGCGCTCCGGGTCCGAGCCGAAGATCCGGCCGGAGAACAGGTCGGGCGAGAATGGCAGCGAATGCTTGGAATAGCCGTAGGCCCACTTGGTCACAAACAGGTAGTCGCCTTCCAGCAGCGTGGGGCGCATCGAGCCGGACGGGATCGAGAAAGGCTGGAACAGGAATGTGCGGATGACGAGCGCAAGCAGCAGCGCCTGCACGATGACGCTGACGGTCTCGCCAAACCCGCCCGATTTCTTCTGCGATTTATCGGCCACGCTCATTTTGTCCTCTGTTCGGTCGCGCCCCTCTTAGCCGCTCGCGCGGCGGCGGGCAACGCATAGCTGGCGCTCAGCCCAACGGCCGCGCCTCGATGATGACGAAGGCCTGAGCCAGGGGGAAATCGTCGGTGATGGTGACGTGCACGAACGCCTCATGGCCGGCTGGGAGCATCTCGTCCAGACGCCGCGCGGCGGCGCCGGTAAGCGCCATGGTCGGCTTGCCGCCGGGCAGGTTGACGACACCCATGTCGCGCCAGAAGACGCCGCGCGCAAAGCCGGTGCCCAGCGCCTTGGAGCAGGCTTCCTTGGCGGCGAACCGCTTGGCATAGGATGCAGCACGCTCCTTGCGGCGCTCCGACTTCTCGCGCTCGACGTCGGTAAAGACGCGGGCGATGAAGCGCTCAGGATGACGCTCCAGCGTCTTTTCGATCCGCCGTATGTCGATCAGGTCGCTGCCGATGCCGATGATCATGAGAGGTCCTGTCAGCCGTTGACGCGACGTGCTTCGCTGACGCTCGAATTGTCCTTCAGCTGGGAGAGCAGCCGGTTGAGGTGCTTGAGGTCCCAGACTTCCAGGTCGAAGACCATTTCGGTGAAGTCGGGCGCCGTCTGCACCATCGAGAGCGTATGGATGTTGGCGTCGTTGTTTGCGATCGTCTGGGCAATCGAAGCAAGCGATCCGGGCTCGTTTATGGCGGTGACCGAAACGCGCGCCGGAAAACGCTCCTTCATGTCCTCGTCGATGTCCCAGCGCACGTCGATCCAGCGTTCCGGCTGGTCGTCAAACGCGGTCAGCGATGGCGACTGGATCGGGTAGATGGTGATACCCGATCCCGGCTGCATGATGCCGACGATTCGATCCCCGGGCACGGCTCCTTCCGGCGCGAATGAAACCGGCAGGTCGCCGCGTACGCCGCGGATCGGCACGGCCCCGCCGGCACCGGACACTTCCGTCTTGCGGCTCTTGCGCGCAGATGCGCGACCCGGGATCTGGAACAGCATGCCGGCTGCGTTGCGCAGGTTGAACCAGCCCTCCTCGCGCTCCTTCGCCGATTGGGTGACGCGCTCTTCCTTGTGCTCGGGGAACACCGCCTTCATGACATCCGGCGAGGAGAGTTCGCCGCGCCCGACGGCCGCCAGCACGTCCTCGACCTCCTTGCGTGCAAGCCTGTGCAACACCGGCTTGAGCTGGTCCTTGGAAAAGGTCTTGCCGGCACGCTCGAAGGCGCGCTCGAGGATGCGCGCGCCGAGGCCCGAATACTGCTTGCGGATCGCGTTCTTGGTCGCACGGCGGATGGCCGAGCGCGCCTTTCCAGTGACGACGATCGATTCCCATGCGGCCGGCGGCACCTGCGCCTTGGAACGGATGATCTCGACCTCGTCGCCGTTTTTCAGCTCGGTCATCAGCGGCATGATGCGACCGTTGACCTTGGCGCCGACGCAGGTGTCACCGACATCGGTGTGGACCGCATAGGCGAAGTCGATTGGCGTCGCCCCACGCGGCAGCGCGATCAACCTGCCCTTCGGCGTGAACGCGAAGACCTGGTCCTGGAAAAGCTCCAGCTTGGTGTTTTCGAGGAACTCCTCGGGATTGTCGCCCTCCGACAGCGCCTCGATGGTCTGGCGTAGCCAGGCATAGGCGTTGGTATCCTTCGAGATGGTGTGGCCTGCAGCTTCGGTCTTGCTGCCATGGTCCTTGTAGATCGAATGCGCGGCAACGCCATATTCGGCCACGGCATCCATGGCCTGGGTCCTGATCTGCAGCTCGACACGCTGGCGCGACGGGCCGACGATGGTGGTGTGGATCGACCGGTAATCGTTCTGCTTCGGCGTCGAGATGTAGTCCTTGAAGCGGCCCGGAACCATCGACCACCGTGTGTGGATGGCGCCCAGCGCCCGGTAACAATCCTCGATATTGGCGAGGATGACGCGGAAGCCGATCAGGTCGGAGAGCTGCTCGAAGGAAATCGCCTTGGTTTCCATCTTGCGGAATACCGACCACGGCTTCTTGCGGCGGCTCTTCACCTCGGCATAGAGCGCGTGCTCAACAAACAGTTCTGACAGCGCGTGCTCGATCTCGCCAACGACGCCCTTGTTGCGGTCGAAGAACTCGGCAAGACGCTCGGTCACGGCCTTATGCGCTTCCGGATTGATGTAGCGGAAGGCCAGTTCCTCCAGCTCTTCGCGCATGTCCTGCATGCCCATGCGACCGGCGAGCGGCGCATAGATTTCCATCGTCTCCTCGGCAATGCGGAGCCGCTTTTCGGGCCGCATGTGGTCGAGCGTCCGCATATTGTGGAGGCGGTCGGCCAGCTTGACGAGCAGGACGCGTACGTCGTCGGAAATCGCCAGAAGCAGCTTGCGGAGGTTTTCGGCCTGCTCGGCCTTCTTGGAGACGAGGTCGAGTTTCTTGAGCTTGGTCAGGCCTTCGACCAACTTGCCCATGTCCGGCCCGAACAGGGTGTCGATCTCGGCGCGGGTAGCTGAGGTATCCTCGATCGTGTCGTGGAGGAGCGCGACGGCGATCGTGGCCTCGTCCATGCGCATGTCAGTGAGAATCGCAGCAACTTCGAGCGGATGCGAGAAATAGGGGTCGCCCGAAGCCCGCCGCTGATGGCCATGCTTCTGCATGGCATAGACATAGGCCTTGTTGAGCAGCGCCTCGTTGACGTCGGGCTTGTAGCGCTGAACGCGCTCGACAAGCTCGTACTGTCGCATCATGGGCGGAAATCCTGTCGCTCAAACGAAGACATGCGCCGCGCAGGCCTGCGGGCGCATGTTCTAGATAGACACGATTGCGCCGCCGATAAAGTGGCGGCTGCTGTGCCAGCTATCAGAAATCGTCGCTCTTCTCCGGCGCAACGAGCCCCTCGATGCCGGCAAGCAGGTCTTCTTCCGACATGCGGTCGAAGGTGACGGCGTCGTCTTCAGATTCCGTCTCGACCGACGCGACGGTCGTCGCATCGGCAAGCTCCGGCGCGTCGACGGCTTCGGGCTCGTCAACCTCGACGTGCTTCTGCAGCGAATGGATCAGGTCTTCCTTGAGATCGCCCGGGGAGAGCGTCTCGTCGGCGATCTCGCGAAGCGCGACCACGGGGTTCTTGTCGTTGTCGCGATCGATCGTGATCGCCGCGCCCTGGGAGATCTGGCGCGCACGATGTCCGGCCAGAAGAACCAGCTCGAAGCGGTTCTCGACCTTGTCGATGCAATCCTCAACGGTAACGCGGGCCATGTATCGCCCCTTTCATTGGTGGAATTGTCGGAGAGTTTGCCGGTCCATATCGCGAACGGCGCCGAAAAACAAGCTTCATGCACCGAACCGGCAAACCTTCCGAGCACGGCCCGCCCACACCCGCAGCTATTGGGCGTTCTTTTCCAACCAGGATTTCAGAAACGCGATCTCGCCCTCCTGCGCGGCGATGATCTCCTCGCTGAGCTTGACGAGTTCGGCATCGCCCTCGCCGCTTTCCAGATATGCCTTTGCCATGTCGATGGCGCTCTGGTGATGCGGAATCATCATCAGAGCGAAGTCGACGCCTGGCTTGCCGGTCATCTGCATGGCCATCATGTCGTCGTTCATCCTGGCCATTGCGTCCATATAGGCCCCTGAGGCGCCTTCCATGGGAGCAGAGCCGTGACTGCCATGTACAGTCTGCGCCTGAGCGCCGAAAACAGCCAGACCGCAGGCAAAGACGATCGCGCCGAGCGAGGTGAGGATGCGGGACATCGAAAACTCCATTTTTTTCTAGGGACGATCGACGGCATGCGGCTTCCACCTGCTGGAAGGTCAAGCCGAAAGTCCCCCAGCCTCGCCACTTCGCGTAATCGTGATGCAAATCGCCTCGGGGCGCGGTTGATCCCCTTGGAATGAACAGATTGCGGCGTTATCTCATTTGGTAGCGGGTCTCAAACAACGTTCAGATTACCAAACGACGTTGCCACAGGCTCGACGTTTCAGACGGCTTGTATTGATGACCAAGGATATTTCAGCATGTTCGACCCCCGCGAGAAGATCGCACTCTTCATAGACGGCGCCAATCTCTACGCAACTTCCAGGTCGCTGGGCTTCGACATCGACTACCGCAAGTTGCTCGCAAACTTCCAGAAACGCGGTTACCTGCTGCGCGCCTACTATTACACCGCGCTGGTGGAGGATCAGGAATATTCATCGATCCGACCGCTGATCGACTGGCTCGACTACAATGGCTACATGGTGGTGACGAAGCCGGCCAAGGAGTTCACTGACGCCACGGGCCGCCGGAAGATCAAAGGCAACATGGACATCGAACTGACCGTCGAAGCGCTGGAGCTTGCGGACGTCGTCGACCATTACGTCATCTTTTCCGGCGACGGCGATTTCCGCACGCTCGTCGAGGCATTGCAGCGCAAGGGTCGCAAGGTCTCCATCGTGTCCACCATGGCATCGCAGCCGCCGATGATCTCGGATGACCTTCGGCGCCAGGCGGATCACTTCATCGACCTTGCATCGCTGAAGAACGAGATCGGACGTGAACCTGGCGAACGCCCCGCGCGCCGGCCCGATCCCGAGCAGGACGACGGCGAAGACGATCTATGATGGCGCCGACATCTGCCGCGTGCGCGGAACCGGGCCGCGATTGTCCGCTCTGCCCACGCCTTCATTCCTTCATCGCGCTGTGGCGCGCCCGCGAGCCGGACTGGTTCAACGCACCGGTGCCAACCTTCGAGGCGGCCGGCGGGAACGAGACGGTGCGGTTTCTTATTGTCGGGCTGGCCCCGGGTTTGCGGGGGGCCAACCGGACCGGGCGTCCCTTTACGGGGGACTATGCCGGCGACCTGCTCTATTCGACGCTTTCGCGCTTTGGCTTCTCGCGCGGCGAGTTCAAGGCCCGACCGGATGACGGGGTGCAACTCATCGAGACCGCGCTGACCAATGCGGTGCGCTGCGTGCCGCCGGAAAACAAGCCGGTTGGCGCAGAGATCAACACCTGCCGGAATTTCCTCACGCCGACGATCCAGCGCTTTCCCAATCTTCGCGCCATTCTCACCCTCGGAACGATCGCTCACCAGTCGACCGTGCGCGCGCTGGGCCAGCGTGTTGCAGCCTACCCGTTTGCCCACCGCGCGGCGCAGGATGTCGGCACGATCAGGCTGTTCTCGAGCTATCACTGCTCGCGGTACAACACCAATACCGGCCGGCTGACCGAAGAGATGTTCGTCAGCGTTTTCAAGGATGTAAGGGATTTTCTTGATAGCGACTAGGCTGGCTCACACGGGCTAGCCGTGCTGCTTGAGAAGCCGTCCCTTTTCGCGCGCCCAGTCCCGCTTCTTCTCGGTTTCGCGCTTGTCGTGAAGCTTCTTGCCGCGTGCGACGGCAAGCAGCATCTTCGCGCGGCCGCGATCGTTGAAGTAAATCTTCAACGGCACCATGGTCATGCCTTCGCGATCAACCGCCTGGGACAGCCGCGCCATCTCCTTCTTGTTGAGCAGGAGTTTGCGCCTTCGCCGGGGCTCGTGATTGAAGCGATTGCCCTGGAGATATTCAGGCAGATAGGAATTGATCAGCCAGATCTCGCCGCCCTCGACCGAGGCGTATGACTCCTGGATGTTGGCCTGCCCCTCGCGCAGCGACTTGACCTCGGTGCCGGTCAGCACAAGGCCGGCCTCATAGGTGTCGACCACCTCATAGGCGAAGCGGGCCTTGCGGTTTTCGGCGACGGTCTTGCCGTTTATGGTGTTGCTGTTCTTGGCCATGATCAGTGAACGCGCGCGAGGCGCGTCAGTTCAGAAGCCCCGCATGGATAAGCGCGGCGTCGATTCGTTCCGCGGTGCCGGCCTCGACCGTCATCAACGGCGAACGCACGCTGTTTTCGACTTTCCCAAGACGCGAAAGCGCATACTTCGCGCCGGAGACGCCCGGCTCGATGAAGATCGCCTTGTGAAGCGGCATCAAGCGATCCTGAAGTTCGATTGCGCGGTCGCGCTCGCCAGCAAGCGACGCTTCCTGAAATTCGGCGCAGAGCCGTGGGGCAACGTTGGCAGTGACCGAAATCGCCCCTACCCCACCATGCGCGTTGAATCCCAGAGCGGAGGCGTCTTCTCCCGAAAGCTGGATGAAGTCGTTGCCGCAGGTAATGCGTTGCTCGGAGACGCGCTCGACCTTGCCGGTGGCATCCTTGACGCCGGCAATATTGGCGAACTCGCCAGCGAGGCGGCCCATCGTTTCCGGCGTCATGTCGATCACCGAGCGCGGGGGGATGTTGTAAATGATGATCGGCAGCTTGGTCGCCCGCGCGACCGCGGAGAAGTGCGCGTAGAGCCCGCGCTGCGTGGGCTTGTTGTAATAGGGGGTGACGACGAGCACGCCATCTGCGCCAACCTTCTCGGCATGGCGCACGAGTTCCACCGCCTCGGCGGTGTTGTTGGAGCCGGCGCCAGCTATGACCGGCACGCGGCCGGCCGCAACCTCGACGCACAGTTCGACCACCTCGCGATGCTCGGCATGCGATAGCGTGGGCGACTCGCCGGTGGTACCCACCGGGACGAGCCCGTTCGTCCCCTCCGCGATCTGCCACTCGACAAGGCTGCGGAAGGCATCTTTGTCCAGCGCGCCATCCCGCGTGAACGGCGTGACAAGCGCGGTCAGTGACCCTCTGAACATGATGCGGACTCCTGGGATGCCCCTTCGGGCGGCTTTGGGTGAAGGTTTTGCGCCGGCTTCTAGCCGAAAGCGCGGCTGCGCACCATAGTCTTGACACTTGCAGCCGGCAAGATGCGGGCGAATGTGGCTCGTTGATTGGCCAGCCCTGCGCTAACCTTTCGTTAACGCCATTTTCAGCGATTGGCGACAGAATGCGTTTTATCCGGTCCTGTCGTGGTCTGAAACAGAGGTTATCATCGATGAAGTGCAGCTCACTCGCTGCATCCGCCAGCCTCCTGATTTTCCTGAGCAGCTCTGCCTTGGCGCAGAGCGCGCTGCCAGAACTTGCGCCGCTGCCGTTCAGCCGGCCGCAAGCGAGTTCGGGGCTTTCGGCCATTGACGGTGCGATGGCCACCGGCTCGGTCGCGGCGTTCTCGGCGGCCGGTATGGCTGCCGACCTGCTTGCAGCAGACCCGTCAACGCTGCTGCGGAGCGGGCTCGACGCCATCGCTTCCGGAGAGATCGGCACGGCTCGCGGCATTCGTGATGCCATCAAGAAAGATACAATAGAGCATCGGCTGCTGACATGGGCCATCGCCTCATCCGGCGGAGCCAATCTATCGAGTGCCGAGATCGAAGCCGCCATCCAGGAACTTGCCAGCTGGCCCGGCCTCGACGCGCTGCGCGCCAACATGGAACGCGCGCTCAACCGGGAAGATGCCGGACCGCGTGCGGTTCTGGCCGCGATGGCCGACCGGCCACCGCAAACGGCCGAGGGTGTGATGATCCTTGCCCGGGCCCGGCTCGCGATGGGGCAGGTCGATGCAGCACGTATGGTCCTGTCACCCTTCTGGCGGACACAAAAGCTGAGTGCCCAGGACGAGCAGGCGATCCTTCGCGAGTTCGGCGGCCTGATTCCCGTCTTCGACCATCGATTCCGCATGGAGCGCATGCTTTATGATGACCGGATCGCCTCGGCGGAACGTGTTGCAGCTCTTGCCGACGGCCGGGAGCTGGCACGCGCCTTCACCGCTGTCGCGCGCAACGAGCGCAATTCCGGCGAACTGCTCGATCTGGTGCCGGAAGACCAGCGATCCGCAGCATATATCTTCGCGCGTGCGCGGCACCTGAGAAGGACCGGAAAGTACAACGAGGCAGCCACGGTGATGCTTTCGGCGCCGACCGACGCATCCTTGCTGGTGGACCCGGATGCCTGGTGGATCGAAAGACGCGTTCTTTCGCGCGAGATGCTGGACCTCGGAGATCCAAAGACGGCCTACAAGCTCGCTGCAGCCCATGCCGCCGAGAGCCCCGCACAGGCAGCGGACGCCGAATTTCATGCAGGCTGGTATGCCCTTCGGGGCCTGAAAGACGCTGAGGCCGGCGCCAGGCATTTCGCCCGCATTGCCGAGATTGCGGAAGGCCCGATCTCGCTGTCGCGCGCTTATTACTGGCTTGGCCGGGCCGCCGAGGCGGGAGGACCCGGCGATGCGGGCGCACATTACGAACGTGCGGCAGCCTACGGCACCGCATTCTACGGCCAGCTCGCGGCCGCTAAACTGGGCCGCGAAACGGTGCTGGCCGAGCCGCCCTCCCCGACCGAGGCCGACCGCAGCACCTTCGAAGGACGCGACGCGGTGAAAGCCATACGCCGACTCGACGCCGCCGGCCATGGCTACCGCAGCACCGACCTTTACCGGGCGCTGTCTCAGGAACTGACGAGCGTCGGCGAGCTCGCGCTGCTGGCAGGCATGGCCGAGAGCCAGGGCAACTACTTCCTCGCCCTGAGGATAGGGAAATGGGCGGCAGCGCGCGGGCTCGATGTCGGCGGGCTCACCCATCCGGTCGGGGCCATTCCCGCCAGTGCCGACATCGCCAGCCCCGGCAAGGCGCTGGCCTATGCCATTGCGCGGCAGGAAAGCGAGTTCAACGCCGGCGCTCGCTCCGGTGCGGGCGCTCTCGGGCTCCTGCAACTGCTGCCGGGTACCGCACGGGATATGGCCCGCAAGGCGGGGTTGAGCTACGCGCCGGCGCGGCTGACGAGTGACGCCGGTTACAATGCCACGTTGGGCGCACGCTACCTGGACGAACAGCTCGGGCGCTTCGCGGGCTCCTATGTGCTGACCTTCGCCGGGTACAATGCGGGCCCGCGGCGCGCGCAGGAATGGGTGGAGCGCTATGGCGACCCACGCGGCAAGGACATCGATACGGTCGTCGACTGGATCGAGCGCATTCCATTCCATGAAACGCGCAGCTATGTTCAGCGCGTGATGGAAAACTATCAGGTCTACAAGATGCGGCTTTCGGGGCAGATGGAAATCGCCACCGATCTGGTGAGCGGGCGCGCGCCCTGAACGCGCCGGACTTCATCGAACAGCGCTTCTCCGCGCCCGACGGCCTGATGCTGTCGGCACGGATCTATGGCGCGGGCCACGATGGCTTGATGCCGGCAATATGCCTGCCCGGCCTCACCCGCAACGCCCGCGATTTTCACGAGCTGGCGCTTTATCTTTCCAGGCACGCGCATACGCCCCGGAAAGTGGTGGTGTTCGAATATCGCGGGCGCGGCCGCTCGGACTATGACCAGGACTGGCACAACTACAATGTCGCCGTTGAGGCACGCGACGTGGCCGCCGGCCTCGTGGCGCTGGGGCTGGAGAATTGCGCGTTCATCGGCACGTCTCGGGGTGGCCTGATCATCTTCGCACTGGCGGCGATGGTGCCGCGCGCGATCAAGGCGGTCGTTCTGAACGACATCGGCCCGGTGCTTGAAGGCGCAGGTCTGGCGCAGATACGCGCTTATGTCGAAAGAGCACCGAAGCCGCAGAGTTTCGAGAAAGCGGCCGGCATATTGAAAGCAGCCCAGGGAGCGGCCTTTCCCGCGCTGACCGAAGACGATTGGCAGCGGATGGCTCGTGCCCTCTATCGCGACGAAAAAGGGCGGCCCGTGCCCGATTTCGACCCCGCGCTCGTCAAGACGTTGAAAGGGATCGATTTCAGCAAGCCGCTGCCCGTCTTCTGGCCACAGTTTCTGGGATTGAAGGCAGCACCGGTTCTGGCGATACGCGGCGCGAATTCGATGCTGCTATCCGCCGAAACACTGAAAGCGATGAAAGACCATCATCCGCGGCTCGAAGCTCTGACGGTGGATGGCCAAGGCCATGCGCCGATGCTCGAGACCGGCGATCTGCCTGCGCGCATAGAAGCTTTTCTGGAGCGCTCCGAAGCCAATCGATAGGCAATCGAACGCTACCGACGGTCCGTTGGTCTTGGGCTGAAGGCCGCCGCTGTCTGACGAAAGCTGCTCCGCTGCGCCCGACCCGACTTTCCTAGCCTGCATCTGCACGACAGCACACAAGTCCATCTGGCCATGGCCATGAGCGCCTAAAACCGTTCAAGCCATCCCGAAATACGAAAAGACCCGGCAGTTGCCTGCCGGGTCTTTCTCAAATCAACTCGTAAGCTGATTAGAAGGTACGGTCGAAGCGGATAGCCGCACGCCAGTTGTCGACGTCACCCACAATGGTGTCGGTCGTGGTGTACTGGACTTCCGGACGGATGCGGAGACCCGAAACCGGACGCCAGTCGAGACCACCGGTGACCTGCCAGGTGTCGTTGGAGGCCAGGTACTCGTCGTCGAAGTACTGGACAGCAGCAGCGATCGCCAGGGTCTGGCTCACGTTAGCCTTGGCGTATGCCAGGACCGAGAACTCCGAACCACCGATGGTGTAGATGGAGCCCGGGCCGCTTGCGTAGAAGAGGTGTGCACCGACGTCGAACATGCCGAACTTGGCATTGCCAACGAGCTTCGCGCCCCACTCTTCCACAACGGTGTCGTAGCCGACCATGGCGCCGATGTCGCCCCAGCCCTGGGTCAGCTTCACGCCGCCTTCGACAGCCGGCTCGAACTCACCAGAGCCACGCTCAACAGCAGCGATGATCGCCGAGAAGCCGTTGGCGCCATTGTACTGGTAGGACAGCTCGCCCGAGTTGTTGAAGCCGTAGGAGCCATCGAACGGGCCGAACGGCGAACCATAGCCGAGGAAGCGAGCATACGGCGTATCGCTCTTACCGAGACGGATGGTGCCATTGGCCTGCTGCAGCTCGATGAAGCCCTGGTTCAGGACGGTGCCGCCGGAACCGCCAACCAGACCGCCGGTCGAGTTCCAGTTGAAGCGAGCCTCAACATACGAACGGAGCGTGCCCCACTCGGTCTCGTTGCGCGCATCAACATTGAGCTGGAAGCGAGCGAACTTGCCGAAGCGGTAGTCATGCAGGTCGCCGTTGCCGTCAACCCAGTCGGCATCGTCGTAGTGCATCTCGTAGCGCATGTAGCCACCGATGCGCAGGCAGGTCTCGGTGCCCGGGATGTAGAAGAAACCAGCGCCGTACACGTCGCAGATGCGAACGTATTCCATCGGCTCCGGCTCGGCGATGACGATCGCATCAGCTGCGCGAGCGCCGGTTGCAGCGACAGCAGCCACTGCGGAGCCGAGAAGAAGGCTCTTGATGTTCATTTTCTGACCTCCAGTCAAAAGTTAAAAAGCGGGTCTGGGTATTTTTTGCTGAAGGACAGCGTTCCCTGCCCCATCCCCAATTCTCGAAAAAGACGCGACTTCACGCCCCTTCTTCGAGCATGACAATACGCATCGCGCCGTCGCGTTCAACTGCGTTCCCGGTCAGGAGGGGCTTGTGTGAGTGCTATCCAAAATCGCTGTTGCACAAATGACACGATTTCGATGCCCCTGGTAAGGAACTCTTAACCGCCAGGCCGCCCCGAGGGCCTTTATGGGGCCGGTTGAGTTCAGAATCGGTCGGTGCCGGGCGGAGAATCGCGGGCAGTCAGCGATTCCTCACATGGGGCGTGCACGCTGATTCCCTGATGCTTGGAAAGAGACGCGGAAAGCGCCGCTCTAAAAGGAGCCGAGGCTCTCAGCTTTTTTCATATGCGGGCTACGCGCTTGTTGATTGTCCCGCGCGTTTTCTTTATCCAGCGGGCGACGGAGAGGTGGCCGAGTGGTCGAAGGCGCTCCCCTGCTAAGGGAGTAGGCTCCAAAAGGGCCTCGTGGGTTCGAATCCCATCCTCTCCGCCAGTTGCTGCGCCAAGGCTTTTCAATCTCTGTCGGATACAGCCTGTGAGAGGCTAAACGCAGTCGCCACCTCCGCACCGAGGCGCAGAACTCCGGCACTCGAGTCCAGGTCGGCGCGTGCGATAAGCTGGAATTACAGCAATGTCGCTGCAGGGCTTCCGACATTCATACGCAGCTTTGCGAATCTATCTTCGCCAGCCAAACTGGCCTGCAATGGACCTACGACGCCGATAGCTTATGTTGAATGTGATCGGCCCGCGTCCGATCTTGAGAGCCTGTTGCCGGTCTTAGCTTCGATTTCACCTGTTGAAGCCGCCGATGCCATCCTGTAAGAACCCGCACTAGGCGACCCAGTGGCCACACCCGGAGCACTTCCGGGATAAGCACCCGTAGCTCAGCTGGATAGAGCGCTGCCCTCCGAAGGCAGAGGTCACAGGTTCGAATCCTGTCGGGTGCGCCAACAATGGAGAAGGCCTTGCACACTGAAATTGGGTATCTGATCGCGTGATCTATCAGGTCTTAATCAGCGGCAGACCAAATTGCTGAAATTTGATCTGCTTCGGTGCGTACGACTTTGCGTGCGCCGAATCTCGACACATCTGCATGCCCCGCTACCAGGCACCGGTCTGCCGAAATTTCGGGCAGCATGTCCGGCAATGCTGCAAGGCAGCCCTGGTCCGGGATTATAACCTCCTCGCACTCAACATGCTGTCCAGAAACTACAACCTCAATCCGCTCGTCGTTTATGAAAGCACGAACATGAGGGCTAAAGTCGACCCCGAAGCTCTCTATCTCGGGGATATGAAGTACGGCGAACGTGGTTTTTCCGTTTAGCCATCTTAAATAAGCAAGTGCTGAGGGTTTTGTCATATCCGCGACCAGCAGATTGGCGACCCGCACAGGCTCTCCGGCCTGCTCCGACGCGATTCGCGGCAGCGGATACGGACGCGGCCCGTTGTTGGCAATGAGACTTTGCTCCGTGTCGCGCCAGTGGGCGGCGGCTTCCCTATATTCCCGCCGCGCGCCGTAGTGGAGCGACTTGAGGCTCGTTGCACCGCTGTTGGTGAGCGACTCCGGCAGTGAAAGGATGAATGCGAGCGGGGTGTAAGGCCATAAAATTCGCTCGCTCTGACCCGTCAGCTTCATAATTCGAAGATAGAGTTCAGTATCGGCAGAAAACCGAACCTCGTCCCACCCGCCGAGCTCTTTCACGATGCGCGTCGCCACAAGAAGGGATGACGTATTCTCCACGATGCAAGACCCGCTGCGATATTTGATCGCGCCAACCAGACTATCGGTCACCCGAACACCGAAGGTGGTGTTGAACGGTCGATCGTCTCCAATCTCTCGCATCTGCGCCTCGATGCGTTGTGGATGCGACCAGTCGTCAGCGTCGTTGACCGTGATATAGGTGCCCGACGATGCGGCGAGACCGGTGTTTCGCGCGCGATAAACGCCAGCGTTTATTGGCTGACGAACGGGCTTAACCCTACCATCCATCTCGGCCAGCCGGGCAGCGATCGACCATGTCTCGTCGCTGCTGGCGTCATCAACGATGATCAGTTCAAGATTGCGCCAGCTCTGCTCTAGAACCCCCCGCGCCGCGGTCTCCAGCGTCTCTGCTGCGTTGAAGGCGGGCATGATGACGGAGACCAGCGGCCCGCCCGTCACAGGCGCCGGATCCGCCGCGACGTTGTGGATCGAAAGCGGCAGGCTCGGATCGCGTAGGCGGAGCCTGGCGAAGCCAGCTGTTGCAAGCGGGCGGCTTAGCAGGTTCAGCCGTCTATCCGGCTCTTCAAAAAGTGCCGAAAGCGCGATGTTGACGCGAGGGTCTTCGCCGAATTTTTTCCGGGCACGAAAGCCGACCGAGCGCGCTTCCTCTACCCTGCCAAGTGCGCGCAGGATGTCCATTTCGAGAAGCGCGAAATGCAGATTGCCGCCGTTGGCTGGAGACAGGCCTCCGGCCTTTTCAAAGGTTTCGCCCAGCCTCACGCGTGCCCCGGCCATTGCCATCGCACACGGCGCATGAAGTACGATGTGGCGGCCATCCGCTTCAGAGCGAAGGGTAACGCTTAGCTGGGCTTTGGCGCCGCCCGGAACGGGGATCGAAAGCGGCCGTGCCACAGACGTCAGACGAATTGGCTCGCTGTTGGAACGCTCGGCCGCAATAGTCCAACCCGCGACCTCACGCACGGAAATATCATGCCCCAGCAACACCGGGTGGCGGTTCGCCCATGCGCGAAACCGCAGCGTTACACGTCCGCCTGAGGTGGGCGCGAAGAACCGCACCACCCCTGCCCCCGTCTCCGGGTTCGCCTTCAGATAGGAGTACCGGCCCACTTCTTCGGAAAAGCCGGGAGAAACGTGCTCCTCGTTGATCGGCCTGCCGTCAGCGTCGAGAAACTGTACGAGCGCGGCCTTGGGGCCCTCCTTCTCATGCGTACGCAGCCGGTACCTGACCTCGTAAAAGGCCATCGACTTGCATTTTACCTTGAGATCGCGCCCCTCTTTCGAAAGTGGCTCTTCAGTCGCCATCAGCACTGCCTCTACCGGATTCCATCAATGCCAACATAGGGTCGGTCACCTTGCCTGCTCTCCAAGCACGGCACGGCAGAATCATCAACCCATGTAGAGTTGAGTTGACCCGGCTAAAATGCCGCTCGCGATGGATGGACAACGGCGCAGCCATTCTACACGATCCGCCGTATCGACGGCGTCTGCGGGCCTGCGCCGTGATGCCTTCACCGGCTTGCGGCAACGCATCTCCCGAGGCGTCCTCCGACGCCCGAAATTTACAAGCGATCGCGCGGCATTGCGACATGGCACACATACTTCCAAACCCCAGCATCGCTGAAAGCGCGGCAGCTGCAAGCCGGGAGACCACGCGGCTGGTCGCCGCGTTCGTGTTTCCGGCCTTTCCGATGATGGCGTTCAGCTCGGTCATCGAGCCGCTTCGCGCGGCCAATGTACTGGCCAAACGTCAGCTTTATCGGTGGATCGTGGTCGGCCCTTCGAACAGGCCGGTGAGAGCGTCGAACGGAATTCTGATCGCGCCCGACCATGGCGTTGCGGACGCTCCTATCGTCGACCGGGTCGTCGTCTGCTCGGGCGGCGATGCGGATCAGGTGGTATCGAAGGAGGCCACCGCATGGATCCGGCGCTGCCTTCGTCGCGGCGCCGCGATTGGAGCCGTGGCGGATGGCGCCTTCTTTCTCGCGCGGGCCGGTCTGCTCGACGGCCACGCCTGCACCTTGCACTGGACCAGCCAGGCGGCATTCCACGAGGCGTTTCCGGAACTCGACCTGAAGCGCGATCTCTATGTGGTCGACCGCAACCGCTTTACCTCGGCGGGCGGTGTCGGCAGCCTCGACATGATGCTCGAGATCATTTCCGGCGATCACGGTGCCGAACTTGGCGCCGGCGTTGCCGAATGGTTCGTGCATTCGCCGCTGCGCTCCAGCGTCGACCGACGGCTGATGCCTGTTCGGCTGCGGACCGGCGTGCGCGACGAACTGGTTCTCTCGGCGATTGCCATCATGGAAGAGGAAGTCGAAGGGCGGCTCGCGATCGCGGCGCTGGCCCATCGGCTGGGGGTCTCGAACGACAGGCTTGAGCGCGCGTTCCAGGCGGAACTCTCCGTCGCGCCCAGCGCCTATTACCGGCAGTTGCGTCTGCGCCGCGCCGCCGACCTGCTGGCGCATTCCTCGTTGCCGATCCGCGAGGTGGCTCTGGCCTGCGGCTTTGCCAGCATGTCCAGCTTCGCCCGCGCCTTCCGCGAAACGCATGGAGCAACTCCCGGCGCCTATCGCCGCGCATGACTCCCGATCCGTCTCGCGGTTTCAGGGCTTTCTTTTGCGGAATCTGGCACAAACCAGCGAGCTGACCGGCATCATCATCGCCGCATACAGGAGGCATGAATGAGCATCGTCGTATTTGATCCCGACAGCACCGAAGACGTCGACTTCAGGGACCGCATGCGCCATCCGGCGGCTGCGGACCCGGCGGGCGGCATGTGGCTCTCCGACACCGAACCCTCCTTCATCGACGCGAATGCCCTGCGCAAGGGACGGCTGGCGAAGCTGCGCGCCTGGATGAAGGACGCCGGCTATGGCGCGCTGGTGCTGTTCGACCCGTACAACCAGCGCTACGCGACCGGTTCGCGCAACATGTTCGGTTATTTCCTGCGCAATTCGACGCGCTATTTCTTCGTGCCTGCCGAGGGGCCGATCGTGCTGTTCGAATACCCCCAGAGCTACCATGTCTCCATGGTGCTCGACACCGTCGACGAGGCGCGGCCGTCGAAGCTGGTATGGTCGTCGGTCTCCGGACGAGACGACGAAACCGCCGGTCCCTTCGCCGATGAAATCGCCGAGTTGCTGAAGGCTCACGGCGGCGGCTCGATGAAGCTGGGGCTAGACCGCTGCAGCCACCTCCAGGCTCTGGCGCTGGAGAAGCGCGGCTGCGAAGTGAAGGACTGCCAGGGCGAGATACTCGCCGTGCGCGCCATCAAGACGCCGGAGGAGGTCAAATGCCTCGTCGCTTCGATGGCGGGTGCGGAAGCCGCGGTCTCCGCGGTTCGCGAGGCGATCAAGCCGGGCGTGTCGGAGAACGAGTTGTTCGCCATCATGTATGGCGAGGTCATCCGCCAGGGCGGCGAGTTCATTGAGACGCGCCTGCTCACCTCCGGCCAGCGCACCAACCCGTGGTTCAACGAGGCGAGCGGTCGCAAGATCAGGCCGGGCGAACTGGTCGCGCTCGATACCGACACGATCGGATGCTACGGCTACTATTCCGACTTCTCGCGCACCTTCCGCTGTGGTCCCGGCAAGCCGAGCGACTACCAGAAGATGCTCTATCGCATGGCCCACGATCAGGTTCAGCACAACATCTCGATCGTGAAGCCCGGCATGGCGTTTCGCGAGATAGCCGAAAAGGCGTGGAAAATTCCCGACCGGTTCGTCGACCAGCGCTACACCTCGGTCATGCACGGCGTTGGCATGCATGGCGAAACGCCCTTCATCGCCCATTCAATGGACTACGAAACCTACGGTCGCGATGGCATCATCCAGCCGGGCATGGTCGTGTCAGTCGAAAGCTATATCGGTGAGAAGGGCGGCAGCGAAGGCGTCAAGCTCGAGGATGAGATCCTGATCACCGAGACCGGCACCGAGCTTCTGTCGCGTTTCCCCTACGAGGACGAGTTTCTGGCAGGCGGTGCAGCTTGAGAAAGCCTTTGACGATCGACCCCGTACAGAGCGCGCTTCTTTGCGTGGACCTGCAGGAAGAACACCGCCAGGACAGCCGCTATCTAGTCGACGGCTTCGACCGCCTGCTCGAAAACGTCCAGCGCTTGCAGGCAACGGCGCGGGAGCGCGGCATCGCCGTTCACCACTCGGCCTATGTGGTGGATGCCGGTGCCGGAACGCACCGGCCCTTTCATCCGATGATGGAAGACGGCCGCTCTGCCTTCAGCGATGTGAACGATCCGCTGTCGGCAATCTGCCCGGAAGTCGGGCCGGCCGGCGACGAACTCGTGCTCGTCAAGACCGACGCCAGCAGCCTCGCGCAAGGCGACGTGCCCCTGCTTTTCCGCGCTCACGGCCTGCAATGGATTTTCGTGTGCGGCGTCTGGACCGAGGCCTGCATCGCCGCGACCGTCAAGGACGCCGTGGACCAGGGCTTTCGCGCAATCCTGGTCAAGGATGCCTGTTCGAGCGGCAGCCGCGCCATGCACGAGACGGCGGTCCTCAACATCGCCAACCGGCTTTATGGCGGCGCCGTCACGGACACCGATGCTGCTTGCAGGCTGATGGCCGGCGAGACGGTCTCCGCCTGGCAGGTGGTTGGCTCGGTGCCGCTGCGCTTCGCGTATGATGATGCCGGGGCACTTTACGATGCGTTGTA
Source organism: Neoaquamicrobium sediminum (assembly GCF_040970315.1). Classification (NCBI taxonomy): domain Bacteria; kingdom Pseudomonadati; phylum Pseudomonadota; class Alphaproteobacteria; order Hyphomicrobiales; family Phyllobacteriaceae; genus Neoaquamicrobium; species Neoaquamicrobium sediminum. The sequence continues at coordinate 827,806 of NZ_JAZHFV010000002.1, read as the reverse complement.
GGCAGCCCTGAGCCTCTCGATGTCCGCACTCGACCGATACCGTCACCTGCTGGATGCAGACCTCGCTGCCTTCATAGAGGCGCACGAGCGAGGCTTTCCAACGGATCTGGCAACCCAGCCGCTGGATCGCCAGAGGGCAGTTTACGGGGAGATGTGCCGCGCCTTTCACGCGCCCACGCCTGCCGACATCGAAATCCTCGATACCGCACTCGAGTTTCCTGACCGGACCATACTATTGCGCATCTACCGACCGCTCGGCCGGAAAGGCGTGGCCACGGTCCTTTATTTCCACGGAGGCGGGTTTGTCTTCGGCGACCTGGACAGCCACGGCGACATGTGCGCCGAACTGTGCAGCCGCGCCGACGTCGACGTGATCTCTGTCGACTATCGGCTTGCACCGGAACACCTTCACCCCGCGGCCTTCGATGACGCGATGGCCGCGTTTGCATGGACTGCCCGGACTTTCGGGCGGCCTCCGATCTTGTTCGGCGAAAGCGCCGGCGGTGCATTGGCTGCGGCGGTGTCCCATAAGGCGCGGCACGATCCGGCGAGGCCGCACGGGCTGGTGCTGGTTTATCCCGGCCTCGGCAGCCATGGCGACCTGCCTTCTTTCAGTGAGCATGCCGAGGCGCCGCTGCTTTCAGCCGCCGAGATCGGCGAATATCAGGCGGTTCGACTAGGCGACGCCGGTGATGCGACTGACCCCGCCGTCAACCCTCTGCGCGACACCGACTACGCCGGCCTGCCGCGCACCTTCGTGTCCGTTCCTGAGTTCGATCCGCTCCGTGACGAGGGTGAGCTCTATTGCGAGCGGATCCGCGCAGCCGGCGGCAACGCGGTTTGTACGGTCGAGCCTGGTCTGGTTCACAGCTTTCTACGAGCGCGAACCCGTGTTGCCCGCGCGGCCGAAGCTTTCGACCGGATAGTCGACGCTGTGAAATCCATGAGTGCGTCCTAACGCGCGGCTGGACGCATACCATTTGCGGATTCACGCACATTTGCCTCGCTCCGATGCCTCTACGATCCGCCGTCATAGCCATCCGGCTCCACCCAACCGACCGACGGAGAGCGACATGAGCAGGCACATGCTGACAAACCGATCCCTTCATCCAATGGCTGAAGCCGTTACCGGCAGCTTTCGCTCGGGCCGCATCGGCCGGCGCGAGTTCCTTGCGTCGCTCGCCGCCCTCGGGGTCAGCGCGGCGGGTGCGCGCGCACTTGGCGGGCTGGCAGTCACGCCCGCCGCAGCGCAGGAGCCGCAAACCGGCGGGACGCTGCGTGTTTCCATGACCGTCAAGAACTGGCGCGACCCCCGCACCTTCGACGGGGTCGAGATGTCCAATATCGCGCGCCAGTGCAACGAGTATCTGGTGCGCTGGAATAGCGATTTCACTTTCGAGCCCTGGCTGCTGGAAGCATGGGAGGTTAGCGACGACGCCCGCGTCATAACCTTGAAGGTCCGTTCCGGCATCACATGGTCCAATGGCGATGATTTCAACGCCGACGATGTCGTCCACAACCTGACCCGCTGGTGCGACAGCGCCGCCGAAGGCAATTCGATGGCGAACCGCATGTCCGTGCTGATCGACCCGGAGTCGAAGCAGGCGATCGAGGGCGCGATCGAGAAGCTGGACGACATGACTGTCCGCCTGAACCTGCCCAAGCCGGACATCTCGCTGATCGCCGGCATGGCCGATTATCCCGGGCTCATCATGCACCGCAGCTACGACGGGAGCGAAGACCCCATTGAGGCACTGGCGATCACCACCGGCCCATGCGAAATGGTGTCGTGGAACACCGGCGAGAGCGCGGAGGTCCGCCGCAAGGATGCGCCCTGGTGGCGCGGTGACTTCCACCTCGACGGGATTCGCTGGATCGACTACGGCACCGATCCGAACGCGGCACTGTCCGCCTTCGAGGCGGGCGAAGTCGATGTCAACCACGAGACGGCGGCCGAGCAGGTCGATCAGGTGGAGGCGATCGGCCTGACGACCTCGGAGATTGCCACGGGTTCCACAATCGTCGCACGCTTCAGCGCACGTGCCGAACCCTATGGCGATGCGCGCGTTCGTCGCGCCGGGCAGCTTGCCGTCGACAACGAGGCGGTCCTTCTTCTCGGCATTGATGGTCGCGGCAAACAGGGCGAGAACCATCACGTCGCCCCCATCCATGAGGAATACGCCGATATCGGCCCCCACGTTCGCGATGTCGAGCAGGCCAAGGCATTGCTCGCCGAAGCTGGCATGGAAAATCACGAATACGAACTGATCTCGGTGGATGTCGACTGGCAGAAGGCGACCGCCGACGCGATCGCCGGGCAGATGCGCGAAGCCGGTCTCAACACGAGGCGCACCGTCCTGCCAGAAGCGACGTTCTGGAACGACTGGACGAAATTCCCATTCTCGTGCACCGAATGGCTTGGACGCCCACTCGGCGTGCAGGTGCTGGCGCTCGCCTATCGGTCAGGCGGTGCCTGGAACGAGAGTGGCTACTCCGACCCCGAGTTCGACGCCCTGGTGGACGAGGCGCTGGCGACCCCCGACCCGGACGAGCGCCGCACGATCATGGAAAAGATCGAATCCAATCTGCGCAACTCGGGCATCATTATCCAGCCCTACTGGCGGTCGGTCTTCCGTTCGTTCCAGGCCAGCGTGAAAGGCTGCGAGCAACATCAGTCGCTCGAACAGCATTTCGAAAACGTCTGGCTCGAAGCTTAGCCGGCAGCCCTAGGAGCCTTAAGCCTTGACGACGTTGGTGTTTGGCAGATCCCGCCTGGCGCATGCGTTTCTGGTGTCGACGACGAGCTTGGCGTTGTCGACGACCAGAGCATAGTCGACTGTGTCGTGATCGGTAGCGATGAGGACGGCGTCATAGGCCGCCACCTCCTGCGCTGTAAGATCGACCGAGCGGCGACCGGTCAGCGGGGCATGTTCGCGCGTCGGCGGGATCTGGGCAATGTGAGGATCGTGGTAGGCGGTCACCGCCCCGCGCTCCTCAAGAAGCTCGATCAGCCGTAGCGACGGGCTCTCGCGCATGTCGTCGACATTCTTCTTGTAGGCAATGCCAAGCACCAGAATGCGCGCGCCGTTGAGGCCGCGCTTGAGCCTTGAATCCATGGCCCTTGCCAACTGGCTCACCACGCGCTGCGGCATTGCCGTGTTGATCTCGCCGGCAAGCTCCACGAAGCGTGTTGAGATCTCGTATTCGCGCGCCTTCCACGTCAGGTAGAAGGGGTCGATCGGGATGCAGTGACCGCCCAGCCCCGGCCCCGGATAGAACGGCATGAAGCCGAACGGCTTGGTCTTAGCCGCGTCGATCACTTCCCACACGTCGATGCCCATCGCCTCGTAGACGACTTTCAGCTCGTTCACGAGCGCGATGTTGACGGCGCGGAAGATGTTCTCCGTCAGCTTCACCGCCTCGGCCGTCGCGGCAGACGACACCGGTACCGTCTTCGTCACCAGAGCACCGTAAAGCGTGTTGGCCAGTTCCAGCGCATGCGCACCGTCGCCGCCCACCACTTTCGGGATCGTGGAGGTGCCGAAATCCGGATTGCCCGGGTCCTCGCGCTCCGGCGAGAAGGCGAGGAAGAAATCCTGGCCGCTTTTCAGGCCGCCTTCTTCCAGGATCGGCCGCAGCACCTCATCGGTGGTGCCGGGATAGGTGGTCGATTCCAGAACCACGAGCTGGCCGGCCCGCAGGCTGCCCGCGACAGAGCGCGCCGTGGCCACCACGAAGGAGAGGTCCGGTTCGCGATGGCGCGTCAGCGGCGTCGGCACGCAGATCAGGATCGCATCGACCTCGGCCAGCCGCGCAAAGTCGGCCGTAGCCTCGAACTTGCCCTTGGCGATGGCATCGCCCAGGAGCGCACCGTCAATATGCTTGATGACCGTCTCGCCGCGGTTCACCTTGGCAACGCGCTGCGCGTCGATGTCGAAGCCGATCACGCCGAAGCCGGCGTTCGTTGCCGTCACCGCAAGCGGAAGCCCGACATAGCCAAGCCCCACGATCCCGACTAGCGCATCGCGCGAGCCGATGGAGGACAGAAGCTTCTCATAAATCGCGCTATCAGCCACGGCGGCCGCCGATCCCTTGTTCATCTCGTTCAAAACAACTCTCCTAATAAATCCAGGCGCTCGTCCGTTACCAGGCCGGGGCGCAAGCTTGCCTGCGTCCCTGAACGCGCATCATGCCTTCCATATTCCCCTTGTGTCGACGATCCTGACGCGGCCACGATCCGGCGTACCGCCGAACTTGAACGCGTCGTGGTCCACCAGGAGCACGCAGATATCAGCATTCGCGAGAGCGTCCTGCGGGGACACGAGGGTGGCCTCGCCCAACCCGTCAGGCAGCTTCGCGATATGCGGCTCGACCACCATAAGGCGATCTCGCACCTTCTCCGCCAGCGCGCGAGCGATACCGAGCGCAGGGCTCTCGCGCAGGTCGTCTATGTTCGGCTTGAATGCCAGGCCGAAGCAGGCAACCGTTGGTTTCAAGCCCGGATTTTCGGTCGTCCACGCCTCGATTTCGGCATCCACCCTGGACAGGACCCAGCGCGGCTTCGAATCGTTGACTTCGCGCGCCTGGCGTATAAGCCGCGCCTGCTCGGGGGCCGCGCTGACGATGAACCACGGATCGACGGCAATGCAATGCCCTCCTACGCCCGGGCCGGGCTGAAGGATATTGACGCGCGGATGGCGGTTGGCCATGCGGATCAATTCCCACACGTCGATACCCAGGCGATCGCAGATCAGGGACAGTTCGTTGGCGAAAGCAATATTGACGTCTCGAAAGCTGTTCTCGGTAAGCTTGGTCATCTCCGCGGTGCGGCAATCGGTGACGAAACACTCGCCTTTTACGAACTGCCTGTAGAGCTCGACCGCCCGTGTCGAACAGAGCGGTGTCATGCCGCCGATCACCCGGTCGTTCTCAACCAGCTCGCGCAGGACCTGACCCGGCAGTACGCGTTCCGGGCAGTGAGCTATGCGGATATCCGATGCCTCGCCATGCGTCTGCGGAAAAGTGAGGTCCGGCCTTTCCTCGGCAAACCACGCGGCCATCTGCTCGGTGGCTCCGACGGGCGAGGTGGATTCGAGCACCACGAGATTGCCTGGCCGCAGCACGGGCGCGATCATGCGGCTGACAGCTTCGATGTAGCTGAGGTCCGGCTCTGGCACCTGCGACACGGTCGCGTCGCGGAACGGTGTCGGCACGGCGACCACGAAGGCGTCGGCCTCCTCCGGCGTCAGCGTGGCATGGAAGAAACCGTCTTTCACCACGCGATGCACCAGCGCGTCGAGATCGGGCTCTACGAAATGAGTCCCGCCGGCATTGATGGTGTCGACCACATGCGGGGCGACATCAACACCAATTACCTTCTTGTTGCGGCTGGCAAACACCGCCGCGGTGGGAAGTCCGATATATCCGAGCCCCACCACGGAGATACGTTCAAACGGCATCAATACCACTCTGCTGAAGCTTCCGCTCACGGATCGGTCGCCAGAAGCCGGTTGAAGCCCCGCCACCCCTTCGAAGTGCGTGCAGATAACAGCATTGACGCTGTTCATCAATCGACAGGAACCGAGCTAGAAGCTTTTTCATGAAAGGTCGTCCCGACCTTGCGCCACAGGCGCCTCGGCATGCGGATTCAGCATCTGCCTATTCTTGCGCCATCGATTCGTAGCATTTCTGCAACACGCAACTTTCCCTCTGCAGTTGAAATCGATCCATTCGATATTTCTGTTGTCCAGCCGGCCAAATTTCTGAAATCTCCACTTCATGACAAGCCTGAGCAGAGTCGTTTTATTTCCAACATCAGGCCCTGACCAAAGAAACCGATACACCTCGTTCCGATTCGGAGATAATTCATGAAATTGCGCGGCGCTATCCTTGCATCTCTTGCGTCCCTTTCCGGTATCTCGGCAGTACATGCAGCTGACGCCGTTGTATATGCAGAGCCTGAACCAATGGAATATGTTCGCATATGCGACGTTTATGGCGCGGGCTTCTTCTATATCCCCGGAACCGAGACCTGTCTTCAGATCGGCGGCTATATGCGCTACCGGATGGACTATGTGAAGCAGGAAGGGCTGCCATACGTCTTCACGAAGACGGCCCGCTTCGCCCCCAGCTTCGATGTCCGCTCCGAGACAGAGTGGGGCACGCTGCGTGGCTTCGCGCACCTCTTCTTCGAATGGAATTCGCTCGACGGCAATGATGTCTACGCCGACCAGCTCTTCATGGAGCTTCAGATGGGCAGCGGCACGCTGCTCGTCGGCAAGACCGACAATCCCTATGCACGGTTCTTCGGCGACTATGGCGCGCCGGGCGAGTTCGAAGGCGACTTCGCAGGCCAGATCTACAATAGCGGCGAGGTGTCCTATACCTACGAGGCGGCCAACGGCTTCTCAGCCGTCATCGCGGCTGTCGAGACCGGGACCGGTCAGTTCGAGCCGAATATCGAAACCGGCGCGATCTACCGCAAGGACTGGGGATCGATCGGCGGCATGGTCGGCTACGACAATCCCGATGACTCCTGGGGTGCAAAGGCCGTGGGCCGCGTGAACTTCGACCCGTTCGCGCTCGGCGTGCACGTACTTTACAGCAGCAGCGAGAGCGGTACTTACGGGGCGGTCAATCCTGGCTCCGGCGAGACCTCGGAATGGTCGATCCTGGCGCATGCCGAGGTGAAGCTGAACGAGAAGATTGCCGTCAACGGCTACCTGCAGTGGTTCGATGCGACGACCAGCGGTGACAGCGCCTGGCAGGCAAAGGGCGGCCTCGCGCTGACCCCGATCGAGAATCTCGAAGTGCTGCCGGAGGTTCGCTACACGAAGGTTTCCGGCGGTGCCGATAGCTGGGAAGGCGTGCTGCGCGTGACCCGCAGCTTCTGATCCCGACATTCCACGTTCTTGAAAGCCCGGCGAGTGACCGCCGGGCTTTTTTGTTGACTCCAAAGGCCTGCCTGCCGCCAATCGGCGCGCGATTGCAAAGACAGGATTCGGGGGAGTTCGCGATGACCGACAGTTTCAAGCGTTCCGACATCACGCTTGCCAACTGGAGAACGAGCCCGTTCAGCCGCTACAGCTTCCAGCACGTGGCCGAATTCGTTCCAACCGCCGAAATTGCCCCCGCGACCGGAAACGAAACTCCCTCTCCCGGCCCCGCCGCCCTGCAAGAGCTTTCACTCAAGGACATCGACGGAAGCGCCATCGGGGTACTGGCTCACATGGAGCGCTCTCATACCGATCATCTGGTGGTCATGCGCGATGGTGCGGTGATCGCGGAATGGCTGGCTGAGAACGCCGATCCGGCGCGACCGCACGTGATCTTCTCGATCAGCAAGTCGGTCACCGGCCTGCTCGCCGGGATCGCCGCCGGCGAAGGGCTGCTGGACCCGGATGCGGCGGTCACGCGATACGTCCCTTCGATGCAGGGCTCCGCCTATGGCGATGCTCGCGTTCGCGACCTGCTCGACATGACCGTCGACCTCGATTTCGACGAGGAATATCTCGACGACGGCGGCGCGTTCGACCGCTATCGCCGCGCCATGCTGTGGAACCCCGAGCGCGGCGACAGCCAGCCGGAAACGATGGAAGCGTTCCTCGCCACGCTGGGGCCGCGCGGGCACGGTCATGGCACGCAGTTCTATTACGCGTCACCGAACACGGATCTGCTCGGTCTCGTCGTCGAACGCGCAACGGGCGTGCGCTATCATCTTTACCTGGCGAACCGCCTCTGGCGGGCAATGCGCGCGCGGGGCGCTGCCAGCGTCACGGTCGATCGGGTCGGCACCGCGCGAGCCGCGGGTGGCGTCTGCATCACCACGCGCGATCTTGCCCGGCTGGGTCAACTCGTGATGAACGATGGTCGCACGGCCGACGGTACGCGCGTCATCCCGCGCGACTGGATCGACGACATGCGCACCAATGGCGACCGGCAAGCCTGGGTGGACGGCAATTTCGCAGACATGTTCGAGGACGGGCGCTACCGCTCGTGCTGGTACGATGTCGGCGATGGCCGCGGCACGCTCGCGGCGGTCGGAATACACGGCCAGTGGCTTTGGGCCGACCCGCAAAGCCGCGTGGTCATCGCCAAGACATCGTCACGGCCCGATGCCAGCGACGACGATGCCACCGCGCTCGAAGTCGCCATGCTTTCGCAGATCGCCAAAGCCTACGAAACGCTGTAAAGCGCAGCATCCGCAACCTGCTCAAGCCTTTGCCGATCATGAACCGCCCTGCCCTCACCGCCCTTGCCGCAACATTGCCCGCCACTGTGCCTTTTGTCGGCCCGGAAGCGCAGGAACGCCAGCGCGGGCGCCCTTTCCGCGCGCGCATAGGCGCCAATGAAAGCGGCTTCGGCCCCTCACCCGCGGTCAAGGCGGCCATTGCCGAGGCGGCGGGCGACGTATGGAAATACGCCGACCCGGAGAACCACGACCTGAAGGCGGCACTGGCCGCTCATCTCGGGGTCGAGCCGGAAAACATCACGGTCGGCGAAGGGATCGACGGGCTGCTCGGGTTGATCGTGCGGCTATTCGTCGAGCCGGGACAGCCGGTGGTAACCTCGCTCGGCGCCTACCCCACTTTCAACTACCACGTGGCGGGTTTCGGCGGGCATCTGGTCAGCGTTCCCTACCTGGATGACCGTGAAAATCTTCAGGGACTTGCCGATGCTGCGCGGCGCGAAAATGCGCCGTTGGTCTATCTCTCCAACCCCGACAACCCGATGGGCACATGGTGGGAGGCTGCGGAAATCTCGCGGCTGATCGAGGCCCTACCGGAAACGACGCTGCTGGTTCTTGACGAAGCCTATGGCGAAACCGCGCCGGCCTCGGCCATACCGCCGCTCGATGTCGCGCGGCCCAATGTCCTGCGGATGCGTACCTTCTCCAAGGCCTATGGCCTTGCCGGCCTGCGCTGCGGCTACGCCATAGGCGAAGCGGAGACGATCCGGGCATTCGACAAGGTTCGCAACCATTTCGGCGTCAACCGGATCGCGCAGACCGCGGCGCTGGCCGCTCTCGCCGATCAGGACTACCTTTTCTCCGTTATCGGCTCAGTCGCTGCATGCCGTGACCGGATCGCCGCGATCGCGGAGGCCAACGGCCTGAAGCCGCTGCCGTCTGCCACAAACTTCGTCACCTTCGATTGCGGCGGGGACAGTGCGTTCGCGCTCAAGATCATGCAGGCGCTCATTGCGCGCGACGTGTTCGTGCGCAAGCCGATGGCGCCAGTGCTCGATCGCTGCATCCGCGTCAGCGTTGGCCCGGATGCAGCGATCGACCTGTTCGAGCAGATGCTGCCGGACGCGCTTACCGCGGCGCGTAGCTAGGCGAGCAATCCGCATATCCAAAGGTTAGGCTCGTCGTAGAACCGAGAGCGGCCGCTTCACACCTACCCCTTGAATTAATTGAACGTTCGTTTTATTATATGACCATCCGGAGAAGATGATGGCGCGAACTGCAGGATCGGACGGTGAAAGGACGCAGGCGGCGATAAGGGATGCCGCCGTGAACCTGATCGCGCGCTACGGCTACGAAGCGGTGTCGATGCGCCAGCTCGCCGCCGAGGTGGGTGTGCAACCGGCGGCGCTCTATCGCTATTTCCCGACCAAGGAAGACCTGCTCTACGACCTTATGACGGCGCATATGAACGCGCTCGTCGCAAGTTGGGAAACCGCCCGGCCGGCCACCGGGGATGCTACCGCCCTGCTTGCTGCTTTCGTCCGAAACCATATCAACTTCCATGTGGAGCGGCGGCACTCGACACACGTCAACAACATGGAGTTGCGGTCGTTGTCGCGGGATCGCCTGTCTACGATCCTGCGCCTGCGCGCTGGCTATGAAAAGGAACTGCGGCAAATCCTGCGGCAAGGTGCCGATGCCGGGCTCTTCACGGTCGAGGACGTGACGCTGACAGCGATGGCCATCATCCAGATGGTCACCGGCGTGATCGTCTGGTTCCGTCCGGACGAACGCCTTTCCGTCGCGGAGGTGACGGATACCTATCACAAGATGACGATGCGCCTCGTCGGCGCGCGCAACGCATAAGGGGAGAGACGATGTACGACCATTCGATGAATTTCGGCCTCGGCGAGGATATCGACGCGATGCGCGACATGGTGCGCCGTTTCGCGCAGGAACAGATCGCGCCGATCGCCGGCGAGATCGATCGTTCCAACGAGTTCCCGGCCCATCTGTGGGGTGAGATGGGTGCGCTCGGCCTGCTCGGCATGACGGCCGACCCTGACTTCGGCGGCACCGGCATGGGTTATCTCGCTCATGTGATCGCGATGGAGGAGATCAGCCGCGCGTCCGCGTCCGTCGGGCTTTCCTATGGCGCGCACTCCAATCTGTGCGTCAACCAGATCAACCGTTGGGGCACGCAGGAGCAAAAGGAAAAATACCTGCCTTCGCTCTGTTCGGGCGAGGCTGTCGGCGCGCTGGCCATGTCGGAGACCGGCTCGGGATCGGACGTGGTGTCGATGAAGCTGCGGGCCGACAAGAAGAACGACCGCTACGTGCTCAATGGCTCCAAGATGTGGATTACCAACGGCCCCTCGGCGAATACGCTGGTCGTCTATGCCAAGACGGAGCCGACGATGGGTTCGCGCGGCATCACCGCATTGCTGATCGAGCGCGAGATGAAGGGGTTCTCGGTCGCGCAGAAACTCGACAAGCTGGGCATGCGCGGCTCCGACACCGGCGAACTGGTGTTCGAGGATGTCGAGGTGCCGTTCGAAAACGTGCTTTACGAAGAGGGCAAGGGCGTCGAGGTGCTGATGTCCGGGCTCGACTACGAACGCGTCGTGCTGTCGGGCGGGCCGCTCGGCATCATGGCGGCCGCTCTCGATGTTGCGATCCCCTATACGCAGGAGCGACGCCAGTTCGGCAGCGCGATCGGCGAGTTCCAGCTCGTGCAGGGCAAGCTCGCCGACATGTACACCACGATGAACGCCTGCAGGGCCTATGTCTACGCCGTCGCGGCGGCCTGCGACCGCAAGGAGACCACGCGCAAGGATGCGGCCGGCTGCATCCTCTATGCTGCGGAGAAGGCGACGCAGACCGCGCTCGACGCGATCCAGCTTCTCGGCGGCAACGGCTACATCAATGACTATCCGACCGGCCGCCTGCTGCGCGATGCCAAGCTCTATGAGATCGGCGCCGGCACGAGTGAGATCAGGCGCTGGCTGATCGGCCGGGAGATGATGGGGGAGTCTGCGTGACGTCGGGCCTTGGCGCTCTAGTTCTTCATTTCCAACAAAATGGAGGCACGACATGCCGCTTGACCAACGCCAGAAAGAGCTCATTTCCGGCAACCGGGCCGACTTTTCCGGTCTGCGCGCGCTGTTCATCAACACCACGTTGACACCCACCGGACAAGGCCGATCGCACACCGAGACGCTCATGCGCGACGCGATCGAGATCATGTCGGATTGCGGTGTTTCGACCGATTATCTGCGCGCGGCCGACCACAGGATCGCCTTCGGCGTCCAGCCGGACATGCGCAAGCACGGCGCGGAAGTGGACGATTGGCCGGACCGCATCTGGCCGAAGGTGCGCGACAGCCATATCCTCGTTATCGGCACGCCGATCTGGCTCGGAGAGGAAAGTTCCATCTGCCGCATGATCATCGAACGGCTCTACGCGCATTCGGCGCAGAAAAACGACAAAGGCCAGTACATCTACTACGGCAAGGTGGGAGGCTGCATGGTCACCGGCAACGAGGACGGCATCAAGGCCGTGTCCAACACGGTGCTCTATTCGCTGCAACATGTGGGCTACACGGTGCCGCCCCAAGCCGATTGTGGCTGGATCGGCGAGGCAGGCCCCGGCCCCGCCTACGGCGACAAGATGGACGACGGGAGCCAGGCCGGCTTCGACAACGAGTTCACCCGTAAGAATCTGACCACCATGACCTTCAATCTCATGCACTTCGCGCGCATGCTGAACGATGCGGGCGGCGTTCCCGCCTACGGCAACACCACCGCGCAATAAAAAGCTCACGGGAGCCGCAATGCCCATCATCAAGTCCGAACTCTCCCCTTCGTCCGACACCTTCAAGGCAAATGCCGAGCGGATGCGCGAGCTCGTCGCCGACATCTCCGACAAGGCCGCGACCGTCGAGCTCGGCGGCAGCGAGGAGGCCCGCGAGCGTCACGTCGCCCGTGGCAAGCTCCTGCCGCGCGAACGCCTGGCCCAGCTGCTCGACACCGGCGCGCCTTTCCTCGAGATCGGCCAGTTCACGGCATGGGGCATGTATGGCGAGGACATCGCCTCGGCCGGCATGATCTGCGGCATCGGGCGGATCGAGGGCACCGAGTGCATGGTCGTCGTGAACGACGCGACGGTGAAGGGCGGCACCTATTATCCGCTGACGGTGAAGAAGCATCTGCGCGCGCAGGAGATCGCGCTGCAGAACAATCTGCCCTGCATCTACCTCGTCGATTCAGGCGGTGCCAACCTGCCCAACCAGGACGAGGTGTTTCCGGATCGCGAGCATTTCGGCCGCATCTTCTTCAACCAGGCCAACATGTCGGCTGCCGGCATTCCGCAGATCGCCTGCGTGATGGGGTCGTGTACAGCAGGTGGCGCCTATGTGCCTGCAATGTCGGACGAGACGATCATGGTGCGAAAGCAGGCAACCATTTTTCTGGGCGGCCCGCCGCTGGTGAAGGCGGCAACAGGCGAGGACGTAACGGCCGAAGACCTCGGCGGGGCGGACCTGCATACGCGCGAATCCGGTGTCGCCGACCACTACGCCACCGACGACACGCATGCGCTCGCGATCGTCCGGCGCATCGTCAAGAACCTGAATCGGAACAAGCGGATAGGCGTGACGCTGCGCAAACCGATTCAACCGCTTTACGCACCGGAAGAGATTTACGGCGTGGTGCCCACCGATCTGCGCCAGCCCTACGACGTGCGCGAAGTCATCGCACGCCTGGTGGACGGTTCGGAGTTTGACGAGTTCAAACAGAACTACGGCACGACGCTGGTAACCGGCTTTGCCCACCTCCACGGCATGCCGGTCGGCATCCTCGGCAACAACGGGGTGCTGTTTTCCGAAAGCGCGCTAAAGGGCGCGCACTTCATCGAGCTGTGCTGCCAGCGCAAGATTCCGCTGATCTTCCTGCAGAACATCACCGGCTTCATGGTCGGACGCAAATACGAGGCAGGCGGCATCGCCAAGGACGGCGCCAAGCTGGTCACGGCGGTGGCAACCGCGCAGGTGCCGAAGCTCACCGTCATCATCGGCGGCTCCTTCGGCGCGGGCAATTATGGTATGTGCGGGCGCGCCTACTCGCCGCGCTTCCTGTGGATGTGGCCCAACGCGCGCATCTCCGTGATGGGCGGCGAACAGGCAGCGACCGTGCTGGCGATGGTAAAGCGCGAGGGTTTCGAGCGCAGGGGTGAGGACTGGTCGGCCGAGGACGAGGCGAAGTTCCGCAAGCCGATCCTTATGAAATACGAGCATGAGGGGCACCCGCTCTACTCGTCCGCCCGGCTGTGGGATGACGGCATCATTGATCCGGCGAAGACCCGCGACGTGCTGGCGCTGTCTCTGAGCGCCGCCCTCAACGCGCCGGTGCCGGACACGAAGTTCGGCGTGTTCAGGATGTGATGATGCAGGCTGGCATCAGAAAACCGGAACACTGGACGGGCGCGACCGCCCTACCCGCCATTCACCAGCGCGAGCACCAGCCGGTGGACGTTGCCGCCGTCGGTCAACTCGACCTGGTCGAATTCGCGGCTGCGACGCCGCTGCTCCTGCGAAAGCGGGCCGAGACGGCTCTGCAGCTCGGCGCGAACCTTCTGGCAGTCGGGATCGTTCGGCGCGGACAGGCCTACCGAGGTGGCCTCGATCGCCTTGACGAGATCGATGATGAACTCGCCATGGACCTTCTCGTGCGCGGCTACGCCGGTGACGAAGGTTTCCCACAGGCGCCGGGTCGCCGCCGGCATGTCCCCGGATGCCTTTGGCAGGCGATAGATGATGGTCAGGCTCGGACGCGCGGAGACGAGCGTGCAGGAGCCGTCAGGCTGCGGACGATAGTCGCGCGACCACAACAGCTTGAAGTCGGTGAACGCGATGGCGCGTCCGACGCCGACCTGCGGCCCGTTCTCACCGATGGACCGGTAGAGATCGATGCCCGAGCTGCCCGATACCCGGTAGTGCTCGATCTTCTCCACCGGCTTCCAGTCGGCATGGGCTGCCGCCGGCATCCATACAATCGCTGCCGCCGCGGCCAGCAATCGCAAACTTCTCGTCATGGCATTTCCTCGCCTGCCTCGCTCGCGCGGCAAGGTAGGGGCAAAGCACCAATCTGCACAACCGCATTCGGCATGGCTATCGTCACGGAGGGCCAACGCCGTTGCAGGATTCCCGTTTCCAGGAGAGCTTCATGTTCGACAAGATCCTGATCGCCAATCGCGGCGAGATCGCGTGCCGCGTTATCCGCACCGCTCGCCGGATGGGCATCGCGACCGTCGCCGTCTATTCGGATGCCGACAGCCGCTCGCTGCACGTGGAGATGGCGGACGAAGCCGTGCATATCGGCGCGTCTCCCGTCGGCGAGAGCTATCTGGTGGCGGCGAAGATTATCGAGGCCGCCAAGGCCACCGGAGCGCAGGCGATCCACCCCGGCTACGGCTTCCTGTCGGAAAACCCGGATTTCGTGGAGGCGGTGGAAGCAGCCGGTCTCGTCTTCATCGGTCCTTCGGCAGCGTCGATCCGTGCCATGGGGCTGAAGGACGCTGCCAAGCGTCTGATGGAGAAGGCCGGCGTGCCGGTGGTGCCCGGCTATCACGGCGAAGGCCAGGAGATCGTGATCCTCGCCTCCAAGGCACGCGAGATCGGCTACCCGGTGCTTATCAAGGCGCGGGCAGGCGGCGGCGGCAAGGGCATGCGCAAGGTCGAAGACCCGGACGCCTTTCCCGAGGCGCTGGCAGCGGCAAGGCGCGAGGCCAAGGCGGCGTTCGGTGACGACCGGGTTCTGGTCGAGAAATATGTCGAGAAGCCCCGGCACATCGAAGTGCAGGTGTTCGGCGACAACCACGGCAATGTGGTGCACCTCTTCGAGCGCGACTGCTCCGCACAGCGGCGCCATCAGAAGGTCATCGAGGAGGCCCCTGCCCCCGGCATGACGCCCGAGATGCGGGCGGCGATGACCGAAGCCGCCGTGACCGCGGCAGAGGCCATCAACTATTCGGGCGCCGGCACGATCGAATTCATCGTCGACGCCTCGCAGGGGCTGCGGCCCGACCGCTTCTGGTTCATGGAGATGAACACGCGACTGCAGGTGGAACATCCGGTGACGGAGATGGTCACCGGCGTCGATCTGGTCGAATGGCAGTTGCGGGTGGCAAGCGGCGAGCGGCTGCCGAAGCTGCAGGACCAGATTTTGCTGTCGGGCCATGCGTTCGAGGCACGGCTTTACGCCGAGGACGCGGCTAAGGGGTTCCTGCCGGCGATCGGCACCCTGCATCATCTGCGTTTTCCGGCGGCAACGGCGGCACTTCGCGTCGAAACCGGCGTGCGCGAGGGCGATGCGATCTCACCGTTCTACGACCCGATGATCGCCAAGCTGGTGGTTCACGGCCCCGACCGCGGTGCCGCACTGGAGGCGTTGGGCGAAGCACTCTCCGGCACGGAAATCGCGGGCTCGGTGGTCAATACCGCGTTCCTCGCAGCACTTGCCAGCGACGTGGATTTCGCAGCCGGCGACGTCGATACCGGGCTCATAGAACGCAAGCAGGCGGAACTGACCGCTTCACACGTGCCGACAACAGGCCAGCTTGCAGCCGCTGCCATTGCAGCCGCCGGTGTCGAGACCGACCCGAAGGCGGTGGACCCCTGGGCATCGCTGGCCGGCTACGCGCATTTCCATGCGCCCGTGCGGCAGGTGCGTCTCTCACATGAGGGCAACGAGATCGTCGCAAAGCTCGCCATCGCAGCCAACGGCAACGCGGCCGTCACCATCGACGGCGCCACGACAACGCAGCCGCTCGCGACCGCCAGGCGGGCCGCACGCTGGCCCGGCCACGTCACAGTCTTCGCCGGTGCGGCCAGCCACACCTTTGCGGTGGCAGACCCGTTCGCCGAAGCCGAAGCGGCGGCGGCTGGCGGTGACGCCCTGCGTGCGCCGATGCCGGGGCTGGTCAAAGTGGTGCGGGCGGCTGTGGGCGATGCGGTCGCCAAGGGCCAGCCGCTGCTGGTGCTGGAAGCGATGAAGATGGAGCACACGATCGCAGCACCGCATGACGGCATCATCGAGGACATGGCCGCGGAAGGCGCGCAGGTTACCGACGGGACCGTGCTGGTGCGATTCCAGGAGGAAGCCGAGGCCTGAGCCGAAAAAAGCGAAGGCCGCGCCGGCTGTTCCCGCCGGTCGCGACCCTCGCTCATGGTCAAGCCCCGGTGCGCCCGCACCCAACTCGCCATCCCTGTTCATTCCTTGAGGCGCGAACGCCGCGCCTCGTAAAACTCAGTGCACGGTCATCCATTCGCGGGCGGCGCGAAGCGCCCTTGCGATGTCATGCTTGCTCATGGTCGCGGCAAGTTCGGCCCGCAGCCCGGCAGCACGATCAGAACCCTTGATCGCGGCGATGTTGAACCATTTGTGGGCGGCGACGAGATCGACGTCGCAGTCGCGTCCGGTGGCATACATCATGCCGAGTTCGAACAGAATTTCAGCCTGTGCGGTGGAGCCGATGCCGGCTTCAAGCATGTCAAAACGTGCCATGTTCCAGTCCCCTGTGTGTCTCCCGAGAACCCTTGTTTTGTGCGGGTCCCGTCGTGTGATCCGATGGTTTGGAGAATGCAGCGGAGGCTTGAATCCGTCGTTAAATGGCTTGCTTAATTTGCGGAAAACAAAACTAAAACAAGAAGTAAAGCTCGGATTTCGTTAAGGATAGGAAGCGCGGAGTTCTCCGCATTTCGCCGAAAAGTCGTTGAAAATTGTCCTGTGCCGGGGAAAGCTTTCGCTAACCACGCTCCGGCTTCTTTCGACGATTGCGCGACCGCATGGCGCAGAAAGTCGCGCAATCCTGCCGTGCATGCGGGGTCTTTCGCGGCAACACGAATTCGTTTACGTTTACGTTTGCGTAAGTAACAAGCCCGCGCCGGGATATGAGCCCGTCCGGGATGGGAGGAGAAACATGCTTCGCAGAATTACAGTCACAGCAGCACTGTCCCTCATGCTCGCGGGCACCGCGCTTGCCGATCCCATCGAGGGGAACTGGAAGACAGACAGCGGCGCCATCGCCCAGATCGCTGCGTCCGGGGGCAGCTTCATGATTACGCTGCGCAGCGGCGAGCATAATGGCAAACGCATCGGGCAGATGCAGCCGGCCGGAAGCGGCAAATACAAGGGGAAAATCACCGACCCCGCGAACGACAAGACCTATTCCGGCAATGCCACGCTGAACGGCAACAGCCTTGCCATGCAGGGCTGCGTAGCGGCCATCTTCTGCCGCACCCAGAACTGGAAGCGGCAGTAGATCACGCTGCCGCCGGCGGTCCCGCATGACGCTGGGCCGCCGGTCCGGCTCCCGTCCAGCAGTACAATCCTTCGACGGCATGGCTAGGAAAACGTTCGTGCTGGCCGCCCAAGCCGGCGCAAAGCCGCACCAATCAATACCTGCAAGCTTTCGTTAAGGTCGCTGAACGGCAGATGAATGCACATCTCAGCCATGGTTCAGCCGGCTTCTGGCATCTTTCGGTCACAAACGAAGGACACCGCCAGAGATGCTCAGCCGCCGCTTCACAATCGTATGCTTGCTCGTCGCCTCGTTCGGCATGGCGCTCTCCATGCTCGTCGCAGAGGACAGCCGCGCCAACCACGTGCGCCCGACGGGCTTCCTGAGCTGCGATGCCAGCGGCTGCGCCATCCCGGCCCGTCACTGAAGAGGCGACCGATGAACCAGATCGCAAACACTTTCCCAGGCCTGTTCACCGCTGCATTGCGCGTGACCCTGCTTTTCATGCTGCTGTTCACGCCGCTGCTCGCGATACAGTCCGTGCAGGCCGGTTCGGCCAGCATCATCGAAAGCGCCGGCTCGCCGCAGAAGGGCATCGGTTTCGTGCTGGTCACGAGCCTGCGCCGCCTGTGAGTGTCAGGCAGACCGCAAAACAGCTTCAAACGGAAATTGGAGGTGGGGACCCTCGAAACGTCATGACCAAGTCTCTATAATAGGTCATGGAAAAGCGAATCTACCCACAACCCATCGAATCGGTCTCCACGCCGGACCCCTATGCCCGCCAGAGCTTCACCGACGCACGCGAGGCCGTCGACGCGCTCAAGGCCCTCTACGACCGCAACACCAGCTTCCTGAGGGACTCGTTCGACAAGCTCGGCGAAGGTGTCGATCAGCAGCGCCGCTATCGCGC
Source organism: Neoaquamicrobium sediminum (assembly GCF_040970315.1). NCBI lineage: Bacteria > Pseudomonadati > Pseudomonadota > Alphaproteobacteria > Hyphomicrobiales > Phyllobacteriaceae > Neoaquamicrobium > Neoaquamicrobium sediminum. Next base: position 809,411 of record NZ_JAZHFV010000002.1, on the reverse strand, counting down.
CTTCTATCCCGAGGTCGGTGTCTCGACCTCCTCCTACACCCAGATCGACACGCGACTTTCCTACGGGCACATGGCCGCGCCGGGGCACTACTCGACAACCATCACCCGCCCCGATCTGTTCGACAGCTACCTGACCGAGCAGCTTCGACTGCTGATGCGCAATCACGGCGTGCCGGTGACGGTGGGCGAATCCGAAACGCCGATCCCGCTGCATTTCGCGTTCCTCGAAGGCACGCACGTGGACGCCGGCGTGGCCGACCGCATCCAGCGGCCGCTGCGTGACCTCTTCGACGTACCGGACCTGAACGCCACCGACGACCACATCGCCAACGGCACCTACGAGCCGCTGCCGGGCGAGCCGATGCCGCTGGCGCCGTTTACCGCGCAGCGCATCGACTACTCGCTGCACAGGCTGTCGCACTACACGGCCACCAGCCCGAACCACTTCCAGAATTTCGTGCTGTTCACGAACTACCAGTTCTACATCGACGAGTTCTGCGTGCTGGCGCGCGAGCTGATGGCCAAGGGCGGCGACGGCTACGAGGCCTTCATCGAGCCCGGCAACGTCATCACGCGTGCCGGCGAGACCATGCCGCACGAAGGCTCGACGCTGACCCGTATGCCGCAGATGCCGGCCTACCATCTGTCCAAGCCGGGCCATGGCGGCATCACGATGGTGAATATCGGCGTCGGCCCTTCCAACGCAAAGACGATCACCGACCATATCGCGGTGCTGCGCCCGCATGCCTGGCTGATGCTCGGCCACTGCGCCGGGCTGCGCAACACACAGGCGCTGGGCGACTACGTGCTGGCTCATGCCTATGTGCGCGAGGACCACGTGCTCGACGACGATCTACCGGTCTGGGTTCCGATCCCGGCGCTGGCCGAAATACAGGTGGCCGTGCAGGAAGCGGTGGCTGAGGTGACCGGACTTTCAGGCTACGACCTGAAACGCATCATGCGCACGGGAACGGTCGCTACCATCGACAACCGCAACTGGGAGCTGCGCGACCAGCGCGGGCCGGTGCAGCGGCTCTCGCAATCGCGCGCCATTGCGCTCGACATGGAATCGGCCACCATCGCGGCCAACGGCTTCCGTTTCCGCGTTCCCTACGGGACATTGCTTTGCGTCTCGGACAAGCCGCTCCACGGCGAACTGAAGCTTCCGGGCATGGCGACGGAATTCTACAAGCGGCAGGTGTCCCAGCACCTGACCATCGGCATCCGCGCCATGGAAAAGCTCGCCGAGATGCCGGCCGAAAGGCTGCATTCGCGCAAACTGCGCAGCTTTTCGGAAACTGCGTTCCTGTAGGTTCGACGCTCAGCAGAGCGGCGCGGCTGTCTTGATCGCGCCTCAATCTTCGACCATCCGAGCGCCATGGACCGCCTGAGGGGATCAATCATATTGCGGCTGCTGGCCGTCACCACGCTGCTTGGCATCGCGGCGGCGTTGGCGTTCGGCTATCTCGGCTGGATCCATTTCGCGTTCGATTCCTTCTCGCACCTGCGCATTCATCTGGCTGCGGGCCTGCTCGTCTGCGGCGTGCCGCTGCTGGTCTTCCTGCGCTATTGGCCGGAGGCCGTCTTCGCCCTGCTTTTCGGTGCGACCGCGATCGTCCAGACCGTGGGATTTTCGGGACATGCGCTGAAGGTGAACGCCGCTTCGGCGGAACCCGGCGGCAGTCTGTACCGTCTGGTGCAGCTCAACCTGCGCTACGACAATCCGCGGCCAAACGATGTGTTCTCGATGATCGGGCGCGAAAAGCCGGACGTCATCACGCTCAACGAAGTCTCGGCCTACTGGGTCGAAAAGTTGGGCGTGCTCAAGGCCACCTATCCGTACCAGCTCATCTGCCCGCCGCCTGCCTATATCGGCGGCTCGGCAATCCTGTCACGCCGTCCCTTCGCCGCAGATTTCGAGCCGGACTGCGGAGACCGAGGCTCGTTCGGCCACGTCATCCTCGACATGAACGGGAGGCGGCTGGAGGTTGCGGCGGTGCATCTTGGCTGGCCGTGGCCGTTCAGCCAGCAATGGCAGGTGCCGCTGATGGAGCCGCTGCTCGCCGAGATCGGCTCTACGGCCATCGTTGCCGGCGACCTGAACGCCGTTCCGTGGAGCCAGACGGCCCAGCGCGTGGAACGGGCTAGTGGAACCGAGATCCTGCGCGGGGTTGGGCCGACTTATCTCGACCGCCGCTTTCCGGCCTGGATGCGCCCGTCGCTAGGCTTGCCCATCGACCATGTCATGATCAAGGGCGGCATCGTGCCGGTGAATGTGCGCAAGCTCGAAGCGGTGGGATCCGACCACCTGCCGCTGCTTTTCGAATTCATGCTGCTGCCGCAGGAACAGCCCGCCGCCGTGTTGCAGGCGTCGCTGAGCGAGTAGCGAACAGGTTGGCGCTGGCGTTTAAGCCGGCAACCCAATTCGCTACTCACCATTCGCCAATCGCCTACATATTCGGATAGACCGGTCCCTCGCCGCCCTGCGGCGGCACCCAGTTGATGTTCTGGTTGGGGTCCTTGATGTCGCACGTCTTGCAGTGGACGCAGTTCTGGGCGTTGATGACGAAACGGACGTCGATGCCCATGCGGTCGGCGGCCGCGTTGCCGTCGGCATCCACCCATTCATAGACGCCAGCCGGGCAGTATCGCGACGAGGGTCCGGCATAGACGTCGTGCTCCGAGCGCTTCTGCAGTTCCATGTCCTTGACCTGGAGATGGACCGGCTGGTCCTCCTCGTGGTTGGTGTTGGACAGGAACACCGAAGACAGCCTGTCGAAGGTCAGCACGCCATCCGGCTTGGGATATTCGATCTTCTTGTGCTGCGCGGCTGGCTCGAGCGCGGCCGCATCGGTCTTGCCGTGCTTCATGGTGCCGAATGGCGAGAAGCCGAACAGCGTATTCAGCCACATGTCGAGACCGCCGAGCCCGACGCCCAGCCACAGGCCGAACTTCGACCAAAGCGGCTTGACGTTGCGGACCCTCTTCAGGTCCTTGCCGATGTCGGTGGCGCGCCAGGCTTCTTCGTAACCGGCAAGTTCGTCATGGGCACGACCGCCCGCGATCGCCTCGGCGACATGCTCGGCCGCGAGCATTCCCGACAGCACGGCGTTGTGCGAGCCCTTGATGCGCGGCACGTTGACGAGCCCCGCCGAGCAGCCGATCAGCGCGCCGCCCGGGAACGAGAGCTTCGGCACCGACTGGTAGCCACCCTCGGTGATCGCGCGCGCGCCGTATGACAGCCGCTTGGCGCCTTCGAACGTGCCGCGGATCGCCGGATGCGTCTTGAAGCGCTGGAACTCTTCGAACGGCGCGAGATAAGGGTTCTTGTAGTTGAGGTGAACCACGAAACCCACGGCGACCTGGTTGTCTTCCAGATGGTAGAGGAACGAGCCGCCGCCCGTGCTGCCGCCGAGCGGCCAGCCGAACGAGTGCTGGACGAGGCCGGGACGATGGTTCTCCGGCGCGACCTGCCACAGCTCCTTCAGACCGATGCCGAACTTCTGCGGCTCGCGCCCCTCGCCTAGCGCGTATTTCGCGATGAGCTGCTTAGCGAGCGAGCCGCGCACACCCTCGCCGATCAGCACATATTTGCCGAGCAGCGCCATGCCGGGCGCATAGTTCGGCCCGTGCGATCCGTCGCGCTCGACCCCCATGTCGCCGGTGGCCACGCCGATCACCGATCCGGCATCGTTATAAATAACCTCGGCCGCGGCGAAGCCCGGATAAATCTCGACACCGAGCGCTTCGGCGTGGCCGGCGAGCCAGCGGCAGACATTGCCGAGCGATACTATGTAATTGCCGTGATTGTTCATCAGCGGCGGCATCAGGATGTTGGGCAGCCGCACCGAACCCGCAGGCCCGAGCACGAGGAAATGGTCGTCCGTGACCGGGGTCTTGAATGGATGGTCGCTCTCCTCGCGCCAGTCGGGCAGCAGCCGGTCGATACCGATCGGATCGACCACGGCGCCCGAAAGAATGTGCGCGCCGACTTCCGCGCCCTTTTCGAGAACGACGACGGACAGATCGGGATTGAGCTGCTTGAGGCGGATCGCCGCGGAAAGACCGGCCGGCCCCGCGCCGACGATCACCACGTCGAATTCCATGCTTTCGCGCTCAGTCTCGCTCATCAATCAATCCTCCGCGTCCGCCCGTCGGCACTCAAGCTGATACCCTTTGCGCTCATAGCGCATGTTGGGAAGCGGCGAAACCGCCCGCGACCCAAGGTCCCAGCTTACTGTTTAGCCGCTATCTTCCGAATTTAAGCGACGTTGACGTAAACGTCAATCATTGCGGCAAGGTTCCGAGTGCCCGCTTGTGGCAAACATAGACGCTTCTCGCATGTCCCGATCGGCGCTAGACTGCCGAAAGGCAGCCGCTCCGGAACGAACAGAAAACCGGGTGCGTGCTGCCGGCGGGAGGATGCATGGCAAGACACTTGCCGATCCTGCTAGTCCTGGCTCAACCGGTCGCTGTGGCACCAGCGCTTGGCGCCGACGATCTCGGCCGCTGGCACGCCGGCCCCTATTCTTTCTCCGATGAAATGGGCGGCTTCACCATTCGCGAAATCTCTGGCACGGGCAGCGCGGAAGACCCCGTGGTGCTGATCCAGGAGATGGTCTCGGCGAGCCCGGTCACACTGGTTGTACGCGCGGAGAAACCGGTTCGCGCAAGAGACTTTTCCGGCAATTTCGCGCATGGCTTCATCCACATGCAGATCGTCGCGCTGAACAACAGCGGCCTGCCTTGGCTGGAATTCGAGTTCGAACTGCAGGAGATCGTCGGCGAACCGAGCACCTTCGGCGATGGACTTTCCTTCGATCAGCGGCGGACGGAGTCGAGCAACATTTCGTCGGACCGATACGCGGAATACAGTCGCGACTTCGAGCCCTATGACCGCCTGATCTTTCGCAACGGATTTACCGATCCGCTGAAAACGGTGACGTTTCGCATCTTCATCACGGATTTCACGCCGCGCTGGGAGTTCTTTCTGGTGCAGGACCCGACAGTGCCCTTCTCCTGAGGCCGGCGCTCGCATAAGATCGAGCCGTGATGTCGATTGCCGACCCTAAGCATCCCCTGCCCGACCTTGCCGACCTCCTCCGCTTTTATGCGGATGCGGGCGTCGACGAGGCGCTGTTCGACGAGCCGATCGACCGGTTCGAGGAATCGGCAGGAACAACGGCGCGCGCGCAGGCTCCGCAGCAGAACGAGCCAGCCAGAAGCCGGGAGACCAAAGCGCAACCACCTCAGGCTCAGACCAGACCCGCTCCTGCGATGGCGGTTCCGGACGAAGCCCAGGCGGCCCGTGCACGCGAACTCGCGCAGGAGGCCAAGTCGCTGGAGGAACTGCGCGAGATCGTTTCGGCCTTCGACGGCTGCAACCTCAAATTCACGGCCAAGCAGACCGTATTTTCCGATGGAAACCCGCAGGCCGACCTGATGCTGGTCGGCGAAGCACCGGGGCGCGACGAGGATATTGATGGGCTGCCCTTCGTCGGCCGCTCCGGCCGTCTGCTGGACCGGATGCTGGCGGCCATCGGCATAGACCGGACCAGCGCCTATATCGCCAACGTCATTCCGTGGAGGCCGCCCGGCAATCGCACGCCGACGCCTCTGGAAACGGAAATCTGTCGTCCGTTCATCGAGCGGCAGATCGAGCTCGCCGCTCCCAAGGTGCTGGTGACGCTGGGCGGACCATCTGCAAAGGTGCTGCTGCATGCGACCGAGGGCGTGTTGCGGCTGCGCGGCAAGTGGAAGACGCATGCGACGGCTTCGGGCATCGAGATCGCCGCCATGCCGACGCTGCACCCGGCCTATCTCCTGCGAAATCCCGCCCACAAGAAACTTGCGTGGCGGGATCTGCTGGAAGTGAAGGCGAAGCTGGAAGTGCTTCGCGGATAGGCTCACGCCATTGCCGGCCGGGCTTGACGCAGCGCGGCATACTGGAGCACCGCGAAGAACGCCACCGCGAGAGCCTGTGCCACCACGAAGGCCACACCCAGCAAGTTCGGTTCGACGTAGCCAAAAGCGACGATACCGATGCTGGCAAGAACCCAGGCGACGTTGACCAGCACCACATCGAGCAGCACCATCCGCGACAGGCTCTGGCGGCGCGACAGCACCACGAGCAGCGCCACCCACGGCAGCAGCACGATACCGGCCCAGAAAAGCAGCGAAGTCGGCAAGTTGAGGAAGGGGCCAAGCAGACTGGCGCCGGCCGCCATCAGCACGGCGGCTGCACCGGACACCACGGCGTCGAGCAGGAGCGTGTTCTTGAGGAAAGAGTTCATCGGAATGGTCATGGTCGTTCTCCCTTGGTTGAAACCTTGGGCTGGCCTGCTGTGAGCCGTTTGCCAACCCGATGGCCGGGAAGATGACGGCATTTCGGATCGCTGGCGATTACGCATCAGGTAATAGGAAATCGCACCTCGGACGGATAGATTCCGATGACCAACGACGTCATCCGGAGAAGAAGCGATGAACACGATGCAGCCGCCCGCCGGCACGCTGATCAAAGAATGGCGGCAGCGCCGCCGCATGAGCCAGCTCGATCTTGCGCTCGAGGCCGAAATATCCCAGCGCCACCTCAGCTTCCTGGAGAGCGGCCGTTCATTGCCGTCGCGCGAGATGGTCCTGAGGCTTGCCGAGCGGCTGGCTGTGCCATTGCGCCAGCGCAACCAGATGCTTGTCGCTGCAGGCTTCGCGCCGATCTACGGCGAACGCAATCTGGAGGACGACTCCTTCAAGCCGGCACTGGCAGCGGTCGAGCTGGTGCTCAAGGGCCACGAGCCCTATCCGGCCATCGCAGTCGACAGGGGCTGGAACATGGTGCTTGCCAACGCCGCCGTCGGACCGCTGCTGGCGGGCATCGAAGACCAGTCGTTACTCGCACCGCCTGTCAACGTCTTGCGGCTCACGCTTCATCCGAAGGGGCTGGCACCACGGGTCGTCAACCTCGACGAATGGCGCAACCATCTGATCGAGCGCCTCAAGCTGCAGATCGAGGCCTCAGCCGACCCGGCGCTCGAAGCGCTGGAAAAGGAGCTCTCGGGCTACCCGGGCCGCCCGCGCGGTAACGGCAAGGCGTATGACGCGGCCGCCAATGTAGCCGTGCCGCTGCGCCTGCGCGCCGGAGACGAGGTGCTGTCTTTCATCAGTACGATAACGGTGTTCGGCACCCCGCTCGACGTGACGCTGTCGGAGATCGCTATCGAATCGTTCTTTCCCGCGGACGCGCGCACCGGCGAGCTTCTGCGTGCGCTCGCTTCCGGGGGGTAGGCCTGCGCCCTATTGCGGCGGCGCGACCTTGCGCGCCCTGCCCCGCTCGAGCCCCAGTTGCCGCTCGCGCCAGATGATGAAGATGCCGGCGGCGACGACGATCAGCCCGCCGACGATGGTGTAGACAGTGGGCAGATCGCCGAAGGCCAGATAGCCGACCGCGATGCCCAGTATCATGGACGAATATTCGAACGGCGCGACAGTGGAGGCTTCCGCGTAGCGGTAACTCTCCGTCATCAGGATCTGGCCCAGCCCACCGCAAATGCCCGCTCCGACGAGCAGCGCAGCCTGGAAGGCCGAGAGCGCCGTCCAGCCGAACGGCAGCGTCAGCAGCGCCATGAAAGAGGCCGTCAGCGAAAACCACAGCACGATGGTCGCGGTTTTCTCGGTCTGGACCAGCCGGCGCACCAGCAGCATGGCAACTGCGGAGACAGCAGCACCGACAAGGGCAGCCGCGACACCCAGCGCCTGCTCGCTCTCCATGCCAGCCGCGCCGGCGAACAGCGTCAGATTCGGCCAGGAGATAATAACGACGCCGAACAGGCCGACGGCGACCGCCGTCCAGCGATAGACGCGGATCGTCTCGCCCAGAAACAGCGCGCTGAAAACGACGACCAGCAGCGGCTGGGCGTAGTTGAGCGTGATCGCCTCGGGCAAAGGCAGCCGGGTCAGCGCGAAGAAGCCGAGCCCCATGGCGCTGACGCCAACCACGCCACGCGCGATATGACCCAGAGGATTGGACGTGTGCAGCGCAGTGCGCAGTTCGTGACGCCATGCCAGCATGGCCAGGATCGGCAGAATGGCAAAGAACGAACGGAAAAAGACGATCTGCCCCGCCGGCAATTGCCCTGCCGCCTTGATGAGCGCGGACATGGCCACGAACACCGAAACGGAAACGATCTTCATCGCTATGCCGCGCAGCGGATTGGTGCCGCCGGCCATGGCCGACGAAGATTGTTGTACGGCCATGGAGATCAGGCCGGCCTGTCGAGGCCGGCGGTAGAGGGAATGGGCATCAGCAGGAACTCATCAGGACGAGCGGGCCTCGGCGAGCGCCTGCCATACGCGCTGCGGCGTGGCGGGCATTTCGATATGGCCGATTCCGCATGCCCTGTGAAGCGCGTCGGTGACAGCGTTCATCACTGCCGGGGTCGCACCGATGGTTCCGGCCTCGCCCGCGCCCTTGATGCCGAGCGCGTTGGTGGTCGAGGGCACGTTGCGGGTCTCGAAATGGAAGGACGGAACGATGTCGGCACGCGGCATGGCGTAGTCCATGAAGCTGGCCGTCAGGAGCTGCCCGTCTTCCGAATAGACCGTGTCCTCGGTGAGCGCCTGGCCGATGCCCTGAACCACACCACCATGGACCTGGCCTGCGAGCAGCACCGGGTTCACGGTAGCCCCGAAATCGTCGACGATCGTGTAGTTGACGATTTCGATCTGGCCGGTCTCCGGCTCGATCTCCAGCTCGCAGATATGCGTGCCGTTCGGATAGGTCGCCTCGTCCTGGACGAACTCGCCGAACCCCTTTACGTCGTCCGGCGACTTGGCGGCCTTGGCAATTGCGGAGAAGTCGATCCGCCGGTCGGTGCCGACGATACGCGCCTCGCCGTCGACGAGTTCTATGTCGGCGGCCGCCGCTTCGAGCTCGTCGGCAGCGATCTTCCGGATTTTTTCGGCGAGATCCTCGCCGGCCCGCGCCGCGGAAACGCCGCCAAGCGGGATCGACCGCGAGCCGCCCGTGCCGCCGCCCTTGTCGAGCTGGTCGGTGTCGCCCTGGTGCAGGCGCACCTGCGTCACGTCGAGGCCGAGCTTGTCAGCGACCAGTTGCGCATACGCGGTCGCATGGCCCTGACCGTTGGACTGGGTGCCGATCAGCAACGTCACGACGCCGTCGTCCCCCAACTCCACATGGGCGGGCTCGGAACCGGCAAAGGCGCAGGCCTCGACATAGGTCGCCATGCCGATGCCGCGCAGCTTGCCCGATGCCTTCGACTGCTCGAGGCGGGCTTCGAACCCCGCCCAGTCGGCGCGCTCCATCGCCTGGTTCATATGGCCTTCGAATTCGCCAACATCATAGTTCCGGCCGGTCTGTGTCCGATAGGGAAACTGGTCCGGCCTGATGAAGTTGCGTCGCCGGATCTCATGCGGCGACAGATTGAGGTCACGCGCGCAGGCATCCACGAGCTTTTCGACCAGGAACGCCGCTTCCGGCCGTCCCGCACCGCGATAAGCGTCTACCGGGCAGGTGTTGGTGTAGACGCCGGTGATCGCCACATCGAGCGCCTCGATGTCGTAGACGCCGGTGGACATGCTGGCGCCCACATAGGGGATGAACGGCCCGAACTGATGCGTGTAGGCGCCCATATTTGCCGCCAGTCGCACGCGAAGCCCGAGAAAACGACCGTCGGCATCCATCGCCATCTCGGCCGTGACCACATTGTCGCGGCCTTGCGCATCCGTCAGGAAATGCTCCGTACGGTCGCAGGTCCATTTCACAGGCCGCCCCAGCCGCTTCGCCGCCTCCAGAACCAGCGGGTATTCGCGGTAGACGAAAACCTTCGGCCCGAAGCCACCGCCGACATCGGGCGTGATGACGCGCAACTTGTCGTGCGAAATGCCGAATACCTGGTCCGCAATGATGCGCTGCATCGAATGCACGCCCTGCGACCCGGTCGTCAGGGTCATACGTCCGTCGGCCTCGTTCCATTCGCCGATCGCGGCGCGCGCTTCCATGTAGTTGCAGACCAGACGGTTGTTGGCGAATTCGATGCGCGTGACATGTGCGGCACCGGCAAAGGCAGCGTCGGTTTTTGTCTTGTCGCCAATGGCGTATTCGAACGCCTTGTTGGTGCCATGCTCGGGCCAGACCAGTTCCGCGTCGTCGTCGAGCGCCTCGGCGGTGCCGGAAACGGCGTCTTCAGCCTCGAAATCAATCTCGATGAGTTCCGCGGCGTCCTGCGCCTGCGCCCGCGTATCGGCAACCACGAAAGCAACCGCATCACCGACATAGCTGACGCGATCACGGCACAGGATGGGAATGTCGCGGCCGGGCGCACGCGAGCCGTCGGGCTGTTTCTGCATGCCCCCGGTCTTCAGGTCGCCCAGATGTGCAATGTCAGCGCCGGTCAGGACCAGATGCACGCCTTCCGCAGCGCGCGCCGCCTCGACGGATCCGATCCGGAACGTCCCCTTCGCAATCGGTGAGCGCAGCACGTATCCATGGACAGTGCCGTCGGGCGAGATATCGTCCGTATAGCGGCCCTTGCCAGTGATGAAAGCCTCGTCCTCGACGCGCAAAACGGACGCGCCCATTCCGAATTTCGGAGTCATAACGTTCATGACGATTTCCCGGAAACGATCTGTCGACCATTGTGAGATAGGTTCGCTGTCAGTTTTGTCGAGCGTCGGGATCATGTAAAGAGCACGGCACCCGATTGTTGCGCGGTCAGGCCGCGCCACCAGCAGGAACGACAGCGCATGCGCAAGGACACAGGCCAGATTTTCCGGATCGAGGACTATCGGCCCAGCGATTTTATCATTCCCACCACGCAACTTACCTTCGCGCTGGACGGCGACGCGACCGTTGTGACGGCGGAGCTGGAGATCGAGCGCGGCGAAGGCGCGACTGCAAATGCGCCGCTGGTGCTCGAAGGCGACGAGTTGGTGTTTGAGAGCCTAGCCATAGACGGAAAGTCAGCGGACGCGTCGTCGTTCGAGGTGACGCCACAGCGGCTGACCATCGCCCGGCCTCCCCAGGCACAGCGCTTCAGCGTGACGATCAAGACCAGGCTGGACCCAACCCGCAACAGCACGCTGATGGGTCTTTTCCGCTCGAACGGCGTCTATTGCACCCAGTGCGAACCCGAGGGCTTCCGCCGGATCACGTATTTCGTCGACCGTCCGGATATGCTGTCCGTCTACACCGTACGGATCGAAGCGGACCGGAAGGACGCGCCGATACTGCTGTCGAACGGCAATCTGGTCGAAAGCGGAATGCTGGACGGTGGGCGCCACTTTGCCGTCTGGCACGATCCCTTCCCCAAGCCGTCCTATCTCTTCGCTCTCGTTGCGGGCGACCTGGCGGTGCTGCGCGACGAGTTCGTCACGGCATCCGGCCGCAAGGTCGCGCTCGGCATCCATGTGGAACATGGCAAGCAGGCGCGCGCCGCCTACGCGATGGATGCCTTGAAGCGCTCGATGAAATGGGACGAGGAGGTTTTCGGGCTCGAATACGACCTCGACATCTTCAACATCGTGGCCGTGTCCGACTTCAACATGGGCGCGATGGAGAACAAGGGGCTCAACATCTTCAACGACAAGTATGTGCTTGCCGACGAAGAGACCGCCACAGACGCCGATTTCGCCAATATCGAGGCGATCATCGCTCACGAATACTTCCACAATTGGACAGGAAACAGAATCACTTGCCGTGACTGGTTCCAGCTTTGCCTGAAGGAAGGGCTGACGGTCTTCCGCGACCACGAGTTTTCGGCCGACCAGCGCTCCCGCGCGGTCAAGCGCATCGCCGAAGTGCGGACGCTGCGGGCCCACCAGTTCCCCGAGGACCAGGGGCCGCTCGCGCATCCCGTGCGTCCGCGCAGGTACCGCGAGATCAACAACTTCTACACGGCCACGGTCTACGAAAAGGGTTCCGAAGTGGTGCGCATGATCCGCACCGTGCTGGGAGCCGACGATTTCCGAAAAGGCATGAAGCTCTACATCAGCCGGCATGACGGCGATGCGGCGACGATCGAGGATTTCCTGAAGGCCTTCGAGGATGCATCGGGACGCGACCTCTCTCAGTTCGCGCTCTGGTATCATCAGGCCGGCACGCCGAACCTTTCCATCTCCAGCGTTCACGATGCCGAGCGCAGCGAATTCCGGATGGAGATCGAGCAGTCCGTGCCGCCCACCCCTTCGGAAAGCCGCAAGCGCCTTATGCATATCCCGCTCGCGTTCGGTCTCGTCGGAGAGGACGGCGAGGATATCGAGCCCACGAGCGTGGAAGGCGCTACCGTTGAGAACGGCGTCATCCACGTGAAGAAGCGGCGACATCTCGTGCGCTTCCACGGCGTGAAAAGCCGCCCGGTGCTATCGCTCAATCGCGGCTTTTCCGCGCCGATCACGCTGTCGGTGGAGCAACGCCCCGAAGACCTGCTGTTCCTTGCGCGCAACGACAGCGATCTGGTTGCCCGCTGGCAGGCGCTGACGACGCTTTTCACGCAATCGCTGATACAGGGCTTTCGCATGGTGCGCGGCCAGAAGCAGCCGGAGTTCGACCACAGCCTGGTCGAAGCAGCCGGCGAGATCGCGGCCGACCGGACGCTGGAGCCGGCCTACCGCGCGCTTGCGCTCACACTGCCGGCGGAAGCCGACGTTGCCCGCGAGATCGGCGCCAACATCGATCCGGATGCGATCTTCATTGCCCGCGAAGCGTTGACGGATGCGATAGCACGGCAAAACCGCGAAACTTTCCGCAGCCTCTATGCCGAACTGGACGATAGCTCCACATTCAGCCCCGATGCGGAAAGTGCGGGCCAGAGGGCCCTGCGCAACACCCTGCTCGGCTATCTCTCTGCCGCCGACGACGATCCGGCGCTTGCCGCGAACCAGTTTAACGAAGCAACGAACATGACCGACAAGGCGGCGGCCCTGACAGTGCTCGCACACAGATTCGCCGGCCATGACGCGACGAAGCGGGCGCTTGATACGTTCGAAGCGCAATATGGCGACGACCCGCTGGTACTCGACAAATGGTACCAGACACAGGCGACTGTTCCCGGCGAGGCTGCGCTCGACCTCGTCAAATCGCTGACACGCCACAAAGGCTTTTCGCTCGCCAATCCCAATCGCGTGCGGGCATTGATCGGAACATTCTCGACGCTCAACCAGACCGGTTTCCACCGCGCCGACGGCGATGGCTACCGCTTTTTCGCCGAGACGGTGCTGGAGATCGAGAAGCGGAACCCGCAGTTGGCGGCACGATTGGCAACGGCGTTGCGCTCGTGGCGCTCGCTCGAACCGAACCGACAGGCCGCCGCGCGGGAAGCGCTGCTTGCAATTGCGGCGCCGAAGGACCTGTCCAGCGATCTGCGCGACATTGTCGAACGGACCCTGGCGTAGTTCGCAGGACGCTGACGCCGCGCCCGACAATCTGAGCACAGCCGGCAGGTAACGAATTCGTAACTTTCGGCGCGCGGCCACTAGACAGCGCGAATCGCGTCTGATTCTTTATGCATGATTCGGGCGTGCGGCGTTGCCGGATCATTTGAGGGACAGATCGGGGAGCCATTCATGGCAAAGGCGGACGCGTGGAACGCGGCCGAGGGGATTATGCATGCCCGGCATAAGGTTGCCCGGCATGCGCGCGGACAGTTGACCGGCCATGCACGCATGATCGCCGCGCCTGCCTACCGCCAGCTTCTCGCGGCAGAGCCGATCCTGAAGCGCCTTATCCCTATCCTGATCGTGATCTTTCTCATCATCGTTGCAGGCACGCGCTGCATGTCGCTGCTGGCTCAGCGGGATGACGTCGAGCGTTCGGCAAAGGGGTTGCTGGGACTGGCCGCCGGCCACCTCACCCACGCCATGTCCGTTGCTCAGGCAGAGGGAGAACCTGACAGGGAGACTTTCGACGCCCTGATCAGCAATGTCGCCCTCTACGGTTCCATCAGCAGCAGGCATGTCATGGTCGTCACCGACGACCGCTTCGTCATCGAAGCCGCCACCCCTGCCGGCGCGCAGTGGGTCGGGCGCTCGCTGGAAACGGTCCTGTCCGGCGCGCAGCCGCTCTTCCTCTTCGGCGAACGCGCCGGCGTGATGGAAGTCCGTGTCGGCGACAAGACCTGGTACGCGGCCATGGGCATAGACGACAGCCGCCTCGGGGCAGCCCTTGCGATGATCTCGCAGGACGATGTGTTCGCCGAATGGAACAAGGCCGTCACCCTCAACATCACCCTGTTCGTGGCGACGGCCGGGGTGTTGATCGTGATACTCTATGCCTATTTCGGCCAGGCAGCGCGGGCGCAGGCCGCCGACCGTTTGTACCTGGAAGCGCAGGAACGCGTGGACCTGGCGCTGGTGCGCGGCAGGTGCGGGCTGTGGGACTGGGACATGGTGCGGGGCCAGATGTACTGGTCACGCTCGATGTACGAGATGCTCGGTTATGAGCCGTCCGAAGCCATGCTGTCGTTCGGGGCTGTCGCGGAAATCATCCATCCGGACGATGCGGACCTTTTCGAACTCGCAAACCGCATCGTGTCGCGCGAGGTCGGCCAGGTCGACCACGTGTTCCGGATGCGCAACGCTGCTGGTCAGTGGGTCTGGATCCGCGCCAAGGCGCAGGTCAGCGACCCGGATGCGCCAGAGGTGCATCTGATTGGTATCGCCGTTGACGTGACCGAGCAGCGCACGCTCGCCCAGCGCTCCGAGACGGCGGACATGCGGCTGCGCACCGCCATCGAGAGTATCTCGGAATCCTTCGTCTTGTGGGATTCCAGGCAGTGCCTGGTGATGTGCAATTCCAAGTACAAGCAGGATAACGGCCTGTGCGACGAGGACATCATCCCCGGCACTCCTCGCGCCAGCGTCGAGGAGCGCATGACAGCGCCGGTGCACCAGCGCCGCCTTGCCAACCCCAACGGCCCATCCGGTGGTGCGACCTATGAACGGCAACTCGTCGACGGACGGTGGCTGCAGGTCAATGAACTGCGCACCCGTGATGGTGGCATGGTGTCGGTCGGCGCCGACATCACGCAGATGAAGCTGCATCAGGAGAAGCTCGTCGATAGCGAACGCCGCCAGATGGCAACGATTCACGACCTGAGCCTCGCCCGCAAGGCCGAGGGCGAGCGCACGGCGGAACTGGTGGAGCTCAATCGCAAATACATGAAGGAAACCGAGCGCGCGGAGGCCGCGAGCCGTGCGAAGTCCGAGTTCCTGGCCAATATGAGCCATGAACTGCGCACGCCGCTAAACGCTATCATCGGCTTCTCGGAAATGATGCAGCAGGCCTATTTCGGACCGCTGGGGTCGGACAAATACGACGAATACGTCAAGGACATCCATGCCAGCGGTTCCTACCTGCTGGGCGTCATTAACGACATCCTCGACATGTCGAAGATCGAGGCAGGACAGTTCTCGATCGATCGGGAAGGCATCGACCTCCATCCGCTGATCACCGAGACCGTGCGGGTGGTCGCGCTGCAGGCAGCCGAGAAGTCGATCACGCTCGACACGAAGATTTCCGATCAGATGGTGCTGCATGCGGACCGCCGAGCCATCAAGCAGATTGTCATCAACCTGCTGTCCAACGCGGTGAAGTTCACCGGCCAGGGTGGGCACATCTCGCTGCGCGCGCGCAAGGTCGCCGGCGCGGTGATGCTGACGATCGAGGATACAGGCTGCGGCATTCCGAAGGATGCCTTGAAGAAGCTCGGCCGTCCGTTCGAGCAGGTACAGAACCAGTTCTCGAAGAACCACACCGGCTCCGGGCTGGGACTTGCGATCTCCCGCTCGCTCGCCGAACTGCACGGCGGCGCGCTCAAGATCCGGTCGACCGAAGGCGCAGGCACCATCGTCTCTGTGCGCATCCCCGTCGGTAAGAAGCTGAAGGCGGCCGCCTGACAAGCGGCACGCCAGCCGGAGCTCTTTACGTCAGCCCGCGCTCAGCAGCGTCCTGAAATGCCCTTCGACGCGCTTCGAGGTCTCCTTGATATGCGCTTCCAGCACTGAAAGTTCAGGAAGATCAGTGCTACGTAGGAGCAGATCGGCAAGACCCGGCGGCACATCTTCGGGCTCGAACGGACCTGTCAGGCAAAGCCGGATGATCTGCGTCAGCGACAGGTAGAGCCCATAGGCCGCCTGCAACTCCTCACGCGTCTGCGCATCGCAAAAGGCGGGAGTCAGCCTGGCCAGACCGTCACCGGTCGACGTCGGCGGCCATCGATCGGGCTCGATGTTATCCGTAAGGCGTGCGCATTGCGCGATGAACTCCAGATCGATCTGGCCACCGGGGATCAGCTTCAAATCCCAGATGTCGCGCGCGGGCTTTTCCTGCGCGATCGTCTCGCGCATCTCGACGGCATCGCGAAACACCTTTGCCCGGTCGTGCGGATGGTCGAGGATTTCGGCCACCTCCGCCTCGACAGCGTCGCAGAATTCGGCATCGCCGGCTACCGGCCGGGCGCGCGTCAAAGCCATATGCTCCCAGGTCCACGCCTCTTCGCGCTGGTATTTCCGGAAGGCCTCGATATGGGTGGCAACCGGCCCCTTGTTGCCAGAGGGGCGCAGGCGCAGATCAAGTTCATAGAGCACGCCTTCCGCTGTCGGTGCGGAAACGGCCGCGATTAGCCGTTGCGTCAGCCGTGCATAGTAGTGCGAAGGCGCCAGGCCCTTCTCGCCGTCTGACTCGTCGGCTTTCGGGTCGTGATCGTAAAGAAGGATCAGGTCGACATCGGAGCCTGCCGTGAGTTCACGGCTGCCCAGCTTGCCCATGCCGAGGATTGCCACCTGCCCGCCTGACACGTGCCCGTGCCGCAGAGCGAACTCGTCCTTCACCGCCTCCAGCGCCGCGCCGATGGAGAGGTCGGCGAGATCCGAGAACGCCTTGCCGGCGCGCACCGCGTCGATCGCACCGGTCAGCAGGCGCACGCCGATCAGGAATTTCTGCTCGGCAGCGAAGATGCGCAGCCGGTCAAGCTTTTCCTCGTGCAGGTCGGCGCCTTGCAGGAAAGCCTCGAGCCGGCTCGCCAGATAAGCCTTGTTGGGCAGCTCCGACATCAGTCCCGGGTCGAGCAGCCCGTCGAACACATGCGGCCTGCGCGTGATGATCGCTGCAAGCCGGGGGGCCGCCCCCATTATCGTCGCGATCAGATCTAGCAAGGCGGGGTTCGACTGCAGCAGCGAAAAGAGCTGGATGCCGGCGGGCAGGCCGGAGAGAAACTCGTCGAAGCGCAGTAACGCTTCGTCCGCGCGCCTCGTGCGCCCGAAGGTCTCGAGCAGTGCCGGCGTCAGCTCGGTCAAGCGTTCGCGCGCCTCGGCAGATTGGGTGGCGCGGTAGCGGCCGAAATGCCAGGTGCGAATGACCCGACAGATGTCGCTGGGCCGGGAGAAGCCGAGTTCGTGGAGCGTTTCCAGCGTACCCGGATCATCGACATCGCCGGTGAAGACCAGATTGCCGACACCGCGCGACAGTTCCGGCGCTGTCTCGAACAAAGCTGCGTAATGCTTCTCCACAAGATGAAGCGAGGCTCGGAACGTTGCTGAAAACGCCTCGGCATCTTCGAAGCCCAACATGTGCGCGATGCGCTCCAGTCCCTCGTCGTCTTCCGGCAGGTTATGGGTCTGTTCGTCGGCCACCATCTGGATGGCATGCTCTACGTCACGCAGGAACCAGTATTGGGCGGCCATGGCGTCGCGCACCTCCGGCGTGATCCAGCCGCGCGCAGCCAACTCGCCAAGCATCGCCACCGTTTCGCGGCCGCGCAGCTCGTGGAAGCGGCCGCCGGCAATGAGTTGCTGGGTCTGCACGAAAAACTCGATCTCGCGGATGCCGCCGCGCCCGAGCTTCACATTGTGGCCCCTAACCGCCACTTCGCCATGACCCTTGTGCGCATGGATCTGGCGTTTGATGGAATGGACATCGGCAATGGCCGCAAAATCCATGTACTTGCGCCAGATGTATGGGGTCAGCTCCTTGAGCACGGCGGCACCGGCCTTCAGGTCCCCTGCCACCGGCCGCGCCTTGATCATCGCGGCGCGCTCCCAGTTTTGGCCACGGCTTTCGTAATAGTGAAGCGCAGCCTCGACGGGGATCGCCAGCGGCGTAGAGCCGGGATCTGGACGCAGGCGCAGATCGGTGCGGAAGACGTAGCCGTGCTCGGTGCGGTCCTGCAGGATGCGGACGAGCCGGCGCGTCAGGCGCGAGAAGAGGTCCGTTGCTTCCAGTGGATCGGCGATGGCGGCCGCCGTGGGCTCGAAGAACACGATCAGGTCGATGTCCGACGAGAAGTTGAGTTCGCACGCGCCAAGCTTGCCCATGCCGAGCACGATCCAGCCTGAGCCGACGCCAGGATTGGCGGGGTCCGGCAGCGCGATCTTGCCGGCGCGGTGCGCATCGCAAAGCAGGAAGTCGACCGCTGCCGAAACGCAGCTATCAGCCAGCCGGCTGAGCCGCCGAACGGTCATCTGCGCGTCCGCCGCACCCGCAAGGTCGGCCAGCGCGATCAGGAAGTGCGCCTCTCCCTTCAGGCCGCGCAGCTCGGCCATCAAGCCGGATTCGCTCTGATCCTCGGCACGGCCCAAGCCACCGATGCGGTCGATAACTGCATCGAGGCGTTCGTCCAGCGGCTGGTCGAACAATGCATCCAGCGCCTCAGGCCGGCGACGAGCACAGTCGCGCATGAAGGGCGACAGGTCGAAGACAGTTCCGAGAAACGAAGCGAGCGGACTCTGTGCCGCCGCCAGCTTCGTCAGTCGTTTCAGGCCATGTTCGTCGGCTGTCTCGGCGAGATCGCGCAGCTCGGCGGCGGCATTGTCGGGGTCTAGCGGTTGAAGCGCTGCAACGGGCGCGCCGAACCATGCTTCGCCTGTTTCGATCTTGCTCATGCCCTGCGCGAATCCCCCGGAAAGACCATCCGCACCGATAGTCCGGGGTTTCTGCCTGAAAGTTCAAGCCCACCGCCGTGAAATTTCATCACCGCCTTGGCGAGGCTCAGCCCAAGCCCGGATCCGGGCTGCGACCGGCTTTGCTCCAGCCGCACGAACCGTTCGGTGACCCGCTCACGATCGTCCTCCCCGATGCCCGGCCCGTTGTCGGCAACCTCCATGACCACGCTGTTGGCCTCGCGAAGCAGTGAAACCACCACCTTGGGCGCATCGCCGCTGCCGGCGGAATATTTGATCGCGTTGTCGACAATGTTGGAAAGAGCCTGCGCTACGAGCTCGCGGTTGGCCGGAACGATCGCGGCACTCGGTACCGTTGCTTCGAGGATGACACCCTGCTCCTCGGCTACCGGCTCGTAGAGCTCGACCACATCTGCAACAATCTCGGCCAGATCGACCGGCCCGGTCTGCTCCGCAGAATAGCCCGCCTCGAGCCGGGAGATCATCAGGATGGCGTTGAAGGTGCGGATCAGATGATCGGACTCCGCTATGTTCGCCTCTAGCGCCTCGCGGTATTCGGTGGCGGTCTTCTTGCCTGAAAGCGTTGCCTCAGCCCTGTTGCGAAGCCGGGTCAACGGTGTCTTCAGATCATGGGCGATGTTGTCGGAAACCTGTTTAAGCCCGTCGTTGAGCTTGGCGATGCGCGCCAGCATCCCATTGAGGTTTTCCGAAAGCCGGTCGAATTCGTCGCCGGAACCGGTCACCGGCAGGCGACCGGACAGATCGCCGCCCATGATGCGGCGGCTTGCCTCAGACACGTTATCGATGCGCTTCAGGGCGCGGCGGCCGACGAAGAACCAGATCAGCAGGGCGCCGACGCCCATCATGCCAAAGGCGACGATCAGTGCGCGATTGATAATGTCGCGTACGATCTCCGGTTCGCCGAGATCGCGACCCACCAAAAGGATCATCTGGTTGGGGAGGCGAAGCACCAGCGCGACCGCGCGGTGCGCGAGCCGCGACGTACCTACAGGATCGTCGCCGTTAGCGGTGCCCCTTACGCCGAACCGGCGATATTCGAATGCCTGCTCCGTCCATCCATCCGTTTCGAGCACGCCGGGGTCCAGGCTTTCAACGTTGCCGGAAAGAATGCGCCCGTTGGGATCGGCCACCAGATAGAGGTTTGCGCCCGGCTGGCGCGAGCGCGTCTCAACGAAACGGACCAGCAGAGGAAGTCCGCCGCGCTGATAGGCGCGCCCGAGCACCTGCGCTTCGGCGGCGACCGTTTCCTGCGTCTGCGTCGTCAACATGCGCACAGACAGCGACGACATGTAGAAGACCAGCACAGTCGCACAGAGCGCGAACAGGACAAGAAACAGCGCAGAAAGCCGCGCCGCTGTAGTCTTCATGATCGCGGTCAATGCCACCACGTTATCCCGCCTTCAGCATGTAGCCGGCGCCGCGGATCGTATGCAGGACAGGGGCATCGAAGCCCTTCTCTATCTTGGAGCGCAAGCGGGACACGTGCACGTCGATAACGTTTGTCTGCGGGTCAAAATGATAGTCCCAGACATTCTCAAGCAGCATGGTGCGCGTGACGACGCGGCCCGCGTGGCGCATCAGATATTCGAGCAGGCGAAACTCACGCGGCTGGAGAACGATTTCCTTGCCCGCGCGCTTGACGGTGTGGGACAGGCGGTCGAGCTCCAGATCACCCGCCCGATAAACGGTTTCCACGTCCTTGGTACCGGCGCGGCGGCTGAGCACCTCTATGCGCGCCAGAAGCTCGCTGAACGCATAGGGCTTGGTCAGATAGTCATCACCGCCTGCCCGCAGGCCGGTGACACGGTCGTCGACCTCGCCGAGCGCCGAGAGGATCAGTACGGGCGTTTCCACGCCGCGTGCGCGCAACCCCGCAATGACGGAAAGCCCGTCGCGTTTCGGCAGCATCCGGTCGACCACGAGCACGTCATAGTCACCGTCGCCTGCGAGCGTGTACCCGGTTTCGCCGTCGCCGGCGACATGGGCGTTGTGACCGGCCTCGCCGAGGGCCTTCTCAAGATACTCGGCAGCTTCGCGGTCGTCTTCGATAACAAGAATCTTCATGGGCCGACTATACGCAAAAACACGGCGTGGCGAGACGGCGAAGCGGCGACGGTCGTTCAAGACCGCCGCCGCCGGAACCCCGTTGCCAAAACCAGACGCAGGCTTGGGGCTCCAAGGTCCCTTTCCGGCAGGCGGGGGACATGTGCCTGCCGGAACGAGAACGACGTCAGCCGCTGGTAATGGGAAGCGCCACGAAGCGATTGCCTTCATCACGACTGATCTGCACGAGGACAGCCTTGCGGCCGGCCCCCTCCGCTTCCGCCACCGCCTTGGCGACGTCGTCGGAATTGCTGACCGCCATGGAATTGACGCTGACGATCACGTCTCCGGCCTGGATGCCGCGATCGGCAGCCGCGCTGCCAGCCTCGACATCGGTCACGACCAGGCCATCGCCCTCCTCGGCCCGCGTCACCGTGAGGCCGAAATCCTCCAGCGTAGTATTGTTGGACGAGGGTGCGGGCGCCGCCTCACGCGAAGCCAGCTGGTCCTCACCTGGCAGCTTGCCGAGCTCAACGCTCACCTGCTGCTGGGAACCGCCGCGCCACAGCGTCACGTCGACCTTGGTGTCCGGCGCGTAGTTGGCGACGATGCGCGCCAGCTCGCGTGGCGAAGCAACCTCGCGATCATTGACCGCCGTGATCACATCGCCCGCCTGGATACCGGCGTCACGCGCGGGGCCGTCTGCCTGGGCGTCGGAGACCAGCGCGCCCTTCCCGTTCTCCATGCCGATGGATTCAGCAATCTCTGGCGTAACCGGCTGAATCTGGACGCCGAGCCATCCGCGCAGAACGGCTCCGCTTTCCATCAGGCTCGTCACCACGTCCTGCGCAGTCGAAGCGGGGATCGCAAAGGCGATACCGACATTGCCGCCGGACGGGGAGAAGATTGCCGTATTGATGCCGACCACCTGGCCCGAGAGATTGAAGGCGGGGCCACCGGAGTTGCCGCGATTGACTGCAGCGTCGATCTGGATGAAGTCGTCGTAGGGACCGGCGCCGATGTCGCGGCCGCGTGCCGAAACGATGCCTGCCGTGACGGTGCCGCCAAGGCCGAACGGGTTGCCAACGGCGACGACCCAGTCGCCGACGCGGACCTTTTCGTCATCGGCGAAGCTCACATAGGTGAATTTGCGTGCTTCCTCGACCTTGAGCACTGCCAGGTCGGTTCGCGGGTCGGTCCCTACAAGCCGGGCATCCAGCTCCTCGCCGTCATCCATTACCACGGTGAAGGTGGAACCACCCTCGACGACATGATTGTTGGTGACGAGGAAGCCGTCTTCCGAGATGAAGAAGCCCGAGCCCTGCGAAACGGGACGTGCGCGTTCCCGACGTTCGCGACGGTCGAAACGCTCGCCGCGCTGGCCGCCGTCATTGCGCCAGTCGCGATCGCCACGGAAGTCGCGGAAGAAGCGATACAGGGGATGATCGCGAGGAAGGTCCTCGAAACCCGGCATATCGAAAGAGAAGTTGCCGTCGCCACGGTCGGAGACGGGCTCGACCTTGGCCTGTACGCGCACGCTGACGACAGCGGGCGTGACCTGCTCTACGACATCGGCGAAGCTTGGTGCCTGAACGCCCTCAACACGGACGGCTTCGGCCATGACCGGCACGGTGCCGGACGCGACTGCGCCGAGGCCGATCGCTCCGGCGAGAGCGACGGAAGCTGCTGTTGCCAGGAGACGCTTGCGGGTTTTCGACCCGGTATTGGTGCTGTTTGCCATGACTATGGAATCCTTTGTGAAATCCTCTTGGATGCGGATGGCTCGCATCGCTGGATACACAGATAGGACCGCCAACCTTACGGCGCTCTTTCCGGCACATGAAACTTTGGTAATATTGCCGACGACCCTGCCGCTGGCAGACTATTCAGAGCCCTTCAGGATGTCACGAAGGCGGCTTTCTTCCTCGTCGCTCAGGGTCGACGGCGCCACACGCCGCCGCCGTGAGGCGTAGATCATCAATGCGCCGCCGCCTAGCAGAAGCAGTATTGCGGGCGTAGCCCATAGCATTGCGTTGCGCATGCTGAAGCGGGGCCTGAGCAGGACAAATTCGCCATAGCGCGAAACAACGTAATCGATCACTTGTTCGTCGGTCTCGCCGGCAACCAAACGCTCTCGTACCAGCACGCGCAGATCGCGAGCCAGTTCGGCATCGGAGTCATCGATAGACTGGTTCTGGCAGACCATGCACCGCAAGCCTGCTGAAAGGTCGCGGGCCCGCTTCTCAAGGACCGGATCATCCAGCACCTCGGACGGTTGCACGGCGAAGGCCGGCATCGCCAGCGCAGCACAAAAGATAAGTGTCGTCAGGAAGCGCTTCATTCAGCCGCGGCCTCGGCCGGACGGGCAACGCGCTCGCGACGGGCCGCTGGGGCACCGATACGCAATCGACGATCGAGAAGCGAGACGGTACCACCGGCCATCATGACCACGCCGCCAAGCCAGATCAGCAGAACGAGCGGCTTCCACCACACCCGCACGACCACACCGCCGTCGGCGGTTGGATCGCCCAACGACACGTAGAGCTGACTGAAACCACGTGTTGCTATGCCCGCCTCGGTCGTCGGCATCTGGCGGGCGGTGTACAAGCGCTTTGAGGACACGATTTCACCGACCCGCCGGCCAGCGGCATCGAAATAGACAAAGCGGCCCTGATCTTCCGTATAGTTCGGGCCCCTGTAGGGAGAAATTTCCTCGAAACGCAGCGTGTATCCAGCAGCCGTCAGAGTGTCGCCCGGACGCATGACTGCGATCTCTTCAATTTCAAGCGAGGTGACGGCAACGATGCCCAGCGTCGTAATGCCAAGGCCGAAATGCGCGAGGGCCGTGCCAAAGACAGAGCGCGGCAGGCCGACAAACCTGCGAACGGCCACCCTGGCGCCGACATTGCCGATACCCGCCTTGAGCGCGAGATCCGTGACCGCACCCAGCATAAGCCACACAGCCAGGCCGATGCCGAGGGCAGCCAGTACGCCGGTACCGTCAATGAAGAAAAGCGCGATCATCACGGCCAGCAATGCGCCGCCGGCAGTTCCAAAGAGACGCTGGGCGACGCCAGCAAGATCGCCGCGCTTCCAGGCAAGCAAAGGCCCAAACGGCACCGCCAGCAACAACGGCACAACCAGCGGCACGAATGTCATATTGAAGAACGGCGCGCCGACCGAAATCTTGTCGCCCGTCACTGCTTCAACAAGCAGCGGATAGAGCGTGCCGATCAGCACGGTTGCGGTTGCGGTCGTCAGAAACAGGTTGTTGAGGACCAGCGCACCCTCGCGGGAGATCGGTTGGAAAAGCCCGCCCTGCGTCAGCGACGACGCGCGCAGTGCAAACAGGCTCAGCGAACCGCCAATGAAGAACACCAGGATGGCGAGGATGAACAGGCCACGCGATGGGTCGGTCGCGAAGGCGTGAACCGAGGTGAGCACGCCGGAGCGTACAAGAAACGTACCGAGCAACGACAGCGAGAAGGTCAGGATCGCGAGCAGCAGCGTCCAGATCTTCAATGCCGAACGCTTTTCCATGACGATGGCCGAATGAAGCAACGCCGTTCCCGACAACCACGGCAGGAACGACGCGTTCTCGACGGGATCCCAGAACCACCATCCTCCCCAACCCAATTCGTAGTAGGCCCAATAGGAGCCCATCGCGATACCGCCGGTCAGGAATATCCACGCGGCAAGCGTCCAGGGGCGAACCCAGCGCGCCCACGCCGCATCGATCCTACCCTCGATTAGGGCGGCAACCGCGAAGGAAAAGCAGACGGAAAAGCCGACATATCCCAGGTAAAGCAGCGGCGGATGCACAGCCAGACCGATGTCCTGCAGAATGGGATTGAGGTCGCGTCCCTCGATCGGAGCCGGGTTGATCCGGGCAAATGGATTGGAAGTGGCGAGGATGAAAAGGAGAAATGCCGCCCCGATCAGGCCCTGTATCGATAGCACGTTCGCCCGAAGCGTCGCGGGAAGATTGCCGCTGAACCATGCCACGAGCGCGCCGAAGAAGGTGAGGATAAGGACCCACAGCAACATGGAGCCCTCGTGATTGCCCCAGACGCCGGTCACCTTGTAGAGCATCGGCTTCAGCGAATGGGAATTCTCCCAGACATTGGCAACCGAAAAGTCCGACTGCACGTAGGCTGCCGTCAAGGCGAAGAAGGACAGCACCACCAGCGCAAACCCGGCGACAGCAGCCGGGCCGCCGACCGCCATCAGCCGCGCATCGCCTGTCCGTGCGCCGACCAGCGGAACGGCGAACTGAACCAGCGCCAGCGCGAAAGCCAGCACAAGCGCAAAGTGGCCGGTTTCAACGATCAACGTTCAGCGCCTCCGTTAGTCCTCGTCCTGCCAAAGGCCGGTGGCCTTCAGGCCGTCGGCCACTTCCTTGGGCATATAATTCTCGTCATGCTTCGCAAGGACGCTATCAGCCACGAAGACACCGTCCTGTCGCAGTGTTCCTTCAGTCACGACGCCCTGCTCCTCACGAAAAAGATCGGGCAGGATGCCGCTATAGGCCACCGTGACAGAACCGACCTGGTCGGTGACCGAAAACGAAATGTCCTGTCCCTCACCGCGAAGAACAGTGCCTTTCTCGACCAGCCCGCCGAGCCTGATCCGCTGGCCCGGCTCGATTTGCGCTGCGACAAGTTCGGCAGGCATGTAGAAATACGAAGTCTTCTGGCCAAGCGCATAAAGCGTCAGACCGGACGCCAGCGCGAGAAAGACCATGGCCCCGCCGATCACCGCAAGTCGCTTCTGTTTGCGCGTCATCATTCCGCCTGTCCGTTCAGCGTCACGCCTCGTTCGGCAGCGAAGGTTTCAAGCGACGCTGCCGGCTGACTGGGCCGACCCAGCGCGTTAAGTCCACGTTGAAGCGCGTCGCGTGCATCGTCCAGTCTGCCAAGAACCACATAGGACTGCACCAGCCGCTGCCACCCTTCCGCGTCTTGCGGATTGTCGCGCAGACGCTGGTCGAGCCCTGCAACCATATTCTCGATCATTTGAGCCCGGTCTTTGTCCGACATCAAGTCTGCGGCCTCGACGTCCTCTGCGGAGGGTCCCGGTATCGCCGGCTGCTCCCCCAGACGGGCAAGCGATTGTTCCACCGCGCCGCGCCATGGCGAGTTTGTCGGCAAACCCGCAAGCATCGATCGCCAAGCCTGCGACGCTTCGGCGGATTTGCCTTCCTGTGCCATAGCGGTTGCCAGCAGGAATTGCGCTTGCGGGTTCTGTGGCTCCAGCACCAGGGCCCTTTCCAGTGCGGCTTGCGCCTCGACGGTGATCGTACCGCCGGCATTGGCCGCGATCGCTTCACCAAGCCCGAGCTCCCGGGTTACGCTCGAACCCTGCAGGCGGATCGCATTGCGGTAGGCGACGACGGAATCGTTGTAGCGCCCCATGCGATAGTAGATTGGCGCAAGGACGTCCCAACCCCGGCCATCCTCGGGATTGGCGGTCAGATGCCCCTCCGCACGCGCCACCAGCTCCTCTATGCTGTTTTCGGCGGGATTGGCGGTGAGCCGCTCCTGCAGCGGCTGCCCCGGCAGCTCCGGCGAGCCGGTAACCGCGTAGATACCCCAACTCGCCAGCGGCACTGCGAGGATAGCGAGCGTAGCAATCGTTCGACCTGTTCTCGAACTTTTCGAAGAGCCGGTGCCCCGCCCCTCGCCTGCAATCCGCAGTATGCGGCGGCCAATCTCGGCTCTGGCCTGTTCCGCTTCGGTCTCGCCGATCACGCCACGGCCAACATCACGCTCAAGCTCGGCGAGCTGGTCCTGGTACACCGCAAGGTCGTGATCCGAGTCCGCGCTCGCGTGTGCCTTCACGCGCACCATCGGCACAAGAATCGCCAGGCAGGCGAGCAGCGTCAGAAGTGCGGCAACGATCCAGAACAGCATGAACCCCAGATACCCGCTGCATCATGGCAAGCCAATGACCGGCACGTGCGGCTTTTTGGCGACTGTCGGTTCCTGCGCCCGCAACAGCCTACGCGAGCGGCGTCCAGCTTCCGTTCGGATTGCGGCACGCTGTTCCGCGCGCGGAATTCGCCTGTCCGCCGACGGTGACGGTATGGACATACTGTCGGCAATCCTGCGAGCCGACACGATAGGGCGAACCGGCCACGACCTCGCCGTAACGGCGCCCACCTTCCTTGCCCCATGCAACGGCCTGTCCGGCAGGCGTGTATTCCAGCGCCCTGTATTCCGCCTCCAGCGCACGGCGGCGCTCTCTCTGGTCAAGATTGGTACCGATCTGGCCGCCAATCAACCCACCGCCCATGGCGTCCACGATTGCAGCGGCAACAGGTTTCTCGGCGGGTCGGCTATCCTCTGCAAAGGCCTGCACGACCGAACCGGAGCCGCCGCCCGTCGTCGAGCATGCCGACAGAACTGCCATCGCCAACAGGCCTGCAAAGCCAGTCTTCCAGCCCATAACCTTGAACGCCTTTCCGCTATCGCCGGCAGGTAGATCGGCTCTGCCTGCCATCAGTTCAAGCCTTCTTGCCTGCGACTTTGGCGCATAAATGGCATGACGGCAATTTAAGCATCATTCCTGGGCACGACGCAGCACCACCGACACTTTGAGCCCGCCCAGCTCCGAGCGGGACAGTTGAAGGCTGCCACCATACTCCTTGACCAAATCAGCGACGATGGCGAGACCAAGTCCCGTACCCGGTTTCGTTTCGTCCAGCCGCCGCCCGCGGATGAGGGCGTCGCGCGTCTTCTCTTCGGGAATGCCAGGCCCGTCATCCTCGACGATCAGGCTGAAGCTGCGATGCTGGCCTTCTTCCGGCGTCGCCTCCAGGCCAATAGAAACCGTCTTCCGACCCCATTTCATCGCATTCTCGAGGAGATTTCCGACAATCTCCTCCAGATCCTCCCGCTCGCCTGCGAATACGAGCTCGTCTTGCGGAAAGTGTGTCAACAGCCGCGTCTGCGGGTTGAGCTTGCCCACGACACGGACCATTCGCTCAAGTGTCGCTTTTACCGGCGTACGGAAAACGATCGTGTCGCGTTGCGCGGCCATCCGGGCGCGTTGGAGATAGTGCTCCACCTGCTGGCGCATGGAAGCGGCTTGGTCCGCGATCAGCCCACCTTTCGCGCCGCCGATGGCACGCGCCTCATTCGTCAGCACGGCCAGAGGTGTTTTCAGAGAGTGCGCGAGGTTACCCACCTGCGTCCGCGATCGCTCGACGATGCGCCGGTTGCTTTCGATGAGTTCGTTCGTCTCGTTGGCAAGAGGCGCGATTTCGACCGGAAAGTTGCCGTCGAGCCTCTGCGCCGCGCCGGCCCTGATCTCGGCCAGCGATCGGCTCACACGCCGTAACGGATCGAGACCGACAATGATGGCCAGCGCGTTGATTGCAATCATACCGGCGCCGAAGATCGTCAGGTAAAGGTATAGCCGATGTTCGAAATCGGAGATGTCGGCTTCAAGTTCTGTGCGATTACCCATCACGCGGAAGCGGGCGATGCTGTTGTCACCGTCGAGCACGAACTCGCTCTCGAACACCTCGATCGTCTCCCCTCCCAGCCCGTTGGTGACATAGCTGCGCTGGAATTCGCTGCTGAACGGCACCTGGGACGAAGGCGGTGACGGAACCGGCTTCGTCAGCGACAGCGAGCTGAGCTGACCGCTGACGCCGGATACCGGCTCGACCGACCAGTACCACCCCGATTGCGGCACGGTGAATCGCAGATCGCCCAGATTGGGCGTTCCCTCCAGCCTGCCGCCGTCGCCGACGCCCACGGAACTGATGAGATTGAAGAGATGCGCCGTCAGCAGGCTTTCGAAGCCGCGTTCGCTGACCTGCCGGAAAAGCGAGGAGATCACTGTCGAGATGACAACGAGCGCCACCACGGCCCAAAGAGTCGAGAAGGCGACGACTCGAAACGTAAGGGAGTTGAACCGGCGCCTCAGCGATGACATCGCCGCCCGCCGATCAGGTCTTGCGCTCGCGCGCGCCGGTCAATCCTGCACCTCGCGCATGCGATACCCCATGCCGCGCACGGTTTCGATGAGATCGACACCCATCTTCTTGCGCAACCGGCCCACAAACACTTCTATCGTGTTGGAATCGCGATCGAAATCCTGATCGTAAAGATGCTCGACCAGCTCGGTGCGCGACACCACCTCGTCCATATGATGCATCAGATAGGCGAGCAGACGGAACTCGTGGGACGTGAGCTTGAGCGGCACGCCATTCACGTCCGCCTTGGAGGATTTGGTGTCGAGACGCAGCGGGCCGCAGCTCAGTTCGGAAGACGCATGGCCGGCAGCGCGGCGTATGAGCGCGCGTAGCCGCGCCAGCACTTCCTCTATGTGGAAAGGTTTGGTGACGTAATCGTCGGCGCCTGCGTCAATGCCGGAAACCTTGTCACTCCAGCGGTCACGCGCCGTCAGGATCAGAACCGGCATCTTACGGCCGTCGCGCCGCCAGCGCTCGACCACGCTGATACCGTCCATCTGCGGCAGCCCAATATCCAGTACCACTGCATCGTAGGGCTCGGTATCGCCAAGGAAATGCCCTTCCTCGCCATCGTAGGCGCGATCGACCACATAGCCGGAATCGGTCAGCGCATCGGCGATCTGCCTGTTAAGGTCCTTGTCGTCCTCGACCACGAGTATGCGCATGGGGTTTCCTGTCGGATAAAGTTGACCCTCGGCGGATATTGCCGGATTCGGGCATACCGGCAAAGTGGCTGCCGGCTTCTGTCTTCAGCCCATCGGCACGACGATCTCATTGCGCCGCGGGCGCTGGCCATCCCGCGCTGGCATCAGCACCACGATCACGCAGACCTGCTGGCCTCCGCGCACCTCCGGCGTGGCCCGGGCAAGCTGGCCGCCTACCTGGGCTGCCTGTTGCATTCCGATGGCGTAGCAGTCGCCCGACACCGGTACAACCAGATTGGGCGCGCCCGGCACTGACGGCACCGCAAGGGGTGCCGCCACAACGGAGGATGCGAACACGCCTGCCATCGAAATGCCGATGGTCGCTTTACGCAGAAGGGTTCGGAACTGGGTCATGGCGTGTTTCTAACCCAACGCGGCTGAACACGGAATGAACAATTGCTATATGGCCCGTTCAGTCGATCCGGGTGGTCGCGGCCAGTCGCCCGAATATGGCGGCAACCCCGGCGACGGCGGCGACGGCCTGCAGGATTGCGTCGACGATCGCCTGCGTCTCGCCTTCCTCGACCGATATCCCGAACGCGCCAGCCGTCGTCGCGCCAACCATTACGAGCGCGGCCCAGATCGTTCGTGAAAGATACCACGGTTTGCGGATTTCCATGCACTACTCTCCTTGTTGATTGCGATTATTGCGAGCCGGTTCACAAAATCAGGAACGCCCGGGTCGTCGGCAGCCCTGCCCCGGCCGTAGCGCTGATCTGCCGGACGGTGATTTCGATGCCCGCCGGCAGGGCTGGAAGATCGGAAGCGATCCACGCCGCGTCGTAGATCCAGTTCGCGGCAGCCGTTTCTGCCGTGCGAACCATTGCACCACCCGTGTCCCGCACCTCGACGCGGTAGCGTTCGTATTCCTCGCCCAGCGGTATCTCCTCGGAAAGCCAGCTATCGGCATCGATCCGGCCGCGTCTTGTCCATGTGACGAGTGCATCGCCACCGGATTGCCTGGCTAGGCGCAGATGCACAGGCGCCAGAGGCAACCGCGCCCTGATGCCGCCTGCCGTTGCCAGTCCGACATGCGTCGGCACGCCAAAGTCCTGGCCGCTTGGTCCGACCATCCAGTTCAGGGCGAGCCCCGCGTGCTCGGGCGGCAGACCGGCCTTGACGACGGCGTGGTCCAGCAGAACAAACGGGGCGCCCGCGGAGACGCCGACAGCCAGCGCATCGCCGGTTCCCTGCTGGCCGCGCAGCAGCCTGGTCAGCCGCCAGACCGATGGCGCTATTTCTTCCGCATCGCCGAACTGGACGATTTCCCAAACGCCGTTGTCGGCGCGGATGGCGGCCATGTTTGCGCCGTTCAGAAGCTGAAGGGTCGGTACGCTAGCCATCGCGCCATCGAACAAGGCAACAGTGATCGCCCCGTGATGGTCCAGTCTTCCTTCCGGCCCCTGCCCCTTCGCCTCCACCAGTTCGCCGATGGTCGCCTGTGCGGCGATGCTGGCGGTAAGGGCGAAACCGGTTTCCTCCGGCGAGGCATAAGCTGCCTGTGTTCGCCATGGTGACGCGTAGGCGGCAACGCGGAACTGGTCTTCCGGTGTCGTGCTACCCGGTAACATCGGCAAATCCAGCAGAACCACATAGGGCGCCCCGGGAACGGACGGACGCGTGTCGGCACCTGCCAGGCTGGTGACATGCCACGGCGTCGGCGCGGAGCGTACGACCTGCCATGCCGAAACCCGTCGGCTTAGGCCGATCTCCACTTCGTTTACGACATACTCGCGTTCGCCAGTCTCGCCTGCCATTGAGATAAGCGTCCCCGGAGCGATGTCGACCTGTCCGGGTGGCACCGAAAATGCGATACTCTCCCTTCCATTGCGCTGTCGTGCCAGCCAGTCGTCCAGCAAAGCGGATGCGGCCCCTATCTCGAGGCACCCTGGAATGCTGAGCGCGCGGCTTCCGCCCTTGGCGGCACCCGGCGAAGCGGCTCGCGCAAGCGCCGGCTGATAGCTCTGAAACGGGTCGGCGAAGGCGAGCTCCGCTTCCGTCGCCAGTTCGCGATCGGGAAGGCGGACGCGCTCCAGCGTAGCCGCCTGTTCCTCAACGATCATCTCTGTGATCTTGACGGAATCGCCCTCGAACGCGTTCGCATCTTGAAAGCGGATTGTGCCGGCCTCGTCGCGCACGGCAAGGCCGCACAATTCCGCCAGCGGTTCAAGCGCTGCGCGCGCCGTGGTCGGCGCCTCGATCATGTAGCCTGAAAGCGTACCACTCACGCGCGTCGCGTCGACATTGGTGAACCCGTGATCGGCCAGGATCGCCCGAACCAGATCGCTCAGGGCAATGCCCGAAAGCCGGCCATTCAGCCAGTGCCCCTTGTGCCAGTTGATCGCATCCTTCCAGAGCGCCGAATGCGCCGGAAACGCAGGAAAAGGACGCACGTCCCAGGCCCAGATATACAGCCGATCCGCATCGACCATCCGGCCGCCATAGATCGGCGAGAGAGGGTTCTGCGCCGGATCGAAGACGGCGCTGGCCGGATTCCAGTGGTCGAGATGCGCCAACAGGAACTGCCGCTGAGCGTCATCCGAACGCCCGCCCGATGAAAAATGCGGCAACGCCGCCTCTGACGACAATGCGTCGGGAAACACGTTCGGCTGGTTCGGCCCCTTGTCGACCGCTGGACACCCTATTTCCGTGAACCAGACAGGTTTCGAACCCGGTAGCCAGTCCGTCGGCACGCCCGCTTCGACGCCGCCGATCCGGTTGTAGTGATGGTTCTCCCACCACGACCTGATGTCCTTGAACCGGAAGACCCAGGGTTTTCCGTAAGCACCGTCCGTAATCGGCGACCGGTGTCGGTCGGCACGGGCAGCATTGCTGGCATAATACCAGTCATACCCTTCCCCGGAGGCGATCTGCCCGCGCAATCCGTCCGCATCGTAAGGGCTGCGGAACCCGTCGGGATTGCCTCCGGCGTAGTCCTCGTCGCGCCAGTCGGAGAGCGGCATGTAGTTGTCGATGCCAACCGCGGTTATTGCCTCGTGCGACCACAGCTGATCGAGGTGAAAGAATACGTCACCGGACCCGTCGGCCGGCTGATGACCGAAATATTCCGACCAGTCGGCCCCATAAGTAATGGCCACCTCGGGGCCGAGCAAATCCCGCACCTCGCCGGCCAGCTGGCAAAGCGCTTCCACGAAAGGAAACGCATTCGCTTCGTCACGAAGCGTCGTCAGCCCGCGCATTTCCGATCCAAGCAGCAACCCGTCGACACCGCCAGCAGCAACCGCGAGATGCGCGTAGTGCAGGACCAGCCGGCGATAACCCCAGTCGCCGCCGTCGCCCGTATACGCGACCCCGCCGCCATGAACCTCGAAATCGGCGACGTCCGCATTCCCGCAAAAGGACGCCACCTGCGTGCGTGCGCCGGCAGACTTGTCGACGCTTCCTTCCGCGCCGGGCGCTGGGTTACAGGTTATGCGCCCGCGCCAGGGAAAAGCGGGCTGGCTTTCTCCTCCATACGGGTTGGGGAGGGTGTTCTCCGGCGGGATGTCCATCATGACGAATGGATAGAGCATCGCCCGCAGGCCGCGACTCCTGATCTCGCCGATGCACTCGATGACCGAGCGATCGGACGGCGTGCCGCCAAACGATGCATGGTCGTCCACCGAGCTCACCGTGGTAGCAGCAGCGCGCGTTATGCCTCCGACGCTCCACGGTTCCGAATAGCCGTGAGTGTCGCTGTGCATGACTGCCGGCCGGATCGTGCACGAACCGGCGCGCAGATCGCTGCCGAACCAGGTGACCACGATGGCGACCTCTTCGAGATTCGGACACAGCGCCTGCAATTCGTCCAGCGACGCCACAAGGTCCGATGCGCCCTGGAGCATGTTCCTGTTGATCTGCTCCGTCACGCCCGGCCGAGGCGCGCGGGTGACGGCGCGCGGCAGCAGGCCATATTCGGTTGAACCGGGCAGCAGCACGACCGCCTTTACCTTGTCGTTCAACGAACCCGTCGCCCGCATAACCTCGAACTGGAATTGCGGAATGCGATTGCCGTATTCGGCCAACGGAAACCGCTCGAAGACCACACAAGCCATGCCGCGATAGGCGGGCGCATTGCCCTCGCCCTGCTTTGCAGCGATCAGCGGGTCGACCGGCTGGTCCTCGCTCCCTCGATAGATGCGCATCGTAATCTGCTCGAGGTCCAGCTCCTTCCCATCCGCCCATACACGGCGCACACCGCTGATCTCGCCCTCGCACAGCGCGAATGCCACATTGGCAAAGTAGGTATAAGTGGTCACCTTCGGCCCACCCTTGGCGCCCTCGCGCCGCGACTGGCTGCTTTCCTCGAAGCGTGTTGCCCAGATGACGTTGCCGCCGGTTCGCACTGTGCCGTAAACGCGCGCGACCGGCGCGCCTTCCTCCGCCATGAACGGGCGCATCGAGCTCAGTCGCGGCCCTTCCACATGCTGAAGGCTCTGCAACAGGCTGCGATCGAGCATATAGCCGGCCATCGCGCCGGCTGCGGAACCCAGAGCGGCTCCGACAGGCCCAAGAATGCCGCCGAGAAAGGCACCGGCAGCCTGCAGAACGATAGTCGCCATGATCGAAATGCTTCCTCAGTACGGCGGAAGGTCGGGAAAGACGAAAACGCCGGCGATCCGGCGACGCCATTGCGGGATAAGTGCAGAAACCGTCACTGCGTGCCCTTCATAGGCATGAAGAAAACGGTGCTCGCTCATCAGGATGCCCACATGTTTCGCCGCGTGATGAACCCGCCAGCGGAAAACGATGAGGTCGCCGGGCAGTGCCTCGTGGATAGCCTTCTCGGCACAGTGTCGGCCAGCAGCCTCCAACAGGCGGTCACGACCTCCTGCTTCCGCCCAGTCCGGCGCATAAGGTCCCGGCGCTTCCGGTTCGCTGCCATAGACGGCCCGCCATATGCCGCGCACAAGGCCGAGGCAGTCGCATCCCACGCCCTTGGTCGATCCCTGGTGGCGATATGGCGTGCCGATCCATGTTACCGCTTCGGCCAAAACTGCTGCAGCCGCTTTACGGTCTTCCAGTTCAGCGTTCATTCTACGATTGGCCTCCCATCGAAATTCCCGCCTTCTGAGACATAGCCGTAGGCCGCGTCATTGCCTGGCAAATGCGGGAAGCCACGAAAGTTGATCGGGTTGGAGAACTTGGCCTTGCATGTCGCGAAACGCTTGTCGCATCCGGCAACGACGGTGAACGCATCGCCCGGCGCCGGCTGACGCTCCCCGGACGGCACGGCCAACATCACAGTGCCGGATGCGTTGCGGTGATCGACGACCGTCGACGTTCGTCCGGCAAGCTGGCCGCTTGTCCAGGTGATCTCGCCGAAAGAGAACCAACTCGCCGTAAAACCCGCGAGACCGCTGACGCGAAGCATGCCCGGTGCCGCAATCGCAATGACCGCGCCACTGCCGTTGAACTCGGCGGCGCCCAGATCCACCCCACATCGCGCATCGCCCAGACGCGCGTCGCAGCCGCGACGCAGATAGCGCCCGTTCGGCCGGTCGAGGCTCGCTGCGACGCTTTCCAGCTCCGCCACGAAGCGACCGTCGGCGCGTGTCATCTTGCCGACGACCGCAGTGCGGATCGTTGCGAACTGTTCCGGCTCGCACCAGTTTACCAGCAGCGTCTCGACCGTGGCGCCATCGAACAGTCCCGACTGGATGTCCTCCTCCGTCAGCCGATCCGATGAAAGCGCGCCTTCCACATCGACGCTGTCCGGTGCCATCCCGAGCGACGTGCGCGCTTCGGACTGGGCGAAGCCGCTTTCGGGTTCGAAGGTCTGTCCGTCCACGGTCAACGCCCTGTCGTGGTCGGTAAAGCCATAGGTCTGACCATCGCGCCGGGCGACGCGCCAGCAATGGCAGAGCGTCGTGCATTCACGATCGAGATGCTCCCGAAATGCAGGCGAGAAGCTGCTCACGGTTCGATCTCCACGATCGGGATGGACGGAATCTGCCCGGCCTTGAAGGCGCTCAGGCTGATGGCGATGCGCTCGGTGTCGAATCGGGCAGGCACATCGAATTCGTATCCGGCGCGAACGATCTGGCCGTTTGCCGGGATGGCACTCGGCCCGAAAGTCACGATGCCGATTTCATGGTCGACGGTGAAATCTGCCGGGTCGCTGCGTTCCATACCGTCAACGGAAACCCGCACGCTATTCTCCACGGGCTTGCATATCCGGCGCAGGTAGGAATCCGCACCGCTGCCATAGCGCTTGATGAGCTGGAAACTCGCCGTCGCGGCGTCGCCGGTGCCAATGATCTGATCCGTGGCAGACGGCGCATTGTCCGGTGGACATGATTTCATGTCGGACGGATCGCGAAAGCGGAAGCCGTGGAATGAGCCGCGACGCGCCTCGAAAAATGCGATGATCTCATAGAGATCGGTGAGCGATCGCACGCCAGTGCCCGCATCGAAGTGCCGGCGCGACTGCGCGAACCGCAGGTTCCGCCGTTCACGCCCCGATGTCAGCGCGACGATCTCGTTGCGGCGTTCCGGCCCGCCCGTCGCGCCGAATGACACGCCGACAGGAAAGCGAACCTCGTGAAAGCTGTCCATCTGCCTCTCCGGTTCACAATGTGCGCGCGCCGCGCGACACCGCACGCGCAAGCATGCCGGTGATCTGCGCCTCGGATTTGCGGAACGAGGCCGCGTCCTGCGCCGTCACGTTGAAGACGACATTGACCGGCGACCCGGCACGCGCTGCGGTCTGACCGGCTTCGGCGCCAGTCAAGGCCGATGACAGTATCGGCGCGCCCATGGAGATCGCTTCCACGTCTGGAAAGAAGTCCGGCATTCTCATCGCGCCAGCCTCGGTTGCGAATGGCAATCCACCGACGAGACGGGGCAGCAGGTCGGATATAAGGCCTGACAGCGGCTTCAGCCCCTGGCTCAGCGCCATGCTCGCCAGGTTCAGACCGATACGCTGGAGCACGTCCTCCAAGGACCGGCCATTGATTGCCGCATCCCTCAGCGCACCCGTCAGCTGCTGGCCGAACGCGTCGGACAGGTCCGCCAGTTCCCGCATCGCATCCGCGAAAGGCTGCGTGTCCATCTCGAACTGGATCTCCAGCGGCTTGAGAGAGTCGTTCATCGATCCTGCCTTTCAGCACCGTCCGGGAACCTGTTCATCAGCGCTTCAAGCGTTCCACGCCGTGGCGCTGCCACGGTGCCCGACACCACATTCAAACCGCGCAAGACGCCGGCAAGTTCGCGCGGCGTCATCGCCCAGAAGTCGCGCGGGGAAAGCCGCAGCCGGCCCAGCCCGATGGCGATCACCTGATCCCACCGGAACTGACGCGCCTTGCCGCCTGCGGCGTTCAAGGGTCCGGCCGGGTCTCGCCGGAATCCCCGAACGTCGCCTTGAGCAGATCGGCTACGATGCGGGCAAAGCCGGCTACACCGCCCTCGACGGTCATTCCCGCGACATCGTCGTCGCTCACGGCCGCACCCGCACCTCGCAATCCGGCTGCGATGATGCGCGTGAGATCACGTGCCGAGAGCCTGCCCGAGGCAAACCGCTCGGCCAGGGCACCGAGATCATCGACACCGAACGCGGTTTCCAGTTCCGCGAGCGCCCCAAGCGTCAGGCACAGCACGCAATCGCGACCGGCAATGGTGGCGGCGATTTCGCCGCGTCTCCTGTTCGCCGGCATCACGCGGCCGCAAACTCGATGGCGCCGGCGGATTCGAGCGCGATTTCGAATGTCACCTCGCCGTCGTGGTTGGCCGTATATTCAAGCGACGTCACCTGGAATGGCCCCTGAACCGTACCGAAATCCGGTATGGCGAACTGCCATGACGTGACCGATCCGCCAAAGAAGGCGGTCCGGATAAGTGCGTCCGACTGCGCGTCCTTGAAGATGCCTGCGCCGCTCAGCGATGCGCGCTGCACGCCGCTGCCGGCCAGAAGCTCGCGCCAGCGTCCGGTGGAATCGGAATCGGTGACGTCCACGGTCTCGCTGTTGAAGGCGAGACGTTTGGTGCGCAAACCTGCAACAGTCGTAAACGAGCCGCCATTGTCGACCTTCAAAAGAAGATCCTTGCCCTTCTGTGCTGCCACAGCGAGCCTCCTCTGCGTTGAAATGATGTGAAGAAATGAAAGGGTCAGTCGACCGGTTCGGTCACGGCGCGGAACCGCAGGGTGCCATGATGAACCGCGAGATCGTCGTCGAAACGCGCTTCCTCGAATTCGCGGCGCAGATTGACCAGATGGTGCCCCTCCAACGCCAGGTTCGCGTCATGGAGCGTGGAGCGCACGATTTCCATCACATCCAGCGTCTCCGACAGGCCCTTGGCCTTTGACCAGACATGCACGGTGAAGACATGCTCGCTGCCATCCTCGGTGTCGGTGCTCCAGTCCTGCATCGAGGTCAGGCCGAACGTCAGATAGGGAAACGCCACATTGGCGGGGGCATGGTCGTGGATGCGGCTCTCACCGAGCTTTGCCGTCAGGTCGCTATTCCCGCTCAATGCTGCATACACGGCCTTGCGCAACGCGGTAGCAGCCGAGCTCATTGCTGCCTCCTGGCGCGCGATATCGCCTCACGGTCCCGCGCCTCCGTCATGGCCTTCCGCCGCGCCCGCATCGCGCTTGCCGCGGCCTTGGTGTCCAGCACACTCGCTGCCTTCATCTGCAACGCTCGCATCAGGCCGTCGAGCGTCAATTTCATCGCCGCCTTCAAAGCCCCGCCTCCGTCACTGTGCAAATCAGATAGCGCCCTGTTTCAT
This sequence comes from Neoaquamicrobium sediminum, assembly GCF_040970315.1. Taxonomy (NCBI): domain Bacteria; kingdom Pseudomonadati; phylum Pseudomonadota; class Alphaproteobacteria; order Hyphomicrobiales; family Phyllobacteriaceae; genus Neoaquamicrobium; species Neoaquamicrobium sediminum. The sequence continues at coordinate 771,023 of NZ_JAZHFV010000002.1, read as the reverse complement.
CGGGATCGTGGACAGTAACGATGTCGAACAGCCGCCCAAACTTGCGCAGGCGCATGCCGCTGCGCAGGTCTTCGCGGTAGCGCAGCGTCACACGATGCGTCACCTTCTCCAGCGTCTGATCAGCGCCGTAACGGCTCTTCGCTGCCAACGGCTCGATCCGCGCGAAGATCGTGCCGGCCTCCGCCCACGCTTCGGTGTACCCGCCTGCCCCATCGGGAATTGTCGAAACCGTTTCCAGGACGAGTTCGTGACGGAACGATCCCGGGTCGATGAATTCCGTCCGCATCTACAGCCTCCGCGTCCGCCAGGGAGCGATCAGGCGCTCGTAACCCGGCGGATACGAAACCGGCTGCGCGGACGGCGCAAAATACGTGCGGAACTCGTACCAGTGCGCGACCAGCAACAGCATGGCTCGTTTCAGCAAATCGGGCACATCGGTCCCCGCTTCGCCGAAACCTGCTGTGAAGTCGATCTCGATCCCGTTCATTGCACGGCCCGGCTCCGGGCCGTCCACGAAATGCAAACGAGCGGGCCGTGCGTGGGCATCGAGCTGATACCCGGCCGGATCCATCACGGACGCCGCACCGTCGTGGTCATAGATCGTCACGGAAAGTACCTCGCGCACCGGATGCCTGCGGAGCAGCACGCGCTGCGTCGATGGCATCTTGTCCAGCACCAGCCGCCACGACTGGTCGACCAGCGCCAGGCCGCATGCGGCTTCCACCTCCTCGCGCGCGGCGCGGATCAAACCGTCCAGCAGCGCGTCCTCGCTGTCATGGTCGATGCGCAGGTTGCGCTTGGCGTCCACCAGTGTGACGGGCTCTGCCGAGGGCGCCACGGTTCGCAATAGTGTCATGCATGCCTCGAAGGGTGCGGATGAAAAGAAGACGGCCCCGGCAAGGGGAACCGGGGCCGTCGCGGCATGGTGTTTCGGCGAAGGGACTATCGCCGGGTCTTATGCCACGCCGAACTTGACCAGCTTGATCGCGTTGAAGTCCTGGACACCGCCGCCTACGCGTTTGGTGATGTAGAAGAGCACGTAGGGCTTGGCGGAGTACGGATCACGCAGCACTCGCACGCCGGCGCGATCCACGACAAGGTAGCCGCGCTGGAAGTCGCCGAAGGCGATCGCGGTGGCGTCGGGGGCGATGTCGGGCATGTCCTCGGCCTCGACGACCGGGAAACCCATCAGCACCGCGCGCCCGCCGGGCACCGCCGGCGGCTGCCAGAGATAATTGCCGTCGGCGTCCTTCATCTTGCGGATCGCGGCCTGGGTCTTGCGGTTCATGACCCAGTTGGCGTTCTGCCGATAGCCGGCCTTCAGCGCATAGATCGTGTCGATCAGCTTGTCGGAGGGGTGGCTGGCCGCAAAGGCGCCGTCGACACCCGTCGCGATGTAGCCGATCTTCTCCCAGGCCCAGCTTGCCTCCGGCTCCTGATCGTAGTCGAGAAAACCGCGCGGCTTGTCACTGCCGTCACCGCTGACGAAGGCAGTGCCCTCCTGTTCGGCGAAGGCGGATTCCACCTCGCCGACGATCCACTGGTCGAGGTCGACCACACTGTCGTCGAGCAGCGACGGCGTCGCCGCAGGCATCGCGTAGATCTCCGCAGTCGGGAACTGGAGCGCATCCAGAACCGGCGATGTGGTCTTCGGACGCGCCGCCGTCTCGCCGACCCAGCCGACCACCGGGCCGGAGGTCATGAACGGCTTCTTCAGCACCGCCGACGAAACCTGTCGCACCGACGCGATCGACCGGATCGGCGAGATCACCGCAAGCCGCCGGCCGATCTCGGCTTCCACCTCGTCGGGCACGAGATAGCCGCCATCCGGGCCGGAGCCGTACGACATGTCCTTGGTCTCGATCGACCGCAGCGCATGCTCGTCGCCCGAGCGCAGATAGGCGTCGAAGGCCTGCTTGCGCTCGGCCCCGGCGACCGACAGCGCGTCGTCGCGGCCAAGTGCCGGCCGCACGCGCTTCAGTGCCAGATTGTCCAGCAACTGCTTCTGGCGGTCGAGCGCTTCGGAGATGCGGTCGACCTTGTCGCTGGTCACAGTGTCGGCGCCCTTGCGGGTCTCGATCTCGCGCAGGCGCCGGTCGTTTGCCTCGCGGAATTCCGCGAAGGTGGTCATGAATTCGTCGAACGTATCTGAAAGCGCGGCAAAGCCGCCGCCTTCCGATTTGATCTCGGGTGCGGCCTCATGGGTCGTCATGTCTGTTGTTCCTCATTTCTGATCAGTCTTGTCGCCTCGCGTATTCGCCCGGCAAGGCGGTCCGGTGTGCCCCGCGCGGCATCCCGCTCGCGCAGCAGGCTGGAGAAGCCGCGCGCGATCACGGTGCGCGCCTCCCCGCGTGTCAGCTTCGCGTCGCGCGTCAGCCAACGTTCGAAGTCCCGCACCGATGGCAGCGCGGATGCATCATCCTTGACGCTTTCGATCCGCGCGCCCGGCAGCATCGGAAAGGTCACGATCGAGATTTCCCAAAGGTCGGCCTCGACGATCCGGCGCACGCCGGATTTCGTATCCCGGCGCGCCTTCACTGTCCGAAAGCCTATGGAGAGCCCGTCGAGCGCACCGCTGCGCATCAGCTCCAGCGCCTCGCCGGCCCGCGCCACGCCGCGTGCCAGCCGACCGCGCACGAACAGGCCGCGCTCGTCCTCGCGCAGTTCCAGCCATGTGCCGATCGGCTGTGCCGGGTCGTGCTGGTAGAGCATGCGCACGCCGGTGGCACCGCGCAGCCTCAAGGCGCGCGCGAACGCGCCGGGCTCCACCATGTCGCGCGCCAGGTCGACCTTGCCGAACAGGCTCGCATAGCCCGAAAACGTACCGTCCCGTCCGATGGTGCCGATGGACACGTCGGTGAACTTGCGCTCGCGCGCGGCCAGCGGCATCTCATGCATCATGTTCGTTGCTCCGATTGCGCCCGTTCGCCCTGAATACGCGCATGACGAGACCCAGCGCCCACCAGGCGCTCAGGCTCGCCGCCGCCGATCCCATCAGCACCAGTTCGTGGGGGCCGAGGCTCTCCTCGATGCCCAGCTCCACCGCGATCTTCAGTCCGGCCGTTCCGCCGAATGCCAACCCGCTCGCAACCCCGATGCCGAAGCGGATCGCCGCTTCGCGCCGCCCGGCCGGCAGCACATAGGCGAGAGAGATGGCCGAGCCGGCCACGGCGCCGCCGAACTTGGCCAGCCAAAGCCAGCTTGCATCCGTCATTTCGTTTCCGCTCCGAATGCCCGTAGCCTCAACCGCGCGGTCCATAGCCGACCGCCTCGCGTTTCTCGTCGTCGGTCAGGAAGTCGGCCGCGCCCAGCCGCGCCCACAGCGCCTCGCGCTCCGCCGAGAGGCCGTCGATCCGGTCGGCATCGAAGCCGAGCCGCAATCCAGTCCCGAAGCGCGGCGCGAGCCAGGCCGACAGCTCCACCGCCGTGCGCGCCACCAGCGGCAGCACGGTCATGCGGTAGAAGGCGCGGTTGGCTTCCTGGTAGTTCGAATAGGTGTTGTCGCCGGGAATGCCGAGCAGCATCGGCGGCACACCGAACGCCAGCGCGATGTCGCGGCTGGCGCCATTGCGCGCCTCCATGAAGTCCATGTCCTTGGGCGAAAGCCCCATCGCCTTCCAATCGAGGCCGCCTTCCAGCAGCATCGGACGCCCGGCCCGCGACGCGCCCGAATAGCCGTCCTCCAGCTCCACCTTCAGCCGCTCATACTGCTCCTCGCTGAGGTTTCCGCCCTCCTTCGGCGCATAGACCAGCGCGCCGGAAGGCCGCGCCGAATTGTCCAGCAGCGCCTTGTTCCAGCGCCCCGCCGCGTTGTGGATGTCCAGCGCCATCAGCGCCGCCTGCAGGGGTGGAAAGCCGTAGTGGTCGTCGAGGGGGTGAAACAGCGACAGATGCAGCGCGCCATCATCCAGCGGAATCCGCCGCTTCGTCGCGCCCTGCCGGTATTCGAGCGCCACCGGCCAGCCGGACGCGTCGGCCGCCACCGCCACCCGATCCGGCCGCAGCAGGTGCAGTTCGCGTGCGTCCGCCGCCTCGATCAGCTCGACATAGGCGTTGCCCGACATCAGCAGGTGGCCGTAGAGCGTCTCGAAGAAGCCTGCGCCGGCGCTTCGCTGGTTGGGGCGCGCCAGGAGTTCCAGCAGCGGGTGTTCGCTCAGTTCCTCCGCGCCGTCATAGAGCAGCCACGGCACGGCGGCGGCTGATTCCGCCACCATGCGCACCGCCCGGTGCACGACCGGATTGTGCATGAACCCCTCGCGCGCCAGCGCCGCATAGTCGCGCCGCGTCCAGCGGGCGTCGCCCTGCGCGTGCAGCGCCACGAAGCCGTAGCCGTCCTTGCGTTCGAGGCGCGCGCCATCGCGCCGGCCCCGTCTCCACGGCCAGTTCCAACCCATCATCATATCCCGTTCAGCTCAGATTGCGGATGCGCGGCCGGTTCGCCCGGCCAAGCAGCAGTTCGGTGATCGCCCACACCAGTGCGTCGACACGGTCGGGCGAGCGGCCGCCCGAAAGCCCGTCGGGGCCGAAATCGCACATCTCGTCCTCGAGTTCTGGAAAGTGGCGCGCATGCACCACCCGCCCCTGCGCATAGAGTGCTGCGACCGGCTCGGCACGCAGCCACTTGCCGCGGCTTGCCCTCACTTCCTTCACCGGCACGGCAGGGTCGACCGTGCGCAGCACCGCCGCCACCATCTCGCCGCCCTGGTTGACTTCGGCGACCACGCAATCCGCCTCATGGGCATGAAACCGTGCCACCGCGCGCGCCGCCCAGTCCTGCGGCCTTGCCGCGGCCATCGTAGCGTCCTCGATCACGATCGCGCGGTCGCTTTCATCCAGCCCCGCCACCACGATGCCGCACGCATCCGAAGTCCGCCGTGAGGTTGCCGGCGGGTCCACCGCCACGACGATGCGCCGCAGCGTGCCGACCGGAGCGGCCGGCGTCTCCAGCGCCGCGCGCGTCCACAGCGCATCGGCGCGATCCTCGATCATCTCGCCGTCGAGCTCCTGGCGACCGAGCCGGGAGCCCGCATAGCGGGCGCGCACCGTCTCCAGAAAACCCGCCGCGAGGTTATCCACATTCTCCCGCGTCGCCATGCGCGTCACGGTGAACGCCGGATCGGCCAGCAGCCGCTTGATGAGCGGCACCGCCTTGGGCGTCGTCGTCACGAGCTGGCGCGGCTGCTGCCCCAGCCGCAGCCCGAACTGCAGCATGTCGAAACACGCCGTCGCGTTCTTCCACTTGGCCGCCTCGTCGCACCAGGCGGCCTCGAACTGCGGCCCGCGCAGGCTTTCGGGGTCCTCCGAGGAGAACGCCTGCGCCACCGCGCCGCTGTCCCACAAGAGCCTGCGCCGCGTCGGCTCGTAGCGTGGCCGGTTCCGGTGCGCGATCGTCGCGATGCCCGAAGGTCCGTCCACCATCACCTCGCGCACGTCGCCCAGCGTCTCGCCCACCAGCGCGATGCGCATGTGCCTGTGCCGGTGCGAAAAAGGCCCGAGCCCGCGCGCCAGCGCGTTCACCCATTCCGCGCCGAGCCGGGTCTTGCCGGAGCCGCGCCCGCCGACGACCATCCAGTTGACAATCGGCGGCATGCCCAGCAGTTCGAACCCGAGCGGATATTGCGCCAGCCGCGCATGTCCAACCCAGGCGTCACGAAGCAGCTTCAGCCGGTCGGGCGTCAGCACGCGCCGCGACCAGTTGGCCTGCAAGTCCCTCAGCCAGTTCGATGATGCGATCGTTGATGCGCCCGAGTATGGCGGCCAGCTCTTCATCGCCCAATTCTTCTTTTTCTTGTTGCGAGCGTTCCGTGGCCAGCACCTCCCAGCGCTCCATCATGCGCATGAGGGCGACAAGCGCCTCGATCTCGGTCTTCTGGATTTGCTCCCCCGCCTCGGCACGCGAGACCAGCGCACCGACCTGGCGGGCGACATGCGCCGCGCATCTCGCCATCATCGACACCGGGTCCTCTCCCGGCTGCGGCCCCACAAAACCCTCGTCAGCCGCCCCAACGGCACCCTGCGGCGCGGAAACCGCCCCGGCGTTTCGCGAACGCCACACCCAGCCTTCGCCATTCGCACGCCGCCTCACGGTGGCTTCGCTGCACCCCAGCGCCGCTGCAAGGTTCCCCGGCGTCGCTGCCCCCTCCGCAACCGCGCGCACGGCACCCCACCGCGCCGCCGCAATAACGCACCGCCGCCTGGTCTGCTTGGCCATGAAAGAGAATGATCCGTTCGGGAGAGATTGCGCCGGAGACGCCGCCGTCAGGCGCAATTCTTCGACGATAGCGACAACCTACCAAAGCACCGTCACGGTGTCAAGGAATTTTTTCCTACATCAACCTAGATCCCTCTCGGAATCGTCGTCTTACTAGGCCTTGAAACCGGAATTGCAGTACGGATGCACAATCTGACCGTTCTTCATATCGGCTGCGCCCCCTTCCGATCTACGCTGTATGTGATCAACAGTCTGGGATCGGAAATGCACGGCAGCTCCACAGATGCCGCATCGCATAGCTTTTGCGTAGCCCTCTCGCATCATTACCGCCGACTTAGTGCTTCCGCTCATCCTACCGGTTTTTCCGCGATCTGTTCGTGGCGGTGGCTGCTTAGCCTGAACCAAATAGTTGAAGTCCGGATCATTGTAGAGCGTTTCGGAAACGTCCGCACATGAATGCCCAACAGAGAAGCCTTCGAACACACGCCAGAACAACTCTGACAATCGCCCAAGGCTTCTAGCGCCGCTGCCAAGTTTCGTGACGGTGAGCGAAATAAATATTTTATTCTCAAAAAGATAATCCTCGAAGATCCCCCGAACCCTCGTGAATTCATCAAACCTCTTTGACTCACCGAGCCTTTTGGCAAACTCGGCAGTTGCGAGAAAGGCGTTCGGCATGAACGTGCCGGACATCGCGTAGAAATAGACCGCTGGATGCAAGCCAAGCGACTTGGATTCTTTGGTGGTGATTAACTGGACCCTCCGCCGAACTGCTTTCAAAAACTCAATCGTCTGAGCGCCGTCCATGTCACTGTGGAGTGGGCCTTCAACCCTTATTGTATCAGAACGCTCTGGGAGAGGGACATTGTTGCAAAGATTGGTGAGATCAAACGCGAATGGAAGCTGGTTGTACCCTCGTCCGGCAACTGGCATGTCTAAGGTGCTGACCGGATCAGTAAGCGGCGGCTTGAAAAGCGCGTCGTAAAGTTCCTCTCCAAGTGTTTGTATTTCCGCTTGTGCGTCGCTCGAAAATTTCGACCAATACTTGTGTCCCTTTCCACCACGGACAATACAACGGGCGGCAATCGCATTTGCGGCGTGCCGCGATTGGAGGATGCGACGTTCGGTGGGATCAATCGGCTGCGCTGCTTGGTTGATTTTAAAGAAGGATGCCTCTGCAGACTGCGCGTCTTTGGCTGGAACCCACTGCACTACCAGCGAGTTGCGTCCCAACGCCGACATTATGCGCCGATCTTCATCACCAACATCTTGAACATCTGCCAGCCCCTTAAAGCGGGAATACGGCCCAATGTTCTTATTTACCAACTTGCGGGTACGCTCGGCTATGGCCTGCTGCTCAGGCGGTATTTGGGAACCGAAGAACTGCAGAGAGGCTGCGCGGTCTCCATAATCGTCACGTAGCCATGCAATTAGGGCGCTTAGGCGATGTGCACCGTCAATCACGAATATCTCACGACCGCGTTGCCACAGAATCACCGCTGGTATCAGATCGCCATCGATGAAAGCGCGTAGAAGATCGAGCACCTTTTGCGGGGACCAATGGGTGGTTTCCCGTTGAAAATCGGGCTTTCGTAGATCGCTGGAAAAGAAACCTCGGTCCAAGTCCGTAAGCGAAATATCGCCACGTGGGTTCCCACCAGTTTGATCAGTGTCGGTGGCAAAGTCGGCGCGCAATATCAGTGCGTCCAAATTGACCGTGTTTGTTGCCATTTAGTACCCCCCTTAGTACCCCCCGCAAATTGGCTCTTCCGAAAACCAGTGGTACCTCAAGCCTTTCACCTGCGCCAGCGACGGGCACCCACGGTATAATATGCGGATTTTCTCCTATATATTTAGCACATACTAAAGGCTGCCGGCCCCGCCGGTCCCACCAAACCTAAACCCTCTCAACCTCCGGCCCCTCACCGCCACTCCACGTAAGCACGAACGCGTCACCGCGCGTCACGGTCTTGATGCAGGAGGGTTTCAGGGCCGCGAGGCACACGCCGCCGGCGTGGCGCACCGAGGGGTAGCGGATGCCGATGAGATCCTTGGCGCGGATGTCCGCCGCGAAGGCCTGCCCCGCCGGGTAGCCGACCAGCGGGTCGGGGTTCAGGCACGCGGCGTCGCGGTGCTCGAGCAGGCATGCCATCGGCCCGGCGATATGGGCCATCAGTTGCACATATTGGGTGATGTTTTCGGTCTCGCCGGTGTTCTTCAGTTCGCGGCCGAGGTGAAAGGCGATCTCCGCCAGGCAGGTTTCGATGGCGAGCGCGGCATACCAAGCGCCCCGCCCTTCCCGGTTGAACCGGTTGCCGCCGATGCGTGTGTAGGAAAACGCGGCGTTGACGAAGGACCAGCCATAGCCGAACGTCTCCGTCAGCAGTTCCCTCGGGTCGACCTCGTCGAGCTGGCCGTCCTGCCCCAGCAGCCGGTTGCTGGTTCTGGCCTCCAGCCTGTCCAGTATCGCCTTCTCGCCCTCGTCGTCGCAAAGCGGCGCGATGGCCGGCTCGTCGACATAGGCGCTGGACAGGAGACGGTGCGTATTCTGCTCGTCGATGAACTGGACGTCGAAAGCGCTCACGCGCCACCCCTGAGGGCGTCGATGTGGCGACGCATCCGCACCATTTCGGGAATGCCGTCCCGCACCATCAGCTCCACCGGCGCCCTTCCGTCGAAACCCTGATTGGCGCGTTTCGGCCATTCATAGGTCAGCGGTCCGTTGAAGAGCAGCCGCAGCCCCTTGAACAGGCCCACAAGCAGGCTCGCCCGCATCTCCTGGTCCTGGTTCAGCGTGCCGGAGAAGGTGCCGCCCTTCATGCGCGACCACGTCCGCACGTTCACGCCGGCCAGCGCGGCCGCCTCCTCGTTGGTGAGGTTCCAGAGCGCGGCGATGCGCGTCAGCGCCTTGACGATGGCTGCCCGCTCGTCGGCTGCCGACACGTCGAGCAATTCGTCAGATGTGACAGGCTGGGCCATGCCGAAATCTCCTTGCCAAATGGCAATATAGTATTCGCCATATGGCAAGTCAATAAAGCAGCCGCCTCATTCGACCCTAGGCACATCCGGCCCGAAGGCGCACAGGAAGATGCGCACCGCCTCCCCGGCGTGGCTGCGCAGCTCGGCCGGTTTCGGGATACCTGCATCGCCCAGCAGCATCGCCGCGTTCGTCGGTGCGGCCATCAGGATCCAGTTGAACTGCACAGCAGCCGCCTTCGGGTCCGGCGTCGCGAGTTGCCCGATCCGCGTATAGTGCGCGAACGCCCGCTCCATCCGGCGGATCGAGCGCCCCGGCCCGTTGTCGTGCAGGGATCGTCCGAGTTCGGGAAACCGCTCGACCTCGCCGATCACCATGCGCCGCAACCGCATCAGGCGCGGGGTCAGCACCACGGTGAGCTGATCCAATGCCAACTGCATGAGGAAATCGCGCACCGAGCGGTCGCCGAACACATCCTCCTCGTCTTCGCGGATTTCGCGCGCCGCCCCGCCGGTCATAGCCTCGACGACCTGGATGAACAGCGCCTCCTTGGAATGGAAATGCGCATAGACAGTCTGCTTGGAAACGCCGGCGTGCTCGGCCACCGTATCCATGTTGGCGCCCAGGAAACCATTGTGCAGGAACACCTCTTCCGCCGCCGCGACGATCTTCTCGCGGCTTCTTCGCGTGCGGGTGGCGGCTCCGTTCGACATGGCACCTGCTCTTGGCATGAACCGGCAAAGCATACCACGGCCGCTTGACAAATCAAACTGGACCGTACAGTCTAATTAACGATCCAATGGAGACTGCCGATGGCCAGCCCTACCGAACTGAGCTGCACCTGCGGAAAGGTGGCGATGCGCGTCGAAGGCGCGCCGATCCTTTCCGTGGAATGCCTGTGTTCCGACTGCCAGAAGGCCGGCGCGTTTTTCGCAACCCTGCCCGGCGCGGAACCGATCGTCGACGAGAAGGGCGCGACGTTCCACGTCGTCTACCGCAAGGATCGCGTCCGCTGCGTGCGAGGGGCCGAGTTCCTGCGCGAGCACCGCCTTACCGCAGACAGCAAGACAAGGCGCGTGGTCGCCACCTGTTGCAACACGCCGATCTTCCTCGATTTCACCGATGGGCACTGGCTGGACCTTTTCGGCACGCTCTGGCCCGAAGGCACTCTACCCCCGCTGGATTTGCGCACCATGACCCGCGACACGCCGCCCGGCGTGCAACTGCCCGACGACGTGCCCAACCCGAAGACACATACCTTGAGCTTCTATGCCAAGCTGGTCATCGCCTGGGCCGCCATGGGCTTCCGCGTTCCCAAGATCGACTATGTGAAAGGCAGCCTCGATGTCCGCTGAAGACAAGATCGAAATCGAAAACGTCGTCTCGCCCGGCCGCACCGTACGGGTCGACCGCGCCAAATACGAAGCGATGCGCGACGCGCTGCTCGCTGTCCTGCCGCGTTCCTCCCCGGGGCTCACGGTGGCCGAGGCCAAGGCAAAGCTGCTGCCGCTGTTGCCCCAGGACCTATTTCCGGGCGGCGACAAGGCCGGCTGGTGGCTCAAGGCCGCCCAGCTCGACATGGAGGCCAAGGGCACGATCCTGCGCGACAGCCCCAAACCGGTGCGGCTGCGCCTGCCCGATTAGACGGGAAGGCCCGCGCCTGATCCGGTTGGCAGGTTTCGGGTGGAGAGCACCTCTCCCCACGCGCTAGCTGCACCTCGACAACAACGTCGAGGCCTTTCCATGCGCGCCATCCGCAACCTGACCTTCGCCGCCTACGGCATGCATCTCGCAGACCAGATCGCGCTCGTCGCCGTCCCGCTGGTCGCCGCGCTCGTTTTCGGCGCTTCGGCGCAGGTCATCGGGCTGCTCGTCGCCTGCCAGTCGATGGCCCATTTGCTCGGCTCCCTGCCCTTCGGCCTCATCATAGACCGTGCCCAGGCGCGCACGGTCGCCATCGTCTCGACACTCATCTCGCTTGCCGGTTTCGGCGGTGCTGCACTGAGCATTCTCGGGGGCAGCCTCGTCGGGTTCGGCGCCTTCGTCGTTGTCGGCGGCTTCGGCATCGTCGTTTTCGTGCTGGTCAGCCTGTCGATCCTGCCGCGCCTTGCCCAGCCATCCGATATCGCACGGGCCAATGCCCGCCTCGACCTCGCACGCGCGCTCTGCTCCTTCGCCGTTCCGCTCGCAATCGGCCTCCTCATAACGACCCGGACTGCAAACTGGGTCTTCGCCGTTGCGGCCGCGGGCGGGCTTCTGGCGCTGGCCGCCGCAATCGGGCTGCCGCGCTTTCCGGTCTCCCCGCCACAACCAGCCGGAATTTTCAGCCTCATCCGCGAAGGTGGCCGCTTCGTCCTTCGGCACCAGCTCCTGCTGCCGATCGCGCTTTGCGCGGTCCTGTGGAACCTCGCCTTCGCGGCGCTGCTGGCGATCATGGTGCCGCTGGCAGTCGACATCTATCTAGCCGAACCGGGCGTGTTCGGCATCGCGCTCTCGGCTTTCGGGCTGGCGGCCACACTCGGCGCCTTCACCGTTGGTCGTCTATCGGCGGTGCTGCCCACCAGTTTCTTCCTGCTTTTCGGGCCGGGCAGCTCGGTGGCTGCCATCCTCTTGCTGTTTGCGGTCGCTCCCGGCGGTTCGGTCCTGCCGGTCTATGCTGCTTTCTTCATTCTGGGTTTCGGCCCGTCAATGTGGCTCACCACGCAGAACTCCGTCCGCCAGTTGGTCACGCCCGCGGCCATGCTCGGCCGCGTCAATGCCGTCATCCAGACAGCCATCTACGGGATCAGGCCCGTGGGAGCGCTTCTTGGCGGCTTCATAGCGGGAACGGCATCGCCAGATGCCGCGCTGGTCTTCGTCGCGGCAGCTTACGCGGGCTCCTTCGCGGTCCCCCTCTTCAGCCGCTTGCGCACGGTGCGGCGCTTCACGGATCTTACGATCATGGAAGCCGGCTGAAAGGGTGGATACGACCCGCACCCGCCATCGCCAGCGAGTGCGACCTTCTTCACACACTGCCGCTGGGAAATTTACGATCACCACGGATTTATCGGACTAGTCCTTGTTCCCGGTATCGAAATAGGCAAGAAAAGTCGTAAGTTGACCCTGCGTAGACTGCCCGCTGATCGAGCGACACTCGGGCAAGGCGGGGTCGATCGCGTGGCGTGGGTGTAATGGAAAATCCGTTCGAGGCGAGAAAATCGAAGGCCCCGCGGGCAACGCGTCTGCTCGCCATTGACGCTTGGATCGATTCCAGCCTTTACGAAGCAGGCTTCAAGGCGCGCGAGGCCTGGGAAAACATCACCATCTTCTTCCGCCGCTTCCGGGTAACCGGCTGGCGGCGCGCGCTCGTCGAGCTTGGCAGCGAAGGGTTCACGCTCGGCACGCTGGGCACGATCGTCATGCTCGCGCTTGCGCTGCCCGCCTTCGAAGAAACCGCCAAGGACTGGCGCAGCCAGGGGGATTACGCGGTTACCTTCCTCGACCGCTACGGCAACGAGATCGGACAACGCGGCATCATCCAGCGCGACTCCGTCCCGGTCGACGAGATACCCGACCATGTCATCAAGGCGGTTCTGGCAACGGAAGACCGCCGATTCTTCGAGCATTTCGGCATCGACTTCATCGGCCTCGCCCGCGCCATGGGCGAAAACGTGCGCGCCAACTCGGTCGTCCAGGGTGGCTCCACCATCACGCAGCAGCTCGCCAAGAACCTATTTCTGACGAACGAGCGCTCGGTGGAGCGAAAGATCAAGGAAGCCTATCTGGCGCTTTGGCTGGAGTGGAACCTCTCCAAGAAGGAAATCCTCCAGCTCTATCTCGACCGCGCCTATATGGGCGGCGGTACGTTCGGCATCACGGCCGCCGCAGATTTCTACTTCGACAAGGGCATCAAGGAGGTCAACCTCGCCGAGGCAGCGATGCTCGCCGGCCTGTTCAAGGCTCCCGGCAACTACGCGCCGCATATCAACCTGCCCGCCGCGCGCGGTCGCGCAAACGTTGTGCTCTCCAACCTTGTCGAAAGCGGCTTCATGACCGAGGGCCAGGTGCTTTCCGCGCGTCTGCATCCGGCCACCGCGATAGACCGCGGCAGTCAGGACAGCCCCGATTACTTCCTCGACTGGGCGTTCGAGGAGGTCAAGAAGATCGCACCGAAGAACGGCCCCCATGCGCTTGTCGCCCGCACCACCATCGACCTCAACCTGCAGAAGGCAGCCGAGGAATCGGTTGAGTTCAACCTGCGTCAGCACGGCCAGGCCTACCGCGTGACAGAGGGCGCGATGGTCGTGCTGGAGAACAACGGCGCGGTCCGCGCCATCGTCGGCGGGCGCGACTATGCACGCAGCCAGTTCAACCGCGCCACGCGCGCACAACGCCAGACGGGTTCGTCCTTCAAGGTCTATGTCTACACGGCGGCGATGGAAGCGGGCTTCACGCCCGATTCCGTCATTTCCGACGCGCCGATCTCGTGGGGCGGCTGGTCACCGCGCAACTACGGTCGCAGTTATGCAGGCCGCGTCCCGCTTTCCAACGCGCTGATCCGCTCGCTCAACACTGTGCCGGTGCGGCTAGCAAAGGACCATCTGGGCATTCCGGCGGTCATCGAGACGACCAAGGCGATGGGCGTCGAGTCCGAACTCAACGGCCACAAGACCATGGTGCTCGGCACGTCGGGCATGACCGTCATGGACCAGGCCACCGGCTATCTCACGCTTGCAACGGGCGGGTTCGTGGGCAAGCGTCACGGCATCACGCAGCTCCTGACCCATTCCGGCGACATCGTCTACGATTATGGCCGCGAGGCACCCGAACCGCGACGCGTGGTGTCCGAGCAGGCTGCGGCATCGATGAATTCCATCCTCGTGCAGATCCCGGAGATTGGCACCGGGCGGCGCGCCGCCCTCCCCGGTATCCGTTCAGCGGGCAAAACCGGCACGACCCAGGCCTATCGCGATGCGTGGTATGTGGGCTTTACCGGCAACTACACGGCGGCCGTCTGGCTCGGCAACGACGATTACACTTCGACCCGCAACATGACCGGCGGTTCCGTCCCCGCGATGGTGTGGCAGAAGCTGATGGAGTACGCGCACCAGAACGTCGAGCTCAAACCTATCCCAGGCATCGAGAATCCGTTTATCGACAAGCCATCCGACGCCGCTGTCGCAAGTGCAGATGGCGAAAACGGTGAGGCGGCCCAGGAGGAAAGGCCTTCCGTCCTGTCGGCACGCACCACACGCCTGCTGAGTGAGATGTCCGGCGAATTCCGCAACGCGCCGCGTCTCGAGGTTCCGCCGGGACCGGAAACACTTTCCTCGCTGTAGGTGACAGCTCCGCCTTGACTTTCGCGGGCAGGACGGCAACCGCTGTGTGCGCGCGACAGTTGCCATATCCCGCCTGAACAATGACTGACCTCGATAGCAATCGATGCTGAAGACGATCTTCCTGACCGCACTGACACTTGCGATCGCCATCGGTGGCGGTGCTGCAAGCGTTTGGCTTGTGGTCGAGCGCGATTTCGAGTTCGGAACCGTTACCATCGGCAACTGGACAGCGTATCCCAAGCGCGGCACGCCGGCCGCGGACCCCTATTCGAAAGCCAGGTTCTCGCGCGAAGCCGATCTCGCCCTGGGCTATGCCGAGGGGCTCGTCTTTACCGCCACACGCGATGCTTCAGGCGCACTTCTGCGTCGCGAATGCGACTACCGAGTCGAGGGCAGTCTGCCTCCCGCGCGTTTCTGGACGCTTTCAGCGCGCGATGCAGACGGCGGCTTTATTGCTCCCGACGACAGCATTCCTGCTCTGCATTCCTACGCGCTGCTGCGGCAGTCCGACAACACCGTGGCAACCACCGTCTCCCGCAATCCCGTGCCCGGCAACTGGCTTGCCGTTGACGGCAGCGGTGCATTTGCTCTCGTGCTGACCCTCTACGATACGGCGGTCGCATCCAGCGCCCGGATCGCCGACGTGGAACTGCCGCAGGTGCTGCGCGAGGGCTGCGATGGCTGAGCCCCGCACCACGCGCCCGTTCTGGACGGGGCTGTTGCATGCACTGGTGTTGGGCCTGGTGGGCGCGGGCATCGTGCACATCGCCATTTTGCTGATGCTGCCCTCCTATTCCGAGCGCGACGCGTGGTCGATTCTCTCCAGACAAGCTAACTACTATGCCGTGACGCGCCTTGATCCACCCGATGCCGCGCCGCTGATCTCTTCGCTGGACCCGCTATTCGATGCGGCGGCGTGCCGGTTCGACCTGCGTGACGGCACCCTTCACATGACCGGCCGTGGCGACGTCCCCTATTGGTCGATCTCGGTCTACGACAGAGCGGGCCAGAACATCTTCAGCATGAACGATCGATCCTCGACCGACGGAGCGCTCGATTTCGTCGTCGCCACTTCCGAACAGATGATCGACCTGCGCAATGCGCTGCCGGCGGATTACGACCGCGCTGTCTTCGTCGAAGCCGATGTCGACGAAGGCATCGTGGTGGTGCGCGCCTTCGCTCCCGATGAAAGCTGGGAGCCGACGGTCACGCGCTATCTGGCAGGGCTGAGCTGCGTCTCAGGCTGATTGTGGACGAACGTTGTCCTAGCGCGCCTTGCGCTTGCCCTTGCGCGACCCGCCATCAACCGTAGCCGGCGTCTCATGACCGTCGCGCTCGATGCTCTCGCGCGCCTTCTCATAACGAATGCCCGGAAAGATGATGATCGTGCTGTGTCCCTGTCGGTCCGGGGCCGGTGCCGTCGCGCGTGGGCGGACCACGAAGGGAAGTATGGTAGCCATGACTATGCTCTTTTCTCGGTTAGACCGGAGCAGAACGCTACGCCTCCGTCCCAACTAAGCGCATCAGAGGGTTAACACGACGCTAACGAATACACTCTAATTTGAGTCGATACGGGGACTCGCAGCCAGATCGATAGGCACGGCACCCGTTTGTGTTGATTTGCGTATCGGACGTTTCCACGTGTATCGCTTGGCATCCCACCCGTACAATTCGCATCGCGCCGCCGGCCGACCGGAACGGCTCCTGCGGGCGTCGGTTACAGCCTTCTGCGCGACCCCGCGCCCGACGCGACGCGAAATCGCACAACTGGACGATCTGGCGACACCCCTGCTGGGGCGGGTTTCGGATGAAACGCTGCGCTTCGTGGCGGCAGCACTTTCAGAAACGCCACACGCGCCCGCTGCACTGGTCCGCCGCCTTGCCGATCTACCTGCGGATATCTCCGCGCCGTTGCTTGTCAGTTCTCCGGTTCTGACAAATATCGACCTGGTCGCCCTCATCGGGCGCCATGGATTGGGGCACGCGCGGGCGATTGCCGCACGCGCCGGGCTCGACGACCGCATCAGGCGCCTGGTACAGGTGGTCGGCGCAATGGAGCATTCGCCAGTATTGACCGAGAAGGAAACCGGTGCTGCCGAGGAGGCGCGCGAGCGTCTCCGTCACATGATGCGACCTGCGGGAGCCCTGGTACAGGAAAGCGCATTGCCGCCGGGCACGGCAGTGAATCTGCGTTGGGACAGCGAGCCCACACCCTATCGCAAGTTGAGGTCCACTGCGCTCGCCGGCGTACCCACCCTTTTCCACACGGCGCTTGCGGACGCACTCGGCATCGGCCTCCAGCGCGCGGCCGCGATCGCCGACGACAGCGACGTCTCGTCCTTCATCGTTGCCCTGCGTGCGCTATGTCTTTCAGATGAGCAGGCGTTTCTGCTGATGCAGTGCGTCCGCCGCGACCGCAGCCAGGACATCCGCTCCATCGCCGCATTTCTCGATGCCTACGCTGCCGTAAGCTCCGAAACAGCAGCGAGATTTGTCGAAGCATGGCGCGAATCGCCGCACGAGAACCTTCATCGAGAACCGGCCAACCAACTGGCCCCATCATCGACGAGGCTCAGGGCGTCGTAACGTTCACAAGTTCTGCGAACAATGCGTCGTCGACTTCGAGCTCAACCACCCAGATATCCGGATCGAACCGCAGTTCCCGTTCTATCTTGTCGTGGATCGACTGCTCGTCATCCGAATTCAGAAGCTCCACGAAAAGCCGCTGGTCTGGCTTCGCATCCTCATAGCTGGTTTGAGGCGCCGGTCCGTAAAGTCGGGTCTGTCCCATGCGGTCGCGCTGGGTAATCATCACAGCCCCCGCCTCGCTGGCGCCGCGCCGTGCGACAGCAGCGAAACCGCCGGCGGAAAAGGCCCGTCGGACGATCGATGAAACCCAGAAATCGGTTGTTACGCGCATGTGCGGAACTCAGTCCGCAAGGCCGATCTCACGCATCTTCGCATAGAGCGCCTCGTCGGGCTCGCCGGTCTCGGGAAGGCCGAACAGCGACTGGAACTCGAGTATCGCCGACTTTGTCCTGGAGCCCACAACCCCGTCGACCTCTATTCCCTCATTGCCGAAAGCTTTCAAGCCGGCCTGAATACGTTTGACGGTGGCATCGCCGACCCCGGCTGACGACGTCTCAATCAGGTCTGTACCCGGCGAGCCCTCAGGCAAAGGCGGTGCCCCGCTTACCGAACGCGGCGCCGCGCCAAGCTGCGTCAGAAGCTGATCGTCGATTTCCGCTGAGACGCTCAGACCGACCATCTTGCGATAGCCCTCGATGGCGCTGCGGGTTTGCGGACCTGTCAAGCCATCGATCTTACCGTCGTACAGCTTCAGCTCGGCCAGAATGCGCTGGACGTCCTCGACGACCGGATCGCCTCGCGGCGAGATTGCCGGCATGGGCACTTCGGCGGGGTTCGGCGCGGGCGCGGCGATCAGCGTCTCTATCGCCTGTGTCTGCGTCGTCTGCGGTCGAGCTGACGGCAACTCTGCCGGCGAAGTCTGCTCCTCGCGCTCCAGCCGGATCACCGTCTCGCCGTCGGCGATCTCTGCTCCGCCGCCTGCGAATTCACTTTCCGGCGTAGCCACGAGCGGCCGCGTTGCGAAGAATGCGCTGCCATGGGCATGGGGCTGATACCAGACCGCATTTGCCGCGACGTAGGAAAACGCCACTGCGAATGCGGTCAAGCCGCCCACCGCCATCCTATGGCGCATCAGGAAAGCTGCGACGCCACTTCCCTCGTCAAAAATTTCCTCAGCCGCCGTACGGCGCCTAGGCGGTCTTGCGGAGCGCGATGCCATATCTCTCCCCTTTCTCGCCTCGTGTTGCCTCAACTTCGTGGTCATCATCGTCGCCGCCCAGCTCGCTGGGCGCTGCCGATGGCAGGCCGATGGTAACCGTCGTGCCCAGCCCCGTGGCGCTCTCGATGGTCATCGTGCCCTTATGCAGTTCAACCAGCCCCTTGACCAGCGACAGCCCGAGGCCCGTCCCCTGGAATTGGCGCGTATAGTCGTTGTGCACTTGCACGAACGGCCTTCCGACCTGAGCCAGCTCGTCCGATGACAGGCCGATGCCTGTATCGTTGACGAAAATACGAACAGTATCGCCGTGCGAAGCCGCGCTGACGCTGACGCTGCCACCGTCAGGCGTGAACTTGATGGCGTTGGACAAAAGGTTAAGCAGGATCTGCTGCACCGCCCGCTGGTCTCCTGCAATCGGGCTCAACCCCTGCGGCAGCCTGACGGACAGCGCAATGTTCTTTGCCTTTGCCTGCGGCTCCAGCATCGCCCGGCACATCTCCACGGCCGGCTTAAGATCGAACGGCTCGACATAGATTTGATAGGAGCCCGACTCGATCTTCGAAACGTCCAGGATCGCATTGACGACCGACAGCAGATGATTGCCCGCTTCGCCGATCAACTGCACGTGCTCGGCCTGCTTGGCCGCCAGCTCGCCGGAAATTTCCGGATGCAAAAGCATGTCCGAGAAACCGATTATCGCGTTCAGCGGTGTGCGCAGCTCGTGGCTGACCGCGGCGAGGAACCTGCTCTTGGCCACTTCCGTCGCACCCGCCTGTTCAACGGCGCGCGCAAGTTCGCCGCGAAGCTCGGCTATTTCCCGTCCGTCGCGCACGATGGCGACAACCGTATCGTCACCCTTGCGTGCGCGCAGAATCTCGAGATCGAAGTGCCGATAGCCGCCGCTGCTCCCGTCGACCGTCATCGGCATGCGGATACGCAGCTCGCACCGCGCCGGCCTACCGCTGTCGTGAACGTCTGCCACCGTGCACAGAAACGCGACCCGGTCTGCCACATGAATGCGCTCGAACAGTCCTGTGCCAAGCAGCAACTCGGGCTCGACGCCAAGCGAGGCCAAGGCGTGGCTAGACGCATTCTCCACTTCACCAACGCGGGTGATCCTTGCAACCAGCGCATCGAAACAGGCTTCAGGCAGAACGCTGGCCAGATCGACGGCACCGTTTTGATCCCGTGGCTCATACTTCAGCAAACGGCCAACGAGCGTCGCGGCGTAGAGCAGCGGCGTCGCCCAGACCCAGGCGGACGTCAATGCACCCTCGGCTGCTATTGCCTGACCAAATAGAACGGCTGAACCGAAAGCCATCGCGCCGCCGATCATGGCGGCCTTGCGCGAACGGCCGATCCAATAGATTTCAGCCGCCAATGCAGCCACAAGAACCGCCAGCGGCGCACTGAAGCCGCCGCCCAAAGCGACCAGCAGACCGGAGACGCCTGCCGCGCCCGCGAGCACCGCGATCTCTATTGTGCGGGACGAGCCCCGAGTACTTGTTGTCAGCGCTGCCAGCCAGCTCAGCCCGTAGGTGGCACATAGAAGCGCCATGCTGACCGAAGGGCCATAAGCCGGCATTGTAACTTGCACGATCGCGGCCGTCAGGATGAAAGGTCCAGCCAGAAGCGCGACCAGCAGGCGATGCTGCCGTTCACGCTCATTTCCGTGCACGGCAGGATGGACAAGGCGCTCGCTTACCGCGATCAGCCCCGTGATCCAGTTGCCCGGTCTGGTTGCATCTGCACTCAACTCAACGCACTCGCACAGTGTCCGCTTTTGCGGATCGATCTCATTGGCCCCGACACTCGCAGCCGCGGTTTAAGGAATGAATAAACGCGACGCCGCGATCGGCCCCGAGACACCGCTTTCCAAAGGATTATTCGCTGCGGAAAGGGCCGAATTCGCGCCATGGTAAACAGAGGGTAAGGGCGAGATCGTCCCGAACTGGCACCTCGAAACGAGACGTCGGCCAATCAGGCAGGCCAATTATTGATGCAATTTCATATAGTTAAGCGGCGACCGACCCGATAAGCATTCGTATCAACTCAGATTCAAGGTCGATACGAATGCCGAAAGCTAAAATTTGAACTGAATTTGATGCGAATCTGACCGAGTGCCGCAAGC
Organism: Neoaquamicrobium sediminum; assembly: GCF_040970315.1. Classification (NCBI taxonomy): domain Bacteria; kingdom Pseudomonadati; phylum Pseudomonadota; class Alphaproteobacteria; order Hyphomicrobiales; family Phyllobacteriaceae; genus Neoaquamicrobium; species Neoaquamicrobium sediminum. The sequence continues at coordinate 750,578 of NZ_JAZHFV010000002.1, read as the reverse complement.
GGTCTTTTGCGCGCGTCGTGCATTGTATGACTGCATTCGCGGAATTGGGGATGAGTCCGCGCTGATATCGAGGGTGAAGTCATGGGGTTCCTGATCAAGTCTGCTTTCTGGCTGTCGCTGGTGCTCTTCCTGATTCCGTTCGGCGGGGCCGAGAACAACGAAGGCCAGCCCACCGTGGGAGCCATCGAGGCCTTTTTTGCGGCCCGTGCGGCAATCGGCGATATGGCGGGGTTGTGCGAACGGCAGCCGGATGTCTGTGACGTGGGACGGTCTGCCATGCAGACGATCGGCGTCCGGGCCCGCGAAGGCGCGCGTATCGCCTACGGCTTGCTGGACGAGCATTTCGGCGAGACGTCCAATATGGCTGCGAGTTCAGACCTTGTCCCGCCGGTTGAGCCGATCCACACCGGATCGGTGCCGACGCCCTCCGAGCCCGTGGCACGCCCGCAGGAGTGACAGCGAAGGCAGCACACTCTATATCCGGGCGATGAGCGCCACGATCGAAACCATCCGCGACGACTTCGCCTTCCTCGACGATTGGGAGGATCGCTATCGGTACGTTATCGAACTGGGCGGAGACCTGCCTCCCTATCCGGACGACGCTCGTGATGACGCCCACAAGGTGCGCGGTTGCGCCAGCCAGGTCTGGCTGCACACGACCCGGGGCGAGGGCGATGATCCGACGCTGAAGTTCCTCGGCGATTCCGACGCCCATATCGTGCGAGGGCTGGTCGCTATCCTGCTTGCACTGTATTCCGACCGTAAGGCATCGCAAATCCTTGCCACCGATGCGGAAGCAACGCTGCGGGAACTGGGGCTCGACGAGCATCTCACGCCACAGCGGGCCAATGGATTGCGCTCGATGGTTCAGCGCATCCGCCGCGAGGCGGAAGACGCGTTGTCCGCGCCCGCAGTATCCTGATCAGCTCACCGAATGGTCGGACGGTAATCATCCGTTCCCCAATGGAGCAGAGGCTCCCGAGCCCGAGAGGCGGGGTTCGGTTCGTAGTGTCGTGCCAGCGCCGAAAGCGCAGATTTCAGCACCACCTTTGCCGAGCGTGCCGGCCAGCCTCGTTCGACCTCGACCTGCTCGAGCCCTTTGAGGAAGCAGCATACATCGACCAGCACGCCCGCAAGTTCCGGGCCCACCGCGCTGATCGCGTGGTCGACCCGCCTGCGCGCCGCGAGAGCCGCGTCGGTCAGGTCGGCGATGCCGCCCGCACCGCCGCCGTCCGAGTGCCCCGTGCCGAAGCTGTTCCAGTTGACGCCCAGGCGCGGCACGAGCTGCCCGCGGGTATAATCAGACCTGAGGCGCTCGCCTGCCCGAAACTCCCGTGCTTCCAGGAAGCGTGAGCCGTCGCGCGCTTTGCGTCGCCACAAAAGTGCAAGCGGCGACTCGGCATGGTTGATCGCTACAGACTGGCTCGCGCCCTCCACCACCACCGTGGCGGCGCCGATCTCACTGCGGGCCTGCGGTTGTTCCGCCTGCATGGTAGTCACTTCTCGTAGCGAGCGCGTTCCGACCTCCGTCAGTCTGATTTCTTCATCGGAAATCGAGACCAGCCCCGCATTCGCCAGGCGCCCCAGCGCATCCGTCTCGATCGCGATCGTTCCGCGATCACCGCCCTCAAGCAGTGTTGCGCCGCCCGCGCCTGCTTTGCGCAAGGATGCAGCTCCCCTTGCAAGAAACCGCATCGCGCGCACAGCCCCCTTACCTTGCATCATGTAAGCCTCTCTATTCTCCCGGACGCCCCAGCGCCGCCGTCATCACCCGTTCGGTCATCGCAACGATGCCGTCGAATTCCTGATCGTCCCGCATGTCCTCAATCTGGTGGCACGCGTGAAGGACGGTCGTCCGGTCGCGGCCAAAACCTTGACCGACCTCGCGCATGCTCAGCCCGAGCGCGACATGGGTCACATACATTGCGATCTGCCTGACCCGGCTGACGCTCAGACTCGAGCGGCCGGGATGGCGCAGTTCACGCCCGCTGACATTGAAAAGCGCAGCAGCGATGTCGATCACCGCATCGCAGATCGCAGGCACTCGTTCGGCGGGGGAAAGCTTCTGCAGACGGGCAGCAGGCGATTGAGCAACTGCTGCGGTATCGCCTTCCGTCTCATCCGTTTGTTTTAGCGCCGTGGACAACAAGATCTCACCCCATGAATAGGAATGATTTCTTATAATAAGGCACCATCAGAGTGTGAACAAACAGAGAACTAATTTAACCCGGAAAATTCCTATGGCTCTGAAATTGAAGCCGATTTTTCTGAACACCGTCATTTCCGCGCATGACTTTATCCACCGGGTCCAGCCACCGCCGATGATCCAAGCATCAAGACAAGAAGGAGCTTTCCGGTGGACACACTTTGCAGCGACATCCATGCCTTCCAGCGCAAAAAGCATCACGAACAGCGCGTTGCCGGGCAGACGGCGGCGCTTTTTCTCACGTGCGGCGTGGATCTTGCCGACGCGCTATCGGCGCCGCGGGTTGAAAAGAAGAGGATTGCGCTCAGGCTCGAGCGGCTGATCGAGCGCGAGCGTCTGAGGGGCATGGGCCGCCACTGGAGCTACGATCTCAATCGGCACATCGCATTGAAGCAAACGCTGAACCGACTGCGACACAGTGCGGGCACGCTGCTCGACTAGTGACCTTAACGCACGAAAGCGGCGCCACCGACGCCGCTTTCGTCTAATCATAGCGATGTAGGACCCAGCGCCTATTTGCGCTTGCGGCCCAGACCCATCTTCTTCGCAAGCTGAGACCGCGCTGCCGCATAGTTCGGCGCGACCATCGGGTAGCTCGCATCCAGACCCCACTTGTCGCGGTACTGGTCGGGCGTCAGCCCGTAATGGGTCATCAGGTGCCGCTTCAGCGACTTGAACTTCTTCCCGTCCTCGAGACAGACAATATAGTCGTCGTGAACCGACTTCTTCGGATTCACCGCCGGCTTCTGCTTGTCGACCGGCGCCACTTCCGTCGCACCGCCGACGCGGCCGAGTGCAGCATGAACGTCAGCGATCAGATTAGGAAGATCGCCGACCGGAACCGGATTATTGCTGACATAGGCTGCCACCACATCGGCGGTCAGCTCGATCAGCATCTCGTCATTTCTCGCGGGAGTTTCGGTAATGTCCATCATTTGGCCCCAGTATGGTAAGAAATTGCACCTTCCGAGGCATGTCCGCTCCCGGAATATAACGCACGGGCGCATTTGTGTTGCACCTTCCGATTCGCGTTACGCCGCATACATGGGGCCAACAGTACAGCAAGTCAATTCTTCATCTTCTATTTTCCCAAAAAATCAAATTAAGTATCAGTATAAGACATATCGATCTTCTTTGGGCATTTGCTCAATTCAATAGTTGTCATAGACGAGGCTTGGCTGTCGAACCGAAGACGCCAGGCGTGGCTTCCCGGTCCGAAATCGTCTGGGCTTGGCATCCCTTGCGCCCCTCACCACATCTGCCTATTCGCATGGCCTGCGCGTCTGACCGGCGGGCCAGTACATGTCGGTTCCCACGACCATCGACGAGGAGTAGCAAGCAACATGTCATCGACAGCAAGGTTTTCGACCGCCACCGTGCCAGGCGCCGAACAACGCCCGCATAGCGATGTGCGTCACGGAGTCGAGCGTGTGGACGAATATGCCTGGCTGCGCGCCGACAACTGGCAGGAGATGTTCAAGGATCCGTCGAAGCTCGATCCGGCCATCCGGGCGCACTTGGAGGCGGAAAACGCGTATCAGGCGGCGCTGATGGCCGACACGGCCACCCTTCGCGAAACACTCTTCGGCGAGATGAAGGGACGGATCAAGGAAGACGATTCGAGCGTGCCGATGAAGGATGGTCCTTTCGCTTACGGTACGTCCTACCGCACCGGCGGCCAGCATCCGCGTTTTTTCCGCGTTCCGCGCGAAGGTGGGGCGGAGACCATACTCATCGATGGTGACGCGGAAGCCGAGGGCAAGGCCTATTTCCGTATCGGAGGCGTCGATCACGCTGGCGACCACGAGCGGCTTGTGTGGGGCTTCGACGACAAGGGTTCCGAGTTCTACACGCTCAAGGTTCGCGACCTTCAGACCGGCGAGGACCTCGCAGACCTGATCGCCGACACCGGCGGAGAAGGCCAGTGGGATGCCACCGACAACGGCTTTTTCTACACCAGGCTGGATGACAACCATCGCCCCTCGCAGGTCTTCCATCACCGCATTGGCACCGATACCGCGCAGGACAGGCTGGTCTACGAGGAAACCGATCCGGGCTTCTTCATGAGCGTGGGCGGAACCCGCCTGAACGACTGGATCATGATCTCGATCAGCGATCACGAAACGAGCGAGTACCGTCTGCTGCCCGCTGCCAGACCCGACGCGGAACCGGTTCTCGTGAAAGCCCGCGAAGCGGGCATTCAGTACGATCTGGAGGAAGGCGGCGATGTCTTCTTCGTCCTCACGAACTCGGGGGGCGCGAAGGACTTTCGCATCATGACGGCGCCGGTGTCCGATCCGCGCGAGGCGAACTGGACCGAACTGGTCCCGCACGAGCCCGGACGGCTGATCCTGTCAGTCATCGGTTTCCGGGACTACCTTGTCCGGCTGGAACGCAAGGATGGGCTGCCGCGCATCGTCGTGCGCCACCGAGCTACGGGCGAAGAGCACGTGGTGGCCTTCGAGGAAGAAGCCTATTCGCTTGGACTGGCCGGCTCCTACGAATACGGCACCGACATCATCCGCTTCAGCTACTCGTCGATGACCACGCCCGCGCAGGTCTACGATTACGACATGCGCACCCGCGAGCGTGTGCTTCTGAAAACGCAGGAAGTGCCTTCCGGCCACAACTCGGACGCCTATGTGACACGGCGTCTGCTCGCTCCGTCGGCGGATGGCGAACTGGTTCCCGTGTCATTGCTCTACCGCAAGGACACGCCGCTCGACGGCTCCGCACCTTGCCTGCTCTATGGCTACGGCTCCTACGGCATCGCGATCCCGGCATCCTTCAACACGAACTGTCTTTCGCTGGTCGATCGCGGTTTCGTCTATGCCATCGCGCATGTCCGTGGCGGCAAGGACAAGGGCTATGGCTGGTACGAAGACGGGAAGCGCGACCGCAAGCAAAACACCTTCACCGATTTCATTGCCGCTGCGCGCCACCTCGTTGCCGAGAAGTTGACCAGCCACGACCGGATCGTCGCTCAGGGTGGATCTGCGGGCGGCATGCTGATGGGTGCCGTCGCAAACATGGCGCCAGAGGCATTCGCCGGCATCATCGCGGAGGTTCCGTTCGTCGACGTGCTCAACACAATGCTCGACGCAACCCTGCCGCTGACCCCGCCGGAATGGCCGGAATGGGGCAACCCGATTGAATCTGCGGCCGACTATCGAACGATTGCGGCCTATTCACCTTACGACAACGTGTCGGCACAGGCCTATCCGCCGATCCTCGCGGTCGCCGGCCTTACTGATCCGCGCGTTACCTATTGGGAGCCTGCCAAATGGGTCGCGCGGCTGCGCGCGCGCAAGACCGACGACAATCCGGTCCTGTTCCGCATCAACATGGACGCGGGCCACGCAGGTGCGTCGGGCCGTTTCTCGCGCCTTGAGGAAATCGCCTACGGCTACGCTTTCGCACTGAAGGTCGTAGGCAAGGCTTAGGATCGTTCAGGATCCATCAGGATGTCCGGGTATGGCCTTCAGATAGGCGGCGATGGCGTCGCGGTCCGAAGACGGCAGTTCCGCCATGTTGCGTATGACCGACGCCATCGAGCCGCCGACTGAATCGAAATCGGGCGTGAAACCGGTCTCGAGCAGGTCTGCGATTTCGGCCTCGCTCCAGTCGCCTATCCCGCCCTCGCCGGAGGTGATGTTGGGCACCCTACCCTCGCCTTCGGTCGCCGGACCTCCGGCAAGCCATTGCCCCCTGTCGAGCCCACCGAGCGCGTTGCGGGGCGTGTGACACTCGCCGCAATGGCCGGGACCCTCGACAAGGTATTGGCCGCGCGCGATCGCTTCGGATGGATTGTCCAGCGCCACGACAGGCTCGTCGTTCAGGAAGAGCATCTTCCAAAGACCGATGCCGCGTCGCATGCTGAACGGGAAAGCGATTTCACTCTGCGGCGCCTTGCCCTCCACCTCCGGAAGCGTGACCAGGAAGGCATGAAGGTCGGCTACGTCACCGGGCTTCATCCGGGCATATGACCCATATGGAAAGGCAGGATAATAATGCTCGCCCGCCGGCGAAACGCCGCGCAACATGGCGTTCCCCAGATCGCCGGCCGACCAGCCGCCAATGCCATCCTGTGGGTGCTGGGAGATATTCGGCGCGACGAAATTCCCGAACGGCGTTTCAAGCCTGACACCACCGGCAAGAACCAACCGGTCGTCGCCGGTCGCTCCGGGCGCCGCATGGCAGGAGGCGCAGCCGCCTGCCCAGAATATCTGTTCGCCCCGCCCGGCATCGCCGCCTTCGAGTTCGGCCAGCGCTGCATCATCCAGCGGCTGCGGCGCACTGGCGAACCAGAAGGCCGCGCTTCCAGCCAGCGCCAACACGGCCAGGCTCAGCAGAAATTTGCCGGAACGGGACATCGAGGCGGCTTCGATGGCCCGAGCCTACATGCGATAGGCTTCGTGGCAGGAGCCGCAATTGCTGGCGACGGGGCCGAAGACCGCCTGGAATGCGGCGAGATCCTGCGGGGCAGCCGCGACTGCCGCTGCCGTGTCGGCGGCGAACTTGTCGTTGGCTGCTTGGAACCCCGCCATGTCCTCCCAGACTTTCGGAGACGATTCGGTATCGCCGGTATTGCTTCCCTCGGGCCAAAGTGCCGCCACGTCGGTGGTGGCCTGCGCGTTCGCGTTCATCTTCTCAAGCGCATCGAGCACGGTTGCCGCGTCGAACGGCTGCTTTTCCTGGGCGATCGGCGCCAGAATGCGCATCAAGCTGCCACGCTCCTTCATCAGGTTCTGCCGGTCTTCCAACGCGTCGGCGGCGGCGGCGACGCTCATGGCCGTAAGGGCTACTGCGGCATATGCGAACAATTTCATGAAGGGCTCCGATATCTGGCAATGGCTGGAACGGAATTTCGGACCGATCTTCGCGGATTCTTCGCATAGTCAAAGTCAAATCGCCCGGCACACTCGTCACGGTTGCGTGATCGCGTGCCGCGTCCGGGCAAAAATAAAAGGCCCCGGTCGCCCGGGGCCTTTCCAAAGTCCGATCGATACGGAGCTTACTTGGTCGCTGCTTCGTAGCGCTCCAGCACATAATCCCAGTTGATCAGGCTGTCGACGAAGGCTTCCAGATATTTCGGCCGCGCGTTGCGGTAGTCGATGTAATAGGAATGCTCCCACACATCGACGCCGAGGATCGGCTCGGCACCATGCACCAGCGGGTTCTCGCCGTTCGGCGTCTTGGTGATCTCGAGCTTGCCGTTCTTGACCGTCAGCCACGCCCAGCCGGAACCGAACTGGGTGGTGCCGGCATTGATGAAGTCGGAGCGGAACTTGTCGTAGCCACCGAGGTCGCTGTCGACCGCCTTCTGCAGCGCGCCCGGCAGGCTCTTGCCGCCGCCGCCCTTCTTCATCCACTTCCAGAAATGGATGTGGTTGTAGTGCTGGCCCGCATTGTTGAAGAGGCCGGGATTCTTGCCATACGACTGCTTCACGATCTCTTCCAGCGAGAGATCTTCCATGCCCGCTTCGGCGGCCAGCTTGTTGCCGTTGTCGACATAGGCCTTGTGATGCTTGTCGTGGTGGAACTCCAGCGTTTCCTTCGACATGTAGGGCTGCAGGGCCTCGTAATCGTAAGGCAGTTCGGGCAGTTCGAAGGCCATGGCAAATTCTCCCTTGCTTAAATGAATGGGTTGATGGCTCAGCTTCTACATAGGGGCAATCCGCACGGGCGCAACACCGTTCCGCGCGGAATGTGAAAATTGCTCCGCGATCAGGCCAAAGATCAGGAGTGGGCCCATTCCCAATAGAGTTCGCGGGCTTTCTTGGCGACCGGCCCCGGCTGGAGGTCGCGGTTCTCGATACGCACGATTGGCACGACTTTCGAGTGGTTGCCGGTGGAGAAAATTTCATCGGCCTCCATGAAATCGCGAACGCTCAACGTGCGCTCGCCCACCTTGTAGCCTGCCTCGGCTAGCAGCGTCAGCGTGCGGGATCGGGTGATGCCTGACAGGAACGTACCGTTCGGCGCCGGCGTGAGCACATGGCCGTCCTTGACCATGAAGATGTTCGACGATCCTGTCTCGGCGACGTTGCCCAGCATGTCGAGCACCAGCGCGTTGTCGAAGCCGCGCATCTTCGCCTCGAGAATCGCGCGGCCGTTGTTGGGATAAAGGCAGCCGGCCTTGGCGTTGGTCGGCATCGTCTCGATGGTAGGGCGACGGAACGGCGACACGGAAACCGAGAAGCCGGTCGGCTCCAGCATCGGCGCTTCGTAGAGGCACAGGCAGAAGCGCGTCGATTCGGGATCGGCGGGCACGCCCATATAGCCGCCGTGCTCAGCCCAGTACATCGGCCGTATGTAGACCGCTGTCTTGCCGTCGAACTTCTTCAAACCTTCCCAGGTCAGCGCGACGATTTCCTCGGGGGTCTTGGTCGGCTTCAGGCCGAGCGCGATCGCGGAAACATTGACGCGTTTGCAATGAAGATCGAGGTCGGGGGCAACCCCTTCAAACCAGCGTGCGCCATCGAAAACGCTTGAGCCGAGCCACATGATGTGGCTGCGCGGGCCGACAACGGCCACGTTGCCCTCGTGCCAGTCGCCATCGACAAATGTCCATGTGGTTGTTTGCGCTGGGGTGGACAGGCTCATGCTGGCTTTCCTTCTTCTGATGTACACCATCGAACGGCCTTTGCCGCGCCGCGTCAACCGACAGCGAGGCGGCTTCTTTCGGTCCAGACCCAACGGCAGCCATCGCTTGACCGCATCCTGCCATTGGGATCAAGTCGGCCGCGAAAGGTGCAACTGCCATGACTCATTCCGCTTATGTCTTCGACGCCTACGGTACACTGTTCGACGTGCACGCGGCCGTGCGCCGCCATGCCGGCGAAATAGGACCCGATGGACAGGCCCTTTCGGAGATCTGGCGGGCCAAGCAGCTTGAATATTCATGGGTCCGGACACTGATGGGCAGCTACCGGGACTTCTGGCAGTTGACGGAAGAAGCGCTCGACTACGCGTTCCTCAAGGTTCCGACCGCCGATCCCGCGCTGCGCGGCAAACTGCTGGACGCCTATTGGCGACTCGACTGCTTTCCCGAGGTTCCGGCCGTACTCGCAGCACTCAAGGCCGCCGGGGGGCGCATTGCGATCCTGTCCAACGGTTCGCCGGCCATGCTGGAATCGGCCGTAAAATCGGCCGCGCTCGACACCGTCGTCGACGAAGTGTTCTCCGTTGATGAGATCGGTCGCTACAAGACCGTTCCAGATGTCTACGAGATGGTCACGACCGCATGGCGCCTCTATCCACAGTCGGTGTCATTCCAGTCCTCCAACCGCTGGGATGTCGCGGGAGCTCACAAATTCGGGTTCAGGACAGTGTGGATCAATCGGACCGGCCAGCCGGACGAATACAGGGATCACCCGCCCGCGCTCATCCTTCCGTCACTCAACGGGCTCGAAGCTCTCTAGCTCCGACAACCACGCCGTGGAAAGTCATTTGCCGCCTCTGTTGCGGTGCGGCAACAGTGGTCGAGCACCGGCTGTGTTAGGTAATTGTTATCCATGTTTCTGACAAAGTCAGGATCACCTGTCCACAGAGCCGGATCGGGGATTGGTTTCGGGGAGAAACTCGTGTCCGGCTTCCGCTTCATTTCTGTCGCTTGAATCGTCCAAGGAGCCGACGTGTCCGCCGCCCCCACCAATCCATTGATGACCCGACGCTCCTTGCTTGCGTCCGCCACCGCTGCCGCCGCTGCAACAGCGCTCGCTGGCTGCACGACGAACGGCCCGCCCCAGCGCAACCGCGTGATCGAGGAAGCTCGTCCGATCGAACAAAAACTCGGTGCGCCTGTTTCCATGTACGCGGCCGTGAACGACGGTGGACACGCCGTACCGGCAGTGCCGTTCGACCGGATCGAGCAGCGCTACCTTCGCCAGGTTGTCTCCGATCCCACGGGTGAGAGGCCGGGGACCGTCGTCGTCGATACCTCCAACCACTTCCTCTATGTGGTCCAGCGCTTCGGACGCGCCATGCGTTACGGCGTCGGCCTTGGCCGTCAGGGCTTCGAATGGTCGGGCAACGGCGTGATCGAGTGGAAGCAGCACTGGCCGCGCTGGTTCCCGCCGGAGGAGATGATCGAACGGCGTCCGGAACTGGATAAGTACCGCGCGCGCCAGGTTCCGGGCACCAACGAATGGGAAGGCGGCATGCCCGCCGGCGTCACAAATCCCCTCGGCGCGCGTGCGCTTTACATCTACCAGGATGGCAAGGACACGCTCTACCGCCTGCACGGCTCGCCGGAATGGTGGTCGATCGGCAAGTCAGTTTCGTCGGGCTGCGTGCGCCTGATCAATCAGGACGTGATCGACCTCTACGACCGTGTCGCCGAGAAGTCGCCCATCGTCGTCACCTCCGGCCTTAGGGTTACCTGAGGGGCGCTAGCGCCGCCTCAGGCTTCCGAGGATACCGCGCACAAGTTCGCGCCCGAGCGTCGAGCCAATCGTGCGGACCACCGATTTGATCGCGGTTTCGGTAACCGTCTGCCGCTGATAGCCGCTGCGCCGCGATGTCTTTCGCGGCGCGTTTCCACCACTGGAGCCGCCAAAATCGGGTAGCGTCCAGCCGGAACCGCCTTCGCTTGCGGCTTCTTTCTCTGCCTGTCGTTCTTCCTGCTCGGCGGTCTTGGCTGCCTCCTCGGCCTTCTTTTGAAGAAGTTCGTACGCCGACTCGCGGTCCACGGCCTGATCGTATTGGCCAGCCACGGGGCTCAGTCCCATCACCTTCTTGCGCTCGTCCGGGGTGATCGGACCCATCCGCGCAGAAGGCGGCCGGATAAGCGTGCGCTGCACCATCGAGGGGATGCCTTTTTCCTGCAGCGTCGAAACCAGCGCCTCGCCGGTGCCGAGTTGGGTGATGGTCTCGAAACAATTGAAATCCGGGTTGGGGCGGAACGTATCAGCGGCCGTCTTCACCGCCTTTTGCTCGCGCGGCGTATAGGCGCGCAGGGCATGCTGGATGCGGTTGCCGAGCTGCGCCAGCACCGTTTCCGGCACATCCAGCGGGTTTTGCGTGACGAAATAAACGCCCACGCCTTTCGAGCGGATCAGCCTCACCACCTGCTCGACGCGTTCGACCAGCGCGCGCGGCGCTTCGTCAAACAGCAGGTGCGCCTCATCGAAGAAGAACACCAGCTTCGGCTTGTCCGGATCGCCGACCTCGGGCAGTTCCTCGAACAGTTCGGAGAGCAGCCAGAGCAGAAAGGTTGCATAAAGCCGCGGATTCATCATCAGCTTGTCGGCTGCCAGCACGTTGATCGCGCCGCGCCCGTCGCGCGTGGTGCGCATGATGTCGCTGATCTTCAGCGCCGGCTCGCCGAAGAAGTAGGTACCACCCTGCTGTTCCAGCACCAGGAGCTGGCGCTGGATCGCGCCGACCGACTGCCGCGATACGTTGCCGTAGCGCGCACCGATCTCCGACGCACGTTCGGCCATGTTGGCCAGCATCGCCTGCAGGTCTTTCATATCGAGGAGCAGCAGGCCTTCTTCGTCGGCGATGCGGAAGGCAATGTTCATGACGCCTTCCTGCGCCTCGGAGAGGTTCATCAGGCGCGACAGGAGCAGCGGTCCCATTTCCGAAACGGTCGCCCGGATCGGATGCCCCTGCTCGCCGAACAGGTCCCAGAAGATGACCGGAAACTCGCCGAACTCATACGGCTCCAGCTTGATCGTTTCGGCGCGCTTCAGCAGAAAGTCCTTGGCCTCGCCCATCATTGCTATGCCGGACAGGTCGCCCTTTATGTCGGCGCAGAAGACCGGAACACCCGCATTGGAGAAACCTTCTGCCAGGATCTGCAGGGTCACCGTCTTGCCGGTGCCGGTCGCGCCAGTCACGAGCCCGTGGCGATTGCCGAACTTCAGCAGTAATTCCTCGGGCTGCTGATAGCTGTCATCCGGCTTGCGACTGGCCCCCAGAAATATGCTCTTCTGCTGCTCGTCCCACATGAGTTCCCTCTCCGCTATCGTTTCCGTGGCCGGCACGGGCTGCCCAGCCGGTATAGCCACCCCGGCGGACCCTGCCAATGCGGATGATGCTAGCCGTTGCCGAATGAACACACGCGTTCATGAAATGCCGTCATCAGCCGTGATAAGCCTATCGGGGGTGCCGCTTCGCATTGCAGCAAGCTGGCGTGCATCCTAAACTTGCGACGACGCTCGCCATAAGGCGGAGATGGGAGCAGGCATGGAAGCTGCAATCATAAATACCGGCAGTTTTCCGCCGATCGGCCGTTCGCAATGGCTGGAATCGGTGCGTGGCCCCACGGCTGCGCACACCGAAGCGCCCGCAGTGCCATCCTATGCCGACCTGCAATTCGAAAGCATCAGGCAGGACCGGTCTCGGCCTGGGCTGATGTCACGAGCGGCGGCAGGATGGACCGTCGTGCAGCGCGTAGACGATTCGGATGCCAAGCGTGCGAATGCGCAGGCTCAGGAAGACATCGCCAACGGGGCAACCGGCCTGGCAATCGTCTTCGAGGATGCCCCGAACGCTTTCGGCTTCGGCCTTCCTGCCAAGCCCGAGGCGCTTGCAGCAGCCCTCCACAACATTCCCCTGAACAGGATCTATCTGCGCATCGACGTTCATCCGTCGAGCCGCGCGTCCGTCGACTGGATCGTCGAACTGATGCGCCGCAAGAAGGTTGACCCGACGCGTTTGGGACTGTCCTTCGGCATCGATCCAGCCGCCATCTTTGCCGGCAACGGCAGTCTGCGGATGTCGATCGAGGCCTTGCAGGCATCAATGCCGCAATCGCTGGCGCATTTCTTCGGCATGGGCATTCCGGCTGTGCTTCTGGAGGCTGACGGCCGCGTGTTCCACAACGCCGGCGCGACGGAGGCACAGGAGCTCGGCGCGATGCTGGCCAGTGCCGTCTCTCACCTGCGCATGTTCCAGGAAGCGCGCCAGCCGCTTGTCTATGCTACGCCTCACATCGGTTTCGCCTTGTCCGTCGACCAGGATCAGTTCCTGTCGGTCGCGAAGGTGCGGGCTCTGCGCAAGCTATGGTCCAAGGCGCAGGAAGCATGCGGTATTCCGCCTTCGCCGACCAAGGTGCACGTCGAAACGTCGTACAGGATGATGAGTGCGCGGGCTGTCGAGACGAACATTCTGCGCTCTACGCTGGCAGCGTTCGCCGCGGCGGCTGGCGGGGCCGACACAATCAGCGTGCTGCCGCATACGCTTCCACACGGATTGCCGGAATCCAAAGCGCGGCGGCTTGCACGCAATGCGCAGCTCATTCTGGCGAACGAGACCAATCTCAGCCTGCTCGGCGATCCGCAGACCGGCTCCGAAGACCTGGATATCCTCACCGCTTCGCTGTGCGAGGCAGCCTGGGAGGAATTCCGGCAGATCGAATCCGAAGGCGGTCTGCTTGCCAGTCTCGCTGCTGGTCGGCTTCAGAAGCGGGTTGTCGAGGCGCGCGAAAGACGCACCCAGCGTTTGCGCGATGACCGTTTGAAGATCGTCGGCACCACGCTGCACGGGCAGGGTACAGACGAGGGCGCCGCGCCGACGCTTTCAACGGAGCGCCGCAATCCCCCATCGGACGGGGTGGTCTTCTGCGAGAAGCTGCCGCCCCTGCGTCTCGATGCGCTTCTGGACGATTGACTTGGTCTGTTATCGCGACACGCCTTAAAGGCCGAGTTCGACGATTTCCCAATCCTTGCCGCTAACGGTCACGACGTCTCCGACGCTCTTGCCGAAAAGCGCCTGTGCCATTGGCGAAACGTGGGAAATCTTGCCGGCTGAGACGTCCGTCTCGTCCTCGCCCACGATTTTCCAGGTGCGCCGTTCATCGTCGTCGTTGACGATGGTGACATGCATGCCGAAACGTACGACCTTGTCGTCATGCGGCTCTGACAGTTCGGCCGTTTCGCGCCGTGCATTCCAATAGCGCAGATCTCGCGAAACGAGCGCTATGCGTTCGCGCACGCCTTCCGCCTCCGCGCGTGCGAGCTCTTCGCGCAATCGCGTGACTTCGTGATCGATCGCGGCAAGCCCTTCGCGGGTCACCAGGTTTCGGTGTTGGCTGACGGGCCGCTCTCCAATATCGGGCAGCGCGCCGTCGCCATCGTCTTCTCGGGTAAAAGCTCTGCTCATGGAGTGAATCTAGGTCCGAACCCCGGAATCGGCAAGCGCGAGCCGATCCACCGACGCATGGCACGCTTCATGCTTCGGCTTGTCTGACAGGACGGGATTGTATCGAAGATGGACAGACGGAAGTTTCTCGCAACAGGTATTGGCCTCGCGCTTGGCGGGCTGGCAACGCGCGCGATGGCTTCACCTCTGTCGGACCTGACCGTGACGGCCGCCATCCGCGGCTCCATCAACGCGGAAGAATTCGGCGTCCGGCCCGGCGCTGTCGACGACCAGAGCCGCAATTTCCAGAAGATGCTCGACGCGGCCGACGAGCGCGGCGCGCCCGTATTCCTGCCGCCGGGCGATTATGTCGTCTCCAACATCCGCTTCCCGCGCGAAACGCGGCTGATCGGCGTGCCGGGCACGACCCGTATCGTCTATGGTGGCGGCGGCTTCCTTTTCGCGGCCGAAGACGCCTCTACCGTGGACCTCACGGGCTTCTCGATCGACGGTGCCAACCGGCCGCTCGGCGAACAGGCCCAGGCGCTGGTCGAGATGCGCCGTGTGGCTTCCTTCACCATGGACCGGTGCGAAGTGACCGACAGCGCGCGCTCGGCAATCGCGCTAGAGCGCGTCTCGGGCTCCGTCGAGCGATCGACGATCACGGGTGCTGCCGAGTACGCGCTCTATAGCGTCGAAGCCGGCCGGATGCGGATCGCATCGAACGTCGTCGCCGACTGTGCCGATGGCGGCATTCTCGTGCATCGCTGGGAGGCGGCGGGCGACGGTTCGATCGTCATCAACAACCGCATCGAGCGGATCGGTGCGCGCAGCGGCGGCACGGGGCAATACGGCAACGGCATCAATGTCTTTCGCGCCGACAACGTCATCGTCTCGAACAACCACGTCGCCGACTGCGCTTTCTCGGCCATTCGCGCCAATAGCGCCAGCAACGTCCACATCACCGGCAACCAGTGCCTGCGCTCCGGCGAAACGGCGGTTTATTCCGAATTTTCGTTCGAAGGAGCGGTCATCAGTTCAAACATCGTCGACGGGGCGGCGGTCGGCATCTCCATCGCAAATTCCAACGAAGGCGGCCGCATGGCCGTTTGCAACGGCAACATCGTGCGAAACCTCGTCGACGAAGCTCCTTACGAAGCCTTCGAGGCCGTCGGTTTCGGCATCGGCATCAGCGTCGAGGCCGACACGGCCGTGACCGGAAACGTGATTGAGAAAGCGCCGCGCTACGGCATGATGCTCGGCTGGGGACCGTTCCTGCGCAATGTAGCTGCGACCGGCAATGTCATCCGTATGGCGGGCGAAGGCATCGCCGTCTCGGTGGTCGAAGGTGCGGGATCGGCGATTGTCGCCGACAACATCATCGAAGCCGCGGGACGCGGGGTGGTCGGATACCGCTGGGCCGATCCCGCCACAGGCGATCTCGCCGGCGACGACGAAACCCGCTTCGCCCATCTCAGGGTCGAGCGAAATCTCGTGAGCTAGACAAGCTCGGCAGTCGGCCTCAGCCGGCCCACCTCTATCCCGTTCCAGTTGCGCAGGACAGGATTTGCCATATCCCGAAGAGCGCCTGCCAGTTCGGCATCGTCTGCCAACAGCTTCGCCAGGATCGCGGCCACCGCCACCTCGGCAGCCCGGCCGGCGCCGTCGTCGCATTTGATGGCGATGCCCAGGCCCAGTTCGGGCACGGCTCCGCAATAGACGCCTTCTGCGCCGGTCTTGACCATGATCCGGCCGCTCGCCGCCTTCATCAGGCGGGTATCCAGACGGTCGGTGCCCGCAACGTAAAACGGCTCTGCCATGCAGGCGGCCAATATCCGCCGCGCGGCACGCGCCCGCTCGGCCCCAAGCCCCTGCCCGCTTGCCATGCGAGCGAAGCCCCGCGCGAGGTTCTTAAGCGGCACCGCGTAGGTCGGGATCGAACAGCCGTCGGTGCCGCAGACATCGGCACCGTGAGCGGCCCCGGTCACCGCCTCCATCGCCTCGCGCACCATCTCCTGTAGCGGATGCCCCGCGCGGACATAGCCGCGATGTTCCAGACCGACATGGCGGCAGGTGCACAAGAATCCCGAATGCTTGCCGGAGCAGTTGTTGTGCCGGGCTCCGGGCTTTCCGCCGCCGGCAGCAAGGTCCAGCGCTGCCTCCTGCCCTGAGGGCCAGTGCGCGCCGCACTCAAGTGCGGACTCGTCCAGCCCGGCCTTTGCAAGCATGGCGGTCGCGAGCGCGGCATGTTCCGGCTCGCCCGAATGCGACGCACAGGCCAGCGCGATCTCCCGTTCGCCGAATCCGTAAGCATCGGCGGCGCCCGATTCCACCAGCGGCAGTGCCTGTATCGATTTCACCGCCGATCGCGGAAAAACCGGCCGGTCGACATCGCCGATCGAGAGCACCGCCTTGCCATCGGCGTCAACCACAATGGCCGAGCCACAGTGCCGGCTCTCGACGATGTTACCGCGCGTGACTTCAACGAGGACTGGATTTGCCATTATCTCACCGGAATTTCGCGTTCCGAGGGCTGTAATCGCTGATACCGTTCGACGCAAAGGCTTTCGCTTGTTCCAGATTCTCAAGGGCACATTCGCCGTCTTCGTGGTCGTGTTCCTGTTGCCCGTCGCCGCCACCTCGGCCTGGTGGGCGATGCTGGACCGTCCGGCCTCATGGCATGCCGCAAACTGGCAGTCCAGTGGCGTGCTTCCGCCCGCACAGGCAGCCGGGGCCGCCATCCATGTGCTGGCGGCGCGCACCGGCGGGCTCAAGGGTGCTCTCGCCGTGCATAGCTGGATCGTCATCAAGCGCCCCGGCGAGGCGAACTACGAGCGCTACGACAAGGTCGGCTGGGGCATGCCGATCCGGCGCAACGGCTATCCCGCCGACGCGCACTGGTATTCCAACCGGCCCTTCTTCGTCCATTCCATCACCGGCGAAGAGGCTGAACGTCTCATTCCGCAGGTCGAAGCGGCGATTGCCGACTACCCCTGGCGCAACAACGGCGATTACCGTATCTGGCCGGGACCAAACTCCAACAGCTTCGTTGCCCATGTGCTGCGAGAGGTCCCCGGCATCGGCATCAGGCTACCGCCAAACGCGACCGGGCGCGACTATGCCCCCGGGTTTGCCTCCGTGCGGCTCGCACCCGATCGGCGGGACCTTCATGTCACGCTGGGCGGCCTGGCCGGTTTCGCCCTAGGGGCGCGGAGCGGGCTGGAGGTCCATCTGCTCGGTGTCGTCGCCGGCGTCGACTTCGTGAACCCGGCGCTCAAGGTGCCGGCATTGGGCAGCGTCGGCATTGCCCACCTCTGGTAGGCTTTAGGTGCGGTGCGAGAGCACGTTGAGCAGCTTGCCGGTCGGATCCTCGGTAAAGAAGCGCCGCACACCCCACGGCTCATCGGTCAGGTCATGAAGGATCGTGCATCCCATCGCGATGGCGCGGCGATAGGCTTCGTCGACGTCGTCGACCTCGATCGAAAGGTCGGGAACCGGCGCGCCGGAACCACCTCCCGACATGATACTGACCTGCGGGTTCGTGGCAGCGTCGGTGGCAAGTGTCGCGATCCAGCCGAAATCCATAACTATTTCGAGCCCGAAGAGCTCGGCATAGAAATTGCGAACATCGGCAACCTTGTCAGCCGCGATGTTCGGAACGATGCGTAGAACCATCATGTGGTCAGCTCCTGGCTGAGAATCCAAAGATGGCCGAAAGGATCGCGCAGGCGACCTTCCCGTTTGCCATAAGGACGATCCTTGATCGAGATGACGATCTCCGCGCCCTCGGCCTCCATCCGAGCAGCGACAGCGCCGCAGTCGTCCAGGTCAAGTTGCATAAGGACCGGAGAACCGCCCAGCGTGATCGGCGAGGTCCATCCCCATTCGGGCACCTCTTCGCTCAGTGAAAAGGTAAAATATCCCGAGGCCAATCTGGCAAAGGCCACACGTCCGCCTGGCTCGGCAAAGCGTTCGATGAGCCGGGCCCCAAGTGCCTTTTCAAAGAAGCCGATCGCGGCATCGGCGTCACGGACGATCAGGCGGGGAAAGGCCGCCCGCGGGCTGGCAACATCTGGCATGGCGATCTCCTGCAGCTATTGAGGGCCCCGGCATTAGCGTCATGAGCAGTGATGCGTCTTGAACGAAAAGCTACGCGGAAGGATCGCGAACGTGGCCGGCATAGGGTCGATTGCTCGCGCGCAGGCGACCGGGCGTCATGGCCGCGAACTGTTCGATCTCGCGCGTCATGTGCGACTGGTCTGCGAAATCTGCATCGAATGCCAGGTCGGACAGTGAGGAAGCCGGCGTGAGGCGCCCGAGCGCGTCGCGAAACCTCGCGATCCTGAGGTAGCGCTTCGGCGTCATGCCGACATTGGCGACGAAGAGTTTCCTGAAGACGTACGGTGAAAGCCCTTCGCCCTCGCAAACGTTCTTGATGGCGACACCTTTCCTCATGCGCTCGATGCTGCGGGCCAGCAGCGCGGCGGCTGCCAAGTCGCCCAGGCGGCTTTCGACTTCCGCTTCGAGGAGATCGAGGCGTGCATCATGCGATTCGAGTGCTTTCAACCGCTTCTGGATCTGCCCGGCTTCATCACCCCAAAAGCGGGAGAGGTCGATGACCTTATCGGTCGTCCGGTCGATCACCGGGCCAAAGAGCGCGCCTGCACCGCCCGGCCGGAGGCTCACGCCGCAGGACGACACCTGCGACGCACGCGCAATGCGGCGCGGCTGCGTCGATGGCCCCTGCAGTACATGCAGCGAGCCGGAGCGGGGTTGCGGCGCTGTCGGGTCATGCTCATCGAGCGGAACTTGAAAGCTGAAGATGATCTGCGCCCGGCCCGACGGCAGCAGCGTCTCGAAGCCGTCCGCAGCCGGATCCGACACGCACCAGAGCCGGTCGATGACGAGTCTCGCCGCTTCCTCCTCCGGCTCGCGTGCCGTCAGCATTCCTCTTCTCCGGTCGATTGCCGCCGCCTTGCGGATGCTAGTCGGCGAAAGCCCCGGCAAGCGCGCTGCGCAGCGTGTTCTTGTCACCCTCCGCACCATAGCGGATATCGTCGATCACGTAGACCCCACCCTCGCCCTTCACGAGCACCAGCCGGTCCATCGCGTCGGCGTCCTGTTGGTCCGGAAATGCGTATTTTACCTCGGCGATGACCTTATCCCCTTCCACGACGGATTCACCCGGCTCGCAGACGGGCGCGTAGTCCTGGAAGCCCTGATAGGGAACGCCATCGCCCAGCGGCGGCTTCTCTTCAGGCGTTTCGGCTTGTATCGCCGCGTTCTTCTCCAGCGCCGCTGTGACCATTTCGGTCAGGCTCGGGCTCAGCAGGTAGATGCGCGCCGCGCCGCCATCGGCTTCGCGCAGGCTGCAGAACGCCTGCACGTAGGCGTCGACATCGGCATCCTGCGCCGAAGCCACAAAAGTGGTGGCAAGCGTCATCGCCAGGACCGCAGCCCATTTCCTCATGTCGAATAGTCTCCCGTGTTACGAATTGTCCCGGCGGATGATCCCGGCTGCCATGAAGCCGCCGTCGACCGCGATCGTCTGGCCGGTGATGAAGCTCGCCTCGGGCGACAGCAGGAAGGCAATCGCCGCCGCGACCTCGTCCGGCTCCCCGTAGCGCCCTTGAGGCAGACGATCGAGCCATTGCCTGCGGGCGTGCTCGCCATGCAGCCGCGCGACCATCGGCGTGTCGATCGGGCCCGGCGCCACGCAATTGACCCGAACCTCGCGGGTGGCAAGCTCCACAGCCATCACCTCCGACATCAGCCTCACGCCTGCCTTCGACGCGCCATACGCACATCGGCCCTGATTTGCACGCAAACCGGAGACGGAGGCGATGTTGACGATCGACAGCGTCTCGGCCTTCCGCTCCACCGCCGCCTTCGAGGCGATGAGCGTACCGACCAGATTGACGTCGAGCACTTCGCGGAACTTTTCGGCCGTGGTTTCCATGACCGACACGTCCATGGGTATGCCGGCGGAGTTGACGAGCCCGCCCAGCGGACCAAGCGCGTCGACGGCCTGGTCGAAAGCCTCGGCGACCATCTCCTCGTCGGTGACGTCGACGCCGATGAAGACCGCGTTCTCGCCCGAAAACATGTCCTCGGCGGCGACGAGCGCCACGGGATCGGAATCGAGCACGGCCACCGGCCAACCATCGTCGAGGAGCCATTCGACAGTGGCAAGGCCAATGCCGGATGCGCCCCCAGTGACGATGGCGGATGGCTTCATTTGATCCGTTCGAGGATGGACACGTAGTTGGCGACGGCGGCGCCGCCCATGTTGAAGATGCCGCCGAGCTTTGCGCCCTCGACCTGGATGCCGCCGGCTTCGCCGGTAAGCTGCATCGCTGTCAGCGCGTGCATCGAGACGCCGGTGGCCCCGATCGGATGTCCCTTGGCCTTGAGCCCGCCGGACGGATTGACCGGCAGCCGGCCGCCCTTCTCGGTCTGGCCTTCGAGCGCCACCTTGCCGCCCTGCCCCCGCGGAGCCAGCCCCATCGCCTCGTATTCGATCAGTTCGGCGATTGTGAAGCAGTCATGCGTTTCGACGAAGGACAGGTCGTCGAGCGACACGCCGGCCTGTTTCAGCGCGCGCTCCCAGGCTGCCTCGCAGCCCTCGAACAGCAGGATGTCGCGCTTCGACATCGGCAGGAAGTCCTGTACGTGCTCGTTGGCGCGGAAGGCGACGGCGCGCTTCATCGAAAGCGCGGTGCTCGCGTCGGTCAGCACGATCGCCGCAGCACCGTCCGAGACCAGCGAACAGTCGGTGCGCTTCAGCGGGCCGGCGACGAAGGGGTTCTTATCGCTTTCGGTGCGGCAGAACTCATAGCCGAAATCCTTGCGCATATGCGCATAGGGGTTTTCGACGCCGTTCTTGTGGTTCTTGGCCGCGATGCGGGCGAGCGCGTCCGACTGGTCGCCATGGCGCTGGAAATAGGCGGCCGCGATCTTGCCGAATTGGCCCGCGAATCCTGCCGGAATGTCGCCTTCTTCAACGACGTAAGAGGCTTTCAGAAGGTTCTTTCCGACCTCGGGTCCCGGCGTCGTCGTCATCTGCTCCACGCCGACCACCAACACCACGCGGGCCGCTTTCGCTTCCAGCGCACGGATGCCCTGGCGCACGGCTGCCGAACCCGTTGCGCAGGCGTTCTCGACCCGCGTCGCCGGCTTGAAGCGCAGCCTGTCATCGGCCTGTAGAACGAGGCTCGCGGTAAAGTCCTGCGCGGAAAAACCTGCGTTGAAATGGCCGAGAACGATCTCGTCGACATCCTCAGGCCCGATGCCGGCGTGCTCGAGGGCGTCGTTGGTCACCTTGACGATCAGGCTTTCCACGGTTTCGTCGGAAAGCTTGCCGAACTGCGAATGGGCCCAGCCCACGATACAAGCTGTCATTCTTCTCTCCCTGACTTCAACATAACATGGCCGATCCGGTTCGGCGCATACTTATATATTGTTCAACGATGAACTGTTTGTGCGCCGCCGTAAAGCCTTTTTCGCAAGCGCGAACACGCCGTTTTTCTTGATTGATTGGTCAATCAATAATAGGCTCCCTTTAGGAGTCGCTATGCCCAAGGTTGGAATGGAACCCCTGCGCCGCAAGGCGCTGATCGATGCCGCCGTGCTCGCCATAGGCGAACGCGGCTCGCTCGACGTCACGATGTCCGAAATCGCCACGCGCGCCGGCGTTTCGGCGGCACTCGCGCATCATTATTTCGGCGGAAAAGATGACCTGCTCGAAGCAACCATGCGGCACATCCTGCGCGAGCTCGGCAGGGACTCCGTGGCCGCGCTTGCCGGCGTCTCGGACCCGCTGGGCCGCGTCAGCGCGGTGATCGCGGTCAACTTCGCGCACAGCCAGTTCCGCCGCGAAACGATCGCGGCCTGGCTCGCCTTCTACGTCGAAGCGCAGCGCTCCGCCCCCATGCGCCGCCTGCTGCGCGTCTATACGCGCCGGCTTCATTCCAATCTCATGAGCGGACTGCGCGAGCTGCTGCCCGAGCGCGAAGCCGAGCGCACCGCAGAAGGTATCGCGGCATTGATCGACGGGCTCTACATCCGCCGCGCGCTCGTGGATGGCGCGCCGGATGCGGCCAGCGCCGTCGCTCTCGTGGAAGACTATCTCGAAACCCGGCTGGCAAGGGAGACCGCTCGCACATGACCGGCAGGCCGAACATTCTCGTCATTATGGTCGACCAGCTTAACGGGAAGCTGTTTCCCGACGGGCCGGCCAACTTCCTGCATACGCCGAACCTGAAGGCGCTGGCGCAGCGTTCGGCCCGGTTCGTCAACAACTATACCGCCTCGCCGCTCTGCGCACCCGGCCGCGCTGCCTTCATGAGCGGCATGCTGCCGTCACGCACCGGCGTCTACGACAACGCTGCCGAGTTTGCTTCGTCGATCCCCACCTTCGCGCATCATCTGCGCATGGCGGGCTACCAGACCTGCCTTTCCGGCAAGATGCACTTCGTCGGACCGGACCAGCTTCACGGCTTCGAGGAAAGGCTGAATACCGATGTCTATCCCGCCGATTTCGGCTGGACGCCCGACTACCGCAAGCCGGGCGAGCGCATCGACTGGTGGTATCACAACCTCGGGTCCGTCACCGGGGCCGGCGTGGCCGAGACGACCAACCAGCTCGAATATGACGACGAGGTCGCGCATCACGCGGTCCAGAAGCTCTACCAGCTCTCGCGCGCCTCGCAGGACGCCGAACGCCGTCCCTGGTGCCTGACCGTCTCCTTCACCCACCCTCACGATCCCTATGTCGCGCGCCGCAAATACTGGGATCTGTATGAGGATTGCGAGCAGCTCGAGCCGGAAGTCGGTTTCATCCCATACGAGCGGCAGGACCCGCATTCGCAGCGCCTCTACAAGGCCAGCGACTACGATTCATTCGACATCCAGCCGGAAGACGTCCGACGCTCGCGGCGCGGCTATTTCGCCAACATCTCATATCTCGATGACAAGGTTGGCGAATTGCTCGACACGCTCGAGCGCACGCGCATGCTGGACGACACCGTCATCTTGTTCTGCTCCGATCACGGCGACATGCTCGGCGAGCGCGGCCTCTGGTTCAAGATGAGCTTCTTCGAAGGCTCCGCGCGGGTGCCGTTGATGATTGCCGGCGCCGGAATCCCGGCCGGCCGCCATGACAGCCCGGTATCGAACCTCGACATCCTGCCCACGCTTTGCGACCTCGCAGGCGTGGATTTGAGTGCGGTGGCGCCGTGGGCCGACGGGCAGTCGCTGCTGCCACTGACACGTGGCGAGCCGCGCGCTGGACCGGTGCTGATGGAATATGCCGCCGAAGGATCCTACGCCCCGCTGGTCACGATCCGAGAGGGACGCTGGAAGTTCGTCCATTGCGAGCTCGATCCGCCGCAACTCTTCGATCTGGAGGCCGATCCGCGGGAGTTGACCAATCTCGCGGCCGATCCCGTCAATCAGGCCACCGTCCAGCGGTTCATGGAGACGGTGCGTGCCCGCTGGGATCTGGCCCGCTTCGACGCCGAGGTGCGTGAGAGCCAGGCTCGGCGCTGGGTTGTCTACCCGGCGCTGCGCAACGGCGCATATTATCCGTGGGACTTCCAGCCGCTGCAGAAGGCGTCCGAGCGCTACATGCGCAATCACATGGACCTGAACGTACTGGAAGACCGCCAACGCTTTCCAAGGGGAGAATGAGATGATCACCGTATGGGGCCGCGCAACATCTTCGAACGTCCAGATCGTGATGTGGGCCTTGGCAGAGATCGGTCTTGAATGCCATCGTATCGACGCCGGGCACAGCTTCGGAAAGGTCGACACGCCAGAGTTCCGGGCGATGAACCCCAACGGCCTCGTGCCGGTGCTCATCGACGGCGATGCCGAACCCTTGTGGGAGAGTGCTACGATCGTGCGCTACCTCGGAGCCAAGTACGGCTCCGGGGCGTTCTGGCCTACCGATCCGTTCGAGCGCGCGCGGGTCGACAAATGGGCGGAGTGGATCAAGACAAGCTTCGGCCCTGTCTTTCTCACGGGCGTCTTCTGGTCGCTTCTCCAGAAGCCGGAAAACCGTGATGCCGCCGCGTTCACGACCGCCGTGGAAAAGCTTAAGCCGCTGGCTCGGATGCTCGACGCGCGGCTCGCGGACGGTCCGTATCTCGGCGGCGACGAACCCTGCTTTGCCGACATGATCGTAGGCACGCTGCTTTATCGCTATTTCACGCTCGACTTCGACCGCGCCGATACCCCCAACCTGCGCGCCTACTACGACAGGCTTGTCGCCCGTCCCGCCTATGCCGAGCACGTGATGGTCTCCTACGACGCGCTGAGGGCAAAATGATCCCGGATCTGGACCATCTTCGCCGCGCCTATGCCGCAACCTCGCAGGCAACGCAGGTTACGCCGCTGCTTGAATCGGCCGCACTTGCCGGGCTCACCGGCGCGGCGCGCGTCTTCGTCAAACCGGAGTCGCTGCAATGGGCAGGCTCCTTCAAGGTGCGCGGTGCGTACTGGCGCCTGAAGCAGCTTTCAACCGAAGAGGCCAAACGCGGGGTCGTCGCCTACTCCTCCGGCAATTTCGCGCAGGGTCTGGCGGCGGCAGGCCAGGCGCTCGGCGTGCCAGTCACCATCGTCATGCCCATCGATGCGCCGAAGGCCAAGAGCGACGCCACGCGCGGCTACGGAGCACGCGTGGTTCAAACGGAGCATGGCAGCCGGGCGCGGGAGGAAGTCGCCCTGGAGCGCGCGCAGAAGATCGCCGTGGATGAAGGGCTGACCCTTCTCCATCCGTTCGACGATCCCGAGGTCGTGGCCGGCCAGGGCGGCGTCGGCATCGAAGCGATCGACCAGCTCGCCGCACGCAATGCGGCGGCCGACATCGTCTTCTGTCCCGTTGGCGGCGGTGGGCTGATTGGCGGCGTGGCACTCGCCTTTCACTACCTCTCACCGACAACCGAAATCGTTGCCGTCGAGCCCGAACGCTTCAACGGCATGGGCACCTCGCTTTCGGAAGGCGGCATAGAAACGGTTCCGCTGACGACCCCGCCATCGATCTGCGACGGGCTGATGGCGCGCCGGCCAGGCGTGGCGCCTTTCGCGGCAATGGAAAAGGCAGGAGCCCGTCCCGTCACGATCAGCGATGCGGAAGTGCGAAGCGCGATGAAATTCGCCTTTGAGCGACTGAAGCTGGTGCTCGAACCGTCGGGCGCCGCCTCCCTCGCCGCCCTGCTTTCCGGCAAGGTGGATGTCGCCGGGAAAACGATCCTCGTGGTCTCGTCGGGCGGCAATGTCGCGCTGGCCGATTTCATGCGGCATGTCGGCGATGCTTGAAGCGGATTTCGTCATCGTCGGCTCGGGCTCGGCCGGTGCCGCCATGGCCTACAGGCTGTCGGAGGACGGCAAGCATTCGGTGTTCGTGATCGAATATGGCGGCACCGACATCGGCCCATTCATCCAGATGCCGGCTGCCCTGTCCTTCCCGATGAACATGAGCCGCTACGACTGGGGCTTCCAGAGCGAGCCCGAGCCTCATCTCGGCGGGCGGGTGCTGGCGACGCCGCGCGGCAAGGTGATCGGCGGCTCGTCGTCCATCAACGGTATGGTCTACGTGCGCGGGCATGCCCGCGACTTCGACCATTGGTCGGACGAAGGCGCGGCCGGCTGGGCCTATGCCGACGTGCTCCCCTATTTCAAGCGGATGGAAAATTCGCACGGCGGCGAAGATGGCTGGCGTGGTCACGACGGCCCTCTCCACGTGCAACGCGGGCCGCGGAAGAACCCGCTCTATTCCGCTTTCGTAGAGGCGGGCCAGCAGGCCGGCTTCGAGCTCACGCCCGACTATAACGGCGCCAAGCAGGAAGGTTTCGGGCCGATGGAACAGACGATCCATAAGGGTCGCCGCTGGTCCGTCGCCAACGCCTATCTCCGCCCGGCGCTGAAACGCAGAAACGTGAATCTCGTCAACGGCTTCGCACGGCGTGTGGTCATCGAGAATCAACACGCCGTCGGTGTGGAAATCGAAGCTCGCGGAAAGATTCAGGTCGTTAAGGCACGACGCGAGGTGGTGCTTGCCGCCTCCTCTATCAACTCGCCGAAACTGCTGATGCTTTCCGGCATCGGGCCCGCCGACCATCTGCGGGAAAACGGCATCGCTGTCGTCGCCGACAGGCCAGGAGTCGGCCAGAACCTGCAGGACCACATGGAGCTCTACATCCAGCAGGAATCGCTCCAGCCGATCACGCTCTATTCGAAGCTGAACCTGTGGTCCAAGGCGCTCATTGGCGCCGAGTGGCTGTTCTTCAAGTCCGGCCTTGGCGCGAGCAACCATTTCGAGGCGGCCGCCTTCCTGCGTTCGGCAGCAGGCGTCGACTATCCCGACATCCAGTATCACTTCATCCCCGTCGCCATCCGCTATGACGGCAAGGCGGCGGCGAAGGCGCACGGCTTTCAGGCCCATGTCGGGCCTATGCGCTCCAGGTCGCGCGGGGCCGTCACGCTTCGCTCGGGCGATCCGCGCGAAAAGCCGCTCATCCGCTTCAACTACATGTCCCACCCTGACGACTGGTCAGACTTCCGCCACTGCATCCGGCTGACCCGGGAGATTTTCGGACAGGCGGCGTTCGACCTCTATCGCGGCCGCGAAATCTCGCCCGGCGAGCACGTTCAGAGTGACGACCAGCTCGACGATTTCATCCGGGAGCATGCGGAGAGCGCCTACCATCCGTGCGGCACCTGCCGGATGGGAGCCGCCGACGACCCCCGGAGCGTTGTCGACCCGGAATGCAGGGTGATCGGCGTTGAGGGGCTGCGTGTGGCTGATTCCTCGATCTTCCCGCGCATAACCAATGGCAATCTCAACGCGCCTTCCATTATGGTGGGCGAAAAGGCGTCCGACCACATCCTCGGCCGCCAGCCGCTCAGCCCGTCCAATCAGGAGCCGTGGATCAATCCACGCTGGCAGATTTCCGACCGATAGGAGTTCCGGTATGCGCGCCCAGCCCAAGGCATCGCACTACATCAACGGCCGTTTCGTGGACGACGAGCAAGGCCAGCCACTCGAGGTGATCTATCCGGCCACCGGGGAGGTAATCGCGCGGCTGCACGCGGCGACCGGCAATATTGTCGAACTTGCAGTCGAAGCCGCACGCGCCGCCCAGGAGCAATGGGCCCGTATGCGCCCCGCCGAGCGCGGCCGCATCCTGCGTCGCGCAGCCGAGCTGCTTTACCGGCATAACGACGAGATCGCGCGGCTTGAAACGCTGGATACCGGCAAGCCATTGCAGGAAACCACGGTCGCCGATCCTGCATCGGCCGCCGAGGCCCTCGAATTCTTCGGCGGCGCGGTTGCGGGCTATCATGGCGAATATGTCGACCTCGGCGGCGGCCCCTTCGGCTACACGCGGCGCGAGCCGCTGGGTGTGTGCGTCGGTATCGGTGCGTGGAATTATCCGATCCAGATCGCTGGCTGGAAATCGGCTCCGGCGCTGGCCATGGGCAACGCCATGATCTTCAAGCCGTCCGAGGTCACGCCGCTATCCGCGCTCCGGCTTGCCGAGATTTACACGGAAGCCGGTTTGCCTGCGGGGCTTTTCAACGTCGTTCAGGGCTTCGGCGACGTTGGCGCCGCACTGGTCGCGCACCCGGCAGTCGCCAAGGTCTCGCTGACGGGCTCGGTGCCGACCGGCAAGAAGGTTCTGTCGCTGGCCGGCTCGCACATGAAGCACGCGACGATGGAACTGGGCGGCAAGTCGCCGATCATCATTTTCGACGACGCCGACGTGGAAAACGCCGTCAGCGGCGCGATGCTTGGCAATTTCTATTCCACCGGGCAGGTATGTTCGAACGGCACCCGCGTCTTCGTGCAGGACGGCATCTATGAGCGTTTCCTCAAACGCCTGACCGCCCGCACGAGCAAGATCGTCATCGGCGACCCGCTCGACCCTGACACTCAGATGGGACCGCTGATCAACAAGGCGCAGCACGATAAAGTCACTGACTACATCGAGATCGGCAAGTCCGAAGGCGCCAAGCTCCATTATGGCGGCGCCGTGCCGCAGCTTCAGGGTTTCGAGAACGGCCTGTTCGTGGAACCGACCATCTTCACCGCCGTGACCGATGACATGCGCATCGCGCGCGAGGAAATCTTCGGGCCGGTCATGAGCGTGCTCTCCTTCTCCGACGAGGTCGAGGCGATCGAACGCGCCAACAATACCGAATTCGGGTTGGCGGCCGGCGTATTCACACGTGATCTGCCGCGCGCACACCGGGTGATCGGCGAGCTCCAAGCGGGAACCTGCTGGATCAATACCTACAATCTAACGCCGGTCGAACTGCCTTTCGGCGGCGCCAGGCAGTCCGGCATCGGCCGCGAGAATTCGCTGGCCGCGCTTTCCCACTACTCGCAACTCAAGTCGGTGTACGTGGAGACGGGGGACGTCGACAGCCCTTACTGACGCCCGGCGTATAAATAGCGATTGTCCGCCGGTTCGGGCTTGCGGGCGATGCGGCCGAACGCTATAAGCCCGGCCTGCTGGTCACGGAGTGTAGCGCAGCCTGGTAGCGCACCTCGTTCGGGACGAGGGGGTCGCAGGTTCAAATCCTGCCACTCCGACCATGCCGGCCAACGATCTGGCCATTTCCTGATTTCTTGTCCGAGAGTTTTCAGAACATGCGTTTCGTTGCGCGCTGGATAGGCGTGCAGCAGAGTTCGACTGAACCTGCGTGGGAGTCGTCGACTGCATACCCGTCGCAATTAACCTGCTGCTAATTGATTTGGGGCATGTCGGTGTGGGCGTGGCAGGAGAGATTATGACTCAGAATGTGCTCGCCGTTCCAAGTCCGCTGCTGAGTGTCGACGAGGCCCTGCGCCTCGAAGCCCTGGATCGGCTCGATATCCTGGAT
Organism: Neoaquamicrobium sediminum; assembly: GCF_040970315.1. Lineage (NCBI taxonomy): Bacteria > Pseudomonadati > Pseudomonadota > Alphaproteobacteria > Hyphomicrobiales > Phyllobacteriaceae > Neoaquamicrobium > Neoaquamicrobium sediminum. The sequence continues at coordinate 721,393 of NZ_JAZHFV010000002.1, read as the reverse complement.
ACGCCCCGCGACCCCGCCTTCCAGCAGCTCGCCTCGCTCATCGAAAGCATATTCGACGTGCCGGTTGCCATCATTTCCCTGATGGATGCGCACCGTCAGTGGTACAAGGCCCATACCGGTCTTGCGAATGAGGAGGCGGCGAGGCCTGACACATTCTGCAAGCACGTCATCGTCTCCGGCGAACATATGGTCGTGGAGGATGCAGCACTCGACCCTCGCTTCCGCGACAATCCCTTCGTGACGGGAACGTCCGGAATACGCTTTTATGCCGGCGTGCCGCTTCGGGCCCGCGAAGGCGAGGTCGTTGGCACTGTCTGTGCCATCGATTACCGGCCGCGCAAATGGACAGCGCGTGAAACGCAAATCCTGTCCGATATCGCGGCAATCGCGATGACCACGATGGAACTCAGCAGGCATGTCGCGACCGACGACCTGACCGGCTGCGTGGCTCGCCGCGTGTTCATGGAAGAAAGCAATCGCACATTCGCCGCGGCGCGCCGGCACAGCCATAGCCTGTCCTGTGTGACCTTCGATCTCGACCATTTCAAAGCCGTCAATGACAACCACGGCCACAAGGCGGGCGATCTGGTGCTGTCAGGCGCCGCCAACACCGTTCGCTCGGCGTTGCGCGAATCGGACCTGTTCGGGCGAGTGGGCGGCGAGGAATTCGCCATTCTGATGCCCCAGACGCCCCTCCAGGGCGCGCTGGACGCGGCCGAAAAGTTGCGCAGCGCACTTTCCTCCAGCCCCATCGACGTCGGCCCTCAAAAACTGAATATTACCGGAAGCTTCGGCGTTGCGACGCTTGATCGCGGGGTCTCCGATTTTGCCGCGCTGCTGGCTGCGGCAGATACTGCGATGTATGTTTCGAAGCATGAGGGGCGCAACCGCTGCACGGCAGCTCCGCAGATATCGGATCGGCGTCGCGTCCTGAAATCCGGCCTCATTATCTTTCAGAACCGCTCCTCGACCGTCGACTGTACGGTGCGGTCGTTGGGGGAAGACGGTGCCGGCATCGATGTATCGAGCACGAACGGCGTTCCTGACGGTTTCGCGCTGCGTATCGGACCGGAACTGATTGAAAAGAGATGCCGGGTTGTCGCGAGAGCGGACCGCCATCTGGAAGTCGCCTTCCTGCCCTGAGGCACATCTCCAATCCGCATGCTCCCAGACTTTTTCTAGCGGCTATTTGTTGCACAAGGATGCAAACTCTCGTTTGCGCGGTAACATTTCAGCGGCTAAAATCGCGCTTTATGCGGGTTACAGGGGGCCAACTTGAAACTTCACCAGCGTGGCGTTGATCTTTTGCTGAATGTGCAATCGGCTCTGGAACATCTGGATGCATTGCCTGCGCATGAAGTGAGAAACCTGCTGATCGAGACCGAGATCGTGTTGCGCGACCTGCTCGCGCGCGACCGGCCGGTGCAGCAGGCGAGCGAAAAGGCTTCTCAACCGGGTGCTGCGGGCAGCTAGGCGGATTTAAACCGGCTGCTCGCCGGTCAGGGCGGCAAAAGACCGCCAATGCACGGCTAGATTGAACGAACGGGCAATAAGCGGTAGCCATCCTTCTGCGCGACTCGCGCCGGGAGAGAGGGAAGCCCCGCGATGGAATTCATCATCCTCATAGCCGCCATCGCGGTATTCGCCGTGCTGCGCAAACAGCACACGCGTCTCGGTGAGCTGGAACGTCAGCTCGTTGCGTTGCAGGCACGGGTCGCGGCCGACAGTTCGATGGCCGCGAACGCAGTGCCCGCAGCGGTAACGGAAGCAACGTCTGTTTCCATCGAAGAGGGCACCGTCGAGCCTGCTGAACCCGCGCCGGTCGAGGACAGCGAGCCCGATATTGAGGAGCAGTCGCCAAGCCCGTGGGCGCAGGCTGCGGCACGCGCCACAAGCGACGAAGCAGCGGCGACCGCCCTGCCCTACGTCACGGAGGTGACCCGAAAGCCGGATCTTGAAACGACGCTTGGCACGCGTTGGGCTGTCTGGGTCGGGGGTCTAGCGCTGGCGCTGGGCGGTGTCTTCCTTGTCCGCTACTCGATCGAGGCCGGCATATTCGGCCCCGGCGTACGACTCACTTTCGCCTCCGTGTTCGGCGCGCTGCTGGCCGGTGCGGGCGAACTGTCAAGACGGCGCGGCTTCCGATCGCCCGTTGGAGGGCTGGATGCCGCCTATATCCCCGCCATTCTGACTGCCGCCGGTGCCTTTACACTGTTTGGCGCCACCTACGCTGCTCATGGAATCTACGGTTTCATCGGGCCGACTGTCGCGTTCGTGCTGCTTGGCGCTTTGGCGCTGGCCACCGTTGCCGCAGCGCTCATTCACGGACAGGCGCTCGCCGGCCTCGGGCTTCTCGGCTCCTACCTGACGCCGTTACTGGTCGCGTCCGACGCGCCGAGCGCGTGGACGCTGTTCATCTACCTGGCGATCGTGCTGGGCGCGGCCGTTGCCGTCGCTGCCACAAGGCGCTGGCAGTTGCTGGCATCGGGCGCATATCTGGGCGCTGGCCTGTGGAGCGTCGCCTATCTCGCCGGCGCTCCCGTACCTGAGGCGGGCCCACTCGTATTCCTGCATCTGGTGGGACTTGCCGTTCTCGGTGGCATCTGGCTTGCCAGACGGTCCGATGCCGACACCACCCGCACTACCGATGCCGCGTGCGTGGTCGCTGCGATCTTCGCCGCGCTCATGGCGCTCACTACGGTCAATCTCGACGGCACGACCTCCAGCAATGTCTGGGCCGCGGCGTTGATAACCGCCATGCTCGGCGTGGCCGCATGGCGCGCCCGCGCGATTGCGATGCTGCACGCAGCCGGACTGGCGGCAATCGTCCTCCAGGGCCTGCGCATTCTGAATGGCGATTTCATTTTCGACCTCTATGGCGGCCGCTTCGCCATGGACGGAATCTGGGCCGATATCGGCGCCGGCAGCTTCGCGCGTTATGCCGCCGCCATCGCGATCCTGTTTTTTGCCGGTGGCGTTGCGATGGCCAGGCGTTCGGTCGCAACCAATCCCGTTCAGGCGTTGAGCTGGGCGTTTTGGGCTGCGGTGTTACCCGTCAGCACACTCGCGATCACCTGGTTCCTCCACGGCAATCTCAACATCGACTGGCGTTTTGCCGCAGCGGCATTCGTCCTTGCAGGAGCATTGGGTGCAGCGGCAGAACTGGTCGCCCGAGCCGAGCAACCGCCGCAGACCGGCGGCTGGGCGGTCACCTTCCTCGCAGCGGGTGCTGCGGCAGCCTTTGCCCTTGCTCTCGTCACCGGTTTCGGTCCGGTGCTGACAACAGTGCTGACCGGCGTCGCCGCGGCTTTGCCGGCTGCGTTGACACGACTGCGGCGGTGGCCTGTGCTCGGCTGGCTATCAACCGGCTTCGCCGCGGTGACGCTTGGCAGGGTGATTGTCGATCCGACCATCGCCGGTCCGGAATTCCTCGGCACGACGCCGTTCTTCAACGAGCTGACGCCCGGCTACCTGCTGCCTGCTGCGGCATTCGCCTATGCCGCATGGCAACTGCTGCGCACCACTGATGGCAGGGCGCGGCTGACGATGGAGGCATTCTCGGCGCTTTTCGCGCTGGTTGGCGCAGGCATGCTGGCGCGGCACGCGATGTATGGCGGCGTCATCGACGCGAGCGAGCCGACACTCGGAGAACAATCCATCTACACACTGATCGCCATCGGCGGCGGCGCGGTGCTGCTGGCACTCGACAGGCGCTCGCCGAGCCCCGTGTTTCAATGGGGTTCCATCGGGCTCGGCGCGTTGTCCGTCCTGTTCATCGCGAGCGCGCATTTCATCGGCCTCAACCCGCTGCTCACCAACGAGTCCACGGGCACCATTCCAGTCGTCAACCTTCTGCTGCTTGGCTATCTGATGCCCGCGATCGCGCTGGCTGCGCTGGCATGGCGCGCGCGGGGCATCCGGCCGGACTGGTACGTCGCGATGCTGTCCATCTGTGCGGCAGCGCTCGGCTTTGCCTACGTCACGCTTTCCGTGCGTCGCCTTTTCCAGGGTGAGTTCATCGGCGCGTGGAAGGGCATGGGCGAAGTCGAGGCGTACACGCACTCCGCCGTCTGGCTGGTGCTCGGCGTACTCCTGCTGGTCGCGGGGCTACGCTTCGGTTCGCGGGCCCTGCGTCTCGCCTCGGCGGTGCTGGTCGTGGTGGCTGTGGCCAAGGTCTTCGTCTACGACATGCGCCAGCTTGAAGGTGTATTGCGCGCCCTCTCCTTCATGGGGCTGGGCGGCGTGCTGATCGGCATCGGCATGTTCTACCAGCGCATGCTGGCAACGGCCAAAAACTAACCCGCCCCGGCGTCTGGCCGAGGCGGGTTACAGGCACGTTCAGTGGAAACTAGGCGAAGTCGACCGCCCTGTCGTCCTCGCCTTCACGGATCCGCGTCGGCAGGCCGATCCTGTCGAGCACCGCGAGGAACGGACGCGGCGGCAGGTCTTCGACATTGGCCATCTTCTTCACGTCCCACTCTCCGGTCGCAATCAGCATCGCGGCCGCGACCGCAGGAACGCCGGCAGTGTAGGAGATGCCCTGGCTGCCAACCTCCTCGTAGGCTTCCTTGTGGTCGGCCACGTTGTAGATGAAGACCTCGCGCTCTTTGCCGTCCTTCACGCCCTTGACCAGATCGCCAATGCAGGTCTTTCCGATGTAGCTCGGCGCGAGCGACGACGGATCGGGCAATACCGCCTTCACCACCTTCAGCGGCACGACGTCCAGCCCTTCTGCGGTGGTGACCGGCTGCTCGGAGAGGAGCCCCAGATTATTGAGCACAGTGAAGACGTTGACGTAGTGGTCGCCGAAGCCCATCCAGAAGCGCACCGTCGGCACGCCGAGGTTCTGCGACAGCGAGTGCACCTCGTCGTGCCCGGTCATGTAGGTCGTGCTGGTGCCGACCACCGGCAGGTCCCACTCCTTGCGGACCTCGAACATCTTGTTCGAAACCCATTCGTTGCTCTGCCAGGACCAGACCTGCCCCGTGAACTCGCGGAAATTGATCTCCGGGTCGAAATTGGTCGCGAACCAGCGGCCATGGCTGCCGGCATTGACGTCGATGATGTCGATCGTGTCGACCCGGTCGAAATATTCGTCATAGGCGAGCTTGGCATAGGCGTTCACCACGCCAGGGTCGAAGCCCGCGCCCAGGACGGCAGTCACGCCGGCCTTCTCGCATTCCTCGCGCCGCTTCCATTCGTAGTTGGCGTACCACGGCGGCGTCTCGCAGATCTTCAGCGGGTCCTCGTGGATGGCGGTGTCGATATAGGCCGCGCCCGTCTCGATGCAGGCAGACAGTACCGACATGTTGACGAAGGCCGAGCCCACATTGATGACGATTTCGGCGCCCGTCTTTTCGATCAGCGCCTTTGTCGCGCCGACATCCATTGCGTCAAGTGCATGAGCCTCGACCCGGCCGTCTGTCTTGAGAGCCTTCTTCTCGTTGATCGAATCCACGATGGCGTGGCATTTCTCGACGGTTCGCGAGGCGACATGAATGTCTCCGAGAACGTCGTTGTTCTGCGCGCATTTGTGCGCCACGACCTGCGCCACGCCGCCGGCGCCGATGATGAGGACGTTTTTCTTCATTTCGGGGGTCTGTCTCCTTCAAGACTGCTTGAAACGGGACGGGCCTACGAAAGGCTCGCAGCATAATCGTCAAAGCCGAACTCGCGCACGACCTTTACGGTTCCGTCGAGCTCGCGCACCGCGATGGACGGCATCTTCACGCCGTTGAACCAGTTCTTCTTGACCATGGTATAACCGGCGGCGTCCTGGACGGAGATCCGGTCGCCAACCTTGAGCTCGGCGGGGAAGCGGAACTCGCCGAAGATATCGCCCGCAAGGCACGACTTGCCGCACACCATGTAGGTGTGCTCGCCCTTGTTGGGTTCGATCTTGGCGGTCTCGCGATAGATCAGCAGGTCGAGCATGTGCGCCTCGATCGAGCTGTCGACGATGGCGAGGTTCTTGCCATTGAACAGCGTGTCGAGCACCGTGACCTCGAGCGTCGTGCTCTTGGTGATCGAGGCTTCGCCCGGCTCGAGATACACCTGAACACCGTAGCGCTCGGCGAACGCCTTCAGTCGCGCGCAGAACGCGTCGATCGGGTAGTCGTCGCCGGTAAAATGAATGCCGCCGCCGAGGCTGACCCAGTCGACGCGCGACAGCAGCGTGCCGAACCGTTCCTCGATCTGGCCGAGCATCCGGTCGAACAGGTCGAAATCGGCGTTCTCGCAGTTGTTGTGGATCATGAAGCCGGTTACCCGGTCCATCACCGTCTCGACCTTGGCAACGTCCCATTCACCCAGCCGGCTGAACGGGCGCGCCGGGTCGGCGAGATCGAAGCTCGATGACGAGACCTGAGGATTGAGCCGAAGCCCGCACGCAATGTCGGTCGCCCGGTCGGCGAAGCGCTCTAGCTGGCCGATCGAGTTGAAGATGATCTTGTTGGCGTGGGAAACTACCTCGTCGATCTCGTGATCCGCGTAGGCGACCGAATAGGCGTGGGTTTCGCCACCGAACTTCTCACGCCCCAGCCGCACCTCGTTGAGCGACGAGGAGGTGGTACCATCCATGTAGTCGCGCATGAGGTCGAAGACCGACCATGTCGCAAAGCATTTGAGCGCCAGCAGCGCCTTGGCGCCAGAGGCCTGGCGCACATAGGCGATCTTCTCCATGTTGCGAAGCAGCTTCTGCTTGTCGATCAGATAGTACGGGGTGGCAATCGTGGTCATCGTGCAATTCGCCTTCGGGTCTCGGGGCGGGTTATAGGCATGCGGGCGCGAATGGCAAATCCCGCACGGCCCATGGCAGCCTTTTGCCACATGCGCTTGACGGTGAGATCACACGGAAAACGGGTTATTCGGCCGTTATGGTCGCCGCAGCCTAATCGCGCGGCAGCCGGCCTTCGGCAACGAAATGCGGATTCGCGAAAGGTGCGTCGCCTTCCGCTGTGCCCGCACCATAACGAAACGGCTTGCCGTCCAGAGTGCGGGTCATGCCGCCTGCTGCGCGTAGCACCGCGTCGCCTGCCGCGGTGTCCCACTGCATCGTACGCCCGAGGCGCGGGTACAGATCGGCCTCGCCGCAGGCGAGCAGGCAGAATTTCAGCGACGATCCGACGGACACGCGCAGCGCGGGCTCGTAGCGGCCGATGAAGGCATCGGTATCCGGCGTGTTGTGGGAGCGACTTGCAACGACGGTCAGCGGCGCGCAGCCATCGCGCACGACGATCGCGCGACGGTCCAGCGGGCCATGATCCGCGTCGGTCTTTATCATCGAGGCCGACCCCGGATAGCCCGAGTAAAGCTCCCTCCGCGCCGGCGCGTAGACCACGCCGATGACAGGCGTGCCGTCACGCACCAGCGCAATGTTGACGGTGAAGTCGCCATTGCCGCTGACGAATTCCCGCGTGCCGTCCAGCGGATCTACGAGAAAGAAGACACTGCCGACAGAATCGGGCGCGTGCCCCTCGGCGGCCTCCTCTTCGGCAACGACAGGAATGCCGGGAAAGCTCTCGCGCAGTCCTTTGAGGATGATTGCCTCGGCGTCCCGATCGGCTTCGGTCACCGGCGAGCAATCGGATTTCTCCTCGGCGGCAAAGCCACGGTCGCAAATTTCCATGATCCGCCGCCCCGCCGCCAATGCGAGGGGTTCAAGAACGGCATTCACGGCTCTGTCGTCAGGGAATATCTGCATGGCCATCGCGATACAGCGTCGGCGCACCGTCAGCAATAGCCGCGCTGGCGCAACCAATTTTCCAGTTCGTCGGCCATCTCCTCTGGCGCGCGTCCGGCGGTCTCCAGATGAACATCCGCATTCTCCGGTGCCTCGTAAGGGGAATCGACGCCCGTGAAGTTGGCGATCTCACCCTTCAGCGCGCGCGCATAGAGCCCCTTCGGGTCGCGCCGCGCGCACTCCTCGAACGGCGTGTCCACAAACACCTCGACGAATTCGCCGTCGCTCATCAGCTCGCGGGCCATCCGGCGTTCGGCACGGAAGGGCGAGATGAAGGAGACGAGTACGATCAGACCCGCATCGGCCATCAGGCGCGCCACCTCGGCCACCCGGCGAATGTTCTCCACGCGATCTTCCTCGGTGAAGCCGAGGTCGCGGTTGAGGCCGTGGCGCACATTGTCGCCATCGAGAATGTAGGTGTGACGCCCGGAGGCGTGCAGCTTCTTTTCAAGCAGGTTCGCGATGGTCGACTTGCCGGAGCCCGACAGGCCTGTGAACCACAGCACCGCTGGCTTCTGATGTTTCAGGCCGGCGCGGGCCTTCTTGTTCACATCCAGCGCCTGCCAGTGAATGTTGGCCGCCCTGCGCAACGGATGCAGGATCATGCCCGCACCGACCGTTGTGTTGGTGATGCGGTCGATAAGCACAAATGCGCCGGTCGTCCGGTCGTCGGCAAACTTGTCGAACACAAGGGGCGATTGCACCGAGATGTTGCAAACACCGACTTCGTTCATCTCCAGCGATTTCGCCGCTTCATGGGAGAAGTTATTGATATTCGTGCGATACTTAAGTTCCGTAACGGTAGCGCCGACCTGGTCTGTCTCGGTTCTCAACAGATAGGACCGTCCGGGAATCAGAGCGTGCTCATCGAACCAGACAAGGTTGGCCGCGAACTGGTCGGCCACCTGCGGGCGCGCATCCGGCGCGACCAGCATGTTGCCGCGCGATACTTCGACCTCGTCGTCGAGGACCAGCGTCACAGCCTGCCCTTCGCGCGCGACGGAAATATCTCCATCGGCCGTCACGATGCGGCTCACGCGCGCGGTCTTGCCGGACTTGGCAATGACAACCTCTTCGCCCTGCCGCACAGTCCCGGAAGCGATGGTCCCCACGAAACCGCGGAAATCAAGATTGGGTCGGTTCACATACTGGACGGGGAAGCGGAATGGCCGCTGCGCCTTGTCCTCATCGACCTTCACCGTTTCCAGATGCTCGATCATCGTAGGCCCGCGATACCAGGCCGTCCTGTCGGAGCGCGTCACGACGTTTTCGCCATAGCGCGCGGAAACGGGGATCGGCACGACGGAGGCGAACCCGAGATCGGTCGCAAACGCGCTATAGTCCTCAACAATGCCGTCGAAGACCGCCTGATCGTGATCGACGAGGTCGATCTTGTTCACCGCCAGCAAAATGTGACGAATGCCAAGGAGCGAGGCGATGAACGAGTGGCGGCGCGTCTGCGGCAGCACGCCCTTGCGCGCATCGATCAGCACGATGGCGAGATCGGCCGTCGACGCACCGGTCGCCATGTTGCGGGTGTACTGCTCATGTCCCGGCGCATCGGCGACGATGAACTTGCGACTGGGCGTCGAAAAGAACCGGTAGGCGACATCGATCGTTATGCCCTGCTCGCGCTCGGCCTCCAGGCCGTCGACCAGCAGCGCGAAATCGATCTCGTCGCCGGTGGTGCCGTGCTTCTTGGAATCGCGTTCGAGTGTGGCAAGCTGATCCTCGAAGATCAGCCTGGTGTCGTAAAGCAGCCTGCCGATCAGCGTCGACTTGCCGTCGTCCACGGAACCGCAGGTCAGGAAGCGAAGCATCGACTTCTGCTCCTGCTCCGCGAGGTAGTCCCGGATATCGCTCGAAGCGGGCGAGCTCTCAGCCACATTCTGGAGCATGATCAAAAATACCCTTCCCGCTTCTTCTTCTCCATCGAACCCGCCTCGTCACGGTCGATGAGACGCCCCTGGCGTTCGGAGGTGCGTGCCGTCAGCATTTCGGAGACGATCCCCTCGAGCGTATCGGCATCGGATTCGATCGCGCCGGTGAGCGGGTAGCAACCAAGCGTGCGGAAACGCACGAGACGCTCACTGACCACTTCGCCAGGCTGCAGCTTCAGCCTGTCATCGTCGACCATGATCAACATGCCGTCGCGCTCGACCACCGGCCGTTTCGCGGCGAAATAGAGCGGCACGATCGGGATGCTCTCCTGCAGAATGTACTGCCAGATATCGAGCTCGGTCCAATTGGAGAGCGGAAAGACCCGGATCGATTCGCCCTGGTTGATCCGCGTGTTGTAGATCTTCCACATTTCCGGGCGCTGGTTCTTGGGGTCCCAGCCGTGCTTGTCGTCTCGGAAAGAGAAGATACGCTCCTTGGCGCGCGATTTTTCCTCATCACGCCGGGCACCGCCGAAAGCGGCGTCGAAACCGTATTTGTCGAGCGCCTGGCGCAGCCCCTGCGTCTTCATCACATGGGTATGGACGTTGGAGCCGCTGTCGATCGGGTTGATGCCCTGCTCAACGCCCTCCTGATTGATATGAACCAGCAGGTCGAGGCCGTGCGTCGCCGCCATCTTATCACGGAAGGCGATCATCTCGCGGAACTTCCAGGTGGTGTCGACATGCAGGAACGGGAACGGAGGCTTCGCCGGATAGAACGCCTTCATCGCAAGGTGAAGCAGCACGGACGAATCCTTGCCAACCGAATAGAGCATCACCGGGCGGGCGAATGTGGCCGCCACCTCCCGGAAGATGTGGATCGCCTCGGCCTCCAGTCGATCAAGATGGGTGAGTGTCGGAAGCTTTGCTGAGGAACTTTGTGTCATAATCGATCGGTAACCGCCTGATGGAGTGCCGCAAGCGTCGGCGGCATCATGCCTTCCCTTCTGGCTCGGCGCGAAACTACCGCATAGTGCGCAAGGAAGACAAAATTAGGTTTTCAAATTTGCGCCGAACATCAAAAATACCCCTACCCTTCGGCCCTGGTCCTTGCACGTTTTTTCCTGTTGCCGGCTTGCGCCATGTTCTGTGCTGTTCGCATCAAGATGAGGCTTTACGGCGTCGGGCGCACGCGATATTGAACGGCCCGGCCGCGTTGGGGCGTAGCCAAGCGGTAAGGCAGCGGTTTTTGGTACCGCCATTCCCTGGTTCGAATCCAGGCGCCCCAGCCATCAACGCTTGGCGATCTGGCGACAAAAGACGCTTCACCGCCACGCTTTCGGTCTCCCCTCAACTCTGCTAACAGCGTCACCGCAAGGCAGGCGGGCCGCATCACAGTGAACGGGAAGACATGCAATTCATCGATCTGGGCGCTCAACGGGAGCGCATTCGCGACAAGCTTAAAGCGGCGATCGACAATGTCGTCGAAGACGGCCGATACATACTCGGGCCGCAGGTAGCCGAATTCGAGAAGGCGCTGGCAAACTATGTCGGCGTCAAGCACGTGGTTGCCTGCGCCAACGGCACCGACGCGCTGCTGCTGCCCCTGATGGCGTACGGGGTCGGTCCCGGCGACGCCGTTTTCTGCCCCTCCTTCACCTTTGCTGCCACGGCTGAAGTTGTCGCGCTCAGGCAGGCCGAGCCGGTCTTCGTCGAGATCGATCCGGACACCTACAACATCGACCCCGCCAGCCTTGAGGCCGCTATCGAGATGATCAAGGCCGAAGGTCGGCTCACGCCGCGCGCCATCATCCCCGTCGATCTCTTCGGCCTCGCCGCCGACTATTCCGCGATCACCGCGATCGCCGAGCGCCACGGGCTGGCCGTCATCGAAGACGCGGCCCAGGCAATCGGTGGCAAGTTCGGCAACGGCATGTGCGGCGGGTTCGGCCAGGTCGGCTCCACCAGCTTCTACCCCGCAAAGCCGCTAGGCTGCTACGGCGACGGCGGAGCGATGTTCACCAACGACGACGAGATGGCTGAGAAGCTGCGCTCGCTGGCCTTTCACGGCAAGGGCGAGACGCAGTACGACAACGTCCATGTCGGCATCAATTCGCGTCTCGACACGCTGCAGGCCGCCATTCTCATCGAGAAACTCGCCATCCTCGAAGACGAGATGGAGAAGCGCCAGGCGGTCGCGCGGCGCTACAAGGAGGGCTTGCAGGGCGTCGTCAAGGTTCCGGAAATTCCAGCCGGCAGCCGTTCGGCCTGGGCGCAGTATGCCATCGAAACCCTGCGTCGGGACGAGCTGAAAGCTCATCTGCAGGCCCAGGGCATCCCGTCGGTAATCTACTACGTCAAGCCGCTGCACCAGCAGGTGGCGTATTCTCAGTACCAGACCACGCCGGGCGGGCTTGCGCTCTCGGAAGAACTGCCGTCACGAATCCTGTGCCTGCCGATGCATCCCTACCTCTCAACAGAGGATCAGGACCGGATCATCGCAACCATCGTGGACTTCATCGGTCACTGAGGCCGCACACAGCCAAACGAAAAAGGGCCGGTCGATCGACCGGCCCTTCTTTTTTCTTGAGATGTCTCAAGCGCCTTTAGCTGCGAGCAAACAGCGCCCATACGGCCGGCACGATTGCCGCGGCGAGAGCAACCTTGATCAGGTCCGGCAGGATGAACGGCGCGACGCCGAACTGCCAGGATGCCGCCGCACCGATGATGCCGGCAAGCCAGGCGAAGCCCATTGCCATCATGACGACCTCGGCAGCAAGCATGGCGCCGAAGAGCTTGAAGGGGTTGCGATCCCAGCCGCGATCGGCGGCCCAGCCGACGATTGCCGCCATGACGACGAAGCCGGCGAGGAAGCCGCCGGTGGTGCCCATCATGTAGGCGATGCCGATTCCCTTCTCGGGAGTCGACTGGAAGACAGGGAAGCCCATGGCGCCCTCGGCCATGTAGAGCAGCAGCGTCGCGACGCCGAGCCGCAGGCCGAAGGTTGCGGCAATGCCGAGCACGGCAAGCGTCTGCAGCGACATGTCGACCGGGCCGAGCACCACCTTGGTCTTTGCAGAAAGGGTGAGCAGCAGCGTGCCGGCTATTGCCAGGAAGGCGAGCGCGGCATAACGCGCAACGCCCTTTTCGGGCAATGCGAGCGAAACCAGCGGACGAGAGAGGATTGCGGCGGACATGTCGTTCTCCATCAGAGTTTCGGCGGGCAAGCGGCCCGTTGCGATGGTTCCCCTATATGGTCTTACATGATATGCGGCAACTCGTTTCGCCTGCCCCTTCCACATCGCTACGGCAACTCTCCATGGCCCTCGATTTTGATACAAAGTTCGAACCCGCCTATGGCGAGGCGGTCGAGGTCGCGCCCGGTGTGGCGCGAATCACGGTCAACAATCCGAGCGCCTTCACCTTTCACGGCACCAACAGCTATCTGGTTGGACAAGACACGCTCGCCGTCATCGATCCCGGACCGGAAGACGACGCGCATCTCGCCGCTCTCATAGGCGCGATTGCAGGCAGGCCGGTGAGTCATATCTTCGTCAGCCACACGCACGTCGATCATTCGCCACTGACACGGCGGCTGGCGGAGCGAACCGGCGCGACCGTGTTGGCCGAAGGACCGCACCGCCCGGCAAGGCCGTTGCGCATCGGCGAGATTAATCCGCTGGACGCCAGCGGCGATACCGATTTCTTGCCGGATGTCACACTGGCCGATGACCAGCTGGTCGAGGGTGACGGCTGGGCGCTGCGCGCAATCCACACGCCCGGCCACACCGCCAACCACGTCTCCTTCGCCCTGGAGGGCACCGGCACGCTGTTTTCGGCCGATCATGTGATGGCCTGGTCGACATCCATCGTCGCGCCGCCCGATGGCGCGATGTCCGATTATATGGCTTCGCTCGACCGGCTTCTGGTGCGCGACGATCGACTTTTCCTGCCGGGCCATGGCGGGCCGGTGACCCAGCCTGCCGCCTTCATGCGGGGGCTGAAAGCACATCGCAAGATGCGTGAGCGGGCCATCATCGAGCGGCTTCGCGGCGGCGACCGCACCATTCCCGAGATGGTCGCAGCCATTTACCGCGACACGGATCCGCGTCTCTACGGTGCAGCCGGCCTGTCGGTACTGGCGCATCTGGAAGACCTTGTCGGCCGCGGCATCGCCGCGGCAGAAGGTGAGCCGTCAATCGACGGGGTCTTCTTCCTCGTCTGAGGCCGGAATATCGATGATCTCCAGCGACTGCCGCGCGAACTCGGCGTCCAGGTCGGACATGAAGGCGCGGATACGTCGGGCATTATCGCCCAGGTCGTGCTTGGCGTAGCGGGTGTTCAGACGCATGTCGACGAAGGTCGACGCGCCCTCGTCCGTCAGTCGCAGCACCGCATCGGCCGGGAAGCGGACCAGCAGCGTCGGCGCTTCCAGTTCGATGGAAACTTCCCCGTGCTCGGCCTCCAGGGGCAAGCGCGCATAGGGTTTCCAGCCTCGCGCAGCAATCACCGCTGCTGCGGCATTCATGACCCTGCTCATCGAGGCGTCGTAACGGCGCCCGCTCACATCCGGATAATGTTCGGTCTGCAACGCGGCGGCCTCGCGCGTGATCGGCACGATGGCGTTCATGGCGCCGCTGCGGCGCGCAGACGCCAGAACGAATTGCGGCGGCTCGACGAGGTCGGTCGAGATGTCGTTCAGCACGGGATAACGCAGTACGAAATAAGCGCCGGCCGCGTAGGGGGCGAGCACGATCGCCGCGAGAACGGTTGCGGCAAGCGACGCTTTGCCGGCCTTTTCGCCATACAGCCAAAGCCGCCAGAAACCGCCGGCGGCAAGCCCCAGCGCCAGGAGTGCCAGTCCGGCCACAAGCGCCAGAATCCAGAAATACGCGACGGTCTCGACCATCCCGTAACGATGGCCGACACCGGCAACGATCAAAAGCACGAGCGAAAAGCCGGCAATCCTCCTCGCTCGCTGCGCCATCGGCGAAACCCGCCGTTCCGGTCCTGTCGCCATCCGTGCCTTGCCATGCCTGAGACTGTTCGAGCCTCTTACCGGCTTGCTATCGGAGCGTCAAAGGGACCTCCTCCGGGAGTTGACTGCCGTCCGATAACCAGAAACGTGGCGGCAGCCGTCCCAAGAGCGATGGCAGCGCTCGCCAGTGCCGCCATCTGGAAGCCGTTGCCGAAAGCAGACTGCGCAGCCGCGACCAGAGCAGCGCCCTGCGCGGTCGGCAATTCCGCCGCAAGCGAAGACACGCGACCAAGCGCTTCGCCTGCTTCGGCTAGCGCGGTGTCGGAAACGACACCTTGAATGCTGCTCTTCAGGTCTAGTCGATAGAGCGCTGAAGCGAGGCTACCCAGGAGTGCGATACCCAGCGCGCCGCCAAGCTCCGTGCTGGTTTCGGCGATGCCGGCGGCCGAGCCTGCACGCTCCGGCGGGGCAGCCGAGACGATCAGGTCGGTCGTCAGCGTGAACACCGGCGCTAGACCGAACGAAAAGATGACATAGCCCGCAACGACCCGCGCGAGGTCCGGATCGTCGCCGATGCCGAGCATCAGGAAGCCCCCCGCAGCAACCGTCAAGGCCAGGGCAACCAGCCTGGGCGGGGAGACAAGGCGGGTCATCGGCGGCGTCAGCAGCGCACCGGTCACGAAGGCGATGCCGGAAGGCGCCGACCACAGCCCCGCCTCCAAGGGAGAAAGCCCCAATGCGAGCTGGAGATATTGCGCGATCAGCAGAAACGAGCCGAAGGCTATGAAAAAACCGAAGATGTTGACCGTCAGCGCCGTGCTGAATGCCGGTCGCCGGAAGAGTGCCAGGTCGATGAGTGGATCGGCCAGACGTTTCTGCCGACGCACGAAGAGGGCCGCCACCAGCACGCCCACAACCAACGCCGCACCGACGGCGAGGCTGGGACCGGAATGTGCAAAGAGCTTGATTCCATAGACCAGTGACAGGACGGCCACTATCGACAAGGCGGCGCTCACGAAGTCCGGCCAGGGCGCATCGGCTTCACGTGCTTCGGGAAGCAGCCACGGCCCCACCGCCAGCAACAGCACCATGATCGGCACGTTGAGCAGGAAAACGGCGCCCCACCAGTAATATTCAAGCACCACGCCGCCCAGCACCGGCCCGATCGCGGCGCCCGACGAAAAGCTTGCGATCCAAACACCGATCGCAAAGGTGCGCTGCGCGGGATCGCGAAACATGTTTGTCACAAGCGACAGGGTCGAAGGCGCAAGCGTTGCCGCTGCCAGCCCTAAAAGCGCCCGGGCCGCGATCAGCATCCATACTGTGGTCGAGAACGCAGCGACGATCGATGCAAGACCGAAAGCGGCAGCACCTATCATCAGCAGACGCCGACGCCCGACGCGGTCTCCGAGGACGCCCATGGGAAGCAGCGCGCCAGCCAGCACAAAGCCGTAGATGTCGACGATCCATAGGAGTTCGACCGCGCTCGGTCCGAGATCTGCCGTGAGCTTGGGAACCGCAAGGTTGAGCACCGTCAAATCCATGGAATAGAGGATGCAGGGAATCGCAAGCACCGCCAGCCCCGTCCATTCCTTGACGGTTGCGCGGGGTGTCGCGGTTGATTGCATTGCCGCGGTGGTGGTCATGAATAGCTCCGGTTTTCCAACGCCGCTAGGCGGCTGAGGTTTTGCCTTTTCGTTTCTCGGCTTCATGTGGGCCGGATAACGTAGTATGCTATTATAATCTGATGGTATTATTTTGCTACTGACAAATACGAAAAAGAGACATATGGCTGGAAAGCGGAGTTACGACGATGGCTGCGCCGCAGCGTTTGCGCTGGATCTGATCGGCGAGCGCTGGGCTTTGCTGGTGGTTCGCGAGCTGATGTTCGGGCCGAAGCGCTTCTCCGACCTGAAGGCCGACCTGCGCACGATCACGCCCAACGTCCTGACACAGCGGCTGGAAGACCTGGAGGTGGCAGGGATCATCACCCGGCGCCGTCTCCCGCCGCCGGCAGCATCATCCGTCTACGAACTTACCCCTTGGGGTCGCGCGCTGGAGCCGGTCTTGGTCGAGCTCGGGCGGTGGGGCGCACAGTCGCCTGCCCTGCCACAGGGCAGGCCGATCAGCGCGGCATCGGTGGTGCTTTCGCTCCGAACACTGTTCGACCCGACGATTGCGGGCGACGCCGCGTTACGGCTATCGCTCGTTCTCGACGGCATGCCGTTCAGCGCTCGGGTATGTGACGGAGAATTCGAAGTCGCAGCGCATCAGCACGACGACAATGCCGACGCCGAAGTGGTAACCGAGGCCTCGACACTGGACTCGCTGCTTTTCAACAGTGCCGATCTGGATCGCGCCATCGCCGAAAAGGATTTTCGGCTCACCGGCGACCGTGGGGCTTTCGAACGCTTCCTGTCATGGTTCCCGCTGCCGGTCGAAGATAACACGGCAGCGGGGTAAAGTTCGCGGGCGAAGGCCTCAGGCTGTCGGCAGCTCGTAGGTTTCGAACTGCTTGCGCAGCGTCGTCTTCTGGATCTTGCCGGTGGCGGTATGGGGAATCTCGTCGACGAAGACCACGTCGTCCGGCATCCACCATTTGGCGATCTTCCCTTCCATGAAGCCGAGAAGCTCGTCCTTGGACGGTTCCTTGCCGGGTTTGCGCACGACGACGAGCAGCGGCCGTTCATCCCATTTCGGATGCGCGATACCGATAACAGCGGCCTCGGCGACGTCAGGATGCCCGACCGCAAGGTTTTCCAGGTCGATGGTCGAGATCCACTCGCCGCCGGACTTGATCACGTCCTTGGCCCGGTCGGTGATCTGCATGTAGCCCTGCGGGTCGATGTGGGCGACATCGCCCGTGTCGAACCAGCCTTCATCATCGAACTGCTCGGTGCCGGCTCCGCCGTAATAGGCGCGGGCAACGGCCGGCCCTCGCACCTTCAGCCTGCCGAAGGTCTTTCCATCCCAAGGCTGGTCATGGTTTTCGTCGTCGGTGACCTTCATCTCCACGCCGAAGGGCGCGAAGCCCTGCTTCTGCTGTATGTCGAGCTTGGCGTCGCCTTCCAGTTCCAGATATTCCGGCTTGATCGTGGCCAGCGTGCCGAGCGGGGACATTTCGGTCATGCCCCATGCGTGGATGACCTCGACGTCGTAGTTCTCTTGGAACTTCTTGGTCATGGCGCGCGGGCAGGCAGATCCACCGATCACCACTTTCTTGAGATGTGGCAGCTTCTTGCCGGTTTCCTCCAGATGCTGCAGCAGCATCAACCACACGGTCGGCACCGCGGCGGTGAAGGTCACCTTCTCAGTGTCCAGCAGTTCGTAGATCGCCTCGCCGTCCATGCGTCCGCCGGGCATGACGAGCTTTGCCCCGCACATCGGCGCGCTCTGTGCGAGCCCCCACGCATTGGCGTGGAACATAGGCACCACCGGCAGCACGGTGTCGCGCGAGGAAAGCCCCATCGCATCAGGCACAAGGGCGATCATGGCGTGAAGCACGTTCGAACGATGCGAATAGACAACGCCCTTCGGATCGCCGGTCGTGCCCGACGTATAGCACATGCCGCAGGCGGCCGTTTCCTCAAGCTGCTTCCAACGGAAGTCGCCGTCCGCGTCGGCTAGCCATTCCTCATAGGCTATCGCGTTCGGGAGTGAGGTCTGCGGCATGTTCGCCTTGTCGGTGAAGACGATCACGCGCTTCACGGACGGCACCTGCGGGACGATCTTCTCGGCCAGCGGCACGAAGGTCAGGTCGACGAACAGCGCCTTGTCCTCGGCATGGTTCATGATCCATGCGATCTGTTCGGGGAAAAGCCTCGGATTGAGCGTGTGGTAGACACCGCCAACACCCATGATGCCGTACCAGGCCTCCAGATGCCGCCCGGTATTCCAGGCCAGCGTGGCGATCCGGTCTCCGGCGGCAAAGCCCTCGCGTTCGAGAAGCTGTGCCGCCTTCAGCGCGCGCTGGCGTGTCTCGGCATAGGTCGTGCGCACGATCGGCCCCTCGACCGAGCGCGAAACGATCTCGCGCGCGCCGTGCTGCGTTGCCGCGTGGTCCAGTATCTTGTGGCAGAGCAGCGGCCAATCCTGCATCAATCCATGCATCGCGTTCCTCCTCCTTTTTTGGCTGTCGGCAGTCTTCGCCGGAACACGCGGCTTGTCCAGTCTCCCGCCTTCGAAATTCACCCTGGCATGTGGTTGGCGGCGGCAAATCCGGGAAACCGGAAGGGTGCTTCAACCCCTCGATTCCAAGGTCGTCCGGGCATCCTCGGACCGTTCGCCACAAAGCCGCCATCTTTGCGACCGAACCGTTAATGCGGGGCGGTAAGGGATTCAGTGTCGTAAGAGGCGTCCCATGAATATGTCAGTTGCGGAAACTACTCCTCCGCCCCTTCAGCCCCCTCCCCCGCCCGCCGTCATAGCATCGCTCGAAGCCGTCGAGATCGAGCTGGAGCTCGGCCGCAAGGAGATCGGCGAGGAACAGTACGAGACGACGATCCGCGAAACGGTCGAGGCCGTCGGCGGCGTGCTCCTGTTCCAGATGAAGATCGAGAAGGAAGGTGTCGGCCACTGGGTGGCGGCGATCGCGCTCGAAAGTGCCGAAGGCCGCGAGATCGCGATCATCGACCTGCCATGCAGCGGGGAAAGCGCCAGTGTCATCCCGGCATCCGAGAGCGACCTGCCGATTGCACGAATTGCGGCCGCCTATGCGAGCCTCGCGGACTGCTGGGCGACCGCCGCCTGAAACATCGCCGGGATGGTCCAGCATCCACGGCGATGTGAACCAGCTTCCGCGCGACCTTACGCGACCATCCGTTAGCAGGTAGGTTTGGTCTCCACCAAGGAGGCCATGATGACCCAGCCGATCCCGCTCACCAATCTTCAGGCACGCGACATTGCGTCCGTGCTGCATCCATACACGCCGATCCACAAGCTCGGTGAGATGGGGCCATTGGTGATCGAGCGCGGCGAAGGTGTCTACGTCTACGACACGCAGGGAAAGCCCTATATCGAAGGCATGTCCGGTCTGTGGTGCGCGGGCCTCGGCTTCGGCGACGAGGAGATGGTGGAGGCCGCCACCGCGCAGCTCCGTTCGCTTCCCTACTATCACCTGTTCGGTGCCAAGGGCACGGAATCGGCGATCGAGCTCGCCGAGAAGCTGAAGGAGATCGCGCCGATGCCGATCTCCAAGGTGTTCTTCACCTCCTCAGGATCGGAGGCCAACGACACCCAGGTGAAGCTTGCCTGGTACATGAACAACGCGCTCGGCAGGCCCGACAAGAAGAAGATCATCTCGCGGATGAAAGCCTACCATGGCGTGACCGTCATGTCGGCATCGCTGACCGGCCTGCCCTATAACCATATGGGCTGGGACCTTCCGGTTGACCGGGTGCTGCATACCGACTGCCCGCACTACTATCGCTTCGGTGCGGAGGGCGAGAGCGAGGCCGAGTTCGTGGCGCGGATCGTAGGCTCGCTGCGCGATCTCATCGAGCGCGAGGGACCGGACACCATCGCGGCGATGATCGCCGAACCCGTCATGGGCGCGGGCGGCGTGATCGTGCCGCCGGCCGGCTACTATCCGGCCATTCAGGAAGTGCTCGACGAGCACGACATCATCCTGATCGACGACGAGGTCATCAACGGTTTCGGACGTACCGGCAACTGGTGGGGTTGCCAGACGCTGGGCATGAAGCCGACGACGATCTCGGCCGCCAAGCAGCTGACGGCCGCCTATGCGCCGCTGGGCGCCGTTATGGTGCCGGAGGATATCTATCAGGCCTATGTGGACCATTCGGCCAAGATCGGCACCTTCGGCCACGGCTTCACCTATGGCGGCCACCCCCTTGGCTGCGCGCTGGGGGTCAAGGCTATCGAGATTTACCAGCGGCGCGACATACTCGGCCACGTCCGCAAGCTTGCTCCGGTTTTCGAGAAGCGCATGCGCAAACTGGCGGACCATCCGCTGGTCGGCGAAGCACGCTATTGCGGGCTTGTCGGCGGCGTGGAGCTGGTAGCCGACAAGGCGACCAGGCGCAGCTTCGACGCCAAGTCCGGCGTCGGCGCGCAATGCGCGCGGTTCTGCGAGGCGCATGGTGCGATCCTGCGCGGGATCGGCGACACCATCGCGCTGTGCCCGCCGATGATCATTACGGAGAGCGAGTTGGAAGAGCTTTTCGACCGGCTGGAAAAGGCCCTCGACGATTGCGAGGCATGGGTCTCGACGCAAGGGTTGCGCGCCAGCTAGCCGGCTAGCCCTTCACATCCCGGCTGGCATTCCTACCTTCAGCTTTGAGAAGCGACGAAGGAGCAAGCCATGCCCAACCCCGCACCCGGTTTCCAGCGTCGACCGGACCATCGGATCGTTGTCGACCCCTACATGGGCACGGTAACGGTTCGCTTCGGCGACACGGTGATCGCATCATCCGAACGGGCACTAGAGCTGCGCGAAGGCAGCTATCCGCCGGTCCTCTATCTTCCCCTGGAAGACATCTATCTCGAGCATTTCGAGAAAAGCGCGACGACAACACACTGCCCGTTCAAGGGCGATGCGACCTACTGGAGCGTGCGCGCCCACGGCGCGGCGGCCGCCGATGTCCTGTGGGTTTACGAAGAGCCCTACGACGAGATGACCGCCATAGCCGGCCACGGCGCCTTCTACCCTGACAAGGTCAGGATCGACGCCGCGAAGCCGTAGCGGTCAGAGCTGCTCCAGGATCACCGCGGCGCCCGACGTGACGGCGCTGCCGGGAGAATCCTCGATGTTCAGCGCGGTGACCGTGCCATCTTCGACGATCATCGAGAAACGCGCCGAACGCAGGCCGAGGCCGCGTGCGGACATGTCGAGATCGAGCCCGGTCGCCTTGGCGAAGTCACCGCTGCCGTCTGCCAGATAGAGCAGCTTGCCCTCGCCGCCGGTGAAGCGGGCCCAGGCCGACATCACGAAGGCGTCGTTGACGGCTACGACGGCGATAGTGTCGACGCCGCGCGCCAGGATCGCATCGTAATTCTCGAGATAGCCGGGCAGATGGTTGTTGGAGCAGGTCGGCGTGAACGCGCCCGGCACGCCGAACAGGACGACCTTCTTGCCGGCGAAGATATCCGCCGTGTTCAGGTCTTTCATCCCGTCTTCGGTCATCGTCTTCAAGCTGACATCGGGCAGTTTCTGTCCAACGGCGATCGTCATCGTGTTTACCTCAGGCAGAGCGGGAGATTGGTTGTTGGTGGGACGAAACGGTTAGCCTTTGCCCAGCGCGAACGCAACAGGTCACGGCAGATCGAGGGTTCCGCTGACCGCGCCCGCGCTGGTGATCAGCGTGTAGGCAAGCTGTTTGTCGCCGCCAGCCTCGTCGCGATCGTGGACGGCTATACTGAAAGTGCGTGATGCAACATCTAGCTCGGCCGTGCCCAGCACCAGCGTTTCGGTTCCGGCCACGAAAAGTTCCAGCGGTTTCACATTCTCTGGCAACTTTGCCTCGACCTGCATCCGATCACCCGACATATCGACCGCTCTGGCCTCAAATCCCGCTCGTGCCGGCCCCGGCATCGCGGCAAATGCCGCAGCGACGGCGGTTATGTCATCTCCGGCATGAGCGTTGGCATTCGGGTCAAGGGTCAGCCGCGCCTGCACCGGCACGCAGATGCTTTCGCAGACGCCGAGAAAGACATCCGCCTCTACCTGTTCGTGTTCCGTATCGTCGGGCAGCGTGAATGTGAGCCCGAGCGAAACCGATTTGTCGTAGCCGGCCCAGATGGAATAACCGTCATCGAACCGCTTGGGCGCCGGGTAGTCTATCTGGACCGGCGTCTCCTTCCCGTCAGCCAGGATCGCGACCGTCGGAGGCACACCCGACTCGCCAGGATCGCGCCAGTAGGTTTTCCAGCCACGATCGAGCCTGATCTCCAGAGCGCCGCGCACCTGCCCGCTGGCATCGGGCGCGCCGCTGGTCACGATGCGTATCGCGCCTCCCTCGACGTCATGCCATTCGCTGGAAGCAGCCTGAGCGTGACCTGCGCCGGCCACGGCAAGGACAAGCAGCGATGCGGAAATGCAGGTGATTTTCATGGGCTGGAACTTGGTACGGTTCCGTCTGTTTCGCAATCGGCGGCGATATGCTCATCATCATAATTGTGTGAGCGAAAAGCCGCAGCCCGATTGCGGGCTCGCGACGTCTTTCAAGCGGCAAGGAAACAGGCTAGCCTTCCATCATGGATATTCCGGGTTCAAAGACGTCGGCGCGGGCCGGCTTCCTAGACGACCAGTTCCTCATCGCCATGCCGGGCATGAAGGACGAGCGCTTCGCGCGCTCGGTTATCTACATCTGCGCGCACAGCGAGGAAGGCGCGATGGGCCTGATCATCAATCAGGTTCAGGAAATGCTGTTCCCGGACCTTCTGGTGCAGCTTGGCGTGCTCGACGAGAAGCAGGCGATCCGCCTGCCGCCGCAGGCGCGTGATCTTGTCATCCGTCATGGTGGACCCGTCGACCGAAGCCGCGGCTTCGTTCTTCACAGCGACGACTACATGGTCGAATCCTCGATGCCGGTGTCGGATGAGATCTGCCTGACGGCGACCGTCGATATCCTGCGCGCCATCTCGGCGGGCAGCGGGCCCCGCCACGCGCTGATGGCGCTGGGTTATTCGGGATGGGGTGCCGGACAGCTGGAGCACGAGATCGCCGAGAATGGCTGGCTCACCTGCCCTGCCAGCATGGACCTGCTGTTCGATCCCGATCTCGACCGCAAATACGATCGGATTCTCGCCTCGCTCGGCATCAACCCCGCGCATCTGAGCATCGACGCCGGCCACGCCTGATCGAAACGCAGGCATATCGGCAGTATTCTCCGTGCGGGCGCTGGCGTATCAGGCCTGCACCAGCGGGAACTGCTCCTTCAGCAGCTTGACCGCCGCGTCGGCCTGCATGGGCGGGCCGAACATATAGCTCTGCACGTATTCGCAACCCATCTGGCGAAGCTCCAGCGCATCGTTTTCGTCAGCAACGCCCTCTGCAACGACCGACAGGCCGAGTTCATGCGCCATATTGACCATCGACCGCAGCAGCACTGCCCGCTTTGGGCTAGCATCGTCGACGAAGCTCTTGTCGATCTTGATCGTGTCGAACGGAAAGCGGGTGAGGTAGGCGAGCGACGAATAGCCGGTGCCGAAATCGTCGAGCGAAAGGCCGATGCCCAACTGCTTGAGCTTGGCCAGGATGTGGGCCGACTGCTCCGGATTGTCCATCACGAGCGACTCGGTCAGTTCCAGCCGAAAGCAGCGCGGCTTGAGATTGGCTCGCGCCACGATGGACCGCACGTCGCTTACGAGATCCCGGCGGATGAGTTGGCGGCTCGACAGATTCACCGAGACTGAAAGCGGCACGTCGCCAACCTGTTTCTGCCACGAAGCGAGATCGTCCGCCGCCTGCTGCATCGCGAACAGGCCAAGTTGCACGATCAGCCCGCAGCTTTCGGCCACTGGAATGAAATCGGACGGTGGAATCGATCCGCGCCGTGGATGCTCCCAGCGCAGCAACGCCTCGAAGCCGGCGATCGATCGGTCTTCCAACCGCACGATCGGCTGGTAGGCAAGTCTCAGCTCCGAGCGCTCGACCGCGCGCCGAAGGTCCGATTCAAGCTGCAGCCGGTCCGTGCCGACGGAGCGGAACGCCGGCCGGAACGGCTCGATGCGGTCGCCGCCGAAGCGCTTGGCCTGATGCATGGCCAGTTCGGCGTCCTTGACCATGTCCTCGGCGCCGGCCTGCGAGGAATTCCACGAAACGAGGCCGATGGAAGCGGCCAGCACGATCTCGCGCTTGGCAAACGTGATCGGCGCATTGATCGCCTGTTTCACCGCATCCGCGACGCCCGCGATACGCGCCGGGTCCTGTTCGGAAAGCAGCATCAGCGCGAACTGGTCGCCGCCGAAGCGGGAGAGCGAATCGCGTGGCTTGAGAAGCCTGTGCAGACGTCTCGCAATCGTCAGCAGGATCGTATCGCCGGCCGAGATGCCAAGCCCGTCATTGACCTGCTTGAAGCGGTCGATGTCGATGACCATCACCGTGGGGCGAACACTCTCCTCGGTTCGCGCGATGGAGATCACCGCTTCCAGCCGGTTGAGAAACAGTTCGCGGCTCGGCAGTCCGGTCAGGTTGTCGTGAACGGCATCGTGTAGGAGGCGCTCTTCCGCCTTCTTCTGCTCGGTCACGTCGACGAGCGTGCCGACGCAACGGATGACCTCGCCGTCGGAGCCGATGACCGGGCGGGCGCGCAGCGTGAACCAATGATAATGGCCGTCGGCGCCGCGCAGCCGGAAGGATTGCGAGACGCGGCCGCGGCGATGTTCGAGTATCACATCAAGCGTCGTACGGAACGTATCGCGATCATCGACATGCAGCGCCGGCAGCCAGTTGCGGGCGGCTCCATGGAGGGTTCCAGGCGCAAGACCGAGCTGCTTGCTGACGTCGGGTTTCGTCACCACGCGGTCGCGCAGCACATCCCAGTCCCAGACGATGTCGCCGGCCCCGGTCACGGCCAGCGCCTGCCGCTCCATGTCGCTGAAAAGCCCCTGATGCAGGGCACCGCCCGCAAAGGCGTGCTGCATGACCGTGAAGCCGATCAGCAGAATGATCAGGATGAGACCGCCACCCAGCGCGGGTTGGACGATGTCGTTGTCCAGCACGCCCGTCACAGCCATCCACGAGCCGACAAGCCATGCAAGGATCATCAGCCAGCTCGGCACCAGCATGATCGCGCGATCATAGCCCTGGAACGACAGATAGGCGATGAGGCCGATACCGGCGACCGCCGTCAGCGCGAAAGAGAAACGCGCCACCCCGGCAGCAATCGACGCGTCGAAGAGCGCCACGCCGGCGAGAGCCAGAAGCGCCATTATCCACGCGACAGCGCCGTAGCTGAAATGCAAATGCCAGCGATTCAAGTTCAGATAGGTGAACAGGAAGACCACGAAGGTGGCCGCCAGCGCTACCTCGGTGCCTGCGCGCCATAGCTGCTCATTGCCGGCTGTAATGTCCAACACCTGATTGAGGAAGCCGAAGTCGATGCAGATATATGCCAGCACCGCCCACGAAAGCGCCGCCGTGGCCGGGAACATCGACGTGCCCTTGACCACGAAAAGGATGGTGAGAAACAAGGCCAGAAGACCGGCGATGCCGATCACGATGCCACGGAACAGCGTGTAGGAGTTGGTGGTGTCCTTGTAGGCTTCCGGCTCCCAGAGATAGACCTGCGGAAGCCGCGGGGACGAGAGTTCAGCGATGAAGGTGACGACCGATCCGGGATTGAGGGTGACGAGAAAAACGTCCGCGTCGCGGCTGGCCTGGCGGTCGAGCGCGAAGCCCTCGCTCGGCGTGATCGCGGCGATGCGGTTCGAACCGAGATCGGGCCAGACCAGACCCGATCCAACCAGCCTGAAATGCGGCGCGACGATCAGCCGGTCGAGCTGCTCGTCAGTCGTGTTGGCGAGGGCGAAGACCGCCCAGTCGCCGCTCGAGCGCTCGTCCAGCGCTTCGACCTCGATGCGCCGCACGATTCCATCGACGCCGGGAGCCGTCGATACCTGAAAATTCTCGCCCTGATCGCGGTAGATCTCGACGGCGCGCGACAGGTCGAGCGCGACATCCTCACGCGAAATCTTGATCGGCTCGATCGCGGAAGCGGGAAATGCCAGCATCGCAAATACCAGCGCCAGAAAGGCGCATGCGAGCCGTTGCCCCGTTCGCACTGTCGATCTCAAACGTTCAGCCTTTTGTTTCAGCGTCCCGACGCTCGTCCGCGATCAGGGCGTATATGTAGTGATCCTGCCAGACCCCGTTGATGCGCAGGTATGAACGCAACAGTCCTTCACGCGTGAATCCGGCTTTTTCAAGCACGCGGATCGAACGTGCGTTTTCTGGAATACAGGCGGCCTCGATACGGTGCAACCTCATCGCGCCGAACGCATGGGAAATCAGAGCGCGGATGGCATCCTGCATGTACCCCTTGCCGGCGTAACGCTCGCCCATCCAGTACCCAATCTGTGCCGATTGCGAGACGCCGTAGCGGATATTGCCGATGGTGACGCCGCCGATGAGCCGATCAGTCTCGTTCTCGAAAATCAGGAACGCAATGGCAGTGCCCGCCGCAAATTCCTCTCGGTAGCGGCGGATGCGGTGGCGCCAGCCTGCGCGCTCCAGTTCGTCACGCGCCCAGCGCGGCTCCCACGGTTCCAGGAAGGCGCGGCTCTCGTGCCTCAACGCCGCCCATTCGTGGTAGTCGGATGGTGCGGGCAAGCGCAGCGTAACACGCGTGCCCTTGAGCGTCAGCTTCGGACGGCTGAAGAACGGAAGCGCCAGCATTGATGCTGGAAATCAGACGGCGAGCTTGCGCGCGGCCGGCGCAATGCCCATTAGGCTGTCGTTGACGGTCTCGAAGGTGGGCAACATGCCGACCGGACCGACAGCGGCAATCGTCGGTCTGGTGGAGAACAGCCGCGATGACAAGTCGGTCAGGCGTTCAATCGTCAGCTTCGAAAGGCGGTCAACCAGTTCGTCGGTATCGATCGGACGCCCAAACAGCAGAAGCTGGCGCGCGATCTGCCCTGCGCGGCTCGCAGCACTCTCGCGAGACATCATGAGCCCCGCACGATATTGGGCCCGCGCACGGTTAAGCTCCTCCTGACTGATGTCCTTGCCGGCGCGCTGGAGTTCCTCGATCAGCACGGGGACGAGTTCGGCGATGTCGCTGCGCCCCGTGGCGGCATGGACGCCGAAAACGCCGGTGTCCGAAAAGCCCCAATGAAACGCGTAGACGGAATAGCAGAGCCCGCGCTTCTCCCGCACTTCCTGGAAAAGCCGGGACGACATGCCCCCGCCGAGGATCATGGAAAGCACCTGCGAGGCGTAGAAATCGCGCACATGATAGGCCCGCCCCTCGAAACCGAGCACGATCTGTGCGTCCATAAGGTCGCGGCTTTCGCGATAGTCGCCGCCGGTATAGATCGCCTGGCGAGGCTCCTCGATCTTGGCGTTGGCGCGGAACCCGCCGAGACGCTTCTCCACCTCACGGACGAACTCGTCATGGGTCACGCCGCCGGCGGCGACCACCACCATGCGGTCTGCCCCATACTGCCGCTCGATGAATTTATGCAGTTGCTCCGAAGTGAAGGATTTCACCGTTTCCGGCGTTCCGAGAATGGAGCGTCCGAGCGTCTGATCGCGAAAGGCCGTTTCGGTGAAGCGGTCGAACACGATGTCGTCGGGCGTGTCGTGCGCGGCACCGATCTCCTGAAGGATCACGTGCTGTTCGCGCTCGAGTTCCTGCGGGTCGAACTTTGAGTCAGTCAGGATGTCAGCGAGGATGTCCACTGCGAGCGGAACGTCGTCCTTGAGCACCCGCGCAAAGAAGGAGGTGGTCTCGACGCTTGTCGCCGCGTTGATCTCCCCGCCCACATCCTCGATCTCGGAGGCGATCCTCCACGCGCTTCTGCCGCCAGTGCCCTTGAAGGCCATATGTTCCAGCAGATGCGCCAGGCCGTGCTCGTCGTCGCGTTCGTTGCGGGCGCCGGATTTGACCCAGACGCCAAGGGCAACGGACTCGATGTGGGGAAGGGTTTCGGTGGCGACCGTCAGGCCGTTCGACAGACGGCTTACCTCAACACCCATATAGGCTTAACTCCCTGAACTCTCGCGGTCCGCTCTGGACAGGCGGCTGAGATGATCTTCCAACATTTTCGGATCGGATGGAAGCACCGCAAATTTCTCGGGCCGTTCCATCAGGTCGCCGAGCCATACCGGCAGAGCCGGAGACACGCCGCATGCGGCCTCGACGGCCGTCGGGAACTTTGCCGGATGGGCTGTGGAAAGCACGACCATCGGCGTTGTCGGATCCGCCTTCTCGCGCGCGACCTTCACGGCCGTGGCCGTGTGGGGATCAATGAGGTAGCCGGATTTCGCAAGCACGTCGCGGATCGTGTCGGCAGTCTCGGCCATTGACGAGCGGCCGGCGTCGAATTCGGTGCGGATCGCCTCGAGCGCCGGCTTGTCGATCTCGAAGCTGCCGGACTGACGCAGCCCCTGCGTCGCCCGCACCACGCTGTCCGCGTCGCGGCCATGCGCCTCGAACAGCAGCCGCTCGAAATTGGACGAGACCTGGATGTCCATCGATGGCGACGTGGTCTCCATCACGCCGCGTGTCTCGTAAGTGCCGGTGGCGAGCGTACGCGCCAGAATATCGTTGTCGTTGGTGGCGATGACCAGACGGTCGATCGGCAGGCCCATGCGCTTGGCCGCATAAGCGGCGAAGATGTCGCCGAAATTGCCGGTCGGCACGGTGAACGAAACGGCCCGGTCGGGCGCACCGAGTGAAAGCGCCGACGAGAAATAATAGACGATCTGGGCCATGATGCGCGCCCAGTTGATCGAGTTCACACCGGACAGCCGCACCCTGTCGCGGAAGGCATGGTGGTTGAACATGCCCTTCACGAGGTCCTGGCAATCGTCGAAATTGCCTTCGACCGCGATCGCGTGCACGTTGGCCGCCGTCGACGTCGTCATCTGCCGCTGCTGCACTGGCGAGACCTTGCCATGCGGGAACAGGATGAAGATGTCGGTGCGGTCGCGGCCGGCAAAAGCATCGATGGCCGCGCCACCCGTGTCGCCCGACGTCGCGCCGGCAATGGTTGCCCGCTCGCCGCGCTCCGCCAGGACGTGATCCATCAGGCGGGCCAGAAGCTGCATGGCGACGTCCTTGAAGGCCAGCGTAGGGCCGTGGAAGAGTTCCAGCACGAATTCGTTAGGCCCGGTCTGGACGATCGGGCAGACGGCTTCGTGGCGGAAGGTGGCGTAAGCTTCCCGGACGATGCGGGCGAACGTCGCCTCGTCGATCTCGCCGCCGACAAACGGGGTGAGCAGCCGCAACGCCAGTTCCGGATAGGCCAGCCCGCGCATGGCGCGGATCTCGGCCTCGCTGAACTTCGGCCATTCGGCCGGCACGTAGAGGCCGCCGTCCCGGGCGAGCCCGGCCAGCAGAACGTCGCGGAAACCGAGATCGGGCGCGCTGCCCCTGGTGCTCACATAACGCATGATTGCTCGTCCATCGTCGGGACCTCGAATCCGGCTACGGAAAAACCGCAATCCAATGGTCGCATTTTCATTGCGGCGTTGGTATAGAACGCCAGCTTTGCATGAGGGAAGTGCAGTTTATGGCTGTCAGTTTGTTTGAACGCAGAAAGCTGGCGGGTATCGCCGCTGCAGGCTTTATACTCGCCGTCTCCGGATGCCAGTCCGGCGACACTCTCGGCGCGCTCAACCTCGGGGGCGGCGGCAACGCCCAGCCAGCGGCGCCCGACACGCGGGTTACACAGCAGGAGCTTCTGGCCTACTGCCCGTCGGTTGCGCTCCGCAGCGACGGCGCGGTCCACACGACGTACCAGCGCAACGCTGCTGACGATCCCTCTGCCGTGATCTATCAGGCGTCGATCAGCGACACCACGCGAAGCTGCACCTATCAGAACGGCATCATGAACATGACGATCGCCGTGGCGGGCCGTGTGGTCCCCGGCCCTCAGGGCAGCGCCGGTCAGGTCAACCTGCCGCTGCGCGTCACGGTTTTCCGCGACACCGAGCAGGTTCAGTCGGACGTGAAGACCCATCAGGTCAACGTCACGGACATCGCAGGCGCGACGCAGTTCGTGTTCAGCGATGCCAGCATCTCGATGCCGAACCCGACGGCGCGCAACATCCGCGTCCTCGTCGGCTTCGACGAGCCCTCGAACGCCAAACGCTAGGCTCAGGCGTCTTCCGACCATTCCGACAGCGCGGCCAGCATGGGCGCGAAGTCGGCCCAGCGGCGGATGGCAGTCTCGGCGCCCGCCTCCATCAGGAGGTCGGCATGGCCGGGATGGCTGTGTGAGGCACCGGTGAAGCCGATCACCCTCATGCCGGCAGCCTTCGCGCCGGCAACACCGTGCACAGAATCCTCGACGACGAAAGTTCTGGCGGGATCGGCGCCCATCTTCTCCGCGCCGTAGAGGAAGACGTCCGGCGCGGGCTTCGGCTTGCCCGACGGGGTGTCGAGCGACGAAAACACCACACCGTCGAAAAAGGGCAGCAGATGCGTGCGGGTTAGCATGGCGCGCAGGCGCTCTGTGCCGGAATTGGAGCAGATGCAGCGCTTGCCCGTCACCGACGCGACCGCTTCGGCTGCCCCGTCGATGGCGCGGACCTCGGCGCGCAGCCGGCGATCCACCAAATCCTCGGCTTCGGCAATCAGGCTCGCCTGGAAGAGCTGCTGCGATTCCTGCTCGATGCGCAGCATGATGTCCTTGAAGGTGAGCCCCGAATAGAGCCGGGCGAGTTCCTCGGCCTCGATCGGGTAGCCGGCGGCGGTCAACAGTTCCGCTTCGACCCGCGCGGCGATGATCTCGG
Source organism: Neoaquamicrobium sediminum (assembly GCF_040970315.1). Lineage (NCBI taxonomy): Bacteria > Pseudomonadati > Pseudomonadota > Alphaproteobacteria > Hyphomicrobiales > Phyllobacteriaceae > Neoaquamicrobium > Neoaquamicrobium sediminum. The sequence goes on along the minus strand of NZ_JAZHFV010000002.1, from coordinate 690,368 downwards.
AATCGACGAGCACACCGTCGCAATCGAAAATGACGAGATCGATACCGGACATCCTTCAGCGCTCTCCACGGCCAGCCAATGAAGGCGCGGGGCTTACACCATGCAGGCACAAACGGCAAATCCGCCCTGCCCCTCTCAATCGCCGCTTCATTAAATATTTACGCGCTGCGGTAACCATAACGCGAAGTAAACAGTAACCCCGCGTATCCGGTGTACCATGTCTGCCCTGCGTCTCCTCGACGACCTCTCCCATGCCGCCCCCGCCGCCCAGTGGCTCGACACGATCCTCAAGGGCGACTGCGTCGCTGCCCTCGAGCGGCTGCCGGAAAAATCGGTCGACGTGATCTTCGCCGATCCGCCCTACAATTTGCAGCTCGATGGCGACCTGCATCGGCCGGACCAGTCGAAGGTCGACGCGGTCGACGATGCCTGGGACCAGTTCGAGAGCTTTGCGGCCTACGACGCCTTCACCCGTGCCTGGCTGCTGGCAGCGCGGCGGGTTCTCAAGCCCAACGGCACGATCTGGGTGATCGGTTCCTATCACAACATCTTCCGCGTCGGCGCGACGATGCAGGACCTGGGCTTCTGGATCCTCAACGACGTGGTGTGGCGCAAGACCAACCCGATGCCGAACTTCCGCGGCCGCCGCTTCCAGAATGCCCACGAGACGATGATCTGGGCCTCACGCGACGCCAAGGCGAAGAGCTACACCTTCAACTACGAAGCCATGAAAGCGGCCAATGACGACGTGCAGATGCGCTCCGACTGGCTATTTCCGATCTGCACCGGGGCGGAACGCCTGAAGGACGAGAACGGCGCCAAGGTTCATCCGACCCAGAAGCCGGAAGCGCTGCTGGCGCGGGTGCTGCTATCCTCCTCGAAGCCCGGCGACGTGGTGCTTGACCCGTTCTTCGGCTCCGGCACCACCGGCGCGGTTGCTAAGCGGCTTGGCCGGCATTTCGTCGGCGTCGAGCGCGAGCAGGCCTATATCGACGCTGCGCTCGACCGCATCTCCGCCGTGCGCCCGCTGGGCGAGGCCGAGCTTTCGGTGATGACCAGCAAGCGCGCCGAGCCGCGCGTCGCCTTCGTCAGCCTGCTGGACAGCGGTCTCATGAAGCCGGGCGCGACGCTCTACGACGCCAAGCGGCGCTGGAGTGCGCGCGTGCGCGCCGACGGCACGCTGACCAGCGACGCAGTCTCCGGCTCGATCCATAAGGTGGGCGCGGCCGTACAAGGGCTCGATGCCTGCAACGGCTGGACCTTCTGGCACTACGAACGCAATGGCGGCCTCAACCCCATCGACGACCTCCGCCGCATCGCCCGCCTCGGCATGGAGCGTTCGGGGGCGTAGGTCTTCGCTCGCGCCCAGTTTCACTCGCCTTCTCATTGGCGCTCCGCGAGGTCGCCAGACGTCCGACGACCTGCAGTCGCGGGATTTCCAGCATATACACGCTCACGCGCCGTCTCGCCTTCAGCGGATAGCGCTCAGCTTTCCGCCGTCGTCCTGGCCGTGCTGCTCAATGGGTTCCGGCCCCGAGAAGAGTGGTGCTTCCTTCGAGGCTTCCCTTCGACAAGCTCAGGGTCGCACCTAAGAAGGATGAGGATCGTTGTGCGCATTGCACGGAGCTAAGGGCATCGTTGCGCGGTGAACCGCGTGACCTGGGGTGGTGTACCATCCGACCGCTTCCGGCGGTCAAACCTGGACAAGCAAAATTAAGGATCAAACGACGTGGCAGCTATTTTGAGCCTGCTACTTCACGCTGGTCAATCAAGGCGTTCTTTTGCCCTTCACCTTTGGCAATCGACGACGTCGCGGGAACGCCATGGTAGCCGGAAATCGATGCGGCGCTCGCCATCCCCGGAGACTGCGACTTGCCGCCGAGTACATCGCGGGTAGCCTTTTCGATCCGGTCACCAATATCTCTGTCGACATTGCGCCAATAAGCAAACGCGCGCTCCAGGATAGGCTCGCTGACCCCGTCGGCGAGATGCCCGGAGACATTTTTGACAAATCGTTCGCGTTGCGGATCATCCATGACCTCGCGTACGAGTGCGCCGGGCTGGCTCCAATCGTCATCTCCCGCGCGCAAGGTGTAAGCAGCGCGGACCATGTCGCCATCGGCCATCCAGGTCGCTTCTCCCCCTGTTTCCGGCTGTGCTCCGGGGCCGCCGTAGGAGTTGGGAGCATAGACCGGATCAACCGCGTTGACCGTCCGCCCCCGTCCTGCGCGCGAATAGGAATGCACCTCCGCCGCTTTAGCCTGATTGACGGGAATCTGCTTGTAATTGACCCCCAGCCGAGCGCGATGCGCGTCCGCATACGAAAACCCGCGCGCTAGAAGCATCTTGTCCGGGCTCAGGCCGATACCGGGCACCATGTTGTTGGGCTCGAACGCCAACTGCTCGATTTGGGTGTCCCAATCTACCGGGTTCGTATCGAGGGCTAGCTTGCCAACCTCCATCAGCGGATAATCTGCATGCGGCCATGTCTTGGTGAGGTCGAATGGGTTGATCCGATAGGTCTTGGCGTCTTCGAACGGCATCACCTGGAACTTCAGCGTCCAGCTTGGGAATTCGCCCCGGGCGATGTGATCAAACAGGTCGCGACGGTGATAGTCGCCGTCCTGCCCGGCCATTTTGTCAGCCTCGTCCTGCGTCAGGTGCGCGTTGCCGTCGCCCAGATCGGTGTGGAAGTGCCACTTGACCCAAAACTTTTCGCCCGTTGCGCTTACTAGCATGTAGGTGTGGCTGCCGTAGCCGTTCATTTCTCGCCAGTTCTTCGGAACGCCGCGATCGCCCATAAGATACGTGACTTGGTGTGCGCTTTCGGGGCTGAGCGTCCAGAAGTCCCACTGCATGTCATGATCGCGCAGTCCATTGTCGGCCCGGCGCTTCTGGCTGCGGATGAAATGCTGGAACTTCATCGGGTCGCGGATAAAAAAGATCGGCGTGTTGTTGCCGACCATGTCAAAGTTACCGTCTTCGGTATAGAACTTCACTGAGAACCCACGCGGATCTCGCCATGTGTCGGGACTGCCGCGCTCTCCGGCCACGGTGGAGAAACGAACCGCGGTCTCCACTTTTGCACCAGGCTGGAGGAATTTTGCCTTGGTGAATTTGCTGACGTCCTTCGTCACCTCGAAATGGCCGAAAGCTCCACTTCCTTTGGCATGAGGCTGCCGTTCAGGGATCCGCTCGCGATTGAAATTCGCCATCTGCTCGATCAGGTAGTGATCGTTAAGCACGATCGGGCCGTCTCGCCCCAGCGTGAGCGAATGCTCGTCGCTCTGGGCCGGGATGCCTGCATCGGTTGTCGTGCGGGGGGCGGGTGTCTTGTCGGCCATGATCGTGCCCTCGGAGTGCGTTGTGGGGATAAGCACTACCAACGGCAGTGAGAGCGGCAGGTTCCGTGGTTACACGTAAATGGGACCGCCATTGATCCGGACACGAAATCCAAGACTTATGGGTGTGACGACCGGAACGAAGCTGGCTGAGCTAAGAGTACGGTTTTTCAGCCAGATATCGAACGCAGTTTTCCCAAGACGTGCACACCATCGGGCTCGGGGTCCATTGCGCCCTGGTCGGGGTGGGGTGACAACAGCCCACTGCTCGCAAAGAAAGTTTAGAAAGCAGGCTAAAGCTGGAGAGCTCTTAGGTGCGAATGTTCCAGCATCTACATTTCCGGAGCGGAACCAAGCTGGGAACTGCCGCTAAAGCTGGCCGCTACGACTTCCACGAATTCCCTGACACGCCGCGGCACGAAGCGGCGAGAAGGCTGCACGGCGTGTATGGGCATGCTGGGCATGGTCCAGTCCGAGAACATGGGCACCAGGCGCCCCTGTGCAAGATCTGCCTCCACCAGATCCAACGGCAAGTACGCGATACCGGCGCCATCGATAGCGAGCCTGCGCTGCGCTTCGTCAAGGTCGATCTCGATCCCGCCCCCCACCGTAATGATCACCTCCTGTCCATCTGGTCCGACGAATGGCCAACGGTTGCGCGGAACCAGATTCAGATTGAGCAGGCAGCGCGCCTGCGACAACTGGCTTGGGTGGGACAGCTTGCCATAGCGGCGTATGAAGTCGGGAGCAGCGCAACAGGCAAAGCCATAGTCGCCCAAACGCCGGGCAATGAGTCCTGAATCGGGCAGCGTGCCGATCCGGATGGCCAGGTCGAACCCTTCGGTGATGAGATCAACGCGCCTGTTGTTGAGATTGACCTCAAGGATGACACCAGGATGCCTGGCGTCAAACGCAGCGAGAATGGCAGGTAGACGGGTTACGCCGACAATTGTGGGTGCGGTAATTCTGATACGGCCGGTCAGCTCCGTCCCGCCCGTGCTTTCTCCCAACGCTTCCGCAGCCTCCAGAACTGTTTCGGCACGGGCCAGAAAATCTCGCCCTTCCTCAGTTATATGCTGGCTGCGTGTGGAGCGTTCGATCAGCTTTAGCCGGTATCGCTCCTCCAGTGTTTGGATACGACGGCCGACCATTGCTGGAGACAGGTTGAGCTGCCTCGCCGCGGCGGCGAAGCTGCCCAGGCGAACCGCTGTCACAAATGTTCGGAGTTCGTCGAAATCGGCCATTCGATACATATTTGCAATTAAGAACACTAAATTCAAGCAATTAACGAAAAGGCCGGTGCGGTCCATATGGATCTCACGAAACACAATTCTGGAGACACGATATGACGAACGTTGCAATCATCGGCCTGGGCAACATGGGCAAGGGCATCGCCAAGCGGCTGGCAGGCAAGACCAATCTGATGCTGGCGAGCCGGAACACCGAAACAACCCGGTCTTTCGCCGCCACGCTGCCCGCGGGCCCCGAAGTCCTCGAAATCGACGCTGCCATTTCTCGCGCTGACGTCGTGATCCTGGCGCTGCCTTATGAAGCCGCCCTCGAAATTTCTCAAAAGCCCAGCCTGGCAGGAAAGGTCGTTGTCGATCTCACCAATCCGGTGAAGCCCGATTTTTCTGGCCTCACCATCGGCCACACCACATCCGCTGCCGAAGAAATCCAGGCAGCGGCCTCCTCGGCCAAGGTCGTCAAAGCTTACAACACTGTTTTCGCCGGCCTGTTCGACCTTCCTGCGGCTGATACGGCAAACGTGCCGGTGTTCCTCGCCGGAAATGACGAAGCTGCCGTTGCCACGGTGGAACAGCTTGTCCAGGCATCAGGCTTTGCCGCGGAGAAGACCGGCGGGCTGGATGCGGCACGGTTGATCGAACCTGTCGCCATGCTCAACATTCGTCTTGGTTATGGTCTGGGCAAGGGCACTGCCATCGCTCCGGCCTGGCTGAGCCTCTAATCCAAACGGTCTCGCCCGCCGACAGGCGCGCGAGACCGTAGGCACTTCCAAGTACACTGGCCAGTCTGCTTTTCCGCCCCCCAGCTATAGCTCGCAAAGACCGAAAGGGGATCGCAAGCTGTCACGAACAACAAGCGCTCCCCCTCACATCACCTCAAGCCCTTTCAAATCCTCCGCCAGCCTATCGGCACCGGTGAATAGCAACGCGTTCCAGCCGGCCGCCTTCGCGCCTTCGACGTTTTTCGCGCTGTCGTCGATGAAGAGCGTGGCGGCGGGGATGAGGCCGAAGGTTTCGGCGTGCAGGCGATAGATGCGCTCGTCCGGCTTGATAAGGCCGACCTCGCCGGAGACCGTGACGCCGCGCGGCTTTTCCAGAAACGGAAAGAGCCCTCTCGCCTCGGTGAAGGTGTCGGCGGCGAAATTGGTGAGCATGGTCACGTCGCGGCCCTGCGTGATCAGACCTTCCATGATGGCGACGCTGCCGTCATAGGCATGCGGCACCATCTCGTGCCAGTGGCGTCGGAAGTTGCGGATGTTTTCCTCGTGTGTCGGGTGCTCGGCGATCAGCAGCGCCTCGGCCTCCTGCCAGGTGCGGCCGCGATCCTGCTCAATGTTCCAGTCCGACGTGCACACATTGTCGAAAAACCAGCGGCGTTCGGCCTCGTCGGGAATCAGCCGGCTGAACGGCAGGTCCGGGTCGTAGTGGATCAGCACCTTGCCGATGTCGAAGACGATGTGGTCGATCTGGGTCATGCCTTGTCCTGTTGCTCTCGATAGGTTGCAGCACCTTCCATAGCCGCGGCAATTGCCTTCTTCATGACGGTGGGCAGCGCCTCGCCGGAAAGGTCCTGCGGCGGCGACCACCACCAGCCGGACGGCGGCACATGCTCGACGCGCTCGGCGCGGAAGACGTCCAGCGTCAGCTCGAAATGGGTGAAGACGTGGCGGATGGAACCTGCCGCGCGCCAGCCGGCAGCGAAGGGTGCCGCGCCGACGCCCGTCTCGCCGTCGGCGCGGGCGGTCCAGCCTGTGGTGGGCGGCTCGGCCATGCCTGCCAGAAGGCCGGAACCCGGCCGCTTGCGCAGAAGTACGGCGCCATCGCTGCGGATCGCGACAAAGGCCGCGCCGCGCCGCTGTGGCCGCTCGGGCTTGGGCAGCTTCACCGGGTAGCGCTCGGGGTCGCCCTCGCCCAGCGCGGCGCAGCCTTCATTCAGCGGGCAGAGCATGCATTTCGGCCGGCGGGGCGAGCAGATGGTCGCGCCCAGGTCCATCATGGCCTGCGCGAAATCGCCGGGGCAGTCCGCCGGGAGCATAGCCTGGACATGCCGCCTGATTTCCTCCTTGGCCGCCGGCAGCGGCGTGGCGATGGCGAAAAGTCGCGACACCACGCGCTCGACATTGCCGTCGACGACCACCGCAGGCCTGCCGAAGGCGATCGCGGCAATTGCGGCGGCCGTGTAGGCGCCGATGCCCGGCAGAGCGCGAAGCCCGTCCTCCGTGTCAGGGAAAAGGCCGCCATGGTCGGCCGCGACCCGGTCGGCGCAGGCCTTGAGGTTGCGGGCACGCGAGTAGTAGCCGAGGCCGGCCCAGGCCTTCATGACGTCGTCGGTTTCGGCAGCGGCCAGGTCTGCGACGGTGGGCCAGCGGGCCAGGAAGCGCAAATAATAAGACTTCACCGCCTCCACCGTGGTCTGCTGCAGCATGACTTCCGACAGCCAGACGCCGTAGGGGTCCGGCCGGCGGCCGGCGGCGATCTCGCGCGGCGGCGTGCGCCAGGGCAGTTCGCGATGGTGGGCGTCGTACCAGGCGAGAAGAGCCGCCGCCCTCGCCTCCTGATTTTCGCTGCGAATGCTGCTAGTGTCGGTCGTCATCAACCCAGTGAACCGTAACCGCGCCACCGCGCGAAGGATAAGCGCCGACCGCTCATGACAGGGAAACGCAGAGACGGCAATGCCGTGCCGGTGAGCGATCTCGCCGCCCATGTGATCGATCCGGTGCTGCGCAAGCGCGCCGGCATCACCATCGGACTGGTGCAGTCGTGGGATGAAATCGCCGGTGAGCGGCTTGCGCAGAGCACACGACCGGAAAAGATCGCATGGCCGCGCCGGCTGAGCGATGACGATCCGTTCGAGCCGGCGACGCTGGTGATCGCCTGCGAAGGCGCGGCCGCGCTGCGGCTACAGCACGAAACGGGCGAGATCATCGCCAGGGTGAACGCCTTCCTCGGCTTCGCCGCGATCGGCCGCATACGCATCGTGCAGAAACCGGTCGCCCCCGCGCCAAAGCCCCGGCCGCGAATGAGGCCGCTCAGCGGGCAGGAGACGGCACGGCTCGACACGCTGGTGGAAGGCATCGAGGATGACGGCCTGCGCGAGGCGCTGGCACGGCTTGGCCGCTCGGTGTTCGGCGAAAAGCGCTGAAGTCACACCCTGTTTCGCGCTTTCGTGAACGATCTGTCGCTTCAAGGCGATTGGATTGGGGACAGATTTGCCTTATTTCGCTTCGACACTCGCCTTTAGATGCTCCAAAGCTGCACCATTCAACCGCAAACAGGTGATTCGCATGACCCGCGCCATTCCACGCCGAACCGTTCTCGCATCGCTGGTGGCAGTGCCCGCAGCCGCGGCATTCCTGTCGTCATGTAGCGATTCCGGCAGCGCGCAGGCGCAGACCTCGTCGACCACGCCGGCGGCAGCCGATGCGCCGCAGCCCGCCGGCACCGTCGACATGGCCAAGCTGCTTGAAGAGGGCTCGTTGCCAGAAAAGGTGCTGGGCGAAGCCGATGCGCCGGTGACGATCGTCGAATATGCGTCGATGACCTGCGGCCACTGCGCCAACTTCCACAACAACACGCTGCCGGCGATCAAGGAAAACTACATCGACACCGGCAAGGCGCGCATGATCATGCGCGAGTTCCCCTTCGACCCACGCGCGGAGGCAGGTTTCATGCTCGCGCGCTGCGCTGACACCAAGTATTTCGCCATGGTGGACGTGCTGTTCAAGCAGCAGCAGGCCTGGGCCGGCGTGGAAAATGCGCGCGAAGCACTGCTGCAAATCTCCAAACTGGCCGGTTTTTCACAGGAGTCGTTCGAGGCCTGCTTGACTGACCAGAAACTTCTGGACGATGTGAGAGCAGTGCGGGCCCGCGGCGCAAGCGAGTTCGGCGTGGATGCCACGCCGACCTTCTTCATCAACGGAAACAAGTATTCGGGGGCACTGACGGTTGCCGAGATGTCGGCCATCATCGACAGCATGCTGTAACCGCACGGTTCCCGCGCGGCACCGCTTCCGCGCGTCCGCGGAGGCGCGCGCATGAAGTTCTCGCGCCTTCGCCTTCTCGGCTTCAAGTCCTTCGTCGAACCCGGCGAATTCGTCATCGAGCGCGGCCTGACGGGCATCGTCGGGCCGAACGGCTGCGGCAAGTCCAATCTTGTCGAAGCGCTGCGCTGGGTGATGGGCGAAAGCTCCTACAAGAACATGCGCGCGTCCGGCATGGACGACGTGATCTTCTCGGGCTCCGGCACGCGCCCTGCCCGCAACACGGCCGAGGTGACGCTGTTTCTAGACAACAGCAACCGCACCGCGCCGCCCGCCTTCAACGACGCGGATGAATTGCAGGTCTCGCGCCGCATCGAGCGCGAGGCGGGGTCGATCTACCGCATCAACGGCAAGGAAGCGCGCGCCAAGGACGTGCAGCTTCTTTTCGCGGACCAGTCGACCGGCGCGCGCTCGCCTTCGATGGTAGGACAGGGCCGTATCGGCGAGCTGATCCAGGCCAAGCCGCAGGCGCGCCGGGCCTTGCTGGAAGAGGCGGCGGGCATTTCAGGCCTGCATACGCGCCGCCACGAGGCCGAGCTGCGGCTGCGCGCCGCCGAACAGAACCTCGAACGGTTGGACGATGTCGTCGGCGAGCTCGAAAGCCAGATCGAAAGCCTGAAACGACAGGCCCGACAGGCCTCGCGCTTCAAGAATCTTTCGGCGGAGATCCGCAAGGCGGAAGCCACCCTGCTGCACCTGCGCTGGACGCAGGCCAAGGCCCAGGAAGCGGAAGCGAAGTCGGCCCTGGCGCAGGCGACCACGCTGGTGGGCGACCGCGCGGCGGGCCAGATGCAGGCCGCCAAGGACCAGGCGGTCGGCGCCCACAAGCTGCCGGAGCTTCGCGACGCGGAAGCAGCGGCCGCCGCAGCCCTGCAAAGGCTGACGATCGCCAAGACGCAGCTCGAGGAAGAAGCCAACCGCATGCGCGCGCGCAATGCGGAGCTCGAGAAACGGCTTGCCCAACTCGACGCCGACATCGCCCGCGAGGAACAGCTCGTGCGCGACAACGCCGACGTGCTGGAACGGCTCGACGCCGAGGAACGCGCGCTGAACACGGAAAATGCAGGTGCGGCCGAGCGCGAGGCGCAGACGCGCGCCGCCTTCGAGGAAGCGCAGGCGCATCTGACGGCAAGCGAGGCAGCACTTGCCAAGGTGACCTCCGAACGCGCCGAGGCGTCCGCCGCGCGCGGACAGATCGAGCGCACGCTGCGCGAGACCGGTGAGCGCCGCGACCGGCTTCAGCGGCAACTTGCCGAGATCGACCGCGAGGCGGCTGAGATCGCGCAGCGCATCGCGGGTCTTGCCGACCCGGCCGAGAAGCGCGTTCTGGTGGATGAGGCCGAGGCGGCGGCGACCGCGTCCGAGACGGCCGCTGTCGAGGCGGAAAAGACCGTCGCGGACGCCCGCGCGGCCGAAGCTGCTGCCCGTCCCCCGCTCGCCGAGGCCCGCAGCGAGTTGCAGCGGGTGGAAACCGAAGCGCGCACTCTCGCCAAAATGCTGAATGCCGCGAGTGGCGATCTCTTCCCCGCCGTGCTCGAACAGATCAAGGTCGAGCGTGGTTTCGAAACGGCGCTTGGCGCGGCGCTGGGCGAAGACCTCGACGTACCGCTGGACCGCGCGGCACCCGCCCACTGGGGCGAGGCCGAACGGCAGGCGGACGATCCTGCCCTGCCTGCAGGCGTGAGGCCGCTGGCCGATGTGGTTACGGCACCCCACCAGCTTGCCCGACGTCTAGCGCAGATCGGCATTGTCGACGATGCGGACGGGGTCAGGCTGCAACGCGAACTGAAGGTCGGCCAGCGGCTTGTCAGCGCCAGCGGTGCGCTGTGGCGCTGGGACGGGCTGACGGCGAGCGCCGATGCACCTACTGCAGCCGCACTACGGCTGGCGCAGAAGAACCGCCTCGCGGAACTCGAAGCGGAAGCGACCGAAGCCACGCGCGCTTTGCGCACCGCGGAGGCAGCGCTTGCCGCGAGCGAAGCTCAGGTGAAGCAGGCCGTGGATGCCGAAAAGGCCGCCCGCGACGGCTGGCGCGAGGCCCAGCGGGCGCTGGGTGAGGCACGCGACACGCTGGCGCGCGCCGAAAAGGCAGCCGGCGAGCTGGCCAGCCGCCGCGCTGTGCTGGACGAGTCGCGCGGCCGTGTCGCCGAAAGCGTCGCCGAGGCCGAGGAAGGGTTCCAGCAGGCGCAGAAGGCGCTCGAAGCCGCACCCGACCTTACGGAGCTTCAGGTGCGACTGGACGGGCTGGCACGCGACGTGGCGCAGGATCGGGCGAAGCTCGCCGACGCGCGCGCGGCACATGAGGGGCTGCGCCGTGAAGCCGAGGCCCGCGCGCGCCGGCTGGCCGCGATCGGCACCGAGCGGACATCGTGGACGCAACGTGCGGCCAATGCCGACACGCACATCGCTTCGCTGCGCGAGCGCCGCACGGAGACCGCCAACGAGCATGCAGCACTGGCGGAGGCGCCGGATGAGCTCGATGCGCGCCGCCGGGCGTTGATGTCGCAGCTCAGCGAGGCCGAAACGCTGCGCAAGGCTGCAGCCGACCGGCTGCAGGAGGCCGAGAACCGACAGGCCGATCTGGACAAGGCGGCTACCGCCGCGATCCAGGCGCTGGCCGAAGGCCGCGAGAACCGCGTTCGCGCGGAAGAGCGGCTGACGGCCGCCGACGAGCGGCGCAAGGAGGTCGAGGCGCGCATCCTGGAGGCGCTGAACGTGCCGCCGCATCTGGTGATCCGTCATACCGGGCTCGAAGCCGACGATCCGATGCCCGACATGGCCGTCGTCGAACGCAACCTGGACCGCCTGAAGATCGAGCGCGAGCGGCTTGGTGCAGTGAACCTGCGCGCCGAGGAAGAACAGCGTGAAATGGCCGAGCGGCTGGAGACGATCGTCGCCGAACGCGAGGACGTGATCGAGGCGATCCGCCGGTTGCGGCAGGCCATCCAGAGCCTGAACAGGGAAGGCCGCGAGCGCCTGCTAGCCGCCTTCGAGGTGGTCAACACCCAGTTCCAGCGACTTTTCACGCACCTCTTCGGCGGCGGCACCGCAGAACTGCAGCTTATCGAATCCGACGACCCGCTTGAGGCGGGGCTGGAAATTCTCGCCCGTCCGCCCGGCAAGAAACCGCAGACGATGACGCTGCTTTCGGGCGGGGAGCAGGCTCTGACGGCCATGGCGCTGATCTTTGCCGTGTTCCTCACCAACCCCGCGCCGATCTGCGTGCTGGACGAGGTCGACGCGCCGCTCGACGACCATAATGTCGAGCGCTTCTGCAACCTGATGGACGAAATGGCGGCGACCACCGAGACGCGGTTCGTCATCATCACCCACAACCCCATCACCATGGCGCGGATGAACCGCCTGTTCGGCGTCACAATGGCCGAGCAGGGCGTGAGCCAGCTCGTATCGGTCGACCTGCAAACTGCCGAGCAGATGCGCGAGGCGAGCTGACCGACGTGGACGCGGCATCGCAGAACCGGAGGGGTTCGTGAGCGACCATCCACTGGTGAGACTGGCAGAAATCGAGATCGATCCGGATTGCCTAGACGAATACGATGCACTGCTGAAGGAGGAGATCGAGGCCTCGATCTCAAAAGAACCAGGTGTGCTTATGCTTTATGCGCTGCGCGTGCTTGGACAGCCGACGCAGCGGCGCCTTGTCGAAATCTATGCCGACGACGACGCCTATCGGGCTCATTTGCAATCCGAACACTTCCTCAAGTACAAGACGGGCACCGAAAAAATGGTCCGTTCGCTCAGGCTGATCGAGACTGATCCGCTGCTGTTGCGTTCCAGCCTCGGCGACCTCACATAGTGCAGCTTGCAAAGGCCTAGCCGCGAGATAACGAGCGTCGGCGCGGTTGGTTGACGCCAGTGCACGAAAGAGAGTTAGAGATGCCCGACCAGAATTTCGATACGGCCCAGGTTGTCGCGCTCTCAAGCGCGCTGAAGGACCTTCATCGCGCGCTCATCCGCGCCGAAATAGGCGACGATCCTGCCCTGCAGAACCCGTACACGATGCTTTTTGCCCTGATCGGCGACCCGCGCTTTGCGTGGATGGGCACGCTCTCGGAGCTGATCGCCCGCATCGATCACATGGTTGCCGACAAGGAGGTGGACGAAATCGCCGCCCTGCCCGGCTTCCGCGAAGAAGCGGCGGGGCTGATCGGCGAGGCGGGAGGCGAAGCTGCCGCTGCCTTTCGGCTGCGTCACCTGATGGCGCTCCAGAAAGAACCGGAGGTCGGGCTCGCCACCGGACGCCTGCGCAAGCTGCTCGCCAATCAGTAGCTCCGGCCGTCGACCGGCACCCGTTTCACGGACGTGAGATCCACGCCCTCGAGGCAACGGATGTTGACCGCTGCAGTCGCTTTTCCGTCTGGCGCGGTGCCGAACCCGAATGGGGCGCAACCGCAATTCGGGCAGAAATGGTGGTCGATCACGTGACGGTTGAAGCGATAGGTCGACAGGTCGTCCTGCGGTGTCTGCAGATGCAGTTGCTCGCGCGGCACGAACCACAGGAGATAACCCTTGCGGCTGCAATGCGAGCAGTTGCATTCCATAGCCTCGGCGAACTCTCCCTCGACCTCGAACTTCACCTTGCCGCAATGGCAGCTTCCGACCTGCATCTTCACGCGCCTTTCTCGGTCCATACGGCCAACTCGTTGCCGGCCGGATCGGTAAAGTGGAAACGCCTGCCGCCCGGGAAGGTGAAGATCGGCCGGACGATCCTGCCACCCGCTTCCTCGACGGCCTCCACCGACCGTTCCAGATCATCCGAATAGAGCACCGGAAGCGGCTTCGTTTGTGCCGTTGCCTGCGCGTCGAAACCACCGTCAAACCCCTCCTCGAAGGCTGCATAGGATGGGCCATAATCCGTGAACGACCAGCCGAAGGCGGCGCTGTAGAAGGACTTGACGCTGTCGATCGTGCCGGCAGCAGCCTGCATTTCCAGATAATCGAGCTTGCCGTCCTTGCGCATAATTCCACTCTCCATTGTTCTCTTTTTGTTCTAATCCGTACGGCCGATACCCGCAAGTCGAAAATTTTCGCCGTGCCTAATCGATTGATTTGGGAACCGCCCCTGCTGGCTGCTTGCCTTTGCGGGTTCGGGGTCTTATCGCTCAGCGCGCGGGCGGAAACACGCCGGCGAACACGCACGGAGACGGGGAAGCAGGATGACGAAGTGGGTCTACAGCTTCGGCGACGGCAAGGCGGAAGGCAGCGCCGGAGACCGGAACCTGTTGGGCGGCAAAGGTGCAAATCTTGCCGAGATGTGTAGCCTGGGGCTGCCGGTCCCGCCGGGTTTCACCATCACGACCGAGCTGTGCACCTCGTATTATGCGAACGGCCGCACCTACCCCGACGATCTCAAGGCGCAGGTCGCCGAGGCGCTGGAAGCCATCGGCGCGATCGTCGGCAGGCGCTTCGGAGACCCGGACAAGCTCTTGCTGGTCTCCGTGCGTTCCGGCGCGCGGGCATCGATGCCCGGCATGATGGACACGGTGCTGAACCTCGGCCTCAACGACGAGACCGTCGCCGCGCTTGCGCGCGATTCCGGCGACGAGAGGTTCGCCTATGACAGCTATCGCCGGTTCATCCAGATGTATTCGGACGTCGTGCTGGGCGTCGACCACGAGCATTTCGAGGAAATCCTGGAAGACGAGAAGGCCCGTCGCGGCCATGAGCTCGACACCGACCTCTCCGCCAGGGAATGGCAGGAGGTGATCGGGCTATACAAAGCGAAGGTCGACGAAGAGCTTGGCTCTCCCTTCCCCCAAGACCCGCAGGAGCAGCTCTGGGGGGCGATCGGCGCGGTGTTCTCGAGCTGGATGAACCACCGGGCGATCACCTATCGCCGGCTGCACGACATTCCCGAAAGCTGGGGCACGGCGGTCAACGTGCAGGCGATGGTGTTCGGCAACATGGGCGACACCTCGGCAACGGGCGTCGCATTCACCCGCAATCCGTCGACGGGCGAAGCCAGGCTCTATGGCGAGTTCCTCGTTAACGCGCAGGGCGAGGACGTGGTGGCGGGTATCCGCACGCCGCAGAACCTGACCGAGGAAGCCCGCATCGAGGCGGGCGCCGACAAGCCCTCGATGGAGAAGGTGATGCCTGAGGCGTTTGCCGCCTTCGTCGACATCTCGCAGCGGCTGGAACGCCACTACCGCGACATGCAGGATCTCGAATTCACCATCGAGCGCGGCAAGCTGTGGATGCTGCAGACCCGCTCGGGCAAGCGCACGGCAAAGGCCGCGCTGAAGATCGCCGTAGACATGGCTGCCGAGGGGCTCATCACCAAGCAGGAAGCTGTGGCGCGGATCGACCCGGCATCGCTGGACCAGCTTCTGCACCCGACCATCGACCCGTCCGCCAAGCGTGACGTGATCGGCATCGGCCTGCCGGCGTCGCCCGGTGCAGCTACCGGCGAGATCGTCTTTTCATCCGACGAGGCGGAGGAGATGCGCGCACAGAACCGCAAGGCGATCCTGGTGCGCGTGGAGACAAGCCCGGAAGACATTCACGGCATGCACGCCGCCGAAGGCATTCTGACCACACGCGGCGGCATGACCAGCCATGCCGCCGTGGTGGCCCGCGGCATGGGCAAGCCCTGCGTCTCGGGCGCGGGCACGCTGCGCGTCGACTACAAGACCGGCACGCTGACGGCGATGGGGCAGACGCTGAAGAAGGGCGACGTCATCACCATCGACGGCGCCAGCGGACAGGTGCTGAAGGGTGCGGTGCCGATGCTGCAGCCCGAGCTTTCCGGCGACTTCGCGTCGATCATGGAGTGGGCCGACCAGATCCGGCGGATGAGGGTGCGCACCAATGCCGAGACCCCGGCCGACGCACGCATGGCGCGCTCCTTCGGTGCGGAAGGCATCGGGCTATGCCGCACCGAGCACATGTTCTTCGACGACGAGCGTATCGTGGCGATGCGCGAGATGATCCTGTCGGATGTCGAGAAGGACCGCCGCGCGGCGCTGGCCAAGCTTCTGCCGATGCAGCGCTCGGACTTCGCCGAGCTGTTCGAGATCATGGCCGGCCTGCCGGTGACGATCCGCCTGTTGGACCCGCCGCTGCACGAGTTCCTGCCCAAGAGCGAGGACGAAATCGCCGAGGTCGCCAGGGCGATGAACGTTTCGGCGGAGAAATTGCGCCAGCGCACCGAGGCGCTGCACGAGTTCAACCCGATGCTCGGCCATCGCGGCTGCCGGCTGGCGGTCTCCTACCCGGAGATCGCCGAAATGCAGGCGCGCGCCATCTTCGAGGCCGCGGTTGAGGCCGGCAAGAAGACCGGAAGCCCCGTGGTGCCGGAGATCATGGTGCCGCTGGTGGGCATCATGAAAGAGCTCGACTACGTCAAGGCCCGCATCGACGAGGTCGCCAAGGCGGTGATGGAGGAGAGCGGAACGACCATCGACTATCTGGTCGGCACGATGATCGAGCTGCCGCGCGCGGCGATCCGCGCCCATGTGATTGCGGAAGCGGCGGAGTTCTTCTCCTTCGGCACCAACGACCTGACCCAGACGACTTTCGGCATCTCGCGCGACGACGCCTCGTCCTTCCTCGAAACCTATCGCCAGAAGGGCATCATCGAGCAGGATCCATTCATCTCGCTCGATCTCGAGGGTGTCGGCGAGCTGGTGCGGATGGCGGCAGAGAAAGGCAAGGCGACGCGGCCCGACATCAAGCTCGGCATATGCGGCGAACATGGCGGCGACCCGACCTCGATCCATTTCTGCGAGGAGGTTGGGCTCGACTATGTGTCGTGCTCGCCCTTCCGCGTGCCGATCGCCAGGCTGGCGGCGGCACAGGCGGCGGCCCGCAAAGGCTAGCCGGCCGCCGCTGGTCGGCGTTTCGTCTTGAAGGGGGCCATGCCGAGGCGGGCGAGTTCGTCGGCACGCTCGTTCTCGGGGTGGCCTGCATGGCCCTTGACCCAGTGCCAGGTGACCTTGTGGCGCCGGCGCGCCTCGTCCAGCGCCTGCCAAAGCTCGGCATTCTTGACCGGCTTTTTCGCCGCCGTCTTCCAGCCGTTGCGCTTCCAGCCCTCGATCCAGCCTGAAATGCCGTCCTTGACGTAGTTTGAATCGGTGTAGAGATCGACCGTGCACGGCTCCTTCAGCGCGCCGAGCGCGGAGATCGCCGCCATCAACTCCATACGGTTGTTGGTGGTTTCGGCCTCGCCACCGGAGAGCTCCTTGGTGACGCCGTTGAAGCGCAGGATCGCGCCCCAGCCGCCGGGACCGGGGTTGCCCGAACATGCACCGTCGGTGAACACCTCGACATTCTTCATGGCATCACCGCGCCATATTCGGAGGCGGAACCGATCTGCCGATGGAAGCGCATCTTGCGCACATATTCGAGCGGGTCCCTTTTGTTGACCAGCGCGCCGCCAGGACCATTGAGCCAGTCGTAGAGCCGCGTCAGCATGAAGCGTAGCGCCGAGCCATGGCAGAGCAACGGCAGCGCCTCGATCTCGGTCGGGGTCAGCGGGCGCACGCTCTGGTAGCCGGCGAGGAACGCCGTGCCCTTGGTCAGGTTGAAAGCGTGGTCGCGCTCGAAACACCAGGCATTGAGGCAGGTCGCGACATCGTAGGCGAGGAAGTCGTTGCAGGCGAAATAGAAGTCGATGACGCCGGAGAGGTCGTTGCCGAGAAAGAAGACGTTGTCGGGGAAGAGATCCGCATGGATGACGCCCGCCGGCAGATCGGCGGGCCACGCCGCCTCCAGACTGGCAAAATCCGCGCTCACCTCGGCGCGCAAACCGGGCTCGACCTCGTCCGCACGGTCGACGCAGCCCTCCCACAGCCTGTGCCAGCCGGGCAGCGAAAGCGCGTTTGGACGCGAGAGCTGAAAATCCGCCCCGGCCAGGTGCATGGCGGCAAGCACCTTGCCCACCTCGCGGCAGTGGGCGGCGCTCGGCCGGCGCGGCCACATGCCTTCGAGGAACGTGATGATGGCCGCGGGCCTGCCGGCAAGCTCGCCGATGATCTCGCCGTCGCGGCGATGGACCGGCAACGGACACGAGATGCCCTGCCGGGCAAGATGTTCCATCAGTCCGAGAAAGAACGGGAGGTCGTTCTTTTCCACCCGCTTTTCATACAGCGTCAGGATGAAGGAGCCCCCGCTGGTATGGAGGATAAAGTTGGAATTCTCGGTGCCTTCGGCGATGCCCTTGTAGGACAGCAGGTCGCCGATGGCGTAGCCGCGCAGGAACGCGCCGAGTTCCATCTCGGTGATGTCGGTGTAGACGGCCATGTTTTCAGGCGTTCCCGTTGACGAATGCCATGTCGGCCGTGGTGAGTTCGATGTCGCGCAGGACGCGGTTGACGGGGAAGTTCTCCGTCTCCTCGGCAGTGACGGCGAGATCGACGGTGACGTCGAACCGTTCGCGGAAGGCATCGATGATCTCGTCGACGATGATCTCCGGCGCCGAAGCACCAGCCGACAGGCCGAGCGTGCCGATGTTGCCGATCTCGTTCCAGGGAATCTCGGATGCTCGCTGCACCAGCAGGCCGCGCTTCGCACCCGCGCGCTCGGCGACTTCGACCAGCCGCATGGAGTTCGACGAGTTCGGCGCGCCGACGATCAGGAACAGGTCCGCGCCGGGCGCGGCTTCCTTCACCGCGTCCTGACGGTTGGTGGTGGCGTAGCAGATCGATTCTGCGGCAGGCGCCTGCATCTGCGGGAAGCGCGCCTGAAGGGCGCTGATGATGCCGGCGGTGTCCTCCACGGACAGCGTCGTCTGCGTTACGAAGCCGAGCGCGGTCGGGTCGGCCGGCTGGATGCCCGCAGCGTCTTCCTCGGTCTCCACGAGGGTCACCGCACCGTCGGGCAACTGACCCATGGTGCCGATCACCTCCGGGTGGCCGGCATGGCCGATCAGCAGCACATGACGCCCCTGACGCTGATGGCGCATCGCCTGCTTGTGCACCTTGGAAACCAGCGGGCAGGTGGCGTCGAGATAGAACAGGTTGCGCGCCTCGGCATCCGCGGGCACGGATTTGGGAACGCCGTGGGCGGAAAAGACCACCGGCTGGGCATGGTGTTCGGGCGGAATCTCGTCCAGTTCCTCGACGAATACTGCGCCCCGCGCCTGCAGCCCCTCGACCACGTAACGATTGTGCACGATCTCGTGGCGCACATAGACCGGCGCGCCGTATTTCTTCAGCGCCAGCACCACGATCTGGATCGCGCGGTCGACGCCCGCACAGAAACCGCGCGGGCCGCAAAGCCTGATCGTCAATGGTCGCTTCATCATTCTACCTGTGATCCGTCGTGTGCAGATGGCGGTTGAGGCCCTGCCCTGTCAACCCGCATCGGCGGCGCGCGTGCGGCGCTGTCGCAACGACCACGCGCCTAGCACCGCCACGAGCGCGCCGGCAAGCCCGTACCACGTGACGGCATACTGGAGATGATTGTTTGGCAGATCGATCAGCGTCACACCGCCGACCGGAAGCCCACCGGGATTGGGCGCATCGTTCGCATCGATGAAGAACGGCAGGTAGTCTCCCTGGTCGCCCACGCCCGATGTCGCCGCCATGACGTCGAGGTCCTTCCAGTAGAAGATGTTCTTGGCCGGATCGTTGTCAGGCACGATGAGGGACGGCTTGGCATCGAGCCGGTTGCGCGCAAGGCCGGTGATGGTCCGGGGACCCTCGACCTGCCCTTCAGGGCGTGTTTCGGGCTCCTTCAACTCGAATGGTACGAAGCCTCGATTGACGAGGACAAACTGCCCGTTTTCGAGCGCCATTGGGGTATAGACGAAATAGCCGGACTGCCCCTGGTGTGTGGCGAAGAAGTGACGCTCGCCCTCGTGGCGGAACTCGCCACTGACGGTCACCGGCCAGTAGTCGACGTCGCCGGTCGTCGTCAGCCGCGTTTGCACATCGGCAAGGGAGCGCGGCTCGGACGTGATGCGCGCGTCGATGGTCGCGATCAGTTGTTCCTTCCAGTGCAGCCGCTGCACCTGCCAGGTGCCGAGCGCCAGCAGCGCGGCCAGCGCTGCAAAAGAAACGATGGCCAACAGCACGCTGATGCCCGGCCTGCGGACTTTCGCCCTGCTGTCGCTGACACTCATCGGTCGTCCAATCGCCCTTCCGCCGCCTTGTTGCGGTATTGCAGCACGATCAGCAGTCCCTTGATGAGCCGCAAGGCCACCAGGCTCAGCACGAGCGTCAGTGGTATCCAGAGCATAAAATGCAGCCATAGCGGCGGATTGAGCGACACCTCCATCCACAGCGCAAGGCCGACGACCACGAAGCCGATGATGAGTATGACAAAAACCGCCGGTCCATCCCCGGCATCCGCAAACGAATAGTCGAGCCCGCAGTTGCCGCAGCGATCGCCGACGGAGAGGAACCCTCGGAACAGGCGGCCCTCGCCGCAGCGTGGGCAGCGGCCGGACAGGCCGGCCTTCACCGGGTCGACCGGCGCCCAGATGGCGCTGTCGGGCTTGCGATCGTCAGTCATGTTGCAGCCTCGTGCATGGTGGCACGCTATCGCATGCGAAACGGGCCAAAGAAAGAAGGCGGCCATGTTGCCACGGCCGCCTCCCGAAAACCGTTCGATTCAGGCTGCTCAGTGCGCAGCAATTGGCGCGCCGGCCGATGCCCATACGTAGACGCAGGCGAAGAGGAACAGCCACACCACGTCAACGAAATGCCAGTACCAGGCTGCCGCCTCGAAGCCGAAATGCTGCTTGGGCGTGAAGTGGCCTGCCATCGCGCGCAACAGGCACACCAGCAGGAAGATGGTACCGATCAACACGTGGAAGCCATGGAAGCCGGTCGCCATGTAGAAGGTGGCGCCATAGATCGAGCCGGAGAAGCTGAACGGCGCGACCGAATACTCGTAGGCCTGGACGAAGCTGAACAGCACGCCGAGCGCAACGGTGATTGCGAGACCCCATACAAGGCCCTTGCGATCGTCGTGCAGCAATGCGTGGTGCGCCCACGTCACCGTCGTGCCGGAGAGCAGCAGGATGATGGTGTTGTAGAGCGGCAGATGGAAAGGATTGAGAACCTCAACGCCTGCCGGAGGCCACTGGCCACCGAGGAACTCGGCGCGGGCGACCTGCGCCGCTTCGTTGGGGAAAAGGCTTGCGTCGAAGAAGGCCCAGAACCAGGCGACGAAGAACATCACCTCCGAGGCGATGAACATGATCATGCCGTAGCGCAGGTGCAGCGAAACGACACGCGTATGGTGACCCTCATGAGCCTCCTTGATGGTGTCGCTCCACCAGCCGAACATCACATAGAGCACCAGCGCCAGGCCAATGAAGAAAAGCCACGGCGTCGCCAGCGGGATACCGACGAGCGAGAACTCGTTACCCTTCAGATACTGCATCCAGCCGATGCCGCCAACCGCCATGACAAGCGCGCCGACGGAGCCGAGGAAGGGCCATGGGCTTGGGTCGATGATATGATAGTCGTGGTTCTTTGCGTGTGCGTCTGCCATGTCATCCCCCGATTTCGGTGTCGGCGTCCGTATTGCTGTTCAGTTGCCCGCCTGTGGCCGCCGATTCCTGCGGCTTGCCCTCGGCGAGCGGGAAAAAGGTGTAGGACAGCGTGATCGTACCGACGTTCTTCAACTCAGGCACATTCACGATCTCCGGATCGACGTAGAAGACGACCGGCATATCCATCTCCTCGCCGGGCTGCAACTCCGTATCGGTGAAGCAGAAGCATTCCACCTTCATGAAGTAGGCGCCCGCGAGTTGCGGCGTGACGTTGAACGACGCGCGGCCCGAAGTGGGGCGCGAGAACATGTTCTTCGCCTTGTAAGAAATCTGCGTGGTCTCGCCGATTTTCATGGTCACGTCGCGCTGGACCGGCTTGAAGTCCCACGGCAGGCCGCCGGCCGTGTTGGCGTCGAAGCGAACCTTGATCTCCCGATCGAGCACGGTCTGCGAATATTGCGTGACCCGCTGCGTGGTGCCGCCATAGCCTGTCACCTGGCAGAAGAGCTGATACAAGGGCACCGCCGCGTAGGCTGCGCCAACCATGCTGGCAAAGAAGGCCAGGCATACAACTGCAATCACGCGGTTGGAGCGCTGGGCCTTTTCGCTGACAGTGTTATCGCGTTCGCTCATCGATACTCTCACATCGGCCGGTCGAGGATCGTCGGGCCCATCTTCACGATGGTCACGACGTAGATGATGACCACGAAAGCGACCAGCGCCAGCGCGATGGCGACCGAGCGACCACGACGCGCTTTCTTCTGCGAATCCGTAAGGCTGACCTTGTCGTCTTCCATCACACTCACCAGACCGGCGCCCCGAGGCGCGTCGCAATCGAATCAAGCAGCAGAGCCGCAAAGATCGCGAAGAGATAGAGCAGCGAATATCCGAAAAGCGCCTTGGCCGGCCGCATGACGCGATCGGCGTCGGGCATACGCAGCACCTTCCACGAATACCAGACGAAGCCGGCACCGAGCGCTGCGGCGAACACGCCGTAAGTAGCACTTGCCTGGCCGAGCACCGACGGCAGAACGCCGACGACAGCCACGAGCACCGCATAGGCAAAGATTTGCCGCTTGGTCGATGCTTCGCCAGCAACGTTCGGCATCATGGGGATGCCGGCGCGACCGTAGTCACCAGACTTGAACAGCGCCAGCGCCCAGAAGTGCGGCGGGGTCCACAGGAAGATGATGAGGAACTGGATTACGCTTTCTAGGCCAATCTGGCCCGTGACGGCCGCCCAGCCGATCATGGGAGGGAATGCGCCGGCCGCACCGCCGATGACGATGTTCTGCGGCGTCCAGCGCTTGAGCCACATCGTGTAAACGACGGCGTAGAAGAAGATGGTGAAGGCCAGCAGGCTCGCGGCCAGCCAGTTGGCGACGAGACCGAGCGTCATCACCGAGAAAGCCGACAGGAACAGGCCGAAGACCAGCGCCTCGCCCGGCAACACGCGGCCCGATGGCACCGGCCTGCCTGCAGTGCGCGACATCACGGCGTCGATGTCGGCGTCGTACCACATGTTGAGTGCGCCGGACGCACCGGCGCCGACCGCGATCGCGAGGATCGAGACCACCGCGATGATCGGGTTGACCGGCACCTGCGCCGTCACCAGCCCGACGAAGGCGGTGAAGACGACCAGCGACATCACCCGCGGCTTGAGCAGCGCGAGATAGTCGCCAGCCTGCGCTTCCGAAATACGGAAGGCGGCGTCTTCATATCCATTCTTCTCGACGAGGGCCATGCGTACGCGGTCCGTTCTTTCCGTCTGGCCGAAACCGCCGGCCGGGCCGGCGGTTTCCATTCTGTTGCGGCTGCTGCCTTACTTGATCTTCGGCAGCTGTTCCCACTGGTGGTAAGGCGGCGGCGACGAAAGCTGCCACTCAAGCGTGGTTGCACCCTCGCCCCACGGATTGGCGCCGGCCTCGCGCTTCTTCGAAAAGGCCTCGAAGACGCCATAGAGGAAGATCAGCACACCGATTGCGGAGATGTAGGAGCCATAGGACGAGACGGCGTTCCAGCCCGCATAGGCATCCGGATAGTCGATGTAGCGGCGCGGCATGCCGGCCAGACCCAGGAAGTGCTGCGGGAAGAACACCAGGTTCACGCCGATGAACGTGACCCAGAAGTGGGTGCGCGCGATGAGCGGCGAGTACATGTAGCCGAACATCTTCGGGAACCAGTAGTACCAGCCCGCGAAGATCGCGAACACTGCACCCAGCGACAGCACGTAGTGGAAGTGCGCGACCACATAGTAGGTGTCGTGAAGCGCGCGGTCGAGGCCGGCATTGGCGAGCTGAACGCCCGTCACGCCGCCGACGGTGAACAGGAAGATGAAGCCGATCGCCCACAGCATTGGAGTGCGCATGGAGATCGATCCGCCCCACATGGTGGCGATCCACGAGAAGATCTTCACGCCAGTCGGAACCGCGATGACCATCGTCGCGAAGACGAAATAGCGCTGCGTGTCAAGCGACAGGCCGGTCGTATACATGTGGTGCGCCCACACGATGAAGCCCACCGCGCCGATTGCCACCATGGCGTAGGCCATTCCGAGATAACCGAAGATCGGCTTGCGCGAGAAGGTCGACACGATGTGGCTGACGATGCCGAAGCCCGGCAGGATCAGGATGTACACCTCGGGGTGACCGAAGAACCAGAACAGGTGCTGGAACAGGATCGGATCGCCGCCGGCGGCCGGGTCGAAGAAGGCCGTGCCGAAGTTGCGGTCAGTCAGCAGCATGGTGATCGCGCCAGCCAGAACCGGCAGCGACAGCAGCAGCAGGAACGCGGTGATGAGCACCGACCAGGCAAACAGCGGCATCTTGTGCAGCGTCATGCCCGGAGCGCGCATGTTGAAGATCGTGGTGATGAAGTTGATGGCGCCGAGGATCGACGAGGCACCCGCGATGTGCAGCGAGAGGATCGCAAAGTCCATCGCCGGGCCGGGCTGGCCCGATGTCGACAGCGGCGGATAGATCGTCCAACCGCCACCAACGCCATAGGCACCGGGGGCGCTCGGCATGAAGATCGAGATCAGCAGCAGGATGAAGGCAGGCGGCAGCAGCCAGAACGAGATGTTGTTCATGCGCGGGAACGCCATGTCCGGCGCGCCGATCATGATCGGCACCATCCAGTTGGCGAAACCGCCGATCATCGCCGGCATGACCATGAAGAAGATCATGATGAGCGCGTGGCCGGTGGTGAACACATTGAACATGTGCTTGCCGCCGTCGATGGCGGCATCGCCCTCATAGCCGTAGACCATGGACGCCAGGCCATGGAAGATCTGGATACCCGGTTCGGCGAGCTCCCAGCGCATCATCACCGACAGGAAGCCGCCGATGATGCCCGCCATGATCGCGAAGATCAGGTAGAGAGTGCCGATGTCCTTGTGGTTGGTCGAATAGACCCAGCGAACCCAGCCGGTCGGCTTGTGATCGTCATGGGCGTCGTGAGCTGCAGCGCCTGCCATTTTCCCGCTCCGTATCCTGTTCTCTCACGCAGACTTCAGTTGCCGGCGTCCGCTACATTCATTTGCTGGCCGCGAATCGAGGCCATCAGCGACTTGTTGGCCTCTTCGAGGCTCGCCTGAGCCTCCGAGCGCCATGCGTCGTACTGCTCCTGGCTGACGACGCGGATGCCGATCGGCATGTAGGCGTGATCCTTGCCGCAGAGCTCAGAGCACTGGCCGTAGAAGATGCCTTCGCGCGTGGCGTTGAACCAGGTCTCGTTGATACGCCCCGGCACGGCGTCGACCTTGATGCCGAAGGACGGCATCGCGAACGCGTGGATCACGTCGGCCGCGGTGACGAGAACGCGCACGGTGGTGTTGACCGGCACGACGACCTCGTTGTCGACAGCCAGAAGACGCGGAAACTCTGCCATGTCTTCCTTGCCCGCCGAGGCGCGATCGCCCTCCTGCAGCATGAAGGAAGCGAACGTCAGCGGTTCCTCGTCCTGGTACTCATATTCCCAGTTCCACTGGTAGCCGGTGGCCTTGATGGTCATGGTCGGCTCTTCCGGCGGATTGTACTGCGCCGTCAGGAGCTGGAACGAGGGAACCGCCAGGAAAAGCAGAACGATAACCGGACCTACGGTCCAGATCACCTCGATCATGGTGTTGTGGCTGGTGCGCGACGGCGTCGGATTGGCGCTCGCGCGGAACTTGATGATGCACCAGGCCAGAAGCGCCAGCACAAGAAAGGTGATCGGCACGATGAACCAGAGCGTGTAGCGCTCGAACCAGACGATCGCCTCCATCATGTCGGAAGCTGGCTCCTGGAAGCTCAGTTGCCAGGGAGCCGCCTGCCCCGCGAATGCGCTCGAAGCGGCAAGTACCAGCGAAACGGCGCCCAGGCCCGCAAGGAACTTCTTCATAACCCTCTTCATCTCCCCGGTCGAAACGTCTCGACGAAACTACAATGCCGGCTGGCGGACATGCGCCGGGCCGCTATCGCGCGTTCAAACCATACTCTCATATCAACCGCAAGAAAGGCATGGCGGGATATCTGCGGCATTTTTGCGCGCGCGGCCCACATCCTGCCCCATATGCCTTGATTTCGCTCAACTTGCGACGAAAGCATCGGGCGCGCTCAAGATGCGCATCGACGGGGTACAATCGCGAGGCATCGCAAGGACTTGCGCACAGTCTTGTTTGCGCGAACCGACTCTCGGGCTAGATTGTCGTGATTCGCGAAGGCATGATCGCAAATTCCGGTCGCAGATGCCGGCTTCGGACACGATCATGCCCCATCGATGTGATTTGGGCTGACCTGACGCGACGCAGGCGAAGATGCCGCGCCGCCAGAGTGCTTAAGGATGCAAGGGGTAGGATCGATGCCGTTTCGTTGGACAATGCCGTTTGCGGCCGCCCTCGGTGCGATCGCCTTTTGCCTTCCGGCGGCGGCGCAGCAGCAGGCGCCCTCGGGCGCGGTGAAGTCGACCCATGGGGCGTGGTCGGTGATCTGCGATACGCCCGGCGGCGCAGCGACCGAGCAATGCGCCCTGATGCAGAACGTGATCGCTGAAGACAGGCCGGAGGTTGGCCTTTCCGTCGTGGTGTTGCGCACGGCGGACGACCGGGCAGAAATCCTGCGGGTGCTGGCACCGCTCGGCGTGCTTCTTCCCAACGGGCTCGGGCTCAATGTCGACGGCAACGACGTCGGGCGCGCCTATTTCGTTCGCTGCTTCCAGGACGGCTGCTACGCCGAGGTGATTCTCGAACAGCCCCTGCTCGATATGCTGCGCAACGGCCAGGCGGCGACCTTCATCGTGTTCCAGACACCCGAGGAAGGCATCGGTATCCCCGTCGAACTCGACGGTTTCGCCGAAGGCTTCGACGCGCTTCCCTGATTTTTTGGGCATTTGACGGCGGCGGGTGCAACTTTTCGCCCGCGCGACTATATAGCGGCCAGTGCCATTCAGGAACGGAGCCGCACAGTGCCAGCCAGCCTTCTCGAACAGTTCGACGTCTCCGAAGATACCATCCGCCGCATTGTCGCCGAAACCATCGATGGCGCCGATGACGGCGAACTCTTCATGGAATATCGCGAAGGCGAGGCTCTCGTTTTCGACAACGGCCGCCTGAAAACCGCGAACTTCAACGCCGATCGCGGTTTCGGGCTGCGCGCAGTCGCCGGCGAAGCGGCTGGTTACGCGCACGCCAGCGAGTTCTCGCACGCGGCACTTCTGCGCGCGTCCGACGCGGTTTCCGCAGTCAAAGCCGGTTATAGCGGCACGCTGGCGGACGCGCCGGCCGGCACGAACCGCAAGCTTTACGGCGAAGAAAACCCTACCTCGGAGCCGGTCTTCGGCGAAAAGGCAAAGCTGCTGCAGGAGATCGACGCATGGGTTCGCGATCGCGATCCGCGTGTGCGCCAAGTCACCGCGTCGCTGGCGGCCTCGTGGCAGCAGGTGGAAATCCTGCGCGCCGACGGCCGCATCGCCCATGACGTCCGGCCTCTGGTCCGCGTCAATGTCGCGGTCGTCGTCGGCGAGGGCGACCGCCAGGAGAGTGGCTCCTACGGCATGGGCGGACGCAAGGGTTTCGGCGAGTTCATCGCCGAGCAATCGTGGAAGCATGCGGCCGAGGAGGCACTGCGCCAGGCCCTGGTCAATCTCGAAGCGGTGCCCGCCCCCGCCGGCACGTTCGACATCGTGCTTTCGGCAGGCTGGCCGGGCGTGATGCTGCACGAGGCTGTCGGACATGGGCTCGAAGGCGATTTCAACCGCAAGAAGACATCTGCCTTTGCGGGCCTTATGGGCCAGCAGGTCGCCGCCAAAGGCGTCACCGTGGTGGACGACGGCACGATTACAGACCGCCGCGGATCGCTGACCATCGACGACGAGGGCACGGCCACCAACCGCACCGTTCTGATCGAGGACGGCAAGCTGGTCGGCTACATGCAGGACCGGCAGAACGCGCGGCTGATGGGCATGCGCCCGACCGGCAACGGACGGCGCGAATCCTACGCACACACGCCGATGCCGCGCATGACCAACACGTACATGACCGCCGGCGAGCATACGCCCGAGGAGATCATTTCTTCGGTGAAGAACGGCATCTATGCCGTATCGTTCGGCGGCGGGCAGGTCGACATTACTTCGGGCAAGTTCGTGTTCGGCTGCACCGAGGCCTACATGATCGAGGATGGCAAGGTGACCCAGCCGATAAAGGGCGCCATGCTGATCGGCAACGGCCCGGACGCGATGCACCGCGTGAGCATGATCGGCAACGACATGAAGCTCGACAACGGCATCGGCATGTGCGGCAAGGCCGGCCAGGGCGTGCCGGTTGGCGTCGGACAACCGCATCTGCGCATGAACCAGATGACCGTGGGCGGCACGCGGACGTAGTTCCGGTTGTGCGTCCTTCGAGGCTCCCCTTCGACAGGCTCAGGATCGCACCTCAGGATGAGGACCGTTGTACCAATCCTGCAAGCTCGTGCGCTCGAGGGCCGTTTCGGTAATGTGCATCGAGCCCACTGTAGGCGGGTTCGATCAACCTACCTCCCTCATCCCGAGGTGCGAGCGCAGCGAGCCTCGAAGGACGCACCTGAAATCAAGCTGTCAGAGCCATGACGCCGGGGTCTTTGGCAGGCTGCCTTCGGGATCTACCACCGTCAGCTTCGGCTCGTCAGGCCCGTTCCACCGCCACAGGGCCACACAGGTGCCGCCCGGCGACATGAAGGATGGATAAACGACGCCGTGGAACCCTTCGTCGAGCAGCCGCTCGCGCAGCATGTGGGTCTGCGACTGCTCGCCGGCATCAAGCGCAGCGCGCCATTCGCAACGATGAATTTCTGAAGTCTCGCCGAAACCACCAAGCACCTGCTCATCGGTCAGATCGGCCAGGCTTGCGCCCTCCAGCTCGAGCCGGGCGATGAGGGCCGGATGCTGGACGAAGCCCTGATTGTACTCTGCCCAGGCTGTCGAGAGCTCGCGCGCGGCATAGATCGTCGGCTCACCTTCGGGATTCCACCGTCCACCGAAGCGCGCGGCGCCTTCGCCCGAGAGCGGCAGATGCGCCCAGCGCGGCACGAAAGCGCGCCAAAGGGTCAGCGGTGGCTTTCCGTCAGGCATAGACGCCGGAACGCACTGCCTCCAGATAGGCCAGAACCTTGTCGGCCTTGCCGTCGCGGACGAGATCGTAGGCGGTCTTGCCGGCCCAGCCCGGAATCGGCTGATGCTTGAACCAGATCGCCGCGCGCTCCTCGCCGCCGGCCATCTCGCCGGCCATCGCCAGCACCCGCACCACCGGGCTCAATGCGGCGTCGACCTTGCGTGCACCGCCCTTGGCTGCCAGCGTGTTGCGGGCAACACCGATCAGGCTGGCCAGCTCGGTCATCGTCACCCCGAGCAGATCGGCCACGCGCCGCGCCGACAGGAACGGCGTGCCGCCCTCGCCGAACTTCTGTGCGGAGCTTTCCAACGCCATCATGGACATGACAACATCCTTGCGTATTTTGACATTTGTATGCTCAATATGCGCTCAATAGTCGCCCATTTCAAGCTGAGCCGCCTATGAAGCCCCCCTCCTCCATCGTTATCCTCACCGGTGCGGGGATTTCCGTCGAATCCGGCATACCCAGCTTTCGCGACAAGAACGGTCTCTGGTCGAAGATCGACTATCGCGATTACGCGACACCCGAGGGCTATGCGCGCAATCCCGGCAAAGTGCTCGAATTCTACAACATGCGCCGACGCAACCTGGCCAACATCTACCCCAACGAAGCGCATCACGCGCTGGCGCGGCTTGAAGGTGGGTTCAAAGGTGAATTCCTGCTGGTGACGCAGAATGTCGACGACCTGCACGAATCGGCTGGATCTAGGAAGCTGATCCATATGCATGGCGAGCACGGGTCGGCGCTGTGCGAAGCATGCGGCATGCGCATGCGCTGGCGCGGCGACATGACCGTGAATTCGCAATGCACCTTGTGCGGGACCATCGGGCGCCTGCGGCCCGACGTGGTGTGGTTCGGCGAGATGCCGTACCAGATGGACCGCATCTACCGCGCGCTGCGTGAGGCGGAGCTTTTCATTGCCATTGGCACTTCCGGGAATGTCTATCCGGCCGCGGCTTTCGTCGAGGAGGCACGGACAGCAGGTGCGCGCACGGTGGAACTTAACCTCGAACAGTCGGAAAATACCGAATTGTTTGACGAAACGATCCGGGGGCCGGCAACGGAAACCGTGCCGGCGTTCGTCGACCGGCTGCTGGCCTGACTATCGCCTTTTCCGCGGCTTCTCCAGCAGCGCCACCGCTTCGAGATGCGGCGACCACAGGAACTGGTCGACCGGCACCACCCGCGTAATGCGATAGCCGCCATCGACTAAGATGCGCAGATCGCGCGCCAGCGTGACCGGATTGCAAGAAACGGCTGCGACGAAGCGGACCTGGCTGCGGGCTATTTGCTTGGCCTGATCTTCCGCGCCGGCACGCGGCGGATCGAAGACCAGCCCGTCGAATGTCGCGTCGAGTTCCTTGAAGGTGAGCGGGCGCACGAACAGGTCGCGCTTTTCGACCGTAACCTTCTTGAGTCCCTCGCCGAAACGGTAGGCGCGATCGAGGCTTGCAATCGCCGCCGCGTCGCCCTCCACCGCATGGACCTCGCCGTTGCGCGCCAGCCGGAGGGCAAACGTGCCGACGCCGGCGAAAAGGTCGGCCACGCGCTTTGCCTTCGCCAGATGCGCGCCAACCAGTCCGGCCATGGTCGTCTCCGCCTCGGCGACCGCCTGCAGAAAGGCGCCCGGTGGCGGCAGCACCGCGACTTCACCGGCCATGATAAGCGGCTTCTTTGGCTCGACGATGATCTCGCCGTCTATGGAAAGGCGGGCGAGACCGCTGCGCACGACGAATTCGACCACTGCCTGGCGCGCCTTACCTTCCAGCGACCCGCTCCCTTCGGCGGCCACATCAAGGCCGGATGCGGTGTGCGTGACGTTGAGCCGGAAAGGCTTGAAGCTGCGCGCGATCAGCGCCGTCAGATCGCGGAGCAGCGGCAGGCTATCGACGATAGACGGCAGAAGGAGCGGGCATTCCTCGACATCCACGATGCGGTGCGAGAGCGCGGCGTTGAAGCCGAGCAGCACACCCTTGTCCGTCGTGCGCGCGGTAAATGCCGCGCGGCGGCGCGTGTGCGGCTGGCAGGGGACCAAATCGTCCACCGGTGCTTCGAGCCCTTTCGACCGCAGCGCCTCGACAAGCTTCTCGCGTTTCCACTCGCGATAGGCCGTCTCTTCCAGATGCTGGAGGGCGCAGCCGCCGCAATCGCCGAAATGACGGCATGGCGGCTCGACGCGCAGCGGCGACGGCTCGATGACCGAGACGAGGTCGGCCTTCTTTCCGTCCAGCGAGGCGTTGACCTTTTCTCCGGGCAGCGCGAACGGCACGAAGACCTGCCCCTGCCCCGTCTCGGCGATGCCGTCGCCCTGGGCGCCGAGACGCGAAATGGTAAGAATGCCGCTCATCTGTCCTTCACGCCTGCCAGCAGGAATTCCCGGTTGCCATCGCCACCTTCGATCGGCGACGGCACGAAGCCAAGCACACGCCATCCGGGCAGCGCGTCGAGCCATGCTTCGAGGTCGCGCGCAATCTGCTCGCCCATCGCGGGGTCGCGGAGGAGGCCGCCCTTGCCGATCGCTTCCCGGCCTGCCTCGAACTGCGGCTTGACCAGCAGCACGCAGCGCGCGCCGGGCGCGGCAAGTTCGAGGGCCGGCGGCAGAGCCAGCTTCAACGAGATGAAGCTGACATCGGAAACGACGAGGCTAGGCCGGATGCCGCCGAGATGGTCGGCGTCAAGCTCGCGCGCGTTGAGCTTTTCCAGCGACGTGACGCGTGTATCGGATGCAAGCGCCGGATCGAGCTGGCCGTGGCCTACGTCAACCGCAACCACATGTGTTGCGCCGCGCTCCAGCAGCACCTGCGTGAAACCGCCCGTGGATGCGCCGATGTCGAGCGCATGCAGCCCCGCCGGATCGATGCCGAATGCGTCGAGCCCCGCCACCAGCTTAAGCGCCGCGCGCGAGACGTAGGCGCGCGCCGGATCGTCGACGGCAATCTCAGCCGTCTCGACGGTCGCCTGCCCCGGCTTCGCCGCCGCAACCCCATTTACGACCACCGCGCCCCGCGTGATCGCGTCGCGCGCCCGCGAACGGCTGGCAAACAGCCCGCGCCGGACGAGCAGTTCATCCAGGCGCAGTCGGCCGGCGGGTTGGTGTTGCGTGTTCATGCGCCTTCCTTGGGCCAAGCGCGCGGCCAAGGCAAGACGGATCGGGGATTGTCAGAGTTCAGGAGAGGCCCGCGGTCTTCTCTCGACCGCGATCGCCAGCCCGTCCTGCCAGACGCCGGGCAGTCTGGCGCCGGGTCTTGCCGGCTTGCCCTCCTCGGGTCGCCTCCCCAATCGGGGCTCCTCGCCGAGACCGAAAGCGCCGCGCAACGGGGCGTTCAGTCGGGAAGCGACTATGCTGGCGGCCGCCTCATCGAGGCGGCGGTCATAGCGTTCGTCGGCGGCCACGTCACCGCCAAGCACCATCACCACCAGCAAGGCAAACGCCAGCCTGCGCATCCCGAAACCCCATTCGCTTTCGGGCGCGGTTCTATCGCAGCGGACCTAAGGAAGCGCCAAGCGGAAGGGTTAGCGAAACGTATGCGCGACGTGCGCACCAAAGCCTGGAAGGCGGGCACTCATTGGCCTCAATCAGGCGCTTGCGGCGCCCACCGAGCGACCGAGCGCGCCAAATACCGCACGCACGATGCCGGCCGTGTCGAGCCCGGCATCCGCATACATCTTCTCAGGCTTGGCGTGATCGACGAAGACGTCCGGCAGGATCAGCGGCCTGACCTTGAGGCCGCTTTCCAGCAGGCCCTCATGGGCGAGCTGGTGCAGGACATGTGTCGCGAAGCCGCCGATCGCGCCTTCCTCGACCGTGATGAGCACCTCATGCTCGCGCGCGAGCCGCCGCACCAGATCGGCGTCGAGCGGCTTGGCGAAGCGGGCGTCGGCGACCGTCGTTGAGAGGCCCGCAGCGTCCAGTTCTTCCGCCGCCAGCAGGCAGTCAGCCAAGCGGGTGCCGAAAGACAGCAGCGCCACCTTTGTGCCCTGCTTGACGATGCGGCCGCGGCCGATCTCCAGCGGCTGGCCACGCTCGGGCATCTCAACGCCCACCCCATTGCCTCGCGGATAGCGGAAGGCGATAGGACCCTCATCGAAATCGGCGGCGGTGCGCACCATATGGCGCAGTTCCGCCTCGTCGGCGGCCGCCATGACGACGAAGTCCGGCAGCGAAGCCAGATAGGTCACGTCGAACGCGCCGCAATGAGTCGGGCCGTCAGCGCCGACGAAGCCGGCACGGTCGATCGGAAAGCGCACCGGCAGCTTCTGGATCGCAACGTCATGCACGACCTGGTCGTAGGCGCGCTGCAGGAAGGTCGAGTAGATGGCCGCAAACGGCTTCAGCCCCTCAGTCGCCAGACCGGCCGCGAAGGTGACGGCATGCTGCTCGGCGATGCCGACGTCGAAGGTGCGCGAAGGGAACGCCTCGCCGAAGAGATCGAGGCCCGTGCCGCTCGGCATCGCAGCGGTGACGGCGACGATACGGTCGTCTTCCTGGGCCTCGCGCACGAGGCTTTCGGCGAACACCTTGGTATAGCTCGGCGCATTGGCCGGCGCCTTGGCCTGCGCGCCGCTGATGACATCGAACTTGTTGACGCCGTGATACTTGTCGGCAGCCTGTTCGGCCGGCGCGTAGCCCTTACCCTTCTGGGTGACGACATGGATGAGCACGGGACCGGTACCGTTGTCGCGCACGTTGCGCAGCACGGGCACGAGGTGTTCCAGGTCATGCCCGTCGATGGGGCCGATGTGAAAGAAGCCCATTTCCTCGAACAGCGTGCCGCCGGTGACGTAGCCGCGCGCATGTTCGACGGCGCGCGTAACAGCACGGTCGACGCGCTTGCCGAGATAGGACGTCAGTTTCTTGCCGAAATCCCGGATGCCGGCATAGGTCGAGCCAGACGCCAGCCGGGCCAGATAGTGGCT
The DNA here is from genome assembly GCF_040970315.1 of Neoaquamicrobium sediminum. NCBI lineage: Bacteria > Pseudomonadati > Pseudomonadota > Alphaproteobacteria > Hyphomicrobiales > Phyllobacteriaceae > Neoaquamicrobium > Neoaquamicrobium sediminum. The sequence continues at coordinate 656,732 of NZ_JAZHFV010000002.1, read as the reverse complement.
CATCGCGCCGGACGGCGGTGCGATCGACATGTCGTTGTCGTTGAGGATGACGATCAGCCGCGCGTCGAGCGCGCCGGCGTTGTTCATCGCCTCATAGGCCATGCCGGCCGACATGGCGCCGTCGCCGATCACGGCAATCACATTGTTGGCGCCGCCCTTTAGATCGCGCGCAACCGCCATACCGAGGCCGGCGGAAATCGAGGTCGAGGAATGCGCCGCGCCGAACGGATCGTATTCGCTCTCCGCTCGCTTGGTGAAGCCGGAAAGGCCGCCTTCCTGCCGCAGCGTGCGGATGCGGTCGCGCCGGCCGGTCAGGATCTTGTGCGGATAGGCCTGATGGCCGACATCCCAGATGATGCGGTCGGCGGGCGTGTCGAAGACGTAGTGAAGCGCCACCGTCAGCTCGACCACGCCGAGGCCGGCTCCCAGATGGCCGCCGGTCTGCGAAACCGCGTCGATCAGTTCCGCCCGCAGCTCGGAAGCCAGTTGCGGCAGTTCGCCTTCGGTCAGGTCGCGCAGGTCGGCTGGAATGCGGACCTTGTCGAGGAGCGGGGTATCGGGGGCTGGCGTCACAGGCTCGCCGTTTCATCCATTGTCGTATCGAGCCCGAAATAGGCCGTTGAGCCACGAAAGTAAATGCGGCCTTTGGGCCGGTTCAACCTTCGGGCAGCGGAATAAACTCTTCCTCGTCGCCCGGAACGATGTCGAAACGGCCGGTCCGCCACTCTTCCTTCGCCTGCTCTATGCGCTCCTTGGAGGAGGACACGAAGTTCCACCAGATGTAGCGTTTCGAGCCCAGCGATGCGCCGCCGAACAGCATCAGATGCGCACCGCGCTCGGACGAGACGACGATCTCGTCACCCGGACGGAAGGCAAGCAACCGGTCGGATGGGAAGCGGTCGGTGAGAACGTCGACTTCGCCGTCCAGTACATAGATGGCGCGCTCCTCGGCATCGGCTGGAATCTGCAGGCGCGCTCCGGGAGCAAGCCTGATATCCGCATAGAGTGTGTCGGATGCCGTCTTGACCGGCGAACGCAGACCGTGAAAGGCGCCGATCACCACGCGGCCCGAGACGCCGTCGGCATCGAGCACCGGCATCTCGTCACGCGCGGTGTTCTCGAACAGCGGATCGACTTCCTCCTTGCTGTCCGGCAAGGCGAGCCAGGTCTGCAGACCGGACATCGCCATGGGGTTGCCGCGCAACTCCTCGGGCGAGCGTTCGGAATGAACGATACCCCGCCCTGCGGTCATCAGGTTGATGTCGCCGGGCTCGATGACCATCTCGGTCCCGAGCGAATCGCGATGCCTGATCTTGCCGTCAAAAAGGTATGTGACGGTCGAAAGTCCGATATGGGGATGCGGGCGTACGTCGAGCATCTTGTCCCCGCGCAGGATCGCCGGTCCCATGCGGTCGAAGAAGATGAAAGGGCCGACCAGCTTTCGCCTGGCCGTCGGCAGTGCACGGCGCACCTCGAACCCGCCGATATCCTTTGCATTGGGTATGATGAGGGTTTCGATGGCGTCGCACGCAAGCGCGTCGCCGGGCTGGGGATCATTGCCGGGGAAGAAGCTCATGAGACATCTTCGCCCCCCGCAACGCGCTTGCCAAGAGGGATTTGGCCTCAGAGCCGCGGGCCCCTATGCGAAGGCGAGAATGCATGCGCCTGCAAGGAGGGCGCTGTAGGTAAAGATCATGCCCGGCGCGCGTATGGCGGTGCTGCCGGTGATGATGCCGGCATAGTGCAGCGCCCTGCCTGCAACCAGAAGACCGGCAACAAGCCAAAGCCAGTGGGTAGCTGCGCCGCGATATTCAGCGAGGCCCAGAAGAATAAGCACCAGCGGGACGTATTCCGTGAAATTGCCCTGCGCACGGATGCGTCGCATCAAAGTCTCGTCGCTACCGAAGCCGATCCTGGTGTCCACCTTCATCCGGCGAAGGCTGACCGAAATACTGATGGCGATCAGCGCGACCGCCGCAAGCGACGCGACCATGGACGTGATGGGCAGCATGGAAACTCCTCCAGTCTCAACTCTTCGTGCAGCTTAAGCCTTCGTACTTGCATTTTGCAAGTGAGAATCCATAATGGTGGCATGATGGAGTTTCGTTCCCAATGCCCGATCGCCTCGACGCTCGACATCGTCGGCGACAAGTGGTCGTTGCTGATCCTCAGGTCGATGGTGGTCGGAGCGACGAGCTATTCGGATTTTCTCGCCTCGGCCGAGAAGATATCGACCAACATTCTGGCGGAGCGGCTGCGCCGGCTGGAAGATGCAGGTTTGATTGCGCGCACTACCGCGCGCCAAGGCTCCATCCGGGGCGCCTACGCGCTGACGCCGCGTGGCGCGGAACTTATTCCCGCCCTGCAGGAGCTCGCCCGATGGGGCGAGGCAAACATTCCGGACAGATGGGAAGCGCCTGAACGGTTCTATGCGGCAAGGCCGGAGGATTTTGGCGAGGCCGCTCCGGCGGACGGCTAGAATCGCCTATTCGGGATCGAGCGGCTCGGTGCCGACAGGCGCACCGTCGCGCGACAGGCGGATCTTCTCCACCTTGTCCTCGGCCGCCTTCAGCAGCTTCTCGCAATGCGCCTTGAGCGCTTCGCCGCGCTCGTAAATGCGGATCGACTGCTCGAGCGGCACGTCTCCGCGCTCCAGATCGTCGACGATACGCTCCAGCGCCTCGAGCGCCTGCTCGAAGCTCAGCGCCTTGATGTCCTCGTTGGCCGCATCCTGGTTCATCACATCATCCCTTCATCAGGCGGCGTACGTGGGCAGCGACCGAGAAGGCCAGCCCGTGAAGGTCGTAACCGCCTTCCAACAGGCTGACGAGCCGATTGTCGGACCACCGACCTGCCTTGTCCATCAACTCGCCGGTCGCCCAGTCGAAATCGTCCTCATCAAGATTGATCTCGGCCAGCGGGTCGCGGTGATGGGCGTCGAAGCCGGCCGAGATGATGATGAGGTCGGGCCGGAAACGGTCGATCTCCGGCAGGACACGCGAGAGAAACGCGTCGCGGAAGGTGTCACTGCCCGTTCCGGCCGTCAGCGGTGCGTTGACGATGTTGCCCGCGCCGGTCTCGTCCTTGGCGCCTGTGCCGGGATAAAGCGGCATCTGGTGCGTGGAGCAGTAGAGCACGGACGGATCGTCCCAGAAGATGTCCTGCGTACCGTTGCCGTGGTGCACATCCCAATCGACAATGGCCACGCGCTCTGCACCGTGCACACGCTGCGCGTGGCGGGCCGCAATCGCCGCATTGTTGAAAAGGCAGAAGCCCATCGCCGTCACCTTCTCGGCGTGATGACCGGGCGGGCGGGCGGCGACGAACACGTTGTCGGCTGTACCGGAGAAAACGTCGTCCACGGCGGCATTGGCCGCGCCGATAGCCGTCAGTGCCGCCTGCCAGCTCTTCGGGCTCGCCGAAGTGTCTGTATCGATGCGGGCAATGCCTTCCTCGGGAATGCGTGAGCGAACCTTCTCCACGAACTCTTCAGGATGCGCATAGAGGATCGTCGCCGGATCACCCTCCGGCGACTGCTGCCTGTCCAGATCGGCAAAGGCCTCGTCGGCCAGCACCCGCTCTATGGCGCGTAGCCTGTCCGGCCGCTCCGGGTGACCAGCCGGCGTCAGGTGCTCGAGATAGATCGGGTGGGTATAGAGCCTCGTGGTCATGCCCCGATATAGGCGCAGTCGCGCAAAATGACCATGTCGCGAGCTGAAACAGAGCCTGTGTTCAACAGGCTTTATGCCGGCGCGCCTGCCTCGCTGCCCCGCCCCATGCCCATGGAAGCGGCGGCCTTGTCCTTGAGATCGCGGAAGTGACGAGAAGCGCCTGCGAGCTTGCGATCCCATTCCGGATTGGGGGCCTGCCCCTCGATCGCGCGGAAATAGACCTGCATGAGGGCGGCGATGACAAAGGGCTCGATCAGCGCTGCCTTGACCGCCCAAGCGAAGACAAGCGCCAGCACGAAAGACCAGCCGGCAAGCTGGCCCGGCATCACATAGAGGATCGCGGCCGCTGGCGCGAGCATGACGAGGAAGACCGCAGCCGCCAGCACCCACATGAAGACCGCCAGCCAGACGGCGTTCTTGATCATCACCGTGCCATTCTGGGCGTAGAGCACGACGCCCTGCCGGGCGCTTTCGAACGGCGCGCTGCTGTTTGTGCGGATGTTGTAGCCGAGGATGATCTCGTCGACATAGGTGAGCGAGATGCGCACGACCGTGTTGACGAAGTTGGCGATGCCCTGCAGGCCGGGTATCGGAAGGAGCGCGGCCGTGCCGCCGATCAGCCCGGTGATCACCCGAACAACGCCCTTGATGAGCTGGTCGACAACGAAGAGCACGTTGGCCTCCGCAAAGCGCGCCTTGACCGTATCGGTCGCGTAGGAGATTTGCCCCTGCCCGCCCGGAACCTCGCGCCCGTCGATCAGGTGCACCATCACGGCGATGTGGCCGGCCTTCACGACGTAGAGGATGTATTCACGAATCCAGTAGACGACGACCGACACCAGCCCGAAGCCCGCGATGCCGCCCCAGAGCGCGAAACTGCCGGGGCTGTCGGAGATGTGGCCAACACCGTAGCCGACGCCTGCGCCTGCTCCCGTCGCGACGATGTAAGCCACGGTAATGCCGAAATAGACGACCAGCCTAAGCGCGATGAACGGCCAGGTCCTCGCCATGATGCCGAGCGTCCTGCCTATGTCGAAGTCCCACATCCCAAAGCCCCTGAAACGAATCACAGGTGCGGAGTATAGCGGCGGCACTTCCGCTACGTCACTGAGCGCGATGGACTAGTCGCAAGCCCTCCAGCATTGCCCTGAAGGCTACGACTGCCCTTGCAGAAGTGGCCTCGGGATCGTCGGAATTGGCAATCCAAATAGCTGCCTGCACCGACGCACCATTGATCATGCGCGCGGCTGCGTCCGCTTCGACGTCCGGCCGCACGAAGCCCGCCGCCTTCAGCGCGGTCAGGTTCCTGATCAGCGAAGCGATGCAACCATCCTGGTTGGCCCATTGAAAGGGGTCGCCCAGCACCGCCGGGCCATCGCGATGAACGATGCGCTGGATTTCAGGCTCGAGCGCCATCTCGATATAGGCGGTGCATTCGTCCACGAAGCCCTGCCAGGGATTATCCGCCCTGCTGGAAATCTCGTTCAGCCGCGCCGACATCTCGCTGTCGAGCTGAGCAATGACGGCTTCGAGCAGCCCTTTCTTGCCACCGAAATGATGGTAGAGCGCGCCCCGCGTCAGCCCTGCCTCGGCCGTGAAATCGTCCATCGACGCTTCCGCATAACCGACTGTCCCGAAAGCCTTCCGCGCAGCCACGATCAGCTTGCCTCTGGTTTCGGCGATCATCTCGCTGCGCGGTCTGTGCGCCATGGTCTGGTTTCCTATCAGCTTCTGCACCAATCGACATACGTCTCGTATGCCAATTGACATACGAGACGTATGAACTTACGTGCACATTCATACGATGCGTATGTAAGTCAACTCATGCCGAAAATCGAGGAGTTTCCCGATGGCAAATCCATATGGCGTAATTTTCAGTGCGCGGGGAGCCAAGGGCTTTTCCTCCGCGGCCTTCTTCGCCCGCCTGCCGATCGCGATGGCGCCGATCGGCATCGTGGCGATGCTGTCCCAAACCCATGGCGAATACTGGCTGGCCGGTGCCGTCTCGGCCACCTTTGCACTTACCAACGCGTTCATCGCGCCGCAGATATCGCGTTTCATCGACCGGTTCGGGCAGACGGCCGTTGCCACGCCGGCCACGATCGTCTCCGCGCTAGCGTTCCTGGCTCTGCTTGCCGCCACCAACCAGGGCTGGGCGAACTGGACGCTATTCGTTTCGGCCTTTCTCGCAGGCTTCATGCCGAGCATGCCTGCGATGGTGCGGGCGCGGTGGACGGAGCTCTTCCGTGACAGGCCGGAACTCAACACCGCCTTCGCCTTCGAATCGGCAGCCGACGAGCTGGTCTACATCGCCGGCGCTTCGCTTTCCGTCGGCCTCAGCGTCGCGCTGTTTCCCGAAGCAGGCATGCTGACCAGCACCGTCCTGCTGATCGTCGGCACAACCGTCTTTCTGGCGCAGCGATCTACTGAGCCGGCGCTGCAGCCCGCCGAAGACGCGTCGACGCATTCCGCGATCCGGCAGCGCCCGGTACAGATCGTGACGCTGGCACTGATTTTCGTCGGCGCCATCTTCGCCACCGCCGAAGTCAGCTCGGTGGCGATTACGGAAGAACTCGGCCAGCCGAACGCCGCCACGCTCGTCATCGGCGTCTATGCGCTGGGCTCGTTCGTCGTCGGGCTCATCATGGGCGCGCTCAGCCTGAAGACGCCGCTGCACCGCCAGCTTCTGATTGCGCTGTCGATCGTCGGCGCCACCACGGTTCCGCTTCTCTTCGCAGACACCGTCACCCTGCTGGCACTTGCGGTCTTCCTCAGCGGCGTGGCGATCTCGCCGACCTTCATTACGGCCTTCGGCCTGATTGAGCGGCGCGTGCCGGCCAACATGCTCACCGAGGGTGTTACCTGGGTGATGACCGGCATCGGCATCGGCATGGCGCTCGGCGCGTTCGCGACTGGCTGGGTGGTCGACAATTTCGGAGCCCGAAACGGCTTCTGGGTATCGGTCATCGCAGGCACCGCAGCCTTCACGACCGTCCTTCTCGGCCAGCGGAGCCTTGCCGGCGAAAGGCGGGCATCGGCTGCCTCGCTGGCTCAGCCGGCAGAGTAGCGCCCCGCCGGAAACGAGGAGCCCCGCAGTTGCGGGGCTCTTTTCCGTTCAGGCACCTGCAGGCGAAAGCGGCTACAGGATTTCCGTCGCGCTGATCTCGATGCCGAAGCCTTCCAGCCCGACATAGTGCTTTTCGCGCGAGGTGATGAGCTGGATGGAGGCGATGCCGAGGTCGCGCAGGATCTGCGCGCCGAGGCCTATCTCGCGCCACTCGCTCTCGCGCCGCAGCGCCTCCTCATGCGCCTCGCTGCCTTCGTGAGCTGGGCGATTGCGCGTCTTCTGGCCAACGCCGACGGAGCCCTCGCGCAGATAGACGATGACGCCGCGGCGGCTTTCGCCCATGCGGCGCATGAGCTCGTCCAGGCGGCTGTCGGGACCGAACACGTCGGTCACCACGTCTTCGGGATGCAGACGTACGGGCACGTCGGTGCCGTCGCGGATGTCGCCGAAGACCAGCGCGAAGTGTTGCATGGCGTCCCACGGAAGCCGGTATGTATAGGCCTTGGCTGGGCCGGCGACCGTGTCGACGTCGAAACAGGCGACGCGCTCGATCAGCGTTTCCTGCCGTTGCCTGTAGGCGATGAGGTCGGCGACCGAGACCTGCCGGAGGCCGTGCTTTTCGGCAAAGGCGGAAACCTGCGGGCCGCGCATCACGGTGCCGTCGTCGTTGACCAGTTCGCAGATGACGCCGACCGGCGGCAGACCGGCCAGCTTGCACAGGTCCACGGCAGCCTCGGTGTGGCCGGAGCGCATCAGCACGCCGCCCTCGCGCGCGACCAACGGAAAGATGTGGCCCGGTCGCACGAAATCGGCAGCACCGACGTTGCCGTTCGCAAGATTGCGCACCGTCAGCGTGCGGTCCTCGGCCGAAATGCCGGTCGTGGTGCCGTGCTTGAAGTCGACGCTGATGGTGAAAGCCGTCGAGTGCGGCGCGTCGTTGTCGGCCACCATCGGCTGAAGATTGAGCCGCTTGGCCTCCTCGCGCGGCATGGGCGTGCAGACGATGCCCGAGGTGTGGCGCACGATGAAAGCCATCTTCTCCGGCGTGCAGTGCACGGCGGCCACGATCAGATCGCCTTCGTTCTCGCGTCCATCATCGTCCATGACGACGACGATCTCGCCGCGCTCGAAGGCGCGCAGCGCCTCAACGATCTTCTTCTGGTCGTATGCCATGCAGGCTGCCCCTCGCTATGTCCGGTCAGGCAATGCGGCCGGTCTGGCCGCGATGTCGCAGATAATGGTCCGCGATTGCGCAGGCAACCATGGCCTCGCCGATCGGTACGGCGCGGATTCCGACGCAAGGGTCGTGACGGCCCTTGGTGCGCACATCAACATCCTTGCCGTCGACGTCGACGGAACGGCGGGGCGTCAGGATCGACGATGTCGGTTTCACCGCAAAACGCGCGACGACCGGCTGGCCCGTGGAGATGCCGCCAAGGATACCACCAGCATGGTTGTCCAGGAACAGCGGCTTGCCATCGTTGCCGATGCGCATCTCGTCGGCGTTTTGCTCACCCGTCATGCGCGCGGTGGCGAAACCGTCGCCGATCTCAACGCCCTTTACCGCGTTGATCGACATCAATCCGGAGGCGATGTCCTGATCGAGCTTGGCGTACACCGGCGCGCCGAGACCGGCGGGCACACCCTCGGCGACGATCTCGATCAATGCGCCGACGGAGGAGCCGGCTTTACGCACCTCATCCAGATAGTCGGTGAAGACGGCCACGGAAGCCGGATCGGGCGTGAAGAACGGATTGTCGGCGCTCTCGATGAAATCCCAGTTCCAGTTCGCGCGGTCGATCTCCTTCGTTCCCATCGCCACCAGGGCGCCGCGCACGACCATGCCCGGCACGACCTTGCGCGCCAGCGCGCCGGCCGCCACCCGCGCCGCCGTCTCCCGCGCGGAGGATCGGCCGCCGCCGCGATAGTCGCGAATGCCGTATTTGATGTCGTAGGTGTAGTCGGCATGGCCGGGCCGATACTGGCGGGCGATCTCGCCATAATCCTTGGACCGCTGGTCGACGTTTTCGATCATCATCGACACAGGCGTGCCGGTGGTAATCAGTATTTCCGCATCCGCTTCGTCGGGGACCACGCCGGAGAGCACCTTGACCTGGTCCGGCTCGCGGCGCTGGGTGACGAAGCGCGACTGGCCAGGGCGTCGCCGGTCGAGTTCGGCCTGGATCTCGGCCAGCGTGAAACGGATACCGGGCGGGCAGCCATCAACGACGCAGCCGAGCGCCGGCCCGTGGCTTTCGCCCCAGGTCGTGACGCGAAACAGATGACCGAATGTATTGTGCGACATGCGACAGCCCGCGGAGAGTTTTCGCGTCGCTTCTATTGGCGTTTGCCATGGGCGTCAAACGACGCCCGTGGCTCTGGTATCCGCGCCTACTTCGCCTTGCCGTCCAGCCAACCCTCGATGGATGTCAGCATATGCTGCCAGCCTTCGCGATGACCCTCGACGCTGTCATGACCGTCGAAATAGAGCCCGTGTTCCACCAGCCGCATGCGCGTGCCCTCGCCGTGGCTGTCAAAGGCGACGGTTACCGTACCTGCGAAAGTCAAAACGCCGTTGGACCGCAGCGATGTGGCGTAGACAATCCGGCGTTCGGGATCGATCTCCAGGTAGCGGTTCTCGTTCAGATATTCGTCGCCGCCCTTCGGGCCGAACCGGCAGATGTCGGTGCCACCGGCAGCGAAGCTGAAGCGGTCGAAATCCATATGCCAGCCCGGGCCGGGATGGCCCCACTGCCGTTGCGCGTCCTCCTGCGACCAGGCCGCGAATACCGCAGCGACCGGGTGATGGTACTCCTTCGTCAGATCGACGGTGCCTTCTTCAAGTTTCATGATTTTTCCTTTCCTGCCGGGTGTTTGACGAGGCCAGCATCGGCAAAGCAGCGCCAGGCCGCCAGAGCACGTATCGACAAAACCGGGGCATTCGTGCCATTCTTCTCTCATGCCATTTCAACCTTGCCCGACAGAGCCTCTGCGCGTGTCCATCCTTTCCCTGCCGGAAAGCGGGACGATGGCCGCCTTCGGCCTGCATGAGGTGCTGAACGATGCCGGCAAAGGCCATGGCGCGCGTCCGCTGGAGGCCCGACTGACCGCCCGGCGCGAGCAAGCGTTCAATTCCAGCACGGGGCTGCGCGTCACGCCGCAGCAGGATCTCGGCGCCGAACGCGCGGACGTGGTCATCGTCTGCGACATCCATCTCGACCAGAGCGACTCGCCGGAAGGCCGCTGGGCCGAAGAGATCATCTGGGTGCGGAGCCACCTCGACAGCGGCGCTCTCGTCTGTTCGACCTGCAGCGGCGCCGTGCTTCTCGCCGAAGCGGGGCTGCTGGACGGAGCCGAGGCAGCGTCGCACTGGACGATGGCCGACCTCTTCCGCGACCGCTATCCGAGCGTGACGTTCAGGCCGGAACGCATCCTGTGCGACAGCGGGCACGGCGGCCAGATCGTCACGACAGGAGGCGCCTCGTCGTGGCAGGACCTCGCGCTATACCTGATCGGACGCTTCTGCGGGGCAGAGGAAGCTGCACGCGTGGCGCGGCTGTTTCTGCTGGGCGACCGCGGCTACGGCCAGCTTCCCTTCGCCTCCATGGCCCGTCCGCGCCAGCACAGCGACGCCGTTGTGAGCAGGGTGCAGGCCTGGCTGGTGGATAATTACGCCACGCCGAATGCCGTCACCGCGATGGTGGAACGCTCCGGCCTGCCCGAGCGCACGCTCAAGCGCAGGTTCAAGGCGGCCACCGGCTATGCGCCCGTCGAATATGTGCAGGCGCTGCGCATCGAGGAAGCCAAGCAGATGCTCGAAACGGAGGACAGCGCCATCGAGGAGATCGGCGCCGAGGTCGGCTACAGCGATCCGACCTTCTTCCGGAAGCTGTTCCGACGTCGGGTCGGCGTGACGCCCGCACAATACCGGCAGCGCAACCGGTTTCGCGGGCTCGCCCAATGATGGCTCGTTTGCCCCGTTCGCTGCCGTTTCGCCACTGACACGAAAGCTGCGGCTACGCCACCATCACCGCATCGGGCACGGCGCCCGCTCACCAGATGGAGGCAATGATGGATTTCTTCTACACCCCGGGAACCTGCAGCCAGGCTGCCCACATTCTGCTTCGCGAGGCAGGGCTGGCATTTCGCGCGCACAAGGTCGACATCTTTTCCGGCAAGGTTGAGGATGGCAGTAACTACAGGGCGATCAACCCGAATGGTTATGTGCCGGCAATCGCGTTCGACGACGGCACGCTGCTAACGGAAAACGTCGCCCTGCTCGACTGGATCGATGCGCAGCGCACGGATGCTGGTTCGCCAACGCCGATGGAGCGCTACCGGCACCTCCAGATGCTCGCCTTCCTGTCCACCGAGGTGCACAAGCCTTTCGTGCGAATGTTCTTTACCGAGAGCGAAGACGAAAAGACCTATCTGCGCCAAGTCCTGGCACAGCGCTTCGCATGGATCGGTTCCGTCATGCGGGGGCGCCACATTCTAGGTGAGCACTTCTCGGCGTCGGACGCCTTTGGCTATGTCATGCTGCGCTGGGCGGCCATGGTTGAACTGGAAGTCCCGGAAAGGCTGCAAGCACTTGCGGGACTGATAGAGGCCCGCGATTCGGTCCGGACGGTCCTTGCAGCCGAAGAGCAGGAACTGCTTGGCATGGCGGCCTGAACAGGCCCGACCTGCGAGCCGGATTATGCGGTGGAACAGTTGCCACCGGGCACGGTTAAAGTTTTGACACAGTCAGCCTGTTTCTGCTTTGGTCGCGCCACAAGCTCGTAGGTCGCCTCGCCGGTGCGAGGCCAGTTGCAAGGAACCACAATGCGTAAGGTGACAAGGGCTGCTTCCGCTTTTCTGATCGCAACCGGCATCGCGCTGTCGCCGATGACCGCATTCGCCGCCGACGACGATGAAGGCACGATCGCCACGGTCGACCGCGAAGGCCTGACGATCACGCTGGACAATGGCAACACCTACAAGCTGTCGGGAGAATTCGACGTCGAATCGCTCCAGGAAGGCGTCGACGTCGTTCTGGCCTACGACACGATCGGCGGCGTGAAGACCGTCACCGACCTGATTATCTACGAATAGGCTTCAAAGCCACTCCAGCCTGCCGTCGCGCAGGCGCAGCACGCGATCCTGCGGCACGATAAGGGCAGCGCATTCGGCAGGCGACAGTGTGTCGGTCAGCCGGAAGATCGAACGGATGATGCCGCCATGCGTGACGCAGATCGTGTCACGCTCCATCTCTTCCAGCACAGGCCGGATGCGCTCGGTCAGGATCGCGTAGCTCTCCGCCCCCTCGCCCGGCGGCACGAAGTTCCACTTGTCCTCTTCGCGGCGCGCAAAGCAGCCGGAATCACTGGCTTCAAGCTCGGCGAAGGTATGTTCCTGCCAGTCGCCGAAATGCACCTCCACCAGCCGCGGGTCGAGCCGGTAGCCGTCTGGCGCCATACCTATGGCAACGCGAATGCGCTCCATCGTCTCGCGCGTACGACGCAACGGGCTTGATACGAAGTCGAAAGCCGCCGGGTCGCCAACCAGCCCGCGCAGAAGCTCACCATTGCGCGTCGCCTGAGCGCGGCCGGTGTCGTTCAGGTCGGTGTCGGCCTGTCCCTGGAGCCTGCCTTCCGCGTTCCAGTCGGTTTGTCCGTGGCGAACGAAATAGACGGTGCGGGGCATCATTCCTTGACGACGGAAATATCAGGCGCGTCGACTGCCTTCATGCCGACGACGTGGTAGCCCGAATCGACGTGGTGCACCTCACCCGTGACGCCTTTGGAAAGATCGGAAAGAAGGTACAGGCCTGAACCGCCGACCTCCTCGATCGAGACGGTCTTCTTCAGCGGAGCATTGTATTCGTTCCACTTCAAAATATAGCGGAAATCGCCGATGCCGGAGGCGGCAAGCGTCTTGATCGGGCCGGCGGAAATGGCGTTGACGCGGATGCCCGAGCCGCCGAGATCGACGGCCAGATAACGCACGCTCGCCTCGAGCGCGGCCTTGGCGACGCCCATGACGTTGTAGTGCGGCATGACCTTTTCGGCGCCGTAATAGGTCAGAGTGAGGATCGAACCGCCCTCGGTCATCAATTTCTCGGCGCGCTGTGCGACAGCCGTCAGCGAATAGACGGAGATGTCCATGGTGCGCTGGAAGTTCTCGCGCGTGGTCTCGACATAGCGACCGTCGAGTTCGTCCTTGTCGGAAAAGGCAATGGCGTGAACGAGAAAGTCGAGCTTACCCCATTTCTCGCGCAGACCGTCGAAAACAGCATCCACGCTCGACATGTCAGTGACGTCGCAATCGCCGGCCACCACGGCGCCGAGATCGGCGGCCAAGGGCTCCACACGCTTGCGGAACGCCTCACCCTGATAGGTCAGCGCCAGTTCCGCGCCCTGATCGGCGCACGCCTTTGCTATGCCCCAGGCAATCGACCTGTTGTTGGCGACACCCATGATGAGGCCGCGCTTGCCCGCCAAGAGGCCGTTTCCTGCCGACATGTGACATCTCTCCGCATCTTCTGCCGTTGGCTGCCTATCGCACAGCCGCATGGATGCTTCAAGCTGAACGGTGACGGCTCCCGCCTATGCAGTGCCGGCTTTCGTCGCGCGCATCAGCGCTTCAAGGTCCGCATCGCCACCTTCGGGCAGCATGATGCGCACATGCGCGTAGAGATCGCCGTGGCCGCCGCCCTTCAGCGGCAGGCCCTTGCCCTTGAGGCGCAGCTTGCGGTCGGAACTCGACCACGCGGGGATGGAGACGGCAAGCCGCCCGTACGGCGTCTCGACGGCGACCTTCGCACCAAGCACGGCGTCGGCCAGCGGCACCGGAACGTCGACATGCAGGTCACGCCCCTCGACGCGATAGAGCGGATGCCTTGCCAGCCGCACCTTGACCAGGGCATCGCCCGGCGCACCTCCAAGCGGCGACTGAGACCCCTGCCCCTTGAGCCGTATGGTCTGGCCGTCCTCAACGAAGACCGGCAGCTTGATGCCCAGCTTGCGGCCATCGGGAAACGCCGCCGTCACCTTGGCGGCCGTGGCCACCTCCTCGACGGTGACGTCGAGCGTGGCATTGAGATCTGCGCCTGCCGGGGCCTGCCGCGCGCCCGCACCGGGGCCTCCCGCTCCCGCGCCACGCCTGAACGACTGGCCGAAAATCTCGCTGAAAATGTCGCCGGCATCGCCATCGAAACCGCCGCCACGGAATTCGAACCGCGCGCCGCCGGGCCCTCGCCCGCCTGCGCGACGGAACGCCTCGAACGGGTCGCCACCGCCCGCGCCCTCGAAATTGGCGAAGCGGGGTTTGCCGCTGGCGTCTATCTCGCCGCGGTCGAACTGGGCGCGCTTGGTCTCGTCGCCCACCACCTCATAGGCCTGATTCGCCTCGGCGAATCGTTCCTTGGCCTTCGGGTCGTCCGGATTCTGGTCCGGGTGATATTTCTTCGCGAGCTTGCGGAACGCCGACTTGATGTCTTTCGCAGAGGCGTTCTTCGCAACGCCCAAGACGTCATAGGGATCGCGCATCGTGTCCTGTCTGCCGAAAAAGCGTTGTGAGGTCTTCCGCCGCTAATATGCGTATGGCTAGGAAGAAATTCCAGTGCGATGCAGCATTTCCAGCGCTAATCGACAGGGACGAAGGATTTCATCACCCAAAGCTTCGCTGATCCAAGGCAGGTTTCGCCGCGATAGAGGCGGACACCGTCGAAGCTCTCGCGGGAGGCGGTGAAGGCGCGGCAGAGATAACCGCTGTCGCGGCTTTCGGTGATGGCGCTGATCGCTCCGCGAGAACCGGTCTCGGCATTGGCCCATCCGATACCCTCCGCGCTCAACTCCTCGACGAGGGCGGACGAGACGGCGTTGCGAATGGTCATTTCATCCGAGGTCGCGGCCGCATCGCTGGCCGGTGCCGCTGAATCACGGAAGATGGATCCGGTGACGATCGAACGGTCCGGCACGGCATCGTCGATGGAAAAGCCTCTGGCGCCACACCCCGAAAGCGCGACAACGGCAAGCAGCACAAGCGCCCCGCGTGCGCTGAGCCAACGGAAAACCTGCCTGTCCCATCCAGCGAAAGGTTGCGCCGGGCGCGCCAATGGGCATTCTCCCGTCTATCCCAATACGTCAGGACAGGATTATGACCGAGACAGGGTTAACGGACGGTGATTTCACCCAGAGCGCCGAGCCCTACGCGCTTTTTGCCCGCTGGCTCAACGACGCCACCGCGGCCGAGCCGAACGATCCCAACGCGCTGGCGCTGGCGACGGTCGATCCCGATGGGCTGCCGAATGTGCGCATGGTGCTGCTGAAGGGTTTCGATGAAGGCGGTTTCGTCTTCTACACAAACTATGAAAGCACCAAAGGCCGGGAAATCCTCGCCTCGATGAAGGCGGCCATGTGCTTCCACTGGAAAAGCCTGCGCAGGCAGGTGCGGGTGCGCGGGCCGGTGGAGAAGGTCACCGCCGCCGAAGCCGACGCTTATTTTGCAACGCGTGCGCGTGGCAGTCGGATCGGTGCATGGGCTTCGGCACAGTCACGGCCGTTGGAAAGTCGCTTTGCGCTCGAAAAAGCGGTGGCCGAATATACGGCGCGCTACGCGATCGGCGAGATTCCGCGGCCTGCCCACTGGTCAGGCTTCAGGATCAAACCGGTGTCGATCGAGTTCTGGCACGACCGCCCGTTCCGCCTGCACGACCGCGTCCTGTTCGAAGCCGAAGGCGACGGCTGGAAGAAGACGCGGCTTTATCCGTGAGATGGCTTCGCAACCCTGTCGTCCCGAGAGAATGGATCGGCGTCAGTTCTTCTTCCGGTTCATGAAGGCGACGAAGGCGTTTCGCGCCTCGTCGGACTTCAGCCGGGCTCTGAAATGCGCGCCCTCCTCCTTGATGCGGGCAACCAGCGCCTCGCGGTCGCCGAGCATGAGGTCACGTGCGATCTTCAGCGCTTCCGGCGGCTTTTCCGCGATACGCTCGGCGGCTTCGAGGGCCGCGGCCTCAAGCTTTTGTTCGGAAACGACCTCGTAGATGAGGCCGGCAGCCTTTGCTCGGTCAGCCGAAAAGCCTTCGCCGAGACCCAGCAACGCGAAAGCCTGCTGACGTCCGAGCACGGCGGGTGCGAGCAGGCTGGAGCCGGCTTCGGGCACCAGACCAAGATCGACGAACGGCGTGCGGAACTCAGTGCGCGGCGTGGCGATGGTGAGATCGCAGTGAAGATTGATGGTGGTGCCTATACCGACGGCAATGCCGTCGACGCCCGACACGATCGGCTTCTGCGATTTCGCGAGCGCCAGCAGGAAGTCGTAGACCTCCATACCCCCGTCGCCGCCTGTCGCGACGGCCATGAAATCCGCCAGGTCGTTGCCGGACGAGAAAGCGCCGGGAACGCCGAGGATCAGATGGACGCGCACCTGCGGGTCCTTATCGGCGGCCGTCAGTCCCGCAGCCATTGCCGCATACATGTCGCGGGTGATGGCGTTTTTCTTGTCCGGGCGATTCATGCGGATGATCTGAACCGCGCCCTTGCGCTCGATTTCGATATGCTGGCTCATCGCAATCTCCTCAGGACGCCAGCGCGGCGTCGGCGGACACCAGGCTTTCAGCGCCGGCGATCACACGCCGCTTGAGAGCCGAGGCCTCATCGACCAGGTTTTCGGCAAAGAAACGGGCCAGCACCACGCGAGCCTTGTCTTCGCCAGCAAGAGCGCCACGCACGAGATACGCGCCGCCCGCCGCAAGCGCGAACAGCCTGAGATACGGCGTCGCGCCGGCCAGCGCTTCCTCCTGCCGACCATCCGCGAGCGCGCGCTGGAGGAAATCGGTGGCCTCGGCGAGGTCGTCGAGCGCGGCATTGCACCGTTCCGCCGTCGCACCGAAACCGTCGGCGTTGGACTTGCGCAGGGCCTCGATGTCGGCGCGCAACTCACCGATATAGCCCTTTACGTGCTCCCCGCCGGACAACGGTAGCTTGCGGGTGACGAGGTCGATGGCCTGGATGCCGTTGGTGCCTTCGTAGATCGGAGCGATGCGTGCGTCGCGCAGCAGGGCAGCCGCACCGGTCTCCTCGATATAGCCCATGCCGCCATGCACCTGCACGCCGATCGAGGCAACATCAACCCCGACATCGGTGGCAAAAGCTTTGGCAACCGGGGTCAGCAGGTTTGCGCGTTCCTGCCAGTGGCGGGCATCGTCGCCCTCGCCGGTGCGGGCCATGTCGAGCGCATGCGCGCATGAGTACGCGATCGAGCGCGCGACCTGGGTCAGCGCCTTCATGGTCAGCAGATTGCGCTTGACGTCGGCGTGGTGGACGATCGGCGCCATCCCCTCGCCGTCGAAGCCGGCCGCCTTGCCCTGACGGCGATCCTGCGCATAGGCAAGCGCCTGCTGGCGTGCGGCTTCCGCAATGGCCACACCCTGCATGGCGACCGCAAGGCGGGCGTTGTTCATCATCGTGAACATGCAGGCGAGACCCTTGTTCTCCTCGCCGATCAGCCAGCCGATCGCGCCGGGCTCGCGATCCTTCGCGAAGCCATCGCCATAGATCATCGTACAGGTCGGGGAGGCGTGAATGCCGAGCTTGTGCTCTATCGAGGCGCAGAACGCGTCGTTGCGCGCGCCCAGCGAGCCATCCTCGTTGACGAAGAACTTAGGCACGAGAAACAGCGAGATGCCCCGGGTGCCCGCAGGTGCATCGGGAAGGCGCGCGAGCACAAGATGCACGATATTGTCGGTGAAATCGTGCTCGCCATAGGTGATGAATATCTTTTGGCCGAAGATACGGTAGGTGCCGTCGCCAACCGGCTCGGCGCGTGAACGCAGAGCGGCGAGGTCGGAGCCAGCCTGCGGCTCCGTCAGGTTCATCGTGCCCATCCACTCGCCGGAGACGAGCTTTTCAAGATAGGTCGCCTTGAGCTCGTCCGAGCCGTGTTTGTCCAGCGCCTCGACAGCGCCCATGGTGAGCGTGGGGCCAATTGCGAAGGCCATCGATCCCGAGTTCCACATCTCAAGCGCTGCAACCGACAGCATCTGCGGCAGGCCCTGGCCACCGAAATCCTCCGGGCCGGTGAGCGCGTTCCAGCCACCTTCCGTCCAGCGGCGGTAAAGGTCTTTCCAGCCGGGCGGCGTGGTGACCGCCGCATCCTTGAGCACCGCGCCGTGCTCGTCGCCGATCTTGCGCAAGGGCGTGACCTCGTCTGTCGCGAAACGACCGGCTTCTCCCAGGATGGCGTCGACGAGGTCTTCCGACAGATCGCCCAACCGGCCCGCGTCCAGCGCGGCGCGAAGGCCGGCAACATGCTTGAGGGTGTGAGCGATCTCGTCTACGGGCGCGCGATACATCCGTGTTTCTCCTCCTGCTGCATCCCGGAACCCTGCCTGCATGGCAGCCGCTCCGTCCATCCTTTTTCAACGCCGAGTGCTATTTCCTTTTTACGTAAACGTCAAACGTTGGCACTCCACGAGATAGCATCTGAAAGGATCGACCCCGGAACGACGTGACTTCAACGGCAGGTCTGATGACGGCGTCAGCCCTTTGCGGCTTCGCGCTCGACCGCGCGCCAGCCAATATCCCGGCGGCAGAAGCCTTCGGGCCAGTCAATGAGGTCCACCGTTTCATAGGCTCTCCGCTGAGCCTGGGAAACGGTCTCGCCCAAGGCGGTAACGTTCAGCACCCGGCCGCCTGCGGCCAGAAGGCGGTCGCCGTCAAGCCGGGTCCCTGCATGGAAGACCTTGGCTACGCCGTCATCGCCCACCGCATCGGCGACGCCAACGATCTGGCTGCCCTTTTCCGGTGCTGCCGGATAGCCCTTCGCGGCAAGCACGACCGTCAGCGCCGCATCATCGCGCCAGCGCACCGAAAGGTGGCCGAGCTGGCCATCGACGGCGGCGTTCATGAGCACCAGAAGATCGTCCTTGAGGCGCATCATCAGCACCTGGCATTCGGGATCACCGAACCGGACATTGTATTCGATGAGCTTGGGGCCGTCCGGCCCGATCATCAGACCGACAAACAGCACCCCCACGAAAGGCGTCCCCATTTCGGCCATGCCAATCATGGTCGGCCGCACGATTTCGGCCATGACGCGCTCGACCATGTCGTCGGAAAGGATTGGCGCGGGCGAATAGGCTCCCATGCCGCCGGTGTTGGGGCCGGTGTCGCCCTCGCCTACCCGTTTGTGATCCTGCGCGGTTCCGAAGGGCAGCGCATTCTGGCCATCGCAGAGGCAGAAGAAGCTCGCCTCCTCGCCCTCCAGGAATTCTTCGACCACCACCTCCGCGCCGGCCTCGCCGAACGCGCCCTCGAAACACTGGTCGATGGCATCGAGCGCTTCTTCCAGCGTCATCGCGACGGTGACGCCCTTTCCGGCCGCGAGGCCATCGGCCTTGACCACGATGGGTGCGCCCACCGATCGGGCATAGGCCTTGGCCTTGGGCGCATTGTTGAAGCGGCCGTAAGCGGCCGTTGGGATGTTGTAACGGGCGCAGAAATCCTTGGTGAAACCCTTGGATCCCTCGAGGCGCGCGGCATCGGCGGAAGGCCCGAAGACGCGGATGCCGGCGCTGGCGAGATCATCGGCGAGGCCAGCGACCAAGGGCGCTTCTGGGCCCACGACGACGAGGTCGATCCGGTTATCGCGGGCGAAAGCCACGATTGCCGCATGGTCCGCAATATCGAGGGGCACGCATTCGGCTTCTTCCGATATACCGGGGTTGCCGGGCGCCGCGTACAGCTTCGTCAAAAGGGGCGAGGCCGCGATCTTCCACGCCAGCGCATGTTCGCGCCCGCCCGATCCGATCAGAAGTACGTTCATGGCGGCGATTCCCTGTTGTCCCTTCGGATGCGCTTCCCGGTAGGGCGACAGCGGGCGCGGGTCAAGACAAGTCAGGCGTTCGCCCCACCAGCCCCGCCTTGCGACATTGCCGCGCCTTGACGGCGGCGGCGGCCCCTGCCACTGCACGGGGCATGGAAGAGATCCAGTCGAAACAGAGCCAGGGCCGCGTCGCCGACGCGCCGTCAGGCCATTGGGTCTACCGCGCGCTGCCGCGCGGCATGTGGCCCTATGCGCAGCTCGCGCGCTGGGACAGGCCGATCGGCTGGTGGCTGCTGATGTGGCCGTGCTGGTGGTCTGCGGCGATGGCAGCCGCCGCTCATGCGCAGCCGGGCGACAGCATCGCCAACGTGCTTCCCTCACCGTGGCACCTTTTCCTGTTCCTGGCCGGTGCGATCGCGATGCGCGGCGCGGGTTGCACCTATAACGACATCGTCGACACCGATATCGACGAGCAGGTCGCGCGCACCCGCTCACGGCCGCTGCCATCCGGCAAGGTCTCACGCGCGCAGGCATGGGCCTTCCTGATCGCGCAAAGCCTCGTCGGGCTCGTGGTGCTCCTGCAGTTCAACGGCTTCGCGATCCTCGTCGGCATCGCATCGCTTGCGACGGTGGCGATCTATCCGTTCATGAAGCGCTTCACCGACTGGCCGCAACTCTTCCTCGGCCTTGCTTTCTCCTGGGGCGCGTTGATGGGCTGGGCGGCGCATTTCGGCTCGCTGGAGCTGGCACCGCTGCTACTCTATTTCGGCTCCATCCTGTGGGTGATCGGATACGACACGCTATATGCCCACCAGGACAAGGAAGACGACGCGCTGGTGGGTGTTCGTTCCACCGCACGGCTTTTCGGCGACAGGACCAAGCAATGGCTGGTCGCGCTTTATGGCGGCGCGCTGCTGTTCTTCGTGGTCGCCTTCGCCAATGCCGCCGTGCCGATGCCGGCGCTGGCCGGGCTGGTCGCGGCGGCAGCGCACATGGCGCGGCAGATCAAGGTCCTCGACATCGACAATCCGGAGCAGTGCCTGAAGCTGTTTCACTCCAACAAGATCGTCGGCTGGCTGATCTTCCTTGGCCTGATGGGTGGCGGCGTCTGGGCGACGATCAGCCCGAGCTTCTGATCTCCGCAGGCGACATTTCAAGATATTGCGTCAACTCGGGGGCAGCAGCCCCGCCTGCCCGGTTCGCCCCGATGGTCGAAGCGGACGGGCCGTAGCCGACCAGGTGGATGCGCGGATCGCGCGCGACCTGCGTGGCGAGCCTGCCGGTCATGGTGATGCCGC
Organism: Neoaquamicrobium sediminum; assembly: GCF_040970315.1. NCBI lineage: Bacteria > Pseudomonadati > Pseudomonadota > Alphaproteobacteria > Hyphomicrobiales > Phyllobacteriaceae > Neoaquamicrobium > Neoaquamicrobium sediminum. The sequence continues at coordinate 635,889 of NZ_JAZHFV010000002.1, read as the reverse complement.
CGCCTTCCTCACGCAATTGCAGCGGCGCAAGATGGTCCAGCGACGAACGGAAACCGGTGCACCACAGGATGACGTCGGCGCGCTGTTCCGTTCCATCCGCCCAGCGGATGCCCGTCTCGGTGATCTCGGAGAACATCGGCAACCTGTTTAGCGCACCTCGCTCGCGCATGGCGCGGACGGCGGGTGTGAGCGGCAGACTGCCGGTGTTCGAGGCCACGGAACCGGGCGGCAAGCCCTGGCGAACTCTGTCCTCGACCATCGCGACGATGCGCCGGCCGAACTCTTCGGTGAACGGCCCTTCGCGGAATTGCGGCTCGCGCCGCGTGACCCAGGTGGTCGTGGTTGCCTGCGAAATCTCGTCGAGCAACTGGATGGCTGAAATGCCGCCGCCGACCACGACGACATGCTGACCGCGGAACGCGTCGGCGGTGCGATAGTCCCTCGTATGCAGTTGCCGGCCGCGAAAGCTGTCAGCACCCGGATATTCTGGAATATAGGGCGTTTCCCACGTCCCGGTCGCGTTGACGATGCCGCGTGCGGAGAAAGCGCCGGCGTCGGTTTCGACGCGCAGCCGCTCGCCCCGGTCGCAGACGACGCTAACCTTCACCGGCCGGTGGACGCGGAGATCGTAGCGTTCTTCGTAGGCCGCGTAGTAGCGCGGCACTGCCACGGAGGCCTGCACGGTTTCGCTTTCGGTGCCGACGATCTCGTCGAAACGCATGCCCGGCAGGTCGTGCACGCGATTGACGGTAGCAAGCGTGAGCGACGGCCAGCGGAACTGCCATGCGCCGCCGGGCGCCGGTGCCCGGTCGAGCACCACGAAATCGCGGTCGGGAGCGAAGCCCAGCCGGTGAAGATGATAGGCAGAAGAGAGCCCTGCCTGCCCTGCCCCGATGACGACGAGGTCGACCTTGACCGCGAACCGCGCGGCGGAGGATTGGGATTCAGGCGCGGACTGTTCGATTGTCATGAAGATTGCGACAGTGAGATGGGACGAAGCGGCGGACCCCGAATGTAGGGTGTCGCGCCGCTCGTCTCAATTCGCCGAACAACAGGCCGGTGCGGCCTATTTGCGGGCGATGATCTCCTCGCCGTTGACCACCAGCCGCAGGCCTAGAGTGCCGGTGCGGCGGCGCGCCAGGAAACGCGGACGGCGATGCATCGAGACGCGGCCCTTCCGGCGCTCGATCGGCTGTCCCTTCTTCACGAGGCCGACCGATTCCTCGAGCGTGCGGGCGACGCCATCGGCTTCCACCAGCAGCATCGGCAGACCGTAGGCTTCGGACCAGGCGCGCCAGTCGGCGGCGACATCGTCGAGGTTGTGGGCGACCAGCAGCGGCACGGACAGCATCGGGTCGCTGTGCATGAGTTCGAGCGTCACCGTAACATTGCCGTCGCCATCCTCAATGGCGCGCGCGGCGACACCGCGAAATGCCTTGGCCGGCAAGACGATGGACATCGGCAGGCGGCTGTTTTCCAGCACACGGCGCAGGCTCACGCCGCGGCGGTCGATGGTGAAGGTAACGTCGCCGAGATCGTCGCGCGCCGCATAGCTCACGGCCTGCGGCAGACGGAACGGGTCGAGCCGCAGGTCGCTGCCAGCCCAGACGGGTTTCAACCGGGTGTTCATGGTTGCACTGCCTTCCTGTCTCTCCTGAGAGCCGGTTTTCCGGTCTCCCGCGGGCGGGTTATCCCGCCTCGTTATGTGTGTGAGACTAGGCGCCGGCCCGTTCCGACCGGCTTAAGAAGCAGGGTTAAGGTTTCGTCGCCTTGGAGGATGGTTATCGCTTTGCAACCACGCGCAACGGCCCGTAAACCGGGGTGAACAAAGGCTAAATCACCTTGCCCGGGTTCATGATGCCAGCCGGGTCGAAGGCGGCCTTGACGCGCCGCATCAGGTCGATGGCGACCGGCGGGGCAGTGGCGATCAGCTCGTCGCGCTTCATGCGGCCGATGCCGTGCTCGGCCGAGATCGAACCGTCGAACGCGCGCACGACGTCATGGACCGCATCATTGATCGGGCGGTAGAGCGCCAGGAACGCATCCTTGTCGCCGCCCACGGGCTGGGAAATGTTGTAGTGCAGGTTGCCGTCGCCCATGTGGCCGAAGCAGACCATGCGCGCGCCGGGCTCCACGGCCAGCACCGCCTGCCATGCGGCATCGATGAAATCGGGGATGGAAGCAACCGGCACGGAAATGTCGTGCTTGATGGAGCCGCCTTCCGGTCGCTGCGCGTCGGACATCGATTCCCGGATCCTCCAGAAAGATTCCGCCTGCGCAAGGCTTGCCGCGATCACCGCGTCGGAAACGGTTCCGGCCTCGAAGCCTTCCGACAAGATTTCCTCGATCAGGGCGCGCGCATCTTCCGCCGAGCGGCCGGATGAGATTTCGAGCATGACATGCCACGGATGGGGCGAAGACAGCGGGGCAACCGAACCCGGAATGTGCTTGAGCACGAAGGCGAGCGGCGCATCGACGATCAGCTCGAACGCGGTGAGGCTGGCGCCGGCGCGCTCCGAGGCAAGCGTGAAAAGGGCGAGCGCATCCTTCGGGCTTTGCAGGCCGACCCACGCCACCTCCCTGCCCTTGGGCTTGGGAAACAGCTTCATCACCGCCGCCGTGATGACACCAAGCGTGCCCTCGGCGCCGACGAACAGGTTCTTCAGGTCGTAGCCGGTATTGTCCTTCTTTAGCTTGCGCAGGTCATCGAACACCTCGCCGGTGGGCAGCACCACCTCGACGCCGAGGCAGAGTTCGCGCGTGTTGCCATAAGCCAGAACCCCGGTGCCGCCGGCATTGGATGAGAGGTTGCCGCCGATCTGAGCGGTGCCCTGCGAGCCCAGCGAGAGCGGAAAGAGCCTGTCGAGTTCGTCTGCCTTGTCGCGCAGTGTCTGCAACACCACACCGGCCTCTACCGTGATGGTGTTCGATGCAAGGTCGACCTCACGGATGCGGTTCAGTCGCGACAGCGACAGGACGATCTCGCCGCCGCCAATGTCGGGCGATTGCCCGCCGACCAGCCCGGTATTGCCGCCTTGCGGCACAACGGGGGTGCCGGTTTCGGTGGCGAGCCGCATGATCGCGCTCACCTCCTCCACGCTGCCCGGCCGCAGCACAAGCGCGGTTGCGCCCGGCCAGAGGCCGCGCCGCTCGGTCACGTAGGGCGCGATGTCGGCGGGATCGCGAAGCGCGTGGCTTTCGCCGACGATCGCCGCGAAGCGGTCGAGAACCGCAGGATCGGGGAAATGCTGCTCGGTCGGCATCACGCTCAACTCATCATTCAGGAACGCGGCGCGGCTGCGCGGCGCAGCCGATCGTTGATCGCCTCGCACAGCCCGTCCTCGGGGATCGGCTCAACGGCGATGGTCGCGGCACCCGAGCGGTCGAGCGCCTGCAGGTCTGCATAAAGATTGGCGGCAGCCTCGCGCATGTGTCCCTTCTCCGAAAGGTTCAGCATCGCCACTGCCTTATCCGCGCCGGGGATGCGGTTCGGGCCATAGGCCAGCAGCGCCTCACCCTCGCGCAGCTCGGTGGCGTCGAGCCGCACCGCGGCGTTCGGCGCGTAATGGGACGCCAGCATGCCGGGCGCCTCGATGCCCTTGCCGCCGCCGCGTACCACGTCGACGCCGATGGCGTTGCGGATCTCGCCCGCCGTGACGCCACCCGGCCGCAACATGTAGACCGCCTGGGGGGTGACTTTGAGGATCGTCGATTCCACGCCGACATGCGTCGGCCCGCCATCAGCGATCAGCTTGATCCTGTCGCCCAGATCGTCTTCCACCGCCTGCGCCGTGGTGGCGCTGATGCGTCCCGAAGAATTGGCCGACGGGGCGGCAAGCGGATGCCGCAGCTCGTCGATCACCTCGCGGGCGAATTCGCGCGGCATGCGCAGGGCTACCGTATCGAGCCCGGCCGTGACCAGCGGATGTATGCCGTGACCCTCGCGCAAGGGCAGGACGAGCGTCAGCGGGCCCGGCCAGAAGCCGGCAACCAGCCGCAGCGAAATGTCATCGAAAACGGCAATCTTCTGCGCCATCGCCATGTCGCTGACATGCACGATCAGCGGATTGAAGCGCGGTCTGCCCTTGACCTCGAAGATGCGGGCGACCGCCTCGCCATTGGTCGCGTCGGCAGCGAGGCCGTAGACGGTCTCGGTGGGAAGCGCGACCACGTCGCCGGCTTCCAGAAGGTCGAGTGCAGGATCGAAGGCTTCCTCGAGCGGCAGTATCCGGGCCAAGAGCGCTCCCCGCAGCGTTGGTTTGATGGAGCCGATTGCCTACCCCGCCCGGGACCACGCGACAAGTGCCGTTGCGTCACCGATTTGTTAATCCCCGGTCGGTACGGTGCCCGCCGTCCGTGTTGCGCCTGTTCGGTGCCGGCGGCAAGCAAGGCGGGTTGGGTATGTTTGCGTTTCGAGTTCCTGTCGGGTCATTCCTGCGTGTTTCATTGATCCTTGCCGCGACGGCCGGCACCAGTGCTGCGGATTCACTCATCGAATTGCCGGAGGTGGAGCCGGCCGCGCTTCCCTCGTTCATCGCGCACTTAGACCCGGAAGCGACGCCGATCGAGGCCCTGGAGGCAGAGACGCCTTCACTGCAGGACAATGGCGAGGCCCCTCTGGCAATCAGCACCTCGGTCATGGCCTTCGGCGCAGACGCCATTCCCGTCTCGTCAGACGAGGTCGCCTCCATCACGGCCGATGAAGCGCCTGCTCCTGAGGATGTGGCCGACGCGATGCCGCTGGCGATTCGCGGGACCGACGGCCATGGACTTGTCTCTCTCGTCGACTAGTATCGCGGTCGTTTGACGAGGGCCATCTCGCTGGCCACCATTTCAGCCGGCGGAGGCAACGTGATCGAACTGACCGTCAATTTCGTCTTCAAGTTCCTGCACATATTGGGCCTGATGCTGGGCGCGGCCGCCGGCTTCGGTGCCATGGTCGTCGCGCGGCAGGCCCGGCGGGCCGGTGCGCCCTCGCCCGATCTTGCCGCCCTTCGGTCCGTCTTCTCGACTATGGCTCTGACCGGAATCACGCTTCTTTGGCTGAGCGGGCTGGGGCTGTGGATGTTCCGCTACGACTTCGTCGATCTCGGCGCCGCCTATTCGTTGAAGCTGTTGACGGCGCTGGTGCTGCTGGGCGTGATCCTTGCGATCGACCGCATCAATGCGCGTGCGGCGAAGACGGGCACGCCGCCGCCCGCCTGGCTGCCGAAGCTCGGCATGACGACGCCGGTGCTGACGCTGGTCGCGATGGCACTCGGCGTGTGGGTGTTTATTTAGCCCGCGATCTTCGAGAAATCGGCGACCTGGCCGGTCGCCTCACGGATGCGGGCGAGCAGCGCCAGCCGGTTGGCCCGCACCGCCTCGTCCTCATCGTTCACGAGAACCGCTTCAAAGAATGAATCAACTGGTTCACGCAGTGCGCTAAGTGCAAGCATGGCAGCGGAAAAGTCTTGTTTCTGAATCGCTTCGCCCGCGTTCTTCTCAGCCTGATTCACCGCATCGAACAGCTTTTTCTCGGCTGGCTCGCGCAACAGGGCGGGATCGACGGCGTCGGCCACGGTGGTGCCCTTCTTCTCTTCGGCAGCCAGAATGTTCGCCGCACGCTTGGTGCCGGCGAGCAGGTTCTTGCCATCGTCGGAATCGAGGAAGATGCCGAGTGCCGCGACACGGCTTGTGACGAGGAGAAGGTCGTCGGCTTCCGGAGAGATCACCGCGTCGATGAGGTCGTGCCCCGCGCCCTTGTCGCGGAGATAGACTTTCAGGCGATCGTGGAAGAAGGAGAGGAGGTCGTCCGCTGCCGAAGAATCGAACCCGCCGATATCCTGCAAATCCAAAAGCCCAGTGTCCACGGCATGGACGGCGACCCGCTCTCGCAGCGCCACCCTCACCCCATTTTCAACCACGATCCTGATAACGCCCAGCGCCGCTCGCCTGAGCGCATACGGGTCCTTGGAACCGGTGGGCTTTTCGTCGATGGCCCAGAAGCCGACCAGCGTGTCGAGCTTGTCGGCCAGCGCCACCGCTACCGAGACCGGATCGGTCGGGACGACGTCGGACGGCCCCTGCGGGCGGTAGTGTTCCTCAAGCGCTGCGGCGACGGAAGCATCCTCGCCCTGCAACAGCGCATATTTGCGGCCCATCGCGCCCTGTAATTCGGGAAACTCACCGACGACTTCGGTCTGGAGATCGGCCTTGGCAAGTACCGCCGCGCGGTCGGCCAGATCGGGATCGGCGCCGACCAGCGGTGCCAGTTCGCGCGCGAGCCTGCGGATGCGCTCCACGCGCTCGCCTTGCGTGCCGAGCTTGGCATGGAAGGTGACGCCGAGATGGTCGAGCCGTGCCATGCGCTGGTCGAGCGGCTTCCTGAGATCGAGCCCGAATTTTGCGGCCGAAGCCTCCAGCGTGGCTAGGTCCGGCAGGTCGGCCTGGTCGGTCTTCCAGAAATGGACCGCGTCCGACAGGCGCGCCCGCACGACCTTGCCGTTGCCGTGGGCGATCTCCACGCCGCCATCCTTCGCTTCGATGTTGGAAACGAGCACGAAGCGGTTGGACAGCCTGTCACCATCGCCCTGCGGACGCGTGACGAAGCACTTCTGGTTGGCGCGGATGGTGAGCCGGATGACCTCCGGCGGAATGTCGAGAAAGGCCTGCTCGAACTCGCCCATCAGCACCACCGGCCATTCGACGAGACCTGAGACCTCTTCCAGCAGGCCCTCATCGTCGACCAGTTCGAGCCCTGCGGCGAATGCGAGGTTCTTCGCGTCGTCGAGGATGATGCTCTTGCGCCGCTCGGCGTCGAGCACGACCTTTGCGGCCTCCAGCTTGGAGACATAATCGTCGAAGCGGCGCACGATGATCTCACCCGGTGCATGGAAGCGATGGCCGTAGGTGACGTTGCCGGCGCGGATGCCGTCGACCTCAAAATCGACCACCACCGGCTCCTCGGTCTCAGGCCCGAAGGTGCAGAGGATCGATTGCAGCGGGCGCACCCAGCGCAGCGAGCCGGGCTTCGCCGAGGCAGCACCCCAACGCATCGATTTCGGCCACGGGAAGCTCCGAACGATGCCGGGCATCAGGTCCGCGATGATCTCCTCGGCCGGACGGCCCGGCCGCTCGATCACCGCGACGTAGAATTCGCCCTTCTTCGGGTCGGACTGGATCTGCGCCTCCTCGACGGAGGAAAGCCCGGCGGAGCGTAGAAAGCCCTGGACAGCCTGCTCGGGCGCTTTGGTCGACGGGCCCTTGCGCTCCTCGCGCACATCCTTCGATCGCGCCGTCAGGCCACGAATGTCGAGCGTCAGCCGGCGCGGCGTCCAGTACTCCGTCGCCGCCTCATAGGTAAGACCGGCATCGACCAGACCGTCGGTGACCATCTTCTTCAGGTCGCCAGCAGCCTTGCGCTGCATGCGGGCGGGGATTTCCTCGGAGCGAAGTTCGAGAAGCAGATCAGGCATCGGTGCTCTCCATGCCGCATGCCTTCTGTTTGCACGTCCTCGCGCCTGCGGCGCTGCGGGCGCGCGGGCGGGCCGGGATTTCCTCGGAGCGGAGTTCAAGAAGAAGATCAGGCATGTCAGGCAGCTTTCGTCTCGAATGCGTAACCGCCCGCATCCGTCGCCAGGAACGCCTCGCCACACGCCTTGGCCAGATTGCGCACGCGCAGAATATAGCTCTGCCGCTCGGTGACCGAGATCACGCCGCGTGCGTCGAGCAGGTTGAAGGCATGGCTCGCCTTGATGCACTGGTCGTAGGCTGGCAGCACCATTTTGTGCATCGGGTTGTTGTCGCCTTCCTTCGGCGCACCGGCGGCCAGCAGCGCCTTGCACTCGCGTTCTGCGTCCTCGAAGTGGCGGAACAGGATCGCCGTGTCGGCGTGCTCGAAATTATGCCGCGAGTATTCCTGCTCGGCCTGCAGGAAAACGTCGCCATAGGTCACCTTCTCAGCGCCCTCGCGGCCGTTGAAGTTCAGGTCGTAGACGTTGTCGACGCCCTGCACATACATGGCCAGCCGCTCAAGGCCGTAAGTCAGCTCGCCGGCCACCGGCGCGCATTCGATGCCGCAGACCTGCTGGAAATAGGTGAACTGCGAGACCTCCATGCCGTCGCACCAGCATTCCCAGCCCAGACCCCAGGCGCCCAGCGTCGGGCTTTCCCAGTCGTCTTCCACGAAGCGGATGTCGTGCAGCAGCGGGTCGATGCCGATCGCGGCAAGCGAGCCAAGATAAAGCTCCTGCAGGTTCGACGGGTTGGGCTTCAAGATCACCTGATACTGGTAGTAGTGCTGCAGCCGGTTGGGGTTCTCGCCGTAGCGGCCATCCTTAGGCCGGCGCGAGGGCTGCACATAGGCCGCGTTCCACGGGCGCGGGCCCAGAGCGCGCAGGGTGGTTGCCGGGTGGAACGTACCTGCGCCGACTTCCATGTCGTAGGGCTGGAGGATGACGCAGCCGTAATCCGCCCAGTATCGGTGCAGCGTCAGGATCAGCCCCTGGAACGAGCGGCTGGGGTGCATGGCGGACTGTTCGGCGTTCACGTGCGTGCCTTTCACGGCCTATGTCGGGACGTGGCACGTCCTAGTGCGGCCGTTCGCAAGCGTCAAGGAAGCGCACTGTAGCGGAGGCGGCTAGTTTGCCGGCTGCGGCAGGTTAAGCCGGTAGCCGGGCACGATGCGGCCGGGATCTCCACGGAGGTCGGGATTGAGGTCCAGCAACTCGATGTAGCGGTTGCCGTCGCCCAGCAATTCGGCCGCGATCGACCACAGCGACTGTCCGGGCGACACGACATGGACAGTGCTGCCCACCGCCACGGTTTCAACGGGCGGCTCGTCGGCCTTGCTGTCGGCACCATCCGGCAGCGGCACCACGTTGGCGGGCAGGGTTTCCTCCGAAGCGTCATTCGCATCCGCGCGCTGTTCGAACGGCTGCATGCCTTCCGCCAGCTTGCGCTCGGCATCGGCTTTTACCTCGTCGTCCGGCTCCAGCGCGAGCGTGTGCCGCCACTGGAACGTGGCCTCAAGTTTGCGGCCGACACGCCAGTAGGCATCGCCGAGATGGTCGTTGAGGATCGGGTCGGCGGGCATCAGACCCACCGCACGCTCGAGCTCGCGTGCAGCATCCTCGAAACGACCGAGCCGGTAGAAGGCCCAGCCAAGCGAATCCACGATGTAGCCGTCGCTCGGTCGCAACTCGACAGCGCGCTGGATCATCTCCAGCCCTTCTTCGAGATTGATGTTCATGTCGACCCAGGAATAGCCCAGATAGTTCAGCGCCTGCGGCTGGTCTGGATAGAGCTCCAGCGCCTTGTGGAAATTGGGCTCGGCCTTGTCCCACTCCTTCAACCGCTCATAGGCGATGCCGCGCTGGTAGAAGATGTTCCATTCGGCCCGCGTCGGCTCACCCATGCGGGCGACCGCCTGGTCGTAAAGGTTGGCGGCGTCCCGGTATTTCTCCTGCCGTGCATAGACCCCGCCCAGCGCGAGATAGGCCCGCATGTCGTTCTCGTCTTCGGCAAGCGCGGCTTTCAGATGCCCTTCGGCCTCGTCGAAACGCTCCAGATCGGCAAGGTTGAGACCGAGCTGCAATTCGGCGATGCGCCGCATCGGCGACGATGCAGGTACTTTCTCATAATTGGCGATGGCCGCTTCGGCGTTGCTCTGCTGCTCGGCGATGCCGGCAAGCTGGACGAGGATCGCGTCGCTGTCCGGCCGCAGCGCCACTGCGTATTGCAGGTAAAGCCGCACAAAGGATTCGCCGCCGCTGCGGTTAAGGGCCGTTGCGAGATTGAGGAGCGCTTCGGCGGCACCCGCCTGCGCGTCTGGCACCAGCAGTGCGGCCTGTTCGCCGCTCTCGATGTCCTCGCGCAGTGCCTGGATCGTGACCCGGCCCGGCGCAAACTCCTCAGCCTTGGCAAGCACCTCCAGCGCCTTGTCGTTTTCACCCTCGCGTGCCAGGAAGCCCGCATAGGCCTCCAGGCTACGCAGGAACACTTCCGGAGCCGCGCCGCCACCCGACACATTGGTCTGCGTCGCCTCGAAGGCCGTGCGCGCAGTCTCCATGTCGCCCGCGCGCTCGGCGATCAGGGCACGATGATAACCAATGAAGAGGTCGTACCATTCGGGACCCGAAAGCTGATCGACAAACGCCAGCGCACCCGCACTGTCACCAGCGCCAAGCTTCGCCCAGGCAGTCATAAGGCCGGTGATCAGCCTGTCGAGGTCCGATTCGAGCGTCAGCTTGAGCCACGTTTCAGCCTCGGCGTAGCGCTCGCCGCGGATCGAGTCGACGGCGAGTGCGAGGCGCGAGAAGCGCTCGACCTCGGGCACTTCCTTGAGCTTTTCGGCATAAGGAAGCGCCTCATCGAAGCTTCCCTCCGAGATCAGGCCAAGCATCAGGCTCTGCTGCAGCGTCTGGTTGTCCGCATCGAACGAGATGGCACGGCGGTAATAGGCGATCGCGGATGCGAGATCGTTGTCCGTCTCGGCGACCCTGGCCGCAAGATAGGCACCTGACAGCGTCTTGATCGATACCGTTTCGTCCGTTTCCGGCGCTGCCCACGCATTGCCTGTCGCGATGCCGGCTGCCAATCCCGCAGCCATGATCCAGCGTCCAGTCTTAAGCCGCATTGGTTCCCTTCCTGTCGGTCCGCCGCGCCCGACACGGCGAGCATGTCAGACGTTGAAGGCACAAAGCATGGCCTTTTTGCGGTCGCGGTTCAATCCGCCTTACTTCACGATCAGGACAGCCGTAGCGCGGCAGGGCCTAACCCTTCAGCTTACGCGGCTGATGCAGAAGTTGATCACGTCGAGCATCGCCTGCTTTTGCGGCGTCTGCCTGAGCGGCGCGAGAGCGTCGCGGGCAATCTCGCCGAAGTGCCTTGCCCGCCCGATGGTGTCGCCGATAGCGCCGTGCTTGGTCATCAAGCCACGGGCGCGGTCAAGCGATTCGTCGTCGGTGCGGTCGTTCTCGATCGCCGCCTTCCAGAATTCGCGCTCCTCGGCGGAACCACGGCGGTAGCTGAGGATCACGGGAAGCGTGACCTTGCCCTCGCGAAAGTCGTCGCCAACATTCTTGCCGAGGTTCTTCGAATCGCCGCCATAGTCGAGCGCGTCGTCAATGAGCTGGAAAGCAAGGCCGAGATTGATGCCGTAGGAACGCAGCGCGGCGCGGTCCGTCTTTGACGCTCCCGCAACGATCGGCCCGACCTCGGCGGCTGCCGAGAACAGGGCTGCCGTCTTCGCCTTGATGACGGCGAGATAGTCGTCCTCGGTGGTCTCCAGGTTCTTCGCCACGCCGAGCTGCATCACCTCGCCTTCGGCGATGATCGATGCCGCGGTGGAGAGAATGTCGAGAGCATCAATCGAGCCAACCTCGACCATCATACGGAAGGCCTGGCCGAGCAAAAAGTCCCCGACGAGCACGCTTGCCTGATTGCCCCAGATCATGCGCGCCGTGCGCTTGCCGCGCCGCATGTCGCTCTCGTCGACGACATCGTCATGCAGCAGGGTCGCGGTGTGCATGAACTCCACGCTGGTCGCCAGCTTGATGTGGCCATCACCCTGATAGCCGAACATCTGCGCGGCTGCGAGGGTGAGCATGGGCCGAAGCCGCTTGCCGCCCGACGAGATCAGGTGATTGGCGACTTCCGGAATCATCTCGACGTCGGAGCCGGCTTTCGACAGGATGAGTTCGTTGACGCGGCCCATATCCGCGCGCGTCAGCGCTATCAACGCCTCGATGGAGGCGTTTTCGCGTTTACCGCCCTCCAGATTGACTACGACACCCACCACATGAAACTCCCTTGAGCGCGGCCCGCCGCCCGTAACTTTCTTGCGCGACTCTAGGCAGGCGTATGAGGCGCGGCAAGTGGCGAATTGGCGCGGTTTGTCGTTTACTTTAGCGCTGCAACCTGAAAGCCTCGCCGCCATGATCGAACTGATGCGCACCAACGACCCCGTATTGATCTCGTTCGTCGAGGCGCTGTTGCGCGACGCGGGGCTCTCCTACTTCGTGGCCGACCAGAATATGAGCGTCATAGAGGGCTCGCTGGGGATCCTCCCGCGCCGCGTCATGGTTTCGGACGACGACTTGGATGCCGCGCGCCAGCTGCTGGAAGAGGCCGGCATAGCGGGCGAACTGGGCAAACAATGACGGCGTTCGCGGAGATCGCAGACAAGGCCGAAGAGTCCACGCTGGACGCCTTCCACCGGGGGGCGTTTCATTTGATACAGCCGCGGCGCGGCCATCGCGCCGGCATGGACGCCATGATGCTGGCCGCAAGCGTGCCGGGCTCCTTCGCAGGCCGGCTCGCCGATCTCGGCTCTGGCGCCGGCGCGGCCGGACTTGCAGTTGCCACGCGTTGTCCGGACGCCACAGTGGCCCTCGTGGAACGCGATCAGGAAATGGCCGATTACGCGCGGCGTTCGATTGCGCACGAGGCCAATGCTGGCTTACGCGACCGCGCCTCCGTGATCGAGGCTGACGTCACGTTGACGGGCAAGGCACGGATGACAGCTGGCCTCGCCGACAGGGCTTTCGATTTCGCGTTGATGAACCCGCCCTTCAACGCCGCGGCAGACCGCCCCTCACCCGACGCTCTGCGCCGCTCGGCCCATGTGATGGAGGACGGGCTGTTCGAGCGCTGGCTGCGCACGGCGGCGGCAATCGTGCGCCCGCGTGGGGGACTCTCGATCATCGCTCGCCCTGGTTCGCTACCGGAAATCCTGGCCGCGATGCAGGGACGGTTCGGCGCGGCGCAGATCTTGCCCATTCACCCCCGCACGCACGAGCCTGCGATACGGATCCTGATTCGCGCCTTGCGAGGCTCGCGCGCGGGGCTGACGCTGATGCCGGCCCTGGCGATACACGAACCGACGGGTCGCCGCTTCTCGCAGCAAGCGGATGCGATCAACAACGGCCGGGCTACACTTTTCGGCGATTGAGCCACAAAGGCGTGGCGCCCCATATTGCTTGCGCGCCGCGAATGCCTACATCCACAATGAACAGTGGAGACCTGCCCCTTTGAGACGACTTTTCAGCCGCCTTCTTCCCCGCTCCATGCGCTCCGGCGCCATCACCATTCCCGTCATTCGGCTGCACGGCGCTATCATGGCGGGCGGGAACCAGTTCCGGCCCTCCCTGTCGCTGGCCTCGACAGCGGGGCTGATCGAGAAGGCTTTCGCGTTCAAGGAGGCGCCCGCAGTCGCAATCTCCATCAACTCTCCCGGCGGTTCGCCGGTGCAGTCGCGTCTGATCTTCCGGCGCATTCGCGACCTTGCCGAGGAAAAGAATAAGCGCGTGATCGTCTTCGTCGAGGATGTGGCCGCCTCGGGTGGCTACATGATCGCTGTCGCCGGCGACGAGATCGTCGCGGACCCCTCCTCCATCGTCGGTTCCATCGGCGTTGTTTCGGCCGGTTTCGGCTTCCAGGAGATGATCAAGAAGATCGGAGTGGAACGCCGCGTCCACACCGCCGGGCGCAACAAGTCGATTCTCGACCCGTTCAGCCCAGAGAGGAAGGAGGATGTGGAACGCCTGAAGGCGCTTCAGCTCGAAATCCATGACACCTTCATCGACCTGGTCAAAGGGCGGCGCGGCGCCAGGCTCACGGACGATCCAGACCTCTTCACCGGCATGTTCTGGACCGGAAAGAAGGGGCTGGAGTTGGGCCTTGTCGACGCTCTTGGCGACATGCGTTCGTTTCTCAAGCAGCGATACGGCGAGAAGACGCGGCTGCAGCTCGTGTCGATGCCGCGCGGCCTGTTCGGGCGCAAGCTCGGCGTGTTCAGCTCCCAGGCGAACGGGATCGCGGCCTCGGCAGCAGATGGGCTTTTCGATGCGGCGGAAGAACGCGCCCTCTGGAGCCGGTTCGGCCTTTGACGACGCGGGAAAAGGCACTAGAATTGGGTCCGTACTGGCACCGTGACCCTTAGCATCCCAATCCGGGAGGAGACCGGACAATGCCCCAGCTTATTTTCTTCGCAGCGCTCGGCATCGTCGCCTATGTCGGCTACCGCTCCTTCATCCGCGAGGCAGAGCGCCTGACAGCGAAAGCGCGGCGCGCCGAGGCGGAGCAGCGCACGGGGTCGCAGGGCACGCTGGTGAAAGACCCCAAGACCGGCGAATACCACCTCCTGAAGGACTGAACGCCGGTCCATGCCTGCAAAAGTCGTCGAGCACGCGCCGGCCAAGGTGAACCTTGCGCTGCATGTCACCGGCCGCCGGGATGACGGGTACCACCTGCTCGACACGCTCGTGGTGTTCACCGAGGTAGGCGACACAGTGTCGGTCGCGGCGGCGGAGCAAGACAGTTTTACCATCCAGGGTCCTTTCGCTGGTCTGCTCGACGACGAGGCCGACAACCTCGTGCTGAGGGCGCGGGACCTGCTGCGAAGCAAGCACGGCGACCTGCCGCCGGTCGCTATCTCGCTTGAAAAGAACCTGCCTGTCGCCTCCGGCATCGGCGGCGGTTCAAGCGATGCAGCGGCGACACTGCGGGCACTGATGCGATTATGGGGCATCGAGCTTTCCGCCGATACGCTGGCGGCAGCGGCTCTGCGGCTGGGTGCAGATTTGCCGATGTGCCTCTATGCACGGACGCTCGTAGCACGCGGGATCGGAGAGGAAATCGAGCCGGTCGAGGGCATTCCGCCGCTTCATATGGTGCTGGCCAACCCCGGCGTAGCCGTACCGACCCCCGCGATATTCCGCGCGCTGGCCAGCCGCGAGAACCCGCCTTTGCCGACGCTGCCGGGACCGCAGGCATTGTCTGCCTGGCTGACGGATACGCGCAACGACCTGGAAGTGCCGGCTCAAACGCTCGCGCCGGAAATTGGTGAGGTACTGTCGGCGCTCACCGCCAACGGCGCGGCGCTGGCGCGTATGTCTGGCTCGGGTGCAACGTGTTTCGGGCTGTTCGCATCGCGCGACGAGGCGAAGGTCGCCGCATCCGCCATCGCGGTGCTGCACCCCTCGTGGTACGTGACGGCGACGCGAACGATCGAAAGGGCTCGAGCAGATGCCACTTGACGAGAACAGACCCTTCCTGCCTGTCGGCATTGCCGTGCTGACCGTCTCCGACACGCGGACGCCGGAGGACGACAAGTCCGGGCAGACGCTTGCCGAGCGGATCGGGGCGGCCGGTCACCGGCTCGCCGCACGCGACATCGTGAAGGACGACGTCGAGGCAATTCGCTCCGTCGTACGTGGCTGGGCGAAGGACGATGCTGTCGACGTGATCATCACAACAGGCGGCACCGGCTTCACCGGCCGCGACGTGACGCCGGAAGCGCTGGAGCCCATTTTCGAGAAGCGCATGGACGGCTTCTCGGAAGTCTTCCACCGGATTTCCTACGACAAGATCGGCACGTCCACGATCCAGTCGCGGGCGACTGGCGGAGTGGTCGACGCCACGTTCGTCTTCGTGCTGCCCGGCTCGCCGGGAGCTTGCCGTGACGCGTGGGACCATATCCTCAAGGCGCAGCTCGACTACCGCCACATGCCATGCAATTTCGTGGAGATCATGCCGCGGCTGGACGAGCATCTGAAGCGCGGCGGAACAAGCTAGGCTGTCTTTGCGGAAGGCGGCGCGGGAAGAATCTCCGCGCCCAGCCTGCGCGCCGATACCGACCGAGCGATCGCCAGACCGTCAGCCCGAGCCAGCGATAGCGCCTGGCGTTTAGTAATCATCAGCCCGTCTGCCAGCGGTCTACGACCGGCGAAGACGCGGGCGAGGAAGGGCTGCCTGTACTGGCGCGCGCGCGTGAAGCGGGCCGCGCCGGCGGCCACTTCCGCGTGGCTGAGAACGGCGTCCATCCATCCTTCAAGCAGCCGCGCGCCCGGCTCGAGAATCAGTATCCATTCGCTGCGCGCCTGCCTGATGCCGGACAGCGCATCGGCACCGGCCAGATAGCTGCAACCGGCATGTTCAGCGACGGTGTGGGTGCGGTCCGACGAGCCGCCGTCACAGACGATCACCTCGCGCACCACGCCTTCGACGGCCCCGCCAACGAGCGAGGCGAGCGTGCGCGCCAACGCATCTTCATGGTTACGCGTCTCGATCAGGACGGACAGCATTCGACCGGAATAGCTGAAAGCGCCGGCTAAAGCCAGTGCTGCACTGCAGCAGAAAAAGTTCTTGCTTTGTTCTGCGTCCAGAAATAGGAATAGTTTCATCACGGACAGGCGAGTCGTTCGCCAACGGAGCCAGACATGGAACCGATCAGACAAGCGGATATGGCAGCCTTTGCTGGCGGCGGCGCGGCCGCGGCGAACGCGCTGGTGGACGATAGCGGGCTCCGCGTCGGCTTCGACAGGCGGCGCGGCCGCGCGGCCGGCGTCAATCCTTCCGGCCGCTACGAGCCGCTGACGCGGCATGTCTTCGACGACGGGTGGAACAGCCTCGAGGAATTGCCTCCGTTCAAGACCGAAGTTCAGGTCGAGAAGCCACGCAACATCATCACCCGCAACACGTCGCCGGACATCTCATTCGACCGTTCGATCAATCCCTATCGCGGCTGCGAGCATGGCTGCGTCTATTGCTTCGCGCGGCCGACCCACGCTTTCATGGGATTGTCGCCGGGGCTGGACTTCGAGGCGAAGCTGTTTGCCAAGCCGGACGCTGCCCGGTTGCTGGAGCGGGAACTGGCGAAACCCGGCTATGAGCCCCGAACGATTGCGATCGGCACCAACACCGATCCCTACCAGCCGATCGAGAAACAGTGGCGCATCATGCGCGAAATTCTCGAAGTGCTGGAGGCGCATAACCACCCTGTCGGCATCGTCACCAAGTCGGCATTGGTGACACGCGACGCCGACATTCTCGGACGCATGGCCGAGAAGGGGCTGGCCAAGGTGGCGCTTTCGATCACCACGCTCGACCGCAAGCTGGCACGGATGATGGAGCCGCGCGCGGCCACGCCACCGAAGCGGCTGGAGGCTCTGCGCACGCTGGCAGATGCGGGGGTGCCAGTCTCGGTGATGATCGGCCCTGTGATCCCGGCGCTGAACGATCAGGAGATCGAGCGCATTCTTGACTCCGCCCAGGCGGCCGGCGCCCGCGAGGCAGGCTACATCATCCTGCGTCTGCCGCTGGAGGTGTCGCCGATCTTCAAGGACTGGCTGCTGCGGCACTATCCGGACAGATACCGCCACGTGATTTCGCTGATCCGTTCGATGCGTGGAGGCAAGGACTACGATGCCGAGTGGGGCAAACGGATGAAGGGCGCAGGGCCCTATGCATGGCAGATCGGCCGGCGCTTCGAAATCGCGGCAAAGCGGCTGGAACTCAATGTTGAGAAGAGGCGGCTGCGAACCGATCTGTTCAAGCCGCCGGCCCAGGCGGGCGAGCAGTTGATGCTGCTCTAGTAATCATAGGCAGCGCGGGCGATGTCCAGCATCGCCCGCGCCAGCGAATTCCGTCCGGCCTGCCCCGTCCCCTGGCACCCGACGGAGCCTTCCCGCCCCGCCCCATCCGGCGGGAAGGACTGGAGAACCGGAGCCCCGCGAGCATCGCCGCAACATGCCTCGCCCGCGCTCCGGTTCTCCGCTTTTCTTTTGCCCGACGACAAGTGGATACGCTCGCTGTGGGATGGTTCGCTGCTTGCACCGGGGCCTCAGCCGGTGCAAGCATCGACAGGCTATGCCACGACCACAGCCCGATTCTCCGCTTCTTTTCGACCTGCCCGTGCGACCCGATTTCTCGCTGGAGAGGGAGGCCCTGCGCGATAGCCGCTGGCCCGTGGCCGGCACCGACGAGGCAGGCCGGGGGCCTCTCGCAGGCCCGGTGGTTGCGGCCGCCGTCGTCCTCGATCCTGAGAACATTCCGGATGGGCTGGACGATTCGAAGCGGATGGATGCAGCAGCACGCGAAGGCGTGTTCACCGAAATTCTCACGCGCGCAAGGGCGGTTTCGTTTTCGGCCGTATGCGCGGGTTCCATCGACAGCGGCGATATCCGCAAGGCAAGCCTGGAAGCCATGCGCCGGTCAGTGGCCACGCTTACTGTGAAGCCGTTGCTGGTGCTTGCGGACGGCCGGGACGTTCCACCCGGGCTCCCCTGTCTCGGCCGCGCGGTCGTCAAGGGTGACCAGCGCTCGCAATCGATCGCGGCAGCCTCCATCATCGCCAAGGTGATGCGAGACCGGATGATGGCGCGCGCCGGAGCCTGTGACGTGCGCTACGGTTTCGAGCTCCATATGGGCTACGCAACGGTCCGCCATCGCACCGCGATCCTGGAACACGGGCCGGTAACACGGCTGCACAGGCTCTCCTTCGCGCCGTTCCGCACATAAAGAGCAGTTGCCCAGAAAACCTGTTTGCCGTCATGCGTCCTTCGAGGCTCGCTTTGCTCGCACCTCAAGATGAGGGACGAGGGTTGATCAAACTCTCCCACGGGTGGCTCGACGGACGTCAAAGAAGCCCCCTCAAGCCCGCAACATCGCCGGGCGGTGCACAGCCGTCCTCATCCTGAGGTGCGAGCAAAGCGAGCCTCGAAGGACGCACCATAACAAAAGGCCGCCCGGAGGCGGCCTTAGAGTGTTCGAACCGGTAGAACCGATCAGTTCAGCTTCGCCTTGACGTCGTCAAGCGTCGACTTGAAAAGCGCGGCGTCAGCGCGTGCATCGACCTTGTCCGCGAGCAGCTTGCCGGCAGCCTCGATGGCGATATCCACCGCGCTGCTGCGCACCTCGTTGACTGCGTCACGCTCTGCCTGAGCGATCTTCTGCTCCGCGAGCGCCGTACGCCGCACCACGTAGTCTTCGGTTTTCTGCTTGGCTTCAGAAACCAGAAGCTCGGCCTCGCGCTTGGCGGCGGCGACGATATCGCCCGCTTCCTGCTCGGCTTCCTTACGCTTGCGCTGGTATTCGGCCAGCAGTTGCTGGGCCTCCTCGCGCAGGCGACGCGCTTCCTCAAGGTCGTTGCGAATACGTTCGGCGCGCGCGTCGAGCGACTTCGAGATCATCCCCGGTATACGCAGATAGGCCATAAGCGCGAGGAAGATAAGCAGAGCGGCTGTGGCCCAGAATGTAGCATCCATGGTCCTACCTCCTCGAAGCCTTGACCGCGGATGAAACCGCAGCCTTGTCGATCGTGGTGCCGACAAGCTCCTTGACGATCAGGCCGGTGGTTTCCTCGGCGATCTGGCCGACGTCGCGCATGGCGGCGTCCTTGATCAGCGCGATGCGTGCCTCGGCTTCCGAAAGCTTGGAATCCAGCGCTGCCTCAACCTGCCTGCGTTCCGCCTCGGCTTCCGCCTTGGCACCCTCGCGGGCTTCCTGGCCAATCGCATTCGCCTTGGACTTGGCGTCGGCAAGCTCCTGCTCGTAGGCAGCAAGGGCAGCGTCCGCCTCTTCCTTCAACTTGGCGGCCTGGTCGAGATCCTGCGCGATGCGATCGCTGCGCACCTCGAGGATGCCGCCGATGCGCGGCAGAACCACCTTCTGCAGGAACAGGTAGAACAGGCCGAAGGTAATCGCCAGCCAGAGAAGCTGCGACGGATATGTGGAAGAATCGAATGGCGGGAACGAACCGCCGCCAGCGCCGTGGTCGACGCCAACTTCGGATTGCGTCTCGCCGTGCGCTTCCGTTTCCGATTCCTGCGCGAATGCAGGCGCCACGAACATGGGCTACCCCTGTCTAGAGAGTGGCCGGCCGCACAAGGCGGCCGACAATATACGGCTTCGGTCTTAGACTGCGAACAGCAGCAGCAGCGCGACCAGCAGCGAGAAGATGCCGAGCGCTTCCGTCACCGCGAAGCCGAAGATCAGGCGGCCGAACTGGCCGTCAGCAGCCGAAGGATTGCGCAGGGCGCCGGCGAGGTAGTTGCCGAAGATGTGGCCGAGACCAATGCCCGCGCCGCCCATGCCAAGGCAGGCAATACCGGCGCCGATGAACTTTGCTGCTTCCGCTTCCATGGTAGAACTCCTTCAATGGAACTTTGAGATTGATGCGGTTTCGAAGTTGGCGGGAGAGCCCGCCGGTGAACGGGTCAGTGCGACGGGTGTAGCGCGTCGTTGAGATACATGCAGGTCAGCACTGCGAAAACGTAGGCCTGCAGGAACGACACCAGGAACTCGAGGCCGGTCAGCGCAATGGTCATGAGCAGCGGCAGAATAGCTCCGCCGATGCCAAGCGCGCCCAGCGAACCCAGCGAGACGACGAAGCCGGCGAAAACCTTGAGCGTGATGTGACCAGCCAGCATGTTGGCGAAGAGACGCACCGAAAGGCTGATCGGACGCGACAGGAACGAGATCACCTCGATCAGCACCACCAGCGGCACGAGAATGGCCGGAACACCTTCGGGCACGAAGAGACCGAGGAACTTGAGCCCGTGCTTCCAAAAACCGTAGATGACGACGGTGCCCATCACCAGCATCGCAAGCGCGAAGGTGACGATGATGTGGCTGGTGACGGTAAAGAAGTAGGGGAACATGCCCAGCAGGTTTGCCACCAGCACGAACATGAACAGCGAAAACACCAGCGGGAAGAACTTCATGCCGTGGGTACCGGCAGCGTCGCGCAGCATGTTGGCGACAAATTCGTAGGACATCTCCGAAACCGACTGCAGACGGCTGGGAACCAGACCGCGGCTGGAGGTCGTCAGATAAAGAAACGCGCCTGCGGTCGCCACGGTGGCGACCATGAACAGCGACGAGTTGGTGAACGAGAAATCGAGCCCACCGATTTCGATCGGAATCAGTTTCGAGATCTGAAACTGGTGAATTGGATCGTTGGCCAACCTGGACCCCCTCGATGCGTCACGCGCGCCACGCGGCGCAATTCAATCTCAATCGGGCCGTCCGGCGCCATTCCGCGCCTTTCCCGGCCCTCCCTCGGCGACCATGCCCACTGAACGCAGGACATTAAGCACGCCAGCGGCAAACCCCAGAAGCAGGAAGATGATGAGACCCCATGGCGACGTACCCGCCACGCGATCGATCAGCCATCCCAGGCCCGCCCCCACCGCTATCCCAGCGATGAACTCGCTCGACAGCTTCAGCGCCTGTCCGAAACCGGCCATGCCGCCGGTCGCGGGTTTACTCTCGGTTTCGTCCCGCGCCGGTTTTCTGGCTGCGAGAGCCGCATCCAGTTCACGGCTGCGGCGGACGAGGTCCTGCTCGCGGTTGGGCGATCCTGCCGCTGCGCCGGGCTTTTCGTCTCCGGTTTCGTCTGGCCTGTTTGAGCCGGCCATCGCGAACCTCCTGCCCGAACAGCCGGTATCGGCTCTCCGCTTTCAAAGTCGCGCGCAACATAGTTAGGGGTATGTCCCCAGTCAAGCCGGGGCGGGACGGCTGGAGGGAACTTATTTGCCAAATAATTTCAATTACTTGACCATATGCGACAATGCGTCGTCAGGCAAAGCCGGGCGGATTGGCGCGAATCCCCGCGCCAAGGCGGCCTCAGCTCCAGCCGCCGCCATAGGTGCGATAGAAGATATGGAGGCCGATCTTCTTCATCTTTTCCATGGTTCGTGCCCAGCCGGGGTGGACATAGGTGGCGTGATAGTGCGTGGCCGAGCCGACCTCGGGAATGAAGATCTTGCCGGCGGTCACGGCCATGCCCACCTCCTGCGCCACCTTGTAATGCGAGGCGCTGCGCACGCGCGGGCGCGAGCCGTCGCAGGCAAACGAGAACTGGCAGCGATTGCGCCAGCTGCGATTCTGGTAGACGACACCGCAGATCGTCGACGGGTAGGTCGGATTGCGTACGCGGTTGAGGATGACCTGCGCAACCGCCGCCTGGCCTTTGACGTCTTCTCCGCGCGCCTCGAAATAGATGCCCTCGGCGAGGCACTTCTGCTCCGCAGAAGAGAATACGGTAGCCGGCAGCGGCTTGCTCATCCATTCGTGGTCGCCTGCCACAACGGGCGGAATGAACCGGCCGGCGGTCTCGTCCTGCTCGTTCTTGAGCAGGCTGGCAAACGGCGAGGCGGTCGCGTAGTCCGGCTCCGGCGGCGCATAGGCTGTCGCCAGAATGTCGGCCTTCTCATTGGTAACCAGCGAGGCAAGGAAAGCCGGAACGCCGGGGTCGATCTTGTCTTCCTTGATATGGAAGGCCCCGGCGATCTGGATTTCCTTGCCCTTGATGTCCGGCACGGCGAAGGCCATTGCGACCTCCGGCTCGGCCTTGAGGTCGATCAGCGAGCTGGTGCGCTCGAATACCGAGCCGGCGTTGAACAGCTTCGGCGGCGCCACAGGCGCAACGTTGACGATGCGGCCGCGCTTGTCGGACCGGTTGATGCGCGCCTCGTCAGGCGTTTCGCTCGTTGCGCCCTTGCCGCGGAAAGCGACCGCGCCAAGACCGGCCGCATTCAGACCTCCACCGGAAATCGAGCCCGTTGTGGTGGAATCGAGAAAAGGCATTTCCGCCTGATGAACCGAACCCGCAACCGCGCGCTCGACGAAGGAGCCCCAACGCTCTCCGCCCCGCTCGACGCCGGAAACATAGCTGGCAATATCCTGGTAGGCGGCCTGGGTCGGCGAACAGACCCAAATGCCGAGACCGACCATGAAAGGAGCAGCGAGGGATCGCATGCTGCCGACGACATCCCGCCGGCGCAAAACCTTTCGACGCAGCACGAATTTTCTCCAGAAACGCAACCCAACTGAACAGGCCGCGATAGTCAGGCATTAACCTTGATGGAGCGTTAACGGTGCGGGAAAGACGACATTGTGGCGGCCGCGCCAGGCGCGGCAAAGCGCCTCAGCGGCGCTTCTTGGCCTTGTTGGCAAACGGATTGTCCGGCGCGCGCAATGCCATGCGGATCGGCACGCCCGGCATCTCGAACGTCTCGCGCAGGCCATTGACCAGATAGCGGATGTAAGATTGCGGCATGGCATCCGGCCGCGAACAGGAGAGGACGAAGCCCGGCGGACGGGTCTTGGCCTGGGTGATGTACTTGATCTTGAGCCGCCTGCCGGCGACTGCCGGAGGCGGATGGTGCGTAAGCACACCTTCCAGCCAGCGATTGAGCTTGCCGGTGGAGACACGGCTATTCCAGACGCGATGCGTCTTTTCGATCGCCTCCATCAGCTTGTCGAGGCCCCTGCCCGTCTCTGCGGACACAGGCACAGCCTGGAGGCCGCGCACCTGCGGCAACAGCCGCTCGGTCTTTTCGCGCAGCTCGGCCAGAAGTTCCTGCCGGTTTTCGATCAGGTCCCATTTGTTGAAGGCCAGAACCGGCGCACGCCCTTCGCGGATGATCAGATCGGCGATCTGCAGATCCTGCTTCTCGAACGGGATGGTCGCGTCGAATACGATCACCACGACCTCGGCGAAGCGGATGGCGCGCAAACCGTCTGCGACGGACAGCTTCTCAAGCTTTTCCTGGACGCGGGCCTTTCGGCGCATGCCGGCTGTGTCGAAGAGCTTGATGCGACGGCCACGCCAGTCCCAGTCGACCGAAATCGAATCGCGCGTGATTCCCGCCTCAGGACCGGTCAGCAGCCGCTCCTCACCCAGCAGGGTATTGATAAGCGTCGACTTGCCCGCATTCGGACGGCCGACGACCGCGATGCGCAACGGCTTGGTTGCATCATACTCCGGCACGGTCTCGTCATCGGGATTCTCGATATCCTCGCCGATCAACACGCCCGTGGAAGCAACCGCAGCCGGCTCGTCCTCATCGTCGCCCAGCGTACGCTCCTCGCCGAGCGCCTCGATGATCGCCTCACGCAGATCGGGCATGCCCTCGCCGTGCTCGGCCGAAATGGGGATCGGCTCGCCGAGACCGAGTTCCCACCCCTCGAGCATGCCGCCCTGGGCACCACGTGTCTCCGCCTTGTTGGCAACCAGCACCACGGGCTTGCCCGTACGTCTCACTACCTCGGCAAAGGTGCGGTCATCCGGCATCAGGCCCGTGCGGGCGTCGATGAGGAACAGGACGAGATCGGCTTCGTCTATCGCGGTTTCAGTCTGGGCACGCATGCGGCCTTCGAGCGATGACGCGGCGGCATCCTCCAGACCGGCGGTGTCGATGACATCGAAGCGAAGATCGAAGAGTTTTGCAGGGTGCACGCGCCGATCGCGCGTCACGCCCGGCGTGTCGTCAACGAGCGCGAGCTTGCGCCCGGCAAGCCGGTTGAACAACGTCGACTTGCCGACGTTGGGACGGCCGATGATCGAGACCTTGAAGCGCATCCGGATTCGTCACGACGACGAGCCCGAACCGCGGATCAGTTCGGACATGAGTTCGGCTCGCTGACGCATGTTCTGAGGTGCGCCCTCGTCATCGATGATCTGGTTGAACAGGGTTGCGGCATCCTCCGTGCGCCCCTGTTTCCAGGCGGACAGCGCCAGCGCCTCGCGCGCCGAATGGCGCAACGTATTGGTTTCGACCGCCAGCGCCTCGACACGGGCCGACACATCCTCGTAGGAACCATGGTCGACCAGAAGCAGTCCGGCGCGCAGCTTGGCCATGTCACGGATCGAGCCCGGCACCGAGCTGTCTGAAGCAACATTGTCGAAGGCGGCAACCGCGCCTTCGTAGTCGCCCGCCTGGGCCAGCACGGTCGCGCCGCGCATACGCGCGAGAACCGGATAGGCGCCGTGACCATCGGCCTCGAGCTGCTCCAGTGCGGCAGTCGCCTCGTCGGTCCGGCCTTCGCGTGCCAGGGACAAGGCTTGCGAGTAGGCATCGCCCGAGCTGTTGGCCTGCGTCTGCGTCCAGTAGTCCCAGGCAACCCATGCGGCGGTAACCAGCACCACACCCACCGCGATGGCGATGGTGATGGGGCCGAAACGGTCCCACAGCGCCTTCGCCTGATCCTGGCGGAGCTCCTGGTTTACTTCGCGAATGAAACTGTCGTCCGACATCGGTCACCGGCGTCTAGGGGAAAATCAGGCCCGGATTTTCCTTATCAGGCCTATATCGGCATGGGTTTTAGCGAAATTTCTTGGCCATGGAAGGGGCTTTGGCAAAAACCGTGATCGCTTAAGGGTGGCAAGACAGCTCAGCGAGGTCCCACGCGCGCCATATTCGCCTGCGAGGAACGGGAACCCTCAATATGTGTACTGCGTTGCCTCTCCCCATGTCTTCTGTCCGTTGTTCCGCCCTCGCCGTCATCGCCTGCCTGAGCACCGCTCCGGCTTTTGCCGACGAAACGCGTGATCGCCCTCTCCAATATGTGATGATCTCCTTCGACGGCGCGGGGCCGATCGAGCAATGGGAACGCAGCCGCGCCCTTGCCGATCGCACCGGTGCGCGATTCACCTATTTCCTGTCCTGCGTCTATGCCGTGGCGCGCGAGGATCGGGCGATATACGAGCCGCCGCGCCATCGGGCGGGCGGTTCCAATGTCGGTTTCGCCGAATCGCGCGGTGAGGCGGCTCAACGCCTCGAACAGATATGGACCGCGCGGGCGGAGGGCCACGAGATCGCGAGCCACGGGTGCGGCCATTTCGACGGCGGCGACTGGAGCGCGGCCGACTGGAAGAGCGAGTTCGGGCAGTTCTCGGCACTGCTGACCGATGCCTGGCAGCGAAACGGCATCGGCGAGCGGGAACCCGACAACTGGAAAGACTTCGTTGCAAACGAGATCGTCGGTTTCCGCGCGCCTTATCTCTCCACCGGGCCGGGTCTCTTCGATGCGCTGGCGCAAACCGGTTTCGCCTATGATGCAAGCACGGTATCGAGCGGACCGGCGATGGCAACGGAAGGCCCGGTCAGGCGCTTCGCGCTGCCAATGATCCCCGAAGGTCCCAAAGGCCGGGCGGTGATCGCCATGGACTACAACCTCTTCGTGCGTCACTCCAAAGCCGTGGAGACGGAAGATGTAGATGGCGCTTTCGAGGAACGCACGCTCTCGGCACTTCGCGCCGCGCTCGATGCCGAACTCGAAGGCAATCGCGTGCCGCTGCAGATCGGCCTGCATTTCACGCTTATGAACGGTGGGGCTTACTGGCGTGCGCTGGAGCGTTTCACCGAAGATGCATGCGCGCGGGCCGAAGTGAAGTGCGTCACATATCGCGGCTATCTTGACGCGACAGGACCAGCCACGCCTGCCGACGGGTAGCGATCAGGTCTGCGGCCTGACGCCGTAGCCAATGATTGCCGAGAGCAGAAGCGTCGCGGCGGCAAGCAAGGACGGCGCGGTAAAGCTGCCGGTGCGGTCCGCCACGAGCCCTGCAACGATTGGCCCGAGAATCTGACC
Source organism: Neoaquamicrobium sediminum (assembly GCF_040970315.1). NCBI lineage: Bacteria > Pseudomonadati > Pseudomonadota > Alphaproteobacteria > Hyphomicrobiales > Phyllobacteriaceae > Neoaquamicrobium > Neoaquamicrobium sediminum. The sequence continues at coordinate 609,747 of NZ_JAZHFV010000002.1, read as the reverse complement.
GAGCCCGAAGGCCGCCGTCATGAGCGCCAGCACCCGCCGTGGCGCTTCGCCGGCCAGTTGACGCCCGAGTTGCAGCCCAAAGGCGGTGACGGCGATGAATGTACCACCCAGCAGAACGCCCGCGATCAACGGGCCTGCATACCCGCCGACGCTGACGCTGGCCGCGACGCCAACGGCTTCGACCACGCAGCCAGCGGCAAAAATGGTGGCGAGACCACGCCGCCTGACAGCCTTGCCCCAGAGCCACACGGAGAAGAACCCCGCCAGGCCGGTGGCAAACCAGACCACCGACTCGAACAACCGTCCCGCATCGCCCTGCCTGACGATGGCAACCAGAAAGGTGGCGGTGACGATGTAGCCAAAACCGAAAAGGCCGTAGGCGAGAATGATGCGCACCATTGCCGGGCTCATCGGCATGGCCGGCTCGGCAACGGGTCGTTGGGCCGCCGCAGGCCCCTTGTCGACCAACCAGAACACCACCGCGAACCCTGCTGCAGACAACACGCCCGACCAGAGCCAGCTCGCCTGCCATTCGGCACCGGCCAGAAGCAGGGCACCGGTCATCACCGACGAGACGGCAATTCCGGCCCCCACACCGCCGAAATGCCACGCCTGAAGGTCGTTGCGTCCACCCGCCGCCAGCCGCGAGAAAATGATGGTCGACAGGAAGATCATAACGAAGGCGCTTGCGACGCCTGCGAGGAAGCGGATCGCCAGGAACAATGCGACGCTTTCGGTCAGGCCCATCGCCGCAGCGAGAACCGTGCTGGCGGCAAGGCCGGCCATTGCAATCGCCCGCTCCCTGCCCTGGCCCCAATTGCCCGCGGCAAGAATGGCGCCGGCGAGGTAGCCTGCATAGTTGGCCGATGCGATCAGCCCGGCGTCGGATGCAGAGAGGCCGAGACCGTCCATCATGCCGGGCAGGATCGGAGTATAGACGAAGCGGCCGATACCCATGGCGACCGCCATGGCGATCATGCCTGAGATCGCATACGTGACCGGGGAACGTGCGTGAGAATCCATTGGAGCGAAGCTTACGACCGGTGTGCCGGCGCACAACCGTTTAGCCGCGCTGGTCCACTCGAAAGCCGGTTATGGTGCACTGCACATCAAGCTGCGAGCGGCCAGCGCGCCTTGATGACATGCCGATAAGGTTTGCGCAGGCTGTGGATGAGTTGAAACTCCCGCACCTGCCAGGAGACCGGCGGAATCTCAAGCTCCGGCATGATCCGCGGCGCGCGCGCGACAGTCATATGTGGCGTGAAGTTGCGACAATGCCGGGGCAACTGCAAAGCGTCGCAAACCCTGTCATGAAAATCGCGCAGGGGCCCAACACAGTCCACACCTGTCATGACGACGGCACCACTCGGGCCGAATGTCATCAGTCGGTCGAAGATCGCAGAAAAGGCTGGGGCTTTCAGTTCACGCAATAGGGCATCCAGCTTGTCGACCTGTGCTGGAGCAACGTGGTCGAACTTTCCGAAGCCGACCATCGAGATGTGCCTGCATTCTCCAGGCACAATGCCGATCTTGCTGGCGATAGCACCCTTAATTGCCGGGACAATCCTCTGGTCGATTTCCGCAGACGCACATGCGTCAGGGCCGATAGCCAGAAACAGCGACGCGATCGGAGCAGGCGGAAGACCCGGTAGGCTAAGTTGCTCGGCGCGGCGACGCCCCACTATGGGATTCGGCGCGCGGGCTCGTTTTACGGTCGGCGCCGCTTCGGCAGGCAAGTCGAGGTCGAATGCCAGTTGCATCCGACAAATTAGAACAAAACATGAACTCTCTGCAAGAGGCGACTTGGTGGCGACACCCGGACCAGATGACTGCCTTGTCTTCAGCCCTTGAAAAGTGCGGCGTAGCGCTCCGGCTTGAAGCCGACCTCGATCCGGCCGCCGGTCTCCAGAACGGGGCGTTTGATCATGGTTGGCTCCGCGAGCATCAGATCGATCGCTGAACTTTCGTCGAGGTCGATCTTCGACGCATCTGGCAGGGCACGGAACGTGGTGCTCCCCTTGTTCAGCACTTTCTCCCAACCCGCAGCGGCGCACCAGCGTTCCACGGAAGCCCGGTCGATGCCTTCGACGCGATAATCGTGAAAGCGATAGGCGACGCCTTCGCTCTCGAGCCAGCGAAACGCCTTCTTCATCGTGTCGCAGGTTTTGATGCCGTAGATCGTGGCGGACATCGAACGCTCCTCTTGCAGATCCGGAATCGTATCTGCGGTGGTCTTAGGCGGTTTCCATCTCGAGATACAGGTGCGAAGGACGCCCCAGCCACCGGGCGCTAGTGCACATGAACTAATAGCGGTGCCGCCCAGTGTCGATTACGCTTTCCAGAAACGAAAAATTCGCGCGAAGCGATGCAGCAGCAAGTGACGACGAATGCGCAGAACCGATCGGGTCGCGCTTGCGTAACGAAGGCCGTAGACTGATGCCCCACGACGATTACGCCGGCGAGGACAGGGCCGTGAAAATCATCATTGCCGACGACCATCCCGTCTTCCGCGACGGCATGCGCCGCCTAGTACAGCGCACCATCACCGATGCCGAAATATCCGAGGCCGCGGATTTCGGTAGCGTGTTGGAAATGGCGGGCATTGGTGCGCCAGACCTGTTTCTTCTAGACCTCAACTTTCCAGATTTCGTACTGCCGGATTCGATTGCACGATTACGCAAGATATGGCCGCTGGCCTCCATCGTGATCGTATCCATGCTGGACGACGACGCCACGATCGAGCGCGTCATGTCGATGGGCGCCGACGGGTTCGTCAGCAAGGCCATGCATCCGCAGGTAATCGCAGGCGGTGTGCTCGATGTGCTGAACGGCAAGATCGTGGTGATCGGGCCGCAGGACGGCGGCGACGCCGATCTCCTCGACTATAGCGATGTCGAACTCGAAAGCCTTCCACCCCGGCAACGGGATGTTCTGCGCCTGATCGTGCAGGGTATGACAAACAAGGAAATCGGGCGTGCGCTCGGCATCTCGCCGCACACGGTCAGGATTCACGCATCCGCGTTGTTCCGGGCACTCAATGTCACGTCGCGTTCGGCTGCGGCAGCATTGGGGCGCGACCTCGGCTGTTGATCCAATTTGTCACCGGCGTGTTCAAGGGCCAGGGACATGAGTGCGGCACGCAACTGCGCCGGCCGCGCCGGCTTGGCAAGCAGACGGACAGGCTCCAGACCGTCCAGTCGATGCTGGTCGAAACCGGCGACACCGGTGACGACAAGCGCCGGCACGGCAAAACCCTCCTGAGCGCGTACTGCGGCGATGCACTCAGCTCCCGTGTGCATATCTCCTAGATCGTAGTCGGTCACCAGCATGTCTGCGCGCGTCGCGGCCTGTGGCACGCCAGCGCTGGACGAAACGACGCAACCCCAGCTTTCGAGCAATTCAACCATCGCCTGCCGTATATCGGCATCGTCGTCGGTTACGTGCACGTGCAAGCCTGTTAGCCTGTGAGCGATCGCGGGCCTGGCTGTGGTTCCACGTTTGCGCGCCTCTGTCGGGCGCAAACCTGAAATCCGAACCATAGTTCCCTTGCCGGGTTCCGACTCCAGCCGATGACGCAAACCCAGCAAGGCGGCAAACCGCGCCACCAAGGGCAATCCGAGGCCAAGCCCTTGGGCCGCCCCGCCAGACTTCCCTGCAACGCGGTAGAATTCCTGGAAGACAAGCTGCTGTTCCGACTGGGGAATGCCCGGTCCCTGATCGGCAACGACGATCGCGAGCTCCTCTCCGCATCGCCTGACCCCAAGCAGAACAGCGTGGCCCGGCGCGTACTTGGCAGCGTTGGTGAGCAGGTTCTGAATGACGTTCGCCAGAATTCGAGGGTCGGTTTCGACCCAATGCTTCGTCGGCACGAGCCGGAGGCTGCCGCCCTGCTTCTCGATCAACGGAGCATTCTGAATCGCAAGCTGGTTGAGCAGCCCGCCCAGATTGAAGACCTCGGACCGCGGCACCACGCGGCCGAGATCGACCGCCGAAACGTCCAGCAGCGACTGGAAGAGTCCCGACAGGGAATCCACCGAGGCGTCGATCCGGTCGACGAGTTCGCGGGCCTCGTCGTTGAGTGACGACTGGCGCAGAATGGTTGTCAACATGCCGATGGCATGCACCGGCTGGCGTAGATCGTGGCTCGCATTGGCGAGAAAGCGCGTCTTGGCCTGGTTGGCCTCCTCCGCGCGCTGATGCTCGCGCGACAGTTCGGCAAGCTGAGCATCGAGGTTTCTCGCGAGCCCACGGTTCGACATGAGAAAGCGGTTCATCCGCACGGCCAGAATGCTGAGCGCTCCGCCATACAGGACAATCATGCCTGCATTGATAGCGCCGGCAGCGCCCGGGTCGAGCAGAATGTGAGCGACCGCCAGCCCCAACAGGCCGATCCAGATGCTGATGAAACAGGACCGCAGCACCGAATGCTGCGAGGAGACAGCGCCCAGCGCCGTTCCGCCGAGCGCAAAACTGTAGAGAAGCAGGTTCTCGAAGGAGGAGCGGGCAGCAAGTACGGCCCCGAGAAACCAGAACAGCGCCACCAGTGTGGTCAGGAACGTGTGAGCCCAGCCTGCGCGGATCAGCCAGCGGTCATCTGCACTTTTCCGACGGATGGCATATTGGCACATGCCGCATATGACGAGCGAAAGGACCACCATCCCGGCGAGCCATAGCTGCGCAAGCGTGCCGGTGTCTCCCTGGGCAAGAAAGGCCAGGAGCACGACCGCGATATGAATGAACCACGCCCTGCTGCCGATCTCGCACAGATAGACGACCTGCCAAGGCTCTACACGCCAGCGCTCCGCCTGCAACAGCATCCCCCTTCGATATGCCCGGCGACAATAAAAAGCGTCTGGCTAGAGAAATCAAATCGGAGGCTGTTTTCGGGCGCAACCATCGCCAAATGGTCAATGCCTAGAGGTCGTTTGCCTGCGGCAGTATCACGAGGTCCCGCACCGTTACGTTGCGCGGGCGCGTCAGCATGAACAGAACTGCCTCGGCGACCTCGACCGGTTCCATCAGGCCACCGGCCGCCAGTTCGGATTCGAGCTTGTCCTTCGGCCAGTCGCTGATAAGCGCGGTGACCACCGGCCCCGGCAGCACTGCGCCGACGCGGATGGAGTGCTTTGCAACCTGCCGACGCACGGTGTGTACGAACGCCTGCACGGCATGTTTGGAGGCTGTGTAGATCGGCTCCCACACGACAGGAACGACGCCGGCGATCGAGCTGGTGACGACGATGTCGCCGGTTCGCCGTTCGATCATGTGCGGCAGCACAGCGTGGACGCTTCGGAACACAGCGTTGACGTTCAGGGTCAGCATACGGTCCCACGCATCCGGATCGCCATCGACCAGTTCGCCACCAATATAGGCGCCCGCATTGGCGTGGAAGATGTCGAGCCAGCCCGCCTTATCGAGTATCGCAGGCATCATCGATGCAACGCTTTCAGGCGAAACCAGATCGACCACGAGCGGCATGGCCTCAGGTCCGAGTTCGGTGCAGATCGACTGCAGCGCCTCCTCGTTGCGGTCGACCAGCACCACGCGCGCGCCAGCTTCCAGCATGATCTTCGCGCATTCCAGCCCGATGCCGGAGGCGGCACCCGTAACGGCCGCTACCTTGCCAGTCAGTTCCAGACGCCTCATCTACCCTCTCCTCGTATCATTTAGCCGCCACTGTCAGGCTGCGAACAGGTGCGCCGCGCCGGGATCGAAACGGAACTCGACCGGGCTGCCCGGTTCGAACACCTCGTCCTGCGGGATCGCTGCAAGTGCCCGCTCGCTCGACGCGGTTTCGAAGCTGACGACGGTCTCTGCACCAAGCCGCTCGACCAGAGAAACGCTGCCACGCACTGCGCCTGCCGCGCCATCCAGCCCCTCGCGCTTCAGATATTGGGGCCGCACGCCCAGAAGCGCCCGATCTCCAGCGGCAAAGCCGCGCGCATCGATCGTGACCGGCGCTATCGAGGGCGATTCGACGGTGACCGAGCCGCGAGCGACGCCGGTGACCCGCACGTCCAGGAAATTCATCCGGGGCGAGCCGATGAAGCCGGCAACGAACTTGTTCGCGGGCTTTTTGTAGAGCTCGATCGGCGCGCCGATCTGCTGGACGACACCGCCCTCCAGCACCACGATCTTGTCGGCGAGCGTCATCGCCTCGACCTGGTCGTGGGTGACGTAGATCATCGTCGCGCCGAGTTCCTTGTGGAGCCGGGCGATTTCCATGCGCATGTCCATGCGCAGCGCCGCATCCAGATTGGACAGCGGCTCGTCGAACAGAAAGACCGAGGGCTGGCGCACGATGGCGCGGCCGATGGCCACGCGCTGCCGCTGACCGCCCGAAAGCTGGCTCGGCCTGCGCGCCAGCAGCGGCTCCAGCTTGAGGATGCGTGCTGCCTCGCGCACCCGTGCGTCGATCTCGGTTTTCGGCGTCTTGTTGAGCGTGAGCCCGAAGCTCATGTTCTGATAGACGGTCAGGTGCGGATAGAGCGCGTAGGACTGGAAAACCATCGCGATGCCGCGCTCGCGCGGCTCCATGTCGTTGCAGCGCTTTCCACCGATCGACAGCGTGCCGCCGGTTATGTCCTCGAGGCCGGCGATCATCCGCAGCAAGGTCGACTTGCCGCATCCCGACGGTCCGACGAAGACGACGAACTCGCCGTCCTTGACCTCAAGGTCGACCCCCTTGATGACGTCGACCGAACCGAAGCGCTTTTCCAGCTTTTCGAGCTGCAAGCCGGCCATCTCATTTCTCCCCATTTATAATGTCGCGCGTCGTCTTCGCCGCGGACTGGAGCGCCTCGAAGGCTGCAAAGCGGCGACTGTGAAAGCCGGCCAAGTCCGGCTCCGGTGCGAATGTGTCACCGGATGAGGACATTGCGCGCATGGCGGCTTGCAGGTCCGGGAACGCGCCGGCTGCCGTGGCGCCGAGCATGGCCGATCCGAGAAGCACCGGCTCCGGCTGCCGCGAGGTAGTGACCGGCAGGCCGGCACAATCGGCGAGCAGTTGCCGGACCAGCGGATGCAGCCCGGCACCGCCGCTCAGCGCCACCGTCTCGACTGTTATGCCGTTCGCGCGGCTGGCCTCGATGATCTGGCGCAGTCCGTAGCCGATGCCCAGAACGCCGGCGACATAGAGTGCGACGAGGCTGTCGAGGTCGCGCTCCATGCCAAGCCCCGCGATCACCGCGCGCGCATCGGGATCGGCATGCGGCGAGCGGTTGCCGAGGAAATCGGGGACGACCAGAAGATGTCCCGCAAGTTTTGCCGCGGTTGCGTTCGAGCCGGCCCGATCCACGGCAATATCCGCAAGCAGTGTCGGCAGCGACATCTGCCGCGTCTTCGCCGTTTCGCGAGCCTCTACCGCGGCCGGGTGAAGGGCGAGAATCTGGTCGATCGCGGCACCGGCGCTCGACTGTCCGCCCTCGCTGAGCCAGAGGCCCGGCACCATGGCCGAGTAATACGGCCCCCAGACACCGGGAACGAAAACCGGCTCGACACTGCTTGCCATCGTGCATGCGGAGGTGCCGAACACATAGGCCATGCGCGTCGTCGCCGACCCGTCGCCGCCGCTGGCGCCGACAGAACCGACCCCGCCTGCATGGGCGTCGATCAACCCGGCGGCGACAGGCGTTCCGGGCATCAGCCCGAGATCGCGAGCAGCAGCGGTTGTCAGCCCGTCGGCGAGGCGTTGGCCTGCAGGCACGATCGTCGTACCGATGCGGGCAAACTCGTCATCGGCAAGATCGTCCAGACCGATCGCGCGGAAATAACTTTCGTCCCAGCGCTGTTCGTGGGCGAGATAGGTCCATTTGCAGGTAACGGTGCAGACCGACCTGTCGAGGCTGCCGGTGGCGCGCCAGGTCAGATAGTCGGCGAGGTCGAAAAACTGCCATGCAGCACGATAGGTCTCCGGCAGGTTTTCCTTCAGCCAGAGCAGCTTGGGCGTTTCCATCTCCGGCGAGATTGTGCCGCCGACATAGTTGAGAACCGGATGGCCGCCGGCATTGATCCGCCGCGCCTGATCCATGGCCCTGTGGTCCATCCAGACGATGATGTTGCGGTTGGCGTCGCCATGATGGCCGACGGGCAGCGGCGCGCCATCTTTGCCAAGCGCCACCAGCGAGCAGGTTGCATCGAAGCCGATGCCGGCAATATCCCCCGGCGCAAGGCGGGCAGACGACATTGCCTGGCGAACGCTCGTACAGACAGCCTGCCAGATGTTCTCACTGGATTGCTCGGCGATGTCGCCAGCTTCCAGATGGAGCGCGATATCGCACTTGGCCGAAGCGAGCATCGCTCCCGCCGCGTCGAAGATACCGGCGCGGGCGCTGCCGGTGCCGACATCTATGCCGATGAAATGAGCCTGGCTCATGCAAAAGCCTCGTTGCCGGAGGGAGCAAAGCTCCCTCCTCTCGATTTGCGGATTGCTTCGGTCACGCGGCAGGCGCGTGCTCGGCAGCCGGTGCCCTCGTGCCGTCCGGATTGCGAAGGTAGACGCCGCGCTCGAGCTGCTGGCGGCGCAGCTCCTGAACGTCGATCTCGGCCGGCGTGCGGTTGCCGCGCACCGAAATCTTGGCCGCGCGACCGGCTGCCTCACCCATCGCCATGCAGGTCGCCATGACCCGGATGGCACCCATCGCCTCGTGGGTGGCGGAGATACTTCTTCCGGCCACCAGAAGGTTCGAGATTTTCTGCGGCACCAGCGAGCGGTAGGGAATGTCGTAGCAGTCGCCACACCATATCAGCGTGCAGCCGTCGTCGGCCGGCCGGTGAATGTCGATCGGATAGCTGGCGACCGCGATCGCGTCGTCGAAATGGCTGCAGGCGAGTACGTCTTCCTGCGTCATCACATACTGGCCGACGATGCGTCGTGTCTCGCGGATGCCGAGGAAAGGGGCTGTCTTGGTGAAGTAGGCCTGCTCGAAACCGGGCACGTAATTGACGAGATAGGTGATGATGTCGTCGATCTGCGCCCTGCCCTCGATCTCGCCGCGGGTGAGGCTGCGGGCATCCGTACCGTCGGTGTCCTTCACGCGCGTCATGTTGATCCAGACCTCGCCCTTCTTGAGGCCGGTGATGATGATGGTGCGCTCGTTGGGTATCTGCAGGCCGCGCTCCTGCTTGGCCTTGGCCATCAGTTCGCGCATGCCGACGACGATGAACTGATGGTTCTGGCCGAAATACTCGGCAGGAATGAAGTCGGTCAGGTAGGTGCGCGCCTGCGGCGGCGCATTGGCAATGCTGAGGCGCAGCTTCTCGGTGTCGACGCCGCCAAGGCAGAACATCAGGGTCGGCGGCTGCATGCCGCCATCGGCGTTGCCCTTCTCCGTCGGCACGCCGGCGCGATATGCGACATCCGCATCCCCGGTGCAATCGATCACGACCTTTGCAAGCGTTGCCGTGCGGCCGCTCTTGCTCTCGGTGATAACGCCGCGGATCGTGTCGCCGTCCATAACCACGCCTGCGAAGAAGGTGTAAAACAACACGTCGACGCCGGCCTCGGTCAGCATTTCGAGGGCAACCGTCTTAACGGCTTCCGGCTCGACCAGCGTTATCCCCATATGCAATGGGCAGGGCCTGTGCTCGCTCGCCCCGTCACGCTCCTTGCGCAGCCGCTCGATGAATTTCTGCGGCAAACCGTCGATGATCTGGTTGCCCTTCTGGCCAAGGAAACCGAGCACGGGCAAGCCGATTGTCATGTTGCCGCCGACGAAGCTGCGGCTTTCGATCAATCCGACCCGCAGCCCATCCTCGGAAGCCGCCAGAGCGGCGGTGAGGCCGGAGGGGCCACCGCCGACGACAAGCACATCGTATTCGGCTGATACGGGGATCGAACGGGCGGGCTCTTCTATCGAGCGGACGGGGGAAGCAGGCATGGGTGATCCTCAGGAGTGATCAGGGGTGAAAGGGTTGGTGGCCGCCGGGCCGAAGCCCGGCAGCATCTATCGTTCCGGTCAGGCCGGCATGAGTGGCGTCACGCGCTCGACGATCGCATCCACCGCCTCGGCGACCGGCTTGCGGCCGAGAACGGCAAGCTGCACCTCCTCAAGCATGATGCCCTGCGCCCTAGCCGCTTCCGGGAACGGCGGGAACGCGCCGCGCGCATTGGCCAGCACCGCGGCCTCGACCTCGGCGAGCGGGTTCTTGGCGACAAGATCCGGTTCCGCATAGGTCGAGACCCGAACCGGACCGTTGCCGTTGAGCGCCATGCCGAGCGTCGCCCGCTTGCTGGACACGTCCTTGATGAAGCTCCAGGCTAGGTCCTTGTCGGCAGCGTTCTTGGGAATGACCATGGCCCACGCCTCGACGATGGACGACATCGGCATCTTGCCCTTCAACTCGGCGGAAATCGGGAACTCGACGGCCTTGATCTTGCCGGGATACTTGCTCTGCTCGGGATTGTTGAGCTGCGCATGGCGGGCGAATGGCAGCACGGTGAAGGCTGCGCGGCCCTGCTGGAGCCAGGTCACCTGATCGTCGTTGCGGGTGGTGGCGTAGCTGCGCGGCAAGGCTCCGGCCTCAAACATTTCCCGGAGAACCGTGAGGCCCTTCACCATGGCGTCCTTGTCCGGCATGAGCTGAAAGTCGCCGGTGATGAAGTCGCCGCCGAAAGCGCGGGCGAACATCACCGGGAAGACCGCGAGGTCGCTCGCAAGCACCATGCCGACCACCGGCGTACCCGCCGACGATGTAAAGGTCAGCTTGCGAGCCTGCTCGACCAGTTCCTCCAGCGTCGTGGGCGGCGCGTCGATGCCGGCTTCCTGCAAAAGCTCTTCGTTGTAGAACAGGCCCTGCGTGGCATGGCGGACGGGAATGCCGATCAGCTTGCCGTCGACCGTCATGCCGTCGACGAGGCCGGGCGCAATGTCCTGGAAGTCTTCGATGGGATCGCTGGCGAGATAGTCGTCCAGCGGCTCAAACAGTGCCGCGATCTCGGACGTGGGCCGGTTGTCGATCATGTAGCCGACGCTGTAGTCGGTCGAGCCGAGGCTGGCCTCACGGAAGAGGCGATCCTGAAGCGGGTTGGAATCGAAGGTCGTCCAGGAAACGTCGGCATCGTTCGATGCCTTCCAGTCGGCGAGCAGGTCGCCACCGTCGGCGCCGAGCACCGTCTGGTGAACCTTGTGGCTGAGTACGTTCAGTGTCTTGGACGCGGCCCACGAAGGCTGCGTGGCAAGTGCTGCGATGCCGCCCAGGGCGGTACCCAGAAATCCCCTGCGGGACAGGGCGATGATGTTGCGATCGTTCATTTCAAACCTCCCTTTTTTACGCTGACTTACCCCTTGGTCGCGCCGGCGGTGAGACCGGCGACGAGATAGCGATTCATTAAGACGACGAAGAGCAGGACCGGCGCCAACTGCACCGTCGAGGCGGCGAACAGGATGCCCCAGTCGACACCATCGATCGAACCGATCATCTCCGAGATGACGAGCGGCGCGGTCTTGGCGCGGGTCGACGTGAAGATGAAGGCGAACAGATATTCGTTCCACGCAAACACGACTACGAAGACGGCAACGGCAAGGATGCCGGGCGCGGCCAGCGGCACGATCACCCGGCGCAGCACGGTCAGGCGCCCGGCACCGTCTATTTCGGCAGCCTCGTCAAGTTCGCGCGGGATCTGGTCGATGAAGGTCCGCATCAGGACCGTGCCAAGCGAGACGAAGAAGGTGGCGTAAAGCACCATCATTATCGCATGCGTGTCGTTGAGCCCCAGCACGTTGACGATCGGGAACAGCGGCAGCGTGACCACGATGGGCGGGATCAGCCGCACCACGATGAGGAACAGGACGCTGGCGTCCAGCATGCGGCTGCTGTTGCGGGAATAGACGTAGCCCGCAAAGGTGCTGCCCGCGATGGCGATCACCGTCGCGCCTGCGGTGATGATCGTGCTGTTGAGGAGGCCGTCGAAGAAGGCTCCCCACTGCTGCCACAGCGAGACGTAGTGCTCGAACGTTGGTTCGAAGACATAGCGCGGCGGCACGGCGAAGATGTCCTGCCCGGGCTTGAGCGACGACATCACGATGAATGCGATCGGGAACAGCGACCAGAACAGCATCGCGGCGACGGCGACCGTCTTGCCGATGGCGGCGAGGAGGTTACGCGTTCGCATTTGCGGACACCTGTCTGCGGAGGATGAACACGTAGCCTGCACCGAGCAGCAGTGAAGCCAACACCATGATCCACGCCGTGGCGGCGGCGGTGCCGAACGCGTTGTAGCTGAACGCCTCCTGGTAGAGATAAACCGCGACCACCTCGGTCGAGCGCGCCGGCCCACCCTGGGTCAGCAGCCACACTTCCGAGAACAGGCGGAACGCGAAGATGTAGCGGAACAGCAGCGCCACGACGATTGCGGGGCCAAGCAGAGGTAGCGTGACCCGCTTGAACGCCTGCCATGCGGTAGCGCCATCGATCCGGGCCGCCTCATAGAGGTCGCTGGGGATCGCCAGCCGCGCAGCATAGAGGATGATGAAGGTGAAAGGCAGATGCAGCCAGATCGTCAGCAGCGCAATCAGGATCATGGCGTGCGACGGCTCGAAGGACCAGTCGAGGATCGGCAGCCCCATGGACTGCAGCATCAGCGTCACAGGCCCGACATCGGGATCGAACAGAAAGCGCCACATGACAACGGCGATCACCTCGCTGACGGCATAGGGCGCCAGCACGGCAACCAGAAGGAAACGGCGGAACGGCAGGCCTCCAGCGAACAGCAGCGCCATGCCAAGCCCCAGCGCCAGTTCGATGTGGACCGCAACCACCACAAGCACAACGGTGTTCCAGAGCGCGCTGCGGAATGCGGGATCGGTGATGACGTCGATAAAGTTCTGCAGGCCGACGAAGGTCGGCGCCTGCCCGAAGCTCGACTCGCTCAGACTCAGCCAGACGACATAGAGCGACGGCAGCACGATCACGCTCAAGATGAGAACGTGAACTGGCGCCAGGAGCGGCGCGATGCCGATGATACTTCTTGAACGCAAAAGGTCCTCCCGACCGCAACGCGGACTCGTACTTTCCTAGGCCGGCTCCTGGCCTGCTGAATGATGTTGCCCGGCGCCCCGCTCCTCCGCGGGTTCGCCCGATGAATTACGGCGCGGCTGCCCGATCACGGGCCGGACCGAGTCCCGCACCTGCAGCGCTGTCGACAGCGAGACGTGGCGCGGCGGCGCATCTTCCCCGGACATGCGCAGCGTCAGGCGCTCCCACAGCAGCCTGCCCATCTCCTCGATGGGCTGGCGAATTGCCGTCAGCGCCGTCTTGCGTGCGCTCATCCACGGATAGTCATCGAAGCCGATCACCGACACGGCCTCCGGGATGTCGATACGGTGCCGCGCCAGCGCCGAGAGAGCACTGAGCGTGGTGACATTGGTAAGCCCGATGACCGCGAAGGGTGCGGAATTGCCGGCAAGAAACGAGGAGAATCTATCGGCGCCGCGCTCGCCGTTTGAGCCGAGCTCCACGACCACGGGCTCAGTGCCAACCGCTGCGATAAGCGTCTCAGCGACGCCGCGCACACGCTCGCGGATCGGCGATATGCCCATGTCCGACGCGGCAACGACGACCTTGCGATGGCCGAGTTCCACCAGATGCCTGGCGGCGATCGCGCCGGCCTCGAAATTGTCGATCGCCACCGTATCCACGAAAGAGCCTTCAGGCCCGACACGGTCGGCGAACACCATGGGCAGCCGAGCGGCTTCGGACTTAAGAAGATCCGGCACGGTATCCGAACACGGCACCGCGATAAGGCCCGAAGGGCGCCAGCCAAGTAAAGCCCGGATACGTGACTGCTCGAGGTCCGCGTCATCGCGGGAGCTGGCCACGATGACATCGTAGCCATCCTCCATGGCCAACACCTCGATCCGCGAGACGAGGGAGGTGAAGAACGTGTCATCGAGATCGGGAACCAGCACGCCTATGACGCGAGCCTGACCGGAGCGGAGCTGCGAGGCGGCCCGGTCCATCTGGTAGGACAGATCGCTCGCCGCCTTTTCCACGCGGCGGCGCAGATCGTCGGTCACCGGCTTGGTGCCGCTGAAGACATTTGACACCGTGGCAATGGAAACCCCTGCCCGGGCGGCGACGTCCTTGATCGTGACTCTCCTGCGTTCCATAGAGCGCGAGCAACCTGTTAAACGTTTTACTGTTAAACGTTTAACAGGCGATAGTGCGCAGGGCAAGTCCCTACCCGCTGGAAATTTCCGTTTGGAAGGACGGCGTCAGTCGCCCTCTTGCGTCCGCCACTTAGCGGCCAGGTCGGCGGCCGCGCGCGCCGTATCCTCGTCACAGACAAGAACATTGCAAAGGCCCGAACGCAGCGCCGCCGCGATGGCGCCGACCTTGTTCAGACCGCCGGAGCTGAGGACGACGTTGGGCACGTCGCGCAAGGCTTCGAGCGGCAGGGCGATGGCACGACGGTTGATCTCGTGGTTGACCGGTTTGCCGGCGCTGTTGATGAATTGGCCAAGCAGGTCGCCCTGCGCGCCTGCCGCCTGCAGGCCGTCGATGTCGACATCGCTCGGCATACCGTAGCGCATCAGAAGGGAGCGCTCGGAAAGGTCGCCTGCACTCAGGATGATCATGTCGTTGGCCGCGATGCGTTCGAACGCGCTGCGGAACACGTCCTGCGTCATGATCGCGTCGCGCGATTCGGGACTGCCGGCGTAGATCGGGGCGGCGAGGTATGCGCAGGTCGCGCTGAGCTGTCGCGCGAAATCGCTGGCGATGTCAAAGGTGTTGATCTCGATGCCGCGCGTCAGTCCGCCCATGACCGAGTTCACGCACAGTTCGGGCCGGCGCATCGCCGGCATATGCCGCACCAATTCGCGCAAGGTAGCGCCCCACCCCACGCCGATGCCGCTCATCTTGCCGTCTGCGAGAAGCTGCGTGACATAGTCGGCAGCGGCCTGGCCAAGAAGCACCGGAACGAGCTCCGGGTCGTTCGGCGTTGGAACGATAATCGCGCGGTGGAGACCGAAGCTCTCGGCAAGGTGCTGCTCCAGTTCCACGCAGGAGGTCAGCCTGGAGTTGAGCTTGATGGTCACAAGGCCAGTGCGCCGGGCATCGCTGATGATGCGGTTGACCCTCAACCGGTTGGTCGAAAGCGCTTCGGCGATTTCGCCCTGGGTGCGCCCTTCCATGAAATACATCCAGACGACCCGGACATTCATCTGCTCTTCTGGGGTCGGCGCGGGCTGGTCTGCAAGCATTCATGCACTTTCTTGATTGACTTCCGGTATAGGACTTCACGCGGGGCGCTTGTCAATCGCAGCCTCCCGCGAAAGCCCTCTTCCGGTTAGTCGGTTCGCCGCCCGGTGGACTTGTCGAAACAATGCAGGTCGGCGCGGTCGACATGCCAGTTCACACGGTCGCCTTCCGCGATACCGGCCTTGCCAGGAACGGAGGCGATAAGAGCCTGTCCGCGATCCAGCATCAAGTGCACGTGGCTCTCGCCACCGATGGGTTCGATCAGTTCGACCACACCGGTGAACCGGATGGCGCCCTTCGTCGGCGTCGTGCGAACCGCATTCGGCCGCACGCCGACGACGCCGGTCTGCGGCGGCAGTTCGCCCCAATCCACATTATCGGCCTGCCCGACGTCGATCAGGTTCATCGGCGGCGAGCCGATGAAGCCAGCAACAAAGAGCGTTTGCGGCCGCTCGTAAACCTCGATCGGCGTGCCGATCTGCTCGATGCGGCCACCATTCATGACGACGAGGCGGTCGGCCAGCGTCATCGCCTCGAGCTGGTCGTGCGTGACGTAGATGCTCGTGGTGCCGAGCCGCTTCTGCAGCTTGCGGATCTCGACACGCATCTGCACCCGGAGCTTGGCATCAAGGTTGGAGAGCGGCTCGTCGAACAAGAAGGCAGCCGGGTTGCGGACGATCGCCCGCCCCATCGCGACGCGCTGGCGTTGGCCGCCTGAAAGCTGCCGGGGCCGGCGTTCCAGATACGGCTCGATCTCGAGGATCGCTGCGGCTTCGGCAACGCGGCGCGCGATGTCCTGGCGCGGAAAGCCCCGGTTCTTCAGGCCATATTCCAGATTCTGCCGCACCGACATGTGCGGGTAGAGCGCGTAGTTCTGGAAGACCATGGCGATGTCACGGTCGGCCGGCTCCACCGAACCGACGTCCTTGCCCGCGATCCGCAGGTGCCCCGACGTGACCGATTCGAGGCCCGCGATCATGCGCAGCAAGGTTGATTTTCCACAGCCTGACGGTCCGACGAGCACAATCATCTCGCCATCGGAGACGGAAAGGTCGATGCCCTTCACCGCGGGGACAGTCCCGTAATTCTTCTTCAGATCCACCAGTTCGATAGCGGCCATGAGTTCCTCCTAGCAATGCGTCATACATTTGTAACATGATATTGACATTTGTAATCCGTGGGCGCTAGCTTCTTTTTGTCGCCGCCGTGGAAGCGGCCCACCCGCGTGCTGGAAAGACGCGGGCAAGGAATACGGCGATGCGAGAGGAGACACAGATGACAATCGATTTTGGTATCAGGAATGCGCCGCGCAAATTCGCGAAGACGCTGGCGGCCGGTATTGCGCTCGGCATGCTGGCATTGCCCGGCGCAGCAGCCGCGCAGGAACGCGTCAAGGTGGAATGGTGGCACGCGCTCAGCGGCCGTCTCGGAGAGGTAGTCGACAAGCTCGTCACGGATTTCAACGGTTCGCAGGACCAGTACGAAGTGGTCGCGGTCCACAAGGGCAACTACGAAGAGAACATGGCCGCGATGGTCGCGGCCTATCGCGTTGGCCAACAGCCGACGATCATCCAGGCAGCCGAACGCGGCTTCATGACGATGCTGAATTCGGGCGCCGTCGTTCCGGTGCCGACGCTGATGGAAGAGCAAGGCCACGACGTCGACTGGAACGACTTCATCGCGCCGGTCTCGGGCTTCTTCCTCGTCGACGGCGTTCCGGCCGCCCTGCCCTTCAACAGCTCGACCCCGATATTCTGGTACAATCGGGACATGTTCAAGAAAGCCGGCTTCGACGCGCCCGGCGAGACCTGGCAGGAAGTCGAAAAGCAGCTCTACGCCATCAAGGAGCAGGGCGTCAGCGAATGCTCGATGGCGCTGGCCAATGACTTTTTCTGGAGCCTGATCGAGAACTACGCCGCCCTGCACGACCAGCCCTACGGCACGCTCGCAAACGGGTTCGACGGGCTTGGCACGGAGTTCGTGTTCAACAAGAGCCCGCTGGTCGTGGGCCAACTCGAGCGGCTGTCGAAGTGGATGGACGACGACGTCCTCCAGATCGCCGGCCAGGGTCTGTCGCCGGAGCAGCTCTTCACCTCTGGCACCTGCGCGACCTACGTCGCCTCGACCGCCGCGCATGCGGGCATCGGCTCGGGCGCGCAATTCGACTGGAGCGCGACCTTCCTGCCGCATGAGGAGGGTGTTGAACCGAAGAACAGCACGATCGGCGGCGGTGCGCTGTGGGTGCTGCAGGGCAAGAGCGACGAGGAATATGCCGGCGCTGCAGCCTTCATCGACTTCGTCGCCTCCCCCGAGACGCAGGTCTGGTGGAGCAAGCAGACCGGCTATGTCCCCGTCACAACGACCGCCTATGAAGCCTTGAAGGCCGAAGGCTATTTCGAGGAGAACCCGACCCGCGAGATCGCCATCCTGCAGCTCAGCCGGGGCGAGCCGACCGAGAATTCGCGCGGCTTCCGTTTCGGCAACCACAACCAGTCCATGCAGCTTCTCGTCGAAGAGATCCAGGGCGTGTGGACCGGCCAGAAGACGGCCCAGGAAGCGCTCGACAACGCCGCGCGCCGCGGCAATGAAATCCTGCGCCAGTATGAGAGGCTCCATGCCTCGCAGTAACGCGACAGCGGGCATTGGGGGCGCGGACACGCGCCCCCCACTCGCGATCGGCATCGCGCTCAGCCGCCTGCTGCCGAAGACCTCGGAAGCCGGGCTCAAGACCGCGCATTTCAGCAAGCCAGGCCTTGCGGCGGCGCTGCTCGCCCCTCAACTGCTGATCCTGCTCTTTTTCTTCTTCATTCCATCCTACAAAGCGCTTTCGCTCGCCTTCGTGCAGGTCGACCCGTTCGGTGCTCGGGAAATCTTCGTCGGGTTCGCCAATTTCGCGCAACTTCTGGGAAGCCCGGACTACAGGCAAAGCGTGTTCTTCACGCTCTGGTTCACTGTGATCCAGGCCGTTGTGACCATCGCTCTGGCACTGCTCTTTGCATTCGCCACCGATTTCGTGATCCGAGGCCGCGGCCTCTACAAGAGCGTCATCCTGATGCCTTATGCGATTGCGCCCGTGATCTCCGGCGTGCTGTGGGCGTTCCTGTTCAATCCGGCCGTCGGTCCGCTGGCGCAGTTCATCCAGTCGCTCGGCATACCTTGGGATCCAAACCGCCGCCCGTTCGACGCGCAGCTTCTCGTGATCGTCGCGTCGGTGTGGAAGCACATCTGCTACGACTACATCTTCCTGGTCGCCGCTTTGCTCGCCGTGCCGCAGTCGCTGCTGGAAGCTGCAAAGCTCGACGGCGCGCGACCGGTCAGGCGCTTCTTCACGATTTCACTGCCGCTGGTGACGCCGACCATCTTCTTCCTGATGGTCATGAACGTGGTCTATGGACTGTTCGAGACCTTCGGCATCATAGACGCGGTGACGCGAGGCGGTCCGGCGGGTGCAACCAACACGCTCGTCTACAAGGTCTACCAGGACGGTTTCGTCCAGCTCAACCTCGGTTCCTCGGCCGCCCAGTCGGTGATCCTGATGATCATCGCGATCCTCTTCACCGTCCTCCAGTTCCGCGCGCTCGAGCGCCGGGTAAACTATCAGGTGTAACCATGATCGAGCGCAATCTCGGGCTGACGATCTTCTGCCACGCCGTGCTGCTGCTCGGCGCGGCAGCCGTGTGTCTGCCGCTTTACTTCGCCTTCGTCGCCGGCTCGCTGACATTGCAGGAAGTGCAGCAGACACCGTTTCCCTGGGTGCCGGGCACGCACTTCCTCGACAACATCGCCACGGCTTGGAACCAGGGCAATTTCTCGCGGCTCTACATCAACTCCCTGATCGTGACCGTCGGCATCGTTGTCGGCAAACTCATGATCTCGCTGATCGCGGCATTCGCCATCACCTATTTCCGGTTTCCCTTCAGGATGACTGCGTTCTGGCTCATCTTCGTCTCACTGATGCTGCCGGTCGAGGTGCGCATAATACCGACCTACGAGGCGGTGGCCGACGCAGCAGGGCCGCTACGCTGGTTCGCCGACATCACAGGCATCTCATGGCTTGTCGGCAGCGTCACCGGCTACCAGCTTGAGGCGGCGCTGCAATGGAACATGGTCAACACCTATAGCGGCCTGATCCTGCCTTTGATCGCATCCGCATCGGCGACCTTTCTGTTTCGCCAGTTCTTCCTGACGGTGCCGGAGGAGCTGTGCGAGGCAGCGAGGCTGGATGGCGCTGGGCCAGTGAAGTTCTTCCTCGATATCCTGCTGCCTCTGTCGCGCGCAAACATTGCCGCGCTGTCGATCATCCTCTTCATCTACGGTTGGAACCAGTATCTCTGGCCGCTCCTCTTCACCACCGATGCCGAGATGCAGACGGCGATCCTGGGCCTGAAGCATCTGGTTCCAGTCTCGGATGCTGAACCGGCCTGGAACATAGCCATGAGCGCGGCCTTCTTCGTCATGCTGCCGCCAGCCGTCATCATCCTGCTGATGCAGCGCTGGTTCACGAAGGGCCTGGTCGATTCAGGCAAGTGACATCCCCCAACAAAGGAAATTGACGCATATGGTCTCCATCATCGGTCACCGCGGTGGCCGCAATCTCTGGCCTGAAAACAGCATCGAAGGCTTCCGCAAACTCCTGGAACTGCCCGTCGAAGGTGTCGAGTTCGACGTCCATCTGACGAAGGCGGGCGAGATGCTCGTGATCCACGATCCGACACTCGACCGGACGACGGAACGAAGCGGACCGGTCGCCGAGCTCGGCCTTGGCGAAAATCACAAGGTCAGGCTGAAGGACAATGGTGGCACGATACCGACGCTGGACGAAGTCCTCGATGTCTTCGCCGGCAGCGCAATCGAACTGCATGTGGAGTTGAAGGCTGACCACGAGCGAAAGCCCTATCCCGGCCTTGAGGCCAAGGCGGCGGCGTTGCTCGATGATCGTGGCATGGCTGCCCGCTCGATTCTGACGAGCTTCCTGCCCGAAGTGCTGGCGACGATCCGCGAGGTTGCACCGCACATTCGAACGCTGTCCTCGTTCGACGCGAAGTCGGTCGAGCGCCACGGCCTGACCGAAGGGCTTCGCCGTATGCTCGATCTCTCCGACGTAATCGCTATCGAAAGACACGTCCTCGATCAGAACTGGGACATGATCACCGATCTGGTGCCGGGCGACAGGCTCGGCGCCTGGGTGCCGAACGACGAAGCCGACATCGCCTACTGGCTCGGAAAGCCGATCCGCCAGATCACCACCGACCGCCCCGATCTGGCCGTCGCCCTGCGCGGAGCATAAAGACTTGCACAACATGCCACTTCAGACTGCCGCCATTGTGGCGGAACGCGATCCGTTGCAGAACATCGCCCTCATCATCTTCGACTGCGACGGCGTGCTGATCGACAGCGAGCCCATCGCAAGCAGCACGCTTGCGGAAAGCCTGCGCGGCGCAGGCGTCGACATCTCGGCTTCGGAATCACACGTCAAATTCACCGGCAATTCGGTCTCGACCATCCGCCGCATGATCGAGGACGATTACGGCATCACCGACATCGAGCCACTGATGTCGTCGTGGCACGAGACCCTGTTTCGGACCTTCGGAGAACGTCTGACGGCGATGCCGGGCATCCTGCAGGTGGTGAGCGACCTTCAACGGCCGAAATGCGTGGCATCTAACAGCAGCATGCGCCGGCTCGAACTCAGCCTCGGCCATCTGGAACTCTGGGATCATTTCAAGCCAGCCATCTTCAGCGCCGAAGCGGTGGCAAGACCGAAGCCCGCGCCCGACCTGATGCTGCACTGTGCGCAGGAGTTCAAAGTCGATCCGTCGCTTTGCGTGATGATCGACGACAGCCCCCACGGCGTCGAGGCGGCGGTCGCCGCCGGCATGATCGCGATCGGCTTCGTCGATCCCGCCGACCCGCGGCCGGAGCGTGCAAAGGTCCTTCGCGCAGCGGGCGCGGACGCGGTTGCCGAAGGTGCCGGCGAATTGCTGGCTGCGTTGAACGCGGCAAACGCGCTGCTGGCGAGCCCTGGATCGTAAGCGGACGACAAGCACGACGTTGGTAGGGCTGGGCGGACGCGCCCAGCAGCGTTAAGTTGGCGGGGTGGGGACAAGAGAGCCCCTGCCTATCAATCCCCTGACTGTTCACATATGACTAAACTGCGCATATATGTGCAGCAGTCTAGGGATCGACATGGCAGAGACAGAACATCAGGAAGCGGGGCGGTCGCTCTACGTCGTTCCGCCGGTTACCAGGGCAATTGCGCTCCTGCGTTACATCGCAGCAGGCAATCGCTGCCGTAATACCAGCAGCGCCGCAAAGGCGCTGAACATCAACCGCACCACGCTCATTCGCCTGCTTTCGACGCTGGAGGTAGAGGGCATTCTCGAGCCGCTGCCCGACGATGGCGGCTATCGCCTCGGTACCGGACTGATCGCGCTCGCGTCCGAAGCCCTTAACGAGCGCAGCATCCTGCAGGTCGCGAGGCCTTTCCTGAAACAGCTTGTCGATTCGCTCAACCTTTCGGCCCATCTCGGCGTGCTCGAAGGCCGGGAGATCGTCTATCTCGCCCGCGAGACACCGAACTCCCACCTTGCCAGCACGGTGCGCGAGGGAACCCGCCTGCCCGCGCACGCGACCACCATCGGGCGCATCCTGCTCTCCGAGCTGTCACCCGCAGCGCTGAAATCGCTCTATGCCGGGCAGGCCATGGAATCGTTTACGCCCAAGACCCGCACGTCGCTCGCGGACCTCGAGGAGCAGCTTCGCACGGACCGTTCGCGCGGCATGGCATGGAGCGTCGCCAATTTCGAAGCCGAGATCGGATCGGCCGCCGTCGCCGTTCACGATCATCAGGCGCGCGCCGTCGGTGCGATCAACGTCACCGGCCATGCGAGCGTCTTCGCTGACGACGGCCCGCACGTCGAACGGATCGAGAAGGAGTTGAAGGCCGCCGCGCGCAGTATGTCGGAAGCGTTGGGCTATCGCGGCTGGTCAGCCGATCAGATGTAGGTGTAGCCGTAGGACAGGGCGAAGGCGCTGTCCGGCAGCGGCGCATTGCCGGCAACCGCGCGGCGCAGCCACAAACGGCCATGCACCTGCGTGTCGGAGAAGTCAGCGCCCGCCGGTAGCCTAGCGTCCTGACACCACAGCCCGCCGAGCCACTCGGCGCCGCTGAACGATGCGCGCCCGCCTATCTCGACGTTCTGAAGCGAGAAATTGCCGTAGCTGGAAATTAGCTCGAAGCTGGCGTCGCCCGCCATGCGGGCGTCATCGAGCCGCACGATGCCGCGAAATTCCGCCTCGTCGAACCGTACCGTTTCGCCAAACTGCGCGCGTTCGAAACGCGCATCGTTGGTGAAAACCGCACGCTCGAAAGTCGCCTTGCCGCCGAAGCGCGCACCGCTGAACCAACTCACGCCCAAAAAGCGCGCCCCCGTTGCGTCGATACCTTCGGGGAAGGACGCGCCGCTCATATCGAAGCCCGTCAAATCAAGGCCGGCAAGATCGAGCGGGCCTTCGCAGATGACGCCTGCCAGGTCGACACAGTCTCCGTGCTGCCACGGCATCGCGATCAGGTCGCGTATCTCCGCCGGTTTCATCTCAGGCGACCTCGCCGATCTTCTCGCCCGCCAGCGCGACGATGCCTGCGGCCCATGGAAACGCCAGATCCTCGGCCATGTCGCTGCCGGAGGCATCATGCGTGACGCGTTCGCCGATCTGGACTGCGCCGTAGCTTGCCAGCAGTTCCGCCATCCCCTTGCTGCCGAAATTGAACGTCTCTTCATATTCGCTGTCGCCCAGGCCGAAAATCGCGAAATGAATATCGGACAGACTGGGGGCTGCAGCCTTCAAGGCTTCGGCGAAGGGCTGGGCGGATGCCGGCAGCTCCCCGTCGCCATAGGTCGAACAGACGATCATGTGGAGACGCCCTGCATCGAATTCGGCCGGCTCGAAGTTCGACAGGTTGCGGCACTCCACCTCGTGCTCGCCTTCCAGTTCGGCCATGATGTCCTCGGCGAGCATCTCGGCATTGCCTGTCTCGGTGCCGTAAAGCAGCATGATCTTCATAGGTCGGGCTCCTTCGTTTGGCGGGCAAGCGCCAGCATGGCTTCGCGCGAGGGAATCTTGACGCGGCAGCGGTCCTGCGGCGGCGATGCCGTCTCCGCCGCATCGATGCGCTTCCAGTCGTCGTAGCAGACGGCCGCCGTCCATTGCGGAAAGGCGTGACGGCCGGGCTTTTCAAGCCCGGTATCCGAAGCTTCAAGGTCGGCCAGTATGCGCGCTGCAAGAAGCTGCGCATCGGTGCGATTATCGGGGATGGTGCCGCGCGGGCCGCGCCGGAACCAGCCGGTTGCGTAAAGCCCGTCGGCAAGCACGCCCAGCTCAAGTTCGACTGCAGAGCCGACCAGTTCGTCACGCGGCAGGCCTGCTGCCGCCTCGAACCCGATGGCCGTGATGAAGGCGCTGCACGGCAGAGAGACCGTGTCGCCATCGATATTGCGGAAAACTGCCTCGCCGATACGCCCGCCATAACCTTCCAAACTGACGGGCGTCAGGCTGAAGCGGAAGGTGATGCGCCGACCTCCGGTTCCGTGGCCGTGTATCGATTCGAGAGCCGCGATCTTCTTGGCGCCTTCCTCGTCGTCGCTTGCGCCGGCGCCAACCACGTCGATCGTGACGCCCTCGAGCTTGGCCAGCTCCTTGATCATCACGGCATCGAACTTCGCGTCAGCGGCCGGCGATCGTCCGATGATGTCGATGGTTTCGACCCCCGAGCCCGCCAGCCAGCCGGTCGGCACGGGGCCGAGGTCGGAACCGGCAAGCTCGCCCGGCGTCTTGGCTAGCAGGCGCAGGAGGTCGATGGCGACGTTGCCATTGCCCATGATGACGACATGCCGTCCGAGTTCCGGCAGCGGCTCAGCGTCGGGATGTTCGTAAAGCGCGCGGGTCAGGTGGCCGGCGCGATGAACGCCCTCCAGATGCTCGCCCGGAATGCCGAGCGCCCGGTCGCCGGACAATCCGGTTGCAAGCACCACGGCGTCGTAGGCCTGGCGCAGTTCGTCGAGGCTGACGTCCTCGCCGACAACCACATTACCGATGAAGCCCGCGCCCTGCCGCTCGAACAGGCGCTCGAACTGCCGGATGACGGCCTTCGTGCCCTGATGGTCCGCGGCGACGCCATAGCGCACCAGCCCGTATGGCACCGGCAGCCGGTCCAGTATGTCGACGCGCAATTGCGGGTCAGCCTTCAGCAGCGCCTGCGCCAGATAGCAGCCGGACGGTCCGGAGCCGACGATGGCGACGGCGCGGCTCATGATACGCGCACCGTCGCCGCAGCCCAGGGATGCGGCGCGCCGGACAGGTCGGTGTAGAATGATTTCTGAGCCATATAGGCCCTGATGCCGTCGCGACCCTTCTCGCGGCCCATGCCGCTTTCCTTTTCGCCACCGAAGGGCGTGGAGATCGAGAACTGCTTGTAGGTATTGACCCAGACCGTGCCGGAGCGGATGGCCTTGCCTACGCGCCAGCTCTTCGGGAAGTCGCGTGTCCAGATACCGCAGGCGAGCCCGTAGTCGTTGTCATTTGACTGCGCGATCACGTCCGCCTCGTCATCGAAAGGCAGCACCACCAGGACCGGCCCGAACACTTCTTCGCGGCAGATGCGTGCCCCGTTGTCTACGCCGGCAAGGATCGTCGGCAGATAGTAGGCGCCCTTCTCGTAGGCCGCGCCCTCCGGCGCACCACCGCCCGCAAGAAGCTCCGCTCCTTCTTCCCGTGCGCGCCGCACATGGTCAGCGACGCTGTCGCGATGGTCGAAATGCACCAGCGGCGCGACCTGCGTATCGGCCTCGAACGGATGCCCGACCTTGAGCCGCTTCGTCGCTTCCACCAGCCGCTCGACGAACTGCGTGTAGATCGGCCGTTCGACGAACAGCCGGGCACCGGCGATGCAGCTCTGCCCCGTCGACGAAAAGATGCCGAACAGCACGCCGGCCAGCGCCTGCTCAATGTCGGCGTCGGCAAAGACGATGGTGGGCGACTTGCCGCCGAGTTCCAGTGACACCGGCATCAGCTTCTGCGCAGCCTTCAAGGCCAGCGCCCGGCCGGTCTCGGTGCCGCCGGTGAAGCTGATCTTGGCAATGTCGGGGTGCTCGACCAGAAGATTGCCAATCTCGCGGCCGGACCCAGGCAGGACGGAGAACAATCCCTTCGGCAGGCCGGATGCCTCGACGATGCGAGCCAGTTCCAGGGAGACGAGCGGCGACCACGAGGCGGGTTTCAGCAGCACGGCATTGCCTGCGGCAAGCGCTGGCGCGACCTTCTGCGCATCGGATGCGATCGGCGAGTTCCACGGCGTGATCGCTCCCACCAGCCCCAGCGGCTCGTACACGGACATGGTCAGGGCATCGCCCCGCTGCGCCGTCAGCGCGTCATCCGAGGTTTCGAGCACAGCGCCGAAATAGCGGAAGGTACCTGCTGCGGAAGCGGCGAGCGCGCTCGTTTCACGCAGCGTCTTGCCGGTATCGCGGCTCTGGATGTGGGCGATGCGCTGCGCATTGGCTTGGATGCCGTCGGCAATCGCATAGAGGAAGCGCGCGCGCTCATGTGGCTTGAGATTGCGCCATGCCGGATCAGCCTGTGCCCGCTTCGCGCGTTCGATCGCGCGCTCGCCGTCTGCAACCGATGCACCGCGCAAAACCCTGTTGATGCTGCCGTCAGCGGGGAAGATCGAGACGATCTCGGCGCCTGTGCCCTCTTCCCATTCGCCGCCGACGAAAAGCTTGTTCTGCGGTAGTTCTATCATCTCTGGCTCCACCTCAGATCGACACGGGGCCGATGCGGTTGCGGATTTCCCGCAGCACGCTGTAGACCGTGGATACGGACGTCTTGGCGTTGGCCGCGGACGGAAGGTTCTCGATACGCATGGTGTATTTCGCCAGCGGCGAGACGACTGAATATTCATGCACGTTGCCGGGCGCGGCGGGGTCGGCAATCAGTTCGACATGCGTTGCTTCGAAGCCGGCGCCGGCGAGCGCCAGCGTTGCGGCGACGTTGGCGTTCTTCGGATAGGCCTGCGCTGCCTCGCGCGCAGTGCCGGTGAAGAACGTTTTGGGTTCCCGCAACGCGCCGAGATTGATCAGGGCTTCGGCCGGCGTTCCGCTCCAGGCGAGTGGCGGCTTCAAGCCGCGATAACGCACCTCGAGACCACCGGCCTGCCCTATTGCCGCGAGAAGGTCGATGCCGCCGACCGCGCCCGCCGGCAGAATCAGTCGTGCCTTGCCTTCGGCCGCAGCGTTGCGCAATTCCTGTTCAAGAGGGGCGTCTGCAAGCGCGCCGATCGAAACGATCACCACGTCCGTTCCCGCTCGAAGGACAGGCGGCACATGCGCGACGACTGCGGCGTGCCCCGCGCATTCGACCACCATGTCCGGTCGGTCTGCGAGCAACGCCTGAACATCGGTGACGACTGCGGTTTCGCGCGAAGCGCCGGCAAACTCGGCAGCCAGCCGCGCTGATGCTTCGTCGGCGGAATCGGGCAGGCACAGGACCGTCAGCCGCTCGAGCGGCGCGTCGTGCATGCCGGCCAACTGGCCGAGCAGCGTGACGGCGATGTTGCCGAAGCCGATCAGTCCCAGCCGCATCGGCTCACCCACCGTTTCCGGCCGCGCCGGCGGGAGGCCCGGCGAACGCTTCGTTGAACGGCCCGATCGTGCACATGTCGATCTCGATCAGGCGCGGGCCTTCAGAGGCCAGCGCCTCGTCGAGAAGCGCGGGGAAATCCGCAACGTCGCGCACCAGCGTGTGCGGCATGCCAATCGAGCCGCAGAAGGCAGCAAAGTCGGGGGTCGCGAGCGCCGAATAGTGCCGGCGGTTGCCATATTGCGCATCCTGGATGTTCTGGATCACGCCGTAGGCCTTGTCGTTCATCAGCAGGTAGACCAGCGGGGCGTTTTCTTCGACGGCGGTGATCATCTCGGCAAGGCCCAGCATCGTGCCGCCGTCGCCCAGCAGCGTGACCGCCTTGGCCCCCTTCGATCCAAGTGCGGCGCCGACACCCATGGCCACACCTTGCCCGATGCCGCCGCCCAGCGCATGAACGCCGAGATTGGGTCCTGCGATGCGGACATACCGATTGCCGAAGGTCGAGTTCGAGATGGTCACGTCGCGCACCCACGGGTGGCCGCCGGCGAAGATGCGGTCAGCCAAGGTATCGGCGACGACACGATATGGCCCAAGGACATCGCGCATCCTGCCTTCGGCCTGAGCCCGTGTGCGGGCGATGTCGAACGACAGATTCGTGTCCGTATCCAGCGTATCGGGCAGTCGTTCGAGCAGGCGCGAAAGCGTGTCGGCGGCATCGCCGTGCGCGAACACCTCGACGGGATAGTTGCGCCCGCCCTGAGCCGCATCGGCATCGATCTGCACCAGCGGTCGCGGCAGCGGCATCTTGTTGTTGCGGGTCTCGTTGCCTCGCAGGCGCGAGCCGACGACGATCATCAGGTCGCAGCTCTTGTAGAGCTCGACGGCCTCCGGCGTCATGTTGAAGGCGCCGAGTGTCGCGGGCTCAGCCTCCGAGACGGTAGCGCGGCCGTTGGTCGACGTGACCACGCCAAAGCCGCGCCGCATCAACTCGGTCGCCTCGCGCGACGCGCCGACCGCGCCGCCGCCCAGCCACAGCAAGGGACGCCTGGACGCCTTCACCATCTCCGCGATCTCGTCGATGACGGTATCGGGTGCTACCGGGCGCGTGGGCTGCGGGCGGTGGATGCGTTCTGTCGAACGGGCGGGCTTGCGCTGCACGTCGACCGGGATCTCCAGGCTTACCGGCCCCGTCGGCGCGGAAAGGGCTGCCGAGACGGCGGCGGTCAGCGCGCCGATCGCGCCGTTGGCATCCCACATGCGGAACACCGCCTTGGAGACACCGCGTAGCATTTCGGGCTGGCGCGGCACGTCGTGGATCGCCGCGCGGTCGCGGTCGGCGAATTCGAGATCGACCTGCGTGGTGATGTGCAACACCGGAGAGCCGGCGGTCAGTGCCTCGGCCTGCGCGCCGGCGGCGTTGCCGGCAGCCGTGCCGGTGGACGTCAGGCAGACGCCTAGCTCACCGGAAACGCGCGCATAGGCATCTGCCATGTTCATCGCGCCCGCCTCGCCGCGCGACGGCACGAAACGGATGCGGTCCTGGCGGGCTATGGCGTCGAGGATCGGCATGTTGTGGATCGAGATCACCCCGAAAACCGTGGTGACGCCGATCTCGGCGAGATAGCGGGCGATGAAGTCGCCGACCGTCTCCGAAGCTGCAATGGTTTCGAGTTTCATCTCGTATCCTTCAGATATGACGCGCGAGGCCGCCCGAAACCTCGAGGTGAGCGCCTGTGATGTAGCTTGCTCCCGGCGATCCCAGGAATGCGATGGCCGAAGCGGCTTCCGAAGGGTCGCCGAGGCGGCCGAGCGGAATGCCCTTGTTTTTGGCCAGCGCGCCGTACCATTCGGCCTTGCTCTGGCTCTGGTCCTCACGCTCGGCGAAGCGGCGCAGCCACTGGCCGGAGCCGACCATGCCGATCAGGATCGAGTTGACGCGGATGTCGGGCGCCAGTTCGATCGACAGCGACTTGACCAGGTTCTGCACCCCGGCGCGGGCCGAGGACGTGCAGACCATGTGCGGCTCGGGCTGGTAGGCCAGCAGCGAATTGACGACGACGATCGATCCCTTCGCCTCGCGCAGCATGGGCAGGAAAGCCCGCACGGGATGGATCTGGCTGAACAGCTTCAGCTCGTATTCGGCGCGCCAGTCGTCATCGGAGGTGGTGGCGAAGGTCGACTGCCGCCCCTGCCCGGCATTGTTGACGAGCAGGTCGCAGCGACCGAAACGCTCCTTCACCTGCGCGGCAAAACCGTTGACGGCTTCGGGGTCGAGCACCGAGAACGCGCTGGAAAGCACATTCTCCTTGCCGAAATCACGGATCAGAACCGACGCGACGTCGTTTAGGCGGCTTTCGGTGCGGGCGCACAGCGCAACCTTTGCCCCTGACTCCAGCAGCGTCTGCACGGACGCGAGCCCGATGCCCGACGAACCACCGGTGACGACTGCCACCTTGCCGGCATAACCATAGTCCATCACGCGACCTCCTTGCCCGATGCTAGCTCGGGAAAGCCCGGATCAGGCCGCCCCTGCATGACGGCGCGCTGCGCGGGCGTGGGCGGGCCTGCCGTCATCCAGCGGTCCATCGCCTCCGGATTGTCGCGCGGCCACACCTTGGCCTCGTGAGTCGTCTCGTCGATCTGCTGCAGCTCGGAGGTGAACTCGATGACGAAACCTGACGGCGAGACAAAGTAGGCAAAGGGATTGTTGCCCGGTCCGTGACGGCCAGGCCCCCAGGTCGGCACGTGGCCCTTCTGCTTCATGCGGCCGATGCCGCGCATGAACTCGTCGATCGACGGCATCTCGAAGGCGACGTGATTGACGCTGGCATAGTTGCCGCGCACCAGCGCGATCGAGTGATGGTCCGAGTTGCAGCGCAGGAACACCATCTGGTCGGCGGAATAGTCCGACACGCGGAAACCGAGAACGCGGGAGTAGAACTCCTGCACGCCCTCCATGTCGGGCGTGTTGAGCACCACATGGCTGACCTTGCGGGGTTTCGCCCATTCCGGTTCCTCGTCCAGAGACATCGCTTCCGTGCGGAAACGCAGACGCCGGTTGTCAGGGTCGAGCATCTCGAAGCCGTAGCCGCCGGCATAGTCGTCGAACGCAGCCGGTTCGCCGAGTACGATGCCGCCGCGCTCGACGATCTGCGCGTGGAGCGCGTGCATGGAGGCGCGATCCGGCATGGCGAAATGCACATACTCGATGCCGAAGACAGGGCCGTCCTTGAGGCCGTACAGGAAAGGTTCGCTGCCGGTGCCGCGCAACAGTGCGATGCCGTCTTCCTTGTGGGCGAGGCTCAGGCCCCACATGTCCTCGTAGAAGGGCAGCGTCTGGGTGATGCCGGGCCCACGCATCATGATGCCTCGAAGGCTGCCGACGCGAACGGTCTCTGCCATGTCTCTTCTCCTCCCCGGCTCTAGCCGACGGTTTCTGCAAGTGCTGCAAGCGCGCCGGCAAAGGCCGCTGGAGCCTGCTGATAAAGGGCGTGCCCGGCACCCGGAACGATGGTTAGCGAGCCGCGCCACGGGTCACGAAGCGCTGCATGCGCGCGACGCGCCGAGTCGGGCGGGGTAACGACGTCTTCCGCGCCCACGATCACATCCGTCGGCACCTGCAGCCGCTCGGCGTCATCGATGAGGCGGCCCGATGCCAGCATGCGCGCGGCCTGCGGGTAGCCGGGCGTCGTCACGCGCGCCATGCCGTCGCGTACGCGGCGGACGATCTCCTGATTGCTCTCCGGCTGGTAGACGAGCCGCGGCGCGCGCAAGGCTGCGAACTGGTCGGGCCCGAGCGTTTCGAGGTCGTCGATGCGCGCCTGTGCCGCCGCGCTCAAAGCGGCACCGCGCGGCACGCCGTGGCCGAGCGCCGGCGAACTCAGCAGCAACCGGGCGACGCGTTCGCGGTGCGTGGCGGCAAACGAGGCCGCCGTCAGGCAGCCGAGCGAATGGCCTGCCAGCAGCACACGTTTCAGGCCCAGCCGGTCGAGAAACGCGCGCAGCGCCTCGGCATAATCGAGCGCCAGCGGCCACTGCGCATCGAGGGCGGCTGACCCGCCATAGCCCGGTGCGTTCCACGCGATCACGCGCCAGTCGCGCGGCATATGATCCAGCAATGTCGAAAACGACGCGGCGTTGGAGCCGACGCCATGCAGCATCACGAGGACCGGACCGTTGGCACCCGGCCGTTCCAGATATTCGATGTTGCCGTTGATATGCTGTTCGAACATCACTGCCGCCTCAATTGAACACGAAGCCGTTGTTGACCGGCAGCACCTGCCCCGTCAGCGACAGTGCGCCCTCGGAAAGCAGGAAGGCGACGACGTCGGTAATCTCACCGGGTGCCTGCGGCCCTGGAACCGCCCTGCCCTCCGCGTAAAGCCGGTGGCGCGCCTCGGGCACGTAGTCGGTGGACTCCGTCGTCAGGATGCCAGGCGCCACCGCGGTGACCCCGATCCGGTCGGGACCCAACTCGCGAGCGAACGAGCGCGTCATGGCCATGACGGCGCCTTTGCTGGCGACATAGGACATCAGGCGCGGCGCGCCCCACAGTGCGGTGTCGGACGCGACATTGACGATGCGACCGGAACCGGAAGCCTTGAGCGCGGGCGCGGCGGCGCGGGTCATCAGCCAGGTGCCACGCACATTGACAGTCATCACCCGGTCCCAGCTATCGATCGCGATTTCGTCGTACGGGATGCCGCCGATGCCGGTCGCGATGGCGCCATTGTTGACGAGCCCGTGCAGCACACCATTTCCCTCTCGCACGAGATGCGCGCCGACCGCTTCGATCGAAGCCGGATCGCCGAGATCCACGGGCAGGAAGCGCGCGCCGAGGTCCTGAGCAACCGCACGGCCTTCGTCCTCGGCGATATCGGCGAGCAGGAGGTCGGCTCCCTTCGCGGCCAGGCTGCGGGCGATCTCCGCCCCCAGCCCGCGCGCGGCGCCCGTGACAAGTATGGTGCGTCCGTCGAGCATCAGCCTGCCGTCTGCTCCAGCTCGGCCTCAACCTGGCTCTTGGCGGCGCGCGTCAGGATCTGGCGGACGCGTGAGACACCAAGGTCGTGCTGGTAGAGCATCTCGCGCCTGCGGGCGTCGTCGGGCATGCCCTCGAGCATGACGCGATCCTGCTCCAGAACGTTCCAGTGGTTGCGCTCCAGCCGGGCGCGATAAAGAAAACGCCAGCTCTCGCGGGCGAGCCCGGAGACCTGCCGCATACGCCAGAAGAAGACCTTGCAGGTCGTCGCGTCGACCGGCGTCACGAAGCCGATGATGCGGAAGACGCCGCCGGGTCCGGCAGCCGGCGGGTACGGGATTTCCAGGAAGCAGAACATCGAGCCGGGATGGACCTCGAATTCGGTCCAGTCGAAGTTTTCGCCGACCTGGCCAACACGACTGACACGGAATCCCGCATCGGTCTTGTCGAGTTTCATCAGGTCCTGCTTGGAGCCAAAGGCAAGCGTGAAGCTCTCGGCATGCAGATAGCAGCCGTGCATCGGGTCGGCGAGGTTGTCGAGCGCGTAGCGATAGTTGGTCTCCCATAGGCCGGTGCAGAGGAAGCCGGTCCAGTCGTCGCTCGTCAGCTCCTTGGGCAGCACCAGCTCCGGCGCCTCGGGCTGTTCGATCGAGGGCACGTAGACAAAGACCGCGTCGTTGGCCTCGGTCACCTCGAACGACTTCAGCGCCTTGCGCCCTTCGAGCGCGCATTCCGGCATCGCTGGAACCCGAACCACCACGCCATCGCCGTTGACGACCACGCCGTGATACCGGCAGCCGATATTGCCCTCGTGGATTTCGCCATAGGAGAGCGGCGCGCCGCGATGCGGGCAAAAGTCCTCGACGCAGCGCAGGCGGCCTTCGGTGTCGCGCCACAGCACGATCTTGTCGCCGAGCAGCCTTGTGCCATAGGGCTTCGTCGCCTTCACCTCGACCGACTTCGCAACCGGATACCACTGGCCGAGCAGGCCGCTGTTCACCCGGTCCTCGATCAGGGATTTCTTGTCGGTGGCTGTCATGTGCGTCTCCATCCTCGATGGTCGGAGGCCTCCCGCCTCCGCAATGTTTCGACCGGCCTGCTAGTGCTGGGCCTTGGGCAGGTAGTGGAGCACCCGCTCCTCGATCATGACGAGGACCGTGTAGAGCAGGTAGCCAATGACGGTCAGGAGCACGATGGCGTTGAACACCATCGCCGCGTTCGCCTGTCCGCCGCCGTAGGAAATCAGGAAGCCGAGGCCGGTATTGCCGCCGACCAGCTCTCCGACCGTTACGCCGATGACGGCGAGGGTCGAGGCGATGCGCAGCCCGGCCATCAGGTTCGGCACGGTGGACGGCATCTCGACCTTCAGGAAGATGCCCCAGCGCGACAGGTTGTAGGCACGCGCCAGATTGACCAGATCGCGGTCGACGGTGCGCATGGCCTGCAGCACGTTGACGAGAACCGGGAAGAACACGATCAGCACGGTAACCAGCAGCTTCGGCATGGCGTTGTAGCCGAACCACATGATGAAGAGCGGCGCGAAGGCGACCTTGGGAGCGATCTGCAGCGCCAGAATGTAGGGCGACAGCACCTTCTCCCAGAATTCGGACATGCCGAGCAGGTAGCCGATCACCGCGCCGAGCAGGCTGCCGATGGCAAAGCCGAGCACGGTGTAGAGCGCGGTCGACAGGGTGTGACCGACAAGTCCTTCCTGCATCCACATGCGCTTCAGTTCAGCAAGACAATCCGTAACCGTCGGAATGATGAACTTCGGAACGTCGAGCGCTGGCGGCAGGAACTGCCAGGCGAGCAGCACGAGCACAAGGAGACCAAGGCTGACGA
Source organism: Neoaquamicrobium sediminum (assembly GCF_040970315.1). NCBI lineage: Bacteria > Pseudomonadati > Pseudomonadota > Alphaproteobacteria > Hyphomicrobiales > Phyllobacteriaceae > Neoaquamicrobium > Neoaquamicrobium sediminum. The sequence goes on along the minus strand of NZ_JAZHFV010000002.1, from coordinate 576,086 downwards.
CGAGCGTTCCCGAGCGACCGTTCATGGCTGGCTTCCGTGGTTTGGTTGCCGAGACCGGAGCGCGTGCTCCGGTCTCTATCGAGCTTGCCTGTGTCATTGGACAAAGTCGTTCGTGTAGAGATCCTCGACGGGCACGGCGGTCTGGACGATGCCGTTATTGACGTAGAAGGCCTGCACCTTGGTGATGCGCTCCGGATCGAAAGCGCCGAGCGGCTGGTTCTCGGCCTCCGGATAAACAAGCGTCGCGTAGGAGCGCATGATGCCCTCGATCTCGGCCTCCTTGCCGGCGTGCTGGGGCATGGCGGCGACATAATCCTTCGCAGCCTGTGCCGGATCGGCGGAGATGTCGCGAACCGCTTTCAGGACCGCACCGACGAACCCGCGAACGATCTCCGGCCGCTCGGCGATCGTCTTGTCGGAGGCGAAGATCGCCTGCGCCATCGCCGGGAACACCTCGTCGACCGGCATCTGCTCCATCTCGACGCCTGCAGCCTCGATGGCCGCGATCCATTCCGGCACGCCGGACAGCGCCTGCAGATTACCTGCGATGGTGAGCTGGATGATGCCGCCCGGCCCGACAGCCTGGATGTCGGCGTCGCCCTTCGACAACTCGACCGAAGCGAGCACGCCGAGGAGGTTGTAATAAGTCGTGTCCTGGAAGGCGAGGACGCCGATCGCCTTGCCCTTCAGGTCGGCCGGGCCGGTGATGCCGCTATCCTTGCGCCATGCGAGCTGTGTCAGGCCGCGCCCGCCGAGCAGAGCCACGCCGCGAATGTCGAGACCGTTGGCCCGCACGATGATCGGCGTGTCGCCGATGCCGCCGCCCAGATCGGCGTTGCCGACGGCGACCTGCGTGGCCACATCGGCACCGCCCTTGCCGACCTGGAACGTCACCTCGAGGCGGGCCTCGTCGAAATAGCCCTTGCTCTTGGCAAGCTGGAAGGGGGCGAAGGCCGGCAGGAAGTCCGGCGCGGGGAAGAGGTAGGTTACCTTTTCGGCAGCGAAGGCGGCCGTCGCGGAAGCCGCCAGCATTGCCGCGGCGATGGTCGAACGAAGCATGTGTCTCATGAAATTCCCCTTTGCGTTCTTGAGCCGTCAGACGGCTTTTTCTTCGAGCTTGAGATGCTTGAACAATTGCGCCGCATAATCGCTGACCTCCGGCATCACCCTGCGACGAAGCGGCTGGTCACGATGCGGAAGGTCGACCTTGATCTCGGCCACCACGGTGCCCGGCCGTTCGGAAAGAACGAGGATGCGGTCCGACATCAGCACCGCCTCGGCGAGATCGTGGGTGATCAGCAGCGTCGTCTTGCCGGTTTCCGAAATCGTGCCGGCAAAGCTGTTCTGGAGCAGCAACTTGGTCTGGGCGTCGAGCGCTGAAAACGGCTCGTCCAGCAGCACGATCTCCGGCTCGATGGCCAGCGTGCGGGCAAGGGCGGCGCGCTGCCGCATGCCACCGGAAAGCTGGTAGGGATAATGGTTCTCGAACCCAGCCAGATGGCAGCGCTTCAATTCGGCCATCGCGCGATCGCGGCGTTCCGACTTCGCCACGCCGCGCGCTTCGAGGCCGAACTCGACATTCGAGACGATGTTGCGCCAGGGCAGAAGCAGGTCCTTCTGCAGCATGAAGCCGACATGCCCGTTGGGGCCGCCGACGCGGTCGTCGCTGACCAGCACCTCGCCCTGGGTCGGCTGGTAGAGGCCCGCCGTCATGCTGAGGATCGTGCTCTTGCCGCAGCCGGAAGGCCCGACAACGGATACGAATTCGCCTCCATTCACGCGGAAGCTGATGTCGTCGACGGCAACGAGGTTCTGGCCGGAGCCGGTCGTGAATTCCTTCGTGACCGAGCGAAACTCAAGCGCCATAGCCGTCGGCCTCGTAGGCGGCATCGAGCTCGCGGTTGGTGGCCTCCAGCTCCTCGACCAGAAGCGCCTCGTTCCAGTCCGTGCGGCCCGACCGCGGCGCGACCGCGCCCTTGTCGGCGAGCTGACGCGCAACACCGGCGAAGTCGTGCTCGCCGGTTGCGAAGATCGCCATCAGCGCGTCCGCCAGCTCGTTCTCTTTCTCGTCCAGTTCGCGGCCCCGGCACTGATGTGCAAGATCCGCCCGGCCCGTATCGAAGGCACGCTGCGAGAGGCGATCTTTGAATGCGTCCATCTCTAGCTCCCCAGCTATGTTCAAATAAGAACACTTTGTTCAAAACAGATTGCCTCAAGCTGAAGACGGAGTCAACTGGCCTTGTGCAGGGCGGATCGGGCGAAACAGACGCTGGTTCGGAGAGTTGAAACGTCGGTACGCAAGGCGGCTTTCCCGCCGCGTTGACAGGGGCATTCCACGCAAGTATCGTTTTCTTTGAACAATTTGTTCATTTTTGAACACTGGAGTGGTGCCTGATGAAGATCGTGATTGCCGGCGGTGGCGTCGGAGGAATGGCGGCGGCGATCGCCCTTCAGAAGCAGGGGCATGAGGTGATGATCTTCGAGCGCGCGCGCGCGTTCGGCCGCATCGGCGCAGACGTCAACCTGACGCCCAATGCCGTCCATGCGCTGGACGGCCTGGGCGTGGGCGATGTGCTGCGTCAGACGGCGGCCCGGCCGGAATTTCGCATCAGCCGCACCTGGGACACGGGCGAAGAGACCTCGCGGCTACCAATGAGCACGGCAGCGCAAGAGCGTTACGGCGCGCCGCAACTCACCATTCACCGCGCTGATATTCTCGCCGCGCTGGAAGGCGCACTGCAGCCCGGCACCATCCGTTTTGCGTCTGCGGTCGAGACTGCGGAGCCGGATGGCGATGGTGCCGCACTGGTTCTGTCAGACGGAACGCGGGTGCAGGCCGACGTGGTGATCGGCGCCGACGGCATCCATTCCGCGGTCCGTCATGCCCTGTTCGGCGAGGATCACCCGCGCTTCACCGGCCTCGTTTCCTACCGAGCCGTGTTCCCGCGCGAACGCGGCAAAGGTATCCCCAATCTTGATTCCTTCACCAAGTGGTGGGGTCCCACGCCGGACCGGCAAATCGTGACCTTTCCCCTCAATCGCGGTGAGGAAATCTTCGTCTTCGCGACGACGCCGCAGCAGGACTGGAGTGAGGAGGGCTGGACGCTGCCGGGCGACATCCACGAACTGCGTTCGGCCTATGCCGATTTCCATCCGGAAGCGCGCGCCCTGCTCGACGCCTGTGAGGATGTCACCCGCTCCGCGCTGCATGTGCGCGAGCCGATGCCCCACTGGTCGCACGGCGCGATCACGCTGCTTGGCGACGCCGCCCATCCGATGGTGCCCTTCATGGCGCAGGGCGCCTGTATGGCAGTGGAGGACGCAGTGATGCTCGGCCGCGCCCTGGAAGGCGCCACCGAAGTGACGGTGTCGGATGCACTCAAGCGCTACGAGGCTGCCCGCATACCGCGCACCGCACTTGTGCAGGAAGGGTCGCTGGCCAATGACTGGCTCAAACAGGGCACCAATGCCGACTGGGTGTACGGGTACGACGCCTGGGCGACGGAACTGACCGAGCCGGCCTGAGACGGGTCCATTCCTGGTAAGAAGAAAGGCGACGGTAACCCGCCGCCCCTCTCCGTTTCATACTTCCATCAGATCTTCACCGACGATGACCCTGCCGGAAAAATGCCTGCTGACGCCGACAGTCCAACCCTCCGGCGTTTCTTCCGGGTCGAAACCCGGCACGAAATGATTGAGGACGAGCGTCTTGACCTTCGCGGCCTCAGCGATGCGGCCGACATCCTCGAGTGGCGTGTGAATAGCGATTACCGCCTGGAGAACACGCTCGATCTCTTCCGGCGAGCGTCCCTGTGAGGCGAATTTCTCACGGAACAATGCGGCCGTGCGCTCGGCATTGATCACCTCGTGCACCAGCACGTCGGCGTCTTTCGCCAGTTCCGTCAGTTCCTCGCTGGCGGCAGTGTCACCGCTGAAGACCACGACACGATCCGCCGTTTCGAAGCGATAGCTGTAGGAAACATGGTGCACGCCGTCCTTGTGCCCCTGGTTCGGATAGTGGGTGTTCTCGACACAGGTCACGCGAACATTGTCGTCCTCGTACACCGGCCCGGAGGCCGATATGTCATGGCCACGGAATAGCTCGCGCGGCGGCTTCTTGCCACCGCTGAAGGCAAGTCGCACGGCTGCATTCGGTTCGAAATACTCGACGAACGCCTCGACCATGGCCTCCGTGCCGGGCGGCCCGTAAGCTTCGGAAGGTGAAGCGCGGCCATTCGACCAGGCGAGCCCCATCAGCGTTCCCATATCGGCATTGTGGTCGTCATGGTGATGGGTGATGAAGATGCGACCGACGCGGTGCGCCGCTATTCCGGCCAACATCAACTGTCGCGCAACGCCGTTCCCCGCATCGACAATGTAGGGCTCGTCATTGACCAGCAGGACATTGGCAGGCTGGTTGCGTCCCGGCAGGGGCGTCGGGCCTCCGCCCGTCCCCAGCAGGATCAACCGGGTCGATTTAGCCTGAGCCGGGGGCGACTTTGCTTCAGCCGAGATAGTCGGGAAAGCCGAAGCGGCCGCGCCGGCGACCATCAGCTTCAGGCCGGTTCTGCGTGTAATCTGCACTTTTCCTCTCCTCCTCATTGTCGTTGTGGGCTGCGGCAAGAGGCGGGCATGCGCAGCCCGGTCTGTCGCCCCGGCTCGGGCCGGGGCGCAGGTTGAGTTCGCAGACAGTATTTCTCAGGCGGCTTCGTAGACGATGCTGTCCTCTTCCGCCGAACCGATGACCGACCAGATGGTCGCGTGGGCGGCGGAGTTGTTGCGGAACCAGTGCTTGCGGCCGGCCGGGGTCTTGACCAGGTCACGCGGCCCGAGCTCGAGCTCGACCTTCTCGCCATTCTCTTCCCAGCCCACCGTCAGCGAGCCTTCGAGAACGAGGTAAGCGTCTTCCACGTCGCGCACGATCGGCTTGATGCCGACCTGCGACGGGATGCCGAGCATCTCCTTGCGGCAGGTGTCGTCCTCGATGCCGCCCTTGCCGACATAGACCTTGCGGGTAAAGCCCGCCTTCTCCCATACGGTCGGCAGTTCGCTGTGGCGCACCACATATTTCGCCATCAGCTTCTGCAGCGGGTGGCTGCCATTGCGGTCGAAGGGCAGCGTCTTGCCGGGCGCTGCGCCGAAGCTGCGGGCGAGTTCCGCCGGATGCTCCTTCGGATGGTAGTGATAGACGGGCGGCAGCGGCTTGCCGACGTCGACCGAGATCGACATCAGCACCGGCGTTACGCCATCGTTGCGGAAGCCGTGACCGATCTCACGGGCGTTGAGGATCATGTCCCTGGCGCCGAGCTTGACCTCGACGACCTCGCCGTCCTTCTCCCAGCCGACGACCAGCACGCCGTCGATGATGAGGAAGCTCTCCTCGATCTCGTGGCTGTGACAGGCGGCGTATTTCCCCGGCTCCTTGTAGATCAGGCTGACGGTGAAATGGTCCGGCTTGAGCGTCGTCGTGTCGCCGACCTTGGGCGAGCCGCCGGCACCGATATAGCGCATCTGCGCGCGGGCCAGATCGTCGAAGCCTGCATTGGAAGGAAATGCGTTCCAGTCGAACGACTTGTCGGTGAAGCGGCCGACATGGGCCGCGAGTTCCTGTGCCAGCGCGGATGTGGGCGTGGTGTGCATAGTCATGGGGCTGTCCTTTCTCCTCAACTGCAACAAGGCTATCGGGACGGCGTTTTACCTGCTAGACGACGTTTTATGGACAAAACACAAATCGATCCCCCTCGCACACAGTCCGACGACAAATATCTCGTGCCCGGCCTGATCCGCGGCCTTGAAGTGCTGCAGGCTTTCACGCCCGAGACGCGCGAGATGACGCTTTCGGATATCGCCCGCCGCCTGGGCACCACCCGCTCGGCTGCCTTTCGCGCCGTCTACACGCTCGCCCACCACGGCTACCTGCTGCACGACCAGCAAACCGCCCGCTACACGCTCGGCCCGGCGGTGCTGCGGCTCGGCTATGGCTATCTCGCAACGCGCGAACTGGTGGAGATCGCGCTACCGGAGCTCGAGAAGCTGCGTGATGCGACCGACTGGTCGGCGCATCTGGGCGTTCGCGACGGGCGCTTCGTGCTCTACATGCTGCGGGTGCCCAGCCACCTTGGCCTGGCCAGCATCGTCCATGTCGGCAGCCGGCTTCCAGCCGCGGGTACCACCATGGGCCGCGTCCTTCTCACCGACTTGAACGAGGACGGCCTGCTGCGGCTCTATCGCGACGAGACCTATCAGAACGCGCCCGGCCAGACCCCGCGCAGCCTGACCGAACTGGTCGCGCAATGGCGGCGCGACCGGAAGGCGGACGCGGTCGTCCAGATCGGCAGTTTTGAAACCGGGATCGCCAGCGTGGCAGCGCCGGTGCGCGACATAAGTGGCAACATCGTCGCCGCGATAAACGTCACGCGGGCGGCTTCCGGCAACGTCGTCGACGACATCGAAGCCGGGGTCAAAACGGAAGTCCTCCGTACGGCCGCCGCCATTACCCGGTTGCTTGGCGGCCTCCCCGAAAGTACCGCAACCGAGTGAGGCCGCGCCTCTCACCCGGCGAAACACGCACGTATTGCGATCGGTAACACGCGGATTTCATTGCGCAAGTCCTGGCTGCGCAATGCCCAGTCAAGGTCTGGACTTGCAACAGTTCTAATTTTGCGCCTAGTATTGAACAATAGGTTCACATTTGAACATGGAGCGAAACTGATGGAATTGACGCGGCGAAGCCTGATGCTGGGTGCAATGGGGAGCGCTGCATTGCTGTCGCTTCCGGTCGGAGCGCGGGCGCAGAACGCGTTCAGTTTCATCACCCCCTTCACCTTCTCCCTGGCCTTTGCGCCGGTGCTGTATGCCGACGCCGCCGGCTACTACAGCGATGAGGGGCTGGAGATGAACCTGCAGGCCGGCAAGGGCGCGGCGCTGGCAGCGCAGATGACGATCGCCGGACAGATGGATTCGGGCCGCACCGGCGGCACCAACTACATCGTCTCCCGCGTCAACAACGACGCGCCGCTGATCTCGATCGCCACCATTGCGCAGATGTCGCCTTTCTTCGTACTGTCCTCCACTGAGAACCCGGTGAACACGATCGCCGACCTGGAAGGCCGCACCGTGGGCATGGCGACGCTCGGCGGCTCGATGGAAGGTACGCTCGACCTGATGATGACCAATGCCGGCGCATCGCCGGAGAAGGTCAACAAGGTGAAGGTGGCCGATTCAGCCGCCTCCTTCGCGCTGATCGAAGCCGGGCGCGCCGGCGCATTCCTCGGCAACACGTCGTCCATGGTGATTGCAAGCTCGGCACGCGACGACGTCGCGGCGATGCCGATCGATGACGGCATGCCCGGGCAGGTCTATGTGGCGCGTCCCGACCAGGTAGCGGAGAACCCCGAAAAGTTCGTCGCGTTCCTGCGCGCAACCCACCGCGCGGCGAAGGAGATCGTCGGTACGGAAGACCTGACGCCGATCCTTACGACGATCGGCGGCAAGCACGATGTCTCCGGCCTCAAGAACATGGAAACAGCCCAGAAGGACCTGCGCGCCAACGCACAGAACTGGGCCTCGAAAGGCGAGGAAAACCTGCTGCGCAACATTCCCGAGATGTGGGACCGCGCCGTGGGGCTGCTTGCCGGCGCGAAGCTGATCGACAAGACGGTGCCGGCGACCGAACTCTACACCAACGACCTGCTCGATCAGGCTCTCAAGGCATGAAGATGGAGACGGAGGCCGACATCCGTCTCGCGGGTGTCGGCAAGACCTTCGGCAGTGGCGCGAACGCCGTCCGCGCCATAGGAGATGCCACGCTGGACATGCAGCGCGGCGATTTCATCTCGCTTCTGGGCCCGTCGGGTTGCGGCAAGACCACGCTTTTGCGCATCATTGCCGGCCTTGAGAGGCCGACCGAGGGCGAAATCCTGGTACGTGGCCGCGCCGTCTGGGAAGACGGGAGGCGGTCGAGCGAGGCGACCAGACCGGTTTCCATGATGTTCCAGGAAGCGCGGCTGTTCCCGTGGTTCACCGTCGCGGAGAATGTGGCGCTGCCGTTGCGCCTGCAGGGCGTGGCGAAGGCTGAGCGGGAAGCGCGCGCGCATGCGCTGTGCGAGACCGTCGGCCTCAAGGGCTTCGAGGCGATGCGCCCGTCGGCCCTGTCCGGTGGCATGCGCCAGCGTGCATCGCTTGCCCGCGCACTTATCACCAAGCCGCAGGTGCTGCTTCTCGACGAGCCGTTCGGCGCGCTCGACGCGATGACGCGCGACACGCTCAACATGGAGCTGATGTCTGTCTGCGCCGAAGCGCGGGTGACGACCATCCTCGTCACGCACTCGATCACCGAGGCCGCGTTCCTTTCGGATCGCGTGGTGGTGCTCGCCGCGCGGCCCGCGCGCATCACCGAGGTCATCGAGATGCCGTTCGAACGTCCGCGCACGCTCGACCTGCAGCGCACCACCGCGTTTCAGGACATGCTTGTGCGACTGCGTTCCAGCCTGACGGGAGGCCATTGATGCGCACAGATCGTCTCATCCGCGTCGCACTGCCGACCGGCACCGTCATCGCCTTTCTGCTGATCTGGACGCTCTATGTGCGCACGGCTGACGTGTCGGCGTTCATCCTGCCGACGCCGTGGCAGATCATCATGGCCTTTGTCGACCTCGTGAGCGACGCATCCGTGTGGCGCCACGCGCTCGTCACCGTGATCGAGGCCGTTTCCGGCTTCCTCATCGCCGTGTTTCTGGGCGTCACGCTGGGCATGGCCATGGCGCGCGTCCAGATGCTGGAATGGGCCTTCAAGCCGTTCATCGTCTGCCTTCAGCTCATCCCCAAGATCGCGCTGGCGCCACTGTTCATCCTGTGGTTCGGCTTCGGGCTGGAATCGAAGATCGTAATCGCCGCCGCGCTCGCCTTCTTCCCGGTCTTCTCAAACGCCCTGGTAGCCTTCCGTTCGGTGGAGCCGGGCGACCGTGACGTGTTCACCATGCTGCAGGCGACCCCGATCCAGCGCTTCACCATGCTCGACCTGCCGACGGCGCTGCCTGTCGTGCTGGCAGGTGTGGAGGTCGCGGTGGTGATGTCGATGATCGGCGCGATCGTGGGTGAGTTCATCGGTGGCAATGAGGGGCTTGGCTATCTCGCCGTCGCCATGCTGCAGGAACTCCAGGTGCCCGGCCTTTTCGCCGTGATCGTGCTGCTTACGCTCATCGGCCTTACGCTCTACACGCTGATCTCACAGCTCCGCGCCTGGCTTACCCCCTGGCACAGCTCCGTTGCCGGCAGGGAGACTACAGCGTAGGCCTGTTTGCCCTGCGACGACAGCCGGCCACCGGCACACCCTGACAAGATCATTGCGACCACCGGCACTCTCGTGCCGGTGGTCGCTTTGCTTGACAAGACTGCCATTATTTAACATGTTAATGAGAATGCACATGGGGAGGAACGATGCCGCATCTGACCATCGAATATTCGGCCAATCTGGACGGGCGTGTCGATCTCGACGCGCTCTGCGCGGCCCTGCTGGAGACCGTGCTGGAGACCGGCCTGTTCGAGGTTGGGGCCGTGCGCGTCAGGGCGCTGCGCGCCGATCATTATGCGATCGCCGACCGCCTGCCGGAAAACGCTTTCGTCGACCTTAGTTTCCGGATCGGCAAAGGCCGCAGCGCTGACGAGAAGAAGCGCGCCGGAGAGGCTATTTTCGCTACCGCCAGCAGTCTGCTGGCTCCGCTCCTCAAGACGCCGCATTTCGCACTGTCGCTCGAAATCCGCGAGATCGACGCCGAACTGAGCTGGAAGAAGAACGCCATTCATCCGCGCCTGCGCGGCAAGTGACAGGAAACCGCATGTCGAAGCTCGAGGAAAATATCGCGAAGGCAGATGCCTATCTTGCCCGCTTCAGGGAACACGGCGTTATGAATCGCATAGCCGGCGAAGATCTGCCAGCCGCCGATGGAGTGACATTCGAGACCATCTCTCCCGTCGATCTGAAGCCGCTTGCCACCGTTGCAAGGGGCACGGCGGCTGACATCGACCGCGCCGCGAAGGCCGCCAGGGCTGCCTTTGCCGAATGGGCGGCGATGCCAGGAGGGACGCGCAAGAAGCTGCTGCACAGAATAGCCGACGCAATCGTTGCGCGCGCGGAAGAGATTGCCTTCGTCGAATGCATGGACGCCGGGCAATCCCTGCGTTTCATGGCCAAGGCGGCGCTGCGCGGGGCGGAGAACTTCCGCTTCTTCGCCGACCGTGCGCCGGAGGCCCGCGACGGCAAGACGCTGCGCACGGAAGGTCAGGTCAACATGACGACGCGCGTGCCGATCGGCCCCGTCGGGATCATCACGCCGTGGAACACGCCCTTCATGCTGTCGACGTGGAAGATCGCGCCGGCGCTCGCGGCAGGCTGCACCATCGTCCACAAGCCGGCCGAGCTTTCGCCGCTGACCGCGCGCCTTCTGGTCGAGATCGCGGAAGAGGCCGGCCTGCCCAAAGGTGTGTGGAACCTCGTCAACGGGTTCGGCGAAGACGCCGGCAAGGCTCTCACCGAACATCCGCTGATCAAGGCCATCGGCTTCGTCGGCGAGAGCCGCACCGGCTCGCTGATCATGAAGCAGGGGGCCGACACGCTGAAGCGCGTGCATTTCGAGCTCGGCGGCAAAAACCCCGTCATCGTCTTTGCCGATGCCGATCTGGAGCGCGCCGCGGATGCCGCCGTCTTCATGATCTATTCGCTCAACGGCGAGCGCTGCACCTCTTCCTCACGCCTGCTGGTCGAGGAAAGCATCCATGATCGCTTCACCGCACTCGTCGCCGAGAAGGCGAAGCGCATCAAGGTCGGCCACCCGCTCGACCCGGACACGGTGGTCGGCCCGCTGATCCATCCGGTGCATGAGAAGAAGGTGCTGGACTATATCGAGATTGGCCGGAAAGAGGGCGCCACGATCGCTGCCGGGGGCGGCAAATTCGATGGCCCCGGCGGCGGATGCTACGTCTCGCCGACCTTGTTCACCGGTGTGAGCAACACAATGCGCATCGCGCAGGAGGAAATCTTCGGGCCGGTCCTGACCGCTATCCCCTTTGCGAACGAGGCCGAAGCGCTGGAGCTTGCCAACGACGTGCAATACGGCCTCACTGGTTATCTCTGGACCTGCGATGTCACGCGCGCCTTCCGCTTCACCGATCGCCTCGACGCGGGCATGATCTGGGTGAACTCGGAGAATGTGCGACACCTGCCGACGCCCTTCGGCGGGGTGAAGAATTCCGGCATCGGCCGCGACGGCGGCGACTGGTCGTTCGACTTCTACATGGAGACGAAGAACGTCGCCTTCGCCACCGGCGCTCACGCCATCCCGAAACTCGGCGGCTGACCGCGCAAGCACAGGATAGAAACCGCCCTCGCCTGTCGGGGCGGATCGGAGGAGGAACCCGATGCCCGTACCGCAGCCGAACCTCTACCCGCCGTTCAACATCGTGCGGCTCAGCCATGTCGAATTCGGCGTCACCGACCTTGCGAAATCGCGCACATTCTATGTCGACACACTCGGCCTGCAGGTCACCGACGAGACGGCGGACACGATCTATCTGCGCGCCATGGAGGAGCGTGGCCACCACTGCATCATGCTGAAGAAATCCGGCAAGGCGGAAGCCCGCGACCTCGGCTTCAAGGTGTTCGACGAGGACCACCTCGACAGGGCCGAACAGTTCTTCAGGGAAAAGGACCTGCCGGTGGAATGGGTCGAGCGCCCCTATCAGGGCCGCACATTCCGCACGCGCGACCCGCATGGTGTGCCGCTGGAATTCTATGCGAAGATGGATCGGCTACCACCGATCCACCAGAAATACGCGCTCTATCGCGGCGTGAAGCCGCTGCGCATCGATCACTTCAACTGCTTTTCGCCCAACGTCGACGAAAGCGTCGCCTTCTACAACGAGATCGGCTTCCGGGTGACGGAGTACACCGAGGACGAGGAGACCGGCCGGCTGTGGGCAGCCTGGACGCACCGCAAGGGCGGCGTCCACGACATCGCCTTCACCAACGGCCGCGGCCCGCGCCTGCACCACACCGCCTTCTGGGTGCCGACACCGCTCAACATCATCGACCTGCTCGACCTGATGGCGACGACCGGCTGGGTTTCCAACATCGAGCGCGGCCCCGGCCGACACGGCATTTCCAACGCCTTCTTCCTCTACATCCTCGACCCGGATGGCCACCGCATCGAGATTTACTGCTCGGACTACCAGACAGTTGACCCGGATCTCGAACCGATCAAATGGGACCTCAAGGACCCGCAGCGGCAGACCTTATGGGGCGCGCCGGCGCCGAAATCCTGGTTCGAGCATGGCAGCCTTTTTGCCGGCACGGATGTGGTGGATGCGCAATTGAAGGCACAGCCTATCATCGCGCCCTGAGGGGCATTGCATCGCCGCGGGCAACCGCAGACAACAGCCTGACACCGACAGGGAGCAGGATATGGACAGCGAAGAATTCCGCGACTGGTCGCGACGGGTTGCCGACTGGGGCGCGGACTATCGCGCGGGTCTACGCGAGCGGCCAGTGCGCGCGCAGACGAAGCCGGGCGACATCGCCCGCCAGATAGCCGACGCAGCTCCGGAGACCGGCGACACCATGGAGGCGATTTTCGCCGATTTCGAGCGCATCATCCCGGACGGGCTGACCCATTGGCAGCATCCGCGTTTCTTCGCCTATTTCCCGGCCAACGCGGCGCCGGTGTCGGTGATCGCCGACTATCTCGTTACGTCGATCGCCGCCCAGTGCATGCTGTGGCAGACCTCGCCGGCAGCAACCGAACTCGAAACCCGCGTCGTCGACTGGCTGCGCCAGGCACTCGGACTGCCGAAAGATTTCTCCGGCGTGATACAGGATTCCGCATCCACCGCCACGCTCACCGCAGTGCTGGTGATGCGCGAAAAGGCGCTCGGCTGGAAAGGCAACAGCCAGGGTCTTGCGGCGCACAAGGCGGTGCGCGTCTATGCCTCCGAGCAGGTTCACACCTCCATCGACCGCGCCATCTGGATTGCCGGCGTCGGCGAGGCGAACCTCGTACGCATTCCGACCAAGGGACCGCTCAACGGGATGGACCCGGACGTGCTGGACGCCGCCATTCGGGCAGACCTTGCCGTCGGTCATATCCCGGCAGGCGTGATCGCCTGTACCGGCGGCACCTCGATCGGCGCCTGCGACCCGATTCGCGCTGTCGCAGCAGTCGTCAGGTCACATGGGCTCTACCTGCATGTCGATGCGGCCTGGGCAGGCTCGGCGATGATCTGCCCGGAATTCCGCACGCTCTGGGACGGCATCGAGGCGGCCGATTCCATCGTCTTCAACCCGCACAAATGGCTCGGCGCGAATTTCGACTGCTCGGTGCAGTTCATCCGCAGCCCCGAGGATCAGGTGCGCACGCTCGCCATCCACCCGGAATTCCTCAAGACGCACGGCCATGACGGCATCATCAACTATTCCGAATGGTCGATCCCTCTCGGCCGCCGCTTCCGCGCGCTCAAGCTCTGGTTCCTGCTGCGCTATCACGGGCTGGAAGGCCTGCGCGGCGTGATCCGCAACCACGTGAAATGGTCGGAGGCACTGGCCGCGCGGCTTGCTGCCGAGCCTGATTTCGAGATCGTCACCCAGCCGGTGCTTTCGCTGTTCTCATTTCGCCACGAGGCGGGCGATGATGCCGACGGCCACAATCTCGCGCTCGTCAACGCCATCAATGACGACGGCCGCATCTACCTGACACAGACACGCGTCGACGGACGGATCGCGATCCGTTTCCAGGCCGGCCAGTTCGAGATGACGCGCGACGACGCCGATGACGCCTTCAAGGTGATCGTCGAGGTTGCCCGAAATCTTTCCCTGAGGAGCCCGACGTGACCGAGCGCACTCGCCTCGCCGGCTTCTCCCATCGCGGTGTCCTGAAATACGGGCTCGTCAGAGACGACGGCATCGTCGATCTTTCCGCGCGCCATGGCGAACGCTGGCGGAGCCTTCGCGAAATGATAGAGGAAGGTGTTTTGGCGAGGCTCGCGGATGAGGCGGCGATTCTTCCCGCAGACTATGCACTCGCCGACATCGCTTACGAAATCCCGATCCCCGCACCGGAAAAGATTATCTGCGTCGGCGTGAACTTCCCGGACCGCAACGCGGAATACAGGGACGGCCAGGACGCACCGCCCAACCCGTCGCTCTTCGTCCGGTTTCCGCGTTCCTTCACCGGTCATGACCGGCCTCTGATCCGCCCGCCGGAAAGCCCCCAGCTCGACTATGAAGGCGAGATCGTCATCGTCATCGGCAAGGGCGGACGGCGCATCGCGCAGACCGACGCGCTCGGCCACATCGCCGCGCTGTCGCTGTGCAACGAAGGCACCATCCGCGACTGGGTGCGCCACGCAAAGTTCAACGTCACGCAGGGCAAGAACTTCGATGCCAGCGGCTCCATCGGCCCGTGGCTGGTACCCTATGCGGAGGAAAGCCAGCTTGCCGACATCAAGCTCGAAACCCGCGTCAACGGCGAACTCCGGCAGAGCGATCGCACTGGCCGGATGATCTTCTCCTTCGCCAAGATCATCAACTACATCTCGACCTTCACGACGCTGGTGCCGGGCGACGTCATTGTCTGCGGCACCCCGACCGGCGCAGGCGCGCGCTTCGACCCGCCCGTCTGGCTGAAGCCGGGAGACGTGGTCGAGGTTGAGGCCGAAGGCATCGGCCTTTTGCGAAACACCATCGCCGACGAGGTTTGACGACCATGATGACGCCAGACGTGATTGAAGCGGCCGCGACCAGTCTCGACGAGGCCGAGCGCACGCGGGTGCAGACCGGCCTGCTATCGCTGAAACATCCCGGCATCACCATGGACGACGCCTATGCGATCCAGAGTGCGTGGGTGAAGAAGAAGCTGGCGCACGGGCGCAAGGTGATCGGCTGGAAGATCGGCCTCACGTCCAAAGCCATGCAATATGCGCTGAACATCGACGTTCCCGATTCCGGCGTACTCTTCGACGACATGGTCTTCGAGGACGGCGCGACGGTGCCGGCCGAACGCTTCATCCAGCCGCGCGTCGAGGCGGAAATCGCCTTCGTCATGAAAGAATCGCTGAAAGGACCCGGCGTCACCACCTTCGACGTGCTGAACGCCACGGACTACGTGACGCCGGCGCTGGAAATCCTCGACACGCGCATCCTGCGCGTCGATCGCGAGACGAAGAAGGCGCGGACCATCTTCGATACGATCGCCGACAATGCCGCCAATGCCGGCATCGTCACGGGTGGCCGCGCGATGCGACCGGACCAGATCGACATGCGATGGATGGGCGCCATCGTCAGCCGCAACGCGGAGGTGGAGGAAACCGGCCTCGGCGCCGGTGTCCTCAACCAGCCGGCCCGGGGCGTCGCATGGCTTGCAAATCGGCTGGCGGAGTATGGCGATGGTATCGAGGCCGGGCAGATCGTGCTCGCCGGTTCCTTCATCCGTCCCATCGAGGCGCGCCACGGCGACACCATCATCGGCGATTTCGGCCCTTACGGTACCGTGAGCCTGTTTTTCGACTGACGGCCGGGAAACGCGCGGCAAACTAGCCGCCGCCGCCTGTCCTGCCGTCCAGCTTCAGGGCAGCCAGCTCGTCGAGGAGATCGAGCAGTTCCTCGACGCGTGCCGCGCCGAACCGCGCATCGATTTCCGCATAGACTCTCCGAGAATCCGGCATCACAGCGTCGATCAGTGCATGACCGGCAGGCGAGAGCTTGAGAAGCACGCGCCTGCCGTCGCTTTCGTCCTTGTGTTTCGTGATCAGCCCCCGCTCCTCCAGTGAGCGGATCATGCGGGTAAGGCTTGGTGCGAGGATGAAGGCCTTTTCGGCCACTTCCGTCGCGTCGAGCATGCCGGCTTCGGACAGGGTGCGGATCACCCGCCATTGCTGCTCGGTGACGTCGTGGGCAGCAAGTATCGGCCTGAAATGGCTCATGACCGCTTCGCGCGCCCGCAACAGCCCGATCGCGAGCGAGCGGCGGCGATCGGACCTTTCGGACTTTGACGACGCCATGACACCCTCGGCACAGCAGGTTGATCTTCGACAGGACCTCTATCGAACATATAACCCGCCCGCGCAATCTGGCGCCGACGGCGACCTCAGATCCGCGTTCTATCTACTTGTCGCCTCGCATGGACACGTATCGCTTCGGCCATGCCCAGCTCAAGGATGGTGGATAGCGCCTCGACCACCCGCCCACGCATGCGCGGATCGCCGGCCAGTTCCTTAGGGAATACATCCTGCAGGGCACTCAAGGCGTCGAAAATCGCGTCGGCGTCGCGCGGAACACCGTCGAGCCTTGCGGCGATAGCCGCCTGCCGGGGGTCTTGCAAGTCGTAGCTGCGGCCGTCATCCGTCACGCCGAGGCAGTAGCGCATCCATGCGGCAACGGCGAAAGCGAATGCGCAGGCATCACCGTTTGCCGCCAGGGTTTCGCCAAGCGGCGCACAGATGCGTTGGGGCAGCTTCTCGGTGCCGTCCATGGCGATCTGGTAGGTCAGGTGGCGGATGGCGCGGTTTGCAAAACGTGCAAGAAGCTCGGCGCGGTACGCATCGAGATCGATGCCCGGAACCGGCGGAAGGGTCGCCGCACTGGCCTGCATCTGCCTTTCGGCGATCGCACGCAGCGCCTCGTTGCGGACGGCTTCGCCGACTGTCTCGTGACCGGCGAGGAAACCCGCATAGGCAAGCAGCGAGTGCGTTCCGTTGAGCAGCCGCAGCTTCATCTTTTCGTAGGGCGCGACGTCTTCAACGAACAGCGCGCCGGCCGCCTCCCATTCGGGCCTGCCTGCAGCGAAATTGTCCTCGACGATCCACTGGCTGAATGGTTCGGTCTCCACCGCTGCCATGTCGCTGAACCCCGACAGCCGCTCAGCGTCTTGCAGGGTCTGCGACGTCGTAGCCGGCGTGATGCGGTCGACCATTGAAGAGGGGAAAGTGACGGTCCGTGCAATCCATTGCGCCAAAGCCGGCTCCACCCTTTCGGCGAAGTCGAGCACGATCCGCCGCACCAAACGGCCGTTCTCGGGAAGATTGTCGCAACACAGGATGGTTAGCGGCCCTGCCTCCCTTTCACGCCGTCGGCTGAGACCGGCGATCAGGAAGCCTACCAGTCCCTTGGGGGTTGTCGGATTGTTCAGGTCGTGGGTGATTACATCGTGCGTAACGTCGACACCACCCGTTGCTCGGTCGATGCCGTAGGCTTTTTCCGTCACCGTTAGCGTCACGATCCGCGTTTCAGGCGATGCAACGGCCTGGATCACCGCGTCCGGTTCGGCCGGCGCGACGACAACCTTCGCGATGCTGCCAATCAGGCGCGCGCTGTCACCCGCCTCGTCGCGGACCATGAGGAGATAGCGTCCATCCTGCGGATTAAGGGCGGACGCCACGTCGGCACTGCGCAGGCTGACTCCGGTTATCCGCCAGTCGCCGCCGGCGAGGCCCATCGCCGTATCGGTGTAGACGGCTTGATGCGCCTTGTGGAAAGCACCGACCCCGATATGCACGATGCCCGCGCCGCAACTTTCCGGATCATAGGCAGGCATCGCGACGCCCGCGAGCGGCATTGACGTTGCGCTAAGGCGCGTCGTCATTGCCCGAGCCCGGCCACCGGGTGCGACAGCGCGACCATCATGCCGCGCAGTTCGGCGAGCCCCTTCAAACGGCCGATGGTCGGGTAGCCCGGCTGGCCCCTGCGGCCAAGGTCGTCGACGATGTCCTGGCCATGGTCGGGCCGCATCGGGATCTGGTGGTCCGTTCGGCCTTCCGCCTTGCGACGAGCCTCTTCCCTCAACACCTCGGCGATCAGCGCCACCATATCGGTGTGGCCGCCGAGATGTTCCGCCTCGTGGAAGGAAGCCGGCGTTCCCGGCGTCTCACGCGTGACATTGCGCAGATGCAGGAAGTGCACGCGCGGCGCGAACTCGCGCATGATCGCGGGCATGTCGTTGTCCGGCCGCGCGCCCAGCGAGCCCGAGCACAAGGTCATGCCGCTGGCCGGCGAATTAACCGCATCGAGCACACGGCGGTAGTCGTCGGCCGTGGACATGATGCGCGGCAGGCCGAGCAGCGGGAACGGCGGATCGTCCGGGTGGCAGCACAGCCGCATGCCCAGCCTCTCGGCGACCGGCGTCACTTCCTCAAGGAAGGCGACGAAATGAGCGCGCAGTCGCTCGGCATCGATGGCGGCGTATTCGTCCAGATGCTGCAACACTTCCGCAGTCGACATGCTTTCGGTGGAGCCGGGCAGGCCCGCGGTCACATTGGCGGCGAGCTCGACCTTGCGCGCTTCGCTCATGCCGGCGAAACGCTGGGCAGCCGCTTCGACAACTTTGGCATCGAAGCCTTCCGCAGCACCCTTGCGCTTGAGAATATGGATGTCGAATGCAGCGAAGTCGATGAGATCGAAGCGCATGCAGGTCCCGCCATGCGCGACACGGAAAGCAAGATCGGTGCGCGTCCAGTCCAACACGGGCATGAAGTTGTAACAGATGGTCTCTAGGCCTTGTGCGGCGAGGTTTTCGAGGCTCGTCTTGTAGTTGTCGATATGCTCGCGCCAAGAGCCTTTCTGTTTCTTGATGTCTTCCGAAACGGGGAGGCTTTCGACCACCTCCCAAGCGAGGCCGGACGACGACCCGTCCTTCATGCGGCTTATCTCTGCCTGACGCCTGGCGATCTCGTCCTTCGTCCACACCGCGCCGGTTGGAACGTGATGCAGAGCGCTGACAACGCCCTCGACACCCGCCTGCCGCATATCGTCGACCGAGGTGAGGTCACGCGGGCCGAACCAACGCCAAGTCTGTCTCATCTGTGCATCTCACTCCCAGGGCGGTCGCTTTGTAACAGCAGCGAGGCCAGCCATGTGTCCATAGTCAGGACCCGATTCATACACAAGTGTTGACTAGTATGGAAGTATGGTGGATAGTTTTGCCCATGGGAGGAGCAACCTGACTATGGACACCGTCGTCATTGCGAGCGCCATAAACTCTTCGGCAGCAATTGCGCCGCAGATCTACCGGCTGCTGCGCGATCGCATCGTCCGCACCGAACTCCTTCCCGGCGAGGTGATTTCGGAAACCGAGATCGCCCGCAGCTACGACGTTTCACGCCAGCCGGTGCGCGAGGCCTTCATCAAGCTTGCTGAAGCCGGGCTCGTGCAGATCAGGCCGCAGCGTGGCACGATGATCACCCGCATTTCGACCGACGCCGTCATGGATGCCCGCTTCGTGCGCGAGGCGATCGAGGCCGATGTGGTCAAGCTCGTCGTCGAGCGGTGCGATACGACGATCAGGACGGAACTGCTCGGGCAGATCGACCGCCAGAAGCGCGTCGCGGACGACGATTCAGACGGCTTCGTCAAGCTGGACGAACTCTTCCACCGCACGCTCGCCGAGATGGCCGGCAAGTCATACGCCTGGAGGGTCATCGAAGAGGTCAAGGCGCAGATGGACCGTGTGCGCTACCTCAGCGTCGAGAAGCTGCATGTGCGGCTGCTGATCAGCCAGCACGAGGAAATCGTCGCCGGCATCGTCGAAAATGACGCTCCGCGCGCGGAAGCCGCGATGCGCGCTCATCTGCGTGAAATCCTGAAATCCCTGCCCGAGGTCGCCAAGGCAAGGCCGGACCTTTTCGGCGCAGCGCGATGAAACTGAAAACCGAGAAAATCAATCCACAGGGAGGATACCTCATGACGTCTCGTTCCATCATCAAGTCGTTCGCCGCGGGCCTGGCGCTTGCAGCACTGACGGCCACCGGCGCCCTTGCCCAGGAGCTCACGCTCAAGCTCGGCCACCTCGCCAACGAGCAGAACTCCTGGCACAAGGCATCGGTGAAGTTCGGCGAGGAGCTTTCCGCGCTCACCGACGGCCGCATCGCCGTCGAGGTGTTTCCGAACGACTCGCTCGGCCGCGAAATGGACCTCATCAACGGCATGCAGCTTGGCACCGTCGAGATGACGATCACCGGCGAGAGCCTGCAGAACTGGGCGCCGATGGCCGCGCTTCTTGCCGTCCCCTATGCCTACACCTCTCTCGAGCAGATGGACGGGGTCGCGAGCGGTGAGATCGGCGACCAGATCGAAGCCCAGATCATCGAGCGCGCACAGGTGCGCCCGATCGCCTATTTCGCACGCGGGCCGCGCAATCTCACCTCGAACCGGCCGATCGCATCGCCCTCGGAGCTGAACGGTTTCCGTATGCGCGTTCCAAATGTGCCGCTCTTCGTCGACACCTGGTCGGCGCTCGGCGCATCTCCAACCCCGATGGCCTTCTCGGAGGTGTTCACCTCGCTGCAGAACGGCACGATCGAAGGCCAGGAAAACCCGCTGGCGCTCATCCAGTCCGCTTCGTTCAACGAAGTGCAAAGCCATGTGAACCTCACCGAGCACGTCCGCTCGTGGATCTACCTCACGATCTCCGAGCAGATATGGGGCCAGTTGTCGGAGGAAGATCGCGAGCACGTGCTGGAAGCGGGACGGCGCGCGCAGGAATTCGAGCGTGAGCAGTTCCTCAGCGACGAAAAGGCGATCCGCGACGATCTGGAGAGCAAGGGCATGACCTTCGTCGAGGTCGATACAGCGGCTTTCGCAACCGCCGCGCGCGATGCCGTGATCAACAGCGTCGACGAGAGCATCCGGCCGATCGTCGAAGACCTGTTCAGCCAGCAGTAGTCACTTAAACGGAGCGCGGCCACCAACGGTCGCGCTCCCCTTCCAATGAGGTGGGCGCATCATGACGGCCGTCACCCGCATAGCCGACATCCTGGACATGCTCTGCCGCATCGCGATCGGCGCCGTCTTCGCCGTGCTGATCGCCGCGGTCGCGATCCAGGTCTATGCCCGCACCTTCACGGCCAGTTCGCCGATCTGGACCGAAGAGCTGGCGCGCTTCATGTTGCTTTATATGGCGGCCATCGGAGCAGGCCTTTCGCTTCGCAGCGGCGACCTAGTCAATGTCGACATTATCCAGGATGCGATGTCCGAACGCCTCGCATGGTGGATGCGGCTCGTGTCGACCATCCTTACCGCCGGGCTCGCGGCTCTGATGATCGCGCCGGCCTGGCGCTTCACAAGCATCGGCGCCATGCAGACCTCACCCAGTCTGCGCTGGTCCATGGACATGATTCACGCCAGCGTTCTGGTTCTTGCGATCACCCTGCTGGTGTTTTCGCTTCTCCGCGCCATCGGAATGCTGACGGGCACCGACGATGGCCGGGCGCAGTTTGCCGAGGAGGAATAGGTGGAACTTTTCTGGCTCTTCGGCACATTTCTCATCACGCTCGCGCTTGGCGTCCCGGTGGCGATCTGCCTCGGACTGGCGTCACTTGCCTATATCGTCGCCTCGGGCATGCCGCTGGTGATCATCCCGCAACGCATGTTCGCGGGCATCGATGTCTTCGTGCTCCTGTGCATCCCCGGCTTCATCCTCGCCGGCAACCTGATGAACGGCGGCGGCATCACCGAGCGCATCATCCGTTTCGCCAACGCGCTTGTCGGATGGATGCGCGGCGGGCTCGGCATGACCAATGTCGCCGGCTCGATGCTCTTCGGCGGCATTTCGGGCACGGCTGTAGCCGACGCCGCCTCGCTCGGCAGCGTGCTGATACCGGGCATGAAGAAGTCCGGCTATCCGGCAGACTTCTCGGCGGCCATCACCGCGGCGTCTTCCACGGTCGGGCCGATGATCCCGCCCAGCGTGCCGATGATCATCGTCGGCGCGCTGTCGGGCATCTCGGTCGGCCAGATGTTTCTGGCAGGCGCCATACCCGGCATCCTGATGGGCGTGGGCATGATGGTCGTGTGCTACATCATCTCCGTACGCCGAGACTTTCCCCGCCAGGAATGGAAAGGCGTGCGCGAACTCGTCGCGTCGTTCTTCAGCGCATTCTGGGCGATCGCCATGACGGCGCTCATCGTCGGGGGGCTGATGTCAGGCGTCGCCACGCCGACCGAAACCGCCATAGTCGCTGCCATCTACGCCTTCGTCGTCGGCGCCTTCGTCTACCGCGAACTGCCGATCGCCAGAGTGCCGAAGATCGTCATCGACAGCGCCGTCTCGTCAGCGGGCATTCTCGCGCTGGTCGGCTTCGCCAACGTCTTCGGATCGATACTCTCAGCCGAACGCATCCCGCAGATGATCGTCAGTGCGGTTCTGTCCATCACCGACAACAAGTTTCTGGTAATCCTGCTGATCAACCTGCTTCTCCTGTTCGTCGGCATGTTCATGGAGACGATCGCAGCGCTCATCATTCTGTTCGTGCCGCTGCTTACGCTGGCGCAGGCCGTGGGCATCGACCCGCTGCATTTCGCCACCTTCGCCGTGCTCAACCTGATGCTGGGGCTGACCACGCCGCCGGTCGGCGTCTGCCTGTTCGTCTGTGCCAACATCGCCCGGCTACCGTTGCTGCCGGTGGTGAAGGCGATCATGCCTTTCCTGCTTTCAAACATCATCGTGCTGCTGCTGGTGTCCTACATCCCGGCAATCTCGACCTGGCTGCCAACCACGCTGATGGCGCGATAACCTGTACGGAGTCGTTCCATGAAAACCCGCGTCTGCCGCCTGCATGGGAAGGGCGATATAAGGATCGAGGAGATCGATGTCGCGGAGCCGGGCGCAGGCGAAGTGCTGGTTGCCATGGGCGCCGGCGGCATCTGCGGGTCCGACCTTCACTACTATCAGGATGGCGGTTTCGGCCCGATCCGCGTTCGCGAGCCGATCATCCTCGGCCACGAGGTTGCGGGCACCGTTCGCGCTGTCGGAACCCACGTCGAAGGGCTCGCGCCGGGCGACTGGGTCGCGGTCAACCCCAGCCGCCCGTGCAACCAGTGCCGCTATTGTCTCGCAGGTCTCCAGCAGCACTGCATGACGATGCGCTTCTTCGGTTCGGCCTTGCGGTTCCCACACGAACAAGGCGGCTTTCGCGACCTCATGGTCGTCGACGCCTACCAGTGCGTGAAGCTCGAAAACAACGACGTTTCGCTTGCCGAGGCCGCCTGTGCGGAGCCACTGGCGGTCTGCCTGCATGCGCTCAACCGCGCCGGCGCGTCGGCCGGGAACCTCGCCGGCAAGACGGCGCTCGTCAGTGGTGCTGGTCCGATCGGTGCGCTGGTAATCGCTGCCCTGCGCCATGCAGGCGCGAGCCACATCGTGGCGACCGACCTGCAGGACGCTGCATTGGATGTCGCACGACGCATGGGCGCGGACGAGATCATTAACGTCGGATCCAACTCGGAGCGGCTGGATCGCTACACAGAGGGAAAAGGCACTTTCGACCTGGCCTTCGAATGCTCGGCTGCGGCGCCAGCGGTACGCACCGCTATCGCGGCTATCCGGCCGCAGGGCACTCTGGTCGAAGTGGGCGTGGCCGGAGATGTCGCCGTGCCGCTGAACCTGATCGTCGGCAAGGAGATCTCATTCGTCGGCACGCACCGGTTTGTCGGCGAATACGCCCAGGCGGTGAAGCTGATCGATCAGCGGCGCATCGATGTCAGGCCGATCATCACCGGCGCGGTCGATCTCGCGGAAGCGCCGGCCGCCTTCGAGGTCGCCGGCGACCGCAGCCGCGCCATCAAGATGCAGCTCACTTTCGCCAGCTAACCGATCATCATGCACAGACGGACGATGGGCTTGCCCACCGCCGTCTGCGCCGTCAAGCGACCTCGCGCTTCTCGTTGAAGGCGATGTCGCCCACGACGCGTACCCTCACGCGGCGTGCATCGCCGGGCAGATAGGCGATCGGAATGTCTTCCGTGTCGAGCAAGGAGATCGTGCCCGGCTGGGCTCCGGCCTCGATCGCGCGCTGCCGGGCAAGTTTCTCGGCCTCCGCGATGGCAGCGTCGCGGCTCATCTCGGAAAAGACCTGATCGACCTCGCCCGATACCTGCGCCATGGCAGCGCCGAGCGCATTGGCGACGCCGGCGTGCTCGACGCGCAGGACCTCGCTGACGCCGTTCAGCTTTTCGGGGATCAGGAACGAGCCCCCGCCCACAGCGATGAGCTCGACGCCATCCGCGGAGGTTTTCATACGGTCGACGCTGTCCTCGACCATCTGCTCGATACGCTTGAGCAAGGTCGAAACGAGCGTCTGGTCGAGGTGGCTGACCCGATCGCGATCGCCGATCTCGACGAGCCCCGCGGCAACCGCGATGTCGGTCGTGGTCAGCGTCGATCCGCCGAAGACAAGCGCCTCGCTGGTGATGCGATAGCCGACGCTGCGCGGACCGATCGTACCCTTCTCCGCGTCGATGATCGTGCCCCCGCCGAGCGCCATAGGCAACAGGTCTGGCATGCGGAATAGCGTGCGCACGCCGCCGACCTCGACCACATTATTGGCCTCGCGCGGGAAGCCGCCGACGAGGCAACCGATGTCGCTGGTCGTGCCGCCGACATCGATGACCATCGCCTCCTTGAGACCGGTCAGGAATGCAGCGCCGCGCATCGAATTGGTCGGGCCTGACGCAAAGCTGTAAACCGGGTTGGCAGCCGCCACTTCGGCGAGCACCACCGTGCCGTCGTTCTGCGTCAGATAGAACGGCGCATGGACACCCGATTCCTTCAGCGCCTTGGCGAACGCGTCGACTGTGCGCTGGCCAAGCCCCTGCAATGCGGCGTTGAGCAGTGTCACGTTCTCGCGTTCGAGCAGGCCGATGCGGCCAAGCGTATGCGACAGGGTGATCCGCGCGTCGGGCATCACTGAGCGTACGATCTCAGCGGCCTCGACCTCACATTCCGTGGTCAGCGGCGAAAACAGCGCAGTGATACCGACTGACTGGATGCCAGCATCGCGGATGCGCATCGCGGCATCCCGCACGGCGTCACGATCCAGCGGCACGAGCGGCCGCCCGTCATATTCATGCCCGCCTTCCACCATGAAGCTCAGCGGATCGACTGCCTCGCGCAGGTCGTCCGGCCAGTCGACCATCGGCGGAAGGGAGGCGCCGGCCGGCATCGCGATGCGGATCGCACCGACGCGTTCGAGGCGCGCCCGCTCCACCACCGCATTCGTGAAATGCGTGGTGCCGATCATCACCGCATCGACCTGCGAGGCGCTGGCCGGCTGGCTGGCAGTGACATGGCGGATCGCATCGACCACGCCTTTCATCACATCCGCCGTGGTGGGAAACTTGATTGAACTGAGAACGGTTTCGCCGTCGATCAGGACAGCGTCGGTGTTCGTCCCGCCGACGTCGATGCCAATACGCTTCATGATGCAAATACCGATTTGAAGTCCAGGTCGTAGCCGAATGCCCGGGGGCCGACATGTTCGAGACCCTTGGGGGTCTGAAGCACGGCGGGAGCCGGAAGAGCGACGGCGGTGACGCGCTGCCCGTAGCGGACGGTCTCGGTCCCGATCGCTTCGCCCGACACCGTATCGAGCAGGCAGATCAGGTCCGGCGTCATCGCCATCGGTGTGCCATCGCGGAAGGCGACGGCCCACTCGTTCTGGAAGGAGAGCTCCAGCAAAGACCCGCGATCCGAATCGAGCCCTTCGATCTTTGCAACGCCGCGCAGGAAGCCGCCGGTCGTGGTGCGGTCGACATCCGTGACCTTGCCCCTGAAAAGCTCGACGCCGCCCTCGTGCTTCAGCACCGCGGCAACGGGGTCGGTGTGGCGCGCGCGCGCCGAGAGCACCGCCCGGCCCAGGCTCGTTGCCTTGGTGACGGTGTGCAGCACACCCCAGTCCTTCACCTCGCGGCCCGTACGTGGCGCCTTGCAGGTTGCCGAGGTGGAACCGACTTCGGTGCAGACCTTGCGCGAAATCCGCTCCATCCACTTCCAGCTTGCCGCCTTGGCGACGATCGCCTCGTTGTCGCGGCAATCGACCAGTGTCAGCGGATACATCTGCAGATCGCCGATCGCGAAGGAGGTCATCTGTGCTTCCGGATAGGCGCGGCCCATCGCGTCGGCGTCAACGACCGGGATGTCGAGCATCGCACCGGCAAGGAAGGGCGACAGCGCGTTGCCGCCGCCGATCTCGACGCTCATAACCGCGCGGAACGGCCTGCCCGTATATTCTTCCATGAGTTTCATGGCGCGCGCGAGATGCGCCGGGTCCACCAGCCTCTCCTGACCGACGAGTGGCGCGCCCATCTTGGAAACGACAGCCACCGCATCGTCGTCATCGAGTTCCAGCGGGTCGATGAGCCTGCATTTGCGGCCGTCGCGATAAAGTTTCTTGAGATTGAGCTGCGCCAGGTAAGGACTGCCGCCGCCACCCGTTCCCAGTATCCAGGCGCCCACTGCCAGCGGATCGATCTCGTCCACCTCGAAGTCACGGATCATATTCACCTCCGAAAGATGCGCTAGAAGCTAGCTTCGGAGACCGGCCGACAATATAAGGAACTGCCCCTATATCGCGCTTGCCCAACGAATAGGCACGCCGATGGGCATCGACAGGAGTATCTCGCCACGTGACCACGACGGACAACAGCACCGCCCCGGCCCCGCCGAAGAAGGTGATGTTCGTCAGCGTCGGGCAGTCGCCGCGCTCCGACCTGATCGGCGACATACTCGCCAATCTCGACATGCCGATCGAGGCCCTGGAACTGGGAGCGCTGGACGGGCTGTCGGCACGAGAGATCGACAACCTCCGGGTCAGGCCGGGCGAGACCAGCATCGTGACCCGGCTGGCCGACAACAGCGAAATCGTTGTTTCCAAAGCGCGGATCGGCGAGCGCATGGCGCAACTTGTCGCCGCGTTTCGACCGAATGAATTCGACCTGGTCGTTATCCTTTCGACCGGTCTTTTCCGCGACTTCGACAGCACCTGCCTGACCGTCAACGCGCAGCGCGCGCTGGAATCGGCGGTTTTTTCGCTGGCCGCGCAAGGCTCGTCGGTCGGCCTGATCCAGCCATTGGAACGGCAGATCAACGAACTCGACATCCCGGCGCTCCAGCCCTACCGGATCACAGCCAGCCATGCGCTCGACAACGACAAGCAGTCGCTTGCGCGCGCGCTGTTCGACCTCGCCGACTGCGAGATCATTGTGCTCAACTCTGTGAGCTTTTCCGAAGCCGACCGCGAGATGGCAGCCAAGGTGACTGGCAAGCCGGTCGTGCTCGCCCGCAGGATCATTGCCAGCGCCGTGCGCCTGCTTCTCTACCAGTCGCAGCCGATTACCCTGCCGGGCATGTCGAGCGAGTTCACCGACCGCGTGAACCGGCTCACCGCGCGCGAGCGGCAGGTCATGTCGCTGGTCGCCGAAGGGCTTTCGAACAAGGCGATCGCGCGACAGCTTGGCATCAGCCCGAAGACCGTCGAGATACACCGCTCGAACGTGATGTCGAAAATGGAAGTCGCTTCCTCGGCTGCCCTCATCCGTATGGTGATTCAGGCCGGGCATCCCTGATTTGCCGCCGTGGAAGGCACGCGATTGCACGGCGGAGCGGCAGCGCCAATCCGCGTTTCCCTCCTCACCTAGGGGGAGTTCCCTATAGTCGCGCGGACTTTTTGACGGCTAGCTTGGTTCCATCAGCAGGAGGAACCGAGCCACATGTCCGGCATTGCGCGCATCGCATTCGTTACGATCGGCCAGACCCCGCGTTCCGACATCGTGCCGGAGATGATGGCCGAGATCACGGCCGGGCTCGACGCCAAACCTGCTTTCCAAGAATTCGGAGTCCTGGACCACCTTGAAGGCGACGCGCTGGATACGTTTCGCGCACACGATGGCGAGTTGTCGTTCGCGACCCGCATGCGCGACGGCACGGAGATCATTACCTCCAAGGAACGGACCGAAGCGCGCCTGAACGAAATCCTGGCCGAGATCGATGCCGGCGGATTTGATCTTGTGGTGCTTCTGTGCACCGGTACCCGCATCGACCCGCTGAAGAACACGCTTGTGGTCGAAGCCCAGAGGATCGTGGACTCCACCGTCGAGGCGCTTGCCGCTTCCTGCCGCAAGCTGGGCGTCATCGTCCCGCTCGAAAGGCAGGTCGCGGAATTTGCGCGCCGGCACGTCTTCGCAGGAGAGCCGACCGTGGTGTCGGCGTCACCCTATTCGGGAAACGGCGTATCGGACGGCGCGAAGGGCGTGGCCGACTGCGACCTCGTGGTCATGCATTGCATGGGTTACACGGCCGCAATGCTGGATGAGGTCCGTACCCAGACGAATGCACCTGTTCTGCTCTCCCGGCGCGTCGTGGCAGGCGTCGTTCGCCAGATGATTTGAGGCTTGGGTTGAACACCTGAAAAAAGGGGAACTATCGATGAAGAAAAACCTTGTTCTGGCCGCGATGGCAGCAGCGCTGCTGAGCGGCACCCTGATGACATCGCCGGCATCCGCCTTCGAGCGCACCGACAATGGCGAAATCGTCGTCTTTGCCGGTCGCCAGGCGATCCCTGTTCTCGATCCCCATGTGCGCTACGACTGGTCGACGCGCATGATCCAGCAGGCCGTCTATGACGCGCTGGTCAAATACGAAGGCGACCCAGCCGAGATCAAGCCGTGGCTCGCCGAGAGCTGGGAGACGAGCGAAGACGGCAAGACCTGGACCTTCAAGCTGGTCGAGAACGCCAAGTTCCACAACGGCGATCCCGTCAACGCCGAGG
The DNA here is from genome assembly GCF_040970315.1 of Neoaquamicrobium sediminum. Lineage (NCBI taxonomy): Bacteria > Pseudomonadati > Pseudomonadota > Alphaproteobacteria > Hyphomicrobiales > Phyllobacteriaceae > Neoaquamicrobium > Neoaquamicrobium sediminum. The sequence continues at coordinate 547,505 of NZ_JAZHFV010000002.1, read as the reverse complement.
CCGTTCGCTATTCCTTCGAACGCGGCCTCAAGCTCAACAAGGGCGTGGCCTGGATGCTGAAGGACTTCCTCGCACCCGAAGGCATCACCGTCGTTGACGACTACACCGTCCAGTTCGAACTCAAGGCGCCCTACGCGCCGTTCCTGTCCTTCATGCCCTGGTGGTTCATCGTCAATCCCGAGCAGCTCAAGGCCAACGAGGTCGACGGCGACTATGGCGAGAAGTGGCTGACGGAAAACGCGGCTGGGTCCGGTCCCTTCAAGCTCGGCCGCTGGGAGCCGAACGTCCTCTATGAAATCGAGGCCGTCGCGGACTACTGGAAAGGCTGGCCACAAGGCGAGAATCGTCCGGCGGGCTTCATCTACCGCATCATCCGCGAACCATCCGCACAGCGCGCGTCGCTGCAGCGCGGCGAGGTCGACATTGTAGAGGGCCTGACCTCTGACGACTATGTCCAGATCGCCAACACGCCCGGGATCGAGATCCAGAACCACAAGGGCATGACCACCTTCGGCATCAAGTTCAACACCCAGCAGGGCCCCACCGCCGACATCAACCTGCGCAAGGCGATTGCCTACGCGCTCGACTACGACGCTCTCATCCAGATCTACAACGGCGCGGCGTCCTTGCAGACGAGCCCCCTGCCCGATGCCATGCGCGGTCATATCGACGTCCCCGATATTCCGCGACAGGACATGGCCAAGGCGAAGGAATATCTGGCGAAATCCCAATACCCGGATGGAGGCATCACGCTGCCTTACGTCCATGTCGCCGGTCTGGAAGAGGCGCGTCGTATCGGCCTGGTGCTTCTCGAAAACCTCAAGGAACTGAACATCAACGTCGAGATCACGCCAGAGCAGTGGCCCAACATGGTCGCCAACGGCTCGCGGGTTGAAACCTCGCCGGCAATGACCTCGGTCTACGTCACGCCGATCTCGACCGACCCGGATGCGGTGGCGTACCAGTATCACAAGAATAGCTGGGGCCAGTATTACGCGATGGCGTTCTACGACAATCCGGAGGTTGCCGGTATGATCGACAAGGCTCGCGCCAGCACAGACTGGGACGAGCGCGCCGATCTCTACGCAAAGATCCAGACGCAGATCGTCGCCGACCAGCCGGAGGTGTTCGGCATGCTCCAGAACCGCCGCTGGGCACACCGCGACTATCTGGAGGGCTTCAAGTTCAGCCCCGTACGGTTTACCGGCGAGGTCGACCTCTATCCCCTGTGGATCGACGCGGAATAATACCGCTACGCGGGGAGCGTCCGCGCTCCCCGCACCGACAAGGACCAAAGGCCACATGCTGAGCTTCACGCTGCGGAAACTGGCGACCCTGGTGGGAACCATGCTCGGCATCGCCGCGCTGACGTTTCTCATCACCAATGTCGCGCCGGGCGATCCGGCCCGCCTCGTCGCCGGCCCCAATGCCACCGAGGACATGGTCGAGACCATCCGCGTGGCAAACGGGCTCGACAAGCCTCTTCCCGAGCAGTTCATCATCTACATGAGTGGCCTGCTGCGGGGCGATCTCGGCACATCCATCGTGACGACGCGCCCCGTCATCGACGAGCTTCTGCGTTACGCACCGGCGACGATAGAGCTGGTTCTGGTCGCCATGGCGCTGGGCATATTCGTCGGCGTGCCGCTCGGCATGCTGTCCGCTGTCTATCGCAATAGCTGGTTCGACCACCTGACGCGGATATTCTCCATCTCCGGTGTAGCACTTCCGGCATTCTGGTTCGGCATACTCCTGCAGCTATTCTTCGCGGTCCAGATGGGCTGGCTGCCCGTATCGGGACGCCTGCCGCTCGTCGCACGGCCGCCGGAACCCATCACGCACCTGCTGCTGGTCGATGCGCTTCTGCGCGGGCAGTTCTCCCTGTTCTGGACGGCACTCAGCCACATCATCCTTCCTGCGGTCGTGCTTTCCTTTCCTTGTCTGGCCTCGATCCTGCGCGTCAATCGCGCCGAGATGGTCGAGGTTTTGCAATCCGACCACGTCGTCGCTGCCCGCGCGCACGGGCTGTCGTCGCGCCGCATCGTTGCGCTTTACGCGCTCAAGAACGCAATGCTGCCAACGCTTGCGATGATTGGCCTGCGCTTCGGCTGGATGCTGGGGTCGACGGTGCTGGTGGAAACCGTCTTCGACTGGCCGGGAATCGGCCTTTACGCGGTGTCGTCGGCGCTGTCGTCGGACTTCAAGCCGGTCATCGGCGTGACCCTGCTGATCGGCTTCTTCTTCATCATCGCCAATACCATCGTCGACCTCGCCTATGCATGGATCGACCCGCGCCTGAGGAACGCCTGATGACGACCAACGACATCACGCCGCCGGCACGGCTGTCCTTCCGCGAGCGGCACGAAAGCAGCATCCGGCAGTGGCGTCTCTACGCCTACACCTTCGCCGGCAGTTTCTCGTCGATGCTGGGTCTCGTGCTGGTGGTGCTGTTCCTGCTTCTGGCAGCTTTCGGGCCTTGGCTCGCCCCCTATCCCGAACATACGACCGGCGGCTTCGACATGGCGCAGCGGCTTCAGCCGCCCAGTGCCGAACATCTCTTCGGCACTGACGAGATGGGCTCCGACATCCTGTCGCGCGTCATCGTCGGTGCCCGGACCTCGCTTTGGATCGGCGTCCTCATCACCGGCATCGGCGCGCTCATCGGCATACCGCTCGGCATCATCGCCGGCTACAAGGGCGGCTTCATCCGCGCGGCCATCATGCGTCTCACGGAACTTTTCCTGGCCGTTCCCGGTCTGGCGCTTGCGCTGGCCATCGTCGCCGCCCTAGGCCCCGGGATTACCAACTGCGTCATAGCGCTGGCGATCGTATGGTGGCCGGGCTATGTCCGCCTGGTCGAAGCCAAGACGCTTTCGGTCAAGGAAGAGCTGTTCGTCGAATCCGCCCGCTCGCTCGGCGCTCGCACGCCATGGATCCTGTGGCATCACATCCTGCCGAACTGCTGGTCGCCGATCATCGTCAAGATGAGCATGGACATGGGCATGGCGATCCTTTCGGCCGCCAGCCTCGGTTTCATCGGGCTGGGCGCGCGTCCGCCGGCGCCGGAATGGGGTGCCATGATCTCGGTGGCGCGCAGCTACATGCCCGACTGGTGGTGGTATTCTTTCTTCCCCGGAGCCGCGATCTTCCTGACCGTGCTGGGCTTCAACCTGCTCGGCGACGGCTTGCGTGACATTCTCGATCCGAGGAGCCGCGAACGATGAGCGACCTGCTCGAGATCAGAAACTTCACCCTCGACATCGACACGTTCGACGGTCCGGTCCATGTGCTGAAGAACATCAACCTCACCGTGAAGCGCGGCGAGACGCTGGGCATCGTCGGGGAGTCCGGCTCAGGCAAGACGGTGCTGGTCCGTTCCATCCTCGGCATAGGCCCGAAGCGCTCACGAACGGTAGACGGCAGCATTGCGTTCGACGGGATCGACCTTTCGACGCTGAGCGACGTGGAATGGAAGAAGATCCGCGGCGTGCGGATCTCTATGATCTTTCAGGATCCGATGACCTATCTCAATCCGCTATTCACGATCGGGCAGCAGATTGGCGACGTCATCGCCGCACATGGCCGCGCGACCGGAACGGCAACAACGCCCAAAGCGCGCCGCGCGCGCAGCGAGGAACTGCTCGACCAGGTCGGCATTCCCGATCCTGCACGCGTTTGCGACCAGTATCCGCACCAGCTCTCCGGGGGCATGCGCCAGAGGGTGCTGATTGCCATGGCGCTGTCCGGCAAGCCCGACCTGCTGATCGCCGACGAGCCGACCACCGCGCTCGACGTCACGGTTCAGGCACAGGTGCTCGACCTCATCAACGAGCTTGTCGAGAAGCTGAACCTCACTGTCATCATGATCAGCCACGACGTCGGCGCGATCGCGACCGTGGCGAAGCGATGCGCGGTGATGTACCACGGCGAAATCGTCGAGGAAGGCGAGACCGTCGACATCCTGCGCGCGCCTCGGCACGACTACACCAGAAAGCTGCTTGCCGCCGTTCCCGATATCGACGCTCCGCTCGACCTGCAGCAAGCGCCGACGGCAAGCGCGCCGCTGCTCGAGGTCAAGGATCTGTCGAAGGTCTACGCGACGCGCTCGGGCGGCGAAGTCCGTGCCGTCGACGCGGTCGATTTCTCCGTGGCCAAGGGAGAGATACTCGGCATCGTCGGCGAATCCGGCTCCGGCAAATCGACGATCGCCCGCCTCGTGCTGCGCCTTATCGAGCCGACCGGCGGACAGGTGATCTTTGACGGGCAGGACATTACCGGGCTTTCCGGAGAGCCTTTGCGGCTCATGCGCCGGCATATGCAACTCGTCTTCCAGAATCCGCATTCGGCGCTCAACGGGCGCCATACGATCGGCGATGCCATCGGCGAACCATTCCGCATCCAGTCGAAGCTGTCGCGGCGTGACATCGACGCGGAGGTGGACAGGCTGCTGGACATAGTGCAGTTGCCGCGCCTTTTCCGCTATCGCTACCCGCATGAACTGTCGGGCGGCCAGAAGCAACGTGTGTGCATCGCTCGTGCCGTCGCGCTGAACCCGAAACTCCTGCTTCTAGACGAGCCGACTTCGGCACTCGACGTGTCCGTGCAGGCACAGGTGCTCGCGTTCCTGCGCGAACTGCGTGAGGAACTGGACCTGACCTACGTCTTCATTTCCCACGACCTCGCGGTGGTGCGCGAACTGTGCGACCGGGTGCTGGTGATGAACCGAGGCAGGATCGTCGAGCAGGGCAAGACGGCAGACATCTTCAACGCGCCGAACGAAGACTACACCCGAGGACTTCTTGCAAGCGCGCGCAAGACCTCCAAATCGGCCTTCACGTCAGTGGAGGCCGCGTGATGCGGTCGTGAGCATCGGCCGCGACGTTTCCCGCGCCGAGGTTTCCATCGCGATTGCCAGCCGTCAATGTCCAGCGTTTCAGCGCCCTTGCCGTTGCCCTGCAGGGCAGACGGAACGAAGGAGAAGCTCCCACGTTGCCTGATCTGGAACGTGGAGACGGCAATGGCGCCACGCAGCTTCTGGAAGGGTTATCTGCGGCTTTCGCTGGTGACATGCCGGGTTGCGATGGTTCCTGCTACCTCGCCCAGAGGCAAAGTGCGTTTTCACACAATCAACCGAGCCACCGGCAATCGCGTCGAAAGCCGCTATGTCGACGAGGAAACCGGCAAGCCGGTTCGCGAGAGCGACGAGGTCAAGGGCTACCCTGTTTCCGAGGACAGGTTCATCCTGCTCGAGGATGACGAACTGGAGGCGGTCGCGCTCGAAAGCGCACGCACCATAGACATAGACACCTTCGTTGCCCGTGACGAAATTCCCTGGATATGGCTCGACAAGGCCCACTATCTCACCCCCGACGACAAGATCGCCGAAGAAGCCTTCTCGGTGATCCGCGATGCGATGGCCGCCACGGGCATGGTGGGCATTTCGCGCGTGGTGCTCTACCGGCGAGAGCGCGCGTTGATGCTGGAGCCGCGCGGCAAGGGCATCGTCGTCTGGACGCTGCGATACGGTGACGAGGTGCGGGAAGCGGAAGACTATTTCTCCGGCATCGATGAAGGCAAACCGGATACAAAAGCGCTGCGCATGATCGGCAAGTTGATCGACGAGCGCACCGCCGAGTGGGACCCATCCATGGTGCAGGACCCGGTGCAGAAGCGCCTGAAACGCATCATTTCTTCAAAGAAGAAAAAGCAGAAGCCGCCGGCACCGCGAAAGGGTGGGAAGAAGGAAGCATCGGCCGAGACGCCCGACAATGTGGTTTCGATCATGGACGCGCTGCGTAAAAGCGTCGAGGCCGAGAAGAAGGGCGGCAAGTCGCGCTAAAGGTTATGATTTCTTGACTTTCAGCGGCGCGGCGGCCTTGCGGAAATCGCCCCATGGATCAGCAGCGAGATTGTCGAGCCGTGCCATCGCATTGTCGACGGTGAAGTAGCCTGGGCCAATTTCAGGTCCGAGATCGTCCCAGCCCAGCGGCATCGCCACCGTCGCACCTTGCCGAGCACGCGTCGAGTACGGCGCAATCGCGGTCGCACCGCGGCCGTTACGCAGATAGTCGACGAATATCCTGCCCTTGCGCTCCGCCTTGGTCGCCTTGGCGATGAAGCTGTCCGGAGCATCCGCTTCCATGGAATCGGCAAGTTGCCGCGCGAAGTCCTTGACCCCGTCCCAGCCGACCGCCGGTTTCAGGGGCGCGACGACATGGAGGCCCTTGCCGCCAGTGGTCTTGACGAAAGCGGTGAGCTTGGCGGCTTCCAGCCGCTCACGCACCTCAAGCGCAGCGTCGATCACCGTGCTCCAGGCAACGCCATCGCCCGGATCGAGGTCGATCACGAGCTGGTCCGGCCTTTCGAGCTCGTCGAGGCTGGCCTGCCAGGTATGGATTTCCAGGGAAGCGCCCTGCACGAGGCCGACCAGTCCATCCAGGGAATCGACGGCTATCAGGGTGTCATCCTCGCCGTCTCCCTGCGGATCGCGACGTGTGAGGATTTCGCCGCTCATCCCCTTCCAACCGTGTTTCTGGAAGAAGCACTGCTTGGCTGTGCCTTGCGGACAGCGCACAAGCGCCAGAGGGCGCGAAACGACATGCGGGGCCATCAACCGCCAGACCTGAGCATAATAGCTCGCAAGTCCCTCTTTCGTGACGCCGGCATCCTTCCAGTAGACGCGGTCCGGGTGCGTGAGCTTCACCTTTGAGGTCGACGCCTTTCTGGTTGCCACGCCTTCATCCTCGCGCACCACTTCGCCGGCAGGCTTGTCCTCCCGCAGGCCACGAAACGCAGCATGGCGCAGCCTGCCATCCGCAGTCCAGTCGCGAAATTCGACCTCGGCGACCAATTGCGGTTTGACGAAACGGACGCCGCGCCGGGCCACCGCGTCGAGCTTGTCGGCAAACGGGGACGTCTTGCGCTCCAAGGCGCTGAGACGCGCGTAGAGGTCCTGCGCGACTTCACGACTGAAGCCTGTGCCAACACGCCCCACGTGACGCAGCTTCCCGTCGTCGTAGACGCCGAGCACGAGCGAACCGATGGCCTGTTTCGACGTTGTCGAAGGCATGAAGCCACCAACGACCATCTCCTGCCGATCGCTGCATTTCGACTTGACCCAGTCGCGCCCGCGACCGGAGGCGTACTTGCCTGAGGCACGCTTGGAAACGACGCCCTCCAGACTGAGGCGGCACGCATGGCGAAGTACCATTTCACCGTCTTCTTCGAAGTGGTCGGAGTAGCGTAGCGTATCCGGCGCGCCCTCGATAAGCTTGGCCAGCGCCGCCTTGCGATCCACGAGCGCGGCACCGCGCAGGTCGCGACCGTCCAGATAAAGAAGATCAAAGGCATAATAGACGAAACGGTCCGCGCGGCCCGCGCTCAAATCCGCCTGTAGCGCGGAAAAGTCCGACGCGCCGCCAGACCCTTCGACGACCAGTTCGCCATCGAGGATAGCCTGCTCGACCGGCAACGCGCCAAGCGCCTTCGGCACGTCTTTGCCGAATTTTGCGGTCCAGTCGAGGCCGCTTCGGGTCAGCAATGTCACCTTGCCCTTTTCGATGCGGGCCTGGAGACGGTATCCGTCGAACTTGATCTCGTGGATCCAGCCCTTGCCGGCAGGCGCGTGCGGCTTCAGCGTGGCGAGCTGAGGCGCGACAAAATCCGGCATGCGCGCCTTCTTCGTGCCACGAACCGCGGGTGCAGCCTTCTGTGGCGCCTTGTCGATCTTGCCGGTCCTGGACGACCAGCCTGGCTCCTCGCCGGCCACGTCCGCGACCTCCCTGCCGGTTTTGACGGATTCCGGCCGTTCCTCCAGAATGTCGGGATCGTCTTCCGAGCGGGCCTGCTCATCGTCGCCCTTTATCAGCAGCCAGTTGTCGCGCTTCTCGCGCGGCCGCTTCGCCATCCGCACGAGATGCCACCGGCCGGAAAGCTTCTCGCCCTCGAGCGTGAATTCGAGATGGCCCTTCTTGAGCCCCTTCTCCGCGTCACCTTCCGGCATCCACGTCCCGCGATCCCAGACGATGACCGTGCCGCCGCCATATTCGCCTTTCGGGATCGTTCCCTCGAAGTCGCCATAGTCGAGCGGATGGTCCTCGACATGGACGGCAAGCCGCTTCTCCGACGGCACAAGGCTCGGGCCACGGGTGACCGCCCAGCTCTTGAGAACGCCGTCCATCTCCAGTCGAAAATCGTAATGCAGTCGGCGCGCGTCATGCTTCTGCACGACGAAGCTGTTTCCGGCGGCGGCCTTGCCATCCGCGCCCTTCGGTTCAGGCGTCTTTTCGAAGTCGCGCTTGCGGCGATATGTGTCGAGCGCCATTGCTCAACCGGCCTTGCGTTTGGGAGTAGAAGTCGTCGAAGCCTTCTTCTTCGCGCTCCGCTTTCCCTTGCCTGCGGCGGCACTCTCGCGCAGCGCCTCCATCAGGTCGATGACCTTGCCCTCGCGTTTTCGCTTTGGCTTTTCGATCTCGCGGCCCTCGGCCTTGGCCTTGACCAGTTCGGCAAGCGCGGCATCGTAGCGATCGTCGAAAGCGGACGGGTCGAACGTGCCGGATTTGGTGTCGATGATGTGTTTGGCGAGGTCGAGCATCTCGCCCTTGATCTTCATTTCGGGGACAGCGTCGAACGCATCGTCGGCGGCGCGCACCTCGTAGTCGAAGTTCAGCGTGTTGGCGAGGAGGCCACAGCCGCGCGGCCGGATCAGCAGGGTGCGCACCCGCCTGAAGAGTACGGCGCGCGCCAGCGCAACCACCTTCTTCTTGCGCATGCCCTCGCGCATCACGGCGAATGCCTCTTCGGCCGCTTCGTCTGCCGGCGCGACGAAATAGGGCTTGTCGAAATAGACCGTGTCGACGTCGTCGCACGGGACGAAACTCTCGACTGCCAGCGTCTTGTCGCTCTCCGGCACCGCCGCCGCGATCTCATCCGGTTCGAGCAGCACGTAGTTGCCCTTGGACGTCTCGTAGCCTTTGACCTGATCGTCGCGATCGACCGGCTTGCCGGTTTCCTCATCAACGTATTCGCGCCGTACGCGATTGCCGGTCTTTCGATTGACTATATGGAAAGAGACGCGGTCAGAAGTCGTCGCGGCTGCGTAGAGGGCAACCGCGCAACTCAATTCTCCGATACTGAGATGGCCTTTCCAGAGGGCTCTCGTCGCCATCGATGCTTCTCCGTATGCTCCACAACACGGGGCGCTGGCGAAGGTTCCGCGGCGGCGATCCGGGGCGGCATTGCGAATTCGAAGCCGTCTGGAACCATACCGATCCACCGCCGTTCTGCGCTCAAAATCGAGGAGCAGACGATGGCTGACCAGAAGCACGATGAAACCGCTGCCGACGCCGTCGAGCAGCAGCACCGCATCCAGCAGCAGGTGGACAGCAGCGACCAGGAGCAAGGCGACGGCGCGAAGCCCGGCGCGATGCAGGCAGGCGCCCGAACCTATCCGGTGCCGCCCTTTCCGAAACAGCATCAGGCCAAGCCGGGCGACGAGGCGATACTCGAGCCGCCGCCCATGTACGACGCGCCGTTCTGGCGTGGCTCGGGCAAGCTGGAAGGCATGACTGCACTGATCACCGGCGGCGATTCCGGCATCGGCCGCGCCGTCGCGGTTCTGTTTGCCCGTGAAGGCGCCGACGTCGCCATTTCGTATCTGAGCGAACACGAAGACGCCGAGACGACGCGGCTGGCCGTTGCTGATGAAGGTCGGCGTTGCCTGCTTCTTCCGGGAGACGTCAGCGATGAAGCCTACTGCCAGCATGCCGTGGAGCAGGTCGTGCAGGAATTCGGCAGGCTCGACGTGCTCGTCAACAATGCCGCCTTCCAGTATCACGCGGCCGGTCTCGAGGACCTCACAAGCGAGCACTTCGATACGACCCTGAAAACCAACCTCTACGGCTATTTCTACATGGCGCGCGCCGCCGTGAAGCACATGAAGAACGGCGGCGCGATCGTCAACACCGGATCCGTGACCGGCATCGAAGGGAGCGCGGAACTGCTTGACTACTCCATGACCAAGGGCGGCATCCACGCCTTCACGCGCGCGCTCGGCTCCAGCCTCGTTTCGAAGGGCATCCGCGTCAATTGCGTCGCGCCGGGGCCGGTCTGGACACCTCTCAATCCCTCCGAGCGCCCCGCGGAGCAGGTAGCGACTTTCGGTGCGAACACGCCGATGAAGCGACCGGCACAGCCCGAGGAGATCGCGCCGGCCTATGTCTTCCTCGCGTCACCGCAGTGCTCCAGCTACATCACGGGCGAAATCCTGCCCATCATAGGCGGCTATTGACGGCGATGGACGCGCTTGTTGTCGGCAGAGATCCAGCCGAGGTCGCAGAGCGGGCCGATCTCGCTTACGTCAATGATGCGGAACCGGGCATCCGCCGCCGCCGCGTCGGCAAGGGCTTCGTCTATCTCGACGATAACGGAAAGCGCCTCGGAAGCGAGACTGTCATCGGGCGGATCAAGGCGCTGGCCATACCACCTGCATGGATGGATGTGTGGATTTGCACTCTGCCTGAAGGTCACATCCAGGCCACTGGTCGCGACCTGCGCGGACGCAAGCAGTACCGTTACCATCCGGCCTGGACGGCCTGTCGCGACGAAGCGAAGTTTTCGAGCCTTGCCATGTTCGCCCGCGCACTGCCGAAACTTCGCAAACAGATCGACAGCGATCTTCGAAGGCGTGGCCTGCCGCGCGAGCGGGTTCTGGCTTCCGTGGTCAGACTGCTCGACAACACGCTGATCCGGGTCGGAAACGACATCTATAGCCGTGACAACAAGAGTTTCGGCCTGACCACTCTGCGCTCGAAACACCTTGATGTGGAAGGGGCAAGCCTGCGTTTCTCTTTCATCGGGAAATCCGGGCAGAAATGGCGCCTCAAGTTCACCGACCGGAGGGTCGCGTCAGTCGTACGCGCAGTGCAGGAACTGCCGGGCCAGCGTCTGTTCCAATATCTCGGCGACGAGGGTGAAAGACGCGATATCCGCTCGCAGGACGTCAACGACTACATCAGGACTGCTATCGGCGCGGAATTCACGTCCAAGCACTTTCGCACCTGGGGCGCGACGGTTTCTGCCGCGCTCGCGCTGGCGGCCAGGGAGTTGCCGCCCTCGAAGCGCCAGCAGGCAATCGCGCTCAACGAAGTGCTGGACGCGGTGGCGAAGCGCCTGCGCAACACCCGCGCGGTTTGCCGTCGCTGCTACGTGCACCCTGCGGTCATCGAAGCCTGGCAGGACGGCACGCTGGGGGACGAAATCCAAACACTGCGGCGGCGCTACCGGCAGCCACTGAAGGGCCTGGACGCCGATGAATCGATCGTGCTGCGCTGGCTTTCAGCACGGAACGCCAATCTCGATCGGTAGGAAGGGTGTTGGATCAGTTTTTGTGCGCAAGCGGCTCATCAAGCGTCAGGACGGAAATACCCGCCTCGCGCAGCATGGTCTCTGACACGTCGAAGCTGTGATCCAGTTTTCCATCGTTCCGGGGCTTCGGCGGACATTCGACGCAGACGATGCCCGACTGTATGATCGCGCGGGCGCAATCGGCGCAGGGGAAGCGGTTCACGTAGATCGTGCATCCCGCGAGTGCAGTTCCCGCGCGCGCCGCATTGTAGATGGCATTGCGCTCGGCATGTTCGATCCAGAAGAACTTCTCGCCGCTCGCGCGGTCGAAACGGCGCTCGTCGGCTGACGAGACGCCACGCGGCAGGCCGTTATAGCCGGTCGCGCGGACCTCGTGGCCGGGCCCGACAACCACCGCGCCGACCTTGAAGTCGCGGTCCTCCGACCAGCTCGCGACCTCGTCACATAGGCCGAGAAAACGATCACGCCAGACGTCGTCTCCCATTCGATTCACCCCGCGAAGACGTATGCGGTCTTGACCGTGGTGTAGAACTCAGCCGCATAGCGACCCTGCTCGCGGGGTCCGTAGGACGAACCCTTGCGGCCACCGAAAGGCACGTGGAAATCGACACCCGCCGTCGGCAGATTGACCATCACCATGCCAGCCTGAGACCTGCGCTTGAACTCGCGCGCCGATTTCAGGCCTGTTGTGCAGATGCCGGCGGACAGGCCGAACTCGGTGTCGTTGGCCACCGCGAGCGCTTCATCGAAGTCACCGACCTTGATGATCGAGCCGCAAGGCCCGAAGATTTCCTCGCGGTTGATGCGCATGGAATTGTCGGTACCGAGAAACAGGGCCGGCGCCTGAAAGAAGCCGTTTGTCGCAAGTTCGAGCCGCTGGCCGCCGATCACTTCGGCTCCTTCCTTGCCGGCAAGGTCGACATAGGCGAGGTTGGAATCAAGCTGCTTGCCGTCGACGACCGGTCCAATCTGCGTTTCGGGTGCGAGCGCATCCCCTACCCGCAGAGCCCGCATCCCGGCAACGAGCCTTTCGACGAACGCGTCGTGGATGCCGTCCTCGACGATCAGCCGAGACGAAGCGGTGCAGCGCTGACCGGTGGAGAAAAATGTCCCATTAAGGCAAGCCGAAACAGCTACGTCGAGATCGGCGTCGTTGAGCACCACCATCGGGTTCTTGCCGCCCATCTCGAGCTGGCACTTGCGCTTCAGTCGCCCGCAGACCTCGGCGATGTGGCTGCCGGTGCCCACAGACCCGGTAAACGAGAGAGCATCGACGCCGGGATGCGTGACGATCGTTTCGCCAACCACCGAACCGCGGCCCATCACGAGATTGAAGACGCCCGGCGGGCAGCCGCATTCGTCCAGCAGCCGTGCGATGACATGCGCGCAGGCAGGCGTCAGATCAGCCGGCTTGAGGACCACACAATTGCCGTAGGCGAGCGCCGGGGCTGTCTTCCAAGCAGGAATGGCGATCGGGAAATTCCATGGCGTGATCAGGCCAACGACACCGACCGGCTCGCGGGTCACCTCGACATCGATGTCGGGGCGCACCGATGCCAGCATGTCCCCGGTCACGCGCAAGGCCTCGCCGGCGAAGAACTTGAACACCTGCGCGGCCCGCATGGTTTCGCCGATGCCTTCGGCCAGCGTCTTGCCTTCCTCACGCGACAGCAGGCGGCCGATTTCCTGCGACCGTTCGGCGAGCTTGCGGCCCACAGCCTCCAGGAGATCATGGCGCGCTTGCGGTGTGGCCGCGGCCCAACCCGGTGCCGCAGCACGCGCTGCCTCCACCGCCCTCTCCGCATCGGCGCTGCTGCCCTGCGCATAAAGGCCGATCACCTCGTCCCAATTCGAGGGATTGCGGTTCTCGCCATAGGTATCAGCGCCGACCCACTCGCCGCCGATCAGATTGTCGTGTCTGTCCATTGATTCCCCCGAATTCAAAGCTGTCCGTCGATGCCGTCGAGTGCCTCACGCGCAGCACCGGCAAGCGGTACGAATGGCGGAAGTACACGGTTCCAGATTGTGTCGCCGGACCGCTTGCCTACGAGATATTTGACCGCCGGCACCAGAGGATGCGCGGCGATGTCGGCTCGCAATTTGCCGATCCGGGCAGCAAGGCCGTTTTCGTCTCCCTTTTCGACAAGGGTTGCGCAGAGCGGGGCGCTGATGTTGACCGTCGCAGAGATACATCCCGCAAAGCCCGCCTCCTTCGCCTCCCCGAGGGCCGTTTCCGAACTCGGGAAAACCTTGAGGCCCGGCACCGCCTTCACCAGAGCGCGGCAGTAAGCCAGGTCGCCGGAGGAATCCTTGATGCCGGCAAAGCGTTGCGGATTGGCCTTTGCCAAGCGCGCAACCACGTCGACCGGAATCGGCACGCCGGTCATTTGCGGGAAATTGTAGAAATAGACCTGGATCGGCGTATCGCCGAGCGCGCGATCCAGCGCTTCGTACCAGGCCACGAGACCATCGTCGCTCACGGGCTTGTAGTAAAACGGCGGCAGGACGAGGGCCACCCGATAGCCCATTTCGGCAGCCGACCGGGTCAGGTCGAGCGTGTCTTCCAGCGCCGGCAGGCCGGTGCCCACCATCAGCTTGCCGGCATCGAACGCTTCCGCCGCCCAAGCCATGACGTGCTTGCGTTGGGCGACGCCCAGCGAATTGGCCTCGCCCGTGGTGCCAAGAACGTTCAGGGCATCGCAGCCATTGGCCAATGCCCAGCCGCAGTGCTCCAGGAAGGCCTCTTTCAGGGCACGACCATTCTCGTCAACCGGTGTCGGAACCGCCGCTACTATGCCTTTCATGCTGTCTTGTCCTCGATCGTTCTACGTGGGAATTCATGCACTGCGCGGTGGTCCGGTATCGGCTTGTCGCCTCGGCGCCAGCCTCCAGGCTCGTTCAGTTTTCCGTCGGCGTCATAAAACACGTCATTGTTGATACGCACAAACTCTTGTTCCGCTTCGCTCACCTCGTCGGCGTAGCGGATTGCGTCAACGGGACAGATGCTTTCGCACATGCCGCATTCGATGCATTCCACCGGGTGGATGTAGAACATCCGCTCGCCTTCGTAGATGCAATCGACTGGACAGCTTGTCGTGCAGATCCCATCCTTGACGTCGATGCACGCGCTCGTGATGACCAGAGGCATTGCAGCTCACTTTCCCTGCCAGACAGGTGCCCGCTTCTCCCGGAAGGCCAGCACGCCCTCGTCCTGATCTTCGGAAAGGAGCGCTGCGATCAGCTCCGGGGTCTGGAAGGAGCGCGCCTCGCGCGGTGAGAGATGGGCGGTCTTTCGTAGCGTCGCCTTGATGGCTTTCGTCGACAGAGGCGCACAGGCGAGAATGTCGGCCACCCACGCCTCGACCTCCGCGTCCAGTTGCTCGGCATGCACGACCGCATTCACGAGGCCGTAGGCGGCGGCCTCGGTCGCGCTCATCATACGGCCCGTCAGCATAAGGCCCGCCGCGATGTTGCGCGGCACGAGCCGTTGCAGCGCGACCATGCCGCCGTCGAGCGGCAAGCGCCCCACCTTCGCCTCGGGAAGGCCGAAACGCGCGGTATCCGCAGCGATGACGATGTCGCAGCCAAGCACCATCTCCATCCCGCCGCCCAGAGCCAGCCCGTTGACCCGCGCGATGACGGGCACGCTCAGGCTCTCGCGTAACGAGATGCCGCCGAAACCGTTGGGGTTCTGCCGCGCCCAGTATTCCAGCCCTGAGAGGCCGGAACCTGATTTGAGGTCCGCGCCCGCCGAGAACGCACGGTCCCCTGCCCCGGTCAGGACGACGCAACGGATCGCGTCGTCGTTCTCGATCTTCTGCCAGATCGCCTCCAGCGCCGCTTCCGTATCGGCGTCGACCGCGTTCATGCGCGCAGGCCGGTCGATCGTCACCCTTGCCACATGGCCATCGATTTCGAGCCGGACCGTCATTCCGCTGCCCTCGCCGTCGGTTGCAGGCCGAACTCGTCGATCACTTCCTGGGTATGTTCGCCGAGACGCGGCGGCGCGTGCCGGAGAACCAGCGGTGCGTCGCTGAGATGAACTGGCGAGCCGACGACGGTGAGTTGCCCGAGTACCGGATGCTCGAAATCGAGCAGCATGCCGTTGATCGCCGTCTGCGGGTCGTCAAGGGCTTCGCTGAGCGCGCGCACCGGCGCGCACAGCAAGTCCTGTTCCTCCAGCCGCGCGATCCAGTGGGCAGTCGTGTTCGTCGCGAAGGCATCCCGGAAACGCCCCTGCAGGTAGGGCTTGTCCGCACGCTGGCTGGCGAGATCGGGAAACCGGTTCGACAGGTCTTCGATCCCCAGAGCGGTGCAGATGTCGCGAAGGGGATTTGCCTTGAAGGCACCGACCACAACCAGCGCACCATCCGTGGTGTCGAACACGCCGGTGAGCGGCATCGCGGCCCAGTTGAGCACTTCGCGATGCTTGCTCCATTGAGCGGCTTCCTGCATCTGCATCGCGATCATGGAATCGTAGAGCGACACCGAGACCTTCTGGCCGTGGCCCGTCTTGCCGCGCGCCAGAAGGGCGGCAAGCACGCCCTGAACCAGATGCATTCCGGCGGTATAGTCACACAGCGTCGTCGGGTAGATGGAGCGCGGTATGGACGGGTCGGAGGTCTTCTCCATGACACCGCTCATCGCCTGCGCCAGCACATCCTGCCCGCCCTTGTGAGCATAAGGCCCCTTCTCACCGAACCCCGTGCCAGAGGCGCAGATGATGCGCGGGTTGATCGCGTTCAGCGTCTCGTAACCGAAGCCGAGACGGTCCATGACGCCGGCGCGGAAGTTGTCGACCACCACATCGGCCTGACGCACAAGGTCGTAGACCATCTGCTTGCCGGCAGGCGACTTGGTGTCGATTTCCACGGAGCGCTTGTTGCGGTTGAGCGAGGAATAGACGGCATTGTTCATGCCGGCCTCGGACCGCTGATCGAAGAAATTGCGCGACAGATCGCCGGCGCCCGGCCGTTCGATCTTGATCACGTCGGCGCCGAAATCCGCCAGCATCTGCGTGGCGCAGGGGCCGAGCATGACCTGGGTGAAGTCCAGGATGCGGACTCCGGAAAGTGGGAGAGTATCGGTATTCACGGTCGTATCCTTCATTCGGCGGCGACGTTTGCGACGAGTGCGTTTGCAGACGGAACGTCGCCCGGGTCAGCGCCCTGCGCGCGCATGCGTTTCTGGATGGTCGCGACATCGGCGTCCCGCAGCGCGCAGTTCTGGTCCAGCGCCACCGCGACCGCCACGCCGGCCGCCTCGCCCTGGGCCATGCAGGGCGGGATCTCGCGCGAAAGCTTCTGTGCCTCGCTCTCGACGGAGTAGTGCCGGCCGGCAACGATGAGATTGTCGATGCCCTTGGGCAGCAGTGCGCGGAACGGCGTGTAATAGTCGCGGCCACGGCAGACGCTGTCGGAGAAGTGGCGGCGAGAGCGCACGTCGTCGCGCGTGACGACGTATTCTCCCTGCAACAACCGCGTCTGGCGAATGCCGATCTGCTCCGCGGCGCCCAGCATCTTCGCGTTTTCGAAGCCCGGCAGGTTTTCGCGTACGAAAGCCAGCAGCTTCATCATCCGCGAGCGGCCTTCCACCTCGGCCGCCAGCATGTCCTCGGGCGACAGGCCGTCATAGCCCGGCATGTGCGGACAGTTGCACCAGACGATGCCCGGCAGGGGCGTCTTCAGCCACCACATGCCCCAGGCCCCGCCGATGACCCGGCGCACCTGCCGGTCGAGCGCTTTGTATTCTTCCGGGTTCTCGTATTCGAAGGCTTCCGCCTTGTCCGTGTCGACGTCGCAAAGGCGGAACACGGTCGTGACGATATACTGTCCCGTCATGAACGATGCCCCGGCCGAGGATGCCACGTCGAGGTCGCCGCTGGCGTCGATCACCATCTTTGCACGGATCGCCTGACGACCGAGCTTGGTCTGGCAGATCACCCCGGTCACGCGGCCGTCCTCCACCATCGCTTCGGAGAACCAGGAATGCAGGCGCAGGTTCACGCCGGCTTCGCGCACGAGGTCGAGGCTGACACGCTTCCAGCAGTCCGGGTCGAACGCGACGGCATGGATGATCGGCTGCGGCATGCCGGTCTTGTGGAAGTCGATGCAGCCCCAGCGCGACCACTTCTTCCACATATCCCAGTTGGTGAGGCAGTCCTGCGACGGCGGATAGACCGCGCCGTTCTGGGCTGCCATCCGATCGACGAACTCGCTGACGATGCCGGTGGTGACGATCTCGTTTCCGTCGTTGACCATGTCGTCGAGAACGAGAACCATGCCGCCGGACGCCATCCCGCCAAGGTGATGGTAGCGCTCCAGAAGGGTTACGGAGCAACCGTTGCGGGCAGCGGAGACGGCCGCGCTCAGACCGGCCGGACCACCGCCCACGACGACCACGTCGCAATCGGCAACGACCGGTATCTGCTCGCTTCGGTTCAAGGAAATATGCGTTGTGTTGGTGCTCATTTCGGCGCACTCCTCCCGTTGAGCCGCTGCGGGCGGCCCTGTTTCAGTTCAAATTTTGCTTCTGCTCAGGTTGTGCTCACCATCGCACCACCAGCCGTTCGACGACCGAGACCGCGACGAACAACAGCACCGACAGGCCGGACGACAGGAAGACGGTCGCGTAGAGCAAGGCGGAGCGGAAGTTGAATGTGGCGTCGAGGATCAGCGCGCCCAGCCCGAGATCGGCCCCGACCCATTCGCCGACGATCGCGCCGATGACGCAGGTGGTGGCCGCGATCTTCAGTGCCGAGAACAGGAACGGCAGCGAGGACGGCAGGCGGATCTTCCAGAACACCTCCGACTTTGAGGCCGACAGGATACGGGCCAGCTCCAGCGCCTGCGGGCTGACCGCCTGCAGGCCCCGCACCATGTTGACCAGGGTGGGGAAGAAGCAGATGAGCGCCGCGATCACGACCTTCGCCGTAAGGCCCGCCCCAAAGATCAGGACTAGTATTGGCGCGATGGCCAGGATGGGGATGGTGTTGATGAAGACCGCGATAGGAAAGAATGCGCGTTCGGCCAGCCGGCTATGCACGAAAGCGACGGCGATCAGAACCGCGGCCAGATTGCCGACGACAAACCCCAATACGCTTTCGTAGAAGGTCGGCCAGAAGTTGCGCATGAGCTGCGGAAACTCGCCGACGAGCGTCGACGCCACGGCGCTCGGTGTCGGCGCGATGTAATCGGGCACGCCAAAGGCGCGCACACCGACTTCCCACACCGCAATCAGCGCCGCGGCGGTTGCCACGGGCGTGGCGACGGCGATCAGTCGGTTCCGCCTTGCTGCGGCGATCTCAGCGGCTTCGTCTGTCTGGATCACATTCAATGCGTTTTCGAGGGTGGTCATCAGCACGCCTCCAGCAGTCCGCGCAGATGCGCGGAATAGCGGGTGAACTCCGGCGTATCGCGCTGTGCGATGCTGCGCGGATACGGCAGATCGATATCGACGATTTCGTGCAACCGGCCCGGATGCGCCTTCAGCATCAGCACCTTTTGCCCGAGAAACACCGCCTCGGGGATCGAGTGGGTGACAAACAGGATCGTCACGCCCGTCTCTTCCCACACCTTCAGAAGCTGAAGGTTGAGATGGTCCCTCGTCATCTCGTCGAGGGCGCCGAACGGCTCGTCCATCAGAAGCAGCTTTGGCTGGCACACCAGCGCGCGGGCGATCGCCACACGCTGGCGCATGCCGCCTGAGAGTTCGTGCGGCAAGGCGTTCTCGCGCCCCTTGAGCCCTACCAGTTCGAGAAGCTCCATCGGGGTCTTGTCGCTGACCGGAATGTCGATGCCGCGGCTGCGGCCGATCTCCAGCGGAAGTTCGACATTCTTCAGGGCGCTGCGCCAGGGCAGCAACGTTGCGTCCTGGAAGACGAAGGCGAACTCGCGCGCCAGTCGCGCTGCCTCCGTCGTTTTGCCGAAGACCGAGACCTCACCCGCCGCCGGCGGGATGAGGTCGGAGACCAGACGCAGCAATGTGGACTTGCCGCAACCGGACGGGCCGAGGATCGAATAGAAGGCGCCCGCCTCGATCTCAAGACTGATGTCCTGAATAGCCGTGAACTGCCCGAACTTGACCCAGGCATTGCGCAGGCTGGCTGCAGGGACCTGGGTTCCTGCAGCGCCATTCGTCGAAACAGCGACCATCGGATCAGCCGACCTTCGGGCGGACGTCGGCGGTCTTGTCGAGAATGTCCAGCGTCATGATGTCGTCGACCGTCGGAGCATCCTTGGCGAACTGATCGAGTTCCGCATAGGTATCGATCTGGGCCTGCCAGTTCTCGCGCGTCATTACACCCCAGCCGCCGGTCTTGGTGCTTTCGCTGAAGGAATAGTCGACCACGAGCGGCACGGCCTTGAGTTCGCTATCCCTGTCGACATTGGGCAGGCGCTCGACGAGATGGTCGACGGCCTCCTCCTGATTTTCACGAACCCATCCCCAGCCTCGGGAGATCGCACGGATCATCGCCTCGACCTTGTCGCCATGCTCTGAGAGCACGCTGTCAGTGGTGTAGAACGGATTGGCATAGAGCTGGATGCCGGCATCCCACAGGGTCATGTCGACGCGCTCGTCGCCGAGCACTGAAAGCGCATTGATGTTGGTCTTCCAGCCGGTGATGGCATCCACCTGTCCGGTCATCAGTGGCGCCATGTCGCTGCCGATCACCTTGAGCTCGACCTGGTCTTCGGAAATGCCGTTCTTCGCCAGCAGGGCGCGCAAAAGGATGCGTCCTGTCGCCTGAGTACCGATGACCTTGCCGATCATGTCCTGCGGGGTATTGATCGGGCTCTTCTTCAGTGAGAAGTAGGTGTAGGGGTGCTGCTGATAGCCGGCCGCGATGCATTTGATGGGAATGCCTGCCGAACGCGCCAGAAGCAGCGAAGGGCTCGACGAGACCTGGCCGAGATTGGAACGGCCGGAGGCGACAGAGGCGACACCATCGACATTGGGGCCACCCGGCACGATTTCGAATTCCAGCCCTTCCTCTGCAAAATAACCGAGCTTGTCGGCGACGATCTCGCCAAGGTTGCCGTTGCCGGCAAGCCAGCCAAGCTGCATGGAAACCTTGAACTTGTCCTGCGCTGCGGCGCGCGAGATGCTGACGAACGTGCCCGTGCCGGCCAGGCTGGCGGCAGCACCCATTGTCTTGAGAAACGAGCGGCGGTTTACCCCTTTGGAAATTGCATGTGACATTTGCAGTTCTCCCGGTTCCAACGATTGTGGCGATGGGCCGACTGTTCCCCGTGCCGGCTTCCATCACGAAGAGTAGAAGGGATATGCCTGATGCAAAAAGTGCAAAAACATGCTAACAGTGAGGCATATTCTGCATCGCCCCTTTCAGGAGCCGTACGGTGCATTCCAACTTTCTGCGGTACTTTGACGAAGTCGCCCGGCAGGGCTCGATCCGGAAAGCCTCGGCTATCCTGAATGTCTCGTCGACGACCGTGAACCGCAAGATCATCAGCACCGAAGCCGAGATGGGGGTTCGCCTGTTCGAGAGAACCCCGGAAGGGGTCACGCTGACCGATGCGGGTGCCATTGTCCTCGAGCATTGCCGCAAGACGCTGCACGACTACGAGCGCACCAGAACGCTCCTTGACGACATCCGCGACCTGCGTGCCGGCCATCTCAACATCGCGGCGATCGATTCCGTGACCTACGGGCTGCTGCCGCGCATCCTTCTCAGCTTCAACAGCATCTATCCCCAGGTGACGTATTCGATCACCACGGCACAGCCGGACGAGATCATGCAGGCGGTAGCCGACGGCTTCGCCGACATCGGCATAACATTCACGTTCGACCTACATCCGGACGTCCGCGTCATTTCCGAAAAGACCGCGCCTATAGGCATCATCATGCGGCCGGACCATCCGTTTGCAGGTCGCACCAACCTGACGATTGCCGATATAGCCGGGCAGAAAATGGTGCGCACGGTCGATGCGCGCGGCCGCAATTCGATCATCGACCAGGCGATTTCCGGCATGTCGGCGGCGCTGTCGACGAGCTGCTTCACCGACACTCTCCATGTTGCCAAGCAGATGATTTTGGCCGGGCGCGGTGTGGGCCTCTACACGAAGATCGGCTTTTACGAGGACATCCAGCAAGGCACACTGTGCTTCGTGCCACTGATGCACGACGTGCTTCTCAACCTGAGGATCGGCGTCGTTATGTCCGCGTCGTCCGGCATCTCGCCGCCCGAAC
Organism: Neoaquamicrobium sediminum; assembly: GCF_040970315.1. Taxonomy (NCBI): domain Bacteria; kingdom Pseudomonadati; phylum Pseudomonadota; class Alphaproteobacteria; order Hyphomicrobiales; family Phyllobacteriaceae; genus Neoaquamicrobium; species Neoaquamicrobium sediminum. The sequence goes on along the minus strand of NZ_JAZHFV010000002.1, from coordinate 525,932 downwards.
GGCTGCTGGGCAACGAAATCCGCCGCGCTTTGGCGCAACTGCGGCTCGATTCGTGATCCGATGGTGAAGTGACCGGAACGGGTTTCGGCGCCGAATTGACACGCGACAAAGCGGGTGCCGGCAATTGGCGCTTATTGATCAGTCTTCAACGGAGACGCCGCCATGATTATCCGCGATATTCCACAGGCCCAATGCAAAGCGCTTGTCGCTGCCAACCGGCTCGCGCGTCTTGCATGCTCCGAGGCAGATCGCCCCTATCTCGTGCCGATCTTCTATGCCTATGCCGATAGCTGCGCCTATGCCTTCACCATGCCGGGTCGGAAGCTGAACATGATGCGCAACAATCCGAACGTAACGCTGCTTGTTGAGGAAAAAGGCAACGGCCGGGGCTGGAGCAGCGTCGTGGCAGAAGGACGCTTCGAAGAGCTGCCCGATCGCATCGGGTCCAAGAGACAGAGGGATTACGCCTGGTCGCTGCTCAGCCAACACGCCGGTTGGTGGGAACCGGGAGCTCTGAAGCCGGTCACGCCACCGCTTTCCGACCATACCGGGAACGTCTTCTTCCGCATCCGCATCGAGCACATGTCCGGTCGCGAAGCCGTCGACGAATAGAACCCGTCGGTGCAAGAGGCAGTCGAGCCCTGTTACACAGAAGTCACCCGTGCCTTGCCCTCGCTTCAACCGTCACAGAAGGGCGCAGTTCAATAGAGTTTGCCGCGCGCGGTGACAGGCCAAAGCGTCTCGACGCGGCCACCGCGGATGCCGACATACCAGTCATATAGATTGCAGGTCGGGTCGCAGTGGCCGGGGATCAGTTGCAGGCGCTGGTTGATCGCAAGCTGCCCTTGCGGATCGTCGAGCTGGCAATGCTCGTCCGACAGGCCTGTGCAGGTTACGCCATCGAGCTGGTCGACCACAGGCAGGCCGCTGTCCACCGAGAAAGACTTCAGCCCGGCATCGCCCACCGCGCGGCCGGGTGCCCTGCTTATGACCGAAGTGAGCACGAACAGAGCGTGTTCGAAACCGGCATTAGCGGTGGGGCCAAGCACCCGCCGGTAGTCGGCATCCATGAAGACGTATGAGCCGCACTGCAGCTCGTTCCAGATTCCACTGGCGGCCTCGAGCGGATAGGTGCCAGTGCCCGCGCCGCCGACGATGTCGCAGGAAAGGCCGGCCGCCGCCACAAGCGCGACGGTATCGCGCGTAAGCGCCTCGGCAGATGCGATGGCTGCGCGCCGCGCATCTGCCGTCGGCATATGCTGGGCGCGGCCATGATAGGCCTGGATGCCGGCGAAATGCAGGCCCGGCGCTTCAGATATTGCCACCGCCAGGTCACGCGCCGGAATACCGGGCGCGATGCCGCAGCGCCCCGCGCCGCAATCGATCTCGACCAGCACTTCCAGCGTCGTGCCGGCCTCCACCGCTGCCGCAGACAGATCGGGCACGGCAGCCGGATCATCGGCGCAGACGATTATGCGCGCATGCCTGGCGAGCCGCGCCAGCCGGGCGAGTTTTGCGGGATCACGCACTTCATTGGCCACGAGAACGTCGCTTATGCCCGCGCGCACCATGGCTTCGGCTTCCGAGACCTTCTGGCAGCAGATGCCGCAGGCGCCGCCCCGCTCGATCTGGATGCGCGCAATATCGGCCGACTTGTGGGTCTTGGCATGGGCCCGCAAGCGCACACCGCTCTCCTCGATCGCCTGCCGCATCCTGTCGATGTTGCGGTCCAGCGCGTCGAGATCGACCAGTAGCGCCGGTGTCTGGATTTCGTGTAAAGCCATCCCAGGTATCGCGGGCACATCGAAACCGAGTTCGCCAGCATCGGGAAAGCGGCGATTATTCGCGTATGTCACAATAAAACTCCCTGGTGCCGGGCGATGCAGGTTGATGGCACTCGGCTAATGCAGCTATTTTTGCAAAGCGGCGGAACAAAAGAAAGAGACATCGCTTGCGAGCAACGTTGCAATCGAATCCCGGCAGCTCGCTTACAGCGAGCGCCAAGTCGATATTCAGGCTCCTGGCCGAGGGCAACCCGTCAACCCGTCCGCAACTGGGCGAGGTGCTGAACCTGTCCCGGCCGACGATGTCGGCGGCGATGGGCGAGCTGGAACAGCTCGGGCTGGTGGCCAAGATAGGCGAAGTTCAGGGACTGATAGGCCGCAAGGCAGCAATCTATCGCCCTGGCCCACAAGCTGGTCACGTCATTGCGATCGATGCGGGCTCCACCCATGTGCGCCTGCGCGTCTCGACTATCGACAGGCGGCTGCTCCACAGCCGGGTCTATCGCCTTCCGGCGAGCCAGCTTCTGCTCGGCGAGGAAATCAGCCGCGCCGTTGCCGACGAGGTTTCGGCCACCCTTGCCGAGACCGACGAGGGATGGGGGCCGCTGCGCATGATCGGCATCGCGGTTCCATCGCGCGTCGTGGGACCGCAGGGCGATCAGAACGCGACCCGGCAGGAGGAGATATTCAGCCGTTTCGAGCCGCCGGCAGACGTGCCCGTCGTATTGGAAAACAACGTGAATTGCGCGGCAGTTGCCGAGCGTTCCAATGGCGCCGCAAAGGACGCGGAAACATTCGCCTATGTCCAGATCGGATTGAAAATAGGCATGGGGGTCATGCTCGGCGGCGGGCTCCTGCGCGGGCGCAACGGGGCGGCCGGCGAAATCGGCCACCTCGCCTTCCCCATGGCGGATGGCAGCAGGCCGATACCGGGTGAGATCGAGCGCTACATGGGGACTGAAGCGTTCATGCAGCGCGTGCTCGCGACCTGGCCGGATAGCGCTGATAGCCAACCGGCCGATGCCGCCGATCTGATGGCGAGGGCGGGTGAAGGCTGCGCGACCGCGCTGGCGCATGTGACGCGCCACGCCGAAGACATCGGTGCGATCGTCGCCAGTTGCGTTAGTGTGCTGGACCCTGGCCTGGTCGTGCTCGGCGGCGGGCTTGGAGGCAGCTCGCTACTCCTGCCCACCGTCTCCGACGTCGCCAACCGGCTGAGCTACCCCGTTGAAGTTCGCACCAGTACGCTTGGACAGGACGCGACCGTGCTCGGCATCGAAAAGCTGACCTGCGAGCAAACGGTCGACCTGCTTCTAGGCGAACGGCGGGACTGAAATTCTCGATATGCCGACGTGCCTGTGACGATTCCCGTTGCGCTCCCGAATTTTTTTGTTAACTTGCCTAACATAATAAGCGGCCGCTGGACGGACCGTGTTTCGAGGGTGTTAACAAGGGAGACGATCATGATCGCAATGACGTGCCGCGCTGCCATACTGGCAACCAGCGCAACCTTTCTGGGTACCGGCAGCCTGGCTGCCCAGGAACTGCAATACTGGGTCTATTCCGACTTCGCGCAGGGCGATGCGCTTGCGCTTCAACAGGAATTCATCGCGGAATTTGAAGCTGAGAACCCCGGCGTGAAGATCGTGATCTCCGGCCGGGGCGATGACGACCTGACCTCCGGTCAGATCGCGGGTGCCGCCTCGGGCACGCTTCCCGACGTCTTCATGAACGGCCTTGCCGTCGGCGCGCAACTCGTCGAGGTCGGCGCGCTCGCAAACATCCACGACGACTGGATGGCCATGCCGCAGGAATTCCGCGACCAGTTCGACGCGGACGCGATCGCGAGCTGCACCCCCAGGCCCGAGGAGATGTACTGCATCCCCTACACCGGCTTCGGTGAGATCATGTACCGCAACCTGACCGTCCTGGAAGAAGCCGGCATCGACACGGCGACACCGCCGGCCACCTGGGAAGAATGGTACGACCAGATGCTCAAGGTGAGCGAATCCGGCAAATATGCCGTGCCGGACCAGACGCAGGTCTTCAATTCCGTTGCCAGCATGTATGCCGTGCGCGGCGACAAGTCCAAGTGGGGCATCGATTTCGAGGCGCGCAAGACGCTGATCGAACCCGAGCCGATGACGCGGGTCATGCAGATGTTCGTCGACATGGCACCGCTCAACAGCGGCACGAGCCGAAACGACCAGGGTACGCGAGATCTGTTCATCACAAACCAGCTCGCCTTCCATGTTGTGGGTCCATGGGTCAACCCCACCTACGCGCAGGCTGCTGCCGATTCCGGTCTGAAGTACGACTTCGTGCTGGTGCCGGGCGGCACGGATGGCGACCACGGCGGCATCAAGAGCTACGAATTCGTCAGCGTCGCTCCGGGGCCGAACCGCGAGATCGCGTGGAAGTTCGCGACCTACATCACCGAAAAGAACCAGATGGCCCGTTGGGCGAAGCTGCTGTCGCGATACAATGCCAACGCCGCGGCGATGGCCGACCCGGAAGTCACCGCACTTCCGCTCATTGTCCGGTCGGTCGAGGCGGTGAAGTATGCAATGGATGTCATGCCGCCCTATTTCGAGGGCGCGGTGCCGAACTGCTATCGCTCGATCATGACCGACATGGCTTCAGCCGTGGCCGATGACGAGTATTCGGCAGAAGAGGGCGCCGAGGAGCTCATCGCCGAACTCAACGACTGCCTGGCCGAATAAGCCTGCGTTCGGATGGCGCGGACATCCATCCGCGCCATCCGCCTTTCACCCCCTGAACCCGCTTCACCCTGGAGCCGTCATGAGCGTCAGACGACTTCTGCCGCATTACGCAATGGTGCTGCCATTCGGCGTCCTGTTCGCGGCATTCTTCCTCTATCCGATCGTGAGCGGGCTCTATTACAGCTTCCATAGCTGGAATGCCGCCACCGAAGCGCAGTTCGTGGGCTGGGCCAACTATGAGGCGGTGCTGAGTTCGCGCGACTTCTCGCGCTCCATGTCCAATCTCGTCGTCTACATCGCCATAACCGTGCCACTCGGCATTACAGTGGCGTTCGGACTGGCGCTGCTTGTCGACAGCTTCGCCGGTTTCTGGGCCAACTTCTTCCGCAGCGCCTTCTTCCTTCCCGTGGTGCTGCCGGCATTTCTGGCGGCCACGATATGGCGCTGGATGTACGCACCGAACTTCGGCCTTGTGAACATGGTTCTGGGCTGGTTCGGCATGCCGTCGATCAACTTCCTCAACGACACCGGCACCATGCTTTACGCGCTCATCGCCGTAGATGTGTGGGTATCGGCGGGGTTCAACATGGTCATCCTGCTCGCCGGTCTGAAGAACATTCCGCAAGACCTTTATGAAGCGGCGCGGCTGGACGGCGCGGGCCGTTTCCAGCAGGTGCGCTACATCACCATCCCGATGCTTGCGCCGGTGCTGTTCTTTGTCATCACCTACGGCTTCATCTCGGCGCTACAGGTATTCGACGTGCCATGGCTGCTGACGGGGTCGTCCTTCACCGCATATGGCGGCCGGCGCAGTGCCTTGCTGTTTCCGGTCATGGACATGATGGGACGGGCCTTCGGCTCGGTGCGTTTTGGCGAAGCCGCCGCTTATGGCTTCATCCTGACTGCGATCATCATCTTCATCACCGCTGCCATGTTCGCGGTGCGCGCCTGGAGGACGCCGAAATGAGCGCCAGCCAAGCCTTTGCCGCCAACAGATATGTGATTGCCGACCTGTGGACCTGGCGCTTCCTGAAATGGGTGGTGGCCATATGCGTCGCGATAGTCGCGGTGTTCCCGATCTGGTGGATGATCAACGTGGTCTTCGCCGACCCCGGCGCGCCTGTCTCGATCAACCCGCGCCTCTACCCGACTTCGCTCAGTTCAGGCCTGTCGAAGATACAGATGATCCTGACGGAGACCCAGTATCTGCGGGCCTACTACATCACCATCGCCTATGCGCTGCTGACCATACTGGGGGTGCTGTTCATCGGCTCGATGGCGGCCTTCGAGTTCGCCCTGTTCGATTTTCCGGGCAAACGCATCCTGTTCGGGCTCGTGATGCTGTCGCTGATGGTGCCGACCGTCGTGACGATCATTCCCACCTACCTTCTCGTTGCGGACTTCGGCTGGCTCAACACGATGCAAGGCCTGGTGGTTCCGGGGCTTGCCTCCGCCTTCGGGCTCTTCATGCTGGTGCAGTTCATGCGCACCCTGCCGATGGAGATGATCGAGGCCGCAAGGCTGGATGGCGCGAGCCACTTCAAGATCTACTGGTACATCGCCCTCCCCTTGTCGAAGAACGCGATGGTCACGCTGGCGATCCTCACTTTCATGAAGACCTGGGGCAATTTCGCCTGGCCACTGATCGTGGCTCCGCGTCCCGACACCTATACGGTCGGCCAGGTGGTCGGCCTGTTCAACGCGCCCTTCTCGCACCAGACCGTCGATGTGGTGATGACGGCCAACCTGCTCGCAGCCGTGCCGCCGCTGATCTTCTTCCTCATTTTCCAGCGCAAGATCGTCGAGGGCATCGCCATGTCGGGCTCCAAAGGCTGAACGGACACAGTGAGAAAATCATGGCTGAAGTAGAAATCAGATCCGTCTCCAAATCCTTTGGCGCAGTCGAGGTGCTCAAGGACGTCAACCTGAAGATCAACTCGGGCGAGTTCGTCGTGTTTGTCGGGCCGTCCGGGTGCGGCAAGTCCACGCTGCTGCGCATGATCACGGGGCTTGAAACGGAAAGCGCCGGGGACCTCTTCATTGGCGGCCAGCGCGTCAACGATGTCGACCCCGCAAAGCGCGGCACGGCGATGGTGTTCCAATCCTACGCGCTCTATCCGCACATGACCGTGGCCGAAAACATGGGCTTCGGTCTGAAAATGGCGGGCGAGCCGAAGGCGTCGATCCGAGGGAAAGTGGAAGAGGCCGCCTCAATTCTGCGCCTCGAGCAGCTTCTCGACCGCCGGCCAGGTCAGCTTTCCGGCGGGCAGAAGCAACGCGTGGCGATCGGTCGGGCCATCGTGCGGCAGCCTAAGGTGTTCCTGTTCGACGAGCCGCTGTCCAACCTCGATGCCGAACTGCGGGTGCAGATGCGCGCCGAGCTGATCGATCTGCACCGCCGCCTGGGCGCGACGATGATCTACGTCACCCACGACCAGGTGGAAGCGATGACGCTGGCCGACCGCATCGTGGTGATGAATGGCGGCGTGGTGCAGCAATACGGCCGGCCGCTCGATCTCTACGACGATCCAGACAATCGTTTCGTCGCCGGCTTCATCGGCTCGCCGAAAATGAACTTCATCGATGCAGCGGTCGCCGAGGCAGGCGCGGAGCATGTAACCCTTGCCGATGTGGGCGGCAGCGAAGCTAAACTTCGCATTCCCTTCCGCGGCTTCGATCCGAAAGTGAAGACTGTCGCGGTTGGCGTGCGACCGGAGCATGTCAGGCCCGGAACAGGCGGCGCAGACGAATTGCCGGTTGTCGTGAGCTTCGCCGAGGAACTTGGCGACGTCACCTACATTCATGGCAAGCTTCCGGCGGGTTCGCCACTGACCATCCGCAGCGACGGTATGCGCCATGATGGCTCTGACGCCTGCCGGGTCGCTCTTGATCCCGCAGGGCTGCTGCTGTTCGACGCCGACGGTCGGCGCCTGCGCGAGAACGGGGCCTGACATCATGACAATTCCTAAGGTGATGCCGCTGGCGCCGCAGGCCAGCGTCGTCGGCGTCGATATCGGCGGGACCAAGACCCATTTGCGGCTACGGGACGCCGCAGGCCAGCGCGACCTTGTCGTGCCGACCAGCGACTGGCGGCATCGCGAATGGCAGCGCGACGCTCGGTCGCTGCTGGAACTGGTCGCGCATTTCAGCCAAGGCGCTCCGCTCGAGGCCATTGGCGTGGGTGCACACGGGTGCGACGACAGCGACGAATGCCGGGCGTTCGAGGATGCGTTCCGCCGCGCTGGCCCCTTGCCGGTTCGGGTGGTCAACGATGCCGAACTCATGCCCGCCGCATTCGGGCTCGAACGGCAGATCGGCGTGGTGGCTGGCACCGGATCCATTGCGGTCTGTCGTGCGGCCGACGGCGAGATGCTGGTGGCCGGCGGCTGGGGCTGGATCATTGGCGACGAAGGCAGCGCAGCGAGCCTCGTGCGCGAGGCCGCCCGTACGGTTGCCCTGCACCTCGATCGAGGCGGGGCTGCGAGCGACCCGCTCGTGCGTCGCCTGTTCGCCTCTCTCGAGATACCGTCCGCCGCACGCATCGGTAGCCGCCTCGGCAGCCTTGGCAATGCCGTCGCAGTCGGACGCCACGCCAGCCTGATCTTCGAGGCTGCGGAGGATGGGTCGCATCTTGCCGATGGTGTGATCCGCGATGGCGGACGTGCGCTGGCGGACCTCGTCACGCGGTTGCGACTGCGCGGAGCGCAGGCGTCCTCAGTCGTCGCCGGTGGCAGCGTCATCGCCTCTCAGCCACGGCTTTGGGAAGCATTCCAAGATGGCGTCGCGGATGCCTGCGGTGAGGAACTGGCGCTGTTTCTCCATCAAGGCCCGCCCGTCGAAGGCGCGATCGTCCTGGCCGACAAACTGGCGGCTGAAAAGGCCGCAGGCCCTCAATAAAACTGATCCGAAAAGGCGAGAACCATGAGCTATCGTTCCACCGTTGCGCGACAATCCGAGTCGCTCGCTGACACCCTGACCGCCGCGCAGGCCGAACTCAAAGGGCTCGACCTGACGCCTATGGCGTCGGGGGTTGTCGCCGTGACCGGCATCGGTGCGTCCTATGCGGCGGCTGTGGTCGTCGCCGCGGAACTCCAGCGCCGCGGTCGGCGGGCATTCGCGGTCCGCTCCGGTGAAATGATGGAGGGCTACGACATCGCCGATACAGTATTGGCGCTGTCGCATCGCGGCCGCAGCGTCGAGACGGTCGAGGCCCTGCAGAAACTGCCGCGGGCCAAGAGCATCGCGATCACCAACAATCCCGAAAGCCCCCTGGCGAAGGCTGCGACCTACCACCTCACACTCAACAACGGCACGGATGCGACGCCGTCCAGCACCGGCTACACCGCGACGTTGCTGGCTGCCGGCCTCGTTGTCGACGCGATCCAGGGCAGCGGCGGCGCCGACTGGACCGGCCTGTCGGCGTTGACGAAGGACATTCAAAGCCGCGCAGCCGCGAAAATGCCGCGTCTGGCCGAACTGTTCCGGGATCGCCGAGCCATCGACTGTGTCGGCGCAGGTGCGTCCATCGGGACGGCCGACGGCGCTTCGCTATTGATCCGCGAGGCCGCACGGCTGCCTGCTTCCGGCTACGAGACACGGCACTATCTGCATGGCCCCATGGAAGCCATGGATGCGTCGACGGGGGTCGTGTTGTTCGGTGACGCGCGCGAGCTGGCTCTGGCGGAAAACCTGAACGAGATCGGCTGCCCGAGCCTACTGGTCACCAGCGATACCGGCATTTCGGATCACGGCACACTTTCAGTCGTACACGTGCCTGCGTGCGACGACCTCGTGTTGCGCGGCATCGTCGACATTTTCACCGCACAGCTTCTTGCAGCAGAACTGTCAGACGCAGCCGGGCTAACCGACGTCAAATTCCGCTACAAGCAGACCGACACCAAGATCGTCGATTGACCGCGCCGACAATCGCGGCGCTCTTGAGCGCCGCGAACCGTTCGCGCCGCTTCGCAAGGATAGCGCCCGAACCGGAGCGCTATCTGCAAGCGGAAACACGGCGTTCGCTCAGGCCTGATACCGGCTAGACCAACGAGGGCGATGATCGCATACGTCTTCCACAGACGCGCGACGTCGATTAAGACCTGGCGTCATGAAACTGATTATCGACACAGACCCCGGCGTCGACGACGCTCTGGCCATTGTCTACGCCGCAGCGGACCCGGGAATCGAGCTTCTGGGGTTAACCACGGTCTTCGGCAACGTCACCGTAGCCCAGGCTACTCGCAACGCGCTGCATCTCGTCGAGCGTATCGGGCGCGACGTGCCCGTTGCGCAGGGTGCCGCACAACCCCTTGTGTTGCCCCCCTTTGCACCTTCGCACCACGTCCATGGGCCCGAAGGCTTTGGCGCGCTAGCCGCGCCGCTGCCCCGGGGAGCGCCCCACACTGAAAGCGCCGCCGAATTTCTCTGCCGGACCGTTCGTGAACATCCTGGAGATGTTGTGGTCTGTCCGATCGGGCCGATTACCAACATAGCGGCCGCCATTGAAATGGACCCTGGCTTTGCCACGAACGTGCGCGAGATCGTCGTGATGGGCGGAGCGCTCGACGCACCCGGCAACGTGACCCCTTTTGCCGAGGCCAATACCTATCACGACCCTCATGCGCTCGATGTCGTGCTGGCCTCCGGCGCTCCGATAACCATGGTCGGCCTCGACGTAACTCTCAGGGTATTGCTTACCGACACAGATTTCGATCTCGTCGCCGCCAGCAACATCGCAAACGGCCCCTTTCTCAAGGACATCAGCCGATTCTACCTGGATTTCTACAGATCGATCGGATTGACGGGCTGCGGCCTTCACGACCCCATGACACTGATCGCCGCCCGCCATCCTGAACTCTTTTCCGGCGAGCGAACGCCGCTGAGCGTGGATCTGGAAGGCCCTGCGATCGGAAAAACCCGCCGCACACACGGCCGCCCCTCGGTGAATGTTCTGCTCGATTGCGACGCCGAAGCGATCAAAGCGCGTTTCCTTGACGCCTTAGTCGACCCGAGCTGAAGCCAATAGCCTGTCCGAGAACTAGCATCCTTTCGCGTCTTCCCGGACGCTGGCGACGTTGCCGGCGCGGCCAAACGGCTGTCGATAATGGTATCCGAACCACGCTAACAGGTCGGGCGTGCTACCCGTTCGCGCCGAAGGCGCGGATCGCGTCCCTAGCCTTCACGAACGTCTCGAACCACCCCGGATCGACCGGACGAGGCGTCAACAGACGGCCGGTGGGCGCTCTCTCGAGCGAGGAACCCGCGCCGACAGCGGCAAGCTGCGCGCATCCCAACGCCGTCAGTTCGGGCTCATCCGAAATCATAAGCGGCCGGCCGAGCACGTCGCAGAGGAACTGGCAGAACCAGGGATTGCGGCTCATACCACCATCAATGCTGACGGGCTCCGAAATGGCAGTGGTTGCCGCGATGGACGACATCACCTCGGCAGTCCTGAAAGCCACGCCTTCCAGAACGGACTGCGCCATATCGATGGATTTACTGTCCAGCGACAGCCCCATCCAGGCGCCTCTGGCGTTGCGGTCCCAATGCGGGCAGGCAAGCCCGGCCAGTGCAGGCACGAAAGCTATGCCACGCGAGATCGCCGGTGGTCGGTCGAATTCATCGATGTCTGCGAAATCGGAGAACAGTCCCAAGCCCCTCGCCCAGTTGATCGCTGACGAGGCGGCATACACCCCGCCATCGAGCGCATGGACATTTCGACCAGCCTGATCGCTCCACGCGATGGTCGGCAATGGTCCGTTCCCGCGGGCTAACGTACCCGTCAGCGTGAGCGCGAAAGCGCCGGTGCCAAAGGTGATCTTGGTGTCGCCTTGCTTACGCGCGCCATGTCCGTATAGAGCGGCCTGCTGGTCCACGACGGAGGCCGTCAGCTTCCTCCCGCCCGGAAGGGTTCCGAGGATGCCGCTCGTAGGCCGTATTTCTGGAAGCGCCTCCATGGGCACGCCGAACAGAGCGCATAATTCCGGATCCCATGTCCCGGTCTCCAGATCCAGCAGGCTCGTGCGGGATGCGGTGCTCGGGTCGGTCGCGAAACTTCCAGTCAGCCTGTCTCGAAAGAACGCGTCGGTGGTTCCCAGCCGAAGCCTGCCTGCGCGCAGCAGCTCCCGCGCCTGCGGCACATGAGTCATGATCCACCCCAGCTTCGACGCGGAGAAGTATGGATCGAGCGGCAACCCAGCCTTCGACAAGGTGAGCGCTTCGGCCCCGCCTGCCTTGAGGCGTTCGCATATCTGCGCCGTGCGACTGTCCTGCCAGACAATGACCGGCGTTATGGCACGGCCCGTCTGCGCATCCCAGGCCAGACAGCTCTCGCCCTGATTGTCCAGTCCGACGCAATCGACATCGGGCGCCGCTTGCAGACATCCAGTCAGGTTCGCGATCAGCTCTTCAGGGTCGTGTTCCACATGCTCGGGAGCAGGATAGAACTGTCTGTGTTCCACGGAATGGACAGTGGTGACGCCGGCCTCATCCACCACTAAAGCGCGGGTCGACGTCGTGCCCTGATCAATGGCCAGCGCCCTCATTCTTCCTCAAGCACGATTTCGACCGAACCGCTTCTGTGGGGCAACGGCAAAGTTATGCGGCGCTCCGGGCGGGTACTGATGCGGCGCGAGGCGACTTCCACCCCGTCAACGCGCATGGAAAGCCGCCCCCGCACGGGGCGAGTGACACGCAGTTGCAGCCTATCCAGGGCGGCCTCCGCACCCGTTCCCACGTGCTGCGGAATGGCCCAGGCGAGCGCATCACCTACGAGATTGAGTCGTGGTGTCTCGCGTGCAGGCAAGGCGTTTTCCAACGCAAGGCACATGGCCTTACCTACGGCCCTGCCTTCAGCCCAGCTCCAACCAGCGGTTTCCACCGGACGCAGTACGTTCCCGGCGGCGAAGTATGCAGGATCCGTACAGCGGCCGTAGCTGTCCACAACCGGGCCGCCGGTGGCCGGATCACGCTCGATATGGCTCCCATGCAGCAGCGTCGCCTCTGGCAGGAAACGCCCGCTGACGATCACTCCGTCGGTTTCAACCACCGTTTCGCCGGCCGGGCCTTCGAGCACGACGCGCTCCACCCAGCTACGGCCTTCAATGCGCTTTATGTCCGTCGACAAATGCAGGGTGATACCCTTGAGCCAGGGATAGATCCCCGTTGGCCAGCGTGCCGTGACCGTAGGGTTCGGCTCGATCATCGCGACAGGACGAATGCCCGCATGGCCGCAGGTCATGATTGCAGAGAACGAGACAAGTTCGGTTCCCAGGATCACCGGCCGCCGGAATGGCCTTCTGCCTTCGAGATAGACCATACCCTGCAGTGCGCCCGTGGGCAGGATGCCACCCGGCTTGTCGCCACCGATAAGCCTTTGCGCACGGGAACTTTCCCGTACCCCGGTCGCGATCAGGACCAGTTTGGAGCGAATGTGCGAACGGCCGGCATTCGACGTGACGCCAACCCGCGGTCCCGGCTCGAGCTCCACAACGTTGACGCCCGTCGCGACGCGCACCCCCGCCTTCACGGCACGGTCCACCAGCTTCTTCGCATAGTCGGGGCCCTTCATCAGCCGATGAAATTCCCGGAAGCCGAATGGATAGTGCCCGCAATGACGCGGGATGCCGCCTGCGCAATTCTCGCGATCCAGCACCAGCACCGACGCGACAGACGCGAGCGTCGTCGCCGCGGCCAGTCCGGCCGGTCCGGAGCCGATGACGATCACGTCTACTTCGGGCGGCAAGCTCATTCGATCCTGTCCGCCATGTCATGTTCGAGACGACCGGCCGTTATGCTGGCCAGCTCCGCCGAGCAGAAGAACCCCTGACAGCGCCCCATCGTGACGCGTGTACGACGCTTCAGACCGGCAAGGGACCGAGCGGGCAGCGGACCGTCGAGCGCTGCGAGCACTTCGCGCCGCGTGACCATCTCGCAGTGGCAAACGACCCCGCCATGACCAGGGACCTCCCAGTCGCGGGGAGCATACTCGCTTATATTGGAGACGGTCGGCCAAACCGGAGTAGACGGCGCATCGAGCGTCAGACCGGCAAGGCGCTCGACATGTGCCGCGATACCGAGAGCAGCCGACAGGCCGGTCGAACGAATGCCGCCGACGGTAATGTAGTTTCGACCCTCATGGCTGCGAATCTGAAAATCCTTGAACTCGGTCGCGGGGCGTAGCCCGGCGTAGATGGCAGTCACAGCGTGCGCGCCCAGTCCGGGGAGTATCTCCGCGCCGCGCTTGCGAAGCTGTTCGAGGGTCTCGGGAACCAGCGTGGCGTGCTCGCGCTCTTCCTGATCTTCGGCAGTCGGACCGACGAGCAGATTGCCGAAGGCCGTTCGGCAGACCACCACCCCCTTGGTCACCTTGTTTGGCACCGGAAGAATGATATGCGCTGCCAGCGCGGCTGCGGACTTGTCGTAGACGACGAACTGCCCCTTGCGGGGTCTGATGCTGAAATCGCGTCGACCGATCAGCCTTTCGTCAATCACGTCGCCCCAGAGCCCTGCGGCGTTGACGACCAGCGCTGCACTCACCGTGCCTCTCGTGGTTTCGAGAACCCAATGCCCCTCATGGCGCCCTCCCACCACCTCGGCGCCGCGAAGCAGTTTCGCTCCGTTCTCGATAGCCTGCAACATATAGGCAAAGGGAGCCGACCACGGATCGATCAGGTATTCACGAGGAACGCGGAACGCACTACGAGCCCTTGGACCCAGGCCTGGTTCGGCGTCCCGCATGGCGGAGTGGGAGAGCATCTCCACGTCCGTGACTCCGTTTTCCTGCGCCTGCGCCACCAAGCTTGGCAGGGCCGCCTCCTCCTCTTCTGTCCACGCCACGACGAGCGCACCAGAGCTGACGAGCGGCAGGCCGAGTTTCGGATGGATCCTCAGGTATTCCTCATATCCTTGCGCAATGCACGCCTGCTCGAGCGATCCGGGTGGGGCGTCAAACCCCGTGTGAAGGATGGCGGAATTGGCCTTCGAGGCTCCGTCCAGAATATCCGCCGCCCTCTCGACGACCGCCACGCGGGCCCCGGCCAAAGTGAACCGGCGCGCGAGCGCACAGCCGACCACGCCCGCGCCAATGATCGCGACGTCGAACAGACCGGACAGGGCTGGAGCCGAAGCGGTCAAGGAACTCTCCGTTTGAAAGCCTGTTTGTCAGCCAGATTGCCCAAATAGTCAACATCGAATGAGGTTTTGACCGTTTTGTCTTTGAGAAGTGGATTTATTTTGTTGACATGGCCATTTCCGGCAGGCCTAAATCCTGAGACCGGACCATTCCAGAGTCTGGAGAAGGGGAACAGGGGTGAAGCCGCAGCAGCGTCGGACACGCGTGCTCGATATCATCGAACGCGAAGGCGAAGTGACCGTCGATACGCTTGCCTCCGATTTCGGAGTGTCGGCAGAGACGATCCGTCGCGATCTGGCGGTGCTTGCCGAAGAAGGATCTGTCCAGAAGGTTCACGGCGGCGCGCGGCGGATGCGGCTCCATGCCGAGGGCACCTTCGACGAACGCATGGATGAGGCCGCTGCGGGCAAGAACGAGATCGCACGCAAGCTGGCGCAAATCGTGAAACCGGGCGATACATGCCTGATCGACACCGGATCGACGACCTTGGCGTGCGCCCATGCGCTGACCGGCACGACCGGGCTGACAATCGTTACGAATTCGGTGCGTATAGCTAACGTCATGGCCAGGGGGCCGGGGAATGCGCGCGTGCACCTTATCGGAGGCCTCTACGCGCCAGACAACGATGAATCCGTCGGCGCCGATGCGATCGAGCAGATTGCCCGCTTTCGCGCCGACTATGCGATCGTCGGCGTTGCGGCCCTGGACATGTCAGCCGGCGCCTATGCTGCGGATTTCGACGAAGCATCCATCGCGAGGGCGATGTGTTCCAACGCCCGCAAGATCGTCGTCGTTGCGCATGTGGACAAATTCGGACGGCAGGCGGCGCATCGCATCTGTCGGCTGGATGAGATCGACATTCTGGTGTGCGACGGGATGCTTGAAACGCAGACAAGGCTCGCGCTCCAGTCGGCCGCGGTGACGGTGCAATGACCGATGTTCACACACACACCACGCAGAGGTAACGGATGGCCGCTGTGATAAGATCCTATGTCAGCCTCATGGACCGCCTTGCCGAGTTCATCGGGGCTTTTGCCAAATATCTGATCTACCTGATGATCGGTGTCTTGCTGTTCGATGTGGTGTCCGACAAGGCCTTCGGCTTCGTTCAGAACTGGACCGTCGAGACCGCACAATTCACGCTTGCCGCCTTCTATTTTCTAGCCGGGCCCAAGACCCTGAAGGATGACAGCCACGTCCGGCTGGACCTCATCTATGCGAATTTGTCCGACCGGGCCAAGGCCTGGATAGACATGATCACGATCTGGATCGTGACTTTTTATCTCTCTGTGATGCTCTGGGGATCTATTTCCTCGCTGCAATATTCCTGGGCGACCAATCAGCGCCTTCCGTCGCTTTGGGCGCCCTCGCTGGTACCAATCAAGGTCCTGATGACCATCTGCCTGGTGCTGATGATCCTCCAGTGCTTCGCAATCTTCTTCAAAGACCTCGCCAGGGCGCGTGGCAAGGTGGTGGCATGAGTTACGAGACAATCGCCGTACTGATGTTCGCCGGCATGGTGTTTCTCATGCTGACGGGTCAACGCGTCTTCGCGATGATTGGCGCGGTAGCGGCCGCAAGCGCGCTTGCGCTCTATGGAAACGCGTCCGCGGAATTGCCGTTCAACGCCGCGTTCAAGCTGTTCTCCTGGCACGCGCTCCTGACACTGCCGCTATTTGTGTTCATGGGCCACATGATGTCGAAGAGCGGCATCGCCGAAGAACTCTACCAGATGATGCATGTCTGGTTCGGAAAGTTGCCTGGCGGTCTGGCGTTGGGAACCGTATTCCTGATGGTGATCATCAGTGCCATCAACGGTCTGTCGGTGGCCGGGCTTGCAATCGGTTCCGCGATCGCACTTCCCGAGATGCTGCGCAGGGGATACGACAAGGCCCTGATCACGGGCGTGGTGCAGGGTGGCTCGACGCTGGGCATCCTGTTGCCTCCGTCGGTCGTCATGGTCCTTTTCGCCGTCATCGCCAGGCAGCCGGTGTCAGACCTGTGGCTCGCCGGCGTGTTCCCGGGGCTGATCATGGCCGTGATCTTCGCGGCCTATGTCTGGATCCGTTGCAAGGTGAACCCGTCGCTGGCGCCCAAGCTCAGCGATGAGGAACTTGCCATGCCGCTTGTGGACAAGCTGAAGCTGTTGCGGGCCGGAATCATACCGGTCCTCATCTTCGTCGTGATGATCGGCCTGTTCGTGACTGGCTACACGAGCCTGCTGGAGAGCGCCGCCGTCGGTGCCGTATCGGCCATTCTAGCCGCCGCATGGAAGGGGCGCCTATCCTTTGCCCTGCTCAACGAAACCGCGCGGGAAACCATGTCAGTGACTGCCCTGTTCATGTGGGTGATCCTGGGCGCGCTGGCTTTCTCGTCTGTCTTCGACGGCATCGGCGCCGTCAGGGCGATCGAGAACGTGTTCATCAATAATTGGGAACTGTCGCCATGGGCGGTCATCCTGCTGATGCAGGCCAGCTTCATCGTCATGGGCATGTTCCTCGACGACACTGCCATGCTTGTGATCGTCGCGCCCCTGTACATACCGCTTGTCGCGCAGCTCGACCTCGGCATCGACAATCAGATGATCTGGTTCGGCATCCTCTACACGATGACATGCCAGATCGCCTATATCAGCCCGCCTTTCGGCTACAATCTGTTCCTGATGCGCGGGCTGGCTCCAAAGGAAATCACGCTGATCGACATCTACAAGTCGATCTGGCCCTTCGTGATCATGATCATCCTGACGATCGGGCTGCTCATGACATTCCCGCAAATTGCGACCTGGCTGCCCAGCCAGTTTCGTGGATGAGAGTAGTGTTCACAGAGCGACCAGAGGAGAAACAGCATGACAGACAAAATCGATAAGACGCCTTCCCAAAGGATTCTCGCCAGCCGACGCAAGTTCCTCACGGCGGCAGGCCTGGCGATGCCGGCCACGCTTGCCGCACCCGCGATCGTGCGCGCACAGGCGCCGATCAGATGGCGGCTGCAGACCTATTCGGGCGCCCCGCTGGGCGCGCATGTGATCAAGCCACAGATCGATGCTTTCAACGCGGCTGCGAATGGTGAGATGGAGATCGAGCTTTACTACGCCGACCAGCTGGTCCCGACCTCGGAACTGTTCCGTGCACTGCAGAACGGCACGCTCGACGCCATCCAGTCCGATGAGGCGACCATGGCCTCACCCGTCGATATCGCCGTGTTCGGCGGCTACTTCCCGTTTGCCACGCGCTTCAGCCTCGATGTGGCATCGATGTTCATGTATTACGGGCTCGATGAGATCTGGCGGGAAGCCTACGCGGACGTCCCGAACGTGACATACCTGTCCACCGGTGCATGGGACCCGCTGCACGTCTTCACCGTAAACAAGCCGATCCGCAGCATCGCCGACTTCAACGGCCTTCGCGTGTTCGGCGTCCCAACGGCCGGCCGTTTCCTTTCACGGTACGGCATGGTGCCAGTCACCGTGCCGTGGGACGATGTCGAAGTTGCGATGCGCACGGGCGACCTCGACGGCGTGGCTTGGTGCGGCTTCACCGAAGCTTACGAAGTCGGCTGGGCGGACGTCTGCAAATACGCGCTGTCGAACTCGGTGACCGGCGCGTGGTTCGGCTCATATTTTGCCAATACCGAAAGCTGGGAAAAGGTCCCGCCACACCTGCAGCAGCTCTACAAAACGACGATCGATCAGTCGCACTATTACCGAAACGTCTGGTACTGGGGCGGAGAAGCGCAGCTTCGCGTACACGGCGAGAAGATGGAACAGACTTCGCTGCCGGCCGAGGAATGGAGCCAGATCACGAAAGATGCCGAAGGCTTCTGGGATGAAATCTCGCAGGAATCGGAGCGCGCGGCCCGCGTGGTCGAGATATTCAAGCGCTACGCCGCCGACCAGGAGAAGGCAGGGTACCCGTATCGCTGATTTTCTGTGCAAACATCGTCCGGCGCGCCCCCATGCGCCGGACGATGTCCACTTTTACCGGGGTTGACCACGGCGCGTAGCGTGCCTGCGTCATAGATGCTCGAGCCGGCCTACCGCCTGCAACGCGGGAGCTAGATCATTCCCACTCGATGGTGCCGGGCGGCTTTGAGGTGACGTCGTAGACGACACGGTTGATGCCGCGGACCTCGTTGATGATGCGGGTGGCGGCGCGGCCGAGCAAATCCATGTCGTAATGGTAGAAGTCGGCGGTCATGCCGTCGACAGATGTCACCGCACGAAGCGCGCAGACATATTCGTAGGTGCGGCCGTCGCCCATCACGCCCACCGTCTGCACAGGAAGCAGCACGGCGAAGGCCTGCCATATCGCGTTGTAGAGCCCGGCCTTGCGGATCTCGTCGAGGTAGATCGCGTCTGCTTCGCGCAGGATGTCGAGCTTTTCACGGGTGACCGCGCCCGGGCAACGAATGGCGAGCCCCGGCCCCGGGAAAGGATGGCGCTCAATGAAATGGTCCGGCAGACCGAGCTCCCGGCCAAGCGCCCTCACCTCATCCTTGAAGAGCTCGCGCAGCGGCTCCACCAGCTTCATGTTCATGCGTTCCGGCAGGCCGCCCACGTTGTGGTGCGACTTGATCGTTACCGAAGGTCCACCGGTGAACGACACGCTCTCGATCACATCCGGATAGAGCGTGCCCTGCGCCAGGAATTCGGCCTGCTTGCCGTCGCGCTCGAGCTTCTTTGCCTCTTCCTCGAACACCTCGATGAAGAGGCGGCCGATGGTCTTGCGCTTCTTTTCCGGGTCGGCCTCGCCGTCAAGCGCGGCCAAGAACCTGTCCTGCGCCTGCACATGGACCAGCGGGATGTTGTAGTGCTCGCGATACATCGAGACGACCTGCTCACCCTCGTCCTTTCGCATCAGGCCGTGGTCCACGAAAATGCAGGTCAGCCGTTCGCCGATCGCCTCATGGATCAGAACCGCAGCAACGGAGGAGTCGACGCCGCCCGAGAGCGCGCAGATTACCCGGCCATCTCCGACCTGCGAGCGAATCGCGGCAATGGCCTGCTCGCGATACGCTGCCATTGTCCAGTCGCCCTTTAGGCCGGCGATGCGATGCACGAAATTCGCAAGCAGCATCGCACCGTCGGGCGTATGCACAACCTCCGGGTGGAACTGCACGGCGTAGAAGTGGCGCTTCTCGTCGGCTATCGCGGCGTAGGGCGCGCCGGTGGACGTGCCAATGACCCGGAACCCTTCCGGCAGCGCGGTCACGCGGTCGCCGTGGCTCATCCACACCTGGTGGCGCGTCCCCTTGGCCCAGACGCCTTCGAACAGGGCGCTTTCATCCTCAATATCGAGGAAGGCACGCCCGAATTCGCGATGGTGGCCGCTTTCCACCTTGCCACCGAGCTGCGCGCACATGGTCTGCTCGCCATAGCAGATGCCGAGCACCGGAATGCCGGCTTCGAAGATCGCCTGCGGAGCGCGCGGGCTACCGATGTCGACAGTGGAGGCAGGGCTGCCGGAAAGGATCACTGCTTTCGGGGCAAGGCGGATGAACGCCTCATCGGCCAACTGGAACGGCACGATCTCGGAATAGACGCCGGCCTCACGCACGCGACGCGCTATAAGCTGCGTCACCTGGCTGCCGAAGTCGATGATTAGGACGGTGTCGGGATGGGCTGTCTCGGTCATGGTGAGCCTTTAGTGAAAGAAGCGAGTCGGCGCAATGGGGGCCGGTCGACCGCATGCCGCCTCCTCGTCAGACCGATCGGGACATTTCCCGGAAAGACTCGACCAGGGATTCGAAGACAGCCCGAACGCGCGGAACGCGGGCGAGGTTTTCGTGGGTCACGATCCAGGTTTCCAGCACCATGACGTCGAGGTCGGGCAGGATGCGCACGAGGTTGGGATCGCGCTCGCCCACTGGCACCTGCGCCACCGCTATGCCCACTCCGGCGCGGGCGGCGGCCACATGAGCGGGGTGGCTGTCCGTGCGCAGAACAAGGCGGTCTCGCGCAAGGCCGCCGAGCCTTTCGACCATCGCCAGGTCGCTGCGATTGCGGTCCGGGCCGATCACGTCATGCTCGGCCAGTTCAGCGAGGCTGGTCGGGCGGCCGCGGCGCTCGACATAGGACGGTGAGGCGAAGAACCCCAGCGGTATCGCCGCGACCTTGCGCGCCACCAGAGCGTCCTGCTTCGGGGCGACGGTTCTGACGGCCAGATCGACCTCCTGGGCAAGCAGATCGGCCGGCAGATTGCTCAGCGACAACTCGATGCGGATGGCTGGATGCGCCTCGCGCAAGCGCGCGAGCATGACCGGGATCACCTCGATGCCCATGAAATCCGGTACGCTGATGCGCACCGTTCCTGAAGCCTCGCCACCTGAGGCGGACGCCTGCCTGACGAAGAACTCTGATGCCAAGGCCATGGCGCGGGCGGGCTCGCGCAGCGCCTCGGCTGTCTCGGTCGGGGTCAAGCCGTTGACGGACCGGGTAAACAGCACGGTGCCGAGCTGTCGTTCCAGCGTCTCGATACGGCTGCGCACGGTCGGATGCGACAGGCCGAGTCGGCGCGCCGCAGCCGAAAGGCTGCCCTCCTCAAGGACCGCGAGAAAGATGCGCTGATCGTCCCAGCCAACCATATCACTCATAAATATATTACAGACGAATGTTGGTTCGTTTGCAATTCCTTTTCATGCCCGCATGCGCCACTTTCCTTCCATCGCAATGTTTGGACATCAGGAGCTGGACCGATGGAAACCACGAAAGCAGCACTCGTGCTTGGCGCGACCGGTGGCGTAGGCGGCAGTGTCGCCGCTGCACTTGCGCGCCATGGCTGGCAAGTGCGCGGCATGGCCCGCGACGTGACGAGCCTTCGCAACAAGGGTCAGATGGAATGGGTGCAGGGCGACGCCATGCAGCGCGCAGACGTGATGCGTGCAGCCGAAGGTGCGGCCGTGATCGTCCATGCCGTGAACCCGCCAAACTACATGAACTGGGACAAGTTGGTCCTGCCGATGATCGACAATACGATCGCGGCCGCGAGAGCAGTCGGTGCCCGTGTCGTGCTGCCGGGCACGGTCTACAACTACGATCCCGCGAAGACGCCCGTGGTCAAGGCCGGCACGCCGCAGAACCCGACAGGTCGTAAAGGTGCGATCCGCGTCGCCCTGGAGCAGCGGCTGGAACAAGCCGCGCCCGAGGTGCAATCGCTGATCCTGCGAGCGGGCGACTTCTTCGGTCCGGGCGCCCGCTCGAGCTGGTTCGCGCAGGCGATGGTTGCGCCAGGAAAGCCCGTTCGCCGCATCGTCAATCCGGCGCGTGGCGGAGGTCATAGCTGGGCCTATCTGCCCGATCTGGCCGAGACCTTTGCGCTCCTGCTCGACAGGCCGGAACGCCTGCGTCCGTTCGAGCGTGTCCAGTTCGAGGGCCTCTACGACGACACCGGCATGCGCATGGTGGACGCGATCCGCCGCGTCTGTGGCCGCAAGGTTCCCGTCTACGGCTTTCCATGGTGGGCGATGCGGCTTCTGGCACCGTTCGCCAGCTTCCCGCGTGAGGCAGCAGAGATCGCACCTGTGTGGCAGCACCCGATGCGGTTCGACAACACCCGCTTGGTAGAACTCATCGGTTCCGAGCCGCGCACGCCGCTGGACGAAGCGATGCGGGCAACGCTGATCGAGATGGGCTGCATTGCGGACACCCCCTTGCCCCTTTTGCGCCAGGCGTCGGCCTAAAGGCCGCCAAGCAAGAACGGATACGATGATGGACAACACCCACGACACGTTCGCCGATCTGCATCTTGGAACACCCGGCTGGTTCACGGTGCTGGCATGGCTGATGCCGATCGGCCTGTTTGCCCAATTCGCAAGTGCCGGGCTCGGCCTGTTCCTAAACCCGGACCTGATCGGGCTGCATGCTTCGATGGGTTTCACGCTGTCGCTGCCGGCGATGGGCTTGTTCCTAGGCGCGCTTTTCGTCAGACGCCTGCGCGGCTTTGGTTTGTGGGCCGGTCTCCTCTTCGCGCTTTATGTAGTGCAAGTCTCGCTGGCAGCTACCGGCGCACCGCTGCCGCTCTCGCTGCATCCCGCCAACGCGGCGCTGCTCCTGACGGCAAGCCTGACGCTTCTCGCCAAGGTGGAACATCGGCGCGGGCAACATAAAGGCGCTTATCCGGCAACCAGCAAGGCCGCCTGACCTCGAACAGCCGGCGGCCTTGTGCCAACCGCGGCGGGCATGTATCAACCGCACCGACTATGATCGAGACGACAATGAAACTGATCCGTTAGCGAAGCTCGCAGACCATTCGCCGGCCCGCCTGAGATGGCAGGGCCGCTTTCTGCATTCACGATAATGGAGCGCAAGGGCGAAGTACCTTGCGAATATGTTTTTATGTCTCAATCCACGAACACCCTGGCGGTGCGTGGCGCGGTCCCGCGCGACGGCTTCTCCTTCGGCTATACGATAGAGGGGGAAGGACCGACGCTTCTGGTCATCGGCAGCCATGTCTTCTATCCGCGCACTTTCTCGACACAGCTTCGCCAGAAGCGGCGGCTCGTCTTCATCGATCACCGCGGCTTCGCGGAGGCGCAGCGCCCGCTTGAAGCGCGCGATTGCGAACTGGAGACCATCGTCGACGATGTGGCGGCGATGTGCGACGTGCTCGATTTGGGCGAAGTCGATGTGCTCGGCCATTCCGGCCATGGCTATATGGCGCTGGAATTCGCGCGACGTTTTCCGGAACGGGTTCGTCGGACCGTTCTCGTCGGCACCGGACCGAGCCACGCGGAGGCTCACATGCAAACGGGCGCGCAGATATGGGAGGCTCTCGCGGCCCCAGAGCGCAAGGCGCGGCTGGAGGCCGATCTGGCCGTGATGGAGAAGCGCATCCGCACTGACCCCGAACGTCGCTTCATCTGGATGTGCCTGGGGCTGGGCGCGCGAAGCTGGTTCGATCCGGTCTACGATGCTGCCATGCTGTGGGAAGGCGTCAGGGTCAACATGCCTGTCTTCGACCGCTTGTGGGGTGAGGTCTTTGCCACCTATCCGACGCGCGACGTGCTAGCGGAAATCGTACAGCCGCTGCTGATCTGCATGGGACGCCACGACCACCTTGTGGCGCCGACAGAGACGTGGCTACCACTGCTGCCGGAGGGCAACACGCCGAGACTGGCGCTGTTCGAACGCAGCGCCCACACGCCGCAACTGGAGGAAGCTGAGCTGTTCGACACAGTCCTGCTCGACTTCCTGAGCTGACGCCAACGGTCCGCGCGGCACACGCTGCGCGGGCCACCTCCCTCATTGGCAATGCCAGCGCTAGAGCCGGACCGTCCCCTCGGCCAGAGCCGCCTCCAAACGGTCCACCGCCTGCGCGAGCTTCTCGTCGATCACGTGCAGATATTCGGTCCAGTCGGCAACGTGGCGCAACTCGGCCGCCCCGTCGGAGATTCCGCGCAAACCGATTAACGGCACGTCGAATGCCTGACAGGCGCGTAAAACGGCGAAGGTCTCCATGTCCACCATGTCGGCATCGATCGTGTCATAGGCAGGCCCCGAGACGATATTTGCGCCGGTCGAAAGGCTGGCCGAAGGAACACCCGGCACGGAAAGCGGGAGGTCGACGACGCGCGAAAGATCAAGGAACGGCGTTTCGCCCCTGGGGAACCCCAGCGGCGACGCGTCCATGTCGCGGTAGGACACCGAGGAAACCTGATAGACGCCGGTCTGCTCAAGCGTGCGGCTACCGGCCGAACCAAGCGAGACAACCAGATCGGGCAAGTTGCCTGCGATCTCGAGCCGGGCGAGCGCGGCAGAGAGCGCCACCGCCGCTTCAACCGGCCCGACGCCGGTCATCAGCGGGGAAAAGCGAACCTTGAGATGCGGCCCGTATTCTGGCTGCGCCGCCATCACGAAGAGAATGCGACGGCCGGCAAGCGGCGTCAGCGCAGGTTCAGCCTTCGATGCCATCGCGACCGCTCACAACCATGATCGTCGCCGTCATAGTGG
The DNA here is from genome assembly GCF_040970315.1 of Neoaquamicrobium sediminum. Lineage (NCBI taxonomy): Bacteria > Pseudomonadati > Pseudomonadota > Alphaproteobacteria > Hyphomicrobiales > Phyllobacteriaceae > Neoaquamicrobium > Neoaquamicrobium sediminum. Next base: position 501,347 of record NZ_JAZHFV010000002.1, on the reverse strand, counting down.
CAACGAGACGTGCGTTGCCGTCCCCGTCATAGGCATAAGCTTGGCCATCGGCGACGATGATCGTGCGGCCGGGCTTCGTGACGGAGCCGCGGAACAGGAAGCGCTCGCCCTTGCCCGGCGAGAGAAGATTGACCTTGAACTCGATGGTAAGCACGGCCGCGTTTTCCGGCATCACCGAATAGGCGGCATATCCACAGGCGGAATCCAGCGCGGTGGAGATGATGCCGGCATGCAGAAAGCCATGCTGCTGGGTCAACTCCGGGCGGTAACCCATTTCGATCTCGACCTCGCCGGCGTTCACCCGCGTGAGCTCGGCGCCGATGGTGGTCATGATCTGCTGGCGCGCGAAACTCGCGCGCACGCGGCCCTCGAAATCACCGGAAGGCTCGAAACGAACCGACATGCATCTCTCCCTCAGCTTCGCCGGCTTCGCTTATCGCAAAGCGGCATCGTGCAGGCAACGTGCAATTTGTGCAGCGCAGCAGAGGTTAGTTGAGAACCAGAATCGAGCCGTTGAGTAGTGCAGCAAATGCGACCCATGCCGCGTAAGGAACAAACATCAATGCAGCCACCCGGTCCCGCCGTCTTGTAACCGAGATAAAGGCGAGGATGCTCACCAGCAATGCGAGGATGATAACAAAGGCCGGACCTATCGCTTTTTGCGTGAAAAAGACGGGCGACCAGAGGAAGTTGAGACCAAGCTGCAGCCACCAGATGGCCATAGCTCCTGCGGTGTGGGTCCGGGTCCATACACGCCAGCCCGCTACGGCGATCATCACATAGAGGATGGTCCAGACCGGTGCGAAAATCCAGTTGGGCGGATTGAAGGCCGGTTTGGCCAGAGCCTCGTACCATTCACCCGGGACGGTTGCCGTTCCAATCAGCACTCCGCCGCCGACGACAAGGACAAGAAACAGAACAAGCGTGACGATACGCGACATAAGCGGCGTCCCCCGATGTTTCATCAAAGGGTAAACGGCGGTGTCGCCTTGGCGTTCCGTGTCTGCCTCAGGCGGGGCGCCGCTGAAGTGCGGCAAAGAAGAACCCGTCGGTTCCCGTGTTGGCTGGGGTTAGAACGATGCCGCCGTCGCCGAGGCGCGCGCGATCCGCAGCCTTTGCAAACCGGGCGCGCCATAGTGGTACGGGTTCGACGAGCGAAAAATCCGCGTTTCCAGCGAGAAATGCCTCCACCTGCCGCTGGTTTTCGCGCGCGAAGATCGAACAGGTGATATAGGCGAGCCGACCGCCGGGCTTCACGAAGGCGCTGGCCTTCTCGAGTATATCCGCCTGCTCGCGCAGCCGCACATCGAGCTGGCGCTCGGTGAGCCGCCATTTCGCATCCGGCCGCCGCCGCCAGGTCCCGCTGCCAGTGCAAGGCGCGTCGACCAGGACGAGGTCCATCTGGCCAGCCAGCGGTCCAAGCCCTGAGGCATCGGCGACAGCCTGGACGTTTCGGGCACCGGCGCGGCGGAGCCGATCGAAGATCGGGGCCAAACGCTGCTTCTCGGAGTCATGGGCGAAGATCTGGCCGCGATTGTCCATCGCCGCCGACAGAGCCAGCGTCTTGCCGCCGGCGCCGGCACAATAGTCCAGCACCTGCATTCCTGCTTCCGCACCGGCAAGCTCGGCAACGATCTGCGAACCTTCGTCCTGAACCTCGAACCAGCCTTTGCGGAATGCGGGTTCGGCCTGCACGTTCGGGTGCCGGCCTGCGCCATCGATGGGCGGGATGCGGATGCCGTCGGCCGCCAGCAGGCATGGCGCGGCGCCAGTGCCCTTGAGTTCGCTCAGGACCTTGTCGCGTGTAGCCGCAAGCGTGTTGACGCGCAGGTCCAGCGGCGGGCGCGCGGCCAGCGCCGCCAGCTCTTGCACCCAATCGTCACCGAAGGCGTCGGTCACCAGCGGCACGCACCAGTCGGGGCAGTCGGCGCGCACTGCATCCGGCGCGTCATCGAGCGAGCGTGAGGAAAGTGCAGCCAGTTCCGCGCCGTCGAGCATCGCCGGCGCGAAGCGGTCGCCGTCAAGAGCGCTGTTGATCGCAGCACCATCCATAGCCCACTCCAGCGCCAGCGCGCCGAAGGCGAGCGCGCGCGAGGTATCGGCATCGAACAGCCAGCCCGCCGATCGCCTGCGCCGCAGTGCGTCATAGACGATGTTGCCGATGGCCGCGCGGTCGCCGGCACCGGCAAAGCGGTGGGAAAGCCCCCAATCCTTGAGCGCTTCGGCTGCGGGGCGGTGCCGTCGTTCCATGTCGTCAAGAATTTCGATGGCTGCCGCCAGCCTGCCGCCTAAACGCATTTTCGGTGTTCCCGCTTCGGTTGACCCGTCGTCCGGCTGTTAGACGCTTCGAGCGCCGGCGGCAACCGACCACGGATAGAAACCGCTTCAGGCGGTCTCGTTGGCCGGATCGAGGAGAAAGAAGAACACCGTGATCGTCACGGAGATGGCTACGGCGATCCAGATCGCGCCAAGGCCGAGTGCGAGGAAAGCGCCTGCTCCCATCACTGCGCCAAGAGCGAGCCCCAGCCACAAAAGGCCATACCAGGCCCATGCCGTGCGGCTGCCACCCCGCAATGCGGAGGCTATGCGCTGCCCCATCTTGACCAACGTGCCTGTCATGTAGGTGACACCGATGCTGACCTCGCCATGACGCTCGAACACTGCGTTCTCGGCGCCCATCGCGACTGCCAGCGCGCCCATCGCAAGCCATGGGAATCCGGCAATGGAAGCCAGACCGGCCAAGGCCAGCATTGCGGTGACCAGAGCCATGACCCAGCCCTGGCCGCGCGACACCGCCGCCTGCCTTACCAGCGTTCCCGCGACAACGCCGGAGACGAATAGGACGATGAGCAGGGCCGGCAGCCACATCCGGCCGTTGGCCTCGGCAATCGACGCGCCAAGTCGCGTCGTGTTGCCGGTCATGAAGGAAACGAAATAGCCCCCGAGGTGGAGAAAGGCGACCGCATCCACGAAGCCGGCGAGCGCCGCCATGGGCATGGCGACGAGCCGCTCGCGCGTGGAATGCTGGATCATTCTGAGAGCCCTGCGGACATCCCCCTCGCCTCGCTGCCTTCGGGTCAGGCCTGAATGACCACGACGCGGGCGCCGACGGGGACGCGCTCGTAGAGATCGACCACGTCATGGTTGAGCATGCGGACACAGCCGCTCGACGCCGCCTGCCCGATGGAGTTCGGCTGGTTGGTTCCGTGAATGCGGAACATCGTGTCGCGGCCGCCGCGATAGAGGTAGAGCGCTCTGGCACCCAGAGGATTGCTCAGCCCGCCCGGCAGGCCACCGGCGTAGCGTCGGTTGCGGGGGTCGCGGCGGATCATGTTGTCGGTAGGCGTCCAGCTCGGCCACTCGCCCTTGCGGCCGACGGTAGCATCGCCGCGCAAGGCCAGCCCCGCGCGGCCGACACCGATGCCATAGCGCATCGCGCGACCATCACCCATCACGTAGTAGAGGCGGCGGGCCGGCGTATCCACAACCACAGTTCCCGCCTTGTAGTTGCCGTCATACGCCACTTCGCGGCGGCGCAGCTCCGGCTTGATCTTTTCCGGCGAAAGGGCCGCCAGCGGGAAGCGATCATGCGGGACCGCGGCGTAGTTGAGCTGGTCGGATCGGTATTCGGTGACAGCGCAACCGGCGAAAAGAAGCGGCAGGCCCGCAATGAAACCGCGGCGTGAAATGGTCATGACGTCCCCCAAAGCAATTGTTCGCCAAGATCGATATGGTGTTATGGTTAATGAATTCTTGCTCCTTGGCTAGCAGGGACGGGATGAAGGCAAGATGAACCTTATACGCAAACGGAAGCGGGCGCGGATTTCTCCGCGCCCGCTAGCTCTTGTTCAGTCACGCTTTCAGGCGATGTCGAAGCGATCCGCGTTCATCACCTTCACCCAGGCGGCAACGAAGTCCTTCACGAACTTCACCTGCGAATCCGCGCTGGCATAGACTTCGGCCAGCGCACGCAGTTGCGAGTGCGAGCCGAAGATCAGGTCGACGCGGGTCGCGCGCCACTTCAGGGCATCGGTCTTTCGGTCGCGGCCTTCGTAAGTGCCATCGGACAGCGCCTTCCACTGCGTGTCCATGGTCAGCAGGTTGACGAAGAAGTCGTTCGTCAGAACGCCGGCCCTGTCAGTCAGCACGCCGTGATCCGAGTTGCCGGCATTGGCACCGAGCACGCGCAGACCGCCCAGCAGAACCGTCATCTCCGGCGCGGTCAGGGTGAGAAGCTGCGCCTTGTCTACCAGCGACTCTTCCGGGGCCATGAACTGGCGACCGCTTAGATAGTTGCGGAAGCCATCGGCACGCGGCTCGAGCGCCGCGAAGGACTGTACGTCGGTCTGCTCCTGCGAGGCGTCGGCGCGACCCGGCGTGAACGGCACGGCGACGTCATAGCCGCCGTCCTTGGCCGCCTTCTCGATGGCGGCGCCGCCGGCGAGCACGATCAGATCGGCGAGCGATACCTTCTTGCCGCCTGACTGTGCGCCGTTAAACTCGGCCTGGACCGCCTCGAGCTTCGACAGGACCCTGGCGAGCTGTCCGGGCTGGTTGACCTCCCAGTCCTTCTGCGGGGAAAGCCGGATACGCGCGCCGTTGGCGCCGCCGCGCTTGTCGGAACCACGGAAGGTTGATGCCGAGGCCCAGGCAGTGGAGACGAGCTCGGAGACCGAAAGGCCGGAAGCAAGCACCTTCGCCTTGAGGGCGGCGATGTCCTGCTCGTTGACAAGAGGATGGTCGACCGCCGGGATGACGTCCTGCCAGATCAGGTCTTCGGCCGGAACCTCAGGGCCGAGGTAACGGACCTTGGGGCCCATGTCGCGGTGGGTCAGCTTGAACCAGGCGCGGGCGAAGGCGTCGGCGAACTGGTCCGGATTCTCCAGGAAACGACGCGAAATCTTCTCGTATTCCGGGTCGAAGCGCAGCGACAGATCGGTCGTCAGCATCGTCGGCAGGTGCTTGCGCGACGGATCGTAGGCGTCCGGGATCGACGGCTCCGCGTTCTTGGCCTTCCACTGCTTGGCACCGGCTGGGCTCGCAGTCAGCTCCCATTCGAAGTTGAACAGGTTCTCGAAGAAGAGATTGCTCCACTGCGTCGGCGTCTGGGTCCAGGTGACCTCGGGTCCGCCGGTGATCGTATCGGCGCCGATTCCGGTGCCATGGCCGCTTCTCCAACCGAGCCCCTGATCCTCGATATCCGCACCCTCGGGGTCAGCGCCTATAAGCGACGGATCACCCGCGCCGTGGGTCTTGCCGAAGGAATGGCCGCCGGCGATCAGCGCGACGGTTTCCTCGTCGTTCATCGCCATGCGCGCGAAGGTCTCGCGGATGTCGCGGGCCGCAGCGACGGGATCGGGATTGCCGTTCGGGCCTTCCGGATTGACGTAGATGAGACCCATCTGGACCGCGCCGAGCGGCTCCTGGAGCTGACGCTCGCCGCTGTAGCGCTCGTCGCCGAGCCAGGTGCCCTCCGGGCCCCAGTAAAGCTCCTCCGGCTCCCACACGTCGGCACGGCCGCCGGCAAAGCCGAAGGTCTTGAAGCCCATCGATTCCAGCGCGACATTGCCGGTGAGGATCATCAGGTCGGCCCAGGAAATCTTGCGACCGTATTTCTGCTTGATCGGCCACAGCAGCCGGCGCGCCTTGTCGAGGTTTGCGTTGTCCGGCCAGGAATTCAGCGGAGCGAAGCGCTGCTGGCCCGCACCGGCGCCGCCACGGCCGTCAGTGATGCGGTAGGTGCCGGCGCTGTGCCAGGCCATGCGGATGAACAGGCCGCCATAGTGGCCAAAGTCCGCCGGCCACCAGTCCTGCGAATCGGTCATCAGCGCGTGAAGGTCCTGCTTCACCGCATCAAGGTCGAGAGACTTGAACTCTTCGGCATAGTCGAAGTCCGGGTCCATCGGATCCGACAGATCGGAATTGCGGTGCAAGCCGTCGAGATCGAGCTGTTCCGGCCACCAGTCGCGGTTCCTGTGTCCGCGCGCGCCTCCGCTGAACGGGCATTTACCCGCGCTGTCGTCAACCTTCTTGTCCATCTTCATCTCCGATCGTTAGGCGCTTGTTCAGTACCCTTGGCTGCGGCGTGCGCGGCGGGGCATGTGTAAAATCTGCCGGTCTCCAACCAAGGCTTCGGCATCCCGCCTATGGCAGGTTTGCCGGCTTCCAAGTCTGGAATTGTTCCAAACTATCCCGACGCGCCGATAGGGACAAATTGCATTTCCTATTCGTTTCGATAATCTATGATTATGATAAGACTGACACTCCGACAGATGGAATATTTCGAGGCTCTGGCGGAAACGCTGCATTTCGGCCGTGCTGCCGAACTGGCAGGCGTGACGCAGCCCGCCCTTTCCTCGCAGATTGCGGAGATGGAAGAGCGGCTTGGCCGTCGGCTGTTCGACCGTGGCGGCAAGACCGTGCACCTGACGGAGGAAGCGCGAGCTCTGAAACCGCGGATAGATCGGGTGCTTGCCGAGACAAGGGAAATCGAAGCGACGGCGAGGCGAGGTCGAGCGTCGATGGAAGGTCGATTCCGGCTGGGCGTCATTCCCACTGTCGCGCCTTATCTCCTGCCGGCGCTTCTGCCGGAACTGCGCAAGCGGTTTCCAGCACTGGCCGTGGAACTGCGCGAGGCGGTGACGGCGACACTGATAGAGGAGACGGTAGCTGGCCGGCTTGATGGCATGATCGCGGCGCTGCCGCTCGACCATGCGGGTGTCAGCGTCGAGCCGCTCTTCGAGGACCGCTTCTTTCTCGCGGTGCCGAAGGCAGATCCTGGTTTCGTCTCGCCACCGGTACCGCCGGAAAGTCCGGCGCTCGAGCGACTGATGCTGCTGGAGGAAGGCCACTGCATGCGCGACCAGGCGCTGGCGGTCTGCGGCTCTGTGCGGCCGGCCGCTATGGCCAATTACGGCGCGACCAGCCTGACGACGCTGTTGCAGATGGTTGCCCACGGCCAGGGCGTGACATTGATCCCGGAGATGGCGCGCGCGGCCAGCGAGGCGATGCCGGAGCTCAGGGTCGTGCCCTTCGCCGAGCCGATGCCGGCGCGGATGCTGGGCTTTGCCTGGCGGCGCAACTCGAGCCGGCAGGGCGAATGCCGGTCGCTGGCCGAAATCGTCCGCGGGCTTGCGCCGGCCTCAGCCCGCGCCGCCCAGCAGATGGACGGCGAGCAGGACCCACAAGGCGATGAGCGCCAGGAAGCCAACAGTGAAGGCGGGCTGACGGTAGCGGATGCGGTTGGAGGTGACGTGGATGAAGGTGTGCATATAGCGTGACGCTGCAAACACCCATGCGAGCGACAATGTGATTGCATCAACAGCGCCACTTGCCTGCAGTGCGAGGCAGACTGCGTAGAAAAGCATCGGAAGCTCGAACTGGTTTTCCAGCGCGTTGCGCACGAACAGGCTCTCGGCCGGTTCTTCACGGTTTTCGCGAAACTGCGACACCTTTGCGTTGCCGCCCGCGACCGCCTGCCGACGGCGCAGGCCGAGCATGCCGTAGATTATTACGACCAGCGCCGCGTGGGCGATCATCGGCCAGAAGATTGCGGTCTGGTTCATGCTTGTATCCTTGACCGGTTCTACATGCCGCCCGGATAGTTGGGGCTTTCGCGGGTGATGGTCACGTCGTGCGTGTGGCTCTCGCGCAGGCCCGCATTGGAGATGCGCACGAAGGTCGCGCGGTCGCGCAATTCGGTGAGGTTCGCAGCGCCGACATAACCCATCGCAGCCTTCAGCCCCCCGACGAGCTGATGCAGCACGCCGCCGACCGGCCCCTTGTAGGGCACCTGCCCCTCGATGCCTTCCGGCACCAGCTTGAGCGTATCGCGCACCTCCGCCTGGAAGTAGCGGTCAGCGGAGCCGCGCGCCATCGCGCCGACTGAACCCATGCCGCGATAGGCCTTGAAGGAACGGCCCTGGTGCAGATAGACCTCGCCGGGGCTCTCGTCCGTGCCGGCCAGCAAGGAACCAACCATGGCGGCCGATGCACCTGCGGCAAGCGCCTTGGCAAGATCGCCGGAGAACTTGATGCCGCCGTCGGCGATGATGCCGACGCCCGCCCGGTCTGCCGCTTCGACCGCCGACATGATCGCCGAAAGCTGCGGCACGCCGACGCCGGCGACGATGCGCGTGGTGCAGATCGAACCGGGACCGATGCCGACCTTGACGCCATCCGCGCCGGCATCGACCAGCGCCATGGTGCCGTCAGCGGTGGCGACATTGCCGGCGATGATGCGCACCGAATTGGACAGCTTCTTCGCCCGCGCAACGGCATCGAGCACGCGCTGCGAGTGGCCGTGGGCCGTGTCGATGACCAGGAGGTCGACACCGGCATCGATCAGACGTTCGGCGCGCTCGAACCCGTCGTCGCCGACACTGGTGGCGGCCGCCACGCGCAACCGGCCCTGCGCGTCCTTCGCCGCATGCGGATTGAGCTGCGACTTCTCGATATCCTTGACGGTAATGAGGCCGACGCAGCGGCCCTCCCCGTCCACGACCAGCAGCTTCTCGATGCGGTGGTGGTGCAGGAGACGCTTGGCTTCTTCCTGCTCGACGCTCTCACGCACGGTGACGAGCCTCTCCTTCGTCATCAGTTCGCGGACCTTCTGCGCCGGGTCGGAGGCAAAGCGCACGTCGCGGTTGGTGAGAATGCCGATCAACTTGCCGGTCGTGTGACCGCCGGTGCCGCCGTTCTCCACGACAGGAATGCCGGAGATGCCGTGGGTGCGCATCAAAGCCTGCGCATCACCCAGCGTCGCGTCAGGGCCGATGGTGAGCGGGTTTACGACCATGCCGCTTTCGAACTTCTTCACCTGGCGCACCTGCTCGGCCTGCTCCTCGGGCGAGAAGTTGCGGTGAACCACCCCGATGCCGCCCGCCTGCGCCATGGCGATGGCCAGCCGCGCATCGGTGACGGTGTCCATCGCCGCCGACAGGATCGGGATATTCAGCTCGATGTCGCGCGCGATCGTGGTGGAAACGTCGGTCTGCCCGGGCATCACCTCCGAATGGCCGGGCTGAAGCAGCACGTCGTCGAAGGTAAGCGCCAGCGCGCCGGTTGCGGTCTCGATGATTCTTGCCATTGCCGATCCTTCGACGTTCGGGTGCGCGGGAGGAGCGCCCTGGCCCAAAGGCTGGCGGCGACTCGTTTTCTCCCTTTCAGGATGGCGGTGGCTGGTAACACGGAGATGGCAGAAAGGAAAGCGCCCGATTGAACGATGAGGTTAAGGATCAGCTCGAAAGTGTGCGCCGGACGGCATCCGTCCAGCCGGCAAGCTTGGCCTTGCGGGTCGCAGCGTCCATCGACGGCTTGAAGCGCCGGTCGAGGGACCAGGACTTCGCGAACTTGGCGGCCTTGGGCCAAACGCCCGCGCGCTGACCTGCAAGCCAGGCTGCACCCAGGGCCGTCGTTTCGAGGATCGTCGGCCGGTCAACCGGCGCGTCGAGCAGGTCGGCAAGGCGCTGCATGGTCCAGTCCGAGGCGACCATGCCGCCATCGACCCGCAGCACGGTGTCGGCGTTGGCGCCGCCCTTCCAGTCCTTTCGCATCGCCGTCAGCAGATCGTGTGTCTGGTAGGCGACGGATTCGAGCGCGGCGCGCGCGAATTCGGCCGGGCCGGAATTGCGGGTGAGACCGAAGATCGCGCCGCGCGCGTCGGCGTCCCAATGGGGCGCGCCGAGGCCGACGAAGGCAGGCACAAGATAGACCGACTGGGTCTCGTCGGCTTCGGCCGCAAGCACACCGCTTTGCTCGGCCTTGCCGATCACCTTGATACCGTCGCGCAACCACTGGACGGCCGCGCCCGCGATGAAGATCGAGCCCTCAAGCGCATAAGTCGTCTTGCCGTCGAGCCGATAGGCGATGGTGGAAAGCAGCCGGTTCCGCGACCGCACCAGCTTGTCGCCGGTGTTGAGAAGCGCGAAGCAGCCCGTGCCATAGGTCGATTTCAGCATGCCGGGCTCGAAACAGGCCTGGCCGATGGTGGCCGCCTGCTGGTCGCCGGCAACGCCGAGAATCGGAATCTCCGCGCCGAACAGTTTCTTGTCGGTGACGCCGAAATCGTCGGCGCAGTCCTTCACCTGCGGCAGCAGGGCTGCGGGAATATCGAGCAGCTTCAGCAACTCGGCATCCCACGCGTTCTTCTCGATATTGTAGACGAGCGTACGCGACGCGTTGGTGGCGTCGGTGACGTGCGCCTTGCCGCCAGTCAGCCGCCAGATCAGGAAGGAATCGATGGTGCCGGCCAGAAGCTCGCCCTTGGCCGCGCGGCGACGCGCGCCCTTCACCTTGCCTAAGAGCCAGGCGATCTTGGTGCCGGAGAAATAAGGGTCGAGCAGCAGGCCGGTCTTGCGCGCGAAGACGGGCTCAAGCCCCTGTTTCTTGAGTTTGGCGCACAGGCCGGCAGTGCGCCTGTCCTGCCATACGATGGCGTTGTGGATCGCTTCGCCGGTCTGACGGTCCCAAACGACGACTGTCTCGCGCTGGTTGGTGATGCCGATGGCGGCGATGTCCGAGGCTTTGAGCTTGGCCTTCTTCAGCGCCGTCTTCACCGACCATACCACCGTCGACCAGATCTCCTCCGGATCGTGCTCGACCCATCCCGACGCCGGATAATGCTGGGCGAACTCCTTCTGGCCGACCGCGACGACCTTCATGTCGGGACCGAATATGATCGCCCTGCTGGACGTGGTGCCCTGATCGATCGCGAGAATATGCCCGCTCATGTCCCCTCCCGGCGGTATTGAGTTCCGTCACAAACGTTAGCGGCAATACCGAAACTCAAATGCGATTATTTCGAAAACAGAACGAATGTCAAACGAAGCACACCTCCCCGGCTACTCGCGGGTCGTTTCCAGGAGCTCCACTTCGGAATCGCGGCAGATGGTGCGTATCGCCTCGACGTTACAGGTATCGGTGATGAAGGTGTCGACCTGGCTGAGATGGCCGATCCGCACGGGCGCCGTACGCTCGAACTTGGTGGAGTCCGCGACAAGGATGACGTGGCGCGCATTGGCGATGATTGCCTGCGCGACCTTCACCTCGCGGAAATCGAAGTCGAGCAGCGCGCCATCATGGTCGATGGCGGATGCACCGATCACCGCATAGTCCACCTTGAACTGGCGGATGAAATCCACCGCCGCCTCGCCGACGATACCGCCATCTGCGCCACGGACGACACCGCCGGCGATAACCACCTCGAGCGACGGATAGACGCGCATCCTGTTGGCTACATTGATGTTGTTGGTGATGACCATCAGCCCCTGATGGTCGAGCAGCGCGTTCGAGACGGCCTCGGTTGTGGTGCCGATATTGACGAAAAGCGACGCGCTGTCGGGGATGAGACGCGCGGCAGCACGGCCGATGGCATCCTTCTCGTCGGCCGCGATCTTGCGCCGCGCCTCGTATTGCATGTTCTCGATGCCAGACGGGAACAGCGCACCGCCATGCACGCGCGTCAGCATGCGCTGGTCGCAAAGGTCGTTGAGATCCTTGCGAATGGTCTGCGGCGTCACGCCGAAATGGCTCGCAAGGTCGTCGACAAGCACCCGGCCATGGTCCTTGGCCATCTGGATGATCTCGGCATGGCGTGGCGGCAGGTACATCGCTTCCCTCCCTTTTCGTTTTCTTCGACCATAAAGCGAAACGAAAGGGAATGGTAGGGCGGTCGTCTGTGGAGCGTCATCCCGGCCAAGGGAGCACAAGCGACCGCCGAGCCGGAATTCATTGAGAGGCGCGGCCGGGTTGCGGGCTCTTGCGGCGGCGATGACATGAGCCAACTCGTGAGCCGGGCCTTGCCACACGATTTTCGCGCCAATAGGTCCCGGCTCTCCTTCACTGCGTTCAGTCGGCCGGGATGACGGCGGTGCGTGGTAGCCGCACCGCCGCGAGCGCCACTCACTCGTTGCGGCGTTTGCCTTCCATCAGGTCGATGACGGCGCGAGCTGCATCGAGCACGTTGGTGCCGGGGCCGAACACGGCGGCTACGCCGTGATCGAGCAGGTACTGGTAGTCCTGCCTGGGCACGACGCCACCGACAACGACGATGACGTTTTCAGCGCCCCTGGCCTTCAGCTCCTGCACGAGTTGCGGAGCGAGCGTCTTGTGTCCGGCGGCGAGCGACGAGATGCCGACGACGTGAACCTTCGACTTCACGGCGAGATCGGCGGCCTCCGCCGGCGTCTGGAACAGCGGACCTGCGATCACCTCGAAACCGATGTCACCAAACGCCGAAGCGATGATCTTGGCACCGCGGTCGTGGCCATCCTGGCCGAGCTTGGCGACCAAGAGCTTGGGCGACTCGCCAAGCGCGGCGGCAAGCTGCTCCAACCGGCCGACGAGGTTTTCGTATTCCGGCTCGCCCTCATAGGCAGGACCGTAAACCTTGCGAACCACCTCGGGCACGGCGGAGTGATCGCCGAAGGCCTCGCGCAGCGCATCCGAAATCTCGCCGAGCGTGGCGCGGGCGCGGGCTGCCTCGACAGCCGCCTCGAGGATGTTGCCCTCGCCGGTGCGGGCCACCGCGCGCAATGCGTCGAGCGACGCTTCCCACTTCCCGGGGTCGCGCTGGCGACGCGTCTTCTCGATGCGCGCGATCTGCGCCTCGCGCACTGCCTTGTTGTCGATGTCGAGGATGTCCAGATCGTCCTCGTTTTCGAGACGGTACTTGTTGACGCCGACGATCACCTCGTCGCCGCGGTCGATCGCCGCCTGCTTGCGGGTCGCGGCTTCCTCGATCAGCCGCTTTGGCAGCCCGTCGTTAACCGCCTTGGTCATGCCGCCCAGCGCCTCGACCTCCTCGATCAGCGCCCATGCCTTTTCGGCAAGCTCGTTCGTCAGGCTCTCGACATAGTAGGAACCGGCCAACGGATCGACGACCTTGGTTACGCCTGTCTCATGCTGGAGGATGAGCTGCGTGTTGCGGGCAATGCGCGCCGAAAACTCGGTCGGCAGGGCGATCGCCTCATCCAGCGCGTTGGTGTGCAGCGACTGCGTGCCGCCGAGCGCTGCGGACATCGCCTCATAGGCGGTGCGGATGACGTTGTTGTAGGGGTCCTGCTCCTGCAGCGACACGCCGGAGGTCTGACAATGGGTGCGCAGCATCAGCGAGGAGGCCTTCTTGGGCTCGAACTCCTCCATGATGCGCGTCCACAAAAGGCGCGCCGCGCGCAGCTTTGCTGCTTCCATGAAGAAGTTCATGCCGATGGCGAAGAAGAAGGAAAGTCGGCCTGCGAAAGCGTCGACGTCGAGCCCCTTCTTCAGCGCGGCGCGCACATATTCGCGCCCGTCTGCGAGCGTGAAGGCAAGCTCCTGCACCAGCGTCGCCCCCGCCTCCTGCATGTGGTAGCCGGAGATCGAGATAGAGTTGAACTTCGGCATCTCCTTCGCCGTGTACTCGATGATGTCGGCGACGATGCGCATCGAGGGTTCGGGCGGGTAGATGTAGGTGTTGCGGACCATGAACTCCTTGAGGATGTCGTTCTGGATGGTCCCCGAAAGCTTGTCGCGCGAGACGCCCTGCTCCTCGCCGGCGACGATGAAGGAGGCGAGGATCGGAATGACTGCGCCGTTCATGGTCATCGACACGGAAATCTGGTCCAGCGGAATGCCGTCGAACAGGATTTTCATGTCCTCAACGGAATCGATCGCCACACCAGCCTTGCCGACATCGCCTTCGACGCGCGGATGGTCGCTGTCGTAGCCGCGATGGGTGGCGAGGTCGAAAGCGACCGAAACACCCTGCTGGCCGGCCGCGAGCGCCTTGCGGTAAAAGGCGTTGGACTCCTCGGCCGTGGAGAAGCCCGCATATTGGCGGATGGTCCACGGGCGCCCCGCATACATCGTGGCGCGCGGCCCGCGGACGAATGGCGGCTGCCCCGGCAGCGAGCCGAGATGCCCGACGCCTTCAAGGTCCTCGGCAGTGTAAAGCGGCTTGACCGCGATGCCCTCGGGCGTCTGCCAGACAAGCGTTTCCGGGTCGCGCTTGGCTTCCTTTTCGGCAGCGGCGCGCCAGGTGTCGAGTTTGGAGTTGTCCGCAACCATCACTCGAACTCCATGATCAGCTCGTCGACGGCGAGGCTGGAGCCGGGCTCGACGGCGACGCTCTTGACGACGCCGCGCCTTTCGGCACGAAGCACGTTCTCCATCTTCATCGCCTCGACTGTGGCGAGCGCCTGGCCTTCCTGCACCTCGTCGCCAGCAGCAACGGCAATCGCCGTCACCACTCCTGGCATCGGGCACAGAAGCATCTTCGAGGTGTCCGGCGGCAGCTTTTCCGGCATCAGCCGCGTAAGCTCAGCGACACGCGGGCTGCGCACGTGCGCCTTCGCGTCAATGCCACGCCAGCGAAGACGCCAGCCGGAGTTGGCGGGCTGGACCTTGACGCCGATGCGCCGGCCGCCAACGGTGAAATGCGCATGGCTGCGGCCCGGAAGCCAGTCGGAGGCAACAGCCAGCGAGCTGTCGTCATCCACGAACGCGACCTGCGTCTTGCCGCCTTCGTCGCGCACGTTCACCGCGAATTCGCCGCTGCCGTTGAGCTTGACGACCCAGTCGCGGCCGACATGGCGCGGATGGTTGGCGAGCGTGCCCGAAATGAGCACGTTGCGCTTCTGCGTGCGCAGGTTGACGAATGCCGCGACCGCGGCAAGCGTGCGCGCCTCGCCATCGTCGGGCGTTACGCCCGCGAAGCCCTCAGGCCATTCTTCGGCGATGAAGGCCGTGGTCAGCCGCCCTGCCTTGAAGCGGGGATGCTCCATCACCGCCGACAGGAACGGCAGGTTGTGGCCGATGCCCTCGACCTCGAAATCATCGAGCGCCCCACTCATGGCGCGCACTGCGTCCTCGCGCGTCTGCCCCCACGCGCACAGCTTGGCGATCATCGGATCGTAATACATCGAGATTTCGCCGCCCTCGAAGACACCGGTATCGTTGCGGATCACCGTGCCGTTGTCCTGCGTGCCTTCTTCCGGCGGCCGGTAGCGCGTCAGCCGGCCGATCGACGGCAGGAAATTGCGGTAGGGGTCCTCGGCATAAAGGCGGCTCTCGATCGCCCAACCATCAAGCGTCACATCATCCTGGGCGATCTGCAACTTCTCGCCGGCGGCGACGCGGATCATCTCCTCGACCAGATCGATGCCGGTGATGAGCTCCGTCACCGGATGCTCCACCTGCAGTCGCGTGTTCATCTCGAGGAAATAGAAGTTCCGCTCGCCATCGACGATGAACTCGACTGTGCCGGCCGAGTGATAACCGACCGCCTTCGACAGCGCGACGGCCTGTTCGCCCATCGCCTTGCGGGTCGCCTCGTCGAGGAAGGGCGACGGCGCCTCCTCCACGACCTTCTGGTTACGGCGCTGGATCGAGCATTCGCGCTCGCCGAGATAGATGGTGTTGCCATGCTTGTCGCCCAGCACCTGAATCTCGATATGGCGGGGCTGGGTGACAAACTTTTCGATGAATATCCGGTCGTCCCCGAACGATGACTTCGCTTCGTTCTTCGACGACTGGAAGCCCTCGCGCGCCTCGGCGTCGTTCCAGGCGATGCGCATGCCCTTGCCTCCGCCGCCCGCCGACGCCTTGATCATCACCGGATAGCCGATCGAGGACGATATTTTCACAGCCTCGTCGGCATCGGCGATCAGGTCCATGTGGCCGGGCACGGTGTTGACCCTGGCTTCGGCGGCAAGCTTCTTGGAGGTGATCTTGTCGCCCATCGCCTCGATGGCGCCGACCGGCGGGCCGATGAAGGCGACGCCTTCCTTTTCCAGCGCTTCGGCGAACTTCGCGTTCTCCGACAGGAAGCCGTAGCCTGGATGAACGGCGTCGGCCCCGGTCTGTCGGATCGCCTCGATGATCCGGTCGATGACGATATAGGACTGCGACGAGGGTGCCGGCCCGATATGCACCGCCTCATCGGCTATCTTGACGTGCAGGGCATCGCGGTCGGCGTCGGAATAGACGGCTACCGTAGCGATGCCGAGCCTCGATGCCGTCTTGATGACACGACAGGCAATCTCGCCGCGATTGGCGATGAGGATTTTCTTGAACATTACTGGCCCGAGACCTTGTCCTGCGTCTTCAACTCGAAATCCGAAGCATCATGGCGCTCGTGGAGCTGCTTGGCCGGCTCGCCGAAGGTGCGGTTGACCATGGAGCCACGCTGGGCCGCCGGGCGCTCGCCGATCGCCTTGCGCCAGCGCTGGACGTGCTCGTACTTGTCGACCTCGAGGAAGTCGCCGGCATCCTCATAGGCGCCGCTGGCAGCCAGCCGGCCGTACCAAGGCCAGATCGCCATGTCGGCAATCGTATAGTCCTTGCCGGCCATATATTCGTTCTTCGCCAGATGCCGGTCCAGCACGTCCATCTGGCGCTTCACCTCCATTGCATAGCGGTTGATGGCGTATTCGATCTTCATCGGCGCATAGACGTAGAAATGGCCGAAGCCGCCTCCGAGGAAGGGGGCGGAACCCATCTGCCAGAACAGCCAGTTCATCGTCTCGGCGCGGGCGCGTATGTCGGTCGGCAGGAAGGCGCCGAATTTTTCGGCCAGATAGAACATGATCGAGGCGGATTCGAAGAGGCGCACCGGGTCGCCGCCGCCCTTCGGCGCATGATCCATCATCGCCGGGATCTTGGAGTTCGGATTGACGTCGACGAAGCCGGAGCCGAACTGATCGCCGTCGCCGATCTTGATGAGCCAGGCGTCATAATCCGCGCCGGCATGGCCCGCCGCCAACAGCTCCTCGAGCATGATGGTGACCTTGACGCCGTTGGGCGTGCCCAGCGAATAAAGCTGCAGCGGATGCTTGCCGACCGGCAGTTCCTTGTCATGCGTCGGGCCGGCGATCGGACGGTTGATGGAAGCAAACGTTCCACCGCTTGCCGAATCCCATGTCCAGACCTTCGGCGGCACATAGCCTGCGGGGAAATTCTTCTCGGGCGGGAATTTGTTCTCGTCGGTCATGTCGTTCCTCACAGGGGGATCGTGTCGTGTTTCTTCCAGGGCTGGTCGAGCTTCTTCGTGCGCAGCGCGGCGAAGGCTCGCGCGATACGCTTGCGGGATGAATGCGGCAGGATAACCTCGTCGATGAAGCCACGCTCGGCCGCCTTGAAGGGGTTGGCGAAGTTGATCTCGTATTCCTTGGTGCGCTCGGCGATCTTGTCAGCGTCGCCAAGCTCGGAGCGGTAGAGGATTTCGGTGGCGCCCTTCGCCCCCATGACCGCAATCTCGGCCGTCGGCCAGGCGTAGTTGATGTCGGCGCCGATATGCTTCGACGCCATGACGTCGTAGGCGCCGCCATAGGCCTTGCGAGTGATGAGCGTGACCATCGGCACCGTCGCCTGGCTATAGGCGAACAGCAGCTTGGCGCCGTGCTTGATCACGCCGCCATATTCCTGCGCGGTGCCCGGCAGGAAGCCAGGCACGTCGACCAGCGTCAGGATCGGGATCGAGAAGGCGTCGCAGAAGCGCACGAAGCGCGCCGCCTTGCGCGATGAATCGATGTCCAGGCAGCCCGCCAGCACCATCGGCTGGTTGGCGACCACGCCCACGGTCTGCCCTTCGATACGCATGAAGCCGGTGATGATGTTGCGGGCGAACGCTTCCTGAATCTCGAAGAAATCGCCCTCGTCGGCCAGCGCCAGGATCAGCTCCTTCATGTCGTAGGGCTTGTTGGCGGAATCGGGAATGAGCGTGTCGAGCCGCATCGCCGTCCGGTCCGGGTCGTCGTGGAAGGGCCGCACCGGCGGCTTTTCGCGATTGTTGAGCGGCAGGAAATCGAATAGCCGTCGTACCTGTTCCAGGGTCTCGACATCATCGTCGAAGGCGCCGTCGGCGACGGAGGATTTCTGCGTGTGCGTACGCGCCCCGCCAAGCTCTTCCGCAGTTACGATCTCGTTGGTGACGGTTTTCACCACGTCCGGCCCGGTGACGAACATGTATGAGCTATCGCGCACCATGAAGATGAAGTCGGTCATCGCCGGCGAATACACCGCGCCGCCCGCGCACGGCCCCATGATGACGGAGATCTGCGGCACGACGCCGGAGGCGTCGACATTGCGCTTGAAAACATCGGCATAGCCGGCAAGCGAGGCAACACCCTCCTGGATGCGCGCGCCGCCGCTGTCGTTAAGGCCGATTACCGGCGCGCCGTTGCGCACCGCCATATCCATAATCTTGCAGATCTTCTGCGCATGGGTCTCTGACAGAGAGCCGCCAAGCACGGTGAAATCCTGCGAAAAGACATAGACGAGCCGGCCGTTGATGGTACCCCAGCCCGTGACGACGCCGTCGCCGGGATACTTCTGGCTCCCCATGCCGAAATCCACCGCGCGGTGGGCGACGTACATGTCGAATTCCTCGAAGGAGCCTTCGTCGAGCAGCACCTCGATGCGCTCGCGCGCCGTCAGCTTGCCCTTGGCGTGCTGCGCATCGATGCGCTTCTGGCCGCCGCCGAGGCGCGCCTGGGCGCGGCGCTCTTCCAGTTGCTCAAGGATTTCGCGCATCAGCGGTATCCCCGCGCGGCGTCGGCTTGTCTGTGCATCGGGCGTCCCCTGGGCAGTTTGTTCGCGTTTGTTGCGGCATGGCCGGCACTTTCCGGCATAACGCCTTAGCAAGACGGCGAAAAGACTTGAACGGGCGGAGGCGCATAAAGTAGGTTTCGCAATATTGCAAAAAGCGAATTTGCGAAATGCGAAACACCAAACTGTTCATCGGCCGTAAGATACGCGACCTGCGCGAGGCCAACCGCCTTGCGCAGGCAGCGTTTGCCGAGCGCATCGGCATATCGACAAGCTACCTGAACCAGATCGAGAACAACCAGCGCTCCGTGTCGGCGGCCGTGCTGCTGGCGCTGGCCGAGACCTTTCGCATCGAAATCTCCGATTTCTCGTCCGGGGAGAGCGACAGGCTGCTGTCGGCGCTGTCCGAGGCGGTGACTGATCCGTTGTTCGAGAATTTCAAACCAAGTCTCCAGGAAATGAAGCTGGTAACCCAGAACGCGCCCGGCTTCGCGCACGCGCTTATCACCGCGCATCAGGCCTATCGACGCAATTCCGAACAGCTTGCGAGCTTCG
This sequence comes from Neoaquamicrobium sediminum, assembly GCF_040970315.1. Taxonomy (NCBI): domain Bacteria; kingdom Pseudomonadati; phylum Pseudomonadota; class Alphaproteobacteria; order Hyphomicrobiales; family Phyllobacteriaceae; genus Neoaquamicrobium; species Neoaquamicrobium sediminum. The sequence goes on along the minus strand of NZ_JAZHFV010000002.1, from coordinate 482,267 downwards.
ACGATACGATTGGCCGCGGGGCCGGCGTGGCTGAGCCAAGCGCCTATGAGGAGGTGCGCGACTTCTTCCACTTCGTCGACAACTACATCCATGAACTTGACATCGCCGCCGAGGAACTGGCTGCAAAGCTTGGCATCCCCGACCGCGACCCTTCTGCCGCCCTGCCCGACTATCTCGAGCGTCAGCATGGGGTGACGACCGCGCGCGCAGCACCTGAAGAAAACCTGCTGCGGCGCTTCGACCCCGTCAGGCGCACGCTGCACCTCAATCCCTTCTCGCCAGTCTCGACCCGCAGCTTTCAGGCCGCATTCCAGATCGGCGAACTCGAGATGGCGGAGACCATCGCAACCATCGCGGAGAATGCCGGCTTCCACAGCGGCGAGGCCGTCGAGATCTGCCGTATCGGGCTCGCCAACTATTTCGCCGGCGCACTGATGATGCCTTACGAAGCGTTGCTGGCATCGGCGCGGGAACTGCGCCACGACCTCGACCTGCTGGCGAGCCGCTTCGGCGCCAGCGTCGAACAGATCGCCCATCGGCTTTCCACAATGCAGCGCCCCGGCCGCAAGGGTGTGCCGATCTTCTTCGCCCGCATCGACCGTGCCGGCAACATCACCAAGCGGCACAGCGCGGCCAAGCTGCAATTCGCACGCTTCGGCGCGGCCTGTCCGTTGTGGAACGTGCATCAGGCGTTCGAGACGCCGGGGCGCATCATCCGCCAGCTTGCCGAAACGCCGGACGGGGTGCGCTATCTGTGTCTCGCAACGGAGATATCGAAGGGCGGCGGGGGCTTCCGTGCACCGCAGCGGCGCTATGCCATCGCGGTGGGCTGCGAAGTGACGCATGCGGGCGACTTCGTCTATGCCGACGATCTCGACATTGCCAACCGCGCCGGCTTCGACCCGATCGGCATATCCTGCCGTATCTGCGAAAGGCCCAACTGCGCGCAACGCGCGGTGCCGCCGCTCAAGCGCAGGCTGGTGGTGGACCACAACCATCGCGGCGCGGTGCCCTACCGGCTCGATTGACGGGGCGCACAACGGCGGTGCGCATTTTGATGTTCCAGCACGAACGATAGCCGCTATGGTCGCCTCGAAGCAGCAAGGAGGAGCCGCATGAGCGACGAGCCGGACATCATCTTCGAGACGCGCGGCCGTGCGGGCGTGGTCACGCTCAACCGGCCCAAAGCGCTCAACGCGCTCAACAGCAACATGGTCGCACTGATGCATCCCCAGCTCGTTGCCTGGGCGAACGATCCGAAGGTGGAACTCGTGATCGTCAAGGCCGCCGGCGAAAAGGCGTTCTGCGCGGGCGGCGACATTCGCCAGCTCCACGACTGGGGTAAGGCCGGCGACCCGGCGATACGCTCCTTCTATCGCGACGAATACCGACTCAATGCGTTCATCAAGCGTTATCCGAAGCCCTATGTGGCACTGGTGGACGGTATCGTGATGGGCGGCGGTGTCGGCCTTTCCGTTCATGGCAGTCATCGCGTGGCTGGAGAAAAGCTGATGTTCGCGATGCCCGAGACCGGCATCGGCTTCTTTCCCGATGTCGGCGGCACCTACTTCCTGCCTCGCCTGCCCGGCAGGACCGGTACCTGGCTTGGGCTCACCGCAGCACGGCTCGGCCAGGCGGATGCGCTGTGGACAGGTTTCGCCACCCATGCCGCCCGTTCGGCCGATTTCGATGCAATCCTGGAGGCGCTTTGCGACAAGGGCGATCCCGACGCCACGCTTGCGTCATTCGCCCAGGTTCTGGATGGAGCCAAGGCACCGGCCCTGCAGCCGGTGATCGATCGTTGCTTTTCCGCCAACACCGTGGAAGAGATTTTGGCGCTGCTCGATGCAGAAACCGGCGAGCATGCCGAATGGGCAGCCAAGCAGGCTGCAACCATGCGCCAGAAGTCGCCCACCAGCCTCAAGATCGCGCTGCGGCAGATGCAGGAGGGCGCAAAGGTGGAGTTCGAGGCCTGCATGGGCATCGAATACCGGATCGTCAGCCGCATCATCGATGGCGTCGACTTCTATGAAGGCGTGCGCGCAGTCATCATCGACAAGGACAACGCGCCCAACTGGCAACCTGCCGGGCTCGACGGCGTTTCAACGGCCGATGTCGACGCCTATTTCGCACCGTTGCCGGACGAGCTGGATCTGTCGGGGCTCGATCGCGCCTGAAATTCCTTACAGGCACGATTGACCGCGCTCCGATGATGCAACATACTCGGTAGTATGTTCTTGAGGGAGGAGCCATATGGCGTTCGCGCGGGTGAACGGCGTCGTTCTGCATCATGACGTACGCGGCAGGCCTGACGGGCCTGTTTTGGTGTTCTCCAATTCGCTTGGCACCGACTTCCGCATCTGGGACAAGGTCGCGGAGACGCTAGGCGACGATTATCGCATCGTGCTCTACGACAAGCGCGGCCATGGCCTGTCGGAGGCGACGCCCGCGCCCTATCGTCTGATCGACCACGTGCACGATCTCGCTGCGCTGCTCGACCATCTCGGAATCGAGAAGGCGGGCGTCGTCGGCCTGTCGGTCGGGGGCCTGATCGCGCAGGGGCTGGCAGCGATGCGGCCCGACCATGTCGCGGCGCTGGTGCTATGCGACACGGCCCACAAGATCGGCAATGACGAATTGTGGAACACCCGCATCGACGCGGTGACGAAGAACGGCATCGAATCTATTGCCGGCGCGATCCTGGAGCGCTGGTTCACCGTCGGTTACCGCGACCCCGAAAACGCCGACTATGTTGGATACACAGCAATGCTGACGCGGACGAACGTCGACGGCTATGCGGGAACCTGCGCGGCACTGCGCGATGCCGACTTGACGGAATCCACCCGCGCGCTGAAGCTGCCGGTGCTCTGCGTCGTCGGCGGCCAGGACGGATCGACACCGCCCGATCTCGTGCGCTCGACCGCCGACCTGATCGAGGGCGCGCGCTTCGAGATCATCGAGGGCGCCGGCCACCTGCCGTGTATCGAAAGACCGGATGAAACCGCCCGACTGATCGGCGGGTTCCTGAACGACGCCGGCTGGCGCTGACGCCGCCATCCCAAGACAACGAACACCGAGGATACGACCCATGAGTGACTATGTGACAGTGGCGCGCGATGGCGCAATCGCGGTCATCACGCTGGACAATCCGCCGGTCAACGCGCTCAGCCACCACCTGCGCGAGCCTTTGTTCAAGGCGCTGGAAGCCGCACGAGACGATGCGGCGGTCGAGGGGATTGTCATCGCCTGCGCCGGGCGCACCTTCATATCCGGCGCCGACATCACGGAATTCGGCACGCCGAAGGCGCTTGCAAGCCCCTCCCTGCCGGAACTCTGTGCGCTGCTGGAATCGCTGCCCAAGCCGGCGGTCGCCGCCATTCACGGCACCGCACTGGGCGGCGGGCTCGAGCTGGCGCTCGCCTGCCATTACCGCGTCGCCGACAAGGGCGCCAAGGTCGGCCTACCCGAGGTCAAGCTCGGCCTTCTGCCAGGAGCTGGCGGCACGGTGCGCCTGCCGCGCCTCGTTGGTCCCGAAAAGGCAGTGGCGATGATCGTCTCCGGCAACCCGATCAACGCCTCAGCAGCGCTGGAGGCCGGTGTGGTCGATGCCATCGCCGCGGGCGATCTGACAGCCGATGCCATTGCCTTCGCAAAGGCCAGGGTGGCCGATGGCGGCCCGCATGTTCCGGTGCGTGATCGCGACGACAAGATCGCTCCTGCACGCGCCGACCTCTCCGGTTTCGAGGCGGCGGTCAAGGAGGCGACCAGGAAGACGCGCGGGCTCGAAGCGCCGCTTGCCTGCGCCACTGCCGTTCGCAATGCCGTCACCCTGCCCTTCGATGAAGCGTTGAAAAAGGAACGCGAGCTCTTCATCGGGCTCGTCAACGGCGTGCAGTCGCGCGCCCAGCGCCACCTGTTCTTTGCCGAGCGCGAGGCGGCCAAAGTGCCGGGCGTCAGCAAGGAGGTCCAGCCGCGCGCGGTCAAGAAGGTTGGCGTGATCGGTGCCGGGACGATGGGCGGCGGCATCGCCATGTCCTTCGTCAATGGCGGATACCCGGTCACGATCCTCGAAATGAGCGACGAAGCGCTCGACCGCGGCTTTGCCACCATCGACAAGAATTACGGGATCTCGGTCTCGCGCGGCTCGCTGAGCGAGGAGGCCAAGGCCGAGCGCATGGGCCGCTTCTCGCGCACGACAAATTATGCTGACCTTGCCGATTGCGACCTCATCATCGAAGCCGTTTTCGAGGAGATGGGCGTCAAGAAGGAGGTCTTCGGCAGGCTCGACGCAATCGCCAAGCCCGGCGCGATCCTCGCTTCCAACACGTCCTACCTCGACGTCGACGAGATCGCGGCATCAACCGGCCGGCCGCAGGACGTCGTAGGGCTGCATTTCTTCTCGCCGGCAAACGTGATGCGGCTGCTGGAGATCGTGCGCGGCGACAAGACAGCGCCCGACGTCCTTCTGACGGCTCTCACCGTCGCCCGCAAGATCGGCAAGGTACCGGTCGTCGTCGGCGTCTGCCACGGCTTCGTCGGCAATCGCATGCTCGGCGCGCGTTCGGCCGAAGGCGAGGACCTGCTGCTGGAAGGCGCATCTCCCGAGCAGATCGACAAGGTCTTCGCCGATTTCGGCTGGCCGATGGGGCCGTTCGCGATGGGCGACCTCGCGGGTCTCGACATCGGCTGGCGCAACCGCAAGTCGCTTGGCAAGACGGCCGCGATCGGCGACGCGCTGTGCGAAGCCGGCCGCTTCGGCCAGAAGACGGGCAAGGGCTTCTATCTCTACGAACAGGGGTCGCGAAAGCCGATCCCCGATCCGGAAGTGGCAAAGCTGATCGAAGAGAAGGCGCGCGAGCGCGGCGTCAACCGGCGCGACATCTCCGACGACGAGATCACCGAGCGCACGCTCTATCCGATGATCAACGAAGGCGCCCGCATCCTCGAGGAGAAGATCGCCGCGCGGCCGTCCGACATCGACATCGTCTGGACCAATGGCTACGGCTTTCCGATCGGCAAGGGCGGTCCGATGTTCTGGGCCGATACCGAAGGGCTGAGGAAGATCGTCGAGCGTCTGGAATACTGGCACGGCAAGACGGGCAAGGACGTGTTCAAGCCCGCGGCCCTCCTCAAGCAGATGGCCGAGGACGGCGGCAGCTTCTCGGGCCGGCCAGCGGCCTGAGCGCGATGAACCTGGCCGCCGCTCCCTGGAGAAGCGCCTACCCGCCCGGCCTCGTGCCGGAGGTCGCACTCGCGGCCTTTCCGGTTCACGAGATCGTCGATCGGGCGGCGGCGCGCTGGGGAAGCAAGGCGGCATTCCGCTTTCGCGATACGGTGCTCGGCTACGATGCGCTGGCAACCGAGGTGGAGCTTTGCGCGGCCGCTTTCATGCGCCACGGCATCGCCCGCGGGTCGAAGGTAGCGCTGCTGCTGCCCAACACCCTCTATCACCCGATCGCCTTCTTCGGCGCGCTCAAGGCCGGCGCGGCGGTGGTGCATCTGTCGCCGCTCGACAGCGAGCGCGTGCTTGCCCACAAGCTTGCCGACAGCGGCGCAAGGCTGTTGGTGACGACGAATATCGGCAATCTGGGACAGCGCGCGGAGGCGCTGCTGAGGGATGGAGCGGTCGATAAGATCATCCTTGGCGAGGACAGCGCGTGGGGACCTCCAGCGACACCCGGCGAAGTGATCTCAGGCGCAGAGATCGTCACCTTCGCAGACTTCGTCGCCGGTGCGCAGGCCGAACGCTTTCCCACCGTCGGTCTCGATGACATTGCCCTGCTGCAATATACCGGCGGCACCACCGGTATGCCCAAGGGGGCGATGCTGAGCCACCGCAACCTATCGACCGCCGTTTCAAGCTACGACCTGTGGTTCAACGGGTGGAACCTTTCCCGCCCAGGTCAGGAGCGGGTGCTGCTGTTTCTCCCGCTGTTCCATATCTACGCCCTGGTAGCGGTGATGCTGCGGACGCTGAACAATGGCCAGGAGTTGATCCTGCATACGCGCTTCGACGCCGAGACCGCTTTGGCGGAAATCGAGGCCGGCGCGACCAGCTTTCCCGGCGTGCCGACCATGTGGATCGCAATCGCATCCGTGCCGGGTTTCGAGAAACGCGACTTCAGCTCTTTGCGCTACTGCGCATCGGGCGGCGCGCCGCTGCCGGTCGAGATCGCGCGGCGGCTGCGGGCAGCAACCGGCCACGCCATTCTAGGCGGCTGGGGCATGACGGAGACATCGCCCGCAGGCACAAACATTCCCATCAACCGGCCGGACAAGGTGGCGACCATCGGGGTGCCGCTGCCGGGCGTTCATCTCGACATCGTCGCGCTCGACGACCCGACGCGCGTGCTGTCCACCGGCGAGACCGGGGAGTTGCGGGTGTTCGGGCCGAACGTCACGGCCGGATACCTGAACCGCGAGGACGAGACGCGCGCGGCCTTCAGCGAAGGCGGACTGCTGACCGGCGACATCGGCTTCATGGACGAGGACGGCTTCTTCACCATCGTGGATCGGAAGAAGGACATGATCCTGTGCGGCGGCTATAACGTCTATCCGCAGATGATCGAGCAGGCGATATACGAGCATCCCGACGTCGAGGAGGTGTTGGTGCTGGGCGTGCCCGACGGTTATCGCGGCGAGACGCCGAAGGCATTCCTCAAGTTGAAGGCAGGCGCGCCGCAGCTCACGATCGAGGCACTGCGCACCTTCCTCAAATCGCGGCTCGGTCCGCACGAATTGCCCACGCTTGTCGAAATCCGGGACGCTCTGCCGCGAACCTCGGTCGGCAAGCTTTCCAAACTCCAGCTCAAACAGGAAGAAGCCGCGCGGCAAGAACCCGCCAAGGTTTCTTGAACCCACAGGGAGAACAACATGGCTGATGCCGTCATCGTCTCAACCGCACGAACCCCGGTCGGCAAGGCCTATCGCGGCGGGCTCAACGACACGCCCGGCGCCACGCTCGGCGCCCATGCGATCAGCCACGCGCTGAAGCGCTCGGGCCTGGAGGGCGGCGAGATCGAGGACGTGATCATGGGCTGCGCTATGCAGGAAGGCACGACCGGGCTGAACGTCGCACGGCGCGCCCTCCTCGTCGCCGGGCTGCCGGTAACGGCGGCGGGAACCACCATCGACCGTCAATGCTCGTCCGGCCTGCAGTCGATGGCGCTGCTTGCAAACGCGATCCGTAATGACGGCGTCGTAGCCGGCATCGCCGGCGGGCTGGAATCGATCAGCCTGGTGCAGAACGACCATCGCAACACGTTCCGGCTTGTCGACAAGACGCTGACCGGCCCAGCCGCCGACGTCTACATGCCGATGATCGACACGGCCGAGGTGGTCGCAAAGCGCTACGGCATCTCGCGCGAGAGGCAGGACGAATACGGGCTGGAGAGCCAGCGGCGCGTGGCGGCCGCCCGCGAGGCAGGCAAGTTCACCGACGAGATCGCTCCGATCAAGACGCGCATGGCCGTCATCGACAAGGAGACGAAAGAAGTCAGCCATCGCGACGTGGAGATCGCGCATGACGAGGGCCCACGTCCCGAAACCACCGCCGAGGGCCTGGCCGCCCTGAAGCCGGTGCGCGAGGGCGGCACGATCACCGCCGGCAATGCCAGCCAGCTCTCAGACGGGGCTTCGGCCAACGTCATGATGAGTTCCAACGAAGCCGAAAAGCGCGGCCTGACCCCGCTGGGCATTTTCCGCGGCTTCGCGGTCGCAGGGTGCGAGCCTGACGAGATGGGTATCGGTCCGGTCTTCGCGGTGCCGCGCCTGCTGGAGCGCCACGGCCTGAAGGTTGACGACATCGGTCTCTGGGAGCTCAACGAGGCCTTCGCAGTGCAGGTCCTCTACTGCCGCGACCGGCTCGGCATCGACCCGGAGAAGCTCAACGTTAACGGCGGCGCGATCGCACTCGGCCACCCCTACGGCATGAGCGGCTCGCGACTGGCCGGCCACGCACTGATCGAAGGCAAGCGGCGCGGCGCGAAATACGCTGTGGTGACGATGTGCGTCGGCGGCGGCATGGGCGCTGCCGGGCTGTTCGAGATCGCCTGACTTATACCGCCCCTTTACCGCCTTCGATGACGGCTCTTCCCCCGAACGGGTGAGGACTTACCTTCGAAGATGATAGCAACGTCGGCTGCTCTGCCTGAGGCAGGCCCGGCGCGGCGGCGGGGGCAAATCAACATTGGAGGAATACAGATGGACCTTCGATACACGCCCGAGGAACTGGCCTTCCGCGACGAGGTGCGCGCGTTCCTGAAAGAGAACCTGCCCGAAGATGTCCGCCAGCGCCTGAACAATGGCGAATACGGCAACAAGGAAGACCTCGTAAGCTGGTCACGCATTCTCAACCAGAAGGGCTGGGCCGTTCCGCACTGGCCGGAAAAATACGGCGGCACCGGCTGGGATCCGATGCGGCAGTACATCTTCCTCGAAGAGACGCAGAAATGGCCTGCGCCGCAGCCGCTCGCCTTCGGCGTGAATATGGTCGGACCAGTCATCTATACCTTCGGCAACGAGGCACAGAAGGCGCAATACCTGCCGCGCATCGCCAATCTGGACGACTGGTGGTGCCAGGGCTTCTCCGAGCCCGGCGCGGGCTCCGACCTCGCCTCGCTGAAGACGCGGGCGGTGCGCGACGGCGACCATTACATCGTCAACGGCCAGAAGACATGGACGACACTGGCGCAATATGCCGACTGGATTTTCTGCCTGGTGCGCACGGACACGCAGGTGAAGAAACAGGAAGGCATCTCCTTCCTGCTGATCGACATGAAGACGCCCGGCATCGAGGTACGGCCGATCGTCACCATCGACGGTGGGCGCGAGGTCAACGAGGTGTTCCTCACCGACGTGCGGGTGCCGGTCGAGAACCTCGTCGGCGAGGAAAACAAAGGCTGGGACTACGCCAAGTTCCTGCTCGGCAACGAGCGCACCAACATCGCCCGTGTCGGCATGTCGAAGCAGCGCATCGCCCGCATTCGCGAGCTTGCCGGCAAGGAAATGTCACGCGGCAGGCCGCTGATCGAGGATCCGCGTTTCCTCGAAAAGCTGACGGCGGTCGAGATCGAACTGAAGGCGCTGGAGCTGACCCAGCTTCGCGTGGTGGCAGCCGATGCCAAGCGCGGCAACACCGGGCGGCCCGACCCGGCATCTTCCATCCTCAAGATCAAGGGGTCGGAGATACAGCAGGCGACAACGCATCTGCTTATGCAGGTGATGGGGCCGCACGCGCTGCCCTACCACGATCATGACATCGAGGGTTCCAACATGCCGCCGATCGAGCCCGACTACGCGGCGCACGCCGCGCCGTCCTACTTCAACTATCGCAAGGTCTCGATCTATGGCGGCTCGAACGAGATCCAGAAGAACATCATCGCCAAGGCCGTTCTGGGACTCTAGGGAGCGAATACGGACATGGATTTCGACCTCACAGAAGAACAATCGATCCTCAAGGATTCGCTCGACCGGCTGCTGACGGACAAATACGGCTTCGAAGACCGCAAGCGCCACATGGCCGCACCGGAAGGGTGGAGCGCGCAGATGTGGGCGAGCTACGCCGAGATGGGTTTGATGGCGCTGCCGTTCGCAGAGGCGGATGGGGGGCTTGGCGGCACCCCTGTCGAGACGATGATCGTGATGGAATCGCTCGGCCGCGCGCTGGCGCTCGAACCCTACTTCCCGACCGTCGTACTCGGCGGGTCGTTCCTGCGTTTTGGCGGCAATGGCGACCAGCGTGCCGAGTATATCCCGGCGGTGGCTGACGGTTCGCTGAAACTGGCCTTTGCGCAGGTCGAACGCAATTCGCGCTACGACCTTCATCATGTCGAGACGACGGCCGCCAGGGACGGCGAGGGCTACCTGTTGAACGGCCAGAAGAGCGTCGTGCTGCACGGCGACAGCGCGGACAAGTTCTTCGTCACCGCGCGCACGGCCGGCGGGCCGCGCGACGAAGGCGGCATCGGCGTCTTCCTGGTCGATGCCCGGGCGAACGGCGTTTCGGTGCGCGGCTACCCAACGCAGGATGGCGCGCGCGCGGCCGAAGTCACGTTCGACAACGTCAAGGTAGGGGCGAACGGCGTCTTCGGCGATCCCGAAAACGGGCTCCCGCTCGTTCGCCGCGTTGTCGATGCCGGCATCGCGGCGCTGGCGGCCGAATCGGTCGGTGTGATGGCGGCAATGCACGCTCTGACCGTGGATTACCTCAAAGTGCGCAAGCAGTTCGGCGTCGCGATCGGTCAGTTCCAGGTGCTGCAGCACAAGGCGGTGGACATGTTCGTCGCCATCGAGCAGGCCCGCTCCATCGCGCTCTACGCCACGATGATGGCGGACAGCGAGGACGAGGAGGAGCGCGGCAGGGCCATGCACGCCGCAAAGGCCGAGATAGGACGCGGCGGGCGGCTGTGCGGCGAGAACGCGATCCAGCTTCACGGCGGCGTCGGCATGACCATGGAATACGCGGTTGGCCACTACTTCAAACGCATGACGATGATCGACACGACGTTCGGCGACGGCGACCATCATCTATATCTGCTGTCGGCCGGCGGCGGGCTGTTCGCGGCTGCCTGAGCGGCAAAACGGCATTGGCGGGCGCCCTGTGCTTGGCAAGCGCGGGGCGGCATGCCTACATGCCATCCGACACCGCTTCACAGACACAGGACAGATCCATGGAAATCCGCCAGATCACCGAGAACTATTCCGTCGCCCCGCAAATCAGCATCGACGACATCGCGCAGATCAAGGACGCCGGCTTCAAGAGCGTGATCTCCAACCGGCCCGATGCCGAGGATGGCGCGGTGCCACACGATGCCATCGAGGCGGCCGTTCGCGAGGCGGGGCTGGAGTTCCGCTACATTCCGGTCATAAGCGGCCAGATCACGCAGGAGAACGTGGACGACCAGGCGGCGGCACTGGATGCCCTGCCCGGCCCGGTACTGGCCTACTGCCGCTCCGGCGCCCGCTGCACGAACCTTTACGGACTGGTCACGCAGCAGCGGGGCTGAGTGCTACGACAGACCTGAAAGACGGCCGGCAGATGCCGGCCGTTTTCTTTTGCGCTCAATAGAGCAATCGCACCATGAACAGCGAGATCATCGGGAAAAGCACCAGCAAGGCGGTGCGGACCACGTCGCTGATGACGAAAGGCGTGACGCCGCGATAGGTGTGCAGGATCGGAATATCCTTTGCCATCGAGTTGATGACGAAGAGATTCATCCCCACCGGCGGTGTGATCAGCCCGACCTCGACCACGATCAGCACCAGTATGCCGAACCAGAGCGCGAACTCCTCCGCACCGAGACCGAAATCCAGCCCGCTAACGATCGGGAAGAAGATCGGCACGGTGAGCAGGATCATGGACAGCGAATCCATGAAACAGCCAAGCGCGAGATAGAACAGCAGGATGCAGATCAGCACGATCCAGGGGTTAAAGCCCTGCTCGGTGATGAAGGCGGCGGCTTCGACAGGAAGCTGCGAGAGCGCCAGGAAGCTGTTGTAGATCGCCGCGCCGAAAACGATGAAAAAGATCAGCGCTGTTGCCGAGGCGGTGGTGAGGATGGAAGCGACCAGCGTCTCGCGGGTCAGCCCACCATTGATCAGCGCGATCAGGCCGGTGCCGGCAGCGCCCACGGCAGCCGCTTCGGTGGGCGTGAACCAGCCTGTGTAGATGCCGCCGACGACGGCGATGAAGACCAGCAGCACCGGCCAGACATCGGCCAGCGCCCTGAAACGCTCGCGATAGGTCTGTCTCGGGTGAGAGCCGGCCGCGCCCGGGAAAAGCCTGACATAGATCGAGATGGCGATCATGTAGCCTATGGCGGCCAGGATACCGGGAATGAACGCAGCCACGAAAAGCTTGGCGATGTTCTGCTCGGCAAGGATCGCGTAGATGACGAGCACGACAGACGGCGGAATGAGCACACCCAGCGTGCCGCCCGCGGCAAGCGTGCCGGTCGCCAGCGCCCCGGAATAGCCGTAGCGGCGCAGCTCGGGCAGCGCCACCTGCGCCATCGTGGCGGCCGTGGCGAGGGACGACCCGCAGATCGCGCCGAAGCCGGCGCAGGCCCCGATGGCCGCCATGGCAACGCCGCCACGGCGATGGCCGAGCCACGCATTCGCGGCCTTGAACAGCGACTGCGACATACCGCCAAGCGTGGCGAACTGCCCCATCAGCAGAAAGAGCGGGATGATCGACAGCGAATAGCTTGAGAACGTCGAGTAGGTCTCGAATTTCAGGCGCGCGAGGATCGGCGCGGTCGAGCCCATGATAAGCCATGTGCCGGCCAGCCCGCATGTCAGCATCGCCAGACCGATGGGAATACGCAGGAAGATCAGCAGCAGAAGGACGGGAAACGAGTAGATACCCAGCTCGAGATTGCTCAAGACGCATCTCCCCCCTTCGTCGGTGCGAACTGGCTTTCGCCGGCGAACGCTTCCTGAGCCCGGACAATCGTCATGTATACGGACACGATCACGCCAACGACGATGGCGCACATGGCGGCTGCAAAACCCCACCATACCGGAAACTGCAGGATGAAAGTCGTCTCCTGATAGCGGATCTTGTCCATCATGCCGTACCAGAGCCGCCAGGCGAGCAGGATCATGACCAGCGTCATCAACAACTCGGCGAGCAGGTCGATGACCCTGTTGATCCTGTCGGGAAAGAAGCTGGTGAATACATCCACTGTCGCATGCGCACGCTGGAGCTGGCACCAGGGCAGGAACGAGAAGACCGCGAAGGCGGTCATAGCCTCGACCAGCTCGAAGTCGCCGGGTATCGGTCCCAAACCCTGACGCACAAGCCCACGGCCCGTGATGCTGACCACGATCAGCAGTGTAATGACCACCAGCACGAGCCCGCCGAGAATGGCGAGCGCCCGCGCCAGCCACTCGATGGCCGCCGATCGCCTCATCCAGTTCCTCCACCCACCAGACGTCCGGATCGGAACGCTACTCGCTGCCGAATGCAGCGACAACCGTCCGGTTGTTCATTTTTGTTATGTTTCATAACAGATTGCCCCATCCGCGTTCAAGCCGGAACCGATGCGCCACGTGGCGGAAGCAGCGAGGGTCGCGCGTTCAGCGTCTCCACGTCGAAACCGGCAAGCTTCTTGTAAGCGGCTGCCGTCTGCTCCAGCTCGGTGCGGGAGAGCACCTCCGTCACATCGTCGAACTCGCCCCCGCAACGCTCCTCCACGACCTGCATTACCTGATCCGGTCCATTGCCGCGATTGGCAACGACGATGCGCGTTGTCGCCGGGCGGCGCTCTGCTTCATATGCCTCGAGCGCTTCCTGACCCACGCCATGGTCGATGAACGCCCTTGTGAGCACGCGCGCATCGATGATAGCCTGCGAGGCTCCGTTGGAACCGATCGGATACATAGGGTGGGCAGCGTCGCCGATGAGCGTGACGCGCCCATGCGTCCAGCGCTCCAGCGGGTCTCGGTCGACCATGGGATATTCGAAGCATACGCCGCCGGCGCGCATCAGCGACGGGCAATCCAGCCAATCGAAACGCCAGTCCTCGAAAGCCGGCAGGAAATCGGCAAGGTCGCCCTGACGGTTCCAGTCCTCGCGGTTCCAGCCGGCACCGGCGTCATATTTCAACTCGCCGATCCAGTTGATGAGTGCCTCGCCGGTTTCCGGATCCGGCCGCGAGATCGGGTAGGTGACGAATTTCTGCCATTCGTGTCCGGCCATTGCCATTGTCGCGCCAGTCAGAAACGGCAGGGCACGGGTCGTTCCCCGCCACAGCACCGCCCCGCCCCATCGCGGTGGTCCCTCATTGGGGAAAAGCTGCCTGCGCACGGCCGAATGGATGCCATCGGCTGCGATCAATATGTCGGCCTCCGCCGGGTAGGCCGCACCGCCTGCGTCGCTGAACGTCACCTCGACCTTGCCGCCCAACTCTTGGAAGCCTTCGGCCGCCATGCCGGTGACGACTGCCCCCTCCCCGAGGCGCTTGCGCACTGCGTCGAACAGCATGGTCTGCAGCATGCCGCGATGGACCGAAAATTGCGGCCAGTCGTATCCGGCGAACCGACCGCGGGGCTCCGACCAGATCAGGCGTCCGCGCTTGGAGAAATAGGCGACTTCCTGCGTCCGCACGCCGATGGCCTCGAGTTCAGCCTCCAGCCCCATTTCGAAAAGCTCGCGTACCGCATGCGGCTGCACGTTGATGCCGACGCCGAGCGGACGGATCGCCGACACCTGCTCGAACACGCGGGCTGCGATGCCGGCCTGATGCAGAGACAGCGCAAGCGACAGTCCCGCGATGCCGCCGCCGACGATGATGACGCTCATTGGCTTCCCCGGATGCGAAGCGGGGCGGACTCGTCATCCGCCCCGCTTCATTCTGTCGGACGATGTTACTGCGCGGCCGTGTATTTCTCAATCAGCGCGCGGGCTTCTTCCAGAAGGCCCTTGCCGTCCAGTCCCTTGCCATCCATCTCGGCGACCCAGTTGTCGATCACCGGCTGGGCGGCTTCCTGCCACCGGGCAACCTCGGCCTCGTCGAGCGTGATGATGTTGTTGCCGCGATCGACGGCGATCTGGCGGCTCGGACCGTCGGCGCCGGCCTGGGTACGACCGGCGAAGGCAGCAAACTCCTGGCCGGAATTGTCGTCGAGCACCTTCTTCAGATCGTCAGGCAGGCTGTCATACTTCGCCTTGTTCATCGCGAGCACGAAGGTCGTCGTGTAGAGCGCATGGTCGCCACCGAACTCGGTGTGGTTCTCCACCAATTCCGGAACCTTCAGTGCCGGCGTTACCTCCCACGGGATGACGCAGGCGTCGATGACACCCTTCGACAGCGCCTCGGTGATCTGCGGCACCGGCATGCCTACCGGGGTGGCGCCCAGCGTGCCCAGAAGCGTGTTGATGATGCGTGTCGGCGCGCGCACCTTCATGCCCGTGAGGTCTTCCAGCTTCTCGATCGGCGTCTTGGAATGCAGCATGCCGGGTCCATGGACCCAAACGCCGATGACGTGGACATCCTTGAACTCCGTGTCCTTCATGCGCGACTCGAAGAGGTCCCAATAGGCCCGCGACGTCGCCTCGGCGTTGGTCATCATGAAGGGCAGTTCGAACACCTCTGTCGAGGGGAAGCGTCCCGGGGTGGAGCCCGGAAGCGTCCACACGATGTCGACCGTGCCGTCCTGTGCCTGGTCGATGAGCTGGGGCGGCGTGCCGCCGAGCTGCATGGCCGGGTAGCGCTCGATCTTGATGCGGCCGCCCGACTCCGCCTCAACCTTGTCGGCCCACGGGTCCAGCACAAGCTTCGGCACGTTTGCCTGCGGCGGCAGGAACTGGTGGAGGCGCAGGGTGACTTCCTGCGCAAGCGTGGTGGTTGTGGTTGCCAGCCATCCCGCCGATGCAATCGATGCGGCGACGACGAGCGATTTGAAGAATGCAGGCTTCATTCTGTTCCTCCCTGAACGATCCGATTTCCGGGTGGCTCCTCGATGCCCCTTTTACCCGGTCCGGGCTCGCGATCCTACAGAACTTTATGTAACAATAAAGTATGCCTTCGGCTTTTTTTTGTAACATTCAGATAGGCAGTGCGTTGGTCTCCTTGAGCGTTTCCAGCACGATCGCCGTCTTAACGTGCTGCACGGAATCGTGTGGCAGCAGCACGTCGTTGACGAAATCGGCCAATGATTTCAGGTCCGGAGTCACGACCTTCAGGATGTAGTCCATCTCGCCGGTCAGCGCGTGCGCTTCCTGCACCTCGGGCAACCGGGTCAGAAGTTCGCCAAAGCGCCGTGCGTTGTCGCGGTTGTGCGTCGCGAGCGTCACCGAGATGACGTTGACGAGCGGGAAACCGAGGCGGTCGCGGTCGAGGACGGCGCGATAGCCGCGGATCAGCCCTTCATCCTCAAGGCGCTGCCGCCGGCGCGAACATTGCGAGGGTGACAGGTTCACGCGCTCCGAAAGATCGTTGTTCGTCAGTCGCGCATCCTCCTGCAAATGTGCCAGTATCTTGCGGTCAAACTTGTCGAGACGCTCCACTGCCACGATATTCCTCCTCATGATGCATCATCCCCGCATGCATAGTGACCTTACGCACGCCGAATGCAAGCCCCTTGCGGAGGGCAGGTGCTAGGATTCCTCCAAGCTTCAATCAGCTCCCCAAAGGAGGAACATCATGGGTCCGTTCCCGCACGACGCACCGCCCGCTAAAATCACTGCGGAAAATCCCGCCGGCACCGACGGATTCGAGTTCGTCGAGTTCGCGCATGAGGACCCGGCGAAGCTGGAAGAGCTGTTTTCGCGCATGGGCTATGCGCCGGTCGCCAAGCATCGCAGCAAGAACACCACCGTCTGGCGCCAGGGCGACATCAACTATGTGGTGAATTCCGAACCGGGTTCGCACGCCATGCGCTTCGTCGGCGAGCATGGCCCTTGCGCGCCGTCCATGGCGTGGCGCGTGGTCGACGCCCAACATGCTTTCGAGCACGCCGTTTCCAAGGGCGCCACTCCTTATGAAGGCGACGACAAGGCGCTGGACGTGCCGGCGATCGTCGGAATCGGAGGGTCGCTGCTATATTTCATCGAGCGATATGGCGACAAGGGCTCGGCTTATGACACCGAGTTCGAATGGCTGGGCGATCGCAACCCGCGGCCCGAGGGCGTGGGCTTCTATTACCTCGACCACCTGACGCACAACGTCTATCGCGGCAACATGGACAAGTGGTGGGATTTCTACCGCGAGCTGTTCGGCTTCACGCAGATCCACTTCTTCGACATTGACGGTCGCATCACCGGGCTGGTCTCCCGCGCGATCACGAGCCCTTGCGGCAAGATCCGCATTCCGCTGAACGAGTCCAAGGACGACACCAGCCAGATCGCGGAATACCTGCGCAAATACAAGGGCGAAGGCATCCAGCATATCGCGGTCGGCACCGACGGCATCTACGACGCCACCGACAGGCTGGCCAACAACGGGCTGAAGTTCATGCCCGGGCCGCCGGAGACCTACTACGAAATGTCGTACGACCGCGTGAACGGGCATGACGAACCCCTGGAGCGGATGAAGAAGCACGGCATCCTCATCGACGGCGAGGGCGTGGTGAACGGCGGCACGACCAAGATACTGCTGCAGATCTTCTCCAAGACCGTGATCGGGCCAATCTTCTTCGAGTTCATCCAGCGCAAGGGCGACGAAGGCTTCGGCGAAGGCAATTTCCGTGCGCTGTTCGAATCCATCGAGGAAGACCAGATCCGGCGCGGCGTCATCAAGACGGAAGCCGCGGAGTAGGTCGACGGCCAGTTATGGGTGCGTCCTTCGAGGCTCGCTGCGCTCGCACCTCAGGATGAGGGAGGTGGTTTGATCGAAGCCACTCTCCGGGGGCTCGAAACACTCCGGTCCTAATCCTCAGGTGCGAGTTCCGCCAGCTTCGGAGAATAAGGGAGGCGAGTTTATCGAAGCCACCGTCTGCCGGCTCGATGCACTACGGTCCTCATCCTGAGGTGCGAGCGTAGCGAGCCTCGAAGGACGCACCTATCACGGGGCCTGGCAGCTACTTCATGGCCGCCGCCAGCAGCTTTTCCAGTCGGTCGAGGTCGCCGACCTCGTTGGCCAGCAGCAGCACGAACCGGGCGTTGAGCCGGGCGCTTTCTTCAAAGCTCAAGCCCTCATGCGCTGCAATAAACGCCGCGTAGAAATCGTCGCCGGCGGGGCCAAGCCGGTCGGCACCGATGTCTTCGTCGCCGCTCATGCTCCCCTCCCCGTCGCGCGCCGCAGGGCTGCGGAGACAGCCTCACCACTGGCTGCGTCAAATCGTGCCGCGATGTGCTGATCCGGACGGACCAGATAGGACTGGCCCGCGCCGTAGCGCGCAATGGCGTGGCCTTCCTCGTCGAACAGTGTGGTTGCACCGTTGGCGCGACGCGAGCGGTCGGCGGTGACCAGAACGCGGTCGAGACCGGCCGGCAGATCGTCAGGGATCGCAGCTTCCACCGCAAGGAAGGTGAAGCGGCCGCCGACATGACCGAGAAGCCAACCGGCATCGCCGTTGGCGACCGGCGCGTCGGGCATGGCGCTGCCGGGCGCAACGCCGTTCCCATTGCCAACGGGCGTCTGCAACGACAGACCACCGAGCCCGCAGGGTTTCGACAACCGGCCGGAATTGACAAGCTTGCGCGCAAATTCATGCTCATGGGCGAGGTCGAGCACGCTGTCGCGAAAGATGCGTTCCATCTCCGTCTTCGGCGTCATGAAAGCGGTGGAGCGCGAAGAATTCAGGATGTTCTCGTCTGCGCCGTGGATGCGCTCTTCGTCGTAGGTGCCGACGAGACTCTCGGGCGCTTCGCCGCGCACCACCATCGCCAGCTTCCAGATCAGGTTGTCGACATCCTGGATGCCGCCATTGCCGCCCCGCGCGCCAAACGGCGAGACGATGTGGGCCGAGTCTCCCGCAAAGACGACGCGGCCGTGCATGAACCGCTCAAGTCGGCGACACTGGAATGTGTAAACCGACACCCAGTCGAGCTCGAAATCGCGATGCCCGATCACCTTCTCGATGCGCGGGATGACGTTTTCCGGCTTCTTCTCCTCGTCCGGGTCGGCGTCCCAGCCAAGCTGAAGGTCGATGCGGTATATGCCGTCGGGCTGTTTGTGCAGAAGGGCCGATTGCCCGTTGTGGAAGGGCGGCTCGAACCAGAACCAGCGCTCGGACGGGAACTCCGCCTTCATCTCGACATCGGCGATCAGGAAGCGTTCCTCGAACACGCGGCCGGCAAAGTCGAGGCCCAGCATACCACGCACTGGCGAGCGCGCGCCGTCGCAGGCGATCAGCCAGTCGGCTTCGAGCGTATACGCGCCGTCCGGCGTCTCGATGGAGACTTGCGCGCCGTCGGCGCGGGGCGCGACACCCGTCACGCGGTTCTTCCACCGCAGCTCGATCAAGTCGGGAAACTCGGCGGCGCGCTCGACCAGATATTGCTCGACGTAATATTGCTGGAGATTGATGAAGGCGGGCATCTTGTGGCCCGCTTCCGGCAGCAAGTCGAAGCTCCAGACCTCGCGGTCGCGGTGGAACAGGCGGCCGACCTTCCAGGTCACGCCCTTTTCGACCATGCGCTCGCCGATGCCGAGCCGGTCGAATATCTCCAGCGTGCGCTTCGACCAGCAGATAGCGCGGCTGCCCAGCGAGACGACGTCGTTGTCGTCGAGAACGACGCAGGGCACGCCATGCAACGCGCAGTCGATCGCAGCCGCGAGCCCGACGGGACCTGCGCCGACGATGACGACCGGCGCGCGCCGCGGTTCGCCGCCGGAGAGTTCAGCCGGGGTGCGGTATGGAAACGGCTTGTAATCGTAGCGCGGCATCACAGCAGTCCCATGCGCGCGATCTCAGGATCGCGGTCGTAGTCGAGGAAGAACTCGTCAAGTTGCGGCGGCTTTACCGACGTGCCGGCGAGCATGGCGTGAACCTGGCCGCGATGATGAATCTGGTGCTGGAAGAGATGCGCTAGCAGATTGTCGATGCGTTCGGGAATCTGGCCATTGCGCCCTCGATCCGTGATGACGCTTCGGTCCAGATCGCTTTCCCCCAGCCGATCGCAGAATGCCATCAACGCCTCGTCCTGCGCACGCTGGGCGTCGGTCAGTGCCTGCGGTTCGCGATAGGGCTCGAAGACATGGAATGCGGCTGGACCAACGCCGCCCTGCGCGAGCGCGTCGAGATAATAGCGGTCAATCGCCAGATTGTGGTTCAGCGTCTCGGCGATGGACGGGAAGAAGCTGGTGCGCTCGGCCTCGAACTCGCCCGGCTGAAGCGAGCAGACCGCTCGCAACAGCACATGGTTCGACCAGCGATTGTTGCGGGCCATGGCCGAAAAATGCGCCGTCAGCGACGCCATGCCTGCTCCTCCCTTCGCCCTCAGCCCTGCAGGGCCTCCCACATCTGCCGGTCGCGATCGGCGGTCCAGATGCGCGGCGTGTCGATGCCCAGCGCCTCGTCATAGGCGCGCGCGACGTTGAAGGGCAGGCAGTGCTCGTAGATGGCATAGTCCGCGAACTTCGGGTCGCAGGCTTCACGGCAGGCGTCCCAAGCCTCCTTGAGCGAGCCGCCACCCTGCGCGACGCGGGCGACCGGCCGGTAGGTGGACATGACGAAGTCGGCGGTGTTGTCGAGCGCCTCATCGACCATGTCGGAGCCCACCAGCGCGTCACCCCGGCCGGGCGCGATCGCGTCGAGATCGAAGGAGCGGATCGATTCCAGCGTGGCGGGCCAGTCGCCGAAATGGCCGTCGCCGCAATAGCAGGCCGAGTGATATTCGACGATGTCGCCAGTGAACATGACGTTGGCGTCAGGCACGTAGGCAACGATGTCGCCCGCCGTGTGCGCACGGCCGAGGAACTCGAGGTCCACCCGGCGCTTGCCGAGGTAGAACGTCGCGCGGTCGGTGAAGGTCAGGGTCGGCCAGGTGAGGCCGGGGATCGACTCGTGCCCCTGAAACAGCCGCGGGAACCTGCCGAACTCGCTTTCCCAGTCCTCCTGGCCGCGGTCGACGACCATTGCGCGCGCCTTCTCGGACATGATGGTCTCGGAGGCGCCATAAGCCGATGCGCCAAGCACGCGCACGGCGTGATAGTGGGTCAGCACCACATATTTGATCGGCTTGTCGGTAACGGTCCTGATCTTCTCGATGACCTTGTTGGCAAGGCGGGGCGTGGCTTGCGCGTCAACGATCATCACGGAATCGTCGCCGATGATGACGCCGGTGTTGGGATCGCCCTCGGCGGTGAATGCCCACAGGTCGCGGCCGATCTCCGTGAAAGAGATTTTCTTTTCGGTAAGGTCGCCCTGCGATGCGAATTGCTTGGTCAATGCAAACTCCATTTCAGTCTTTACGCGGTTCCACAGCCGTCTGGCGACGGGTCGTCAGACGGAGAGAACGTTCGGGAAGGCCTATTCGGCCGCCTGTTTTTCCACGACCTGCTCGATGGCGCCGAAGATCGAGTGGCCGTCCTTGTCCTTCATCTCGATACGAACCGTATCGCCGAAGCGCATGAAGTTGCTGGTGGCCTTGCCGTTTTCCAGCGTTTCAACGATGCGCAGCTCGGCAAGGCAGGAATATCCGACACCGCCCTCGGCGATCGTCTTGCCGGGTCCGCCATCGAGCTTGTTGGAGACCGTGCCGGACCCGACGATCGTGCCGGCGGCGAGCGGGCGCGTCTTTGCCGCGTGGGCAATGAGGGTCGGGAAGTCGAAAGTCATGTCGATGCCGGCATTGGCGCGGCCGAAGGGCTTGCCGTTAAGATCCACGCACAAGGGCAGGTGCAGCCGGCCGCCATCCCATGCCTCGCCGAGTTCTTCGGGAGTGACCGCCACGGGCGAGAATGCCGAGGACGGCTTGCCGTGGAAGAAGCCGAAGCCCTTGGCAAGCTCATCCGGAATCAGGCGGCGCAGCGAGACATCGTTGACCAACATGACGAGACGGATCGCGTCCCGCGCCACGTCGACACTGGCACCCGCCGGCACGTCGTCGACGATGACGGCGATCTCGCCTTCCATGTCGATGCCCCAGGCATCGTCGGCCATCACGATGGGATCGCGCGGGCCGAGGAAGGAATCGGAGCCCCCCTGATACATCAGCGGGTCGGTCCAGAAACTTTCCGGCAGCTCGGCCCCGCGGGCCTTGCGCACCAACTCGACGTGATTGACGTAGGCCGAGCCGTCCGCCCACTGATAGGCGCGCGGCAGCGGCGAATGGGCGTCATGCTCGTGGAAGCGTTCGGACGGCACCGAGCCGTGATCGAGGCTTTCGGCCAAGGCTTCGAGATGCGGCGCGATGCGCCGCCAGTCATCAAGCGCGGCCTGAAGATTCGGGACGAGGAAAGACGCGTCAGTATAGCGCGTCAGGTCTTTCGAGACGACGACGAGTCTTCCGTCACGCGTCCCGTTCTTCAGGCTGGCAAGTTTCATTCTTCCTCCGTCAGGCTTCCACGAACACCTGGAAGCCACCATAGATCATTCGTTTCATGTAGGCGGGCATGTTTTCCATGCTCGCCGCCAAGCGCGGGTCGGCCATCACCTTCTTCATCACCTCGTCGCGATGTTCTCGCGACTTGTAGGTGGCGTAGGAAAAGACGATCGTCTCACCTTCCCCCTGCTTTACTGCCATGGGGAAGGAGGTAACCTCCCCGTCCGGCACGTCATCGGCCTTGGCCTCAACATAGGACAGGGCGCCGTGCTCCATCCAGACCGTCCTGCCGAGATCGGCATTCTTTCGATATTCCTCGAATTCGGCGTTCGGCACCGCCAGAACGAAACCATCCACATAGGTCATGACAGACTCCTCTCTTGGTGTTGACTGTCAAAGGACGAATGGACGGCGCCGGTTCCGACAGGCCCCAAACAAATCAGCTCCAGTCACCCTCCGGCGTACCGTTGAAACGCTTCTTCAGATCGGACCAGCAGTCGACGTAATCCGCCTGCAAGGTTTCGAGCCCCGCGGCGTAGCCGGTCAGAAGCTGCGGGAACCGCGTCTCGAACATGAACGCCATGGTGTGGTCGAGCTTGACCGGCTTCAGGTCGGCGCGCGACGCCTTCTCAAACCCCGTCGCGTCGGGGCCGTGCGCGAGCATCATGTTGTGAAGGCTCATGCCCCCTGGCACGAAGCCCTCTTCCTTGGCGTCGTACTGGCCGTGGATGAGGCCCATGAACTCGCTCATGATGTTGCGGTGATACCAGGGCGGGCGGAACGTGTCCTCCGCCACCATCCAGCGCGGCGGGAAGATGACGAAATCGATATTGGCCGTACCTTCCTCACCCGAAGGAGCCGTCAGTACCGTGAAGATAGAAGGGTCCGGGTGGTCGAACAGGATCGCGCCAACAGGCGAGAAGGTCGAGAGGTCGTATTTATAGGGCGCATAGTTGCCGTGCCAGGCGACGACGTCGAGCGGCGAATGGCCGATCTCGGTGACGTGGAAGCGACCGCACCACTTCACCACGATGCGGCAGGGCGTTTCCTTGTCCTCATACCAGGCGGTGGGCGTCTTGAAATCGCGCGGATTGGCGAGGCAGTTGGCGCCGATAGGCCCGCGGTCGGGGAGCGTGAACTTGGCGCCATAGTTCTCGCAGACATAGCCGCGCGCCGTTCCATCCATCAACTCCACCTTGAAGGTGAGGCCACGAGGCAGCACGCAGATTTCGCCCGGCTGCACCTCGATCACGCCCATCTCGGTAACGAAGCGGACGCCGCCCACCTGCGGCACCACCATCAGCTCGCCATCGGCGTTGAAGAAATGATCGTCCACCATGTCGGTATTGGCGACATACACGTGCGAGGCCATGCCCGCCTGCCCGAACACGTCGCCGGCGGTGGTCATGGTGCGCATGCCATGGATGAAATCGGTCGGTTCCGACGGCATCGGCGTCGGGTTCCAACGCAACTGGCCAAGCGGAAGCTCATGGTCGCCGACGTTCGGTGCTGATTTCCAGAGCGGCAGGTCGAAAGCCTTGAAACGACCGTGATGCTTGACGCTGGGCCGGATGCGGTAAAGCCAGGAGCGCTCGTTGGTGCCGCGTGGCGCGGTGAAGGGAGAGCCGGAAAGCTGCTCCGCGTAGAGGCCATAGGCAGGGCGCTGCGGCGAATTGCGTCCCTGCGGCAGGGAACCCGGTAACGTCTCGGTCTCGAAGTCGTTGCCGAAACCAGGCATGTAGGTATAGGCGGACGCCACCTTGCCGGCTCGCGCCTGCGCGGCGGGGGTGCTCATCTCGTTCATCTTCGCCTCCCGATCGGATCGCGGCGACATCTCGCCGTGGCGCATGTCCTTTGACAGGCGCCCGAATTTGTTACATCGGTAACAATTGAATATGTAACTATCAACCCGGCCTGACTGTGAACGACGACCTGCTTTCGCTCGAAGAATTCCTGCCCTATCGCCTCAACCGGTTGGCCGACGCCGTCAGCCGCGACTTTTCACGGCTCTATCGCGACCGCTTCGGCCTGACCCGGCCTGAATGGCGGCTGCTGGCGACGCTCGGCCAATATGGCACGATGACGGCGACCGCGATCGGCCACCACTCGGCCATGCACAAGACCAAGGTGAGTCGCGCGGTGACCGCACTGGAGGAACGCCGCTGGCTGCGACGGACACCGGACGGGACGGATCGGCGGGTGGAGCACCTGACGCTGACGAAAGCCGGCGAGGACTCCTACCGCGAACTTGTGCCATTAGCGCGGGAGTTCGAGACGCGCATCCTCGAGCAGATGCGCCCAGCTGAGAAAAGCGCCATCATAAGCGGGCTGGCCGCGCTGGAACGCGCCATGCTGAAGCAAAGGGACCACGATTGAAGCGCATGCGACGAAACACTTTCGCCGCATGCATCAATGGCTACTCCGCCGCTTCCTTGAATGGCTGGCTCGCCGCTTCAAGCTGCTTCTTCTTGCTGATGCTGAAATCCGGCTTGATCTTGGCTGCGAAGCGTTTCTTGGCGCCGGAGAGCTTCCAGGCAGCCGCGAAACCGGCCTTCATCCAAAAAACCGGACCGCTGATTGCGCGCGAGCGGGGTTTCCAGCCGACGAAATGCCGTCCCACGCCGTTGGCGAGATTGACGAGATAGTGCCGACGGATCTCGTCGGTCCAGTATTCAACCGTGAAGGAAACGTTGAGGCTGTCGCCGTTGACGACCCGGTGCGGATAGTTGAGCGGCCACAGCGCGCCCATGCCCGGCTTGAGATGCAGGACAGTCGCCTTTTCCTCGAAGGACGGATCGTAGTCGATCTCCTCGTAGGACAGGCCGGTGACGACACGCTCCAGCGCTTCCTGCGGCAGGAAGGGGTCGCCGTCGGGATAGATCCAGATGGTTTTCTCGCCACGGACGTGCATCAATCCCTGCCCCGGAATGTCGCAATGGTAGAATACCCGCGCATTGGGCGAGGAAATCAGCAGGCCGATGCGGTGCTGGAACGTCTTGAGGCCCGGAACCTGCGCGGCCAGATCGCCTAAGAGCTTGTCGATGATCGCCTGATAGCGCGGATCGAAGCTGCCGGCTTCGGCAACGTTTATCCACAGAAGACCGTCGCGCACGGCCTGGAGAATTTCCATGCCGCTCATGTCCTCGAACGAGGCACGCTTCCAGCTGGCGCGGTCCTCGCGACCGGGATCCATGGTCGAGACCTCGCGGATCGCTTGCGGATTGCCCTCGATCAGCTTGGCGAGCGCCTCGTCGGCAAAGAGGGGATTGGTCGCCAGATCATGGCGTACCGGAACGATTTTCTTGTTCCACTCTGTGGAAAGATTGTCGGCTTCGAAGTGAAAAGTGCCCCGCATGGTCGGTCTCCATGGCCCTGTTGATGCGTTCATCACTGCCACGGAAGTGCAAATCGGCACTTAACCCAACGTCAAACCTGCAGATGCGGTAAACGAGCCGCTTACCGGATCGTTCAATTTCTATCTATCCGTTCTTCCGGTCGGGCTCCTCCGGCATTGGATAAGGCCGGCGCGGCGGCAGGTTGTGCACCACTAGCGCAAATGCGATCAGCACGGCGCATGCCATGAAGACGATGAGGAAGAGCTGCACGCCGTGTACAGGCTCGCCGAAGCCGAGTATCGGCAGCGCCGCCGCCGGCGGATGCGTGACCCTTAAAGCGCGCATCACGACGATGGTGAGGCCGACGGCCACGGCAGCCGCCAGCCAGGCGCCCGGAAAGATAAAGAACGCCGCTTCGCAGACGATCGTGCCGACGAGATAGCCGCCCATCACATTGATCGGCTGGGAAAGCGCGCTCGACGGCTGGCCGAAAAGAAGACCCGAGGTCGCGCCAAGCGGCGCGATCAGAAGCGGCAGGTCGATCCATGTGGCAAGCCCTCCAACAAGCGCGATGCCCGCGATTGCCGCAAGCCCGGCGCGCAGATTGGCCCGTAGCGCCACCGGAGGTTCGTGTCTGACGAAAAAGGCTTTGAGGAAGGCTTTCATGGGCGGGATGTTCTGTTTGCAGGACATTCTGGCCTAACAGGCCCGGCCCGCATTCTCAAATGGGGACTGCTCACGGCGTTCCACAAGGCAATCTCTCACCAGTCCATCACCACCTTGCCGGAATTGCCGCTGCGCATCGCGTCGAAACCGGCCTGATAGTCGTCGATACCGATGCGGTGCGTGATCAGCCCTGTCACGTCCAGCGGACCCTGTATCAGCGCGATCATCTTGTACCAGGTCTCGAACATCTCGCGGCCGTAGATGCCTTTCAGGTGCAGCATCTTGAAGATGACCTTGTTCCAGTCGATCTCGAAGCCGGTCGGCGCGATGCCGAGGATGGCGATCTTCCCGCCATTGTTCATCGTGTCGATCATGTCGCGGAAGGCCACGGCAGAACCCGACATTTCGAGGCCGACGTCGAAGCCCTCCGTCATGCCCTCTTCGTTCATCACGTCGCGCAGGCTCTCTTTCGATGCGTCGACGACGTGATGCACGCCCATCCTGCGCGCCAGGTCGAGGCGAACGGGGTTGATATCGGTAATGACCACCTTGCGCGCGCCGACGCACTGGGCGACCAGCGCACCCATGATGCCGATCGGCCCGGCGCCGGTGACGAGCACGTCCTCACCCACCAGATCGAAAGACAGCGCGGTATGCACGGCATTGCCGAGCGGATCGAAGATCGCGGCTATCTCGTCCGGCACGTCGTCCGGGATGGGCACGACGTTGTGCTGCGGAAGGGCGAGGTATTCGGCGAATGCGCCGGGCCGGTTGACGCCGACACCAAGCGTATTGCGGCAGAGATGTCCCCTGCCCGCGCGGCAGTTGCGACAATGGCCGCAGACGATATGGCCCTCGCCGGCGACCCGCTGGCCGACCCTGTATTCGGTGACGGCGGAACCGAAATCGGCGACCTCGCCGACGAATTCGTGGCCGGTCACCATCGGAACCGGCACGGTCTTCTGCGCCCACTGGTCCCAGTTGTAGATATGCACGTCGGTGCCGCAGATCGCGGTCTTCTTCACCTTGATGAGCACGTCGTTGGGCCCGATCTCGGGAACCGGCACCTGTTCCATCCAGATGCCCGGCTCGGCCCTGGCCTTCACGAGTGCGCGCATCATGTTCGACATCGTCGCCTTCCTCCAAAATCGCCTGCGCCAGATAGCACAGCTTTGTGCCATTTACGTCACCGGAAGCCGCAACGAAGCATGGCCATGACGGTTTTGGCAGCCTAGCCTCGACCGTGACGCAAGGGCACCATGGCATGCACGCTTCCGAAGCCGCCACCTCAAACCCGACCGCTCAACGCCGCGAACGCGGCGGCAGGCAGGCACGCCGCGAGCAGCGCAGCCACGGGCAGGACGGTCCCGGCCGGCCCTATATTGTCCGCAACATTCCGACCTACGACGTGATGTCGGAAGAAAACCTGCGTCGCATAGAACAGACGGCGGACCGGATTCTCGCCGAGATCGGCATCGAGTTCCGCGACGATCCGATAGCGCTTGACCATTGGCGACGAGCCGGGGCGCGCATCGACGGGGAACTCGTCAGGTTCGAACCCGGCATGTTGAGGGAAATTCTTTCCACCGCGCCGTCCGAATTCGTTCAGCATGCGCGCAACCCGGCCAAGTCGGTGGTCATCGGCGGCAGGAATGTCGTGTTCTCGCCCGCCTACGGCTCACCCTTCGTCATGGATCTCGACCGGGGCCGGCGCTACGGCACGATCGAGGATTTCCGCAATTTCGTGAAGCTGGCGCAGGCCTCGCCCTGGCTGCACCATTCCGGCGGCACGATCTGCGAGCCGGTCGACGTGCCGGTCAACAAGCGGCATCTCGACATGGTCTATGCCCACATCCGCTATTCCGACCGGCCCTTCATGGGCTCCGTGACGGCGGAGAGCCGCGCCGAGGATTCAATCGAGATGGCGCGGCTCGTCTTCGGACGGGACTTCGTTGACCGGAACTGCGTGATCCTCGGCAACGTCAACGTCAACTCGCCGCTGGTCTGGGACGCCACGATGACCACCGCGTTGCGCGCCTATGCGCGGGCCAACCAGGCGGCGGTGGTGGTGCCGTTCATACTCGGCGGCGCGATGGGCCCGGTGACCAATGCGGGCGCGATCGCACAATCGCTGGCCGAAACCATGGCTGGCTGCGCGCTGACGCAACTCGAGCGGCCGGGCGCCCCGGTGATCTTCGGCAATTTCCTCTCGTCGATGTCGCTGCGCTCCGGCTCGCCGACTTTCGGCACGCCCGAACCGGCCATCGGCTCGATGATCGTGGGCCAGCTTGCCCGGCGCCTGAACCTGCCGCTGCGCTGCTCGGGCAACTTCACCACCTCGAAGCTTCCCGATGCGCAGGCGATGAACGAAGGCACCATGTCGATGCTTGCCGCCGTCCATTGCGGGGCGAACTTCATCCTGCATTCGGCAGGCTTCCTCGACGGGCTGCTGTCGATGTCCTACGAAAAGTTCGTCATGGACGCCGACTTCTGCGGCGCGCTCCATACCTATCTGGACGGCGTCACCGTGGACGACAACCAGCTCGCGCTCGACGCCTTCCGCGAGGTTGGGCCGGGCAGCCATTTCTTCGGCTGCGCCCACACGATGGCGAACTACGAACACGCCTTCTGGGATTCCGGCATCGCCGACAACGAGCCGTTCGAGAAATGGGAGGCGGCCGGAAGCGAAGACGCAGCGACTCATGCAAACCGCAAATGGAAAGCGATGCTGGCCGAATACGAAGCGCCGCCGCTGGACGAAGGCGTGGACGAGGCGCTGAAGGATTTCATCGAACGGAAGAAGGCCGCAGCCGACGATGCGTGGTATTGATTGCCCACACCCACCTGCACGGAGCGTACGCGTGAAGAAGCTGTTCGGCCCCCTCCTGGCAATCGCGGCCGTGTGGTCGCATCCGGCATGGGCCGGACCCGCAGCCGATGCAGTCGGCTATTTTTATTCCGAGGGGATCGGCATGGAAGCGGACGAGGCGAGCCGGGACCGCTTCACGGGACCAGCGAAGGCCTATCTTGACGCCAGCGATCGCGCCTTCGACGAACGGGAGGAGATCTGTCTCGATTTCGGGCTTGCCGTCGACGGGCAGGATTTCGACCCTACGGAAATTGCAAGCACGCTGGAGCTTGACGAGGCCGCCAATGACGGCGCGGCAATCGT
Organism: Neoaquamicrobium sediminum; assembly: GCF_040970315.1. Taxonomy (NCBI): domain Bacteria; kingdom Pseudomonadati; phylum Pseudomonadota; class Alphaproteobacteria; order Hyphomicrobiales; family Phyllobacteriaceae; genus Neoaquamicrobium; species Neoaquamicrobium sediminum. The sequence continues at coordinate 453,160 of NZ_JAZHFV010000002.1, read as the reverse complement.
GGTCGCACGCTTCACGAATTTCGGCCAACCACGCGAGATCGAGTGGACACTGGTTGAGGAGAACGGCGCCTGGAAGGTCGCCGACATCGCCAACGAGGCGGCGGGCTGGCGCGTGAGCCAGTTCGTGTGTGAATAGGCGCTCCACATCAGCATGACGACCGACCCGCTTCTCCACCCGTATCGCCTCAAGCACCTGACCTTCAAGAACCGCCTCATGTCGACGGCGCATGAGCCGGCCTATTCGGAAGAGGGTCTGCCGAAGGAGCGCTATCGGCTCTACCATGCCGAAAAGGCGAAGGGCGGCATCGCGATGACGATGACGGCGGGCTCCGCGATCGTGTCGCGTGACAGCCCTGCCGCGTTCGGCAATCTGCAGGCCTATCGCGACGAGATCGTGCCTTGGTTGGCGGAGCTGGCGGAAGCCTGCCACGAGCACGACTGCAAGGTGATGATCCAGCTTACCCATCTCGGGCGGCGGACCGGGTGGAACAAGGCAGACTGGCTGCCGGTACTCTCCGCCTCGCCGGTGCGCGAGCCGGCCCACCGCGCCTTTCCGAAAGAGGCGGAGGACTGGGACATAGAACGCATCATCGCCGACTATGCCTCTGCGGCCCAGCGGATGCAGGCTGCCGGGCTCGACGGCATCGAGTTCGAGGCCTACGGCCACCTGATGGACGGGTTCTGGTCGCCGGCCACCAACCATCGCAATGACGACTACGGCGGTGCGCTCGACAACCGGATGCGCTTTTCCAACCGGGTTATCGACGCGGTTCGGGAGGCCGTCGGACCGGATTTCGTTGTCGGCGTGCGCATGGTTGCGGACGAGGACCTCGCAACCGGGATTTCGCGAGATGAAGGCATCGAAATCGCGCGGCGCCTCGCCGGGTCGGGCAAGATCGATTTCCTGAACATCATCCGCGGGCACATCGAGACCGATGCGGCGCTGGCCGATGTCATCCCGATCACCGGCATGCGCTCCGCGCCCCATCTCGACTTCGCGGGTAAGGTGCGCTCGGCAACCGGCTTCCCGGTATTCCATGCGGCGCGCATCTCCGATGTCGCAACCGCACGGCATGCCATCGAGGCTGGCAAGCTCGACATGGTCGGCATGACCCGGCCGCACATCGCCGACCCGCATATCGCGCGCAAGGTCGCGGCGGGCCAGGAACATCGCATACGGCCCTGTGTGGGCGCGACCTACTGCCTCGACCGCATCTATGAGGGCGGCGAGGCGCTGTGCATCCATAATGCCGCGACGGGACGCGAGGCGACGATACCGCACGTGATGACGCGCACCGACGACGCGCCGAAGCGCGTCGTCGTGGTCGGCGCCGGTCCCGGGGGGCTGGAAGCCGCACGGGTGGCTGCGGAGAGAGGCCACGCGGTAACGGTGCTGGAAGCGTCCGGCAAGGCGGGCGGCCAGATCAATCTGGCAATCCAGAACCCGCGCCGGCGTGAGCTGGTCGGCATCGTCGACTGGCGGCTTTCCGAGCTGGAGCATCTCGGCGTCACAATCCGCTACGACTGCTGGGCGGAGGTAGAGGACGTGCTGGCGCTGGAGCCGGACGTGGTCGTCGTTGCAACCGGCGGCCTGCCGCAATCCCCTCCGCTCAAAACGGGCGAGGAACTGGTGATATCAAGCTGGGATCTTCTGTCGGGCGCGGTCAAGCCGGCGGAAAGCGTACTGGTCTACGACGACAATGGCGGCCACCCCGGCATGAGCGTCGCGGAAGTTGCCGCGAATGCCGGCGCGCGTATTGAGCTCGTCTCGCCCGAGCGCTTCTTCGCGCCCGAGATGGGCGGGCTCAACCACGTGCCCTACATGCGCTCCTTCCATGAGAAGGATGTCACGGTCACCATCAATACGCGGCTCGTCGCCGTGCGCCGTGACGGCAACAAGCTGGTGGCGACCCTCGGCTCCGACTTCGCCCAGGGATGGCGCGGCGAACGACTGGTCGACCAAATCGTGGTCGAGCACGGCACCATGGCCAATGACGAACTCTATCATGCGCTCAAGCCGCTGGCAAAGAACGGCGGCGCGGTCGACTACGAGCGGCTGGTGGGCAACGGTGCGATTTTCCCTATCGCGAATCCAGATGCAGCCTTCATGTTGCTGCGCATCGGCGACGCCGTTGCCTCACGCAACATCCACGCGGCGATCTATGACGGCATCCGGTTCGCTATGCGTATCTGAACCGTCAAGCCATCGTGCCCTGAACGACCGTCAGAACTGGACGGCGCGGCGAGCGTGCCACGAGCCAGTCGCGCGTCTGCGCATCCGGCATCGGAAACGCGATCGAATAGCCCTGCACCTGCTCGCAGCCGATCGACAGCAGCGCCGAAAGCTCCTCCTCAGTCTCCGCGCCTTCGGCGATGATGGAGATGCCGAGGCCGCGAGCCAACTCCGTGATCGCGCGGACGATCTTCGAATTGTCGCCGTTCAGGTTGATGTTCTGCACAAACCGTCGGTCGATCTTCAGCCGGTCGATCTCGTTGGGATTGACGTGGCTAAGCGAGGCATAGCCAGTGCCGAAATCGTCCAGTTCGAGATGCACGCCGGCGGCGCGAATCATCCTCAGCTTTGATGCAATGCCGGTCTTTTCGTCGTCCAGAATGACGGATTCGACGATCTCCAGCGACAGCTTCTGCGCCGGAAGGCCGGCATCCTCGAGCGTCTTGAAGAGGAAGCGGGTGAAGTCGGGTTCACGCAGCTCCATTCCGGAGACGTTAAGCGCTAGGCGCCCGAATTGCAGCCCGGCGCGATGCCACGATGCCGCTTCCTCGATTGCCTTGCGCATGACGATGCGGCCAATGCGCGGCATTTCGCCCGCCTTCTCGGCTACCGGGAGAAATTCCACCGGCGGGATCATCCCGCGTTCGGGGTGATGCCACCGCAGCAGCGCCTCGACACCGGTTATCGAACCGTTGACGAGCGAGACCTGAGGCTGGAAGTAGACACTGAAACCGTCATTGGCGATCGCATCGGCAATGTCGCGCTCGAGCTGCTTGCGGTGTTCCAGCTCGCGTCGAAGCTCATCCGAGAAGAAGGAGAAGGTGCCGCCGCCCTGCTTCTTGGCCGCATAAAGCGCGAGATCGGCGTGCACCAGCAAATCGCCCACATTGTCAGCATCGACGGGATAGACAGCGATGCCGGCACTCGCGCCGCAGAAGATGGTAGCGCCTTCGTAGACGATCGGCTCATTGAGTCGCGTGAGTATGCGCCGCGCCAGACTGTCTATGTCCTCCGGGTTTCCGGCTGCCGGCATGACCATGACGAACTCGTCGCCACCGAGGCGGGCGCATATGTCGGAGGCACGGCATGAACCGCGCATGCGCTCGGCTGTAGTCACCAGAACGAGGTCGCCAGCCGCATGACCGAGCGTGTCGTTGATCTGCTTGAAGCGGTCGAGATCGATCTGGATAACCGCCAGCCGTTCCTGACGCCGGTGAGATGCCTTGATGAGCGTATCGAAATGGTCGCGCATGAAGGCGCGATTATAGAGACCTGTAAGACCGTCACGCACGGCAACCATGGCCATCGAGTTGCGCGCGTCGACAAGTTCGCTCGTGCGGCGGCGGATGATCTCCGTCACCGGCCGGAAGATGAACAGCACGACGAGACCTATGACCGCCAGCGTCGCCGCAAACAGCATGCGATGGACCGCAAGCATCCGCGCCAACATGTCCTGCGAATGCGCGGCAAGTATGTTGCCCAGGGCCGTGTAGCCCGCAAGCGTGGCGGTGGCGACTGTTTCGTCCAGCACCGTATTCTCGATGGCCCGATTGTCGGTCGCGCCCACGCCGGACGGTTCGAGCCGCAACCCGAGCGATTTCAGGAAGTGCCTGCTGCTGCTGGAGAGGTTGGCGGAAAAATGGGCGAGATGGTGCGGACTGTCGTTCAGCACCCGATCCGCGTTGACACCGGCTTCATTTTCCTCAAGCCGAACCTGCGCGACGATTGCCGAATAGTTGGAATCGAAGCGGTCGGTTGAAGCGCGCAGCGAGGCAAGTAATGGCAGCCGGTTGTCGGGCGCAGCCAGCCGCGCTTCGCTGGCAAGGAATACGATCCGCTGCGAAAGTGCTTTCTGGTCGTCGACAAGATCCAGCAGCGTTTCGTCGCGCTGGTGTGCGCCGATCCGCTGCTGAAGCAGCATATAGCCTGCGAACACCATGGCGGCGATGATGAGCGCTGCCATCCAGTAAGCGGCCTTGATGGTCAGGATCAGTCTGTCCGATCCCGATGTTGGCTGATCCGTAGACGCCATGGAATGGAAATCCCCCTGTAGTGCTGTTGCCCGCGCTTTTGGTGGAATCCTTGCCGGAGGAGACATTAACGGAACTGCGCATCGCGGCCACGGCGCGTGCAAATGGACGTTTTTTCTGACCTGCTGGTTAGCGTAGAATTCCGCCAATCGCTCGAATTGCGCGCAATCGTCTGCCGATCCGGACAGCAGGGCTTTCACTTCCACGTGCTTCCGCCTTAGTCTGCTGGGTGTGATAGCCGGGACGACAAAAACGGGAACGCGACCGGCAGAGATACGAAACAGCAATGGGAGACGACCGATGACGATGACCAGACTGCCGCTTGTGGCGGCCGCGATCGCATGCCTGGTTTCTCCGGCTATGGCCGGTGAAACCCTGGACCGGGTGACGAGCAGCGGCACGCTGACCATGTCGTCCGACCCGGAATATCCGCCGCAGTCCTTCCTGAACGATGCAAACGAAATGGACGGCTTCGACGTCGACGTCGGCAAGGAGATCGCAAAGCGGCTCGGTGTCGAGCTCAAGATCGTCACGCCGGCCTGGGAGGTCATCACCGCCGGCGGCTGGGCCGGGCGATGGGACATGTCGGTCGGCTCGATGACCCCGACGGCCTCGCGCGCGGAGGTGCTGAGCTTCCCCGCCGTCTATTATTACACGCCTGCGTCGTTCGCGGTGCATGCGGACTCTTCGGCGGCAACGCTTGCCGACCTAGACGGCAAGGTGATCGGAACCTGCGGCGGCTGCACCTACGATGCCTATCTCAACAAGGATCTGGTGATCGACGCGGAGGGCGCACCGCCTTTCGAATATCAGGTGACCGCGGGCGAAATCCGCACCTACGAAACCGACACCAACGCCTTCGACGACCTGCGGCTGGGCGACGGTGTGCGCGTGGACGCCGTGTTCTCGGCACTGCCAACCATCCAGGAAGCGATCAAGAACGGCTACCCTATGAAAGTAGTGGGCGACCCTGCTTTCTACGAACCGCTTTCGGTGGCAACGGACAAGGGTGACGCCGAATTCGATGCGAAGATCGCCGAGGTGGTCGGCGCTATGCATGAGGATGGTACGCTCACGGCGCTCTCGGAGAAGTGGTATGGCGTCGACCTGACTACGGCAGAGTGAGGTGACGGCAGCAGCAAGCCGGACAGGATCGCGCGAAGATCAGCCCGCGCGATCCTGGCACGACGCGGCAAGGCCATCGCGCGGCGAGGCGATCGCAATTGCGTGCGTGGCTATATTACTCATCTGGCTGCAGCTCGGCGGAACGCGTATCGGCGGCCTGATTGCGCCGCTGACCGGCGGTGCGACCGGCGAAAACACGGCGCCGGGCTGGGGGCTTCATGTGCTGACAGGGCTTCTCGTCGCCGGTGCGGTGTGGGTGAACATCATCGTTCTGCGGCTGCTGCCCTTCCGGCTGCAAGTGATGATCGTGTGGGCGGAGCTGCTGTTGCTGTTCGTCGCCTTCGTCAACAGCTTCAACCGCGATTTCGGCATCTGGTTCGAGCAGAGCCAGGACGGCGTTTCCAACATCGCCTACATGATCACCACTGGCGCGGTCACCACGCTCTACGTCTCGGCGATTTCCATCGTCGTGGCCTGCATTTTTGCCATGACCGCGGCCCTCGCCCGGCTCTCCAGCTTCGGCCCGGCCTATGCGGTCTCGACCTTCTACACCTCGTTCTTCCGCGGAACGCCGCTGCTGCTGCAGGTATACCTGATCTATCTGGGCCTGCCGCAACTCGGCCCGCAATTCGCGCTCGACGCCGTACCTTCGGGAATACTCGCACTGTCGCTATGCTACGGCGCCTATCTCGCGGAGATCTTCCGGGCGGGCATACTGGGTGTACCGCATGGCCAGCACGACGCGGCCAAGGCGCTGGGCCTGCCGCCACGACTGACCTTTCGCAAGATCGTCTTTCCACAAGCGATGCGCCTGATCGTGCCGCCCACAGGCAACCAGTTTATCGCGATGCTCAAGGATTCGTCGCTGGTGTCGGTGATGGGGGTGTGGGAGCTGACGCGTACGGCGCAGATCATCGGGCGGCGGGATTTCCGCGTTTTCGAGATGCTGATCGCGGCCGCGATCATCTACTGGGCGCTGTCGATCTGCTTCGAGCTGATCCAGGCACGCATCGAACGCCACTACGGCAAGGGCCACGAGAGGCCTTAGCAGCGTTGTCAGGCGACGTTGCGGTTGCCTTCCACGTCGCCGCCGATGCAAACCCGGTTACGGCCCTCCGACTTTGCGCGATAGACGGCCACGTCGGCCTGCTCCATCAGCGCCGCCAGTGATCTGGTCTCGTCCGCGCCGCGGACTGCGAGCCCGATGCTGACCGTGACATCCCGTTTGATCCGCGCTCTGCGGGCCGACTTGAGCGCCTCAATGTTGACGCGCATCCGTTCGGCGATGGTCGACGCCTCTTCCGCGCTCACGCCATTCAGAACGACTGCGAACTCCTCCCCGCCGAGGCGGGCGAGAAGATCCACATCAGGGCGAATGCTGCGCTCCAGCGCGGCGGCAACCGCGACGAGGCAGGTGTCGCCTTCGACGTGACCGAAGCTATCGTTGTAGGATTTGAAGTGATCGATATCGACCACGAGGAGCGCGCAGCGGCCGCGTACAGCCCGCGCGAAACTCATCAGACGGCGCCGATTGGCAACACCGGTAAGCGGATCGGTGTGGCTTTCAATCTCGAGCTGCCGGTTGGCGGCCTCCAGTTCCGCGCCACGATCCTTGAGCCGCTCGGCCAGCCGCTTGTTTTCCATCGACAGATGCAGCGCATTGGAAAGCTGGTCGCCGAGAGCCCGGCCGATGATGATCGCGAAGGCGCCCATCAGGAAGAAGCCGGAAGCGATGAGCCACTTGAACTGCAACGTGCTGAGCGCGAGGCCGAGCGCATAGGTCCAGAAGATCGGCAGGTGGAAAAGGTTGTAGGCCCTAAGATAAACGACAGACGGGATCGACACAGTGACGGCCGCCATTCCGATCGACAGCGTAAGTACAGCCTGATTCTCGTTGGCGAATGTCAGCATCCAGGCGCCACCGACGCCCCAGGCCAGCCCCGACACCAGATGCATGACACAGACGAAGCGGGCCCAGGACCTCGCGCCCCAACGTTGCGGACGATTGCGGGCGTAAAGCACGGTCGACACGAGATTGGTAACCGCAACCGCGGTGATGACGAACTGCCAGGCGATCAACGGGATGGCCGTGGAGGGCGACCAATAGACATAGACGGCGAAGAGCGCGCCAACGAGGCTCAAAAACGACGCGGGCGACGAATTGAGCATCGCATCCATGCGCATCTTGAGGATGGCGTCGTGTTCTTCGTTTTCTGCCTGTGTTTCCGCCACCGCGACCCGCCTCAAATTACGCCATGTAAGCTTAGGCAGCCAATCCTAATATTTGCTTGCCCCGCGTCTCAGCGCATCGGCTGCCACAGCTTGCACTCCGCAGATCGGATTGCTGGTGGATTTCGAACCGCGTCGGCGCAAGACTCGGCCGATACCGATCGGAGGCGAATCATGACGCAGGATTTTATCGCACATCTTTCCCAAGAACTCGCGGGGCTGGAGGATTCGGGGCTCTACAAATCGGAACGCGTCATCTCGTCCATGCAGTCTGCCGAGATAGAAGTCGGCGGCCGCAAGGTCCTCAACTTCTGCGCCAACAACTATCTTGGACTTGCCGACAGCGAGGACCTGCGCGATGCGGCCAAGGCCGCTCTCGACCGCTACGGCTACGGCATGGCGTCCGTGCGCTTCATCTGCGGCACGCAAGAGGAGCACAAGAAGCTCGAAGAGCGCATCTCCACCTTTCTCGGCATGGAGGACACGATCCTCTACTCCTCCTGCTTCGACGCCAATGCCGGCCTGTTCGAGACCCTGCTTTCCGAAGAGGATGCGATCATCTCCGATGCGCTCAACCATGCCTCGATCATCGACGGTGTGCGGCTCTCCAAGGCCCGGCGCTACCGCTATGCCAACAATGACATGGCCGAACTGCGCGCGCGCCTAGAAGAGGCGAAGGATGCGCGGTTCCGGCTGATCGCAACCGACGGCGTCTTCTCGATGGATGGCATCATCGCCAATCTGCGGGGCGTTTGCGATCTCGCGGAGGAGTACGGCGCCATGGTGATGGTCGACGACAGCCATGCGGTCGGCTTCGTCGGCACCCGCGGACGCGGTTCGGTCGAGCATTGCGGCGTCGAGGGGCGCGTCGACATCATCACCGGCACGCTGGGCAAGGCGCTGGGCGGTGCATCGGGCGGCTATACGAGTGGACGGCGCGAGGTCGTGGACTGGCTGCGCCAGCGCTCACGTCCATATCTGTTTTCCAACACATTGATGCCGGCGATCGCGGGCGCTTCCCTCAAGGTCTTCGACATGATCGATGACGGCGACGCGCTGCGCGAAAAGCTCTACGCCAACGCGGACCGATTCCGCAAAGCGATGACCGCGTCAGGTTTCACGCTGGCCGGCGCCGACCACCCGATCATCCCGGTGATGATCGGCGATGCCGCGCTGGCGGGAGACATGGCCGCGAGGATGCTGGAGCGCGACATCTACGTGATCGGCTTCTCGTTCCCCGTGGTACCACGCGGGCAGGCCCGCATCCGCACGCAGATGTCCGCCGCCCATTCGTTCGACGACATCGACCGGGCAGTTGAGGCGTTCGCGGAGGTGGGCCGGGAGTTGGGCATAGTATAGCGGGGACGGCGACCCCCGCGCTGTCCCACACCCTTACCTTGAGCTGGCGAATCCCGCTAGAATGGCGCCATGAACATCCGCCAGCTTTCAGAGACCGTCATCAACCAGATCGCCGCCGGTGAGGTGATCGAGCGCCCGGCCAGCGTGGTCAAGGAACTGGTCGAGAACGCGCTGGATGCGGGCGCCTCGCGCGTTGAGATCGCGACAGCCGGCGGCGGGCTTTCGCTCATCCGGGTCACCGACGACGGCGGCGGCATGGATGCCGGCGACCTTGCCCTTTCCATTGCACGGCACTGCACGTCGAAGCTTTCCGACGACATTCACGACATCCGCTCGCTCGGCTTTCGCGGCGAGGCACTGCCTTCCATCGGCTCGGTCGGCAAACTCTCGATCCGCTCCCGCCCTGCCGCCGCAGACACCGCGCACGAGATCGCCGTCGAGGGCGGACGCATCATTCCGGTGCGGCCGGTAGCGGGCAACCGCGGCACGCTGGTCGAGGTGCGCGACCTGTTTTTCGTCACCCCGGCACGGCTCAAATTCATGAAAGGCGAGCGTGCCGAGGCGACGGCCGTCGCCGACATCGTCAAGCGCATTTCCATCGCGTTCCCCCATGTACGGTTCACGCTGTCGGGCACCGATCGCTCGACGCTGGACCTTGCCGCGTGCGGCCAATCCCGCGAAGGCTTGCAGCAGCGTATCGCACAGGTCATCGGCCGGGAGTTCGCGGACAACGCGCTTGCCGTCGAGGCGATGCGGGACGACGTGCGGCTGTTTGGTTACGCGTCGATCCCCTCCTATACCCGCGCCAATTCGCTACACCAGTATCTCTACGTCAATGGGCGCCCGGTGCGCGACAAGATGCTGGCGGGCGCGATCCGCGGCGCTTATGCCGACGTTCTGCCACGTGATCGCCATGCTGTAACCGCGCTGTTCATCGAACTCGATCCGGCGCTGGTGGACGTCAACGTGCATCCGGCCAAGGCGGACGTGCGGTTTCGCGATCCGGGCATGGTGCGCGGGCTGATCGTCGGCTCGATCCGGCAGGCTCTTGCCCAGGCAGGCATCCGTCCGGCCACCACCGCCGCAGGCGCGATGATGGACGCGTTCCGGCCAGGCGGCACGGGCGGCGGGAGCCAGCCGGCATACGCCCCTGCGGGATTGCAGGCCTCTGCCGCAGCTGGCTTCGACATGGCAGCCTCACCGCACCGGCCGCTGAACGGCGGTTTCGCCGAAACTGTACAGGCGATGTTCGACACGACGGCGCCAAGCGCGGATGCGCGTGCCGGCGTTGTCGAGCCAATGCCGGAAATGACGGCAAGGCCGCTCGGGGCCGCTCGTGCGCAGGTGCACGAGAACTACATCGTCGCGCAAACCGACGATTCACTCGTTATCGTGGATCAGCATGCCGCGCATGAACGGCTGGTTTACGAGGCCTTGAAGCAGGCGCTCGCCTCGCGCGACGTCCCTGCGCAGATGCTGCTCCTGCCGGAAATTGTCGACCTGCCTGAAGAAGACGCCGAACGGCTCGCCTCGCATGGCGACCTGCTGCGCCGCTTCGGTCTCGGGGTGGAGCGCTTCGGTCCCGGCGCGGTTGCCGTGCGTGAGACGCCCGCGATGCTGGGCGAGGTCGACGTTCAGCGGCTGCTGCGAGACCTCGCCGACGAGATCGCCGACACAGATACGGTGGAAACCCTCAAGGAACGCCTGGACGCCATCGCCGCCACCATGGCCTGCCACGGCTCCGTCCGCTCTGGCCGCAGGCTACGACCTGAAGAGATGAACGCACTGCTGCGGCAGATGGAAGCGACACCCGGCTCCGGCACCTGCAACCACGGCCGGCCGACCTATGTGGAGCTGAAGCTTTCCGACATCGAACGGCTGTTCGGCCGCCGCTGAGCTGCCGGCTTGACCTGACACCGGTTTTATGGCGGTACAGGCGCGTTGCGAAAGGCGAATGAGATGAACCGTTTCGAAGGGCCAGGCGGCAAGGAAGCTCGCATCCGCTATCTGGATGGCGATTTCCAGGTTCTTACGCCGGGCGCGTTCGTCCGCTGTGCCGTCAGCGGCGAGCCGATCCCGCTGGACGAGTTGAAATACTGGAGCGTCGCGCGGCAGGAGCCTTACGCAAATGCGGCCGCCTCTCTGTCCCGCGAGATCGAGGTCAACCCCGAGCTTCGCAAGCGCGGCTAGGACCTACCGCGCCTCGATGCGGCGCAGCCGCCACGCTTCAAGCGTCGCCTCGATGATGGCGCGCGGCGCGCGGGCAACCTCGAACACCGTTTCGATCTCGATGATCTTGACACGTTTGCGCAGCGCGGAGAGCGCCTCGCTGGCGTGGTCGAGCCGCACGGCATCCTTGGCGGTGGTGACGATCTCAAGGCCCTGCGCGTCGGCTGTCGCGAGAAGGTCCTGCGCGTCGAAATCCGAATAGAAATGATGATCGCCGAAACTTTTCGCGATCTCGATCTGGCCGCCGACCGCCGTGACAGTGTCGAAGAATTTCTGCGGCTCGCCGATGCCCGCAAAAGCCAGGCAGCGCGCGCCTGCGATGCCTTCGGGCGCAGCCGGCTTTATCGATGCTTCGTGGAACGGTCTCGCGGCGCGGGCTGCCTGACGAAGCACCACATCTGCGCCCGGTCCGTCGCCGACCTTGAGCACGCTGTCGGCATAACGCATCTGGTCGACGAGTGCCGCCCGCATCGGACCTGCGGGAATCGTGTAGCCGTTGCCAATGCCGCGGCGCGCATCGACCACGATCAACGCATGATCGATATGAATGCGGGCGCTCTGAAAACCGTCATCCATGATCAGAAAGTTGCAGCCAAGATCGATCAGCAGCCGTGCGGCGGCGGACCTGTCGGTGCTGACGGCGACCCGTGCCGCGCGCGCCAGAAGCAGCGGTTCGTCGCCGACATGGCGCGCGCTATCGTGATGGGCATCCACGAGGTGCGGTTCACCCGCGACCGATCCGCCGTGTCCGCGAGACAGGATGCCGGGTTTCAGCCCTATCGTGGCGGCTTCGCGCGCCAAGGCGATCGCAACCGGCGTCTTGCCGGAACCGCCGACCGTCAGGTTGCCGACGCACAGCACCGGCGCATCGACCTTTTCGCGTGGCGCATTCAGAAGCCGTTTGCGGGCAACCGCACCGTAGATCGCGGCAAACGGCCATAGCCCCCAGGCGCGCCAGTCGGGCTTACCCCACCAGAAGGGCGGCGCTTCGCTGACCATGGCCGGCCCTAGCGCCCGCTGCCGTTGACGGCGGTGCCCAACCGCGCCTGAACGATGAGGGGATGGATGTAGGGCTCAAGCGCCTGCAGCGTCTTGGCGAGGGAGCCACGCATCTCCTCGACCGTGCGCATGCCCGCGTCCATCATCTTGCGCCGCTCCGGCTCATTGTTGAGCAGGAAATTGACCGCACCCGCCAGCACATCCTTGTCGCGCACGAACCGGGCACCGCCGGCGGCCGCGAGCTTTTGATAGGATTCGCGGAAATTCTGCACGTTTCGGCCAGCCAGCACCGCCGTCTCGAGCATGGCCGGCTCCAGCGGGTTCTGGCCGCCTTGTCCGGTCAGCGAGCGCCCGACAAAGGCAATCTCGGTAAGGCGCAGATAGAGCCCCATCTCGCCGATTGTGTCGCCGAGGAAGATGTCCGTGCCCGATGAAATCTTGTCGCCGAGGCTGCGGCGAGCCACGGTCAGTCCCTTTTCGGCGCAGGCAGCGGCGATAGCATCGGCGCGCTCGGGATGGCGAGGGACAATCACGGTGAGCAGATCCGAATGACGGCCCCGCAGCAGGGTATGCACATGAACCGCTGCGTCCTCCTCGCCGTCGTGCGTGGAGACCGCGGCCCAGACCTTGCGGTTACCGATCTCGCCCTTGATGCGGGCCAGAATCTCGGCATCGACGGGCGGCGGCACCGTGTCGACCTTGAGATTGCCGGAAACCGTAACGGGGCGCGCACCGAGCTTGTGGAAGCGCTCGGCGTCCACCTCCGACTGGGCAATCACATGGGCGAGGTTCTCGAGCAATGCTTCCGCGATGAACCCACGCTTGCTCCAGCTCGCGAACGAGCGATCGGACAGCCGGCCATTGACCAGCACCTGCGGCACACGCCGCGCGCCCAGTTCCAGAATGGTCATCGGCCATATCTCGGATTCGGCGATGATCGCCAGATCGGGCTGCCAATGGTCGAGAAACCGGCTCACTGCGGGTTTCAGGTCGAGCGGCACATACTGGTGGATGATGCGGTCGCCGAGGCGCTCCTTGGCGACCTGTGCCGACGTGACGGTGCCCGTGGTGAGCACGACATTGATGCCGAAATCGACGATACGCTCGATCAGCGGTGCAACCGCGATCGTTTCACCGACACTCGCCGCATGCAGCCACACCAGCGGCCCTTCCGGGCGGGGCAGGCCAGCGCGGCCGTAGCGTTCGCGCCGGCGGTTGTGTTCTTCCTTGCCCTTGGTCGCGCGCCAGGCCACGTAGCCGCCTATGACAGGGTAGGCGGCTGCGCCCGCCCATCTGTATGCTGTCAGCAGCGTACGGGCCCAGCGTTCGCTCATCGCGTACCGTCGACCAGTTTATACGCCCGCTCAGTCGCCGCGTTGAGCGATGCGGTCACTTCGCGCCGCTTTGCCTCCATCGTCTCCGCGTCGGCATCGGAGGGCACGTAGATCTCCTCCCCGACCGCCAGCGCATGGCGGCCGAAAGGCAGGTTGATGGTGGTCTTGTCCCAGCTTCGCTCCAGCACCTTGCGGCGGCTGGTGGCAATCGCCACCGGGACGATCGGCCGGCCGGAAACCTTCGCCAGCGTCACGATGCCGAGCCCGGCCTGGCGCGGCGTGCCGTGCGGAATGTCGGCGATCATTGCCACGTTCATGCCGCTGTCGAGCGTCTTTTTGAGCGTGATGAGCGCCTTGGCGCCGCCCTTGTCGGCCTTGGTGCCCTCACGGCCGCCCGAGCCGCGCACGATGCCGAAGCCGAGCTTCTGTGCAACGAGCGCGTTGAGCTCGGCATCGGCACTGCGCGAGAACATGGCAACCAGCTTGTGGCGGCGCGGATTGACCGCCGGCCCCAGCAGGTGCTGGCCGTGCCACAGCGCACCGATCGCTGGAGACAGTGCGGCAATGCGCGGTGCCGGATCGTCGGACCCGGCAACAGCCGGATTGGTCCAGTAGATGAACTTGACCAAGCCCGCGATGAGCGTCGCCAGCAGATGCTTCACGAATGTCGAGCGGACGAGCGGCTGCCTAATCTTCTTCCAGGTGGCCTTGAAGACGCCCGGCTTGGACTTGCGCGCCTTCGCGCGCGTGTCCTGCAGGGGTGAAACGGCGTTGTCGTCCATGCGTATCGTTATTCTTGTTGTTGTCGTTCTGGCTTATTTGGCCTGCGGGTCGAGCAGGCGATGCAGGTGGACGATGAAATAGCGCATATGGGCATTGTCCACGGTCGCCTGCGCCTTTGCTTTCCACGCAATTTCGGCGGATTTGTAGTCGGGAAAGATTCCGACGATGTCCAGCTCGTCGAGATTGCGGAAATCAACGTTGGACAGCGACGTCAGCTCGCCGCCGAATACGAGGTGTAGGAGTTGCTTGCTTCCGGTGTCTTCGGCCATATCGGTCACACATGTCTTGGGTGGAGCAGCACCCCGGCGCGGGGGCGGCGCCGAGGCGATGGCAATTCCTCTAGAGGAATTCGTTACGTTTTGAAACCGTCGCGTGAAGGCGCTGCGTCATTCCGCAACCGCTATTACCTGCGCCATATCATGCAGCAGCTTGCCGCTGCCGGCCGCCAGCGCGCCGTGGCGCGGATCAGCGCCGGCATAGAACGGCGCTTCGCGCCTATCATTGACCACGGCACCGCCCGCACGGCGCAGGATCAGATCGGCGGCGGCAAGGTCCCAGTCATGGGAATTGGGCTTGACGAAGGTTCCGTCGAGACGCCCGCTCGCCACCATTGCCAGCCGATAGGCAAGCGATGGAATGTATGCGATCTCCGGGCCGGCACGCATATAAGCGGGCGCACGCGCCAGAAGCTGCTTGGGGCCGGCGACGCGCGGGCGTTCGCCATGGCCGGCGACGGCGATCACCTTGCCGTTGCACATCGCCGGACCGCCAGCGGCCGCCTCGTAGATCTCCTGCTTGGCCGGGCAGTCGAGTACGCCCGCCATGGCAACGCCGTTCTCGACCACGGCGACGGAAACGCACCACGTCCGCCTGCCCGCGATGAAGGCGCGCGTGCCGTCGATCGGATCGACCACGAATGTGCGTCGCGCTGAAAGCCGATCAAGATTGTCGACCGTCTCTTCCGAGAGCCAGCCGTAGGAAGGTCGCGCGGCGCGCAGCGTTTCGAACAGGAACCGGTCGACGGCAATGTCGGCGGCGGTTACCGGAGACGAGCCGTCCTTGAGCCAGGCCTCCGGCTCCTTGCGGAAATAGCGCATCGCGATCTCGCCGCCCTCCCGCGCCGCGTCGCGCAGGAGCGCAAGGTCAGCATCCAGATCGTCAACGACCATTTCATTCGCCTGCAAGCGTCATCCCTTCGATAAGAAGCGTCGGCGCGGCCGTGCCGAAATTGCGATCGAGGTCGCTGGCCGGAACCATATTCAGGAACATGTCCTTGAGGTTGGCGGCGATCGTGACCTCGGACACCGGCCAGGCGAGTTCGCCATTTTCAATCCAGAAGCCCGAAGCGCCGCGCGAATACTCCCCCGTCACCATGTTTACGCCCTGCCCGAACACTTCGGTGACGTAGAATCCGGACTTGAGCGAACGAATCATCTCTTCCGGCGACCGGTCACCGGGCTCAATCGCTAGGTTGGTCGACGATGGGGACACCGATGACGATGCACGCACGCCGCGTCCGTTGGTCTGCAGCCCGAGCTCGCTTGCAGCAGAGGTCGAGAGAAACCAGTGACCAAGCACGCCGCGGTCAACCATGGTCATGCTCTCGCCTTGCACGCCTTCACCGTCGAACGGCCTGGAGGACTGGCCGCGCAGCTTGAGCGGATCGTCGGTCACCGTGATGCCGGCTGACGCCACCTTCTTGCCCATCATATCGCGCAGGAAGCTGGTCTTGCGTGCCACCGACGCGCCATTGATGGCGCCCGCCAGGTGTCCGGCGATGCCACGCGCGACACGCGGGTCGTAGATGACCGTCACAGGGCCTGTGCGTGCCTTGCGGGCACCGAGCCTTCTAGTTGCGCGCTCGCCCGCCTTGCGGCCAATCTCCGCGACCTGGTCGAGGTCTGCGAAATGGAGACGGGACGAGTATTCGTAGTCGCGCTCCATGCCCGTGCCTTCGCCAGCGATCACACTGACGGAACGCGAGAAGCGCGTCGCCATGTACTCGCCAAGAAAACCATGCGAGGTGGCGAGCACCAGCCCTCCCATGCCCACCGACGCGCCGGAACCGCTGGAATTGGTGACGCCTGATACGGCCATGGCCGCCTCTTCCATCGCAAGCGCATCTTCGCGCAACGTTTCCGCCGACAGTTCCGTCGGGTCAAACAGATCGAGGTTGCGGATCGAACGTGCAAGCAGCGCCTGATCGGCAAGCCGTTGATGCGGATCTTCGGGCGAGGCCTTCGCCATCGCTACCGCACGCTCGGCGAGCGACGCCGGATCGGACGCGGCATTGGCCGAAACGCTGGCGGTGCGATTGCCGAGGAAGACGCGAAGCGAGACGTCGTCGCTTTCGGCTGCCTCGGTGTTCTCCACCTTGCCCAGCCGCACCGAAACGCTGGTCGACCGCGAACGGACAGCAACGGCATCGGAAGCATCGGCCCCGGCACGCTTCGCAGCGTCCACAAGCCGCGCAACGAGATCGGCGAGGCTGCTGGAATCGATCTTCTGGTTCATCAAAAAGCTCTGGTCCTGCGGATACGGGAGGTGTCTGGCGGTATGTAGCCTCCATCTATGGCCATGGGTTGCGCGTTGCAATGGCTGGCGGCGACGCCAATTCGTGGTAGGAGCGATAAACACCGCGCCCGAGTCCGATGCCAGCACCCGCATCCGCCACCTCCACACAGGCCAAATTCGTCACAGGATCGACGATGCGCCATGTCGCCGTGATGACAGCGACGGGCTCGGTGGGTCTGGTCGCCATCTTCATCGTGGATGCCCTCAATCTCTTCTACATTTCGATGCTCGGCGTGCAGGAGCTCGCAGCGGCAATCGGCTTTGCCAGCACGCTGATGTTCTTTACCCTGTCTGTCTCCATCGGCCTGACAATCGCGGCCTCGGCGCTGGTTTCGCGCGCACTCGGGCGCGGCGACCGGGCGGAAGCCGCGCGCATGGGCGGCGCGGCGATGATGTTCATGGGCCTGACGACGGGCGTCATCGTGCTGGCCATCTGGCCGTTCCTCGATCCGCTCGTCGGTCTCCTGGGCGCAACGGGCGAGACCCGCCAGCTAGCAACGCGGTTTCTCCAGATCGTGATCCCGTCGTCGCCGCTCGTCTCCATGGGCATGTGCGCAACCGGCATCCTGCGTGGCGTCGGCGATGCACGGCGCGCCATGTATGTGACGCTGGCTGGCGGCGCGGCGGCTGCGGTGCTCGACCCCATCCTCATCTTCGGGTTCGATCTTGGGCTTGACGGCGCGGCGATCTCGACGGTGCTGTCGCGACTGGTCCTGCTCGCAATCGGTATCCATGGCGCGCATGTCGTGCACCGACTGATGGCGCTGCCCGGCCCGCGCAAGATGGTGGCGGCAGCGCGGCCATTCTTTGCGATCGGGATACCCGCCGTCCTGACCCAAATCGCAACGCCCGTGGGCAACGCCTATGTGACGATCGAGATGGCGCGCTTCGGCGACGAGGCGGTCGCAGGGTGGGCGATCATCGGCCGGCTCATCCCTGTCGCCTTCGGCGTGATTTTCGCGCTTTCCGGGGCTGTTGGACCGATCCTTGGCCAGAACTACGGCGCGCGGCGCTACGATCGCCTCAACGCCGCCCTGCGCGATGCGCTGGTCTTCGTCACGCTTTATTGCCTGGGCGTCTGGATGCTACTCGCCCTGCTGTCGACACCGGTCGCCGATCTTTTCGGCGCTGTGGGCGAAGCGCGCGAGCTCGTTATCTTCTTCTGCCTCTTTGTTGCGGGCAGCTTCCTTTTCAACGGCATGCTGTTCGTGGCGAATGCCGCCTTCAACAATCTCGGCTTTGCAACCTATTCTACGGTTTTCAACTGGGGACGGTCGACGCTGGGCGTGATCCCGTTCGTCTGGGCGGGCGCGCAGCTATACGGAGCCAAAGGGGTCATCGCTGGCTGGGGTCTCGGCGCGATCGTGTTCGGCATCGTCGCCGCCGTCGTGGCCTTTCGCGTCGTTCGCGGCATCGGCGACAAGCCACCGGCTGAAGATGACGTGCCGTCGCCGCCGCCTGCCGCCAACTCGCCCTTCTCCACCGGTAAGGCGGCGACACTTCAATAGCGACGGGGAGCGATGCTCAGGCCGCGTCCTTCTCGAAGCGCTCCACCGCGGCGCCGACGGCCTGTTTCAGCTCGTCCTTGATGGAGGCTGTCTCTGCCATGACGCGGTCGACCTTGAGGAAGTCCAGCGCGCGGAAGTGCGACACGGGCGGACGCAGCAGTATCTGCGGACGGCCCTGCTGCAGCTTCAGCGCGATAATCGATTGCATCATGATCTGGCTGGCGCCGAATACGAGATCGAGCGAGTTGGGCTTGGCACGGCGGTCATGCACCGGCGAGCCCACCACGTCGATGGCGATCAATATGTCCGCCTTGCCTTCGAGCAGGTCGAACGGGACTGGATTGGCTATGCCGCCGTCGACCAGGATGCGGCCCTCATGCCTGACCGGGCGAAACACGGCTGGAATGGCCGCCGACGCCGCGACCGCCTTGTAAAGATCACCGCTATCGAAAATCGTTTCCCTATGGGCGAAGAAATCGGTAGCCGTCACCTGCAGCGGAATCTGCAGTTCCTCGAAGGTCTCCGGAATGACAGTTGGCAGGAACGCGTGGATGATGCGCTCTACATTGAACTGCGTGAGACCCACCCCGCCGGAAACCATCTCCGAAAAGCTTCCCGGACGTGCGCGCCACATGCGCGCTGCCACCTCGGACCGTCGCCCGAGTATCGAGTGCGCATAATCGTGGATCTCCTTGCCCGACATTCCGGCGGCCATGCCGGCGCCCATAATTGCCCCGATCGACGAGCCGGAAATCGCCACCGGCCTGATGCCGAGTTCGTCGAGCGCCTCGATGACGTGGATATGAGCAAGGCCTCGCGCACCACCGCCGCCGAAGGCGACCGCAAAGGTCGGGTCACGACCTTTCTCGAGCTGCGGCGCGCCGCTTTCCGTGGCGCGCTCGGGGACCGAGGCTTCCATAGCCTTCCTTTCAGCCGCCGTCTGCCGCCTCCGGACCTATCACCAGTATCGCAGGTTCGGCAACAAGCAGGCGGCCGGCAGCCGCCTTGACCTGATCGAGCGTCACGGCGTTGATGTAGCCGACCCGGCGGTCGATGTAGTCGATGCCGCGATCGTCGAGCTGCAATTCAACGAGCGTCCGCGCGATAGCCGCCGACGAATCGAGATTGTTGATCGGATACGCGCCAATCAGGTAGGTCTTGGCGCGCTCCAGCTCTGCCTCCGTAGGCCCCTCCTGCGCCATCCCGCGAACCACGTCGCGAATGAGTTCGAGGGTTTCCTTTGCCCGATCGGCTCGCGTGGACGTGCCGATTGTCAGCATGTCGGCGTATTCGCCGGTATGAAGGCCGGAACCAACGCCATAGGCAAGACCGCGCTTTTCCCGCACCTCGTCGAACAGGCGCGAAGAGAAGGTGCCGCCGCCAAGGATGTGGTTCATGAGAAAGGCTGGGAAGAATTCCGGATCGTCGCGGGCAATGCCCGGATAGACAAGCTGGATCGTCGCCTGCGGCAGGGGATAGGCGTAGGAGATTTCCTGGTCCAGCTTTGGCGAAACGTGTTCCACCGGCAGCAGCTCGGGTTCCTGCGGCAGGTCGCCGAACACCTTGTCGAGCATCGTCTTGAGGGTTTCGGCATCGATGGCACCGACAACGCCAATGCTGACGTTCGAGCGCGCGAAGGTGCGCGCATGCAGCGCCTTCAGGTCCTCTGCCGTTACCGAG
The DNA here is from genome assembly GCF_040970315.1 of Neoaquamicrobium sediminum. Lineage (NCBI taxonomy): Bacteria > Pseudomonadati > Pseudomonadota > Alphaproteobacteria > Hyphomicrobiales > Phyllobacteriaceae > Neoaquamicrobium > Neoaquamicrobium sediminum. Next base: position 433,077 of record NZ_JAZHFV010000002.1, on the reverse strand, counting down.
CCGAGCGTTTCGTCGGTCCCGTCCGACCGGCGTGCGTAGGGATGATCGCCGTATAGCGCGCGGGCGAATTCTTCCTGCCCCAGCGATTCCGGATCGCGCATGTCGCGCTGGATGCGCGTCATGATCTGGGCGCGGATGCGGTCGACCGGCTCCTGGTCGAAACGCGGGTTGTTGACGGCAAGCCGAAGAAGGTCGAACGCGTCGTCGCGCCCCTCCTCTAGCATACGCATCTGGCCATACACGGCATCGCGCGTGGCGTTGAAGCTCATTTCCGCGCCAACCTCGTCCAGCCGTTCCTGGAAGGCGTCGGCATCGAGATCGCCTGCACCCTCGTCGAACAGGCCAGTCATGAGCGTGGAGACACCCTCCTTGCCCTCCGGATCCTGGGTGCTGCCGCCCTTGAAGGCAAACCGCACGGAGATGATCGGCACGGTGTAATCTTCCACCAGCCAGGCCTTGACGCCACTGTCGGAGGTGACCTCCTGGATGTCGACGGCGGCGCGCGCCGGAAGGACGGCCGGCAGCGTGAGAAACATCAACGCCAGAAGCAGCGTCGTCAGCGTCAGCGTGAAGCGATTGGCCTGCATTGAGGGGGTTGCCTCCGTCGCGTTCATGAGCGGTCGTCCTTTTCGGGCCGCAGATAGCCGGTCACAGACCGGCGCTGATCGAGGTAGCGCGCGGCGGCCCGCTTTACGTCGTCGGCGGAGACGGCGTCGATGCGCTCTGGCCACTCCAGAACATCCTCGACTGTCCCGCCGGTCGTCAGTGTCGAGCCGTAGATACGCGCCATGCCGGACTGGTCATCGCGGGCGAAGATCATGGAACGGGTCGCCCGTTTCTTGGCTTTCGCAAGCTCGTCCTCGGAAATGCCTTCTCCTGCGACCTTTGCGATTTCCGCATCGATCGCGCGCTCGACTTCCTCGATCGTGGAGTCGCCGCGCGGCGATCCGTAGACGACAAACGCCGTGTCATCGAGCGAGGTGCCCTGATAGTAGGCGCCGGCCGACGAGGCGATGCCCTGCCGCACGATCAGTTCCTGATAGATACGGCTGCGCATGCCGCCGCCAAGTATTTCGGACAACAGGTCGAGCGCCTCGGCCTCGCCGTCCTCGGCGGTCGTGTAGGAAGGCACAACCCAACGCTTGGAGTAGCTCGCCACGCCGACGCGCGGGTCCGACATCTCGACGATACGGCTCGTGTTCTGCTCCGGCTCCACCGGGCGTATGCGCGGCGACAGGTCCGGGCCGCGCTCGACAAGCCCGTATGTCTCCTCGGCAAGGTTGCGCACGGTCGCGGCATCCACGTCGCCTGCTACGACCAGCACAGCATTGTTCGGCGCGTAAAACCGGTCGTAAAACTCGGTCGCGTCCTCCCGGTTGAGCTGCTCGATCTCCTGCATCCACCCAATCACGGGAAAGCGATAGGGATGGTTCTGGTAGAGCGTAGCGTTGACTTCCTCGCCATGCAGCGATTCAGGGCTGTTCTCGACCCGCGAATTGCGCTCCTCGATGATGACGTCGCGCTCGGGCCCGATCACGTCATCCGTGAGGATGAGGTTGCGCATCCGGTCAGCCTCGAACTCCATCATGGTCTTCAGCTCACCCGGCGCGACCTGCTGGAAGTAGGCGGTGTAATCATAGGAGGTGAAGGCGTTCTCGCGCCCCCCGATCTCGGCGATACGGGCGGAAAACTCACCGGGGCCATGATTGCTGGTGCCTTTGAACATCAGATGTTCGAAGAAGTGGGCGATGCCCGATTTCCCGGGTTCCTCGTCGGCGCTGCCGACCTTGTACCAGACCATCTGGGTAACGACCGGCGCGCGCCGGTCGGGGATCACCACGACCTCGAGGCCGTTGTCGAGGGTGAAATGCTCGACCTGCGGCGCTTCCTCTGCGGTGGCAAAGGCAAGCGGGACGGCCATGAACGCGGCGGTGAGCACTGCCCTGAAAGGAGCGCCAGCACCGCGGCCGGGAATCAGCATCATGAAAGCTTCCTTCTCCAGAGACCCTGCGAGACTTAGCGCCTGCGGCGATGCAAGCAATCGCGGCGGCACTAACATCTGCGTCATCGGGCGCAACCGTGACAAAAGTCAGGCGCGCTCGCAGAAAGTCACGGTGGTGTCGCCATAGTCGCGGCGCTGAACCAGTTTCAGCCCCGCGGGCGGATGGAATGGGGATCCGCTCGCCTCCTCCACCATCACGAAGGCTTGTTGCCTGAGCCAGCCGCCGGCAATTGCCGAGGCAAGCGCGCGTTCACCCAGTCCCTTGCCGTAGGGCGGATCGGCAAAGACGATATCGAAAGGCTGGATCGTACCCGTTTCGCCGAGCGCGGTTGCGTCGCGGCGGAATATCTTGGTGCGGCCCTGAAGCCCCATCGCTTCGACATTGGTGCGGATCAGGCCACGACCTTCGGCTGATTCCTCGATGAAGAGGCAATGCGCCGCGCCGCGCGACAGCGCCTCGATGCCAAGAGCACCGGTGCCCGCGAAAAGGTCGAGCACGCGCGCGCCTTCAAGCCGCACCGACTGGCTGTGGGTGATGATGTTGAAGACCGCCTCGCGCGTGCGGTCCGTCGTCGGCCGGATCGCATCAGAACGCGGCGCGGCCAACGGGCGCCCGCGCAATTCGCCCCCGACGACGCGCAAGCTCAGCCCTCGCCTCGCGGCTTACGCGGGCCGCTGCCGCGCGGTCCGGGCTTCCCGCCGCCTTTGCCACCCTTGGCACCGTCAGGTCGCGGTTTTCCCGCGTACCGGCGCCCGTCGTTGCGCTCGGCAAGTGCTGCCGCCTTTTTCTCGCCCATAGGGCGTGCGCCGGGCGCCATCCAGACATTGGCCGTACGCGAACGCTGCTTCTCGGGCTGACGCTCCTCGCGCGGACCGTCCTTGGCTCGCGGGAACTTTCCGACGGCCGGCGCGGCCCTGTCGTTGGGATTTCCCCGTTTCGGGCCCGCCCCACGCATCGGCTTAGTCTGCAGCCGCCCCAGCGCGTCCTCGCGTTTTTGCTCGCGTTCGCGCTTGCGATTGGGCCTTTCAGCCGGCTCCTCGCGCTTCTTCTCCGAGGTGGCCGAGACCGGCTTGTTGGAGAATTCGTTGAGCACCGGCGCATCGAAATTCGCGCCCGATTCCTCGATCAGGCGTTCGCCGAGCTGGTCGCGCAGGAGCTTGCCCTTGAGTTCTCGCACCTCGCCCTCGGCAAGTTCGCCAAGCTGGAAGGGGCCATAGGACAGCCGGATCAGCCGCGTCACGTCGAGCCCGAGCGCGCCGAGGATGTTCTTGACCTCGCGGTTCTTGCCCTCGCGCAGGCCGACCGTCAGCCAGGCATTGGAGCCCTGCTCGCGATCGAGCGTCGCTTCAACGCCGCCGTAGAAAACGCCGTCGACGGCGATGCCATCCTTGAGGGCGGCCAGCGCCTCCGGCTCGACCTTCCCGTGCACGCGCACGCGATAGCGGCGCAGCCAGCCCGTGGCCGGCAGTTCGAGCACACGCGACAGGCCGCCATCATTGGTCAGCAGCAACAGCCCCTCGGTGTTGATGTCCAACCGCCCGACGGTCATGAGCCGCGGCAGCTTCTTCGGCAGGATGTCGAAGACGGTCGTGCGGCCCTCCGGATCGCGGTTGGTGGTGACCACACCGGCCGGCTTGTGGAACAGAAACAGCCGCGTGCGCTCGATGGCCGGAATTTCGTTGCCATCGAGCTCGATACGGTCGCGTGGACCGACATTGACAGCCGGCGTGTCGAGAACCTTGCCGTTGAGCCTGACACGGCCGGCCGCGATCATTTCCTCGGCGTCGCGACGCGAGGCCACGCCAGCCCGTGCGAGACGCCGCGCGATGCGCTCGCTCGTAGCAGTCTCCTCGCCCGCCTCGACTGCCTCACGCTCTCGCTTGCCCGGACGCGGTGCGGCGGTGTCGTCGCGTTTGTGGAACGGCTTGCGCTCGCCGTCCGCCTTCGCATAGGGCCGGCGTTCGCCGTCCTCGCGCTTGCGGAATGGTCGCTTGTCGCCACCCTCTCCCCTTGGACGATCCTCGCGCTTCTGGAAGGGCTTGCGTTCGCCTTCTGCCTTTGCATAGGGCCTGCGCTCGCCATCCTCACGCTTCCGGAACGGGCGCTTATCGTCCTCCGCAGTGGGACGGTCCTCGCGCTTTCGGAAGGGTTTGCGCTCACCTTCTGCCTTCGCGTAGGGCCGGCGCTCACCATCCTCGCGTTTACGGAACGGACGCTTATCACCGCCTTCGCCGGCGGGACGATCCTCGCGCTTTCGGAAGGGTTTGCGTTCGCCATCGGCCTTGGCTCCGGGCCGGCGCTCGCTGTCCTCGCGCTTGCGGAACTGGCGCTTTTCGCCACCTTCACCGCGCGGGCCGCGTCCTGCGTCGCCGCGCGGCGGTCTTTTCTTGTCATCGTTCATGTGGCGCTCGCCTTTCAGCGCGGGTAACTATCAGACCACATTGGGCCTTGCGAGTGAAATGTCATTGGCGGAGAACGCATGAGATCGTCCCCCTTCATGGAAGCCGCGTTTGCCGAGGCGGAAGCCGCGCGCGACCGCGGCGAAGTGCCAATCGGCGCCGTTCTCGTTCGCGAAGGGGTGCTACTGGCCAAGGCCGGCAACCGCACCCGGGAACTGAACGACCCCACCGCTCACGCCGAAATCCTGGCGATCCGCGATGCCTGCCGGCTCGTGGCCAGCGAAAGGCTGCCCGACGCCGATCTATACGTGACGCTCGAGCCGTGTCCGATGTGCGCGGCGGCAATTTCCTTCGCGCGCATCCGGCGGCTCTATTTCGGCGCAGTCGACGAAAAGGGCGGCGCCGTCGTCAGCGGCGGACGCTATTTCGCGCAGCCCACCTGCCATCACGCGCCGGATGTCTACGCCGGCATCGGCGAACAACGCGCTTCTGAAATGCTGAAAAACTTCTTCAGGGATCGGCGCTGAAGACCGGTCCTCAAAGCCAGGGTACGTAGTCGCGCCAGGAAGACTTGCTCGACGCACGCTTGACGCGACGTTCCTTCTTCCACTCTTCCTCGCCGAGATCGCCAACAGGCGCCGTCGCGTTCGGCTGGCGGTAGTCGAGCGGCGGCTCGCTCAGGTAACGGCGGCTGGTCGCTTCGCCCTGATTGCGCTCGCGCAGGCGACGCTGCACTTCCGCCCGCTGGGCAGCACCGCTGACCATGGGCTGAGCCCCCCAGCGCTCCGGATCGTAGTTGGGATCGGATTTGCCAACGCCCCCGGGCGCAACCTGGGGCCTGTAGGAGGAATTGTTCTGGTTGGCGGTCGCCTCGTCGCGAATGCGCGCGCGGCGTTCCTCGGGCGACTCGGGCCAGGCCGGATTGCCAGCACTGGCCAAATCCTGCTGTGGCTCGGGCAGAACCTCGAGCGAGGCCGGCTGGACCAGCTTCGGCCGTGGATTGTAGGCGATCTCGGGGCCTTTGTCGGCCGGGCCGACAGAGAGAATGCCGGTGAGATCCTCGACAAGCTGCTGGTTGGCGGTCTTGCCGGTGCCGTAAGTGGGCGAGCCCATGCAGCCCGAAAGCAGCGTTGCGGCGCATGCCATGGAAGCACCAAGAAGGAGCGGCGTGCGGCCACGCGTTTGAATGCGGTCGATCTTCACTGAAACTTGCCTCTCACATCGGGCGAAAAACGCCGGATCAACGTCCAGTTTCGCCAGAAAATCCGGCGACAACAAGGCGTTCAGTCAGCGCGCCTTGTACCCTAATCGGCTCCGGCGGGCAATGTCGGAGGACATTTGCCCGCCAGGCCCTGTTTACAAGCGGCCTAAAGCACGCAATTCGTGCAGGGCGGCCGCATCGCGCGCCGAGACATCGGGAAACTCCGGATCGGAGCCGACATCGGACGTGTAGCGCCAGGAGCGCGCGCACTTGGCCCCGCCGGCCATGGCCGGAACGACCCCAACGCCCTTCACCTCGTCCAGCGTGAAGGCGATATCGGGTGCCGGCGTATCCACGATCGAGATGCCGCTGGTGATGCAGGTTTCAGCCATGTCGACGTCGGCGATTGCCGCACGCAGCTCCGGATCGGTAACGTGAACGATCGGCGCGGCCTCCAGCGAGGAGCCGATGCGCTTCTCGCGCCGCTCGATCTCCAGTGCGCCCGTGACGACGCGGCGAACCTGCCGCACCTTCCGCCACTTGGCGGCAAGCTTCTCGTCCTTCCATTCGGCGGGAATGGTGGGGAACTGCTCCAGGTGCACGGATTCAGCCCGCGGATGACGGTCGAGCCAAGCTTCCTCCATGGTGAACGGCAGCATCGGCGCAAGCCAGGTCACGAGGCTGTCGAACAGCCGGCGCACGACGACGATGGCCGCCTTGCGCCGCGTGCTCGATGGAGCGTCGCAGTAGAGCGTGTCCTTGCGCACGTCGAAATAGAACGCTGACAGCTCGACGACCATGAAGTCGATCAGCGTGCGGGTGATGCGCTTGAAGTCGAACGCGTCGTAGCCCTTGCGCACAAGTTCGTCGAGCTCGGCCAGCCGATGCAGCATCAGCCGCTCCAGCTCGGGCATTTCGGCGACGGCAACGTCCTCGCCCTCGTCATGGGCCAGCGTGCCGAGCATCCAGCGAATGGTGTTGCGGAGCTTGCGATAGGCGTCGATATTGGTCTGCAGCACGTTCTTGCCGAGGCGCTGGTCTTCCCAATAGTCGGTGGTCATGACCCACAGGCGCAGTATGTCGGCGCCCGACTGCTTCATGACGTCCTGCGGGACGACGGTGTTGCCGAGCGACTTCGACATCTTGCGGCCGTCCTCGTCCATGGTGAAGCCATGGGTGATGACGGTGTCGTAGGGCGCCCTGCCCCGCGTGCCGCAGCTTTCCAGCAGCGAGGAATGGAACCAGCCGCGATGCTGGTCGGAGCCTTCGAGATAGACGTCGGCCGGCCACTTCAGGTCCGGCCGGTCCTCGAGCGTGAAAGTGTGGGTCGAGCCCGAATCGAACCAGACGTCGAGGATGTCCATCACCATCGTCCAGTTCTCGTTGGCACGCGAACCCAGGAAGCGCTCGCGCGCGCCCTCGGCAAACCATGCGTCGGCGCCTTCGGCTTCGAAAGCCTCGAGGATGCGGGCGTTGACGGCCTCGTCCTTGAGCACCTCGCCCTTCTCGTCGGCAAAGACACAGATCGGCACGCCCCATGCCCTTTGACGGGAAAGAACCCAGTCGGGCCGGTCCTCGATCATCGCGCGCAGGCGGGTCTGGCCGGTAGCCGGCACGAAGCGCGTGTCGTCGATGGCCTTGAGCGCGCGGCTACGCAGCGTGTCGGGTGTGTTATCGCTCACGGCCGAGCGCTCGCTCCGCTCGCTGGCCTCCGCGGGGGCGGGCGAAACGTCGCCCGGCGTCCGGTCGGACGCTCGGCCCTCCCGAGGAAGGCCGTAGCCGCCCAGGTCCTTGTCCATATAGACGAACCACTGCGGCGTGTTGCGGAAGATCACCGGCTTCTTGGAACGCCACGAATGCGGGTAGGAATGCTTGAGGCGCCCACGCGCAAACAGCATGTTCGCCGCGATCAGCGCCTCGATGACGGCCTTGTTGGCGTCGCCCTTCTTGCCGTTGTCGTCGATGACTCGCGCGGCCCCGCCTTCGCGGTCCGGCCCGAAGCCCGGCGCATCCTTGGTGAAGTAGCCGGCATCGTCCACGGTGAAGGGGATGCGCGTTTCGATGCCGCGCGCGGCAAGCTCCTTGCCTGCGTCCATCCACGCGTCGAAGTCCTCGCGGCCATGGCCCGGCGCAGTGTGGACGAAACCAGTACCGGCATCGTCGGTGACATGGTCGCCGGGGAGAAGCGGAACTTCAAAGTCGTATCCACCACCAAAGCCCGCCAGCGGGTGCGCCAGCACCATGGATGACAACTCATCAGCCTCGACCTTGCGCAGCCTTTTGTATTCAAGCTTTGCCTTGGCGAAAGACTCTTCGGCTAGCGCATCGGCGAAGATCAGTTTCTCGCCGGGCTTCGGGCCAAAATCGTTCTCCGCGGCAGTGACCTCGTAAAGTCCGTAGGAGATGCGCGGCGAATAGGCCACTGCACGGTTGCCGGGGATCGTCCAGGGAGTCGTCGTCCAGATGACGACCGAGGCGTGCCCAAGGCTCTCCGGCGGAGAAACAACAGCAGACCCTCCTTCAGAGAATTGCACCACCGTTGCGTCCGGTGCAATCATCACTGGGAACTTCACCCAGATCGTATCCGACTCATAGTCCTGATATTCGACCTCTGCCTCCGCCAGCGCGGTGCGCTCCACCACGGACCACATCACCGGCTTGGAGCCGCGATAGAGCTGGTCGGACATGGCGAACTTCATCAGCTCGCCGGCGATGCGCGCCTCGGCGTGGAAGTTCATCGTCGTATAGGGATTGTCGAAATCGCCCTCGATGCCGAGGCGCTTGAACTCCCCGGTCTGCACCTCAATCCAGTGCTGCGCGAAGTCGCGGCATTCCTTGCGGAATTCGTTGACCGGCACCTGGTCCTTGTCCAACCCCTTGGCGCGGTACTGCTCCTCGATCTTCCACTCGATCGGCAGGCCGTGACAGTCCCAACCCGGCACGTAATTGGAATCATAACCGCGCATCTGGAACGAGCGGGTGATGACGTCCTTGAGGATCTTGTTGAGCGCGTGGCCGATATGGATGTTGCCGTTGGCGTAGGGCGGGCCGTCGTGCAGCACATAGAGCGGCCGGCCGGCAGCGCTTTCGCGCAGGCGGTTGTAGAGCTTCATCTCCTGCCAGCGCTTGACCAGCAGCGGCTCCTTGTCCGGCAGGCCGGCGCGCATCGGAAATTCCGTCTGCGGCAGATAGAGGGTCTTGGAATAGTCGATCTTCTCAGCGGTCGTCATGATCTCGTCGCATCGTCGGCCCGGGCGGCGTGGCTCCGGGCGGGTGTCTTGTCAAACAGGCGAAAGGCGCGCGGGCGTGCGGCGCGCGAAATACCCGGACCTTCCGGCAGCCGCTCAGGCCGCCCGGAAAGCCGGGCCAATAATTCGTATCGTGATCGCGATCGGAAGCGCGCGCTGTCTCATGGTCCGCGCTTTTAGCCGAGCGCGAACGCGGAATAAAGAGGCGAATGCAAGCCCCGACCTAGCGGATCGAAAAGTCGAAGCGCCATGTCGCGCTGGCGCCAACCGTGAACTGGTCGCGGGAGCCGCCCTCGCGAACCAGGCTCGAATCCGCAGCCGGTCCCGTCAGCCGCGCATATTCGGCGAAGAGGCTGGTGTCGAGCCTGTCCGTCGCCTTCCAGTTGACCGCGCCGCCGACGCCAGCAGAGGCGAAGCCGCTGCCCGGCGCATATTGGGAAAGCCCGGTTGCCGCCGATTCGGCTGCATCGACGCCGTAGTAGGCATCGAAATAGTCCGCCGATGCCCAGCGGGCACGCGGACCGGCCGAAATCTGGATCGTATCGGTAACGTTGACGAAGAAGTCGGCCGACAGGTCGGCCACTACGCCGTCATGCGAACGGATGCCATGGCGCAGCTCGGCACGCATGCGCATGTTGTCAGTAGGATAGATCTCGGCAAAACCGCCTAGCTCCCCGCCGAAGCGCACCGGCGACAGGCCGATCAGGCGCGCATCGGTGTCTCCATCGCGGCGGAAAACCAGCTTGCCGGCAGCGCCCGCGCGGATCAGACCGGTATCGACCAGCGCCAGCGAGATGTTGTCATTGCGCGAGGAAAAGCGCGACGAGCGACCGTGCTTGCCCAGCGAAACGATCGGCTGGAAGGCGAGCGAACGACCCGAAGCACCGTCGAATTTCGGTGCATAAAGCGCGGTGCCTCCAAGCTTCAGATACCAGTCTCCTGAGAACCATCCCTCGGCGGCTGCAGGCGCGGCCAGGCCAAGTGTAGCGAGCGCTGTCAGCGCGATACCCAGATATTTTTGGCGGTTCATACCACTCACCTACGCGATACTCTTGCATTCAGCACTGCAAGCGTTCGGTAAATTTTGCATTAAGGGTCCAGATTCGTCCACCCGCCGGACGATTAAAACGCAATCGTGCGATCCAGTTCGGACAAAGGCTGCACAGCAGAGAGCAGCGCGCGCGCTTCGTCCTCGTCGCGCTTCATCTGCGCGATGAGCGGCTCCAGCCCGTCGAACTTCTCCTCACCGCGCAGGAAACCGAAGAACGAGACGCTGCAAACCTCGCCATAGAGATCGCCGGAGAAGTCGAACACGAATGTCTCGAGCAGCGGCGCGCCGTCCTCGGTGACGGTCGGCCGGCGGCCGAAGCTTGCCACGCCGTCATGAAGCGAACCATCGGCGCGGCGCAGCCTGACCGCGTAGATGCCATGCTTGAGGCCAGTAGAAACAGGCAACTGCATGTTAGCTGTCGGAAAGCCCAATTCTCGGCCCAGCTTTTTCCCGTGCGAGATCTCCGCCTCAACGGTGTAGCGATAACCGAGCAGCCCCGCTGCTTCCGCGACCTCGCCGGCCGAAAGCAGTTCGCGGATGCGGCTCGACGAGACGACTTGAGCGCCCTCATCCCGGAAGGCGTCGATGAGGCTGACGCCGAAGCCAAGCCGCTCGCCGGCTTCCATCAGGAAGGCAGGCCCGCCCTGCCGGTTCTTGCCGAAATGGAAATCGAAGCCTGTAACGACATGATTGATCCCGAGCCCACCGACCAGCACGTCGCTCACGAACGCATCGGCGCTGAGCGACGAGAACTGCCGGTCAAACGGCTGCTCCACCACCGCCCTGAAACCCAGCACCTGAAGGAGGCGGGCGCGAACGGGCGCGGGCGTGATACGATAGAGCGGCACGTCCGGCCGGAAGACGGCACGCGGATGCGGCTCGAAGGTTAGCGCCAGCGCAGGCACGCCGCGCCGCTCGGCCTCGGCGAGTGCGCGGGCGAGCACGGTCTGGTGGCCGCGATGCACACCGTCGAAATTGCCGATGGCGACCACGCCCCCCCGGCATGAAGCGGGAAGGGTTGAAGAGCCGGCAATGCGCTCGATCGGCTGGCGGCTCATGGACGACTACCCGAGACGCGGGATGACGGCGACAGGGCGGTAGCCGTGCTTGTCGAGAAAGGCAGTAAGACGCTCGCGATCCGGTGCAAGCTCGCTACCATACTCGGCGGCATGGATACCGCCGGAGACGTAGAGCACGTCGAAACCGTTGCTCGCCGCGCCTTTCACATCCGTGAGCATGCCATCTCCGATCGCCAGCACCTCGCCACGTTCCACGTCACGGCCGAGAACGTCGGCAGCAGAAGCCAGCGCGGCTTCGTAGATCGGCCGATGCGGCTTGCCGGCAATCTCGGTGCGCCCCCCAAGCTGGGCATAGTCGCGGGCGAGCGCGCCGGCGCACCAGATCAGCCTGTCGCCGCGTTCGACCACGATATCCGGATTGGCGCAGATGAAGGGCAGGTTGCGTGCGCGCAGGCGCTGCAGCAGTTCGGCGTAGTCCTCCGGTCCCTCCGTTTCATCGTCGAGAAAGCCCGTGCAGACAACCGTCTGCGCCTCGAATTCCTCGACGAGCTCGACGTCGAGCCCGTCATAGATCGCAAGCTGTCGCTCGTCGCCGATGTGGAAGACGCGCCGCGGGCCATCGCTGATCAGGTCGCGGGTCACGTCGCCCGAGGTGACGATACTGTCCCAGCAATCCTCGGCAACGCCGATCGCACCCAGCTGCTCGACCACGCCCTTGCTCGGGCGCGGCGAATTGGTCAGCAGCACGACCGCTTTGCCCTTCTGCCGCGCGCGCCTGAGCGCATCCACCGCATTCTGGAACGGACGAATGCCGTTGTGAACGACACCCCAGACGTCGCAGAAGATCGCCGCGTAGCCTTCCGCGAGTTCATCCAGTGTCTCTATCAGTTCGGCCATTGCACTCCGTCCACTGTCATTGTTGCCGGCCGCTGCCGGGCGCCCGGAATTAGCCGAAGCGGCCTGACCTGTCACTAGTGCCAAACTGCCGCCCATCGATGACCAGATTAATACGGCTCGCATGCCTGCCAGGCCGCATCGTGCAGGAACAGCCTAGAGCGGCCGCTTGAATGCGGACCTTGCCTGCTCGACTTCGGCACGACAGATGCAGCCTTCGATGTGGTCGTTGACCATGCCCATCGCCTGCACGAAGGCGTAGACCGTGGTCGGCCCGACGAAGGACCAGCCGCGCTTCTTCAGCTCCTTCGAGATGCGGGTCGAAGTCTCCGTCTTCGGCATGGCGCGTACGGCTGCGATGTCGATGACCAAGGGACGCTGGTCCAGTGTGGGCTCGAACGACCAGAAGAATGCGGACAACGAGCCGCTTTCCGTCGCCAGCTCAACCGCCCGGCGCGCGTTGTTGTAGACCGAGGCGATCTTGCCGCGATGGCGGACGATGCCGGGGTCCTGCAGATGCCGTTCGATCTCGGCGTCCTCATCCGCCACGGCCAGCTTGCGGAAGTCGAATCCTTCGAACGCTATACGGAAGTTCTCGCGCTTGCGCAGGATCGTCAGCCACGACAGGCCGGACTGGAACCCTTCGAGGCAGAGTTTTTCGAACAGCCGGATGTCATCGACCACGGGCCGCCCCCATTCCTCGTCATGGTAACGCTGATAGTCCGGCAGGTTGCCATGCCACGCGCAGCGCACCACGCCGTCTTCGCCCGTCACCAGGCCGTTCGATCCATCCATCTTCGAAAGGTTCCTTAAGTTCGCTTTTACCATGCCGCTCAACGACGCGGTAACCACACCTGAAGGTTTACGCAAAAGGCGGCATTTTACGGAAGTCCGTTCACACTTTTTGCGTCGCCTCTCCTGACAATCGGGCATGAAACAGTCGCCAGCCACCCGGTTTGCGGCTTTCTCACGACGAGATGTTGCGAGTGGGTTCGATGAGACATGTTCTTTCCGTGGCGGTCGCCGCCATTCTAGCCAGTATTGCATCGCAAGGCATGGCGCAGGAGCGCTATCGCGAGCTGCCGCCTGTGGTCGTCAGCCCGGATCTTTCGGCGCCATGGGTCATGCAATTGCAGCGATCGCCAGTCGGCCATCAACGACGGCAGCCCGCGCGCCACGGCCTGCCAGGCGTCGAAGTCCGGGTTGCGCCGCAACCCATCGTCCGTGAACGGGCGCGTGTGGCAATCGCGCCCGCACCCGACCAGATGCAGACGGCGGCGCTGCCCAGCGCGACACGCGATGCCGGCGCGCAGATCGATCCGAAATTCCTGCCGCAGACCGTCGCCTATGACGGGCCGCACGGCCCGGGCACCATCGTCATCGATACCACGCAGAACCTGCTCTACCTGGTCGAGGCCGGCGGTCAGGCGCGCCGCTACGGCGTCGGCACCGGCAAGCCTGGCTTCGAGTGGGCCGGATCGCACAAGGTGACACGCAAGGCGGAATGGCCCGACTGGCGTCCGCCGGCGGAGATGATCGCCCGTGAGAAGAAGAAGGGGCGCATACTGCCCGCGCATATGAAGGGCGGCCCGGCCAATCCACTCGGCGCGCGTGCGCTCTATCTGGGGTCCACACTTTACCGTATCCACGGGACGAACCAGCCCTCGACCATCGGCCGGGCGGTGTCATCAGGTTGCATCCGCATGCGCAACGAGGACGTCATCGACCTCTATGACCGCGTGCCCGTCGGAGCCAAGGTGGTCGTGATCTAGTTTCTGCGCGTCAATTCCGGAGCAGGGGATGGCGGTACGCCCAGGGGACGGGCGGCGCCGACAAGCGGCAGTCAGCTCCGCTGTCGCTAAAAAGGGGCGGTCCGGCATTGGTCGGGCCGCCCCTTGTTTAGGTTCGCCGCATTTGTCTGACGTAGCGGCTTTCGCTAAGGATTGGCGAGGCTGCGGGAGGGCAGCCGTTCGGGGGACCAATAAACATGCTTCTGACAGTATTCCTGCCGCTTGCGCTGGCAATCATCATGTTCTCGCTGGGTCTCGGCCTGACCCTGGCTGACTTTCGGCGCGTATTGCTGCAGCCGAAGGCCTTTGCCATCGGTGCGGCCTCGCAACTGATCCTCATCCCGATCGTCGCTTATGCTCTGGCGGTAATCTTTAACCTGCCGCCGGAGTTAGCGGTCGGCATCATGATCCTGTCGCTGTGCCCCGGCGGCGTAACCTCCAACGTCCTGACAAAATACGGCAAGGGCGACCTCGCACTTTCGATCTCGCTGACAGGCATCATCAGCCTGGTGGCGGTGGCGACTGTGCCGTTTCTGGTTGCGTTTTTCGCGGACCGCTTCATGGGCCTCGACGCGCCGGCAGTCGACGTGACGGCGCTCGGGCTTTCGATGTTCCTCATCACCGCGGTGCCGGTGATCCTTGGCATGCTGCTGCGCGGGTTCGCGAGCGGCTTCGCGCAAACGATCGAACGCGCTGTGGAGAAGATCGCGCTGGCGTTATTCGTCATCGTGGTTGTAGGCGCCGTCGCCACCAACTGGCGGCTACTCGTCGAGAACCTCTACGCGCTCGGCCCGGTGGTGGTGATTCTCAACGTGCTGCTGCTGGCCCTCGGACTGGGCCTTGCCCGTCTGTTCTCGCTCAGCCGCGATGAAGCAACGGCGATCTCCATCGAGACCGGTATCCAGAACGCCACACTGGGCATCACCGTCGGCTCGCTGATCGTCGAGCAGGCTACGGCGCTGCCGCCGTTCAGCCTGCCGTCGGGCGTCTACGGCATCACCATGTATGTGGTGTCGATCCCGTTCGTGCTGTGGCGGCGGCGCCTGGCTGGCTGACGGTTCAGGCAGCCACCTCGGGCGAAGGCGCTATTGCATCCGGCAGCATGGCCGGCTTCGGTCCGCCCCAGGCCCAGTCGAGAAGCTGGACGGTATGGATCACCGGCAGCTCGGAGCCGGAGGCGATCTGCGTCATGCAGCCGATATTGCCTGTGGCGACCGCCACCGCGCCGGTCGCCTCGATGTTCCTGACCTTGCGATCGCGCAGCGTGCGCGAGATTTCAGGCTGCAGGATATTGTAGGTGCCGGCAGAGCCACAGCACAGATGCCCCTCCGCCGGCTCCCTGACGACGAAGCCCGCGCGCGCCAACAGGTCCTTCGGCTGGCGCAGGATTTTCTGGCCGTGCTGCATCGAGCAGGCGGAGTGGTAGGCGACGGTCAGGCCCGGACGTGTGTCGGGTTCCGGCAGATCGAGGGTCGCGAGATACTCCGTGATGTCCTTCGCCAACGCCGACACACGTGCAGCCTTTTCCGCATAGGCCGAATCGAGGCGGAGCATGAAACCGTAATCCTTGATCGTGGTGCCGCAGCCCGACGCAGTGATGATGATGGCATCCAGCCCGCCGGCTTCGATCTCACGCGTCCAGGCCTCGACATTGCGCCGTGCCGCAGCCAGCGCGTCATCCTCGCGGCCCATGTGATGGACCAGGGCACCGCAGCACCCCTCCCCCACTGGCACGACAACCTCGACGCCGAAGCGCGCGAGAAGCCGCGCGGTCGACGCGTTGATGCCGGGGTCCAGCACCGACTGCGCGCAGCCAGCAAGTATGGCGACGCGGCCGCGTCGTTGGACGCCCTGTGCCGGGGCGGTCGACACCGCGTCCTGCTTTGCCGGCACGGAAGAAGGTGCCAGCCTCAGCATGGCCGCAAGCGGCTTAAGCGGCCGGACCTTGTCGAACAGCCCCGCGAACGGCCGGCCAAAACGCGCGAGCCCGAGCGCGAACCGGAAACGCGCCGGATAGGGCAGGACCGCCGCCAGCACCGCGCGGATCGTGCGGTCGAGGAACGGCCTGCGGTAGGTCTGCTCGATATGCGCACGAGCGTGATCGACGAGGTGCATGTAGTGCACGCCCGACGGGCACGTCGTCATGCAGGAGAGGCACGAGAGGCAGCGGTCGATGTGGGTGACGATCTCCTCGTCCGCGGCCCTGCCGTTTTCCAGCATGTCCTTGATTAGGTAGATGCGCCCGCGCGGGCTATCCAGCTCGTTGCCGAGCGTCACATAGGTGGGGCATGTCGCCGTGCAGAACCCGCAATGCACGCATTTGCGCAGAATCTGCTCCGATTCGGCGACATGCGCGTCGGCAAGCTGGGCGAGGGAAAAGTTGGTCTGCATTCGAACTAGATCAGCCAGCTTTGCGGGTTCTTGATCGGCTCGCTGCGGCCGATGGCCTGTAGCCCGATCACGATGCGCACGATTGCCCAGACCGCAGTCGCAAGCGCCGTCAGGAACCCGATGGCGACGAACAGCAGCAGCAGCGAAATGAAGCCGAACAGAAGACCGATCCAGAAGGTGCGGATTGCCCAGG
Source organism: Neoaquamicrobium sediminum (assembly GCF_040970315.1). Lineage (NCBI taxonomy): Bacteria > Pseudomonadati > Pseudomonadota > Alphaproteobacteria > Hyphomicrobiales > Phyllobacteriaceae > Neoaquamicrobium > Neoaquamicrobium sediminum. Next base: position 416,888 of record NZ_JAZHFV010000002.1, on the reverse strand, counting down.
TGTAATGGGTTTCGACCCAGGCGGGCGACTTGCCGCGGTTGAGGTAGGCGAGAACGATACCCACCAGCGTGGTGATGCCGATCACGAAACCGACGATGTAGCAGATATAGATCACCTGCACGTTCTTCGGGCCCGGGTCGAGCCAGCCATCCGTGCTGCGCGGCACCGGGTTCATGTTCGGATCGGACATTGCGTGATCTCCCTGTGAGAACGGATCGAAGCTGTCATGGACCGGTTAGGCATTCAACCGTCCGGGATTGAGGATGCCTTTCGGATCGAACTGATCCTTCAGGCGCTGCGAAAGCGCGGCAAGCGCCGGCGGCTGTGGCTGGAAGACCGGCACGGCGGCGCGGACAGACGGCGCGGCACGGACCAGCGTCGCGTGGCCGCCGCCGTGGCGGGCGATCAGATGCCGCAGCGCATCGGCCTCGGGGTCGCCCTCCATGCGCAGCCAGACGAGGCCGCCCTGCCAGTCATAAAAGGCATCGACCGCAGCCCCCATGCGCAACGCCATGACCATGCGGTGACCGTCCGACGGTGCCATCGAGACGCGCCAGACCGGGCGCTGGGTTCCATCGGCGAAGGGCAGGCAATCGCGGATTTCGCGCCAGACGCGGCGCGACTGTTCTTCCTCCAGCCGCTCGTGCGTTCCATGGCCTGAAAGAAGAGCAGCAAGCCGCTCGAAACGGTAGGCGACCGAGGGGCCGAACCCTTCGAGGCGCAAAAGGGTGGAGCCCTGGCCCGCCAATGCTCCATCGAGCACGCGGCTTGTCACGCTTTCGGGCAGGTGGGCCGCACCGGCAACCTCGCCGCTCGATCCCATGGCTATCGCCATAGCCTCGGCAGCCTGTTCCTCGGTCAGCCCGCGCAGCACAAGCGTCGCTTCGGTCTCTGCCGCGGGCAACACCTTGAAGGTCACGTCGGTGACCACTGCCAGCGTGCCCCACGAGCCGGCCATCGCCTTGGAAAGGTCGTAGCCGGTGACGTTCTTGACCACCCGCCCGCCCGACTTGAAGGCCTCTCCGCGCCCCGAAACGGCGTGCACGCCGAGGATATGATCACGCGCCGCGCCCGCCTTGAGGCGGCGGGGGCCGGCAAGGTTGGCCGCAAGCACGCCGCCGATGGTGCCCCGGCCGGGCTCGACGCCCAGCAGCGGCCCGTAATCCATCGGCTCGAATGCGAATTCCTGGCGGTGCTGCGCCAGCAGCGCCTGCAACTCGGCCAGCGGTGTGCCCGCGCGCGCCGACAGCACCAGCTCCTCGGGTTCGTAGAGCGTCACGCCGGTGAGACGCGACAAATCCACCGCATGTTCCGTCTGCGCCGGGCGGCCGATCCCGCGCTTGGAGCCCTGCCCCAGCACTTCAAGCGGCGTCTCCTCGGAGACGGCCCAGCGAATTGCCTCGAGCGTTTCGTCGGCTGTATCGGGGGTGAATGTCGTCATGCCTGTCTGTCAATCTGGCCGGGCCGTGCGCCTATCTCAAAACCTCGGAATGTCCGGGAACGCCACCTGTCCGCGATGGACGTGCATGCGGCCGAGTTCGGCGCAGCGGTGGAGTTGCGGGAACACCTTGCCGGGGTTGAGCAGGTGGTTCGGGTCGAAGGCGCATTTGACCCTGATCTGCTGATTGAGGTCATCCTCGGAGAACATCTCCGGCATCAGGTCGCGCTTTTCGACCCCGACGCCATGCTCGCCCGTCAAGACCCCGCCGACCTTGACGCACAGGCGCAATATGTCGGCACCGAACGCCTCGGCGCGCTCAAGCTCGTCGTCCTTGTTGGCATCGTAGAGAATGAGCGGATGGAGGTTTCCATCACCAGCATGGAAGACGTTGGCGACGCGCAGCCGGTATTTTTCCGAAAGCTCGCGCATGCCCGCCAGCACCTTCGGCAGTTCCTTGCGCGGGATCGTGCCGTCCATGCACAGATAGTCGGGGGAGATGCGGCCGACTGCCGGAAAGGCCGCCTTGCGGCCGGCCCAGAATGCCATGCGCTCCTCTTCGGAGGTGGATATACGGCAGGTGGTCGAGCCATTGCGGCCGGCTATCGCCTCCACCTCGGCAATCAGGTGGTCGACCTCGGCGCCCGGTCCGTCGAGTTCCACGATCAGCAGCGCTTCCACGTCGAGCGGATAACCGACCTGGACGAAGTCCTCCGCCGCCTTGATGGCCGGGCGGTCCATCATCTCCATGCCGCCGGGAATGATGCCGGCGCCGATGATGTCGGCGACGCACTGGCCCGCCTGTTCACTGGACGGGAAGCCGAGCAGCACGGCGCGGGCCGTCTCGGGCTTCTTCAGGATGCGCACGGTAACCTCCGTCACCACGCCCAGCAGCCCCTCCGAACCGGTCATGATGCCGAGCAGGTCGTAGCCCTCCGCGTCGAGATGCTTGCCGCCGAGCCGCACCACCTCGCCATTCATCAGCACCATCTCGACGCCGATCACGTTGTTGGCCGTCAGCCCGTATTTCAGGCAGTGCACGCCGCCGGAATTTTCCGCGACATTGCCGCCGATCGAGCAGGCGATCTGCGAGGACGGGTCCGGCGCGTAATAGAAACCTTCGTGCTGGACGGCGTTGGTGATGCCGAGATTGGTGACGCCCGGCTGCGCCGTGACGGTGCGGTTGGCGTAGTCGATGTCGAGGATGCGGTTGAAGCGGCTCATCACCAGCAGCACCGCATCGCCCAGCGGCAGCGCACCTCCCGACAGCGAGGTGCCCGAGCCGCGCGGCACGACACGGATATTGCGGTCGGAGCAATATTTGAGGATGCGCGCCACCTGCGCCGTCGTCTGCGGCAGCACCACCACCAGCGGAAGCTGCCGGTAGGCCGTCAGCGCATCCGTCTCGAACGGACGCATCGCGTTTTCGGTGTCGACCACGCCCTCGCCGGGCACGATGATGCGCATATCGGCGACGATCTCGTCGCGCCGCGCAAGCGTGGCCGTATCGAGGGCTGGCATGGCAAGGCCGGACATGACTTCCTCCTTCCTCCCGGCGGGGCCTTCCGCCAGCGAAGCACAGTCCTTATAACCAGCTCACGCGCCGCGGGTAGTGTAAAATCCGCAACCGCGACAGGCAAATAGTGTGCAGACGGGACCAATTTTGCGGCAAACCAGTTCAAAACCGCCGCGAGTCGGCCTGTTCGTCACGTGTCTTGTCGATCTGTTTCGACCGAGCGTGGGTTTCGCGGCGGTCAAGCTGCTCGAGGATGCCGGCTGCATCGTCGAGGTGCCGGCAGCGCAGAGCTGCTGCGGACGGCCATCGCGCGGCGTTGCCGATGCGGCCGACGCCCGTGCGGCTGCCGAAGCAACCATCCGCGCCTTTGAGGATTTCGACTATGTGGTGGCGCCCTCGGCAAGCTGTGCCGAGACGCTGGTGGCCTATCATGCGGATCACTTTGCGAGCGATGAAGTGTGGGCAAAACGCGCGCAAGCGTTCTGTGCCAAGGTGCACGAGCTGGTCGCCTTTCTGGTCGACGTGATGGGGGTTTCGCGCGTGGATACGCGGCTTCATGGCAGCGTGACCTATCAGGACGCGTGCGGCGGCGGGCTCGCGCCGCAGCCGCGCCGGCTGCTCGCCTCGGTGGACGGGCTGGCGCTCCGGGAGATGGACGGCGCTGCCACCTGCTGCGGACTTGGCGCCGCCGGCTGTGCCAGCCTGGCGGGCAAGGCTGCGGCGCAAAAGGCTGCCAGCATCCGTGCTGCCGGCGCGGGCATGCTGCTCGCCGGCGATCTCGGTTGCCTGATGGGGCTGGCAGGGCGCCTCAAGCGCGACGGATCGGCGGTGGAAGTTCGACACGTGGCCGAGGTGCTGGCAGGGATGAACGACACGCCGCCGATCGGCGCGGGAGGCGCATCATGAACGAAGGCGTACATTTCCTGGATGCGGCTGCGCCGGACGGCATGAGGCTCTACGCCATCGGCGACGTGCATGGCCGTTTCGACCTGCTGACGCGCATGCACGCACTGATTGCCGACGAGCTCGAGCGGGACAGACCGTCGGATTGGCGCATCATCCACCTTGGCGATTATGTCGACCGCGGGCCGCAATCCGCGCAGGTGCTGGACTTCCTGGTCGAGGCGACCGCGCGCGACGAACGCGTCCTCGCACTGATGGGCAACCACGACGAAGGCATGCTGGACTTTCTCGCCTCCCCCGCAGACTCGGAGCTGTTCGTGCGCTACGGCGGCTTCGACACCGCCGCCTCATACGGCGTGGTGCTGGACGTGCAGACGCCGCAGGCCCGCGCCGACAGCCACCGGCGGCTGCTTGCTGCGATGCCGGACGCGCATCCGCTTTTTATCCGCGACCTGCCGCGCTCGATCTCGTTCGGCGATTTCTTCTTCTGTCACGCCGGCGTGCGACCCGGCGTGGCGCTCGACGCGCAGAGCCCGCACGACCTGATCTGGATTCGGGGCGAGTTCCTCAACCATCCCGGCCTGTTCGAGAAGGTCGTGGTGCACGGCCACACGCCGCATCACGAGCCGCAGGTGATGGGCAACCGTGTCAACGTCGACACGGCCGCGTTCGACACCGGGCGGCTGACCGTGCTCGTGGTCGACGGAATGCAAAAACGGTTTCTGGTGGCTGAAGCCTAGAGCAGCGCGCGTTCTAAAGCGCGTAGCTCCAACCGAGTTTTCTTAGCCAGATTAGCGCGTCGCCATGGTGACGCCGTAGCCGTCGACGGCGATGTGATCGCCTGCCGCGTCGGCGGCATAGATGCCCGCGCCCCACATCAGGATGCCGGAGAGCATGAATACGGACAGGATAACGGCTTTCACGGGCGACATCTCGGTTGGTTTTCCGATGTTATAGCTTCGACAAAGTTACGATCCGGTTTCGGGCCGGCTTCGTTCGGAACGCGCTGATAGGGCTGGCGTTCCACAAACGCCATATCCATTTGGTACGTTCCCTGGGGATTCGGCTGAGCGTTGCTGAAATGCAACGTACCTGCCGCCCTTGCCGCTCCGGACCTTATCGGCTAGGAAACCGGCGCTCCCCGCCGGGGATGCATTCTCCAAGACAGACGGACGGAAAAACCATGGCTGACAAGGCGGACAGGATGAAGGCGCGGCTCCCGCGAGGCTTCGTCGATCGCCATGCGGCCGACATCCGCGCCGTCGATGCGATGACCGCGCGCATCCGCGAAGTCTACGAGCTCTACGGTTTCGAGCCGGTCGAGCAGCCGATGGTGGAATACACCGACGCGCTCGGAAAATTCCTGCCAGACCAGGACCGCCCGAACGAAGGCGTCTTCTCCTTCCAGGACGATGACGAACAGTGGCTGTCGCTGCGCTACGACCTGACTGCCCCGCTGGCGCGCTTCGTGGCGGAAAACTTCGAACAGTTGCCGAAGCCGTACCGGTCGTACCGGCAGGGCTGGGTGTTCCGCAACGAGAAGCCCGGCCCCGGCCGCTTCCGCCAGTTCATGCAGTTCGATGCCGACATCGTCGGCACGCCGGGCGTGGCGGCGGATGCCGAAATGGCGATGATGATGGCCGACACGCTGGAGGCCGTGGGCATCAAGCGCGGCGACTACGTGATCCGGGTGAACAACCGCAAGGTGCTCGACGGCGTGCTTGAGGCGATCGGGCTGGGCGGCGACGAGAATGCCGGACGCCGGCTCACCGTGCTGCGCGCCATCGACAAGCTCGACAAATTCGGGTCGGACGGGGTGAGGCTCCTGCTGGGCAAAGGCAGGCTCGACGAGAGCGGCGATTTTACCAAGGGCGCGGGGCTGGATGAGGATCAGACAGCATTGGTCCTGTCCGTCGTCACTGGCGTGCCTCGAGAGCTTCTGAAAGGGCCTGTCCCGCGTGATATGTGGGATGGCGTTCAGAATCAGATGGACAAAACCGGCCGCCCTCAGACCGGTTGGCGAATTTCTCGCGACTTCGACTCAGATATCCTCAACGAGGGGCTGTCGGAACTCGCGATAATTGATCGCTTAGTAATTGATTCAGGCTACCTAGATCGCATCAGGATTGATCCCTCCGTCGTCCGCGGTCTCGAATACTACACCGGCCCGGTCTACGAGGCCGAGCTGCTGTTCGAGGTGCCCAACGAGAAGGGGGAGATCGTGCGCTTCGGTTCCGTGGCGGGCGGCGGGCGTTATGACGGGCTGGTCTCGCGCTTTCGCGGCGAGCCGGTGCCGGCGACGGGCTTTTCCATCGGCGTCTCGCGACTGACCGCGGCGCTCAAGAATCTCGGCAAGCTCGACGCTTCCGACGTCGTCGCCCCCGTCGTCGTCCTCGTCATGGACAAGGACACCGAGGCGCTCGGCCGCTATCAGAAGATGGTCGCCTCGCTGCGCCAGGCCGGCATCCGCGCGGAGATGTATCTCGGCGGCTCGGGCATGAAGGCGCAGATGAAATATGCCGACCGACGCGGCAGCCCTTGCGTCGTCATTCAGGGCGGCGACGAGCTGGAAAAGGGCGAGGTGCAGATCAAGGACCTCGTCGCCGGCGCGAAAGCCGCCGAGGCGATCACCGATAACACCGAATGGCGCGAAAGCCGGCCGGCGCAGTTTTCCGTGCCCGTGGATGAATTGGTGGAGGCGGTGCGCAAGGTGCTGGCGGATCAGGCGGCGGAGCGGGACCAATGATTGCAGAGGCCGGCGTCCTGTCGCGCCCCCCTCTGTCCTGCCGGACATCTCCCCCACAAGGGGGGAGATCAGCCGACTGCACGGCTTTCGCCAATCGTCGGCGTTGGAGAGAAGGTGAAGGATGCGAAGCTGCCGATCTCCCCCCTTGTGGGGGAGATGTCCGGCAGGACAGAGGGGGGCAACGTAGAGCGCAAGCCTCTGCCTCGACCATTACGCAGGTCAACCCATGACCGCCCTGCCCTCATTCGCGCCCGACATCCTCGCACTGTTTTCCGAACGCGGGGCCGGGCTGATCGACGTGCCGACCATCCAGCCCGCCGATCCATTCCTCGACATGGCCGGCGAGGATCTGCGCCGCCGCATATTCCTGACCGAAAGCGAGACCGGCGAGGCGCTGTGCCTGCGGCCCGAATTCACGATTCCCGTCTGCCTCGACCATATCGCCAGCCGCGCTGGCACGCCGCGCCGCTACGGCTATCTGGGTGAGGTGTTCCGCCAGCGCCGCGAGGGGGAGGCGGAATTTTTCCAGGCCGGCATCGAGGACCTCGGCGAGGCCGACATCGCCACCGCCGACGCCCGCTCGATTGCCGACGCCCATGCCCTGCTGGCACGCACCCTGCCCGGCAAAACGCTGACCGTAACGCTGGGCGACCAGCGCGTGTTCGAGGCGGTGCTGGCGGCGCTCGGCCTGCCGCGCGGCTGGCAGAAGCGCCTGGCGCGCGCTTTCGGTTCGCGCGAGCAACTTGCAGCCGCGCTCGACGATCTGGCCAACCCGTCCCAGCGCGCGGCGCCCGCCGAGGCGGTGGCCGATTTCGTATCCGAGGGCGACATCGACGGCCTTGCCGGCCATGTCGGCGTGCTGATGGAACAGTCCGGGCTTTCGGCGAGCGCCGGGCGCACGCCCCAGGAAATCGCGCGGCGGCTGATCGAGAAGGCCGAGCTGCGCAGCGTGCGGCTTTCGAAGGACGCCTTCGACGCGCTGAAGCGGTTCCTTGCGATCCGCGTGCCACTGGAAGAGGCGGCCGGCGCGCTCGGCGGTTTCGCCGGCGAGGCAGGCGTATCGCTGGGTGCCGCGCTCGACCTGTTCGGCGCGCGGGTCGAGGCGCTTCGGGCGCATGGACTGGCAACAGGCAGCGTCGACTACGATGCAAGCTTCGGCCGACCGCTCGACTATTATACCGGCCTTGTCTTCGAAATTTCGGCCGCTGGTGGCGCTAAGCCACTCGTTGGTGGCGGGCGCTACGACCGGCTGCTCACGCTTCTCGGCGCCGCGAACCCCATTCCCGGCGTCGGCTTCTCCGTCTGGCTCGACCGCATCGCGGCGCTGCGGGGAGAGACGGCATGACCCGTCGGCGTATGGCTTCTTACGTTCCTACCCCCACCCCTTACCCCTCCCCACAAAGAGGAGGGGGGCATCAGCGCCTCAGAATCTCCCTCCCCCTTGTGGGGAGGGGTGAGGGGTGGGGGTATGCAATCCGCCAACCCGCGAGGATAGAGTCGAAGGAAAGGGGGGCGGCATGACCATCACCCTCGCACTGCCTTCCAAAGGCCGCCTCAAGGATGAGGCAATGGCCGCGCTGAACCGCGCCGGGCTGGTGGTCGTGCAGCCGGAAGACGAGCGCCGCTATCGCGCGCGGGTCGAAGGTCGCGACGACATCGAAGTCGCTTTCCTCTCCGCGTCCGAAATCGCCCGTGAGCTCGGCGCAGGCACAGTCGATCTCGGCGTGACCGGCGAGGACCTCGTGCGCGAAACCATACCGGAATGGGAAAAGCGCGTGTCGGTCGGCGCGCGGCTCGGTTTTGGCCGCGCAGACGTGGTCGTTGCCGTGCCCGACGCCTGGCTCGACGTCGACACCATGGCGGACCTTGACGACGTCGCCGCCGATTTCCGCCAGCGGCATGGCCGTCGCCTGCGCATCGCCACCAAATACTGGCGGCTGACCCAGCAGTTCTTTTCCAGCCAGCACGGCATTCAGGTCTATCGCATCGTCGAGAGTCTCGGCGCGACCGAGGGTGCACCGGCGGCCGGTTCGGCGGACGTGATCGTCGACATCACCACGACCGGCTCGACGCTGCGCGCCAACCACCTGAAGATACTGGAAGACGGCGTCATACTGCGCTCGGAAGCGTGCCTCGTGCAATCGCTGAAGGAGCGGAGCAACGCGGATGCCGCTACCCTCGATGGCGTGCTGAAGGCGGTGAACGGTCTGTAAGTAGGTGCGTCCTTCGAGGCTCGCGGAGCCTGTCCTCGGGCTTGCCAAAGGCAAGACCCGGGGGCTCGCACCTCAGGATGAGGATGGTTAGCAAAGCTCGCGGGCTAGAGGATCTTTCCATTGGCCCGTATCGAGCCCACTTTGAGCGGATTCGATCAGCCCACCTCCCTCATCCTGAGGTGCGAGCCCGCAAGGCCGCTTGCAAATTCGCTATGTCCTTTCGAGGGCGAGCCTCGAAGGACGCACAATAAAAAAGGCCCGGATCGCTCCGGGCCTCTTCGTATCCGCCTTGGGAGGGTTTGGGATCAGCGGCGGCCGGAAACCGACAGCGCGCCCGGGCCCGCGACCGACAGGGCAAGGAAGCCGCCGGCGATCGCGAAATTCTTGAAGAAGTTGTTGAACTCGTTCATGTCGGCCCAGTTGGTGTGGCCGAGCAGTGCCGAGCCGATCGAGAAGGCGGCAAGAGCATAAGCTGCATAGCGCGTCTGGAAGCCGACGAGAACGGCCAGTCCACCAAGCACCTTTACGGCGATGACGATCCACGTAACGAGCATGGGTGCGGGCAAGCCGATTGAGCCCATGAAGCCGGCGAAGCCGCCAGGAGCGAAAATCAGCGGGATGCCGGAAGCGAGGAACAGCGCGACGAGAAAGATGCGCGCGACGAGTAGTACGAGGTCGTTTGACATTGGCAGGTAACTCTCCGGGTTTCGTTCCACCCAAATAGACTATCTGTGCGCTGCAACAATCCGCAGAGCTGCAAACTCAGTGTTCATTGATTGCGAACGGCACCGAAAATTCCGTTCACAATCTCTGGGTGCCTCACCCCGGCTGCGTCATCGCCTCGGGCCGTACGATGGAATCGTACTCTTCCGCCGTCACCAGCCCCGTGGCCAGCGCTTCCTCGCGAAGTGTCGTGCCGTTCTTGTGCGCGGTCTTGGCGATCCTAGCCGCATTGTCGTAGCCGATCTTCGGCGCCAGTGCCGTCACCAGCATCAGCGATCGCTCCACGCCGGCCTTGATGTTGTCCACACGCGGCTCGATCCCGACGACGCAATTGTCGGTGAAGGAGACCGCTGCATCCGCCATCAGCCGCACCGACTGCAGGAAGTTGTAGGCCATGACCGGGTTGAACACGTTCAGTTCGAAATGGCCCTGGCTGCCCGCAAAGGTGAGCGCCGCGTGGTTGCCGAAGACCTGTACGCAGACCTGCGTCAGCGCCTCGCACTGGGTGGGATTGACCTTGCCCGGCATGATCGACGAGCCGGGCTCGTTTTCCGGCAGCGCCAGTTCGCCAAGGCCCGAACGCGGACCGGAACCGAGGAAGCGGATGTCGTTGGCTATCTTGAACAGCGACGCCGCGACCGCGTTGATCGCGCCATGGGAGAATACCATCGCGTCGTGGGCTGCGAGCGCCTCGAACTTGTTGGGCGCGCTGGTGAATTCGAGCCCGGTGATCGCGGCAATGCGCGCGGCGACCTTCTCGGCAAAGCCGACAGGTGCATTGAGGCCGGTGCCTACGGCCGTGCCGCCCTGCGCGAGCTGCATCAGGCCCGGCAGGGTCTGTTCGATGCGAGCGATTCCGTTTTCGACCTGCTGCGCATAGCCGGAAAACTCCTGGCCGAGCGTCAGCGGTGTTGCATCCTGTGTGTGGGTGCGGCCGATCTTGATGATGTCGCCCCACATCTTTGCCTTTGCGTCCAGCGCGCCGTGCAGCTTCTTCAGCGCCGGCAGCAGCCGGTGCACGATCTCCTCCGCGCAGGCGATGTGCATCGCCGTCGGGTAGGTGTCGTTGGACGACTGGCTCATGTTGACGTGGTCGTTGGGATGGACCGGCTTCTTGGAGCCCATCTCGCCGCCGAGCATCTCGATTGCCCGGTTGGAAATCACCTCGTTGGCATTCATGTTCGACTGGGTGCCCGAGCCCGTCTGCCAGACGACCAGCGGGAAGTGATCGTCCAGCTTGCCATCGATCACCTCTTGCGCGGCATCGACGATCGCCTTGCCGAGCGCCGGGTCGAGGCGGCCGAGGTCCATGTTGGCCTCTGCAGCAGCCTGCTTGACGATGCCGAGCGCGCGCACGATCGGCTGCGGCTGCTTCTCCCAACCGATCCTGAAATTGCCGAGCGAGCGCTGCGCCTGCGCGCCCCAATATTTTCCGGCATCGACCTCGATGGGGCCGAAGGTGTCGGTTTCGGTGCGGGTTTTCGTCATTGTCGGTCTCCTTATTCAGAGCCGTCCGTGGCTTGCTCGTCCGTAGGGGGCTGGCGTGGCCGGCATTAAATCTGGTGCTCAGATCAGGTCGATCAACCAGAGCAAGGCTGCATAGCGCGCCGTCTTGGCAAAGGCCACAACGATCAGGAACAGCCATAGCGGTGTGCGCAGGATGCCGGCCATGACCGTCAGCGGGTCGCCGATGATCGGAACCCATGAAAGCAGAAGCGTCGGCCAGCCCAAACGTCGATACCAGTCTGACGCACGGTCCAGTTGCTCGGGCGTTGCCGGAAACCAGCGCCGCCCGGCACACAGGGCCGCGAACCGGCCTAGCATCCAGTTGACACATGAGCCAACGACGTTGGCCGTCGACGCAACTGCCAGCAAAAGCCAGCCCGGTGCGACCTGCGAAAGGTGCAGGCCAATCAGCGTTGCCTCCGAGGATCCGGGCAGCAACGTGGCGGAGCTAAAGGCGGACAGCGCCAGCACAAGGAGCCAGGAACTATCCGCCACGTGTCACGCTCAACCCTTCCTTCGCCCTACCCGGGCCGGTTCACGATCTAGCAGCCCGCAACACACCCCAACGATAGCCGGTTGCGGCCTGGGTATAGGCCAGCAGGCCCAGAGCAAGCAGGAGCATAAGCCCTTCCGAGGTCGGTCCGGCGTACCAGATACCCCACTCTCCAATCGCAAATGGCAGAGCGATAGTCAGCGGGATCGTGAAACAGTAGGTTCGCGTCACGCTCAGGAACAGCGCCCGTCGCGCATCGCCAATCGCCTGGAAATACCCGGAAAGCATCATCATCGGTCCGGCGACGACATAGAGCATGATCGTAACCGGCAGAATGCGCCCAACCTCCGCGATGGTGGCCGGATCGTCGACGAAGATACCGCCGATCACCGGCGCGAAAAGCAGCATCGCGACCTCGAAGGTAAGGCAATAACCCAGCGCCACCACGAGGCCGAGCCTCAAGCCGGCATCCGAACGCGACCAGAGCTGCGCCCCGAAATTGTTGCCAACGATCGTCTGCATGGCCATGTTGAGGCCCAGCAGCGGCATGAAGGCAAATGTCATGATGCGGGTGATGATGCCATAGGCCGCGACCGTTGCTGCATAATCTTCGCCGGACCAGCGCTGGACGGAAAGGATCACTGCCGCAGCCGTCAGCGAGATGCCGATGAAGCTAAGACTCTGCGGCGCGCCAAGCGCCAGGAACGATCCCCAATGCGCGCGCCAGTGCCGCACGGAAAGCACGCCGTAGCGAAGCGGCGTCCTGCCCCTCGTCCGATAGACCACCACGATCGCCAGCGCGATAATTTGCGCAAGCACGGTGCCGATTGCGGAGCCGGCAACGCCATAGCCGAACTCGACAATAAGCAGGTAGTTCATGACGATGTTGGCGAGGGAAGTGACGAGGCTAGCCACGGTCATCAAGCCAAGCCGTCCTTCGCTGCGCAACGCATCGCCATTGATGGACAGGACGAACATCAACGGAGAGCTCCATATGACGATCGCGATATAGGTGTAGCCCATGGCTGCAAGCGACGGCGAACCATCTGCAAGGCGGTTGACCAGAGGCTCTCCGCCCAGCCAGAAACAGGCGATCAGCACCGCGCAGACCAACAGCGCAAGGCCGTGCGCGCCGGCAAAGACCACACGCGTGGCGCCGATATCGCCCGCGCCGAAGGTGCGGGCCAGCACGCTTGCCATACCGCTCGCGACGAGTGTCGAAAGTGCCGCCAGCAGCATGAATGCCGGAAACATCAGCGTTACGGCGGCCAGTGCATCCGCGCCGACGAATTCGCCGAGGAACCAGGCATCGATCACGGTCTGCAGACCGTTCGTGCTCATGATGAGAATGATGGGAAGTGCAGTCTTGATGAAAAGCGGGCCCAATGGGCCATGCAGGAACGCGTTTTGACGCGACGGTTCAGGCGTCGTCATGTGGTCGTCTCCAGATCGCATCGACGGAGAGCGAATGGGGCTCGCATTGCCATTGTTGCCGATGCGTCGGTTACGACGAGCGTGTCGGAGAGGCTTCACCTTGGCTTTCGCCGCGAGCGGCCGGCGCCTCTTGCCGCGGCGGTGGGTAGCGGGCAGCGTCAAAGCTGTCAATGGTTCTGGTTGGCAGTGTCTCCGGCTGCACGCGCTGCAATCCCGGTGGGGTCGGGGAGCAGCTATCGCGTCGGCTCGTACCTCTTACCGGCGGCTGTCCGACACGAAAAAAGGGAGCGATCGCATCGCTCCCTGTCTTTGCCTGACGGTAAGGCGGGTTCAGAGCGCCTTCTTGACCTTTTCCTTGGCGTCACCAAAGCCCTTCTGGACCTTGCCGGCCACCTTTTCGGCCTTGCCCTTGGCTTCGGTCTTCTTCGAGCCAGTGGCTTTGCCGACGGCTTCCTTGGCCGAACCCGTGGCCTGCTTTGCGACACCTTTGACCTGATCCTTATTGACCATCTGCCTGGTTCCTTTCGAACAACCGCACGCTTGCGGCGTCAGACAACGGCAGGACAGGATTTTGGTTGCTTGGGCACAAAAGAAAAAGGGGGCGACATTGCTGCCGCCCCTTCGTATTCTCAAGCTTTATAGACTTCCTAGAAGTCCATGCCGCCACTCAAGCCCGCTTGACGGGCTTGAGATTCTCAAGTGATGGGCGAGCTTTATGGACTTCCTAGAAGTCCATGCCGCCCATGCCACCCATGCCGCCGCCGGGCATCGCAGGAGCTGCCGATTCCTTCTTCGGAGCTTCGGCGATCATGGCCTCGGTGGTGACTAGCAGACCGGCAACCGAAGCCGCGTCCTGCAGCGCGGTGCGCACGACCTTGGTCGGGTCGACGATACCGTTGGAGATCATGTCGCCGAACTCGCCCGTCTGGGCGTTGTAGCCATAGGTCTGCGACTTGTTCTCGAGGATCTTACCGACGATCACGGAAGCTTCGTCACCGGCGTTGGTCGCGATCTGGCGGGCCGGAGCCTGCAGAGCACGGCGAACGATGTTGACGCCGGCGTCCTGATCGGCGTTCTCGCCCTTGGCCTTGAGGTTGTGGGAAGCGCGCAGCAGCGCGGTGCCGCCGCCAGGAACGATGCCTTCCTCAACGGCCGCGCGGGTCGCGTTCAGGGCGTCATCGACGCGGTCCTTCTTTTCCTTGACCTCAACCTCGGTCGCACCGCCGACGCGGATGACGGCCACGCCGCCAGCCAGCTTCGCCAGACGCTCCTGGAGCTTCTCGCGGTCGTAGTCGGAAGAGGTCTCCTCGATCTGCTGCTTGATCTGGGCAACGCGGCCCTGGATCTCGCCCTTCTTGCCGGCGCCGTCGACGATGGTGGTGTTCTCCTTGGAGATCGACACCTTCTTGGCGCGGCCGAGCATGTTGAGGCCGACATTTTCGAGCTTGATGCCGAGGTCTTCCGAGATCACCTGGCCGCCGGTGAGGATCGCGATGTCCTCCAGCATGGCCTTGCGGCGGTCGCCGAAGCCCGGAGCCTTGACGGCAGCGATCTTGAGACCGCCGCGCAGCTTGTTGACGACGAGCGTGGCCAGAGCCTCACCCTCGACGTCCTCGGAGATGATGAGGAGCGGCTTGGAGGTCTGAACGACTGCTTCCAGCACCGGCAGCATTGCCTGCAGGTTGGAGAGCTTCTTCTCGTGCAGCAGGATGTAGGCGTCTTCCAGCTCGGCAACCATCTTGTCCGGGTTGGTGACGAAGTACGGCGACAGGTAGCCGCGGTCGAACTGCATGCCTTCGACGACTTCGAGCTCGGTCTCGGCGGTCTTGGCTTCCTCGACGGTGATGACGCCTTCGTTGCCGACCTTCTGCATGGCGGCGGCGATCATCTCGCCGATTTCCTTCTCGCCATTTGCCGAGATGGTGCCGACCTGAGCAACCTCTTCCGAGGTCTTGATCTTCTTGGTGGCCTTGGCAAGCTGGGCGACGACGTCGCTGACAGCGAGGTCGATGCCGCGCTTCAGGTCCATCGGGTTCATGCCGGCAGCAACGGCCTTGTGGCCTTCCTGAACGATCGCCTGAGCCAGAACGGTCGCGGTGGTGGTGCCGTCACCGGCGATGTCGTTGGTCTTCGAGGCCACTTCGCGCACCATCTGGGCGCCCATGTTCTCGAACTTGTCTTCCAGCTCGATCTCCTTGGCGACGGTGACGCCGTCCTTGGTGATGCGCGGGGCGCCGAACGACTTGTCGATCACGACGTTGCGGCCCTTGGGGCCGAGCGTGACCTTCACAGCGTCGGCGAGAATGTTGACACCGCGCAGCATGCGCTCGCGGGCGTCACGGGAGAATTTTACGTCTTTGGCAGCCATGTTGAGCTCCTGTTTTCACGGCTGGTCGCCTTGGCGAACCGGCCATCGTGAACCTGAATTCGGGTTTGGTCGGATTAGCCGATGATGCCCATGATGTCGGATTCCTTCATGATCAGAAGGTCTTCGCCATTGAGCTTCACTTCGGTGCCGGACCACTTGCCAAACAGGACGCGGTCGCCGGCCTTGACGTCGAGCGGCACGAGCTTGCCGGCCTCGTCACGAGCGCCGGAACCGACGGCGACAACTTCGCCTTCCTGCGGCTTTTCCTTGGCGGTGTCCGGGATGATGATCCCGCCGGCGGTCTTTTCCTCGGATTCGACCCGACGAACGACCACGCGGTCATGGAGCGGGCGGAATTTCGACTTTGCCATGTCTCTGGTGTCCTCGATAAGGATAGGTTAAGGGGTTCCCTCCGTCCGGCTGGGCCGGATCGCGGTTAGCACTCACCTGAAGAGAGTGCTAACATGACCGGTGAGATAGTCACTGCGCCCGGGCGAGTCAAGAAGATCGACTCGCGTCTTGGTTAAGGGCCGTGCGGTTTTACTTAATGCGCCGTACCGCGTTCGGCGATAGCCGTCCCGGTGGCCCAGCCCGACGACCACGCCCACTGAAAATTGTACCCGCCCAGCCAGCCGGTCACGTCGACCACCTCGCCAATGAAATAGAGGCCATCGGCCCCCTTCGCTTCCATCGTGCGCGAGTTCAGGCAAGCCGTATCCACGCCGCCCAAAGTCACCTCGGCGGTTCGGTAGCCTTCTGATCCGACGGGATACAGCTCCCATCCGTGAAGCGCCTGCGCGATCGACAAGAGCTTCCGGTCGCTTGCCTCACCGAGGGTTCCCGACCAGCCATGCGTCTGCGCCAGATACGACGCCAGCCGCTTCGGCAGGATTTCCCCCAGCGCGTTTGCGATGCTTCGTCGCGCGTTCTCCCGTTTGGCATCCAGCAGGACGCGAGCGAAGTCTACGTCCGGCAGCAAGGCTATGCTGATCGGCTGTTTCTCACGCCAGTAAGACGAAATCTGCAGGATGGACGGGCCGGAAAGGCCGCGGTGGGTGAACAGCAAAGCCTCTTTGAAGGCGGCCTTGCCGCAGGAAACGCGCGCATCGACCGCCACACCGGCGATCTCGCGGAAACCGTCCAGCATGTCCTCGCCGAATGTCAGCGGCACCAATGCGGGTCGCGTTTCGGTGACGGCAAGCCCGAACCGCTCCGCGATCTGATAGCCCAACCCCGTCGCGCCCATCTTGGGAATAGACTTCCCCCCGCAAGCGACCACGAAGTGGCGGCATCGCACCTTGCCCGCGCCATCGCCCGCCAGCACAAGCGAAAACCCCGCATCCGTTCGTTCGACCGTACCGAGGCTTGTCTTGAGCCTGATCTCGCAACCGACCTGCGCCATCTCATCCAGCAGCATCGCTATGATGTCCTTGGCGGAATGGTCGCAGAAGAGCTGCCCGAGTGTTTTCTCGTGGTAGGCGATGCCGTGCTTTTCCACCAGCGTGATGAAATCGTGCTGCGTGTAGCGGCCTAAAGCCGACTTGGCGAAATGCGGATTTTGCGAGAGGAAGTTGCGGGGGCTTGAGCCCAGATTGGTGAAATTGCAGCGACCGCCGCCTGAGATTCGAATTTTTTCGCCTGGCGATTTTGCATGATCGATGACAAGGACGCGACCGCCGCGCGCAGCGGCATGAATCGCACACATCATGCCCGCCGCGCCCGCGCCGAGGATGACGGTATCGAAATTTTCGGTTCGCATCACGGGTTAAGGCGCTGCGATGGTGCGCACCCAGTTGCGGGCGATGGTCATGCCGGCAGCGTCGGCCTGCGGCCCGTGCAGGGCGGCCTCAGCCGGGTGCCGCTCGGCCCAACCAGGCTGGAGATCGGCCAGCAGCGTCGCGAATGCATCGCTCCATTGCTCGACCATTGGCCGGTCGGCCTCGAAATGAAACTGCATGCCATAGGCCGCGCGGCCAACCCTGAAAGCCTGATTTTGAACGTCGAGATTGCCGGCAAGCCGCACGGCACCGCCGGGCAACATGAATGTATCGTCGTGCCACTCGAAGGTGCGAAAGCGCTCACCCACGCCTTCAAAGATCGGGTCGGCAACGCCATCGCCCGTCAACTCGACCTCGCGCCAGCCGAACTCGGTCGCCCCGCCTACGATATTCTGCCCACCATAGGCGCGAGCGAGAAGCTGACTACCAAGGCAAATGCCCAGCACGGACCGATCGGCTTCGGAGAAATCGCGCATCAGATCGCACAGTGCGGGAAGCCACGGGCACACATCGTCGGCCAGCGCATTTTGCGCGCCACCCAGCACGACCAGTGCGTCGTAGCCATTCGCGCCGTCCGGCAGCGGCTCACCCTTGTCGGCGCGGATCGTCTCGACGCTTGCATTGGCTTCGTCGAGCGCAATCGCCACCTGTCCAAGGCTCGCACCCTCGAAATTCTGGACAACAAGAACGTGCATGGAAGCTTCCGGCTTTTTTTTCGGGTGGTGTCGAAGACTGCGCGGAGCGATAGCATGGCGCGCGCGACGCAGGAAAGGGAGGCTGCTTGTGCCACTGCAGAACCGGGTCGACCCTGCCGGTGAGATCGTCGCGACGCCGGCGCGGGGTCTCTTCACAGGCAATCGCGGCGTCATTCACGATCCAGCGTCGAAGACGCTTCTTTCGCGACGGTGGACGACCAAAGCGTGGATCGTCTGCACATTGGAACACCCGCACGGAACGCGGCGGGAGCCGATGGGGCGCAACAGTCCTTCCAGGGGAGCAGGCTGGACCGAACTCTTCTTCCTCGACGAGGTGACGGCGCTGGCTGCGGGCCACCGGCCCTGCTTCTATTGCCGGCGCGACGCTGCGCGAGATTTCCAACGGTTCTTCGCCAGGGGCAACGGTCTTGCCACTGCAACGGCGCCTGAGATCGACAGCCTGCTGCACGCCGAAAGGCACGCCGTCACCGGCGAGAAGCCACCGCTGCAGCAAGACCAGATCCGCCAGCTTCCCGACGGCGCGGCAATCGTGGCCAATGCAGGGATATTTGCACTCCGAGCCGGACTGGCTCTGCCATGGAGCTTCAGCGGGTATGGGGAGCCCCGGGCCTTGCCTGCGCATGCCCGGCTCCTCACGCCACGATCCACAATCGCGGCGTTGCGAGCAGGCTATGCGCCGGCATGGCATCCCAGCGCACTGCCTTGACGGTCAGTCGGCGACCTTGATGGCGACCGTCGTCACCAGGTCTTTCGGATCTTCGACTTCGGCAGGGTTGTTTTCGTAGATTTCGATGCGGGCAGCGAAGCGGTCGCCCTCCGGAGTTTCCTGCGTGTCCCAGCGGACACCCTTTTCCTTCGCCCAACCGACCAGAACAGCGTTGACATCGACGAGCGCGTCATAGGGTCCGGTCCATTTGACCTGAGCATAGTGGCCTGCCGGCAGCATGGCTGCGGTGATCTCTCCGCCTGAATCGATCTCTCTGGCCACCGGTACAGCGAACTCGACGTCCAACATTCCACCCATGTCGATGAGATTGTACTTGAAGAACGCAGCGCCGACCGGCTCCACTCCGTTCGCGCCAAGCCATCCGAACAGCTTCTGGAACGCCCGGTCCACCGCCGGCTTCATCGCGCCAAGCGAAACACGCTCTCGCACGGCGACGTATGGCTGCGGACCACGCTCGACGATTTCCGGCAAAGTGAGCATCGCATTCTTCTCCTTTGTTTGCGTGACTGCCCACTCAGGACGTTTGCGGCGGGTGCGAACCGACAGGACGGCAGCAAGATTCAACGGCAGGCGAACTTGACGAATGCCGGGCAGCCATCGCAACACAGCATCATGCGCGCCAACTACAAGCTTCAGCGGCTCTACGTGCCGCACGACCTCGCCCAGAACACGACCTTCGAGGCCGACAAGGCACAGAGCCACTATCTGGCCCACGTGCTGCGCATGGCCGAAGGGGCCGAACTACTCGTCTTCAACGGGCGCGACGGCGAGTGGAGCGCGAGAATAGAAGCGCTCGGAAAGAAGGCCGTGCGCATCGCGGTGGAAAGCCAGACACGACCGCAACCGCCCACACCCGACCTTGTCTACGCCTTTGCGCCCCTGAAAGTCGGCCGGCTCGATTATCTGGTGCAAAAGGCCGTGGAAATGGGCGCTGGCGTGCTGCAACCCGTCATCACACAGCACACGCAGAACACCAGGACATCACTTGAGAAGTTCGAGGCGAACGCGATCGAGGCGGCCGAGCAGTGCGGCGTGCTGGCAGTGCCGCCGGTGCGCCCGCCCCTGAAACTGGAGCGGCTGCTCGGCGACTGGGAGCCCGACAGACGGCTGATCTTCTGCGACGAGGACGCCGCAACAAACAACCCGGTGCCGGCGCTGCGCTCAATCGCTGAAACCAGACTTGGCCTGCTCGTCGGTCCCGAAGGGGGATTTTCAGAAGACGAACGCCGAATGCTGAGAGCCTTGCCGTTCGTGACCGCCATACCGCTTGGCCCGCGTATCCTGCGCGCCGACACGGCCGCGGTTGCTGCGCTCGCCGTCATCCAGGCGACAATCGGCGACTGGAGCTGATGCATGGGAAGGCCGAGAGAAGCTTTCAACGCGCGACAATCAACTTAGCGTCAACGTGCTGTCAGGATTTTTCGCTTGATCGCACGGCGGTCTTTCGTTCAACACTCGCGCGCCGTCGCAAGAACGGCCGGCCGGACATTTAGTTGAGGAAACGACATGGCGCGCGACACGACCGATTTCCGGCCGATCGAAGGCATCGACGAACTGGTCTCCTATTTGAGCGCCGGCAACAAGCCGCGCGATCAATGGCGAATTGGCACCGAGCACGAGAAGTTTCCTTTCTATATCGACGGCAACGCCCCGGTACCCTATGGCGGCGAGCGCGGCATCAAGGCACTACTGGAAGGCATGCAGCGCGTGCTCGGCTGGGAGCCGATCGTCGATGCCGGCCACATCATCGGACTGGTGGAGCCGACCGGACAGGGCGCGATCTCACTTGAGCCGGGCGGTCAGTTCGAGCTCTCCGGAGCGCCGCTCGAGACGATCCACCAGACATGCCGCGAAGGCAACGCCCATCTCGCCCAGCTTCGCGAGATCGCCGAGCCACTGGGAATCCGCTTCCTCGGCCTTGGCGGCAGCCCGAAATGGACGCTCGCCGAAACGCCGCGCATGCCGAAATCGCGCTACGACATCATGACGGCCTACATGCCGAAGGTTGGGACGCAGGGCCTCGATATGATGTACCGGACCTGCACGATCCAGGTGAACCTGGACTTCGAGAGCGAGGCGGACATGCGCCGCAAGATGCAGGTCTCGTTGAAGCTGCAGCCGCTTTCGACCGCGCTTTTCGCGAACTCGCCATTCACCGAGGGACGGCCAAACGGCCTGCAGAGCTGGCGTGGCGAGATATGGCGCGACACCGACAACCAGCGGGCGGGGCTGCTGGAATTGTGCTTCTCGCCCGATTTCGGCTTTGCAGACTACGTCGAATGGGCGCTCGACGTGCCGATGTATTTCCTGATCCGCGAGGGGCGCTATTTCGACGTGACCCACGTCACCTTCCGCCAGTTCATGGACGGGGCGCTCCGCGACAGCGTTCCGGACGGGTTGCCGACGATGGGCGACTGGGCCAACCATCTGTCCACGCTGTTTCCCGATGTACGGCTCAAGCGCTTTCTCGAAATGCGCGGCGCCGACGGCGGGCCGTGGCGGCGTATCTGCGCCCTGCCCGCCTTCTGGGTCGGTCTTCTTTACGACGAGGCCGCGCTGGACGCCGCCGAGGCATTGACGAAAGAGTGGACCTTTACCGACGTCGAGGCAATGCGGAATGCCGTGCCGGCGCAGGGACTGGCGACGCCCTATGGGAACAGGACGCTGCGCGAGGTTGCGCGCGACGTGCTCGACATCTCGCGCGGCGGCCTCGCCCGCCGTGACCGCAAGAACCGCGAAGGCTACGACGAGACCGGCTTCCTGGCCCCGCTGGAGGAAGTGGTCGCGCGCGGCAGCACGAGCGCGGAGGAGATGCTCAAGGCTTACAACACGCGCTGGGGCGGCTCCATCGAACCCGTCTTCCTCGAATACGCCTACTGAGGCAGAGGGCTTCCGGCACCGCACTCCACGATGCCCGTCTATGGCAAACTTGCGATGACGCTTGCGAACGCCTGCCCATAGGGTAGGCTTTCGGCCTAAAGCGATACCGGAGGAGACCGCCATGCTGCCGTTGTTCGACATGCTCGCCCAGGCCCAGAACGGCAATGCCGTCGACCAGATGGCGCGGCAATTCGGCCTTTCCCAACAGCAGACACAGCAGGCCATGGAAGCGCTGCTGCCTGCCTTCAGCCAGGGGCTGAAGCGCAATGCCTCGAACCCCTACGATCTCGGCTCGTTCCTCACTGCGTTGTCTTCCGGCCAGCACGCCAAATATTTCGAGGATGCGACACGGGCCTTCTCGCCTCAGGGAATGGAAGAAGGCAACGGCATCCTAGGCCATCTTTTTGGCTCCAAGGAGCTTTCGCGCGCAGTGGCGGCACAGGCCTCGCAGGCGACAGGCATCGGCCAGGACGTCCTCAAGCAGATGCTGCCCGCGCTGGCGACCATGATCATGGGCGGGCTTTTCAAGCAGTCGACCGGCCAGGTGCAGGCGGCCGGCTTCGGTGGTCAGGGCAATCCGCTCCAGGAAATCATCGAGCAGATGATGAAGCAGGGCGGCATGCCCCAGCAGCCGGCACCACGCCCGGAAGCGCCGCAGCCCGACCTCAACCAGTTCGACAACCCATTCGGCAAGATCCTGGAAGGCATGTTCGGCGGCGGACAGGCCCAGCGGCAGGCGCCCAGCGCGCCGCAGGGGCCGTTCGACAACCCGCTCGGCAAGATTTTCGAGGAGATGATGCGTGGCGGGCAACAACAGCCTCGGCCGCAGACCCAGCGCGAATCCCAACCCCAGCGCACCAATCCAAGCGGACGCGCGCGAACGCCCTATGACGATCTCTTCGGCGACATGTTCGAAAGCGGCCGCAAGACGCGGGACGATTACCAGAAGAATATGGAATCGGTCTTCGACAAGTTTCTGCAGGGCATGAAGAACCCGCCGCGCTAATAAAAAAGCCCGGCCATCCTGGGAGGATGACCGGGCAGCATGCAGGCTACCGGAGGGGAACCGGCGGGATGTGGGAGTCAGCCTGCGGAAACTGTGGCATCAGCAGACCCGGCGCGCGCCATCCTCGGTGAGGTAGCGTTCGCGGGCGATGTCGCTGAGGCGCGCCGTCGGATCGATGCTCATCGGCGAGCGCATGGCGACCACGAGGTCGGTGCGCATCAGCCCGATGTCGGCGAGTTCGTGGTCCGAAAGGTCGCCAAGGCGGTTTACTTCGCGTCGATTGATGAGCGCGCGCAAGAGTGCGCGGAAACCGTTGGCCACGCGCGACACGGCGGCAACCGTGCGCCGTTCGGCAGCGATCGCATGCGTGTGGTGGTCAAGGGCGGTCATCTCATCTCTCCTTCAAAATCGACGCGGCTCATCACGAATCCACCGCCAGCGCATGAATGCGCCGCGGCAGCCGCTGTTGAATCGCGTCTGCTGGTTAGCATCGAGACAGTCCCACGAGGCGATTGATTAGTCTAACGAATGTTTTTAATGTGTCGGATCAGAAAACATGATGGATCACGCGCATGGCCGCTCCACTCGATCTCGACCAGCTTCACACGTTCATCACCATAGCCGACACCGGCAGCTTCACGAGGGCCGCGGATGAAGTGCATCGCACGCAATCGGCGGTCTCCATGCAGATGCGGCGGCTGGAGGAACGCCTGGGCAAGGCGCTCTTCGAAAAGGAAGGCCGCACAAACCGGCTGACCGAGGAAGGCGAACGCCTGCTGACCTATGCACGAAGGCTTCTGCGCCTGAACAGGGAGACGCTCGCGGCCTTCGATGACGCTAGCCTGGAAGGCCATATTCGCATCGGCACGCCGGACGATTATGCCGACCGGTTCCTGCCCGAGATCATGGCCCGCTTCGCTCGGTCCAACCCGCGCGTGGAACTGTCCGTCATCTGTGAGCCGACGGTGAACCTGATCGACCACATCAAGCGCGGCCATCTCGACATCGCCCTGATTACCCACGACAGCGACAAGGGCGCGGCCGAAGTGGTGCGGCGCGAGCCGCTGCTGTGGGTCACGTCCGCGAACCACTCGATCCATATGGAGGACGTGCTGCCGATTGCCGTCGGCCGTGCTACCTGCATGTGGCGCAGGACGGCGTGCGACATGCTCGACCAGATGGGTCGCGACTACCGCATCCTGTTCACGAGCTGGTCGGCTACCGTCATCATCGCTGCGGTGCTGTCGGGCCAGGCCGTTTCGATCCTGCCGGAGTGCGCGCTGCGGCCGGGTATGCGCATTCTCGGGGAGACGGACGGGTTCGGCGCCCTGCCCGACGTGCGGATCGGCATCGTGCGGGGCCATTCGAGCCAGCCGGAGCTGGTCGATGCGCTGGCGCGTCACATCTGCGACAGCCTCGACAACATCTCCGTGCCTGTGCCGGAGGAGTCCGGCCAGTTCGACTTCGACGGAATGGCGTTTGCCCGCGTGAAGCGACAGAAGCAACGGCCGGCGATGGCTGGCTGGTGACGGATGCTGGACGCACGGTGGAGCAGCGGCTTTTACTGTGACGTTGCCGCCGGTTGAATGTCTCGTGCGCCTTGACGCGAACGGAGGCTTTGGTGCCATGTTTTGCCGATGAGCGATTCCTTTCTCACGTCTGACCCGTCATCCGGCGCCGCAACCAATGCCGCCGAATTCACCGTTTCCGAGATTTCGGGCGCGCTCAAGCGCGCGGTCGAGGATCAGTTCGGCAATGTGCGCGTGCGTGGCGAGATCTCGGGCTATCGCGGTCCGCACTCATCCGGCCACGCCTACTTCGCGCTGAAGGACGAGCGCGCGCGACTGGAAGCGGTTATCTGGAAGGGTACGTTTTCGCGCCTGAAATTCAGGCCCGAGGAAGGGATGGAGGTCATCGCCTCCGGCAAGCTGACCACCTATCCGGGCTCGTCGAAATACCAGATCGTCATAGACAATCTGGAGCCGGCCGGAGCCGGCGCCCTGATGGCGCTGTTGGAAGAACGCCGCCGCAAGCTCGCAGCCGAGGGGCTGTTCGACGACGAGCGCAAGCGCGCCCTACCCTACATGCCGCGCGTGGTCGGTGTCGTCACATCACCCACTGGTTCGGTTATCCGCGACATCATTCACCGCATAACCGATCGCTTCCCGCTGCACGTGCTGGTGTGGCCCGTGCGGGTGCAGGGCGACACGACCGGTGCGGAAGTTTCCACTGCGATCGAAGGCTTCAACCGGCTCGACCCGGCAGGTCCCATACCCCGGCCGGACGTTCTGATCGTCGCACGCGGGGGCGGCAGCCTCGAGGACCTGTGGGGCTTCAACGATGAAGCGGTGGTTCGCGCGGCCGCCGCATCAAGCATTCCACTGATCTCGGCCGTTGGCCACGAGACCGACTGGACGCTGATAGACCATGCAGCCGATGTGCGCGCGCCCACGCCGACCGGAGCGGCGGAGCTCGCGGTGCCGGTAAAGGCCGATCTGGAAGCGGCGCTTTCGCGGCTCTCGGCTCGTCTCAAAGGTGCCGTCTCGCGCAGCACGGAACGCAAACGCCAGGGCCTGCGCGCTGCGGCGCGCGCGTTGCCCTCGGCCGACCAGTTGCTGGCCCTGCCGCGCCGACGCTTCGACGAGGCCGCAAGCCGGCTGGGCCGCGCTCTGTTCGCCAACACCGAAGCGAAGCGCCTGCGCTTCCGCGGCCTGCGCCTTTCGCCGGCAATGCTTCAGCGTCGCGTCAACGAGGCCCGGACGCGCTTTGCCCGCGATGCCGCACGGGTTGCACCGGCCACGCTTACGCGAAGGATGGAGACGCACCGTCAGACGCTGCAATTGCTTGGCCGGCGCGCAGATCAATGTATTGCCGCGACATTGGAACGGCGTTCGACGCGTCTTGCCCAGGCCGGGCGACTGGCGGAAACGCTGTCCCACAAGTCGGTGCTGCAACGCGGCTTCGCCCTCATCCGCGATGCTGATGAAAAGCCGGTCAAAAGCGCGACACACATAAAGCCGGGCGACGTGCTCAGCATCGAGTTTGCAGACGGCCGTGCCGAGGCCGTGGCATCAGGCAGCGAGGTCCCCGCGAAGCCTCCAGCCAGAAAGCAGACGACAAAGCCAAAGGCCGGCGGCGGGGAACAGGGTTCGCTTTTCTGAGGGCGGCTAGATCAGATTGTGTCCGCCGTCGATACGGATTGTCTCGCCCGTCGTGAATTCGCTTTCCATGAGATGGATGTAGGCGGGTGCAACGTCCGCCGGCGTCGCGATCTTTCGGGCCGGCAATCGGGGCGCCATTTCTGCAAAGAACGCCGATTTGGCTTCCCCGACCAGTTCGTCCCACATCGGCGTGTCGACCCATCCGGGCGAGACTATGTTCACTCGCATCGGGGCCAGTTCCAGCGCCAGTGCCCGCGCAAAATAGCTAAATGACCCGGCGACCGCGGACACGACCGCCCCTCCGGGCACCGGCGGCCGGTCCTTGTTGATTCCCGACGTGAACGTCATCGATCCACCCACTTTTAACGTCCGAACCGCATGCTTCGCCAGCAGCACGGCGCCGACCAGCTTGTTGTCAACAAAGCCGCGGACCACCTCCATATCGGTATCGCCAATCGGGTAACCGGGCGGCGGCGTGCCGGCCGTCGATACAAGATGGTCGAAAGAGCCCACGTCGCTCAACGTACGGGCAACGTCCTGCTCGTTCGTCATATCGGCGGCGATCGCACTCACCCGCGAGCCGGCGTCGAGGGTTCGCTGCGCCAGCTCAAGCTTCGCTGCCGACCGACCCACAATCACGACATGCGCATCGGCTGCGACCACTGCCTGGGCGACACCGAGACCGATACCGGAGCTGCCGCCAACGATGACCACTTTGCCATCCTTCAACATAGCCATGAATATCTCCTGCCGTGGCACCTACGCCGACAAACGCGCATCGCCGGCGAAGGCGCGCTCAAGATCGGCAATGACGATCTTCTTCATTTTGTACATGGCCTGCAGCGCTCGGGCGGCTTTCTGACGATCCGGATCCGCGATCATGCGGAGCAGGATGGTTGGCGTTACCTGCCAGTAGACGCCGAATTTGTCAGTCAGCCATCCACAGGGCTGCTCCTTGCCGCCGCCCGCCGTCAGCGCGTTCCAGTAATAGTCGGTCTCTTCCTGATCATCCGTCTCGACCAGGAAAGAAAAGGCCTCGTTGTAGGGCACGCGCGAATGGGCATTGAGAGCCGCCACGGGCATTCCCGGGAGCTCGAAGCGCACGACGGAGAGTTCCGGATCGGGCAGGTCGACACGTTCCAGAACCTTCGATCCCTTGAAGATGGAGGTATAGAACTCCATCGCCTCCTCGGCCTCGGATGCAAACCAGAGATGGGGGTAGATTTTCATCGTCATATCCTTTGCCATTGTCCGATCTGCAGCGACACCGCCGCAAACACCGGCTTCTTTCTTTGCCGAAACAGCTTCCGGCGAGCCCCTGACCGCACCGGCCTGAGCGTAGAATTGGTGCTGACACGCTGGACGACAAACGATTAATCGTGCAGCATTTGTGAGTATCGCTCACAGGTCATCCATGCCCCGCAAGCTGCCTCCGTTGATGAGCCTTCCCGCCTTCGAAGCCGCTGCGCGACACCTGAGCTTCTCCAAGGCTGCCGCCGAACTGAACGTTACGCACGGCGCGGTCAGCCGCGCAGTCCGCAATCTGGAAGACAAGCTTGGCATAAGGCTTTTCGACCGGGGGACCAGGTCTGTGCGTCTGACTGACGCCGGCACCGCCTATGCGGCGGCGGTCGGGGAGAGCCTCGACCGCATCGCGGCAGCCACCATGTCAGCCACCGCCGCCCGTCCACAACGAACCCTCAACGTCAGCACATCCGACGGCTTCGCCGGCCGATGGCTTGTGCCGCGCCTTCACCGTTTTCACCGCTCGCATCGCGATATTGACGTGCGCCTTTCCACGTCTGGCGCGCTGGTGGACTTCCTGCGGGACGGCATCGACATCGCGATACGCTACGGAGCGGGCGGGTATGAGGGCGTTGTATCAGAGCTTTTGTCCGACGAAACGGTGTCTCCTGTCTGCAGCCCACAACTGCTGCAAGGAGACCATCCGCTGCGGCAGCCCAGCGATTTGAGGCATCACCGGCTCATTCATGACAATTTTCGCATCGGTTGGGCGGCGTGGCTGGAGCATGCGGGTCTCGATGGAATCGATCCGGAAAGTGGCGTGACTTTCGAAGCCGCCGCTTACGCGGTTGAGGCGGCCGTGCAGGGAGAAGGCGTGCTGTTGGGCCGCAGCGTCCTTGTCTCCGCCGACCTGGCGGGCGGGCGGCTGCTTCGGCCCTTCGATCTCGCGCTTGAATCGAGATGGAAATACTACGTCGTCTATCCGGAAGGCGCGCTCAGGCAGAAAAGCGTCCGCGCCTTCCGGGGCTGGATTTTTGACGAAATGGCGAGCGACCGCGGGAAGATCTGACGGGGAGCGTTGCCGCGCCCCGTCATCATCACGCCGCGACTGCAAACTCGGTCATCATGCCGGTTTCAAGATGCGGCATATGATGACAATGCAGCATCCAGCGCGCGGCCTCGCCCGCGTCCAGTGCGACAGTCACCATCGCCATCGGAGGCACAAAGACCGTGTCGCGCCTGGCCCCGTCGATGCGCTTTCCATTTATCTCCACCACCTGGAAAACGTGGCCGTGCAAGTGCATCGGATGGCCCATCATCGACATATTGTGGAACATGATCTCAACACGCTCGCCGGTACGTGCCGTGACCGGAACATGCTCACCCCAGGTTCTGCCGTTGATCGTCCAGCGGTAAGGCTGCATCCCACCGCCAAGCATCACCATGTGACTGCGCTGCAGCGCGCGTGGCGGCAGCGGATCGCGGGCTACGAGCTGCAATTCCTGGGAAAGATCGGTGTCGAAAGCCGCGGCCTCCTCGTCGGCTGTCGATCCGATCTTGGCTGTGTCTGCGCCTGCCGTTGCGAGTATCAGCCCCGTGCGCTCACGCGCGCCTTCCCGCAAGGCGAGCATCGGCCAGGCTCCGGAGCCGGACAGGTCGATCTCCATGTCCAGCCTTTGGCCCATCGCGATACCAAAGCGGCTGCCCTTCACCGGTTGCACCGCGTGACCATCGACTGCGACGAGCCGCGCATCGACGGCCCCGGTATCGACCCAGAACACCGTGGCGGCAGAAGCGTTGATGACGCGCAGAAGTACGCGCCCGCCACGCTCGACGCGAACCACTTCCGGGTCCGAAAGCGTTCGATCATTGGCTAGGTAGGCATCCCAATTGTAGTCATTGAGGTCCATCTCCATACCAGCCATCGGCATGCTTCCATGATCCATTCCAGGCATGGCGGACTGGTCCATCTGCGGCATGCGGTTCCCGGACATTTCGCCATGTCCCATGGATGCATGTCCGCCTGAGGAATGCCCGCCGGTAATTTCCTCCATTACCTCTTCAGGGGACTTGAAGGCGAAATCGTGCAGAAACATTGTCACTTCCTGACGGTCGCCGGTGATGTCTTGCGGGCTGCGGACGATCAGCGGCGCCGCGAGAAGCCGCATCTCCTGAAGCGGAATATGCGCGTGCATCCAATGCGTTCCCGGAGTAGCCACAAAGTCGTAGCCACGCATCTGGCCGGGCGCGAGCATGGGCATAGGCATATCGGGCACCCCGTCCTGTTCATTGGGCGGAATCTGGCCGTGCCAGTGGATCAGAGTCGGCGTCGGCAGTTCATTGGTCAGGTTCACCATGAAGCGCTGACCGGGATCGAGCACCAGGCCCTGACCGGGCGGGCCGGCCAGTCCCCACACCGTTGCAGCCTTTCCGTCGATGTCCAACGTCCGGCTTGTGGCACGCAGGTCCAGTGCATGCTGTTGTGCCGAACCCGTTCGCGGAAACTGTGAGATTGCCAAAGCGGCAGCACTGGCGGCCAGAAAGCCGCGTCTTGAAAAAGTAGTCATATCCGTCTCCTTGGGACGCAGTGGCCCCAATGCAAATCCTACGATTCACACCCCGAAGGGCGCGGGCTCACAGGAGACGGATTTTGGGAGGGCGCTCTGTCGTGGAAAGAAACACGCCTTCGCCCACCTGCGTCAGGAGCAGCGCATAAAGCTCACGAGGAACATGCGCCAAGCTTACACGAGGATGAGCCAGGTCAACCACCGCATTGCCGGTGCAGGCCCATGCGCAGACCGATGCAGCGCCTATGCAGCTACCCCGGCGCGGACAGTCGACCATAGCCGACATGTCATGGTCGCCGCCGGCCGACATCTGCATTCCGTACGACGCGTCGCCGGTCATGCCTGTCTCGCCCGCGCTCGCTATGTATGGGGAGAGGCACAGGGAAAGAGCGATGCAGATCAGCAAGATCAGACGTGACATGGCGTGACGCTAACCAGCCGTCTGTGTCTTGTCCATATTCGCAGACGTGTCTTGATGACGCGTGCAGTCACACCAAATGTGTTGCGGCGGCGCAAGGAGCAAAGACGCAATGACGATCCCCGACAACGACAATCCACGCCTGTTCTACCACGGCACACGCGCAGACCTGAAACAGGGAGACCTGATCCGAGCCGGCTACAACTCCAATTTCGGCGCCCGAAAGCTCGCGTCGTGGGTGTATCTGACAGCGACGCTCGACGCGGCGATATGGGGTGCGGAACTGGCCGCAGGCGACGGCCGGCAGAGAATCTATATCGTAGAGCCGACGGGTGCCATCGAGGATGATCCCAACCTGACCGACAAGAAATTCCCGGGCAACCCCACACAATCCTACCGCACGCGTGAACCGCTTCTCATCACGGGCGAAGTGGCTGAATGGCAGGGCCATTCTCCGGAACGGCTGAAGGAAATGAAGGACAATCTCGAACGGCTGAAAGCTCAGGGCATCGAGGCAATCGACTGACGGCGGAATGTCGGAAGAAGATGGTACGGTTGGCTGGGCTCGAACCAGCGACCCCCAGATCCACAATCTGGTGCTCTAACCAACTGAGCTACAACCGCACGCGCCAAGCTCTGGCTGGCGAGGCTCTTACGGACTATCGGCGGCGATTTCAAGCCCGATGCGCTGCAAGCCAAGCCTAAAAAAGGAAAAAGGCCGGGGGGAGGAGATCCCGGCCTTTTCCTGTTAGGAGACCGGCGGGAGGAGGAGCCGGTCTTCTGAGCCGCGATCGGGAAGGGAGGAGGTTTCCTTCACGCGGTGTACTTGCAACCTGAACGCGTCAGGCGATCTTGAGTTCCTTGACGGTCGACTCGAAGGCTTCCTTCATGGGCTTGGAAACCTCTTCGGCAGCCTTGGTCGACGCAGCCTGGAAATCCTTGCCCTGCTCGACGGCGGTCTCAACAGCCTTGCGCAGGAACGCTGTCTGCAGCTCGATCACCTCGGAGAGGGACTTGGCCGCGACGAGCGCCTCGAGGTGAGCAAAGCCGGCTTCCGTGTTGGCACGGGCGGCTGCGATCGACTTCATCGAGAATTCGCTGCCGGCGGCGCGGGCGGTTTCTAGGGTCGATTCCATGGCCTTCTGCGCGTTCTCGGCGCCGGTCTTCATCTTGGCATAGGCTTCCTTCGACTGCTCGACGCCCTTCTCGGCGAAGGCGCGGAACTGGTCTGCCGTCTTGTCGGCGTCGAAGGTCGGGAATTCGATGGTTTCGGCGGTCTTTGCGGCGGCTTTGGTCATCGCTCGATCCTTTACACTTGGTCCGGCAACGTCTTATCGTGCCGGCTCGTTTGACTTGAAGCCAATATAGGCGCCCCTTTTGTGCATTGCAACAATTTTGTTGCGATGCAGCAAAATTGCGCCCCGGGGATTAACCAAGGAACAAGATTCGCGCGCTGTGGGGTCCCGACTTTCTGGACGCGGCGCCACCGAACTTTTACTAACAAAGAGTTAACAACGGCTCGTCCGCCCACTCAACGGCTTCAGGTTTTCGCATGGCTTCAGGCCCCTATTCCTTCATCGACATTGCCGTGATGGAAGAGGTGCGTACGCGTTTTGCCGCAGGCGATGCGCTGGCAATCCTGACGGTCGACCTTGATGAAGTGATCTGGGCGAATGGCCCTGGCGCGGCATTGCTCGGCTATCCGGACATCGAGGCGGTGATGGGCGGCTCGCCCGGCCTGGGTTTTGCGGCGCGCAGGCAGATTGCAGCGACGCCGGGCTTTCCACGCATGGATCGCGACCGGCAGGTAATGGTGCGACTGGCAAGCGGCATGACGAGCCGCGCCGTGCAGTTTCTCGTGTCCGGCGTCATGCTACCCGATGGCGAGCCTGCGGTACTGCTGGCCGTTCCGACACAAACGCCCAGATCCATCGGCGGTGACGAAGCCGCTGCGCGCGTCATCGAAGGGTTCGGCGAGGCAGGTTATTTCGCTGCCCTCATCGACGATGCGGCGCATGCGAACGCGACGTCGCCCGGCTTCGACGGCCTTGGAATTTCGCAGGAGACATTGTCGCGGCTGGTGGGAGAGGTTGCCCGCGAAAGCGACCGGCTGGTGAAGCGGCTGATTCCGGCTGGAGGTGGACTGATTCCGGCGGGCATCGCACGGCTCGTGGACGAGCCTTCCCTTCACCTGCTTGTCGCGGTGGATGAGCCCGTGGAGGAGATCGAGCCAGACAGCGAAGGCGGCCGCGACGAGATCCCGACACGGGCCAGCGTCGACGCGCGGCATGAGCCGGTGGAAGACGAAGTCGCACCGCTTCCGTCCGATGCCGACCTTCCGGAGCGTGTCGTCGAGGATGAAGCCGCGGAAGTCGCGCACTCTTCGGAGACCGCGACCGAGCCCCCCCCTGCGGCCGATCCCATCACCGCCACGCGCGACGACCAGGAAACACCGGCGCCGGATGCGTCAGATGACTGGTACTTTGACGATCGGCAGCAGCAGAGGCCGGAGCTGCCTAAAGGTCCCGTGCGCTTTGTCTGGAAAACCGATGCCAATGGCGCATTCAGCGCCGTCTCCGACGATTTCGCCCGCGCGGTCGGCAAGGAGGCTGCCAACGTGCTCGGCCGGCGGTTCAACGATGTTGCCGCCGTGTTCAAACTCGACCCGCAGGGCGAGATCGCCGGCCTGCTTCAGCGTCGCGACACCTGGTCAGGCCGTTCGGTACTGTGGCCCGTCGCCGGCACGGACCTGCGGGCACCCGTCGATCTTGCAGCCCTGCCCGTCTACAACCGCGACCGCGAATTCGAAGGTTTTCGCGGCTTCGGCGTGGTGCGCATGGGCGACGTGACTGCCGACCCGGATGCCCTCGGCATGAAACTGGCGGGCGGCGGTGGCGTGCCTCCTACAGAAGAAAAGCCGGGGGAGGAATCCCGCGACGCGACCGATACAACGTCGACTCCTGCCGACAACGATCCATTCAACGGAGAAGTGCCGGCGCTGTCACTCACCGAGGGACATGAGCGGCGGTCTAGCGACAAGGTCGTGCGCCTCGCCGAGCACCGCCCGGTCCGCACACCGGGCAGGCAGCTTTCCCCGGGCGAGCGGAACGCGTTCGAGGAGATCCGGACACGGCTGCGCCGCGACTACGATGAAGCGCGTCAGGCAGAGCAGGACCACGCCAGAGAGAAGGCAACCGAGCTCTCGGATGATTTGAAGCCTGAAGCGCCGGAAGCAACGAATGACAGGAAGGCGGCTGAAGCGCCTGCCGACGTTGCGAACGCAGAAACCGCAGTTGTGCGGTCCAACGACTTGGCGGACGATGATGCCGTTGCGCTGGAACCGGAAGACCACCACGAAGTTCCGGACGAATTCTACGACGAGCCGCGCCTTGCCGAGCTAGACGGCGCCGATGATGCAGGCTCGGACTTCGATGAGGACATAACAGGCCCCTACAACAACGCCGACGAGCGAGACGCCGACGCGGCCGGCGTTGCTGCCAACGACGATGGCGCCTCCGGCGACACAGCGGGTGATGAAGGGTCAGAGTTCGCCACCGTCAGACAGGACGAAGGTTCGGCCGAATATGACGAAGAAACCGAAGCCTATCACGACGAACCCGCCGAAGAGAACATATCTGCCCTCCAGGCCGATGATGAGGCGCCGATAGCAGGCACGCAGGATGCCGAATCCGACGAGCCCCTCGATGCGGTGCCGGCTGGATCGATGCTTGGCAACGTCGCGCCTCCCCCTGCCCCGCCGATCGCCGTAGACGGGTTCACCCCTTCGGCTTTCGTCTTCAGCGAGCGCAGCCATGAAACCGGGCTGGATGCCGAACTGGTAGCCGGGTTGCCGCTGCCGCTTCTGGTGCACGCCGGCGACGAGCTCTATTTCGCCAATCGCGAATTCCTGAACCTGACCGGCTACGCCAGTCTTGATCAAATCCGTCGAGAGGGCGGCCTCGACAGGTTGTTCGTCGACAAGAGCCCGGATGCCGCATCGGAGCCCGACGGGAGCAAGCTGCGGCTGCGCACGCTGGGTGGCGAGGAATTTCCGGTCGACGCACATTTGCAGTCCATACGCTGGCGCAACGGATCGGCGTTGTTGCTGGCGCTGCAACGCGCCGAAGGCGCACAGCCAATGGCGGCTGCGGAGCCTCTTGCCCAGCCGACGATCACGGCCGATCCCACCGAGGTCGAGGATATGGCGCGGCACGTCGCCGAGATGCGCACGATCATCGACACGGCGACCGATGGCGTGGTGCTGATCGCGGCCGACGGGACCATCCGTAACATCAGCCGACCAGCCGAGGCGCTGTTCGGCTTCGATAGCGCGGCGGTCGAAGGCAAGCCCTTTGCGTCGCTGTTCGCCATAGAAAGCCAGCGCGCCGCGCGCGACTACCTCGCCGGTCTTGCCGAAAACGGCGTTGCAAGCGTGCTCAATGACGGACGCGAGGTTATCGGCCGCGAGGCGGAAGGCCGTTTCATTCCGCTGTTCATGACCATCGGTCGGCTGCCCGGCGACAGCGGCTATTGCGCCGTCGTGCGCGACATCACGCAGTGGAAGCGTGCTGAAGAGGAACTGACCCAGGCGCGTACGCAGGCCGAGCGCGCGTCATCGCAAAAGACCGAGTTCCTTGCCCGCGTCAGCCATGAAATCCGCACGCCCCTCAACGCGATTATCGGTTTCTCGGAATTGATGATCGACGAGAAGTTCGGGCCGATCGGGTCGGACCGCTACCGCGACTATCTTCGCGACATCAACCGTTCCGGCAACCATGTGCTCGACCTCGTCAATGACCTGCTCGACATCTCGAAGATCGAGGCCGGCGAGCAGGAGATGAATTACGAGGCGGTGTCGCTCAACGATACGCTGGGCGAGTCCGTCGCGGTCATGCAGCCGCAGGCGAACCGCGACCGCGTCATCATTCGCTCGAGCTTCGCATCGCGTCTGCCGGAAGTGGTGGCCGACCTGCGCAGCGTACGCCAGATCG
This sequence comes from Neoaquamicrobium sediminum, assembly GCF_040970315.1. Taxonomy (NCBI): domain Bacteria; kingdom Pseudomonadati; phylum Pseudomonadota; class Alphaproteobacteria; order Hyphomicrobiales; family Phyllobacteriaceae; genus Neoaquamicrobium; species Neoaquamicrobium sediminum. The sequence continues at coordinate 382,059 of NZ_JAZHFV010000002.1, read as the reverse complement.
CGCTGAACCTGCTTTCCAATGCGGTTCGCTACACACAGGCCGGCGGGCAGGTGATCGTATCGACCTCGTACGAACCGTCGGGCGATGTCGTCATGCGGGTGCGCGACACCGGCATCGGCATGAGCCTGTCGGAGATCGACCAGGCCCTGAAGCCCTTCAAGCAGATCAACGCCCTGAAGCGGGGCCGGCATGACGGGACCGGGCTTGGCCTGCCGCTCACCAAAGCCATGGTGGAAGCGAACAGGGCCAGATTCTCGATTTCCTCGACACCGGGCGAAGGCACGATGGTGGAGATCACATTTCCGTCAACCCGGGTGCTGGCAGACTGAGGCGGCAGGGCCAAACCCCGAGATTCACAGATTAAAACATGACTGATCTAGTTTAGAATTATTCTAAACTGCTGATTTTGTTGCGCTTTCTATTGACCGCTCTCGCTGTTTCGATCATGAACCGCGTGTTCCACCGCTGGAACAAAATCCATTCGAACACGGGGCCTTGAACCCCCTGCCTGGAGGAAGTCATGATTTTCGGAGCATCTCGCTCGACCAGCACCCGCCTCGCGGCGGCGGCGCTTGCAGCCGGCATTGCCTATGTACCCTTTGCCGCGGCGGCCGATGAGGTGGTCAACATCTATTCGTATCGCCAGCCGGCCCTTATCCAGCCTGCTCTCGATGCCTTCACGGCCGAAACCGGCATCCGCACCGAAATCCTTTTCCTGGACAAGGGGCTCGAGGACCGCATCGCTGCCGAGGGCACCAATTCGCCGGCCGACGTCATCCTCACCGTCGACATCGCACGCCTGACGAACGTCAAGGAAAAGGGTGTGACTCAGGCTCTGGAAGACGAGACCGTCAACGCCAACCTGCCTGCCGAGTATCGCGACCCTGAGGGTCACTGGTTCGGCATCACCAAGCGCGCCCGTGTGCTCTACGCCTCGAAGGAGCGCGTCGGGGACGAGCCGATCACCTATGCCGAGCTGGCCGACCCGAAGTGGAAGGGCAAGATCTGCATGCGCTCGGGCCAGCATGACTACAATCTGGCGCTCTTCTCCGCTGCGATCGCTCATTGGGGCGAGGAGAAGACAGAGGAATGGCTGACCGGGCTGAAGAACAACCTCGCCCGCAAGCCGGATGGCGGCGACCGCCCGCAGGCCAAGGCCATCATGGCCGGCGAATGCGACATTGCGCTCGGCAACACCTATTATGTCGGCCTGATGCAGACCAACGAAAAGGACCCGGAAGAAAAGGAATGGGCCAACGCGATCAAGGTCGTGTTCCCCACCTTCGAGAACGGCGGCACCCACGTGAACGTCTCCGGCGTCGCGCTCGCCAAGAACGCGCCGAACCGCGACAATGCCGTGAAGCTGATCCAGTTCCTGTCCAGCCCGGAAGCCCAGCAGATACAGGCCGAGCAGTCCTACGAGTATCCGGTGCAGCCCGGCCTTGAGGCTTCACCGGTGGTGCAGGCATTCGGCGAGCTGAACGCCGACACCCTATCGCTGGCCGAGATCGCCGCTCACCGAAAGGCGGCTTCCGAGATGGTTGATCGCGTGGCCCTCGACGACGGCCCGTCGAGCTAGGCTTGCTCCAATGCAAGGCAGAAGCCGGACTGCGCATGCAGCCCGGCTTTTGCATTTGAAGGACCCGGCGTGACCAGTCTGGACGGAACCGCACGAACGCAGACAGCCTCTGCCCCGCGCGTCAAGCGCGAGCGGCACGGTGTGGTCTTCTTCATTGCGCTCGCCGTATGCGCGATGGTGCTGCTGCCGGTCGCCACGCTCGCCGGAATTGCGTTTTCCGGCACCGGCGAGGCCTGGCCGCATCTGGCATCAACCGTGCTGCCAGGCGCCACGCTGACGACGCTGCACCTCCTCGCGCTCGTATCGATACTGACATCCGTTACCGGCGTCGCATGCGCCTGGCTCGTTGTGGGCTATGACTTTCCTTTGCGCAAAACGCTCGCTTGGGCACTAGTGCTGCCGCTCGCCGTGCCACCTTATCTGGCTTCCTACGCCTTTGCGGAATTCTTCCTGTTTGCCGGCCCAGTGCAGACGGCGTGGCGCTCGCTCTTCGGTTTCCATACTGCCCGCGATTACTGGTTTCCGGACCTGCGGTCGACAGGCGGGGCCGCCCTGGTCATGTCCTGCGTGCTCTATCCCTACGTCTATCTGACGGCGCGCGTCGTGTTCATCATGCAGGGCCGCAACATCGCCGACGTCGCACGCACGCTGGGCGCCAAGCCGTCCACGGTGTTCCGCCGCATCCTGCTGCCGGTGTCGCGTCCCGCCATCATCGCGGGCGTCGCGCTCGTCCTCATGGAGACGCTCAACGATTTCGGCGCATCGGAATATCTCGGCGTGCGCACCCTGACGCTGTCGGTCTTCACGACGTGGCTCAATCGCGGCAGCCTCGAAGGTGCGGCGCAGATCGCGATGCTCATGCTCGTACTGGTCTTCACCCTTTTGATGGCCGAGCAGTGGGCCCGCCGACGCCAGCGTTTCCATTCGGCGCGCGCGACACACATGAAGGCGCGGCCGCCGCGCGTGCAACTCACCGGCTGGAAGGGACCGGCAGCAACGCTTGCCGTTGCTACACCCATGCTGCTCGGTTTCGGTGTCCCTATCTATGTGTTCGGCACCTATGCACTTCGCCGCGCTCACCAGTTCTTCGATCCGGCGCTGGCGCGCGCTTTCGTCAATAGCCTCACTACCGCATTGGCAGCGGCGGTGCTGGCCGTGTTGATCGCACTGTTGCTGATCAATGCAGCCCGCGTCGCGCGCTCCAGGAGCGTGACGCTTGCCACGCGCTTCGCCATGATCGGCTATGCGCTGCCGGGGACCATCATGGCGCTGGGCCTGCTGTTTTCGCTGGCGCGCTTCGATAACTGGCTCGACGCCCAGATGCGCGCATGGTTCGATGTCTCGACCGGTCTCCTGCTCACGGGTTCTGCAACGGCGATCGTGCTCGCCTGCTCCATCCGCTTTCTGGCGCTGGCAGAAGGCTCCATTCGGTCCGGACTGGAAAAGCTGCCGCCAAACATCGACGAAGCGGCACGAAGCCTCGGGCGCTCCTCGCTGCAGAGTGCGGCTAGCGTTACCATCCCCCTGTTGTGGCCGGCGATATTCACGGCGGGCGTACTGGTGTTCGTGGATACGATGAAGGAGCTTTCGGCGACGATCCTGCTGCGGCCGTTCGGCTTCAACACGCTCGCCACCTTCATCTACGAGAGCGCATCACGCGGCATGGCCCAGGATGGCGCCGTGGCGGCATTGCTGATCATCGTGACGGCCACCGTCCCGATAGTCCTCCTGTCGGGCGCCCTGATGCGCGATCGCGAAGCGATGATGTAAATCAGTCCCGCTACCGCCAAAGAAAAAGGCGCTTCAGAGAAGCGCCTGAGTATGAATTTGGCTGTCACACAAGAAGCTTGAGCGTACCGAGCTCCAAGGCAGCGGAGCGGGATTTCTCCCTCAAGTTGAGTAGGACTATCGGGCCCGAACCTTAACAAAACCTTACCTGACTATACGGCAGTTTACGATTCTGTATCATCCGTGAAATCGAGGTAAATTTCGCGGCAACCGTTTGATAACCATAGTCGCGGTCAGGACTGCAACGCGGCGATGTCCCGGTAGAGCTCCAGTGCCTCGGGATTGGCAAGCGCCTCCTTGTTCTTGACCGGACGGCCATGCACCACGTCGCGCACGGCAAGCTCGGTGATCTTGCCCGACTTGGTGCGTGGGATATCGTCCACCGGCACGATCCGCGCTGGTACGTGACGGGGGCTGGCGCCGGTGCGGATCTTCGTGCGGATTTTCTTTTCCAGCGCCTCGTCCAGGACAACGCCTTCCGCAAGCCGTACGAAGAGCACGACGCGAACGTCGTCGTCCCAGGTCTGGCCGATGCAGAGCGCCTCGAGGATTTCCTCCATCTGCTCGACCTGGTTGTAGATTTCCGCCGTTCCGATACGCACGCCGCCCGGATTGAGAGTCGCATCGGAGCGGCCATGGATGATGAGCCCGCCATGCTCGGTCCATTCGGCGAAATCGCCATGGCACCACACATTGTCGAACCGGTCGAAATAGGCGGCCTTGTATTTGGAGCCATCCGGGTCGGCCCAGAACTTCACCGGCATGCAGGGAAACGCCCGGGTGCAGACGAGTTCACCCTTCTCCCCGCGGACAGGATTGCCGGAATCGTCCCACACGTCCACGGCCATACCCAGCCCTGCACCCTGGATTTCGCCAACCCATACCGGCTTGATCGGCACGCCGAGGACGAAACAGGAGACGATGTCGGTGCCACCGGAGATCGACGCCAGGTGAACGTCCTTCTTGATGCCGTCATAAACGAAGCGGAAGCATTCCGGGGCCAGCGGCGAGCCGGTCGACGAGATGACACGCACGGATGAAAGGTCATGCGTTTCGATCGGGCGCAGCCCTTCCTTGCGCACGGAATCGATGAACTTCGCCGACGTTCCGAAATAGGTCATCTTCTCGGCCTGAGCGAAGTCGAAGATGGCATTGCCGTTCGGATAAAAGGGCGAGCCGTCATAGAGCAGAAGCGTCGCGCCGGATGCCAGGCCGGACACCAGCCAGTTCCACATCATCCAGCCGCATGTGGTGAAATAGAAGAAGCGGTCGCCGTCGCCGATGCCGGCATGCAATCGCTGTTCCTTGACGTGCTGCAGCAGCGCGCCGCCTGCCGAATGAACGATGCATTTGGGAATGCCCGTCGTGCCGGAGGAGAACAGGATATAGAGCGGATGATCGAAAGCCTGCCGTTCGAACTGGAGAGATGCCGGCGCGAATGGCGCGAGTGCCGTGTCCAGCGCCTCCGCTTTCGCGATGCCGCCCGCCACATCGTTGGCCGTTCCGAGATAGTCGACCACGAAGGCCGCTTTCACAGATGGCATCTTTTCGAGTACCGCAGCGATCTTCGCGCTAACATCGATGCGCTTGCCGGCATACCAGTAGCCGTCGGGCGCGATGAACAGCACGGGTTCGATCTGTCCGAAGCGGTCAAGCACACCCTGCTCGCCGAAATCCGGTGAACAGGATGACCAGATCGCGCCGATCGAGGCAGTCGCAAGCATGCAGGCGATGGTCTCGGGCATGTTGGGCATCATTGCAGCGACACGATCGCCGGCCTTGACGCCATGCGCGCGAAACAGCTGCTGAAGCCGCGAGACCAGTGCGCGCAGCTCGTCCCAGGACAACCTGCGCTCAACCTTGTCCTCACCGCGGAACACAAGCGCGTCGGAACCTCCCGTCTTGCGAAGCAGGTTCTCGGCGAAATTCAGCTTCGCATCCGGAAAGAACCGGGCGCCCGGCATCATGTCTCCGTCGATCAGGGTACGCTCGCCGCGCTCGCCGATCACATCGCAATAGTCCCACACCAGCGACCAGAACGCTTCGCGATCGTCGATCGACCACGCATGGAGCGCTTCGTAATCCGCAATCGGCTTGCCGCTCGCCTTCGCAGCCAGCGCCATGAAGGCTGTCATGGGCGACGCCGCGATTTCTTCGGCCGACGGGCTCCAAAGCGGGGCAGTCTGGTTCATGCGGGTTCCTCCTGAGGGGCCGGGCGGCGCGGAATATGCCGACGGCAATTCGCAGACGGTTAAGCATATCGTCCGCCAGCAAGGCAAGGTGGCGAAAATACCCTTATCTGGCTGGTGGAAAACGCCATCGGCAGGCCACAAAAGGTTGAAAAACAGCTATCCTGCGGGTCGGGTAGTGTAGGGAGCGTCGCCGGCGACATCCCGCAGCGGCGAGGCGAGATGCGGCTTTCCATGTTGAAACGAGGCGTTATCGCGCTGGCGACAGTGCTTGCGCTCGCGGTGTTGTTCATAGCCGCGCTGCCTTGGGTGGCATCCACGCAGATCGTACGGGACCGCATCGCCCATGAGCTCAGTCTCTGGAGCGGCTACCGGGTAGTACTGGGTGAAGCGCCGGTGCTCGACGTCTGGCCGACCTTCAGGGCAACGCTTCACGACGTTGCATTCCTCGAATGGGCGGACAACGGAAATCCGCCCGTGCTGAAGGCCGACAGGCTGGAGGTGGGCCTTTCGGCGCTGTCGGCGCTGCGCGGCAATGTGGTGCTTTCGGCCGTGGCGATGTACCGGCCGGTGCTGCGGCTCACCATCGAAGGTTCGGTCATCGATCTCCCCGCTTCGCCCGGCGGCGGGCGCATGACCCGCGCGGTGACCGCGGCGCGGGGGATCGTGGCCAGCAACCCGGCCAATCCGGACCGCAGCGCATTGCCGGACGATGCGTTCGGCACGGTCGAGTTCTTCGACGGTCGTATCGCGGTTGTCGATGGAGACGATGATGATGGCATCAGCAGCCTGAACGGCAAGATCGTCTGGCCATCGCTTAACCGCACCGCGCGGCTGAACGCCACCGGAATCTGGCGTGGCGAGAACATCAGCGTCGAAGGGTCGAGCGCGCAGCCGCTGCTGCTTCTTGCCGGCGGCAATGCGCCTGCGACCGCAAGCCTGAAATCGGCACTGCTGGAAGCAAGCTTCGAAGGAACGGCAAATCTGTCGACGAATACGTACTTCGACGGCAAGGCCAGTCTCTCATCGCCGTCTCTGCGGCGCATGCTTGAATGGTCGAAGACAGACATCGCGCCGGGCGCGGCGATCGGCGCGATGTCCATTGCGGGAACGGTTCAAGGCACAGCGCAGCGGCTGCGGCTTGACTCGGTCGCGCTGAACCTGGGCGGCAATTCAGGTCGCGGCGTACTTGAGGTCTCCTTCGCCGATCCACTTCCAGCCATTTCTGGGACGCTCGCATTCGATACGCTCGACGTGCGGTCTTTTCTTGCAGCGTTCACGCCGATCGCTTCCACGAGCGGCAACATTTACGACCAGATCGATACGGGCTTCGCCGAGCAATTGTCGCTGGACCTGCGCCTGTCGGCCGGCAATGCGACACTCGGATCAGTCGCCATGACCGAGCTGGCCGCTGCGGCTCAGGTGAAGGGCACGCTTGCCGCCTTCGACATTTCCGACGCCACGGTATTCGGTGGCAAGCTACAGGCCGGCGTGCGGGTCGACCTGCAGGGCGAGAACAAGGCTGTCGAAATGCGCATGATGGCCGACAATGTCGACGCGCAGGCACTCGCAAAGGCCACCGGTGCGACGCAGTTGATGCCGCAAGGCCGTGCGAATCTCTCGCTTATGCTCAAGGGTACCGGGCGCGACTGGAACACGGTGATGGGCAATGCCGAAGGCACTGTCAGCGCGACCCTTGGTGAAGGCGCTCTGCAGGGATTCGACCTGGCCAAGTTCAGGGAGCGCGCATCCACAGGCGGATTCTTCGCCCTGTCGGAAATCGTCGGCGGCACGCTGCCGCTGCGCGGCGCGGAATTCAAGGCGAAGGTCAATGGCGGCGTCGCACAGATCGAGAAGGCTGAATTCCGCTCAAATGGGCAAGTACTGACGCTGGGCGGCATCGTTCCCTATTTCGGCCGCGCGCTCGCACTCTCCGGCTATCTGGCGCCGATTGGCCAGGACGGCCAGCAGGGTGACGCCGATCTGTCCTTTTTCATCGGCGGCGCGTGGGATTCTCCCTTCGCAGCGCAGGTCGGCCCCACAGTCGATTTCGAATAGTTTGCGCTATCCGCGCTGGGCGGCCTGCTCGTCGCGCCGGCGCTGCACGTCACGCCGCTTATTGAGAACGGCGGCGGTCAGTACACCTGCGGTGACGACCACGATCAGGATCGTGCAGACCGCGTTGATCTCCGGCGTCACGCCCAGCCGCACCTGGCTGTAGATGCGCATCGGCAGCGTGGTGGCCCCGGGCCCCGAGGTGAAGCTGGCTATCACGAGATCATCCAGCGACAGTGTGAAGGCCAGCATCCAGCCGGACACGATGGCGGGCATGATGACCGGCAGCGTCACCTGAAAGAAGGTGCGTACCGGCGTTGCGCCGAGGTCCATGGCAGCCTCTTCAAGCGACCGGTCGAAGCTCAGCAGGCGCGACTGCACCACCACAGCCACGAAGCACATGGTGAAGGTGATGTGGGCGAGCGTGACGGTGAGGAAGCCACGATCGAGCCCAACGGCAACGAACAGCAGAAGCAACGACAGACCGGTGATGACTTCTGGCATGACCAGCGGCGCGAAGACCATGCCGGAAAACAGGAACCGCCCGCGAAAGCGCGTGTAACGCGTGAGCGCGAGTGCCGCCAACGTGCCCAGCACTGTGGCCACGGTTGCCGAAACGAAAGCGATCCGAGCCGTCACCCAGGCGGCGTCCAGAAGCTGCTGGTTGGACAGCAGCGACACATACCAGCGCGTCGAGAAGCCGCCCCATACCGTGACCAGGCGCGAGTCGTTGAACGAGTAGATGACCAGCAGCACGATCGGCAGGTAGAGAAACGAGAACCCCAGCACCAGCGAGGCGATGTTGAAGCGGCTGAGTTGCCCCTGCATGGCCTACCTCCCCTGTTCCTGCGCGCGCGCCTGAGCACGCTGGAAGAACATCATCGGCACCACGAGGATCAGCAACAGCACGATGGCGACCGCCGACGCGACGGGCCAGTCGCGGTTGGAGAAAAACTCGTTCCAGAGCGTCTTGCCGATCATCAGCGTTTGCGAACCGCCAAGCAGGTCGGGGATCACGAATTCGCCAATTGCCGGGATGAAGACCAGCAGGCAACCGGCGACGACGCCCGGCAGCGACAATGGAAATGTGATCTTCCAGAACGCTGTCGTCGGCGGGCAGCCAAGGTCCTGCGCCGCCTCGATCAGCGAGTAATCCATCTTTTCCAGTGTGGCGTAGAGCGGCAGCACCATGAAGGGCAGGTAGGAATAAACGATACCTATGTAGATCGCCGTATTGGTGTTCATGATCTGCAGCGGGGTGTCGATAACACCAACCCACAACAGGAACTGGTTCAGCAGGCCCTCAGGCTTGAGAATGCCGATCCAGGCGTAGACCCGGATCAGGAACGACGTCCAGAACGGGAGGATCACCAGCATCAACAGGAGCGGACGCATGGATTCCGACGATCTGGCCATGCCGTAGGCCAGCGGATAGCCGATCAGCAGCGCCAGAAATGTGGAAACCGCGGCGATGACAACACTGGAGACGTACGCGTTGAAATAGAGCGCATCATCCAGAAGCCAGAGATAATTCTCGAAGGACAGTTCGCGCAAATTGGCGATGAAGCCCGAGACGCCGTCGCCGAGGCCGAATACCGGCAGGTAGGGCGGCATAGCGATGGTCGTCTGCGACAGTGATATCTTGAGCACGATGCCGAACGGCACCAGGAAGAAAATCAGAAGCCAAAGATAGGGGACCAGGATCACCGCGCGATTGGCCACCGCAGCCAGAAGCCGGCCGCCGATCCCTTCATTCCGGCCTGCCGGTGCGGCGACATCTCGTGCAATCGTTTGGGCCATGGCCGCCTCCCGATCCTAGCGGGTCAGCACGACGCCGGCATCCGGCGCGAAGGAAATCCAGGCCCGGTCATGCCAGCTCAGAGGGTCGTCCATCGTACGTGCGCTGTTAAGCGCGCTAGCCTTTACCACCTGCCCGTCGGACAGCTTGACGTGATAGACCGTCATGTCGCCGAGATAGGCGAGATCCCAGATCTCGCCTTCCATCACGTTCGTGGCGCCGTCCGCCGGCGGCTTCGACGACACCTTGATCTTCTCGGGCCTGATCGCGAAGGCGACGCTGCTGCCCTCGGTTGCCTCGCCGGCATTCTCGACACGAATGCGCGCGCCGCTGGCGCCAGTAATTGTCGCCGCGTTGTCGCTTCGCTCTGCGACCGTGCCCTCGAGCATGTTCACGTTGCCGACGAAATCGGCCACGAACCGGGAAGAAGGCGCTTCGTAGACCTCGGCAGGGGTTGCCACCTGCATCACCTGGCCCTTGTCCATGATGGCGATGCGGTCAGCCATCGTCATGGCTTCTTCCTGGTCGTGGGTGACGACGACGAAGGTGAGGCCGAGCTCCTGCTGGAGGTCCATCAACTCGAACTGCGTTTCCTCGCGCAGCTTCTTGTCGAGCGCGCCGAGCGGTTCGTCCAGCAGCAGCACCTTGGGCCGCTTGGCGACAGAGCGTGCCAGTGCCACGCGCTGCCTCTGGCCGCCTGAAAGCTGGTGCGGCTTGCGCTTGGCGAACTGCTCCAGCTTGACCAACTTGAGCATCTCGGCAACGCGCGACGCGATGTCCGCCTTGCTCATGCCGTCCTGCTTGAGACCGAAAGCGATGTTTGCTTCCACCGTCATGTGCGGAAACAGCGCGTATGACTGGAACATCATGTTCACGGGCCGGCGATAGGGCGGAATGCCGCGCAGATCCTGGCCTTCCAGCAATATGCGGCCGGATGTCGGCTCCTCGAAACCAGCCAGCATGCGCAGCAGCGTGGACTTGCCGCAGCCGGAAGCGCCGAGCAGCGCGAAGAACTCGCGTTCGTAGATGTCGAGCGAGAGGTCGTTGACGGCCGTAAAATCGCCGAAGCGCTTGGTCACGCGTTCAAACGAAATGTAGGGTTTCGCCTCGGGATCGTTCCAGGGCGCGAAGCTCCTGCGAATGCTGCCAAGCGATTTCATCTCGGGTTCCCCAATCCAGATGCCACGCTCAAAAGGAAAACGCCGGCGCGATGCACCGGCGTTTTCGTCGTCCTATTGGCCTGTCACTACCTTGGTCCAGCTCCGGGTGACGACGCGCTGCGTCCTAGAATCGTAGGGAATGTGGGTGAACAGCGTCTCCAGCGCATCCTTGTCCGGGTAGATCGCGGGGTCGTTGATCACCTCGTCGTCGATGAACTCCTGCGAGGCGAGGTTGCCATTGGCGAAGTAGACGTAATTGGTCGCCTTGGCGATCACTTCCGGCTCCATGATGAAGTTGAGGAACTCGTGCGCTTCCTCGACATGCGGCGCATCTGCCGGGATCGCCATCTGGTCGAACCACATCTGCGTGCCTTCCTTCGGCGCGACATAGGCAACCGTCACACCCTGATCGGCTTCCGCCGCTCGGTCGCGCGACTGCAGCACGTCGCCGGACCAGCCGACCGCCATGCAGATGTCGCCGTTGGCGAGCGCGTTGATGTACTCCGAGGAGTGGAACTTGCGAATGGAAGGCCGGATCGAAAGCAGAAGTTCCTCGGCCTTGGCGATCTCATCGGGCTCGTGGCTGTTGGGGTCGAAGCCGAGATAGTTGAGCACGATCGGGATGATGTCGCTCGGCGAGTCCAGCATGTAGATGCCGCAGCTTGCAAACTTCTCGGCGTTTTCCGGCTTGAACAGAACGTCCCAGCTATCGATTTTCTCGGTTCCGAGAATTTCGGCAACCTTCTGGACGTTGTAGCCGATGCCGACAGTGCCCCACATGTAGTTGATGGAGTATTCGCCACCCGGATCGTACTTGTCGGTGCGGGTGGTCACCACGTCCCACATGTTGGAGAGATTGGGCAGCTTGTCCTTCTGGAGCTTCTGGAAGACGCCAGCCTGGATCTGACGCGACAGGAACGACCCGGTCGGCACGACGACGTCATAGCCCGAGCCACCCGCGAGCAGCTTGGTTTCGAGAATCTCGTTGGAATCGAACACGTCATAAACGACGCGGATGCCGGTCTTTTCGGTGAACTCCGCGATGAGCGAATCGTCGATATAGTCGGACCAGTTCAGCACGTTGACGACGCGCTCCTGCGCCTGCGCGGCGAACGCGAAGGTCGCCGCTGCGAGCGAGACGGTCGAATAGACGATTGCCTTGCGGATCATGATGTTCTCCTCTGTAAGCCCCGTCCCGGCTCGTTGTCTGCGTTTACGGCCGGGTTGTTGGGTGAAAGCCTATTGGCGTTTTCGCAGTGCGACAAGCACGAAAACGCTGCGTTGCATCAAAGATAAGTCGTTCGCTCCAGAGGCGTGATCTCGCCCCAGAACGCCAGTATCTCCGCCCGTTTCAAATCCTTGTAGACCTTGGCGAGAAGCGGTCCGAGCGCCCTGTCGACGAACCTGCTCTTCTCCATGAGCTGAAGCGCGTCATCCATGTCGTCCGGCAGGAAGAGCCCTTCGTCGTCGTAGGCGTTGCCCTCGACGGGCGGCGGCGGCACTGCCTTCTGCTCCACGCCCTCCACCATGCCCTGGATGATTGCGGACATGACGAGGTATGGGTTTGCGTCGGCACCCGCGATGCGATGCTCGACGCGGCGATTTTCGTCGTTGGATACCGGTATGCGCAACGCCACGGAACGGTTGTTTTCCGCCCACACGGCACGCGTCGGCGCATAGGAGCCGGGCGTGATGCGGCGGAAGCCGTTCCAGGTGTTGATGAACAGAAGTAGCGATTCCGGCATCGTCTTGAGCAAGCCGGCGACGGCCGACTCCAGCCGCTTCCTGCCCTTCTTGCCGCCGAAGATGTTGACGCCGTCCGCATCGAGCATCGAGGCATGAACATGCATGCCGTTGCCGGCATATTCGAGGAAGGGCTTCGCCATGAAAGTGGCGGTCAGCCCGTGGGCACGCGCGCAGCCGATTACGATGCGGCGCAGCATGATGACATCGTCAGCCGCACGCAGTGGATCGGCCCGGTGCTTGAGGTTGACCTCGAACTGCCCGGGCGCGGCTTCCTTGATGATCGTGTCGATCGGCAGGCTCTGCGCGGCGGCCGCGTCGCGGATCATGTCGAAAAGCTCCGCATGCTCGGCCAGATCGTCGAGCCCATACATGCGCAGTCGGTCAGGCCCGGCTGTCGCGCCCACGGGGGCGGGCATCCCATCGTCCCAGTCCGTGTTCGGATCGAGCAGATAGAACTCGAGCTCGAACGCGACGACCGGGAAGAAGCCCTTGGCGTTGGCTTCGGCGACCTTCTTCTTCAGCACCTGTCGCGGATCGGCCATGAAGGGCTCGCCTTCGGGCGAGAAGGTCTGGAGCAGCACCTGCGCGGTCTTGCGCTTGGCCCACGGTACGATCGAAAGCGAGCCGCGGGTGGCGCGGCAATAGCCGTCCTTGTCGCCCGTTTCGATGTGAAGGCCAGTCTCCTCAACCTCCCTGCCCCACACGTCGAGGCCATGGAGCGACATCGGAAAATTGACGCCTTCCTCGAAGGCCTTCTTCAACGCATCGCCCGGCGCCCACTTGCCGCGCATCACCCCGTTGGGATCGACCATGAGGAACTCGACGGCTTCGATATCCGGATGTTCCTCCACGAAGGCCAGATATTCGCGCTCGTGATCGGGCGAGATAAAGCCAATCGCTTTTGCTTTCGCGCGAGGCTTGCTGCCGGTCTCGCCGGCGGTGTCGATTCTTTTGGATTTGACGGTGCGCTTGCTTGCTGGTGCGATGACGCCGGGTGACGTTGGACGCAAAATAGACCTGTATGGTTGTTGCCGATGTACCAGCCTGCCCCTGCCCCAGCGCGCTTGTCAATGGGGACGGGCGCGGCGGAAGCGCACCTCAGTGCGGTGCAGCTATGCCGCTGACACCCGGGCGGGCGGGCCGCGACATGCGTCGAAACTCTATCCCGATGTAGATGATCAGCGCCGCAAAGACGATCGCGCCGCCGATCAGCGTACGCGACGACGGCACCTCGCCATGCACCAGCCACACCCATACCGGGCCGAACAGAGTTTCGAACGTTGCCAGCAGTGCGGCATAGGCGGCGGGGATGACGCGCGCACCGGTTGCGAAGAAGGCAAGGCCGAGTCCCAGATTGACCGCACCGAAAACGAACAGAAACGCCATGTCGGAACCGGAGGCCGCCAGCGTCGAGGCCTGGCTCGCGGCAAAGACGGCGGCGAAGACGGTGCCGAGGCACATGGCGGGCGTCATGCGCACATGCGCGAAACGACGGGTCAGGACGGTCGCAACCGAAAAGGCGAAGACGATCAGGATCGCAAGCCCGTCGCCAACGATCGACATGTTGCCGGTCAACGAATCCGACACCATGACGGCAACGCCTGCGATGACCACCGCGATGGCGAGCCACGTAATCGATGAAATCCGCTCTCCAAACAGCAGGAACGACAAAAGCGCCGCGATCAATGGTGCGCCTGCCTGCATCAGCAGGATGTTGGCGACGGTGGTGTAGGACAGCGCTATCACGAAGGTCGATGTCGCGATGGCGAAACAGCAGGCAACCGCCAGTCCCGGCAGGCCCATGGCGCCGAAGAGCTGCAGCGTGCCGCGTAAGCCGTCACGCCACAGCATGTACATAAGAAGGAACGCGGCAGCCCAGATCGAACGCCAGAAGATCGACGTGAACGGATCGTCCGCCTCGATGAAACGGGCGATAACCCCGCCCAGGCTCCAGCAGAGCGCAGCCAGGAAAACGAGGAGAAAGCCGATGCGCTCCTCGCGCGCGGCCGGCGTTGCGGACGGCATCTCGTGCTGTGGCGCTGCGTGGGCCATGGCCGCTATTCCAGACGTGACGAAGGGAATTATCGCTAGCGCGAATGGTCGGGGCTGGCGTGGTCCAGCCACCTCGTCTAGTTGTGGCACCCACGCAAAGCTGGAGGGATGGCATGAAGGCTGCCTGGTACGACCGGAATGGCGAAGCACGTGAAGTTCTGGAAGTCGGCGAGATGGAAACGCCTAAACCGGGGCCGGGCGAGGTTTTGGTGCGGCTGCATGCATCCGGCGTAAACCCTTCCGACGTGAAGAGCCGCAAGGGCCGCCCCATGATCGCGCCGCGCATCATCCCGCACTCGGACGGCGCAGGAATCATCGAGGCGGTAGGCAAAGGCGTCGAGAACAGCCGCGTCGGTGAGCGGGTCTGGGTCTGGAACGGCCAGTGGAAGCGGCCGATGGGCACGGCTGCCGAATATATCGCCGTGCCGCAGGAACAGGCTGTCCCCCTGCCCTCGAACATCGACTTTGCCGTCGGCGCTTGTCTCGGCATTCCGGCCCTGACGGCGCTGCATGCGGTGAGCCTGCATGGCGACATCGAAGGAAAGACCCTGCTGATAACCGGAGCAGCCGCCGCCGTAGGCCACTACGCCGTTCAAATCGCCAAGTTGCGAGGCGCGCGGGTGATTGGCACCGTTTCCCCGGTCCGGCAGGCCCATGCCCGGGCGGCCGGCGTTGACGAACTGATCGACTACCGCCACGAGGACGTCGCCGAGCGCGTCAAGGCGCTGACCGGCGGAAAGGGCGCCGACGGCATCATTGACATGGACCTGTCAAGCACCGCTGCATTGTTGCCCAAGGGCGCACTCGCGCCTCATGGCACCATGGTGTGCTATGGGTCCAATGTCGCCGGCGAGATACCGATCTCCTTTCCGGCAATGTTGTGGGGCAGCCTCAAGCTTTCGGTCTTCGTCGTTTACGACCTGCTGCCTGACGAGAGGACGGCGGCGGTTGACGAACTTACCCGTTTGCTCGAGGCGGACGCACTCAAGCACTCCGTCGGCGCGACTTTCCCGCTCGACGAGATCGCTGCCGCGCACGAGGCCGTCGAAGGCGGCCGACTGACTGGAAACGTGGTTCTCACCGTCGGATGATCGGGCTCGGGCGTGTCGAGCGTCCAATCCCGCTGTTGTTGCGACTTTCGCGTCAGTTCGTGCTGGAGGAGCACAAGAGCTGTCATGAAATCCATAGCACATCTCCTGAATTCTTTCGTAACTGAAAGATAGGAGTGGCCATTCGGCGCTTGAACGCCGGAAATCCGGATGTCATGTTTCACTGATGAAAAACATCAACTGGGACGACCTGCAACTTTTCATCGCAGTCGCCCGCGGCGGCGGGCTTTCGGCAGCATCAAAGGCGCATGGATCAAGTCCCGCCACGATCGGCAGGCGGATGCTGGCGTTGGAGCAGGCGGTGGGCCGGCCACTCTTCATCCGCCGTCAGACCGGCTACGAACTCACCGCCGACGGGCAATCGCTCCTCATCAAGGCGCGCACGATGGAAGACGGCGCGCGGACGATCGACGACTGGCTCGATATGGGCGGCAGGCGGCCGCTGGTCCGCATCTCGTCCGGAACCTGGACGACCAACTTCCTCGCCGACAATTTCGCCCGGCTGTGGACCCCTGACGACCCGTTCCGCATCGCCTTCAAGGCCACCGAGGCGAAGCTGGACATCGCCCATCGCGAAGTGGAAATCGGCATCCGCAATGCGCCGCCGGAAAGCCCCAACCTTGCCGGCAGGCGCACGGTGACGGTCGCGCAGGCACCTTTCCGGACCCGTGGCCACTCGCATCCGGGCCGGGAGGAAGGGTGGGTTGCGATCGCACCGGAGGATATGGTGACCCGCTCGGCCCGCTGGCTTGCCGAACATGCCGAGGGCGATGTCGTCGCCTGGGCGAACTCACCGCGTACGTTGCACGATCTGGTTCGCGTCGGTGTCGGCAAGGGCCTGCTACCCTGTTTTGCCGGCGACCGGGACCCGCTGCTGGAGCGCGCAGGCGAGGAGATCGAAGAGCTGCGCGGCGCGCAATGGCTGGTCATGCACAATGACGATCGACACCGCGCCGAAGTGCGAACCGTCATCGACCGCATCGTGGAACTGGTCAGCGCTCACGCGCCGCTGTTCCAGGGCGAGCGGCCGGTCGGCGGGGCGTAGAAGCCAGGCTGCTGCTACTGGAAATCGAACGCGCTGAGGCCGGTCGACATCTCGTCGAGGCCGAGCGGCCGTGTGACCGGCGGTTCGGCGCGCGCGAGACAACCGACCCGCTCGCACAGCCGGCAGGCAGCCCCGACCGGCGTGGACGGCACCGGCCCCTTGCCGGACGAAGCCGGGAGAGCCGCGCCGTAGACGACCTCATCCCTGAAAGCGATATCGCAACCGATCAGGATCGCGGTGCGCCGAGGGCGCTCATTGAAGCCGCCTTGCGGCCCTTCCAACGTACGCGCGATCGTCAGGAACTCGGCGCCGTCCGGCATCTCGACAGCCTCAACCAGCACCTGCCCCGGCTGAGCGAAGGCCGCATGCACGGCGAGCTTTGGGCATCCCCCGCCAAAGCGGGCCTGCGGAAAGCCCTGCGCGCCGGCGCGACGGAAGCGGTTGCCCGCATTATCCACCTCGAGCATGAAGAAGGGCACGCCCGCCGCGCCCTGCCTTTGCAGCATGGTGAGCCGGTTCGCGGCATGCTCGAAGGATACACCGAAACGCGAGCGCAGCACATCGATGTCATAACGGGCGCGCTGTGCCGCAGCCAGAAACGCCGCATACGGCATCATCAGCGCTTGGGCCGCGTAGCGCCCGAGCTCGAAGCGGGCAAGCCGGCGCGCCTCGTCGCTGCCGAGCTTCAGCGCCTTCAGCTCGGCGGCCACCGCCACCTGCATGCGGATGAGGCAGGCCTCCATCGCCACCTCGCGCAACTGGTCGAAGGGCGACAGCCGCTCCGAGATGAACAGGCGCTGCGAATGGCGGTCGTAGCGCCGTCGCCAGTTCGGCATGGTGGCGGCCGGCAGTACCTTGACGACGATGCCGTAATCGCGACGTAACCATTCCTTCAGCGCGGCATAGAGATCGTCGCCGGGCTGGAGGAGCTGGATGAAGGCCTCGGCCTCCTCCTCCAGCGTCGGAAAATGGTTCGGGCGGCGCTCGAACGTCTCGCGCACCTCATCGATGGGCAAGCGGGCTGAGGAAAGCGTGGTCGCGCGTCCCTCCCGCGCGAGCAGTTCCGAAAGATCGGACAGCCGCTCCGCCTGCTCCTTGTAGGCGCGGAACAGCTTGACGACCGCAGCCGACGCATTGGGCGCGGCTTCGGCCACCTCGAGCAGTTCCTGGTCGCTCGGCAGTTCACCTGAAAGCAACGGATCGGCGAACACCTCGCGCAGCGCGGCGACGGAACCGCCAGCCTCGCCCTGCAGAGCTTCCGGCTCGACGTCGTAGGCCGAGGCGAGCTTCAGGATGAGCTGGACGGTCAGCGGACGCTGGTTGCGCTCGATCAGGTTGAGATAGGAGGGTGAGATACCGAGCCCCTCCGCCATCGCGGTCTGGGTCAGGCCCATCGCGTTGCGGATCCGGCGAATGCGCGGCCCGGCGAATATTTTCTGCTCAGCCATCTCGCTGCCTTTGACCAGATTTTACAACTTTGCCCATCTGGCAGTATTTACATTTTTTACAAATTTACAGACCGTCGATGTCAAACGCAATACAGCTTAACCCGAATCTTTGCAGCCTTTTCCTGATTTTCCTCGTCGTCTTCGGCAGCGCAATGTAAATCTCGTCACATACGGGGTCGACGAAATTGGCTCCTGACGAATAGCAAAGATTGCCACGGAGTTTGCAATGACTGATTTTTACAACCTCGTCCCTTCCGCTCCCGAGGGCCGCTATGATGGCATCGAGCGCCCTTACTCCGCTGCGGACGTGAAGCGACTGCGGGGCTCCGTCCAAATCCGGCATACGCTGGCCGAGAACGGCGCCAACCGGCTGTGGCAGCTCATCCACGAGGAAGACTTCGTCAACGCGCTGGGCGCGCTTTCGGGAAATCAGGCGATGCAGATGGTGCGCGCCGGCCTCAAGGCGATCTACCTTTCGGGCTGGCAGGTTGCCGCCGACGCAAACACGGCGTCAGCGATGTATCCGGATCAGTCGCTGTATCCGGCCAATGCAGCACCCGAACTTGCAAAGCGGATCAACCGCACGCTGCAGCGCGCCGACCAGATCGAGACCTCCGAAGGCAAGGGCCTGTCGGTCGATACCTGGTTCGCGCCGATCGTCGCCGACGCCGAAGCTGGTTTTGGCGGCCCGCTCAATGCCTTCGAGATCATGAAGGCCTTCATTGAAGCCGGTGCTGCGGGCGTGCACTACGAGGACCAGCTCGCATCCGAAAAGAAGTGCGGCCACCTCGGTGGCAAGGTGCTGATCCCGACTGCGGCCCACATCCGCAACCTCAACGCCGCTCGGCTCGCCGCCGACGTCATGGGTACGCCGACGCTGGTGATCGCTCGCACCGACGCGGAAGCCGCCAAGCTGCTGACGTCCGATATCGACGACCGTGACAAGCCCTTCGTCGACTACGACGCCGGCCGCACGGTGGAAGGCTTCTACAACGTCAAGAACGGCATCGAGCCTTGCATCGCCCGCGCGGTGGCCTATGCGCCGCATTGCGACCTGATCTGGTGCGAGACCTCGAAGCCCGATCTCGAGCAGGCGCGCAAGTTCGCCGAGGGTGTGCACAAGGCGCACCCGGGCAAGCTGCTGGCCTATAACTGCTCGCCGTCTTTCAACTGGAAGAAGAACCTCGACGACGCGACGATCGCCAAGTTTCAGCGCGAGCTGGGCGCGATGGGCTACAAGTTCCAGTTCATCACGCTCGCCGGCTTCCACCAGCTCAACTTCGGCATGTTCGAGCTGGCGCGGGGCTACAAGGACCGGCAGATGGCCGCCTATTCGGAGCTGCAGGAAGCCGAGTTCGCGGCCGAGGCAAACGGCTACACGGCGACGAAGCATCAGCGCGAGGTCGGCACCGGCTATTTCGACGCCGTCTCCATGGCGATCACCGGCGGGCAGTCGTCGACCACCGCCATGAAGGAATCGACCGAACACGACCAGTTCCGCCCGGCGGCGGAATAACCGGATCAACCGCCCAAGGGCATACCGAAGGAGAAGACCAATGGCGCCCAGAACCCGTGTCAAGGAAAGGGCCGAGGAACAGTCCTCGAGCATGAACATCGACCAGCAGGCCGTCATCCGCATGGTGGCGAACGACCTGCACCGGCTCAATCAGTCCGTCATGAAGGCGGTGGAGGCGGGCGTGTCGGTCGAGCTCGTTCGCTCGGCTCGCCACCATGGCGGCGACGGAAACTGGGGCGACCTGCTGGTGCCGGTGATCGTGACCCAGGCGCGCAACGCCGCCTGACCCGACCGACATTACAAAACCGATGAAGGGCGGCGTGTCGACACGCCGCCCTTCGCATTGATCGACCGCGTCAACACCTGAGCCCCCCTTTCCTTCGCTCACCGGGCCCGGCTATACTGGCATATCTCAAACGACCCACCGGTGATTGATGCCCGTCCAGAAGAAGGAAGCCCGGCCTGCCAGCCGCAATGGCAGGACACGCATACCTGCATTCGTGCAAAGCCAAAGGGGCGTGAAGAACTGGAAGGAAGCGTCCGGCTGGCTGGACTGGCGCGGCATTGAGGACATCGAGTGCATCACGCCCGACCAGGCAGGCGTGGCGCGCGGCAAGATGATGCCATCGAAGAAGTTCACCTCGAACACATCGCTCGCTCTGCCCTCGGCCGTCTTCATGACAACGATCTCGGGCGATTATCCGGAAGACGGCAACGGTTTCACCTACCCGGAAGATGACGGCGACCTGAAGCTGCTGCCTGACCTGTCGACACTTTCCGTCGTGCCGTGGGAGAGCGATCCGACGGCGCAGGTCATCTGCGATCTCGTGCACCAGGACGGGCGCTCGGTCGAGTTCACTCCGCGCAATGTGCTCAAGCGTGTGGTCGCTGCGTACGCCGATCGCGGACTCCGCCCGGTGGTTGCCCCGGAGATCGAGTTCTACCTCGTACGCAAGAATCCCGATCCCGATTACCCGCTCGAACCGCCGGTCGGCCGATCCGGTCGCGCCATCGGCGGCGGACAGGGCTATTCCATCGCCGGCGTCAACGAATTCGACGAGCTGATCGACGACATCTACCACTTCTCCGAAGGCCAGGGTCTGGAGATCGACACGCTCATCCATGAGGAAGGCGCCGGGCAGCTCGAGATCAACCTGCGCCATGGCGATCCTGTCGAACTCGCCGATCAGGTGTTCATGTTCAAGCGCACGATCCGCGAGGCCGCGCTGAAGCACGAGACCTACGCAACCTTCATGGCAAAGCCGATCCAGCGACAGCCCGGCTCGGCCATGCACATTCACCAGTCGATCGTCGACAGGAAGACGGGAAAGAATATCTTTGCAGCCGATGACGGCAGCGAAACCGAAGCCTTCGGGTATTTCATCGGCGGTATGCAGCGCCACATTCCCAACGCGCTGGTGATGCTGGCGCCTTACGTCAACTCATATCGCCGGCTCACTCAGGCAGCCTCCGCGCCGGTCAACACGAAGTGGGGATATGACAACCGCACCACAGCCTTTCGCGTGCCGCGCTCGGACCCACAGGCGCGCCGCGTGGAAAACCGGATTCCATCTTCAGACGCCAACCCCTACCTCGCACTCGCTGCCTCGCTGGCCTGCGGGCTTATCGGCATGATCAACAAGGTGCCGTGCGATGCGCCCGTGGGGACATCGGTGAACGAGGACGAGATCGAGCTGCCGCGCGGTCTTCTGGAAGCGGTGGACCTTTTCGAGAGCGACGACGCGTTGCGCGACATGCTGGGCGAACCCTTCGTTTCAACCTACGCTGCGATCAAGAAGGCCGAGTTCGAGACCTTCATGGAAGTTATCAGCCCGTGGGAACGCGAATATCTGCTGTTGAACGTCTGAATGCCTTACCAATCCCCCATCTCTCCCGGCTTTTCATGGTATGAAGATACCGCTGGCGAGCGACCTGAATATGGGGCGCTCGACGGCGACGTTTCGGCCGACGTCGTCATCATCGGCGGCGGCTTCACCGGCCTGTCAGCAGCAGCGCATCTGGCCAAGGCCGGTACGAATGTCGTGCTGATCGAAGCGCACCGCTTCGGCGACGGCGCTTCCGGTCGCAACGGCGGCCAGTTGGGAACAGGCCAGCGCGCCTGGGGGGAAGAGCTCGAAGCGGAGCTGGGCTTGACGCGTGCCCGCGCCCTCTTTGAGCTGGCAGAAGAGGCCAAGGCACATCTGCTGGGTTTCGCCGAGGCGAACGGCATCGAGATTGACTACGCGCCGGGCCAGATGTCGGTCGTGCACAAGAAGCGCTATCTGGCCGATTACCGGGCCCATCCGGACGTTATGGCCGAGCGTTTCGGCTATCCGCACCTAAACTTCATGAACGCCGCAGAGACGGCCGAACGGCTCGGCTCCAACCGTTACTTCGGTGGCGTGCGCGATACCGGCACCGGCCATATCCATCCGCTGAAGCTGGTCATCGGCACCGCGCGTGTGGCCGCGGATGCGGGGGCGCAACTCCACGAGAAGACCAGGGCCACAGGCATCGCCAACCACGGCGGTAAAGTGCGCGTCACGACGCCTTCGGGAACGATTACCGCCCAGAAGGCGCTGATCGCCGTCAACGCCTATGGCGGGAACCTCGAGCCCGAGAGCGCGTCGCACGTGATGCCCATCGGTTCGTTCATTGGGGCCACAGTGCCGCTGGGCAGCGACAGTCCGGTCATTCCCGGCGGCGAGGCGGTCGACGATTCACGTTTTGTGGTGCGTTACTTCCGCAAGTCCAAGGATGGGCGCCTACTCTTCGGCGGGCGCGAAATTTATGCGCCGGGCAATCCGCAGGACATCGCCGTGCACATCCGCCGGCAGATCGCAGAGATCTACCCCGCGTTGAAGGACGTGGAGATCACCCATTCGTGGGGCGGCTATGTCGGCATCACGATGCCGCGCAAGCCATTTGTGCGCGAGGTGATGCCGAACGTCATTTCCGCCGGCGGCTATTCCGGTCACGGTGTCATGCTGTCCAACTTCGTGGGCAAGCTCTACGCCGAGACGGTCGCGGGAAACCGAGACAGGCTGAAGCTGTTCGAAGACCTGAAGATACCGCCCTTTCCAGGTGGGCGACGCCTGCGCGCGCCGCTGCTCTTCCTCGCCCTCAACTGGTATGCGCTGCGCGACAGGATCTAGAGCGGCCAGAAAAAGAGCAGTGCCGGCACCGAGACCGCCACTATGATGATTTCCAGAGGCAGACCCATCCGCCAATAATCGCCGAAGCGGTAGCCGCCCGGTCCCATGATGATCGTGTTGTTCTTGTGCCCGATAGGCGTCAGGAAGGCACAGGACGCGGCAACCGCGACCGCCATCAGAAACGGGTCAGGCGACACATTCAGACCCTGGGCGATCGACAAACCGACCGGTGCAGCGATCAGCGCGGTCGCAACATTGTTGAGAAAATCGGACAGGGTCATGGTTACGATCATGAGGATCGTGAGGATCGCCCAGGCAGGCAGCGCACCTGTCAGCGACAGGATCGAATCCGCGATCAGCTTGGTTCCTCCCGACGTCTCAAGCGCCAGGCCGAGCGGAATGAGCGAAGCCAGCAGCACGATCACGGGCCATTCGACCGATTCATAGACTTCGCGCGCCGCGACGACGTTGAAGAGGCAGTATATCGCCACCGCCGCTGCCAGCGCGACGACAAGCGGCACGAAGCCCATGACCGACGACGCGACAGCAGCCGCAAAGACCGCCACGGCAAAAAACGCCTTGCCGCGCTGAATGACCGTGTGACGTTTGTCAGCCAGCGGCAACACGCCGAGCCAGTCCGTGGCGTCCATCACCCGGCTTTCCGGGCCAAGCAGCAACACGACGTCGCCGGGCTTGATCGTCAGCTTGCGGACGCGCTCGCGAAACCGCTTGCCCTGTCGGGAAACGCCAAGCAGCGTAACGCCGCGCCGATACAGAAGCCTCAAATCGAGTGCAGTGCGTCCCACCATGCGCGCATTGTCCGGCACGATCGCCTCGACCAGAACAAGCGACTGACCGCGAATTCCGCCGTGCTTTTCCGACGCCGACGTATTGAGTTCGGCGGCGCCGATGAAGGCCTCGATCGCCTTCGGCTCGCCTTCCAGAACGAGATGGTCACTCTTGCGGATTTCCTCGCTCGCGGCAAAGCCAGGCAGGCGCTTGCCACGCCGCACCAGCCCAAGAATGGCGACGTCGTGCTCTTCGGCCAGGGGGTAAAGTTCATCGACTGGCTTGCCTATCGCCTTGGAATTTTCCTTCACCCCCGCCTCTGCCACGAACAGGCCCGGCTCATCGGCTCCGCCCGCGGCAGCGGCCTGTCCCGTTGTCGGTATCAGGCGCCATCCGACCAGCGTCACGAAGGCAATGCCAACGATCGAGCAAATGAGGCCGACGGGAGAAAAATCGAACATCGAAAAGGGTTCGCCAAGGGCGCGCCCGCGGAACTCGGCCACGACGATGTTGGGGGGCGTTCCGATCAGGGTGATCATGCCGCCGAGGATGGTCGCGAACGACAACGGCATGAGCGATTGGGAAACAGGTCGCTTGGCCTTTTCGGCAGCCTCGATGTCGAGCGTCATCAACATGACCAGCGCGGCCACATTGTTGATAACGGCCGAAAGGCCTGCACCGATGACCGACATGAAGCCGATATGAGACGAGAGCGAGCGTCCCGAGGACAGCACGACCCGCGCGATCAACTCCACGGCCCCGGCATTCATCATCGCGCGCGAAACGATCAGCACCAGCGCGATGATGACGACCGCTTCATGCCCGAAGCCGACAAAGGCGTCGTGCGGTTCGACGACGCCGCCAACCACGGCAACGATAAGTGCTGCAAAGGCGACGAGGTCGTAACGAATGCGACCCCACACCAGAAAGCCAAACACCACCCCCAGCAGGCAGAAGAGGAAAATCTGCTCGTAAGTCATGCGGTGCCTCGGCGTCTATCGGGAGCGGGGTCGAGAGAGTTGCTCAGATGCAGCGGCCGCCATCGACCTCGAGCGCGACGCCGGTGATGAATGCCGCTTCGTCAGAAGCGAGCCACAGCGCGGCATTGGCAATGTCGAGCGGCGTCGAGAGCCGCCCGAGCGGGATCGAGGCGCGGAATTGCGCGCGCCTCTCGGGCGTGTCCTCGCCCATGAACTGCGCCAGCATGCCGGTCTCGCCGGCCACCGGGCACAGGCAGTTGACGCGGATGTTCTTCGGTGCGAGCTCGACTGCCATCGACTTGGTGGCGGTGATCGCCCAACCCTTGGAGGCGTTGTACCAGGTCAAGCCTGGGCGCGGCCGCAGGCCCGCCGTGGAGGCGGTGGTTATGATCGATCCCCCGCCCTGCTTTTCCATGATCGGTGCAACGGCCAGGGTGGAATAGTAGATCGCCTTCATGTTTACGGCGGCTATCAGATCGAAGGTCTCTTCCTCGATCGAGAGCATGTCGCCGTTGCGGTGCGTATAGCCCGCATTGTTGACCATGATGTCGACGCGGCCGAAGGCATCCATGGCTGCGGCGACCATCTCGTCGATCTCGGACCTCAACGATACGTCGGTCTGCACATGCACGGCCGCTTCGCCGATCTCCCTGGCAACCCGCTCGGCGCCCTTCACGTTGAGGTCGGCAACAACAACCTTCGCACCTTCTTCGGCAAAGCGCTTTGCCATGCCCTCGCCGAAACCCGACGCGGCGCCGGTTATGATCGCGACCTTGTCCTGCAGACGTGCCATATGCGTTGCTTTCCTTCTTGCTTGTTGCCCGCCTTTCGCTTCAGTGGCGGGCACAGTCACACAATACAAACCGACGGATTTCGATCCGCTCAGCCGTGATTAAAGACGACCGTCTTGGTTGCCGACATGTCGTAAAGCGCCTCGAACCCCTTTTCGCGGCCATGGCCGGACTTCTTGAAGCCGCCGAATGGCAGCTCGATGCCGCCGCCAGCACCATAGCCGTTGATG
Source organism: Neoaquamicrobium sediminum (assembly GCF_040970315.1). NCBI lineage: Bacteria > Pseudomonadati > Pseudomonadota > Alphaproteobacteria > Hyphomicrobiales > Phyllobacteriaceae > Neoaquamicrobium > Neoaquamicrobium sediminum. The sequence continues at coordinate 356,629 of NZ_JAZHFV010000002.1, read as the reverse complement.
AACACCTGCCCAGCACGCACGCGCTTGGCGACGCGGTGCTGGCGGGCGCCGTCCTTCGTCCATATGCCGGCGACAAGACCGAACTCGGTGCCGTTGGCTAGACGGATCGCCTCTTCCTCGCCCTCGAACGGGAAGAGTGTCAGCACCGGGCCGAAGACCTCTTCCTGCGCGACCGCAGCGCGCGGATCGACGGCGCCGAACAGCACAGGCGCCTGGTAGTAGCCGCCTGCCGGTGCATCGGCATGAACAGAACCCTCGGCAAGCACCGATACGCCCGCTTCCCTGGCCGCCGCGATCATCGCCGCGACACGGGTCTGCTGCGACTTGTTGATGAGTGGCCCGAGGTCGAGGTCGGCGTCATGCGGACCGGCGACAAGTGCGGAGAACCGCTCTGCGAGAGCCGAGGCTATCTGTTCGTAGAGCGGCTTCTCGATCAGCACGCGGCTGCCCGCAGAACAGGTCTGGCCGCCATTCTGGATGATCGCATTGACCAGCACCGGCAGTGCTGCCTCGATATCAGCGTCGGCGAACACGATCTGCGGCGACTTGCCGCCAAGTTCCATGGTCACGCCGCGATTGTTGACGGCCGCCGCTTGCTGGATAGCCGTGCCGGTCATCGGCGAACCCGTGAAAGTGACGTAGTCGACCAGCGGGTGGGAGGAGAGTGCGGCGCCTGCGTCGCGGCCATAGCCGGTGATGACATTGAAGACACCTTCGGGCACGCCGGCCTCCAGCGCGAGCTGGGCAATGCGGATCGTGGTGAGCGATGCGTCTTCCGCCGGCTTCACCACCAGCGTGTTGCCCATGGCAAGAGCGGCACCGGCAACGCGGGCCAGAATCTGCATCGGATAGTTCCAGGGAATGATGCCGGCAACGACGCCGTGCGGCTCGCGCAGCGTCAGCGCGGTATATCCGTCCAGGAACGGAATCGTGTCGCCGTGGATCTTGTCGCCCGCGCCGCCATAGAACTCATAATAGCGCATGGTGGCGGTCACATCCGCCCTGCCCTGCCGCACCGGCTTGCCGGTGTCACGCGATTCGAGCGCGGCCAGTTCGTCGCCATTCTTCTCGACGAGCTGGAACAGGCGCGTCAGGCAGCGCCCGCGCTCCACCGCCGGCATCCGGCTCCACGGCCCTTCATGAAAAGCCTCGTGAGCCGACCTGACCGCGCGGTCGACGTCGGCTGCATTGGATGCGGGAATGGATGAGAACACCTTCCCATCGGACGGCGACGCGACGTCGATACGCATCCCGGAAAGCGAATCGGCCGGCTTGCCGTCGATGAGGTTCATGAAGGCTGCGCCTTCGGCGACGGTGCGGGAAAAGGGGGTGCCCATGGTCGACAGTCTCCAGCGTTCGCGATCGTGCCGGTCCTATCGGCTTGAAAGCGCGGGCGCGATGGACCAGTCTTGCCGCGTGACAAACCCAGCGCGGCAAAAGGTGTCAAGGGCTACACAGCCGAATATCGGCACTGGCCATTTTAAATCGATTAGATTATACGCCTTTTTGCAGATGCGAAGTGCAGGATTCCCGCGACCGACATGACCAGCCAGATCATCCCCGTCGACCCGTTCGACTTCATCATCTTCGGCGGCACCGGCGATCTCGCCGAACGCAAGCTGCTGCCGGCGCTCTATCAGCGTCAGATGGCCGGCCAGTTTTCGGAGCCGACCCGCATCATCGGCGCGTCGCGCTCTTCGCTGTCGGATGACGAGTACCGGGAATTCGCCCGCAAGGCGATCACCGAACATGTGAAGCCCGATGAAATCGTCAATGGCGAGCTCGACAGCTTCCTGGCGCGGCTTTCCTACGTGCCGGTGGATGCGAAATCAGGCGAAGGTTTCGATCGGCTGAAGGAGGCCATCGGCGACAGCACAGCCGTGCGCGCCTTCTACCTCGCCGTGGCCCCGGGCCTTTTCGGCGACATTGCCGGGCATCTCGCCAAACACGGCCTCAATGAAGGCGATCCGCGCATCGTCGTGGAAAAGCCGATCGGCCGCGACCTTGCCTCGGCGCGGGCACTGAACGACGCCATCGGCTGCGTGTTCAACGAACAGCAGATTTTCCGCATCGATCACTATCTCGGTAAAGAGACAGTGCAGAACCTGATGGCGCTGCGCTTCGCCAACACGCTCTACGAACCGCTGTGGAACTCGGCGCATATCGACCATGTACAGATCACCGTCGCGGAAACGGTGGGGCTCGAAGACCGCGTCAGCTATTACGACAAGGCCGGCGCGCTGCGCGACATGGTGCAGAACCACATGCTGCAGCTTCTGTGCCTGATGGCGATGGAACCGCCCTCCTCCATGGATGCCGACGCGGTGCGCGACGAGAAGCTGAAGATCCTGCGCTCGCTGAAGCGGATCAACGGCAACGAGGCGCCGAAGCTGACGGTGCGCGGCCAGTACAAGGCGGGGGCATCGGCGGGCGGTGCGGTAAAGGGATACGCCGAGGAACTCGGCAACGACAGCGACACGGAAACCTTCGTCGCCATCAAGGCAGAGATCGCCAACTGGCGCTGGGCCGGCGTGCCCTTCTACCTGCGCACGGGCAAGCGCCTCGCCGAACGCGTCTCGGAAATCTGCATCCAGTTCAAACCGGTGCCGCACTCGATCTTCGACGACAGCGCCGGTGTCGTCACCGCCAACCAGCTCGTCATCCGGCTTCAGCCAGACGAAGGCGTCAAGCAGTGGATCATGATCAAGGACCCAGGTCCCGGCGGCATGCGGCTGCGTCACGTGCCGCTCGACATGAGCTTCGCGGACGCCTTCGAGGTGCGCAACCCGGATGCCTACGAGCGCCTCATCATGGATGTGGTGCGCGGCAACCAGACGCTGTTCATGCGCCGCGACGAGGTCGAGGCGGCATGGCAGTGGATCGATCCGATCCAGGCCTCGTGGGAGGAAAACCGCCACACCGTGCAAGGTTACACGGCCGGCACATGGGGCCCTTCTGCGTCCATCGCGCTGATCGAGCGCGACGGGCGGACCTGGCACGAGAGCATGTGAGTCTGGAGATGGCTGCATCTCCAGACTGGCGAATCTATTCCTCGTCGCAACAGCTCGCGACCGCGCTGGCGACAGAGGTAGCGCGTGTTCTTTCGGCCGCGATCAAGGATCGCGGGACGGCACTGCTGGCAGTATCGGGCGGCACGACCCCCGGGCTCTTCTTCGACGCGCTCTCGCAACAGCCGCTGGACTGGAAACGCGTAATCGTCACGCTCGTGGACGAACGGCTTGTTCCGGAAAGCTCGCCGCGCTCCAACGCAGCGCTGGTGCGGACCAGGCTTCTGCGAGGCAAGGCAAATGCCGCCCGGCTCGTTGGTCTCTACCATAAGGATGCGAACGCCGAAGAAGCCGCGACTGCGGCTTCTGCAGAACTGCGCGATCTCCCGATGCCCCTCGATGCCGCCATTCTGGGCATGGGAACGGACGGCCACACCGCATCGTTTTTCCCCGACGCCGGAAATCTCGACGCATTGTTGGATCCGGACAACGAGGCTCTCGTATTGCCGGTTCACGCTCACAGCGCCGGCGAGCCGCGGCTGACCCTCTCGCTGGGGCGTCTTCTGGAAGCGCGCTTCCTCGCGCTGCATATCGAAGGGGCAGAGAAACGCGCGGTGCTGGAAAACGCACTTGCCCCAGGCGGCTACCTGCCGGTCAGCGCGGTTTTTGCCCATGCGGAAAGGCCGGTCCCCGTCTATTGGGCCGGCTGAAAGGACGGACAGCCATGACAGCCAGACCTGAGATCGAAGCCATCACAGCACGTATCCGGGAGCAGTCGAAGCCGACACGGGAGGCCTATCTCGCGCGTGTGGACGCCGCGATCTCCAGCGGCCCACACCGTAGTGTGCTGTCGTGCGGCAACCTCGCTCATGGCTTCGCGGCCTGCGGCCCCATCGACAAAGCCGCTCTTGCCGGAGACCGCGTCGCCAATCTCGGCATCGTGACGTCTTACAACGACATGCTTTCGGCGCATCAGCCGTTCGAAACCTTCCCGCAGCTCATCAAGCAGGCGGCTGCGGACGCGGGCGGCGTGGCTCAGGTGGCTGGCGGGGTTCCGGCCATGTGCGATGGCGTGACCCAGGGCCAGCCGGGCATGGAACTCTCGCTTTTTTCGCGCGACGTGATCGCGATGTCGGCGGCGATCGGCCTGTCGCACAACATGTTCGATGCCGCCGTCTATCTCGGCGTCTGCGACAAGATCGTACCCGGCCTGCTGATCGCGGCGCTGACCTTCGGCCACCTGCCGGCGGTGTTCATCCCGGCAGGGCCGATGACGTCGGGCCTTCCCAATGATGAGAAGGCGCGCGTGCGCCAGCTCTATGCAGAGGGCAAGGTGGGTCGCGCCGAATTGCTGGAGGCAGAGTCCAAGTCCTATCACGGACCTGGCACCTGCACCTTCTACGGCACGGCCAACTCCAACCAGATGCTGATGGAGATCATGGGCCTGCACACGCCTGGCGCATCCTTCATCAATCCCAACACGCCGCTGCGCGACGCGCTGACCCGGGAAGCCGCCAAGCGCGCGCTGGCCATCACCGCGCTCGGCAACGAGTTCACGCCGGTGGGGCGGATGATCGACGAGCGTTCCATCGTCAACGGCGTGGTCGGCCTCAACGCCACCGGCGGGTCGACTAACCACACAATCCACCTGGTCGCGATGGCGGCTGCCGCCGGCATCAGGCTCACCTGGCAGGACATATCCGACCTCTCGGACGCAACGCCGCTGCTGGCGCGGGTCTATCCCAACGGGCTTGCCGACGTGAACCACTTCCATGCCGCCGGCGGTATGGGCTTCCTCATCCGCGAACTGCTGGATGACGGGTTGCTGCACGAGGACGTGCGCACCGTCTGGGGCGAAGGGCTGCGTAACTACGCTATCGAGCCGCATCTGGCTGACGACGGCTCCGTCTCGCGCGCACCGGCCCCCGAGAAAAGCGGCGACGACAAGGTGCTGACGACGGCGGGCAAGCCGTTCCAGCCGAGCGGCGGCCTGAAGGTGCTGAAAGGCAATCTAGGGGCGGCGATCATCAAGGTTTCGGCCGTAAAGCCGGAGAACCGTGTCATCGAGGCTCCCGCGCTGGTGTTTCACAGCCAGGAGGCGCTGAACGAGGCGTTCAAGGCAGGACAACTCGACCGCGACTTCGTCGCCGTCATCCGCTTTCAGGGACCGAAGGCCAACGGAATGCCGGAACTGCACCGGCTGACGACTGTCCTCGGCATCCTGCAAGACCGCGGGCGCAAGGTCGCACTGGTGACGGACGGACGCATGTCAGGCGCCTCCGGCAAGGTGCCGGCGGCAATCCACGTGACCCCGGAAGCGCTCGACGGCGGCATGATCGGCCGGATCGAGAATGGCGACGTGATCCGCCTCAATGCGGAGGCCGGTACGCTGGAGGTCAAGGTGGGGGACGGCGTATTGGCGAGCCGCGCGCCCGCCGCACCGGATCTTTCGGACAACGGGTTCGGCATGGGCCGCGAACTTTTCGCCGGCATGCGCGCCCTGGCACTACGCGCCGATGCGGGTGCAGGTGCCTTCGGTTAGATTTTCACGCCGGTAGGCGAGTTGCCTACCGGCGTGAACTCTTATTGAACCGTGATCGGAACCCGGGTCAGAACCCGACGTCCACCAGGTGCTTCGAGAACGTAACGCAGCTCATAAGCTCCAGGTTTTTCAGGCGCCGTCAGCTTCGCGGTGCCGTCCTCCGACTGCGCGACATAAAAGTATGCGAGTTCGCCTGAGATCTCCGAATGCCCCTGAGGTACCAGATCGATGTAGTCCTGATCGGCCATGGGGCCCGTCCATTCAACAGCAAACGTCGTTCCGGTCTCCACGGCTTCGGGGGCGTTGAGCGTCGCGGCGGCAGGCGTCACCGTAATCGGCTGGCTGGCCATCACGCGTCGGCCCCCAGGAGCCTCCAGAACATAGCGCACCTGATACTCACCGGCATCGCCCGGCGCCTGCATGGTCGCCGTCTCGCCGTCTGGCGAACCATCGATGTAGAAATAGGCCGTTTCGCCGCTCGGCTCCGTATGACCTTCGGGCACAAGGTCGAGATAGTCGCCGCTCGAAGCCGGTCCCGTCCAATGGATGTCGATCTTCTCGCCCGCGCCGACAGTCGGCTGAAAAGCAAGGCTCACAGCTGCGTCGGAAACTTCCAGCGGGATCGACGTCAGCATGCGGCGACCGTCCGGCCCCTCGAGGATGTAGCGGATCTGGTAGTCGCCGGCCTTGCCCGGCGCCTCAATCTTCGCCGGATTGCCGCCCTCGACATAGAAGTAGGAAATTTCGCCTGAAACCTCGGTATAGCCGGCGGGCACGATGTCGATGTAGTCGCCGCCGGAGTCGGGGCCTTTCCATTCGACATTGAACGCTTCTCCCACCGAGACCTTCGGTGGCGCGACAAGCGCAACCTCGCTGTCGATCACGCCAATCGGCTTCGAAGCCAGCACGTGGCGACCGTCCGGCCCCTCCCAGACATAGCGCACGACGTAGTCGCCGACCTTGCCAGGCACGCGGATCGGCAGCGGGCTGCCGCGATCGACATAGGCATAGGCAAGCTCGCCGGACACTTCATCATATCCCGCGGGCACGATGTCGATGTAGTCGTTGCCCGTGCCTGGACCGGTCCACGACACCTCTATGCCTGAGCCGATCGGCGCGGAATCCGGCGCCGTTACAGCCGCCTCGGGCAGGACGACAGGTTCCGGCTTTTCCGGTTGCTCCGCGCGCGCCGAAGCCGGCGGGGCGGCGACGGTCTCGCTGAGAGCTTCGTTCAGCCCTTGCCCATCGCTTGCCTGGATATAGCGGCCGCCGGTATTTTCGGCGAGGCAGGCGACCTGCCGGCCCTCGTCCCGAGAGAGGCCGAAACCGACAACGTGGGCGGTGAAGTCGACGCCCGATTGCTCGAGTTCTTTGCCGAGTGCGCAGGGGTCTGCGTTGCACGTCTCGATACCGTCGGTAATCAGGACGACGGTGGCTTTGTCCTCGGTGTAACGCAGCGCCTCCGCGGCCTGGCGTACCGCATCGGAAAGCGGCGTCTTGCCGAGAAACTTCATCTTGTCTGCGGCAGCCGCGATGGCGTCAGCGGTGCCCGCGGCCGGTTCGACCACCAGTTCGATGTCGGTGCAGCTTCCCTTCTGCCGGTGACCGTAGGCCATCAGACCGAGTTCGCGATCGGCCGGGATTGTCGGCAATACGGAGCGTAACGTCTCGCGTGCGATTTCCAGCTTGGGCTTGCCGTCTATCTGGCCCCACATGGAACCCGAAGCATCCAGGACGATAATCGTCCGTTCAGCCGACCATGCAGCGAGGGACGATGCCGCCACCATTCCCGCCGCAGCAAGACCCATCACAATCGCCCGCATCCGCCACCTGTGTCCATGTCGCCTAAATTCCCCAGCGGAAGCTAATGGACGATCACGGGGCCGGCAACGGCAAAGTGGGTGCTAGTACATCTAGTCTAGGCCGGAGCTCTGAAGACCTCCGGTTTGGCTCTGCCACGGTGTTCGCACGCCGGTGCTCACGACGCGGCTTGCGCCTCCAGCGCCGGCCCTGCCGGGAAGATGCCGGACATGACGGTGAAGCCGGGGACGCGGCGAACCCGATCGGTCCAGCGGCGCAGGGCGGGGTAATCCTGGCGGGATACCTCCGCCTCGTCGGAAAGCATCACATAAGGAAAACAGGCGATGTCAGCCGTCGTCGGATGGGCCGGCCGGCAAAGCCAGTCGCGCCCTTCCTTCTCACCGAACCAGAGATGTTCGTCCATGATGCGGAAGATGCGGTGCGCGCCCTTTTGCGCTTTCTCCAGATCGAAGTCGTAGAACATGCCCAGCACCAGCCGCGCGGCGGATACGGTCGACGTCAGGTCGTCGCCGACGGCATGCCAGCGCAGGATTTCAGCCATCGTCGCCGGGTCATCGGGAAACCACTGGCCGGACCTGTCGTATTTGCGCGCCAGATAGACGAGGATCGCACCGCTGTCCGACAGTGTTTCCTCGTCGTCCTGCAGAACCGGCAACTGACCGAAAGGGTTCAGCTCCAGGAACCAGCCCGAGCGATGCTCGCGACCGGGATAGAAATCAACCGGCACCACCTCGTAAGGCACCTTGAGGATGCTCATGAGCAGGCGCAGCTTGTAGCAGTTGCCGGACAGCTCGAAATCGTAAAGCTTGATGGCCACGTCAGATATCCAGAACCAGACGAGCGGATTTGGCGCGCGACACACAGGTCATGATCGCCTTGTTGGCGCGCTTCTCGCTTTCGTTGAGATAGACGTCCTGATGGTCGACCTCGCCTTCGATCACCGTGGTCATGCAGGTTCCACACGCACCCTGCTCGCAGGATGAAAGCACGGTAACGCCAGCCTCGCGCATCACCTCCAGGATGGTCTTGCCAGCGGGCACCTGCAGGGTCATGGCGGAGCGGGCAAGCTCGATCTCGAAGGAAGAGCTGTCGTCGATCACCCGGTCGTTCTTGAAATACTCGAAATGGACCGCCTCGTCCGGCCAGGCGAGATCGGCTGCGAGCGCCCTCACCATCTCCAGCATCGAACCCGGCCCGCAGATGTAGACGTGCTGGGCGAAGCTCCAGCGGCCGAGCGCTTCGCCGATGGTCTGCCTGATCGCGTCGCGGGCGAGCGCATCATGCACCGTTACCTTGCCGCGCAGGGCATTCAGCCTGTCACGGAAAGCTGCGGCGTTGGCATCGCGAACGAAGTAGTGCAGTTCGTAGGGCAGGTCCGACTTGTCGAGGAACCGGGCCATGGAAAGGATCGGCGTGATGCCGATGCCTGCCGCGACAAGTACGGTGCGCGTTGCATCGCGGCGGAGCGGGAAATTGTTGCGCGGCTCCGAGATCGTCAGCAGGTCGCCTTCGCGGACGCTGTCGGCCAGTGCATGCGACCCTCCCTTGGACACCTCCTCCCGCTTGACGCCGATCACGTAGCTCAGCAGTTCGCCGGGACCGTTGGTGATCGAATATTGCCGGACCAGCCCGCTCGGAAGATGGACGTCGATATGCGCCCCAGGCTGGAAGGTCGGCAGGTGGCTGCCGCTACGGTCCGCCAGCTCGAAACCGGTCACGCCGCGCGCCGTCTGCCACTTCCGCTTGACGACGACGATCATTGTGCCGCCGTGCGGCACGGCGATGTCGGGCATCGTGGCAAGCTCGGCGGAGACCTTCTCGTAGGTAGGCTGCAGCGGGGCTGGCGCGGGTTTGCGCGCAGCCGCGCGCTCCAGCCGGTCGCGCAGCTTCGCCAGAGTGCGATTCTTCTCGCGCAACAGTGGGGCCGTGTCGGCCGTCGGATCGGAAACAAGTCCGCGGATCACGCTGCGGCCTGAATCGACCGGCTGCACGAAATAGACTGCGTCGCCGGCGCGCACGATCAGACCGTGCGGGCCTTCTGCGTCGAAGGCCTTGGCAAGGCCCGCAGCCACATCTTCAGGCGCCGCGTTGACAGGCATCGGCCGTAGCGGCAGCCAGGTCCCGTCCTCTGCTCGAGGCAGGTCCGGAAATGCCGCGCCCTCGCTTTGAGCAGACCAGACGAGCCCGAATGCCTCGCGCACGGGATAGGTCCTGTTCTGGATACGGCGCGCGGGCGCGTCGGCGGGATGGGCCGGGATGTAGGTGCAGCCGGCTGAGCGGTTCGCATAGCGCCAGCCGTGATACTGGCATTTCAGTTCGCCGCCCTCGTTGATGCCGATCGACAGACGCACGCCGCGATGCAGGCAGCGGTTTTCCCAGATGTTCACATTGCCGTCGTCGGCGCGCCACACCGCAAGTTCGCGACCGAGCAACTGGCCGTGGAAGACGTGCCGGAAAGGCAGGTCGTCACTGGAGGCGATGGGATGCCAGCGGGCATCGTCGATAGAAAGGGTCATGGTTTCAACGATATGCGCTATCAGCCGGCTTGAGGAATGACGCCGTAGGCGATGCCCTTGCGGCTGAGCCAGCGGCGATAGGCAATCGCCGACTTGTCGGCGCGGATGGGGGTTTCGGCGCGCGGGTCGAGCGGCAGTCGGCGCGGCATCTGGTTTTCCAGGATGGGCTTGTCCTGGCCGAAGATCGTCTGCTGGAACCGGCGCAGCTCGGTGATCGTCGAGACCGAATCGACCATCGATTGCAGCAGATGGGCGCGGCATCGGTCCTGCGTCATCGGCTGCAGGAAGATGGCGATCACGTCGCGGCGGCTTTCGTCCTCCGGACAGGATTTATAGAGCACCGAACAGAACGGGTGCGGCACGCGGTAGACATATTCCACCTCGATGCCCTCCGTCGCCGAGAGCGCGGCGCGCGGCTGGAAGAAGCGGCAGCGCGTGGCGAGGACCTCGTCGCGCTCCTCCGAGACCTCGACGTCGTATTCCTTCACCTCGGTATGAGGCTCGGCGCCGAGAATGTCGGTGTGGACATATGGGAAATGCCCCATGTCGAGAAAGTTCTCGACCGCGCGCGGTGCGGAGACGTTCACGCCGATGGAGCCGCAGCTCATATTCTTGCGGTCAGGCTCGGCATATTCGGGAATCGGGAAGATGTCCGCCGGCGGGTTGCCGAGGCTCGTCCAGATATAACCGTAGCGCACCAGAACCGGGAGCCGCTCGACGATTTCGTCCGCGTCGATCTCGTCTCCGGCTTCCTCCACGGTTCTGAGCCACACCACCGGCTGCCCCTCGCCGTCTCGCGTCAGGGCAATCGGCGTATCCAGCAGCAGCGTCGTTTCGACAGCGCCAATGGGCACTTCCTCGGCTGCCGCGATGACCTGCCAAAGGTCGCGGGTGACGGGATCGATCAACTTGTCGGGCTTCATAAAACCATCATCGCACGGCAGCATTCGCGCGCTCAAGATTAATTTTTGTGCATCCTCGTTGAGGGCCTTGCAAAGAGGCAATCTTGATGCTTTGTGAGACTAGCACCGCACCGAAACTTGGTGCAACATGGCGCTGGGGAACATAAGAGTTGGGCGCGCGTGAAGCGCCGGGAAACCGAGGCTTGGATTGAACTGCGATACGCCGTTTCGGCTGGAACTTTCCGGCATTACGAAACGATTTCCGGGAGTACTCGCCAACGACAGTGTCAGCTTCGGGGTGAAGCCGGGCGAGATACATGCTCTGCTTGGCGAAAACGGAGCCGGCAAGTCGACGCTCGTCAAGATGATCTACGGGATCATGCAGCCGGACGCGGGCGAGATTCGCTGGAACGGCGAGCCGGTCACCATCTCCAATCCCAACGCCGCGCGCCGCCTCGGCATCGGCATGGTTTTTCAGCACTTCTCGCTTTTCGAGGCCCTGAGCGTATTGGAGAACATCGCGCTCGGCATCGACTCCAAGGTGCCGTCGCGCGAGTTGCGCGCGCGCATAGGCGCGATCATGGACGAGTACGGCCTGACGCTCGATCCCAACCGTACGGTCGAGACGCTCTCCGTCGGCGAGCGCCAGCGAATCGAGATCGTGCGCGCGCTGCTGCTCGATCCCAAGCTGTTGATCATGGACGAGCCGACATCCGTGCTTACCCCTCAGGAGGTGGAGCAGCTTTTCGGCGTGCTGCGCCAGCTTGCCGCACAGGGTTGCTCGATCCTCTACATTTCCCACAAGCTTCACGAGATCCAGGCACTTTGCGACACGGCGACGATCCTGCGCGCGGGGAGACTGGTGCATACCTGCGATCCCCGTCAGGAAACCTCCCGCTCGATGGCGGAAAAGATGATCGGGGCAGGCTTGCGCGACGTCACCCGCAGCCATGACCGGGCGCTTGGGGAGCCGCGCCTCGTCGTCTCGAAACTTTCGACGGTTCAGACGGACCATTTCGACGTGCCTGTCCGGGAGGTCAGCTTCGCGGTGCGGGCTGGCGAGATTTTCGGCATCGCGGGTGTCGCCGGCAATGGACAGAACGCGCTTCTGGAGGCGCTTTCGGGCGAAGCACCGGCCAGCGAAGCCGGCGCGGTCGCCGTCGACAGCAAGCCGATGGGCACGGCCGATGTTTCGGCGCGTCGAAGCAAAGGCCTCTCGGCGGTGCCCGAGGAGCGAAACGGCCATGCAGCGGTCGGCGACTTCACCCTTGCCGACAACGCGGTGCTGACGGCGCGCGATCGCATCGACATGGTCACGCTAGGGCTGATCGGCCGGGACAAGGCCGAAGCCTTCGCCGGCAAGGTGATCGAGACGTTCGGCGTCAAGGCACAGGGACCCGGCGCGATCGCCGGCTCACTCTCGGGCGGCAATCTGCAGAAGTTCGTCATGGGTCGCGAGATACTTCAGCGGCCGTCGGTGCTGGTCGTCAGCCAGCCCACATGGGGTGTTGACGCGGGCGCCGCGGCGGCGATCCACCAAGCGCTGGTGGATCTTGCCGAGGCCGGCTCGGCGATCGTCATCATCTCGCAGGATCTGGACGAGCTGCTTGCACTCTGCGACACGATGGCGGTCATCAACGGGGGGCGGCTTTCGCGCGCGATGCCGGTCGCGGAGGTAGACGTTGAAGAGGTCGGCCTGCTGATGGGCGGCATCCACGGCGAAACGGAGGCTTCCGATGCCGTTCCGGCTTGAGAAGCGCCCTGCCCCGAGCAGGTTGATGCTCTATGCGACGCCGTTCGGCGCGCTGGCACTGACTATGATTGCCGGGGCGCTCGTCTTCTCGCTGATCGGCTATGACGGCCTCGCCGCCGTGCAGCAGATTTTCATTACGCCGCTGACCAGCACCTTCCGCTGGCAGGACCTTGCGGTGAAAGCCTCGCCCCTGATCATCATCGGCGTAGGCTTGGCCGTCGCTTATCGCGCGAACGTCTGGAACATCGGCGCGGAGGGGCAATACATCGTCGGCGGTCTGACCGGCACATGGGTCGCGCTTGCCACCCATGGCATGACGGGCCTCTGGATTCTTCCAGCGATGGTGCTGGCGGGCATGGCGGGCGGCATGGCCTATGCGGCAATTCCGGCATTCTTCAAGACGCGGTTCAACGTCAACGAAATCCTGACGTCGCTGATGCTGACCTACGCCTCGGTCCAGCTTGTATATTATGTGGTGCGAGGCCCGTGGAAAGATCCGATGGGCATGGGCTTTCCCCAGACGCGTGTCTTTTCCGAGGCCGCGCGCATACCCAACATGATCCCCGGAACCATCGTGCATTGGGGCGTGCCGGTTGCCATCATCGTGGCGCTTGCCGTCTGGTTCGTGATGTCGCGCTCCGTGTTCGGATACCGCATCAAGGTCGTGGGCGCGGCGCCAAAGGCCGCCCGCTACGCCGGCTTCTCGACCAACGCAACCATCTGGCTGGCGCTGCTGGTCAGCGGTGGGCTCGCCGGACTTGCAGGGGTGCTGGAGGTCGCAGGGCCGTTCCAGCGCATGGTGCCCGGCTTCCCGACGAATTACGGCTTCACCGCCATCATCGTCGCGTTCCTCGCCCGGCTGCATCCCATCGGCGTCATCTTCGCGGCAATCGTTCTCGCGGTAACGTTTGTCGGCGGCGACCTGGCCCAGACGACGACCGGACTGCCGAGCGCGGCCAGCGGCATCTTCCAGGCGATGCTGCTGTTCTTCCTGCTGGCGGGCGACATTCTCGTACGGTACCGGGTACGGCGCGTTTCCAGCCAGCCGGTCGCCGAGGTACGCGCAGCAGCGGAGGCCCAGCCATGACAATCGGCCTTCTGATCGCCGTCACTATGACCCTGATCGTCGCGTCGACGCCGATCCTGATCGCGGCGCTGGGAGAACTGGTGGTGGAACGCGCCGGGGTGCTCAATCTCGGTGTCGAAGGCATGATGCTCATCGGTGCGGTGACGGGCTTCATCACCATGTTCACGACGGGCAATCCGTGGCTCGCGGTGCTGGTCGCCGCCATCGCCGGGCTGCTATCGTCCCTCATCTTCGGCTTCCTGACGCTCAGCCTGTCGGCAAACCAGACCGCGACCGGCCTGGCGCTGACCATCTTCGGGACCGGCTTTTCCGCGCTTGCCGGCCAGAGCTATTCGGCAATGCCGGTCAGCCTTTTCCGCTCGGTCTTCCCGGCCGAATTGACGACGCATCCGTATCTGCGCGTCCTGTTCGGCTATTCACCGCTGGTGTATTTCTCACTCATCATGGTCGTGGTGGTCTGGTGGTTCCTGAAGCGCACCCGCGGCGGGCTGATCCTGCGCGCGGTGGGCGAGAACGATCTGTCGGCGCATTCGATCGGCTACCCGGTGCGTGCGATACGCTACGGAGCGGTCGCCTTCGGCGGCGCGATGGCCGGCATCGCCGGCGCGTGTTTCCCGCTGCTGCTGACGCCCCAGTGGGCCGAAGGCATGACCGCCGGGCGCGGCTGGATCGCGGTCGCGCTCGTCGTATTCGCTTCGTGGCGGCCATTCCGCCTGCTGGCGGGTGCCTACCTCTTCGGCCTCGTGATGACCATGGAACTCTACGCTAAGGCGGGCGGCGGCCCGTTGACCGCCATCCCGTCGGAACTGTGGGCAGCCATGCCCTATCTCGCGACGATCGCCGTGCTGGTGCTCATATCGATTCGCCGCGATGCCTCGACCAATGCGCCGGCCTGCCTCGGCAAGCCGTTCCTGCCAAGCAATTGAAGTGGGCGAGGAGCTCCTTCGATCGACCGAACCACAAGCTCAGGAGAAACCAAAATGACCCTATCCCGTCGTAACGTCCTCAAGATCGGCGGTGCAGCCGCCGCGCTGCCGCTGCTCGGCCACAAGGCTTTCTCGCAGACCGAACCGCTCAAGGTCGGCTTCATCTATATCGGCACCATCAACGACAATGGCTGGAACTACGCCCATAACCAGGGCCGTCTCTACATGGAGCAGGAGTTGGGCGACGCCGTCGAGAGCGTCTTCGTTGAGAACGTCGCCGAGGGCCCTGACTGCGAACGCGTCATGCGCGAACTCGTGCAGGCCGGCTGCAAGCTGATCTTCGCCACCAGCTTCGGCTACGGCGACTACGTCATCAAGATCGCGCAGCAGTTCCCGGACGTGAAGTTCGAGCACGCGACCGGCTACCAGCGCTCCGAAAACGTCGCGACCTACAATGCGCGGTTCTACGAAGGCCGCGCGGTTTGCGGCACGCTCGCCGGCCACCTGTCGAAGACCGGCAAGGCTGGCTACATCGGCTCGTTCCCGATCCCCGAAGTCGTGATGGGCATCAATGCCTTTGTACTGGCGGCGCGCAAGGTGAACCCGGAATTCACGATCACGCCCGTCTACATCTCGACCTGGAACGACCCTGCGCGCGAGGCCGACGCCGCCCGCGCCATGATCGACCAGGGCATCGACGTCATCGCCCAGCACACCGACGGCCCTGCCGCCCTGCAGGTGGCCGAGGAGCGCGGCATCGTCGGTGGTTTCGGCCAGGGCGCAGACATGAGCGCCTTCGCGCCGAAGGCGCAGCTCACCTCGATCATCGACAACTGGGGCCCGCACTATGCCGCGACCGCCAAGGCGGTCATCGACGGCACCTGGGAGAGCAAGGATAGCTGGCCGGGCCTCAAGGAAGGCGAAGTCGTAATCGGCGACTACAACGAGTCGATCCCCGACGATGTCGTTGCCGCAGCCGAGGCCGTCAAGAACGGCCAGATCGACGGCTCGATGCACATCTTCACCGGCCCGATCAACGACCATACCGGCGCCGAGAAGGTCGCCGCCGGCGTGACGCTGACCGACGCGGATCTGCTGTCGATGGACTGGTATGTCGAGGGCGTCATTCCGCCTGCGTAAGACGGTACGCCACAACCTTATACGGAGACGCCGCCCACCGGGCGGCGTTTCTGTTTTGGCTGCCTTGTGCGAGCGTCACGTCAGTACGTCGTCCGCCGTTCCTCGCTCGGCGGGCGGCCGAACAGCAGCCGGTAGCTCTGCGCGAAATAGGAATGCGAGGTGAAGCCGGTGGCGATCGCCACGTCGAGGATCGGCATATTGGTCTGGCGCAGCAGTTCGCGCGCGCGCTCCAGCCGCAGCCGCATGTAGTAGCGCCCCGGCGTCATGTTGAGATGACGCAGGAACAGGCGCTCCACCTGCCGCACGGAGAGACCGGCGGATTTGGCTAGCTGAACGGCCGAATAGGGTTCGTCGAGGTTGTCCGCCATCAGTTCGACGATCCGCCGCAGCTTCTCGGACTTGCCGGTCAGATCGCGTTCCGGCCCGACACGCTGGCGATCGCCCGCCGAGCGGATGCGCTCATGCTGGAACTGGTTGGCGACCTCGTTGGCGAGGTTCTGGCCGAAGTCGGTACGGATGATCTCGAGCATCAGGTCGATGGAGGTCGTGCCGCCCGCGCATGTGTAGCGCTTACGATCGATCTCGAAGACGTTTCCGGTACAGTCGATCTCCGGAAACCGCTCCTTGAAGCCCGCCTTGTTCTCCCAGTGGATCGTACACCGATGACCTTCGAGCTGGCCGGCTTCGGCAAGCAGGTAGGAACCCACGGAGAGCCCTCCGAGGGCCGCGCCGCGACGCCCCAGCGAGCGAAGCGCGCCGAGCACCTTGGACTTGCCTGGAAATTCGTAGGAGAGCCCGGCGCAGACGAAAAGGATGTCAACAACCGGCAGGTCGGTGATCGCATAGTCGATCTTGATGGGCAGGCCGTTTGACGCGATGACGGAATCGCCATCGGCGGAGACCGTCGTCCAGCCGTAGAAGTCGCGGCCGAGCAACCGGTTGGCCGAGCGCACGGTGTCGATCGCCGCCGCGAGCGAGAACATCGAGAACTTGTCGACGAGCAGGAAGGCGAACTGGCGGCCGGGCGAAGGCGTATCGGTCATAACCGCGTTCTACTCGCTGGTTTGAATGTCGAAAAGCGGCCTCAGAATTTCGGCGGCTCGATGCCCGCGGCCCGACTTGCGGAAACGAGCGTGTTCGCCATCAGCATCGCGATGGTCATCGGTCCCACACCGCCCGGCACGGGGGTGATTGCACCTGCCCGCTCGAATGCCTCACCGAAGGCGACGTCTCCGACGAGCCGCGTTTTCCCCTCGCCCTTCTCGGGCGCTGGAATCCGATTGATGCCGACATCGATGACGGTCGCACCTTCCTTTACCCAATCGCCGCGCACCATTTCCGGCCGGCCGACCGCTGCGACCAGGATATCGGCGGTGCGACACAGGGCAGGCAGGTCCTTGGTGCGAGAATGGGCAACCGTGACGGTGCAATTGGCCGCCAGCAGCAGGTTCGCCATCGGCTTGCCGACTATGTTGGAGCGACCGACGACGACGGCGCTCAGGCCGGAGAGGTCACGTCCGCGTTCCCGCTCGATGAGCAGCATCGAGCCAGCAGGCGTGCAGGGCACGAAGGCGCTTGCCACCTCGCCAGTGCCCAGTCGACCGACATTGACGAAAGTGAAGCCGTCTACATCCTTATCCGGGGAGATTGCCTGAATGACGGCACCGGCATCGATATGGTCAGGCAGCGGAAGCTGCACCAGAATGCCGTGGATCGCCGGATCGGCGTTGAGGTGCCCGATCAACGCCAGCAAATCGGCCTGTGGCGTATCGGCTGCCAGCGTGTGCTGCACCGAGTGGAAGCCGCACGCCTTCGCCTTCTTCGACTTGGAGGCGACATAGACCTGGCTGGCCGGGTCCTCACCGACAATCACGACGGCAAGCCCGGGGGTGACACCCTTTTCGGCAAGCGTTGCGGTCGCTTTCGTCACCGTTGCAATGACGTCTTCGGCAACCTGTTTTCCGTCGATGATGTTCGCCATGATTCTCCCCGCGTCGTCCGGTTTCGGCATCGCATTCTGGCGATTTCGACGCAAGGCGATCCCGTCATTGCGCCGTCCGATGCCGTAAACCCGAAAACGCGCGGCGAAATCGCCGGCCGGTCAGGTGCCGTAGCGTTTGCGGGGCGACCGGCTATGGGCGAAGTCCTCGATCGCGTCCCGGAACTCGCGCAGGCTCTGGCGGATTTCCTCGATCGCCGCGTCCGTGCTTTCGTCAATATATTCGTTCTGGTCGAAGGCGGCCTCGGGCGCGGCCCGCCGTGGCTCATCGACCGGGCGCGGCGCTTCCTGGCTCTGCGGATAGGCATGCTGCTGTGGCGGCGCATAGGCAGGCGCGCCGAAGTAGGGCTGCGGCGACACGGGATAGGCCCCGGGCTGAGGATAATAATGCAGCGGCGGGGCCGGATAGTGCGCTGCGGGCCAGCCCGGCATCGGCATCAGCGGGGGCTGTGGCTGATAGACGCCGTGCATCGGCATCTGCGGCCATCCGGGCGGCGCCGGGGGAACAGGCTGCGCGTACATCGCACCGGGGTGATGAGGCTGCTGCGATGGCTGCTGGCCGTGCCCACCGGCCGGCTGGTGCTGCCGGGCTTCCGTCGACGCCGGCTGCCCGCCGGCCTGGGCATCGTTATGCGGATAAGCGCTGTAGGGATTGTGGGAATGCATTTCGTCGGTCTCCTCGACGTTTCCGCTTTCTGCGGAACGAATGTCACTATCCAGGTCAGTTTCAGGTGCTTCGGTGAATGCCTCGTCGGCCTGAAGCGATGCATACGCATCGTCCTTGAGCCAGGCATCGTCGTCGCGCCGCCTGCGCAGCCCGGCAAAGGCCAGCCCTGCGAGCAAACCGGTCAGAGCGCCGGCCATTGAAAAGGCCGGCATCGAAGGCCCGCTTGAAAAGAGCGGCGGGGCCGCCCTTGAAATCAGGCTGGCACTGCCGGGCGCCGAAGCACCGGGACCGGCCTGTGCGGCCTGCAAAGACTGCTCGTAGACCGAGCGCTTTGCCGCGGCCTCCCGCTCCAGCTCCCTCAAGGCGACCAGTTCGCCACCGATGTCGCCCTGGCGCGTCTTCATCTCGGCGAGTTGCGAGGCCAGTTCCTGCTCCTCGCGCACAGCCCGTGTCAATTCGGTCTGCAGCGCCGCGGCCACCCGCCGCAATTCATCGGCAATCTCCTGGCGCGTGCCTTCAAGCTCGGCGCGGGCGGAGAGCAATTCGGGGTGACGGGGTCCGAGCTTCACGCCCAGCCGATCCACCTGCTGCCGCGCTGCCGCGTACCGGCTTCTCAGATCCGTCAATGTCGAGGACGCGTATTGCTCCGGCAGCGAGCCGGTGACGATCGAATCGACGTTGGCCTCGCGGGTCGACGCGGTGCGTGCATTGAGCTCCACCGTACGCGCCTGCGCCGCCGAGAGGCGCTCGCTGAGGCGAACGATCTCATCATCGGAGATCAGCCGCCCCTGGGCATCGACAAGATCGTTTTGTGCCTTGAAATCGGCGATCGCCCGTTCAGCCTCCTCCACGCCTGCGCGCAGTTCCGAAAGGCGTTCGCTCATGCTGCCGCTGGGCGAGGCAGTGCCGCCGCCGGCATTCGCCAGAAACAGCTCGGAGATCGTGTTGGCGATCAGCGCCGATTTTTCTGGATCGCCGGTTCGAGCCGAAACCTCGATGACGGACGAGCCGCCCTGCCGGTTCGTCTCGACCGCGCGTTCGAGCGTCTGCAAGGAACGGGCCCGGCGGCGCTCCACCGAGCTGGCACCGTCGCCTGCCACAAGGTCGCCAAGACCGGCAAGCGAGCCGCCCAGGCCGAACGGGCCGGCGGCGTCGCCGTTGAACTCGGGGTCGGCGGCAAGGTTCAACCGGTCGGCGGCTGCCTCAAGCATGGTCCCCGAACGCAGCACGCGAAGCTGGTTGTCGACCAGAGCGAAGGCGGTATCGGCCGAGAGTTGCCCCGAAACCACGCCGGCGCGTAGCGCCTGCGGATCGATCAGCAATTCGCTCGTGGCGACATATGACTTCGGCCACGCAAAGGCGACGGCGGCGCCGATCGCGGCACCTGCAAGCGTCAGCCCGATCACGGGACGCATCGACGTTCCGCCGCCGGTCCGCCGTTCAGTAGGCGATACGGCTCCGTCGGCATTCAACGGTTCTGATACTGTCTTGCCGGTCACGTCGCCCCCCAGCGGCTCGGATTCCATCGGCGATTCGGTGGTGCCACGATCGTCTTCGGCCAGATGACCGGAAATCAGGTCCCTCAGCCGATGCGGTTCCGGCTGCTCGTGCACCAATGGTTCATCGACCGAGTCGACCTCCGGTTCAATCGGCGCGGAAAGAACAGGATTCGCGCGGCGTTCGCGCCGTGCGCGTGCCCGGGCATGGCGCGTTACGGCGTCCTCTTCGTCGCTGACCATAGCCAGCAGCGAAGCGCGACCTTGCCTGTAATCGTTTGTTGAACCGGACATCGTTGCCTGCAGAAGATGCGCGCACGACGGCGAGCTGGTGACCTCATTCGTTAAGGCAAGCTAAACGGGGATGGAAAACAAAAGGTTAATTTCGGGCGGAACCGGCGCGACCATCCGGTTGTGTTGAACATTGGTGGCCGAAGGACTAAACGGCTTCGCAACGCCGGCAACGTGCCGGCAAAGCTCGGGAGAATGACATGGCTGCCAAGATCGTGCTCGTGGGATGCGGGAACATGGGATACGCGATGCTGGCGGGGTGGTTGTCCTCGGGCAAGCTTGCGGCGAATGAAGCAATCGTCGTCGAACCAACGGACACCCTGCGCGAGCGCGCGGCTACGCTGGGTGTCACCGCCCTTCCGGATGCTGGGGCGATTCCCGCCGACGCGGCCCCGCGCCTCGTCGTTTTCGCCGTCAAACCGCAGGTGATCCTAAACGTCGTTCCGGCCTACGCACGCTTCAAGGCATCAGCAACCTATGTCAGCGTTGCGGCCGGTACGCCGATCTCTGCCTTCGAAGGTGCGCTGGGTGCAGACGCAGGCATTATCCGTTGCATGCCCAATACGCCGGCCGCAATCGGCAAAGGCATGATGGTGGTTGTCGCAAACGACAATGTCGGTGCAGACACGAGCGACTTCGTGCGCGATCTTCTGTCGGCCAGCGGCGAGGTTGCGGCGATCGGCGACGAGGGGCTGATGGACGCCGTGACCGCGGTCTCCGGATCCGGCCCCGCCTATGTCTTCCATTTCATCGAATGCCTGACGGCAGCAGGCGAGAAAGCCGGTCTGCCGGTCGAGACCGCGAAGCTGCTCGCCATGCAGACGGTCTATGGAGCCGCGGCACTTGCCGCCGAAAGCCGTGAGGAACCCGGCACGCTGCGCCAGCAGGTAACGAGCCCCAACGGCACGACGGCCGCAGCACTTTCGGTGCTTATGGGTGACGATCGCCTGAAGATGCTGATGACGGAAGCCGTCGAAGCGGCGAGGGCGAGATCGGTCGAACTGGGCAAGTAGCGGCTAAGCAACGCCGACCAATTCGTCCTGCTTGCGGCGGAGCGCAACGAGGCCCGAACCGGCATCCGGAGCGGCATTGGCGTAGGTGAGCAGCTCACCCTTCGCGATGGGCGTCGTCACGACCCCACCTTCGAGGAGACCGCACGGGATCGCCTTCGCCGCGCGGGCGTCCTCGACCGTCATGATCCAGGAGCGGTAGGTGTATTCGCCGATCGCGTCGAGCCTGTCGCCTGGCTTCAGGTCGCGCTTGGCGACCGCGCACACTTCCGCCACCGGCCTGTCGAGCGGCACCATGTCGGCCTTGCCGTAAAGCACGGCGCGAGCGCAGGTCAGCGGCACTTCGAGGCTGGTCAGGTGATAGGGCCTGAAGAAGGTATAATACGGCCCCTCGCCAAGCTTCAGGTCGTTCATCCGCTCACGAAGGCGCGGATGCGCCATTTCCGCGATGACGAAGACGCCAGGCGCGACACCCTTGCCGATGGAAAAGTCGACGCATCCCTTGCGCGACAGCACACCGCCATCCTCCACCGGGCAGAGAACCCGCGAAAGTTCGTCGCGCGTGGCGGCTGGACCGTGCATGCCCGGCCTGTCCGGCACAAGCCCGGTCGCATTGGCGATCGCCGCCATCTCGACCATGGTCTTGGAGCCGTCCACGAACTCGACCAGCATGCGTGGGTTCATGTTGCGGCGTTCCGCTTCCTCGCGATATTCGTCCGGTGTCGCGTCGTGGTTGAGCGGGTTGTTCTTGCCCTTGCCGGCCGCGACGACCCGATGGCCCATCGCCGAGACGAACTCGATCAGCTCCATGCAGGAGGACGGTTCGTCGCCCGCGCCAAGCGAGTAAACGACGCCGAGCTTCGCGGCCGCATGCTTCAGATAGGCACCGATGGTGACATCAGCCTCGACATTCATCATCACGAGATGCTTGCCGTGCTCCATCGCCTTGAGCCCGATCTCAGCGCCGACGGCCGGCTTGCCGGTGGCGTCGATCACGACGTCGACCAGATCATGAGTGACGACCATGGACGAATCCGGCACGATTGCCGTGCGGCCGGCCTCGATCAGCGCCGACATAGCCTGCGCGCTTGCCGCATCGCCTGCGCTTTCGGGCGGCCGCTGGGCGATTGCGACCGCCTGCCGAGCGCGCTCTCCGCGCGTATCGGCAATGGCTGCCACCTCGATGCCGCGCATCTGCGCCACCTGGGTCACGATGTCCGTGCCCATCTCTCCGCAGCCGACCAGGCCGATGCGCACCGGCCGGCCTTCGTCGGCGCGCTGCGCCAGATCGCGGGCGAGGCCCGTCAGTGCGACATTGGTCATGGCGTTTCCCATCCTTGGCAGTTTTGCGGGCAGATAGAATGACGGCCGCACGGAATGTCAACCGCGCAGCGGCGCTCCTGCCTGATGCAAGGTTGCGCTTGTACGATGGCAGAATAGATCGAGCATGGGAATTCGCGCCCGCATGCGT
Organism: Neoaquamicrobium sediminum; assembly: GCF_040970315.1. Lineage (NCBI taxonomy): Bacteria > Pseudomonadati > Pseudomonadota > Alphaproteobacteria > Hyphomicrobiales > Phyllobacteriaceae > Neoaquamicrobium > Neoaquamicrobium sediminum. The sequence goes on along the minus strand of NZ_JAZHFV010000002.1, from coordinate 334,000 downwards.
ACGCGCGCCAGCCAAAAGCGGGACATTTCAATGTCGCCAGCCACACGGATCGCCATCGCAGCCGGTGGCGTGTCAGCTGCTGTCGCGTGTTGCACTGTCATCCTGTGGAGCTTTTCGGGGGAAGCAGGCACGTCGTTTGCGCTCATTGCCCTCCCGCTGATCGCGATGCCGATTGTCGTCGCCGCGACTGCGTGGACAAGCGCACATCGCGCCATCGCGTCAAGCCTCGAACCGGCGATCGATAGCCTTGAACGGATCGCCCAGAACGATTTCAGGCTGCCAGCCGCGCCCTTTGCGGACAGCGAGACCGCCGGCCTCGGCGCAGCCATCGAGCACTGCCGTTCGGGACTCGAGGGCAGGCAACGCGCCGGCAAAGTTCACGCTGCTGTCGCCCGATTGATGGGCGCGGCCATAGGCAGCCTCGCCGACGGCGACCTTTCGCGCCGCGTGACGCTCGACCTTCCCGAGCCCTACCGGGCGTTTCGCGACGATTTCAACGCGACCATGGAAAGGCTGGAGGCCGCCTTCGCAACGCTGACGACAAGCAGCAAGCATCTTGTGGCGCACCAGCAGGAAATCGACGCGGCTGCCGGTCGACTCGGACAGCGCGCCCAAAAGCTCGCCGAGCGGATCGACATCGAGCTTTTGGCTATCGAAAACTGCAACGATCGCGAAGAAATGCTGCAAAGGGTGCGGCATTTCATGGGCGGGATCGCCATTGCCGCAAGGCGCAACATAGAGGCTGCCGAAAAATTCTCCGAGATTGGGCGTCTCGTGCAGGAGGAAGCAACCGCGCTTGCGCAGTTGGTAAGTGGAAACGCCACTTTCGATGAGGCCGGGAACGAGCCGGGCGACACAACCGCCCGCCTTCCGACGGCAACAGCGCCTGTACGCATCCATTCCGCGGCGTGACCTAAACGAACTTGCGGAACATCCCCAACTGATACTAAGTTCTATTAGATCGATCCAAGCCAGGAGGAGGCCATGGTCACCCAGCGTGTCCGGGCATGAAACGGGTCACCCTTCTCGACGTGGCGAAGCATGCCGGCGTGTCGCGCGCCACCGCATCGCTGGTGGTACGGGACAGCCCCTTGGTAGGCGCGGCGACGCGCGCCAAGGTCGAGGCGGCCATGGCCGAGCTCGGCTATGTCTACAATCTCGGCGCGGCAAGGATGCGCGCGGCGCGCAGCCGAACGGTCGGGGTCATCATCCCAAACCTTACCAACCCGTTCTTCGCGGTTCTGCTGGCGGGCATTGAAAGCATTCTGGAAACCGCCGGTCTTGCCGTCATCCTCGCCAATTCCAACGAGAATGCCGCCAAGCAAGACGGCTTCGTCAACCGCATGCGCGAGCATGGCGTGGACGGGCTGATCGTCTGTCCAGCCGAAGGCACGGAGCGGCGTTTCGTCGACGATGCCGGCAAATGGGGCGTGCCGCTGGTCCAGACGCTGCGCATGGTGCCGGAAACGGCGAGCGACTATGCAGGCATGGACCCGACGCCGGGCATGCGCGAGGCCGTCGACTGCCTCGTCGGCTTCGGCCATCGCCGCATCGGCTATGTCGCGACGGACACCCACCATTCCGCCCGCACGGAACGCCTCGAGAGCTTTCACGCGGCGATGAACGCTGCGAATCTCGCACCGCTTTTCGTGCGCCCGCTCGAATCCACGCATATGAGCGCCCGCATGGCCGCACCCGAGCTCATGAGCCGGCCCGCGCGCCCGACGGCGATAATCTGCCACAACGACGTTCTCGGGCTGGGGCTTCATCGCGGGCTATGCGATCTCGGCGTCATGCCGGGCCGCGACGTTTCTCTTGTCGGTTTCGACAATGTCGCGGAGGCGGACCTCGTGATGCCGGGCCTCGCATCGGTCGCGACCGAACCTTTCGTGGTCGGCGAGAATGCGGCGCGGCTGCTTCTCAGGCGCATCGATGCGCCGGACAGCACGATCGCCAGTAGCATCGAGGAAACGTACTTCGTGCAGCGCGGCTCCTGCGGGCCGGTGCGCATGGCCGCAGGCACCGTTCCGGCTTGACCGTGCCAAAGTAATGATTTAGATCGATCTAAACGCACGGAGGAGTGAAGTGCGCTGCCGCGCATGCCTTGGCGACGCGGCCGGGAGGTCAGCTTGGACTATCAATTCAACTTCGCGCCGGTCTTCCGGAACTTCGATCAATTGCTGGCCGGCGCGCTGGTGACGATCGAGCTTTCCTTCGGCGCGATGATCCTCGGCACAATCGTCGCCATTGCCTGCGCGATCGGCAAGACGGCAGGACCGAAGCCGGTGCGCTGGCTGATCGACGCCTATATCGAATTGATCCGCAACACGCCGTTCCTCGTCCAAATCTTCTTCATCTTCTTCGCGCTGCCGGCGCTCGGCATCAGGCTTTCGCCCAACGTCGCGGCCCTAACCGCGCTGACCGTCAATGTCGGGGCCTACGCCACGGAGATCATCCGGGCCGGTATCGAGTCGATCAATCGCGGGCAGGTCGAGGCCGGTGTCGCGCTCGGCCTGAAGCGCTGGCAGATCTTCCGCTACATCATCATCAAGCCTGCGTTGCGGACCATCTATCCGGCGCTAACCAGCCAGTTCATCTATCTGATGCTGACATCGAGCGTCGTTTCGGTCATCTCGGCCACCGACCTTGCGGCGGCCGGCAACAACATCCAGTCGCAGACCTTCGCGGCGTTCGAGGTCTATCTGGTGATTACCGCCATGTATCTGGTGCTGGCGCTCGGCTTCTCCGCGCTTTTCTCGGCGGTCCAGCGCTACGCGTTCAACTACCCGCTGGCGCGTTAGGGAGGGACGAAGAATGATCCGCCCCTTCGGCATCAATGAATTCTGGTTCATCGTCATGGCCGTCCAGTGGACGCTGGCGCTGTCGGCCGTCGCCTTCGCGGGCGGCGCTCTCGGCGGGCTCGCGGTCGCACTGGCGCGCGTCTCCCCGGCCGCGCCGCTGCGTTACGCGGCATTGGGGTTCATCCGCCTGTTCCAGGGTACGCCACTGCTGATGCAGCTCTTCCTGGTTTTCTTCGGGCTCAACATCTTCGGGTCGGGCGTCAATCCGTGGGTCGCCGCCGCGATCGCGCTCACGCTGCATGCGAGCGCGTTCCTGGGCGAGATATGGCGAGGCTGCATCGAAGCCGTGCCGAAGGGCCAGTCGGAGGCGGCCTGGGCGCTCGGGCTGCGCTACCACGACCGCATGAAATCCATCGTCCTGCCGCAGGCCGCCAAGATTGCGGTGGCGCCGACGGTCGGCTTTCTGGTGCAGCTCATAAAGGGCACGTCGCTGGCCTCGATCATAGGCTTCGTGGAGCTGACGCGCGCCGGACAGATCATCAACAACGCCACCTTCGACCCGTTCACCGTGTTCGGGCTGGTGGCCGCTCTCTACTTCATCCTCTGCTGGCCGCTGTCGATCCTCGCGCGTCGCATGGAGGCCCGCTTCGCCGTGGCGACACGGCGCTGAGAAGAAACCGGGAAGTCAAACAGGGAAGGAAACGACGATGAACATCTTGAAGAAACTGGCGGGCTTTGCGCTTGGCGTCGCGCTCGCAACCGGCGCTGCCGCGACCGCGGCATCGGCGCAGACCGTCGATGAGATCAAGGCGCGCGGCAGCGTCAATATCGGCATGCTGGTGGACTTCGCACCCTTTGGCATCATCAACGAGCAGGGCCAGCCAGACGGCTACGACGCCGATGTGGCGAAGCTTCTCGCCGAGGATCTCGGCGTCACGCTAAACCTCGTGCCGGTGACCGGCCCCAACCGCATCCCCTACCTGCTGTCCAATCAGGTCGATATTCTCGTCGCTTCGCTTGGTATCACGCCGGAGCGCGCCGAGCAGGTCGACTTCTCGCAGGGTTATGCGGGTATCGAAATCTTCGTGTTCGGAGACGTCAACACGGAAGTGAAGGATGCGGCCGATCTCGCCGGCAAGAACGTTGCGGTTGCGCGCGCCTCGACGCAGGACACCTCCATCACCGAAATCGCGCCTGAGGGCACCAACATCCAGCGTTTCGACGACGACGCATCGGCGGTGCAGGCGCTGCTTTCGGGCCAGGTGCCTCTGATGGGCGCGTCCAACGTCGTCGTCTCGCAGGTCCAGTCCGTTGCTCCGGACCGCTACGAGACCAAGTTCTCGCTGCGCCAGCAAAGCCAGGGCATTGCCACCCGCCCCGGTCAGGACAATCTGATGGAACACATCAACGCGTTCCTGGCGAAGGTCAAGGAAAGCGGCAAGCTGAACGAACTGCACGAAAAGTGGGTCAGCGCCCCGCTGCCCGAATTCCTGCAGTAAGACCAAAGGAGCGCGGGCATGTCCCAGACCAATACGGCCAACGCCGGCATGCCCGCCGTGAAGATGGAGGGCGTGGACAAGTGGTACAACACGTTCCACGCCCTCAAGAATATCGACCTCCAGGTCGCGCGCGGCGAGAAGATCGTCGTGTGCGGCCCGTCGGGGTCCGGCAAGTCGACGCTGATCCGTTGCGTCAATCAGCTCGAGGACGTGCAGAAGGGGCGCATCTTCGTCGAAGGCATCGAGCTCACGGCCGGGCCGAAGAACGTCGAGCAGATCCGTCGCGATGTCGGCATGGTCTTCCAGCAGTTCAATCTGTTCCCGCACATGACCGTGCTTGAGAATTGCACGCTGGCACCGATGAAGGTGCGCGGCGTCTCGAAGGCCGAAGCGGAGGAAACCGCGCGGAAATATCTCGCCCGCGTGCGCATTCCGGAACAGGCCGACAAATACCCCGCCCAGCTTTCGGGCGGCCAGCAGCAGCGCGTGGCCATCGCCCGCGCGCTGTGCATGAACCCGAAGATCATGCTGTTCGACGAGCCAACCTCTGCGCTCGACCCTGAAATGGTGAAGGAAGTGCTCGACACGATGATCGACCTCGCCACCGAAGGCATGACGATGATGGTCGTGACCCACGAGATGGGTTTCGCGCGCAAAGTCGCCGACCGGGTCATCTTCATGGATCAGGGAGAGATCGTGGAAGTGGCGGAACCTGAAGAGTTCTTCTCGAACCCGAAGCAGGAGCGCACGCGCACCTTCCTCGGGCAGATCGCTCACGGCTGAAAGCCACCACTCATGATTGCCCGCCAGGCCTTCTTCGAGGGGACCATCCATGCCGGCCGCGAGGCGGAGTTCCGCGTTTTCGTGGAAGAGCGGCTGATGCCGCTCTGGCGGCTCTTTCCCGGTGTACTCGACGTTCGCGTGCTCTTTTCGCAAACACGTGACGAAGGCGCCCCGCCCTTCGCGCTATCGCTCGCGATGACCTTCGAAAACGAAGAGGCGCTTGCCGCCGCGCTCCAGGCGCCGGTGCGGTTCGAAAGCAGGGCCTTGACCGGCGAGCTGATGCAGATGTTCGACGGGCATATTCACCACCACGTCTTCGAGCTCCATTCCGCATTGTGACGGTTCGTCCGGCAAATCGCCGGAAACGGGCTCGCCAACCGACATTCCTCCGCTTTGTCCCGGCGCCCCCCTCCGGCACTTTGGTGCCGAAGCAGAGGGAGTTTCTTGATGAAGCAGATCGTCGTCATCGGAGCCGGCAAGGTCGGGTCCACCATCGCGGACATGCTGGCGTTGACCGGCGATTATGACGTTACCGTCGTCGACATGGGCGAGGCGCAGATCGCGGCGCTGCAGGTCTGTGCGCGGGTCAAGACGGCGGTCATCGACGTGCGCGACGAGCAGGCGCTCGCTGCCCTGCTCGACGGCAAATACGCCGTGCTAAGCGCAGCTCCTTACCAGCTTACGGTTGCGATCGCGCAGGCTGCGGCAAGCGCAGGCGTCCATTATTTCGACCTGACGGAGGATGTTGCCAGCACGCGCGCCGTCAAGGCGCTCGCTGCCGGTTCCGCCAATGCCTTCATGCCACAATGCGGCCTTGCGCCCGGTTTCATCTCCATCGTCGCCCATGACATGGCCAAGGGGTTCGACACGCTCGACGCGATCAACCTGCGCGTTGGCGCACTGCCCCGCTATCCCAACAACGCTCTCGGCTACAACCTGACCTGGAGCACGGACGGCATGATCAACGAATGCTGCGAGCCGTGTGAGGCGATCGTAAACGGCAGCCCGGCCGAGGTGCCGCCGCTGCAGGAGATCGAGCAGATCATCGTCGACGGCGTCACCTACGAGGCATTCAACACGTCAGGCGGGCTGGGCACGCTGTGCGAGACCTATGGCGGTCGCGTGCAGAATCTGAACTACCGCACCATCCGTTATCCCGGCCACGCGGCTGCGATGAAGCTGTTGCTGCAGGATTTGAAGCTGCGTGACCGCCGCGATCTGCTAAAGGAAATCCTCGAGACGGCCATTCCCGCCACGCTGCAGGATGTGATCGTGATCTACGTCACCGTCACCGGCCACAAGGCGGGACGCCTGATACAGGAAACCTACACAAGGCAGATCTTCGGCGGCAGGATCGGTACGTTGCACCGCAGCGCGATCCAGATCACGACGGCAGCCGGCATCTGCGCCGCGCTCGATCTTCAGGCGCAGGGCGTACTGCCGAAAAGCGGCTTCGTGCGCCAGGAAGATGTCGCCTTGTCGGCCTTCCTCGGAAACCGCTTCGGGCAGGTTTATGCCGACTTGCCGCCCGCGCTCGGCCCTTCGGTGACGGCAGCGGCCTGACCGGTCGCCGCTGCTCCACGCTGGATATGGCGGCCGAGGATGATCCACGACTTGCAGCGCTCGATACCTTCGAAGCCGAGAATCTCGTCAAGCACCGCGTCGATGTCCTCGACGCGGGGGGTCTGCACCGTCAGCACCAGGTCATAGTCCCCTGCTATCGTAAGGCAGTTCACCACCTCAGGCAGTGCGCGCAGACGGGCCAGGATATCCTTCTGCCGGCGCTGGACGATGCTGACCATCACCAGCGCCTGCGCCGCATCACCGAATGGATCATGCGAAAGGATCGCGGAGTATCCCGCGATCAGCCCGCTGCGCTCCAGCCGCGCAATGCGCTCCTGAACCGTGCTGCGGCCGACACCCAGCTTGCGGGCAAGCTCGGTCGCCGATGCACGACCGTCGGCGAGCAAGAGCCCGACCAGTTGACGGTCGATATTGTCGCGAAGTTCGTTCATGCGGGAATCCCGGGAGCGATGGTCGCGCAACCCCTAGCGCCGTAGCCATTGGCGGGCAAGCGCCGGTGTTGGGGCCACGGATACCTCACGGCTCCACACGAATGTGGATTTCATCGCCGTAGAGGCTGATCTGCTCCGCTCCCACCTTGGCAGCCGTGAACAAGATGGCCCTGGCGGGAACGCGACCGCCGCACTGGCGGCTCAAACGCGTGCCAACGCCCCCATCCGCCAGGGTGCCCGTCACCAGCGTCGGCAGCAGCTCCCTGGCGCTGTCCCAGGATGGTGCCGGACCACATTCGTTGCCTCGCGCCCCATGAATGATGACAGCGTCTCCAACCTGTACGGATACGTTGCGCACGTATTCTGCCTGGACCCCTTCGAAAGTCGCTGCGGGGTCTGTTGTCGGCGCAAAACCATGCGGCCATAACCACCACGCAGCCAGCAGCGTCACGGCCGAAGCAGCCAAGGCGATCCCGTTCGCCCGAAAACGCCTTTTCCACCAACGCGCGTCGGGCACCGGAGCCTCGTTGGAGGCATTGTCGTCGTCGTTCTCGCCACCGGACTTGGCTTCGACATAAAGCCTGTTCCAATGTTCGAGCAGGTCAGGACGCTCGTTGACGTTCAGGACCTTTGCAAGCAGCACGAAGTTGCGACGCCGGGGGATGTGTACGCCCTGCCGCCAGTTGCGGAGATTTTTCACCGCCGTATCGAAAGCAGCCTGGCTCGTGTTGCCGGCGGCCGAACAAAGCTGGTCGGCAAGCGCCATGTTATCCAGATGTCCCTTCTCTATGCAAAGCGCATCCAGAAGCTCATGCCATGTTTCACAGGCTGCCCAATCGCCTGATCCGCCCATCGATCACACCAAAATCAACCCCAGTCGATAATGGATAGCATGCCTTTGATATTAATGTGAAATTTTTGCGTTTTTTCCTGGCACTTCCACTTCTTCCCCGATTCTGCGCTGACCAGAGATGCCAGGCCGCATATGCACCTAGAGGCTCATTCGCCGAATGAGTGGATCCAAACGGTAAGGGGAAAATCCATGAGCCCACGCAAGCTTGGCGGGATGCTTGTATCAATCTGCGCAGCATTTGCGGTGTCGGCATGCTCGACCAGCGGCGAAAGCACGGGACAGGCGACTGCGCCTGCGCTGCCTTTCGCCATCGACAGCGTCAGCATCAGCCCGATGACGACGGCGAACCTGTGCAGCCAGCTCGGCGGACAGGGACAGGCGCCAACGGTGACCATCAAACACACGGCTGCGGCAGGCGTGCCGATCCGCCTCAGCCTCCAGGACAAGCTGAGTGACGGAAGCACGTTCAATCATCGCAGCACACGCGTAACCTCGGATGGCTCGGGAACGACAACGGTCAATCACCGTTTCCTGCCGCCGTGCAACACCACCGGGGGCCGGCTCAACTCTAACTATCAACTGACGGTCGAAGCCGGTGGGAAATCGCGCACGGTAGGCTGGGCCCGGTTCAACTCGGCAACACGTACGATCCAGTAACCAGCATGGGACGGGGAAGCCGCTACCCAGCGCGGCATTCCCGATTTGCGGAGCGTTGCGACATCGTCGCCGCTCCGCCTTTTAACGTTGCTTTCGACACGGTTGGAGACGCCTAAAGCGTCACCACGCTCTCCGGCAACCCGAGCGCGGAAGCCAGTCTTGTTAGCCTGGCCTGGTCCACGGCCCCTGCCTCGAGATCGACGAGTTCGGCTTCGGCGAGACCGGACGTTACAGCGAGCTGTTCGATCGTGTAGCCCGTCGCTTCACGGATGGCTGTAACCGGGTTGGTACCGGAAGATAGCGCAACCGTGATGGCTTCGATGAGTTCGGCCATCTGAGTATCCTCTGACAATCTGAATGGGCGCCATCCGCAAGAACCTGCAGGGCGCAATTCTATGTGGGATTCTTGACGGCCAATTTCAAGATTGGCAGACGCAATTGCGCGCCCGCATCTCGCATGGCCGCGCAACTGTCGAAGGTCAACCGCTGTGCCCGCGTGGGAACGCAGGATATCGCGATAATATCACAAGTTAAGCCAGACACGCATGGCGCCTGCTTCTTCCGGATGAGGTTCGACCTTGAAACCGGCCTCGCGGCACATGGCAAGCATCTTGACGTTGTCGGCCAGCACCATTCCCTCGACAAGGCCGATATTCTCCGCTCGGGCGTAGTCCAGCAGGTGATGCAGAAGCGCCCAACCCAGACCGTGGCCCTGCAAGTCGCTGCGCACGAGGATCGCGTATTCCGCGCGCTTCCGCCCCGGATCGCAAGACAGCCTGCCGACCGCTGCCAGATCGCCGCTGTCTTCAAGAGCGACGAAGGCGATATCCCGGTCATAGTCGAGTTGCGTCAGCCGTTTGAGCATCTCGTCGGGAAACCGACGCCGAGGCGCCAGGAAACGAAGGCGCACATCCTCGGGAGACACTCTGGCGAGGAACCGCGGATACAGGGCCACGTCCGCCGGCTTGATCGGACGAATATCGAAGTCTTGATCCCCGAGCGTGACACTCTTGGCCCATTCGGCGGGGTATGGCCGGATCACAAGCGCCGGGTTCGGGCCGGGTTCATCGACGCGTTCGGGGTCGATCTCTATCCGTGCATCGAGCGCGATGGCGCCGTCGGCATCGGCCAGCAGCGGGTTTATGTCGACACCGACCAGGCAGGGAAAGTCCACGACCAGTTGCGACAGGCCGTTGAGCGCCTTGACGATCGCGGCGCGGTCGGCGGGCTTGCGGTCGCGATAGCCCGCCAACAACCGGCCGATACGAGTCCGTTCGATGAGATCGCCGGCCAACACCTCGTCCATCGGCGGCAACGCCATGGCGGTGTCGTCAACGACCTCGACCGCGACCCCGCCGGCGCCGAACAGAAGGACCGGACCGAAGATCGGATCGATGCTCATGCCAAGGATCAGCTCTTGGGCATGTTTGCGTTCGATCATTGGCTGCACTGCAAAACCCTGTATGTCGGCATCCGGCCGAATCTTCCGCACTCGTTCACCGATCGCGCCCGCCGCCTCGGCCGCCGCGTCGTCGGTCTCGATCCCCAGCACCACGCCGCCGACATCCGACTTGTGCGAAATCGCGTTCGACAGCAGTTTGACGGCGACCTTGCCGCCAGCCGCAAGCATTGACTGTGCCGCCTTTTGCACCGCGTCGGGCGTGGCAGCCACAACAGTTTCCGGTACATCCATTCCATAGGCGCCGATGACGGCCTTGGCTTCCGGTTCGGTGAGCATCCTGCGACCGTCGGCAGCTACCCGTCGGAAAATCGCCAGCGCTGCAGCGCGATCGACGGATACGTCCTCCCCACGCGTTGCCGGCACGCGGCCGAGTGCCTTCTGCGCCTTGGACCAATCCGACAGAAACCGCGTGGCGCGCGCTACTTCCGCGGGCGTGTCGACGCTGGGTATTCCCGCTTCCTGAAGGATCGCCCTGCCCTTTCGTGCGGTCTGCTCGCCCAGCCAGCATGAGATGACCGGCTTGCCGTCGATCAGTCCGTTCGTGGCAAGGTCGGCTACGGCTTTCGCGGCATCTACGGGCGATGCGAGGCCGGTCGGGCAATTGAGCACGACCAGCGCGTCGACGCCTGGATCGGCGGCGACTGCGGCCACCGACGCCCGGTAGCGTTCCGGTGGGGCATCGCCGATGATGTCGACGGGATTTGCGTGAGACCACGTAGCAGGCAGGGTCTCGTTCAGTGCCGAGAGTGTTTGCTGCGCGAGGTGAGCGAGTTCGCCACCGAGGTCGATCAATCCGTCGACCGCCAGCACGCCGGCGCCACCGCCATTCGTCACGATCCCGATGCGCGCGCGATCCAGCGGTGCAAACCGCGCAGTGATCTCGGCAGCGTCGAAGAGCTCGACAAGTCCATCGACGCGCAATACGCCTGCGCGGCGCAAGGCAGCGTCGACTACCCTATCCGCGCCTGAAAGCGCTCCGGTGTGTGTGGAAGCCGCCTTGGCGGCTTCTTCATGACGTCCGGACTTGATTGCGATCACTGGCTTGATGCGAGCGGCAGCGCGGGCTGCCGACATGAATTTTCGCGGTTCGGGGATCGACTCCAGATACATCACGACCGCCCGCGTGGTCGGATCTCCGGCAAGGAGATCGAGCCAGTCGCCAACGTCCACATCGGCCATGTCGCCGAGCGAAACGATGTAGGAGAAGCCGACATTGTTTTCGCCTGCCCAGTCAATGAGCGAGGTGGCGATGGCTCCGGACTGTGACAGGAGCGCTATATTGCCGGGCTGCGCTGCCATGTGGGCGAAGCCTGCATTCAACTTCAAAGGCGGGATCATCAGACCTACCGTGTTGGGCCCTATGATCCGGAAGAGATGAGGACGCGCGGCATCGAGCATTGCCTGGCGAAGTCCGTTCTCAGGCGTCAGGCCGGCAGTGATCACGACGCCGGCACGACATCCCTTTCTGCCGAGTTCATCGATAATCTGCGGCACGGTTGCGGCCGGCGTCATGATGATAGCAAGGTCGGGCGCATCCGGAAGCGCGACCGCATCCGGATAGCATGACAGGCCGGAAACTTGCCGATATTTGGGATTGACCGGCCAGACCGTCCCCACAAACCCACCCCGGACGATATTGTCGATCACGACGCGCCCGACGGACCCTTCGCGGTTAGAGGCGCCGATGACTGCCAGCGAACGCGGTCGCACTGCCAGATCAAGATTCCTGCTGCTCACGGGTCCCCTTCCTCCATCTTCACTGCCGCTCGCAGGGTTGTGCTAGATCAAGGAGCTAACGCCCCGCGTAGCGTATGCAAGCATGCACGATATTGTGGAGTGCTACCATGAGCTACTATTTCGCCAGAACCCTTGCCTCCTCGCACGATGCGGCGATCGAACGGGTAAAGACGGCGCTTGCAGATCGCGGCTTCGGTGTGCTGACTTCGATCGACGTCGCCGCCACGATGAAGAACAAACTCGGCGTGGAATTCCGGCCCTACACCATCCTCGGAGCGTGCAATCCGCACTTCGCATGGCGAGCACTGCAGGAAGAAGACAAAATCGGTGCTCTGCTGCCTTGCAACGTGATCGTCACTGAAACCAAGCCGGGAAGCGTCGAGATCGCGGCTGTCGATCCGGTGGTCAGTATGGCATCAGTTGCCAATCCGCGGCTCGCGGAACTGGCAGGGACGGTCCGGACCACACTGGTCGACGCCATCAATTCCGCATGATCGTAACCAGAAATAGTGTAGTCGAACGCAGCGCGATCTGCGAAAACCGATATCGAAGGCTGCGGCGCACTTAAACTGACAGTTTGTGCCTCCCGTCATTACGCTGCAATCAACGCCTTTGCGGCAACTCCAGGTAAGCAGCTTCAGCTTTTCATGCCCATACGCACTTCCTGTTCGATCAATTTCCAGATGTGATCGACATGCGCGACGAAGGTGGCGCTACGCTTGACCTCGAGATCGCGCGGGCGCGGCAGTTCTATCTCGATTTCTTCGCGAATCTGACCCGGGCGCGCACTGAAAACCACCACACGATCGGAAAGGAACACAGCTTCGTCGATCTGGTGCGTTATCAGCACAACGGTCTTCTTTTCTTCTTCCCATATCCGAAGCAGCTCGGTCTGCATGACCTCGCGGGTTTGGGCATCAAGTGCCGCGAAGGGCTCGTCAAGGAGAAGGATGTCGGGGCTGACTGCCAGGGCCCGCGCGACGTTGACGCGCTGGCGCATGCCGCCCGACAACTGGTGGGGGAAGTGGCTTTCGAAGCCCTGCAGGCCCGACACGTTGATGAAATGGCGCGCGGTCTGCTCGCGCTCGCGCCGGCTGACCCCGTTGATCGCAAGCCCGTAGGCGACATTGTCGATCACCGTCTTCCAGGGCAGCAGCGAATCCTGCTGGAAGACCACCGCCCTGTCCTTGCCGGGGCGGGTAACGATCTTGCCGTTCACCGAGACTGTACCGGCGGTGGCCTGCGTCAGCCCATCGACAATGCGCAGGAGAGTGGACTTGCCGCTGCCGCTGGCGCCGACGATGGAGACGAATTCTCCCTGCTTCACCGACAGATTGATATCCCTCAAGGCTTCAATCGTGGGGCGGCCGGGGCGCTCGAACTTCTTCGAGATGTTGCTGATCTCGAGTGCGGTGGTTTTGGACATGGATGCCTCTCGGGTGGAAGAAGTGTTGCTCGCTATGATGAGAAACCGCCTATTCGTGCCGCCAGGGCGCCAGACGACGCTCTGCACTTTCGAAAACCAGGCTGCCGACAACGCCCATCGCGCCCAGCAGAATGACGTAGGCGAGCAAGGTTGCCGTGTCGAAGGTTTGGCCGGCTGCCAGGATGGCGAAACCGAATCCGGCGAACGATCCGAAGAACTCTGCGACGACGATGCCTACCAGCGCACGCGCCCAGGCAACACGAATACCGCTGACCACATAAGGAAGCGCGTAGGGCAAAGTCACCGTCGTGAATATCTGCCAGCCATTGGCATTGAACGAGCGGGCAGCGTCGACAAGTGCTTTATCGGTCGCGCGCAGCCCGACTTCGGTTGTCACCAGTACCGGGAAAACCGCCACTAGCGATACGATCACGAACTTGGAGGCAAACCCCAGTCCAAGCCATGCGATGAAGAGGGGCGCCAGCGCGACGACTGGAACGGAATACAAGGCCATCAGCATCGGCCCTGCCGTCAGTGAAAAGAGCCGGTTCGACGCGAGGATCAGTCCGCCCGCGACACCGATGAAGACGGCAACAGGAAACGAGACAAGCAGCGCGACCCCGGTTGCCACGCCGTTTGTCCAGACATTGCCATTAGCCAGTTCGCGACCGAGCGCGGCTAAAACTTCCAGCGGCGGCACCAGCAGGAGCCGGTTGGTCACGACCGTCGCCGTCAGTATCTCCCAGATCAGCAGCACGACTGCCACCGAGAACGCGACCCGAACCAGGGAACTCGTCCGGCTGTCTCCTTGGAGGAAGTCGTAGGTGCGCGCCCAGAATGTCATTGGCTTGTTCCCTCGTGGAAAGGCGTGACGGGCCGAAGCCCTGTTGTGGCGAATGCGATAAGCTGGTCATGCGACATGGCATCAAGGCCCAGCACATCGAGAATCGTGTTTGTTTGCGCAAAGTCGACGTCGAGGATCGAGCCCGCAAGGAGGACCGTTGCATCGTGGACCGGCGCTGGCACGCCCGCAACGCGCGCGACCCTGGACGCGAATGCCAGCCCGTAGGGGATGTCCTGCATCAGATAGCGGTGCATTGCCGTTTTCGGACCTTTGGGTCCCCTGCCCGAGGCATGAAGCGTAGCGTTCATCACGTCCATGCGGGCCAGCGGGATCTTGAAGGAACGGTGAAAATGCTCATTGACGGAGTGAATGTCGAAACCAAACGCCGCCGCGATGGCCAGACGTTCACGGTCCAGCGCTTCCATCATGCGGCCAACGGCGGGCGTCGTCTGCCCATAAGGTGCCCAGTTTTCCGGGCGTTCGATACGCGTGATATTCAGCAGGCACACCGGCACGTGAAAGACAGGGTTGCAGTTGGCCAGAAGGCCGATCGCCAAGGCGCTCTCGCGCCGCGCAAACTGCGCCGGCAGAAGCTCCGCGCATATATTCAAGGCATCCGTCTGTGAACCGTTCGGCGTGACGGATGCTTCGATATGCGCACGCACGACGCGGATGTCGACCTTGCCGTTTTCAGTGCGGTGCGCGGTTCCCGGGCTGGTGTTGAGCGAAACCACCGCGGCATCGATGCCGCGCGTCTGTAGAAGCTGCGCCATATAGAGGCCGCTCAGCGAATGGGCGGCGCTGACTATGAAAGGAACGCCCGCCTGCATATGAGGCGCAACTGCCTCCATGACGGTGCGATGACCGTTTGCGTCAACCGCAAGCAGCACCGCCTTGGCGTCCGCGACGGCTTCCTTGGCCGTTTGGGCGATGGAAACGGACCAGTTGCCCGAAAGCGCACCGGTGGATTCGATCCGGGTCTTGCTGCCGAGACCATTGGTCGATGCTCCCGATGGCGACCACAAGACGACATCGTGGCCGCGCGAAACCGCGAGAGCGGACGTAGTCAATCCCATCGCACCAGCGCCCAGGATCGCCAGTCTCATGACTGACCTTCCGCATCGGCGAAAAGGAGGGTCACGTCGGGCATATCTTCGATGTTCCTCAGCGCCTCAAGCAACGCAGTCGCTTGTGTCCGGCCCAGCCCGGGAACCGTATTCGCCAGGAACTTGCGCTCCAGCAGCGCGTCGCTCATCGGGCTCACCGGCTTTCCCGTCGATGCGTTCAGGCGCATTTCGCGGGTGCTGCCATCGGAGAGACGAACGATGACGCGCGTGGCTTCGGGGGATTCCCGTTCCAGTGCGTCGTTGTCGAAACGAAGCGATGCTTCCATCCTCACCTTTTCCATCTGGCGCCGTATCTCGGCAGAGCCGATCTTTTCGGCGGTGAGGTGCCGCCAGGAGAAATCCCCGTCGGCCAAGATGCATCCGAGCGCGTAGGAGATTGAGAACTGGGCCTGCGTCACGTTCTGCGGATCGTCGAAGGTGAGGTTGCTGGCGATATGGGGCGTCACTTCGCAGGTGACGCTCTCCACACGATCGCCCGAAACGCTATCCCGAACGAGCATTGTTTCCAGCGCCTCGGCTGCGGCCTGAACAGAGGAGCAGGCCGGATAGAGCTTCAGTGACGGGCCGGCGTCTTCGAACGATCCGAGCGACGCGAAAGCCTCCGAGGTCCATTGACCCCGGTTCACCACCTGCACCAGGCCCCGATATCCCTCTATCGCATCGCCAGGCGCCAGAGCACCCTTGCGCGCCAGCAACGCTGCGCGCAGACCGGTTTCGGCGGCGCGCGCCGCCAGCAACGGCTTCATGTCAGAGCCTACGCCGATCCTGAGACCGCACGCCTGCACGGCGGCGATGGCGACGGCGTTGCGCGCCTGCTCCGCTGAAAGCTTCAACATCCACGCGCAGGCAGCCGCCACGCCGATCGGGCCAAGCACGCCCGTGTTGAACCAGCCAAGATAGAACAGGCTGTCCCGCGACTTCGTATACGGCCGCGGCGAAAGGCTCTCGGCGAGCACCCGGCAAACCTCCGTGCCGATCGCGAACGCGCTCAGAAGCGCACGACCATCGGACTTTTCAGCTTCGCCGAGCGCAAGCAGCGCCGGGAAAAGAATGGCCGGCCCGAAGACCATGCCGCGATTGAAGTTTGCATCGAAGTCAAGCGCGTGCGCAGCCGTGGAATTGACACGGGTTGCGGCAACCGCAGGGAGCCGCAACCCGGTGCCGGGAACGCTCGCTGGCCCTGCGGCGCTCTCCTGTACCACCTCATCGGTGATGAGGCGAACAATGGGCATCTCCATGCCTGCATGCATCACCCCGGCAACGTCGATCAACGACCGCCGGGCTGCGGTCAGCGCCCCTGCGGGAATTGCGGAGGCGTGCAGCTCCACCAGCCATTCAGCCAGCGTCGCTGCCACCGTCCTATCGTTCGTGCCGGGGCGATGCGGAACGTTCATCAGGCCCGGGCCCCATGCACCGCCTTGGCCTGACGTCCGTATCCCTTCTCGCCAACCACCTTGCCATCGAGATAGACGGTGCGGCCGCGCAGCACGGTGCGGACAGGTTTGCCCTTGAGCTTGCGACCCGCATAGGGGCTCCAGCCGGACAGACTGAGCACGTCCTCGTCGCGGATCTCGTATTCGTTCTCGAGATCGACCAGCACCAGATCGGCATCGTACCCTTCCGCGATCCGGCCCTTGGTCTTGAGACCGAACAGGCGAGCGGGTGCAGCCGACGTTGCCTCCGAGACGCGCTCGAGGGGAATCTTGCCTTCAAGCGCGGCAGTCACGAACATGCTCAGGTAGAACTGCGCGGACGGCGTGCCGGTATGGGCCTTCCAACCGTCGGTCCAACCGATCTCCTTTTCCTCGCGCATGTGCGGAGCATGGTCCGTCGCCACGATATCGATCGTGCCGTCATTGAGACCCTCCCAGAGTCCCGGCACGTTCTTTTCGGGCACCCAGTATGACAAAGCATACGATCCCAACCGCTGGATTGACGACCAGTCGCAACCGAGGAACAGCGCCCACGGGTTGATCTCGCAGGTAACCTTCTGGCCGTTCGCCTTTGCCTGCCTGATCAGTTCGACGCTGCCCGCGGTCTGTGTATGGAGAATATGCAGATGGCATCCCGCAGCCTTCTGCAGGCGCAGCAGCGTAGCGATCGCCGTTTCCCAGATCACCCCGTCATAAGCGGCATAGGCCTTGGCGTAGGCGAGAGCGTCGCGCTCGCCGCGTGCCCAGTATTCCTGCTCGATGATGTCCATAAGCGCCTGATCGTGCGGATGCACCATCAGCGGCACGCCTTCCTTGGCGCAGGCCATCATGATTTCAAGGATCTTGCCATGATCGTGCACGCCGATGCCCGGCATGTGCGGATAGTCGCGACCGGTATCGACGACCATGAAGAACTTGAAGGCCGCGATATCGGCTTTCGCCATTGCCGGCACCTCCTCGATGATGGTCGGTGCAGGATTGAAATTCCAGTCGACGATCGCATCGGTCTCGTAGATGGCGAACTGATCCTGCAGCAGCTGCATCGTATTCGGCGGCGGGGTCACATTGGGCATGGCAACCGAAGTCGTCACGCCGCCGGCCGCGCACTGCTGCGTCGAGGTGTAGATCGTGTCCTTGTACTCGAAGCCCGGCTTGGAGCCCTGCCGGTGATGCGAATGCATGTCGATGACGCCGGGAAACACCGCCAGCCCGTTGGCGTCTATGATCTCGGCATCGCCGGATGCCGGCGCCTTGCCTGGCTCGTAGATGGCTGCGATCTTGCCGCCGCTGATGGCGATGTCGCCCTGGTACCGGCCTTCCGGCACGACAATAGTTCCGTTCTTGATCAGCGTGTCCATCTGCAAGTCCTTATGTTCGAATGGAAAGGGATCAGGCCTGCGCGGCCACCGGCGCACGGCCACGGATCGTGTCGAGCACCTCGACGACGAAATCCCTGGAGAGGTTGCGCGTTATGAAGACCACGCGTGAACGCGCTTCGCCCAGCGGCCAGCGCGGCAGCTCGAAGGGCGGATGAAACAGCGTCTGCACCGCCTGGACGACGATCGGCCTGGGCTGTCCAGCAATGTCGAATATGCCCTTCACGCGCAGCAAGTCGCTGCCGTGCGCGATCACAAGCGCATCAAGCCAATGGGCAACATGCGACCATGCCAGCGGCTCGTCGAACTCCAGCGTGAAGGTGGTGAAGCCGCTCTCGTGATGGTGGTGTTTGTGATCATGGGCGTGGTGATGATCGTGGTGCGGGGTCTCGGCCGCAAAACCGGCATCGGCGATCCACTTTTCGACGTCGACGACGCTGCCCGCCGGATTGAAAGCCCCGGGAGCCAGCAGGTCAGAGGGCAGCACGGGGTCCGCTGCGCCGGATTCAAGAACCCGCGCGGATGAATTGAGCGCGTTGATCTGTGCCAACACACCGTCCCGGGCGCTTGCAAGATCGGTCTTCGACAGGATCACATCGTCGGCGACCGCGACCTGTCGCGACGCTTCCTGGAAGTCGCGCAGGGTACGTTCGCCCTGTACCGCGTCGACCACCGTCACCACGCGGTTGAGCACGTAGCGCCCCGCGACGGGGAACGTCATCAGCGACTGGATCACCGGGATCGGGTCGGCAACGCCAGTCGTCTCGATGAAGACGCGGCTGAACGGACGCACATCGCCGCGAGCGAGCTTTTCATTCAGCTCCCGGAGAGTCGTGACGAGATCTCCCGACACCATGCAGCAAAGGCACCCGGTGCTCAGTTCGATGGTGTTGTCGTTGCTGGCGGCGATCAGGGCGTGGTCGATGCCGATCTCGCCGAATTCATTGACGATGACCGCGGCATCGGACAGCGACGGATCACGCAGCCAGGCATTCAGCAGCGTCGTCTTGCCGCTGCCCAGAAAACCGGTCAGCAGGGTCACAGGAATAGGCATGTCGTTCACTTGGAGAGTTGGCTCGGCTGCCGCGCATCCGGTTCGATGCGCGGCTTCACACGAGCGCTTCAGTTTCCGGCGAGGTAGCTCGGGTCGTAATAACGCGAGATATCGAACGTCTGATCGCTTTCGCGCGACGCGCCAACGGCATCACTGATCTTCAGGAGGTTTTCGAGGCTTGCCGGCGTCACTTCAAGGCCGACGCCGATTGCCTTCTGCTCCTCGACGATGAATGCATAGGATTCTGCGCACAGCTCACGATCGACATTGGTGAAGGCCGCCAGGATATCGATCGCCTTTTCCTTGTTGGCAGGATCGTAGATCCAGTTGGCGGCGTCGCGGGTCGCCTGCGTGATGCCCACAGCCGCCTCGCGATTGGCTTCCGCCCAGCTGGTGTTCAGGATAAGCGGCGTCTGCAGATAGTCTTCCGTGTAGTCTCCAAGCACCTTCATTCCATCGCGCTGGGCCATGGAATCAAACGGTGCGATGAGAAGCGAGCCGGCCACCTGCCCGTTCTGCAGAGCCACGATGCGGTCGCGCGAATTTGCCATCGCAACCAGTTGCGCCCCCGTTCCGTCCACGCCCTGCTCGTTCATCAGATAACGCAGCAGATTGGCCGTTCCGCCCTGCACGCCACCTGCGGTCACCGGACGTCCGTCTATATCTGCCGCCGTTTCAACACCCTTTCCGCCGACGAAACGCAGGATCGACTTGCCGAGCACCGCGCCGGAAATGATGATCGGCGCATTCTGGTCGATTGCCCTCATTGCGAGGTCCGCCACCGAGATGCCGGCTTCGACGCTACCGCTGGAAACAGCCTGGAGAAGAGCCGGGCTGGTGGATGCAACCAGTTCCTGAACCTCGATGTCGTGCGCGTCGTAGAAGCCCTGGTCCTTGGCGATGGCGTGGAGCCAGAGGAGCGAGCTGGGTCCGAGCATGGCGACACGGACTTGGTGCTTTTCCTGCGCATTCGCGACTGGAACGGCAAACGCGATGGCCGCAGCAGCGACACATGCAGCGATCAATCTGAAAGGTCTCATATCTGTTCCTCATCTGTCGGTTGGGGCGAGCGTCTCTGCGCTCTTGCCTGGAACCGACTATAATTGCCTCATTTCAACAATCAAGATGAATTGTCTTATTTTGTCAATTTTGACTATTTGCAAATCCTCGGCCATCATTATAGTGGCGGTCGGACAGCCGGATGTGGAACGTTAAATGGCCAGTCAAAACAACCTTCTGAGCATTCTCCAGCTCTTCGACGGCGATGGCGTGGTGCTCACGGTGGAAGACATCGCGGCCGCACTCGGCATCTCGGTTCGCACCGCCTATCGCAACGTCCGCGAGCTGAGCCAGGCAGAGTTTCTCGACCCCGTTACCGGTGCGGGCTATGTTCTTGGGCCTGCTTTCATCCATTTCGACCGGCTTATCCGTCAGAGCGACCCGCTGATCCATATCGCGGACCAGCCGATGGCCGAGTTGCTCGAAAAGGCGTCCCAGGCCGCCAGCGTGATCATGTGCCGCCGTTTTCGCGACCGGATCATGAGCGTGCACAAGCGCGAGGGCGATGCGCCGCATCTGCCCGTCAGCTACGAGAGAGGCGTGGCGATGTCGCTTTTCGTCGGTGCGCCAGCCAAGGCCATTCTGGCTTTCTTGCCCGATCGGGCCCTGAAGGCGCTCTATCTACGCAACGAAGAAGAACTGCGTCGCACCGGCGCACCCGCCTATGCTGAAATGCGCAATGCGCTAAAAGCTGTCAGGAGGCAGGGTTACTCCGTCACCACGTCGGAAGTCGGCTCCGGCCGCGTAGGCATCGCCGCACCGATCATGCGCGGGTCGGCCGTGGTGGCAAGCATCAGTCTGGTTACCGACGCCAAACAGGCAGATCTCGAACGCAGGCTTCCGTCGCTCATCGAGGGTGTGGTGCAGACCGCAACGACCATATCGGATGAGATTGAGAAGCACGATGCGCAGATATCACGCGCATAGTTGGGACTTTCACCATAGCCATCAGGGCAGTGGATGGGTGCACCGCGGCTCCGCCTGGCAGACCAGTTCCCTCGCTCTTAGATAAGCGCTCCCTGTTCGCGCAGCTTCGACTGGATCTGCCCGAGATCGGTAAGATGGCCAGCATCGACATGGTCGGCCGCGGCGACCCCGGCGGCCTGTCCAGTGGCAAAGGCGGTGCCCATGACCCGGATCGAACCGTAGGCCTGCGGGTCGGCGCCGATGACACGACCTCCGTACCAGAGATTGTCGAGCCCCTTGGCGCGGATGGAATCGTAGGGCACGTGGCAGTAGCCGGCACCGCCAATCGAAGTGTAGCTCGGCTTGCCGGCTTCACCGTGCAATTCGATCGGCCATGCGGCGCGCGCGATGCCGTCGTCGCGGCATCGCCCCAGAACAACGTCTTCCCCGGTCATTTCGTAGCGCGCGGCGGGATGCCGGGTCTCGCGCACGCCGATTTGCGGACCCGTTGCGACGAGGTATGCGCCTTCGAAGCCCGGCAACTCACGTTTGAGCATCGCGACATAGTCGTTGGCACGCGCCCGCGCTTCCATCTCGGCTGCGGTGAAGCTCTCCGAGGACAGGTTCGAAAGCGGAATGTCGACGGTCATCCACCACATGTCGTGCGACAAGGGCAGCCGGAGGATGATTCCCCCGTCCGTGCGTTGGATCGGGTATGCTCCCTTCCCGTTGTAGCGCGCGATGGCAGCTTGAAGCGCCGCCCGGTCAATCTTGAGATCGCGGTCGATGCCGCCGATGCGGATCGGCATGGTCAAGGCCTGCAGCTTGCCTTCGCCGTCGCCAATCTGGAACGGAACCCCGGCCAGCATGGCCAGTTTGGCGTCGCCGCTGGCGTCCACGAACGCTTCGGCAGTCACGCGTGTGCGCCCACCCATCCCGGCCAGCGTGACGGCCTCAAGGCGCTCGGCGGTGCGGGCGACGGAAGCCACGCGCGTATGCAGTTTTACGTCGATGCCATACCGGCGAACAAGGTTGTCGAGAGCGAACTTCAGCACCTCCCCATCGAGCAGCACGATCCAGTTGCCTGTCGTTTCCGAACGATAGGCCTCACCGTCGAGTCCGTGCGTCTTCAATTCGTCGGTGACTTCGGCCGCCACGCCGGCAACCGCCCGCTTCGGTTCGACACCTTGCTGGAACAGGCCGCAATAGGCGTAGACCTGTGACGTGGTGGCCGCGCCGCCAAGGAAGCCGTATTTCTCGACCAGGCAGACCTTTGCTCCAGCCTTGGCCGCGCCGATGGCCGCAGCCACGCCGGCAGCGCCTCCGCCGCAGACCGCGACGTCGTAGTCGGCCTCGAAACGCTTTGTCATGCCTTGCTCTTCACGTCCGCCAGTTGAGGAAATACTGCTCAGCCTTGCCGATCAGCCAGCTGACGGTAAGACCCAGGATCGAGAGCATGGCAACGCCGGCGATCAACTGGTCGGTGGCAAACAGCGCGCCCGCCATCAGGATATAGGCGCCGATACCATACTGTGCTCCGATCATCTCGGCGGCCACAAGCAGGACGATCGCAATCGATGCCGAAATGCGGAACCCAGACAGGATTGCCGGCAGCGCGCCGGGAATGATGATCTTACGCACGATGGAAAACCAGGAAAGCCCGAAGGACTGACCCATGCGGATGAGGTTTCGGTCGACATTGTCGACGCCGCCATAGGTCGCGATGACGGTCGGGAAGAAGGTGCCGAACAGGATCGTCGCGACCTTGGAGCCCTCACCGATGCCGAACCAGACGATGAACAGCGGCAGAAGCGCGATCTTGGGGATCGGAAACAGTGCCGAGACGATCGGCAGCATGCCGGCGCGCGCGAGCGAGAAGAGGCCGATCGTCAGGCCCACCGCGACGCCAAGCGCCGAGCCGAATATCCAGCCGACCGACAGGCGATACAGGCTGGCTTCCAGATGCGTCCAGAGCATGCCGGTGCGCACGAGATCCTGAAAGGCGCGAAACGCCTCGGACGGCGCGGGCAAGGCAATCGAACTGATGAAGCCCGTCCGCGAGCCGATTTCCCACAAGCCGATCAGCACGACGAAGACCAGCGGCGAGATCAGCCGGTATTTCCGGACCTTGAAGCCGCCGCCGCGGAAGGGCACGGGCCGGGCATCCGGGGGAGCAACAACGGTTTCCTGGGTGGTCGTAGCGTGCAACGTATTCGCGGTTTCAAGCGACATCCGACAGCTCCATGTCCGCGGCGCGCGCTTCTTCGCGCATCAGGTTCCACAGATGGCGCTGGGTCGTTTCCAGTTCCGCGATCCGCCCGGCGCGCTCGTCAAGCGGCATGTCGATCCTGACGATCTGTCGTATCCGGCCGGGGCGGCGCGACAGGACGATGATCTTGTGGCCCAACCGCACCGCTTCGGCGAGATTGTGCGTGACGTAGCAGGCGGAAAAGCGTTCGCGGGTCCACAGTTCGATCAGATCGTCGAGCAGCAGCTCGCGGGTCTGGCTGTCGAGCGCCGAAAGCGGTTCATCCATCAGCATGACGGCGGGATTGACTGAAAGCGCGCGCGCGATTGCGACGCGCTGCTTCATGCCGCCGGAAAGCTGACGCGGCAGCGCCTTGCGAAAATCAGAAAGCTTGGTGCGGCGCAGAACATCGTCGATGATCGCGTCTGCCTTGCCTCCCTTGATGCCGTGGTCCTCGAGAACCAGGCTGACATTGCCTTCGACCGTACGCCACGGCAGCAGCGCGAAGTCCTGGAATATGTAGGTGAGCGGATTGAGAGACCCCGCCGGCGGCGAACCGGCGATCAGGATACGGCCCGACGTCGGCTGCTCAAGACCGCCAATAAAGCGCAGCAGGGTCGACTTGCCGCAGCCCGACGGCCCGATGATACAGACGATCTCGCCGCCCTTCAGCTCGAAGGTGATGCCGTCGAGCACATCGGTCTGCCCGTACCGGTGCGAGAGGTTGTCGACCACAATGTCCATGATCATCGCCTTGTTGGGGAGGAGCCGGCCCCACGGGTGTAGGGGCCGGCGCCTCGATTTCAGAAGGTTTCGACGAAGCTCGTGTCCACAAGCTTGTCCATCGAAGCCTCCGCCGGAACCAGGTTCTCCGACTTGAACCATTCGAGCTGGTCTTCGATACTGGACACGTTCAGCTTGGCGTCTTCGTTGATGCGCATTGCCCCAGCGCGGATTGCCGGGTCCGCAGCGTCGAGCGGGCGGTCGGAATAGACATATTCGTGGATCATCCCGACGACCTCGGTGCTGTCTTCATCCGACATGGTCTTGTCGACAAAGGCGGCGTTGTAATCGGCAACACCCTTCGAGAGCGCGGCGAGGTATTTCTCGACGAGTTCGCGATTGTTGGCGACATTGTCTGCCGAGGTGAAGACGGTCGTCACCTGGTAGCCGTCGATGTAGTCCGAGACCTTGCCAATCTCAAAGACCTCCCCGCTCTTGGTCAGGCCCGCGGCAATGTTCGGCACGATCGACCAGGCATCGATCTGGCCCGACTTCAGCGAAGCGATGACTGCTGGCACGGCATTGAGCGGAACCAACTCTAGCGCCGAGCGCTCGAAGCCTTCCTTGTCGGCGATCTTGTGCGCCATGTAGTGGAAGGAAGAGCCTGCGGTGGTGATGCCGTAGCGCTTGCCGGCGAGATCGCCAGGCGTCTTCACGCCTGCTTCATGGGCCGCTTTGGAGACAAGGATTTTCTGGCCGTCGATCTCCGGCGTTTCCTGCAGCGCGCCGCCGATGATCTTGACCGCGCCCTTCTCGGCGAGGCTGATCAGGCCGGCTGTCATCGCCGTCATGCCGAAATCGACATCGCCGGAGGCAATCGCCACAGCCATGGGCTGGGCTGCCTGGAATGGCACAAACTCGACTTCGAGGCCCTGTTCGGCGAAGTAGCCCTTGCCTTCTGCGATGATGCTCGGCGAGTGCGACACCAACGACAGAATGCCGACCTTGATCGGCTCTGCACTGGCCGCACCGGTGCCGGCCAACACGGTCGCGGCGGCAAGCACTGCGAAGGCTCTGCGGGTAATCTTAAGCATGTCATTCCTCCCTGTAATCGATACGCTTTTGGTGATGGTTCCGGCGGATGCCGTATCTCAACGCGTCAAGGCGCCGAGAATCTGGTTCGAAAGCAGTTCACACGCACGGTCCGCATCGCGCGAGAGCGTCGCCTCAACGACTTCCCCCAAGCCGCGGGTCTCCGCGGCGAGGTCGATGCTGCCCTCGACGAGCGCGGCATAGCGAAAGCGCCGGCTCTGTGTGAACAGCCTGTCCTGGAACCCGATCAGCCGCGGCGAGCGGCAGGCGGCCACCAGCGTCGTGTGGAAGTGGCGACCTGCCTCGTCCCATTCGATGGCGAAGGCCTGGCGATCGGCATCCGTCTGCATGCAGAGCTTCGAATAGGTGTGGAAGGCGGCGAGTACCTCGCCTTCCCAGCGCAGGTCCCCGTGCTTGATCGACCAGCCAAGGCCCAGGCTTTCGATTTCGGCGCGCAGGCGAGAGATGTCTTCGAGATCGGACTGGGTCGCCGAGGCCACGCGGAAGCCGCGCTGGGCGCTGGCCTCGACGATGCCCTCGCTGGCAAGAAGCGTCAGGGCCTCCCGGAACGAATGCGCCGAGCCCCCATAGCGCTGGCGCAGTTCATCGATCTTGAGCTTGGTATCCGGGGCGAGCACGCCGACGGATATGTCGCGGCGCAATTGCGAGGCGATCAGCCGAACGACCGTGTCGGAATCCTGGGTTTTCCTCCCGAACACGCTATCTCCTCCAACGTGCCAGAAAATCTTCAACATTTCGCCTGCTATTGAACGATCAGGAGCAAGTCAACCCAAGGGAGGGAATTTTGGCTGCAGGAGAACGGCTGGTCACCGGGCAGACCCGGGTGATCTTCATGATCGGAAGTCCGATCACACAGGCAAGATCGCCCTATCTTTTCAATACGTATTTTGCCGACCATGGGGCGGACCGGATCATGGTTCCAGTCGATGTGGGCGCGCGCGCGCTTCCAGGTTTTGTGGAGATGATCCGGGAGGCTTCGAATTGCGACGGTTTCGTTTCGACAATTCCGAACAAGGGAAGTCTGCTCGATCTGGTCGATGACGCCTCTCCGACCGCAAAGGCACTTGCAAGCGTCAATGTGGTGAAACGTGGCGCCGATGGCAGGCTGTCGGGCGACATGGCCGACGGCGCCGGCTTCTGGAATGGCGTCAGTCGCGCCGGCTTCGAGGTTCGAGGCAGCAGCGTCGTCCTTGCAGGTGCTGGCGCTGCCGGCATCGCGATTGCCCACGAGTTTGCGGAGCGCGGCGGCCGCAGGCTCGCCGTCTGGTCGCGCGAACATCGGGAAATTGAAGCGCTCATAGCCGTGCTGGCAGGCAAAGGCTTGGCTGTGGAGCCGGGTATTCCCCTGTCGCTGGACGGATTTTCGATGGCGATCAATGCCACGCCCGTCGGAATGGCTTACGCACCGGGCAGTGTCTTCCCGCGTGAGCTCCTGGCAACGATGCGGAGAGGAAGCTTCGCAGCAGATGCCATCACCGAACCCGTCGAGACACAATTTCTGCGTGACGCAGCGGCCATCGGCCTCCAGACCGTGAATGGCCGCGCGATGACGTTCGGCCAGTTCGAACGGCTGCGCGAGTTTCTTGGTGTTTGAAATGGATTGTCCGTGAGAGTACCGGCAAACAATAGTGGTGCCCAGAGGCGGATTCGAACCACCGACACGCGGATTTTCAATCCGCTGCTCTACCAACTGAGCTATCTGGGCATCCGGCAAGGTCGCCTGAAGGCGTTCCTTGCAACGAGCGGCGTTGGTGTTCCGCCCGAAAGCGCGTGGGTTATAGCACGAGTTTTGCGCCTGTCCAGCGCGAAGCGGCGCGATTTCGCGACTAAATTCAGTGGGCTTCGCTGGACCCGCTAGCCCTCACGTCCGAGCGGTCAATGCTCGTTGTCGTCGAGGTTCTCTTCGGCCTCGGTGACGGGAATTGCATAGGAGCCGGAGAGCCAGCGATTGAGGTCCACATCCTTGCAGCGCGGCGAACAGAACGGATAGTCCGCGCGGGTGGACGGCTTGCCGCATTCCGGGCATGGGCGGCGGGGGCGAAGCGGCGTCACCTTGCCGGTTTCCTGACCACTCACGGTTCAGGCCCTCGTGCCCGCCAGCCAGTTGAAATGAACCTTGTAGCCGTCAGCCGTCAATAGTCCCACCGTCTCGTAGAGCGGCAGACCCACCACGTTGGTGTAGGAACCGACCATCTTGACCACGAAGGTGCCGGCCAGGCCCTGTATGCCGTAGCCGCCCGCCTTGCCGCGCCATTCGCCCGAGGCGAGGTAGCTTTCGAGTTCCTCCCGTGACAGGCGCTTGAAGCGCACGCGCGTCTCCACCAGCCGCTGGCGCAGCTTGCCGGACGGCGTGATGAGGCAGACGCCGGTGTAGACCCTATGCGTGCGCCCCGAAAGCAGCCGCAGGCAGTTCGAGGCTTCGTCGACCAGCTCCGCCTTGGGCAGGATGCGCCGGCCGACGGCAACCACCGTGTCGGCGGCGAGGATGAACGCATCGCCCTCGCCGTCCCTGGCAAGCCCTTCCTGCGCCTTCTCGGCTTTCGCGCGCGAAAGGCGCTTGGCCAGCGAGCGCGGATGCTCCGCGCGCAGCGGCGTCTCGTCCAGGTCGGCAGGAAAGAGGCGGTCGGGCTCTATGCCCGCCTGCTGCAGAAGCTCGATCCGTCTCGGCGAGCCCGAGGCAAGCACAAGCTTCTGGAAAACACTCATCGAAGACCCGTCGGCATGCGGGAGAGAACGTCGACCGCTACTTGAAGCGGTAGGTGATACGACCCTTGGTCAGGTCGTAGGGCGTCATTTCGACAAGGACCTTGTCGCCGGTCAGAACGCGAATCCGGTTCTTGCGCATGCGGCCGGCCGTATGCGCTATGATCTCGTGTTCGTTCTCGAGCTTGACCCTGAACATGGCATTCGGCAGCAGTTCAGTGACGACGCCCGGAAACTCCAGTACTTCTTCCTTCGGCATCCGATTCCTATGGCTTGTTGGATATCGCCGGCCCCGGCCGGAAATTCCGGCGGAACCTATATGATTACTCCGGATTTGTGAACATGCTTATTCTTGGAATGTTCACGGTCCTCCGGCAGCGAAGCGGGCGGCTATTCGTTGCTCGATCCTGTCGCGCACATCGCGGTAGGCGTCGAGTATGCGATCGCGCGTTCCAGCCGCGCCGGATGGATCCGCCGTCGGCCAGTATTCGACATCGACAGCCATCGAGCGGGTCAGTTCCAGTGCGGCGTGATGCGCCTCGGGCGCGAGTGTAACGATCAGGTCGAAATAGGCGTCTTCCATCTCATCGAGCCGTTGCGGCTGGCGATTGCCCAGCGTTAGCCCCTTTTCGGCAAGAACGGCATCGACAAAGGGGTCGCGCGCGCCAGCTCGTACGCCGGCCGAGGCAACAAAAGTCGCCTGAGGCAAGACCTTCCTGGCCAGCACTTCCGCCATCGGCGAGCGTATCGCGTTCATGCCGCACAGGAACAGGATCGAACGGGGAAGCGGGGCCGCGCCCGTCGCCGGCATCGTCAGCCCCGCCAGTGCAGCACGCAGACCAGGGTGAATATCCGGCGCGCAGTATCGAAATCGACATCGATCTTGCCGGAGAGGCGATCCATCAAGGTTTGCGACCCTTCGTTGTGAAGACCGCGGCGACCCATGTCGATCGCCTCGATCTGCGACGGAGTCGAGGTGCGGATCGCTTCGTAATAGCTCTCGCAGATCAGGAAATAATCCTTCACCACGCGCCGGAACGGCGTCAGTGACAGGATGTGGGTGACGACGGCCTCGCCATCCTCGCGTGAAATCGCGAAGACCAGCTTCGAATCGACAACCGATAGCCTCAGCTTGTAGGGACCGCCCTTGTCATCGCCGGCAGGCCGAAACGAGTTATCCTCGATGAGGTCGAAAATCGCGACTGCGCGTTCGTGCTCGACGTCCGGTGTCGAGCGCCCGATCGATTCGTCGAGTTCGACATCGATCAGCCGGGCGTTTCGATCGCGCTCGCTCATGACCTAGCTTTCGGGATTGAGCCGGATTGCGACGGAAGCCGCATGGCCGTCCAGATTCTCGGCGCGCGCGAGCGCGATTGCAGCAGGCGCCAGCAGGCGCAACTGCTCGGGTCCTAGCTTCAGGAGAGACGTGCGCTTGACGAAATCGAGCACCGAGAGACCAGACGAGAAACGCGCCGACCGCGCAGTCGGCAAAACGTGATTGGAACCGCCGACATAGTCGCCGATCACCTCGGGCGTGTGGCGGCCGAGAAAAACCGCGCCCGCGTTGCGGATTTTTTCGACGTAGTTTTCGGCGTCGTCCATCGCGAGCTCGAGATGCTCGGCCGCGATGCGGTTTGCGAGCGGCACGGCATCGGCGAGATCCGCCACGATGATGATCGCACCGAAGTCGCGCCAGCTTGCAGCTGCCATCTCGCCGCGCGGCAGGCGCGCCAGTTGGCGCTCCACCTCGGCCTCGACCGCGTCGGCGAGCCCTGCATCGTCGGTTATCAGGATTGACTGTGCGGCAGCGTCGTGCTCGGCCTGCGCGAGCAGGTCGGCGGCCAGCCATGACGGGTCGTTGTTGCCATCGGCAATCACCAGCACCTCGGACGGGCCGGCGATCATGTCTATGCCGACCGTGCCGAACACGCGGCGCTTGGCGGCGGCGACATAGGCGTTGCCCGGACCGACGATCTTCGCCACCGGCGCGATGGTCTCGGTGCCATAGGCAAGGGCGGCAACCGCCTGCGCGCCGCCGACACGGTAGATTTCGGACACTCCGGCAAGCCGGGCTGCGGCAAGAACGAGCGGGTTTAGCTGTCCGTCCGGCGAAGGAACCGTCATGACGATACGCTCGACACCCGCAACCCTGGCCGGCACGGCGTTCATCAGCACTGAACTCGGATAGCTTGCGGTGCCGCCCGGCACGTACAGGCCGACAGCTTCGACCGCGGTCCAGCGCGAGCCAAGCTCGACGCCGACCGGATCGACATAACGGTCGTCCTGCGGCATCTGGCGCGCATGGTGAGCGGTGATGCGCTCATGTGCGAAACGCAGGGCAGCAAGCGTATCGGCATCGACTTCGGCCATTGCCGCGTCGACCTCGGCTTCGCTTACGGCTATGCCCGTTTTGGAGAGATCGAGCCGGTCGAACCGCCTAGTATAGTCGATGAGCGCCGCGTCGCCCTCTTCCCGAACGCGCGCGATGATATCGCGCACGACCGTGTCGACGTCCTCCGACACTTCCCGCTTGGTGGCGAGGAATGCGGCGAAGTCGGCTTCGAAACCGGTAGCGGATCGGTCGAGGCGTAATGGCATGGTCGGTAGAACTCCCTCAACCCGTATGGACGGGGCGGGACGGTGTTTCCCATGCAGCGCCAAGATCGGCAAGGCGCGCTTCGATGTAGTCCACCTCCAGCCGGATCGCGGCACCGCCGGAGAAGGTGAGTTCGATCGAACCGGCCGGCGCCTCTGCGCCCGGTTCGAAGCGGATCGCCAGCAGCGACAGCACATCGTCGGCCTTGCTGCGATCGATGCCCGTCAGCTTGACGCCGCGAACGCTCTCGAAATGCAGCGCGCTGCGACGTCGTTCGTTGTGGCGCGAGAAGAACCCCTTCTTCGCCTCCCAGGCGAAGCGGTTGATCGCGGCCACGAAAC
This sequence comes from Neoaquamicrobium sediminum, assembly GCF_040970315.1. Classification (NCBI taxonomy): domain Bacteria; kingdom Pseudomonadati; phylum Pseudomonadota; class Alphaproteobacteria; order Hyphomicrobiales; family Phyllobacteriaceae; genus Neoaquamicrobium; species Neoaquamicrobium sediminum. The sequence goes on along the minus strand of NZ_JAZHFV010000002.1, from coordinate 303,244 downwards.
GCTTCTCCGCGGCAAGGTAGGACAGGTCGGCGACCTTCATCACGGCATCCTGCGTGTGGGCAGAGATGACCTGTAGATCCTGTTCGTCGAGCGCGACAAGCTTCAGTTGTGACATCGATACGCAATCCGCGAGGGCCGGAACCGTTCAGTTCCGGTGTTAGGCCGTCTTGATGTGCGGCGCAACAGGATGAGAGGGAATAGGGGAGTAAGGCAGTAGGGAAACAACCACCCGTTTCCCCACGGCCCTAATGCCTTGGGGCCCTATGAAGACAGGCGCTCGATCGTCGCGCCGCAACCGGAGAGTTTCTCTTCCAGCCGCTCGAAGCCGCGGTCGAGATGATAGACGCGGTTGACGACGGTCTCGCCCTCGGCGGCAAGCCCGGCAATCACGAGCGAAACCGAGGCGCGCAGGTCGGTCGCCATCACCGGTGCGCCCTTGAGCTGCGGCACCCCGTCGACGATGGCCGTCTGCCCCGACAGCGTGATCTTTGCGCCGAGACGCGCGAGCTCCTGCACATGCATGAAGCGGTTCTCGAAAATGGTCTCGGTGATGCGCGAGCGGCCTGCCGCGCGCGTCATCAAGCCCATGAACTGGGCCTGCAGGTCGGTCGGGAAGCCGGGGAAAGGTTCGGTCGTGACATCGACCGGCAGGATGCCGGCACCGTTTCGGCGGACGCGGATACCGGAGTTGAGCGGCGTGATTTCGGCCCCGGCGCGCGAAACGGCGTCGAGCGCGTCTTCCAGAAGGTCGGCGCGCGCGCCTTCCAGCACAACATCGCCACCCGTCATGGCGACCGCCATGGCGTAGGTGCCGGTCTCGATGCGGTCGGGGATAACCTGGTGCGTCGCGCCCGACAGCGAGGTGACGCCGTCGATCACGATAGTCGAAGTGCCGGCGCCGGAGATGCGCGCGCCCATCGCGTTCAGGCATTCGGCAAGATTGACGATCTCCGGCTCGCGGGCAGCGTTCTCCAGAACCGTCTGGCCGCGCGCGAGAGACGCCGCCATCATCAGCACATGGGTCGCGCCGACGGAGACCTTGGGGAATACATAACGGTCGCCGATCAGGCCCTTGGGCGCGCTGGCGTGGACGTAGCCCTGCTCGATCTCGATCTCCGCACCCAGCGCTCGCAGACCGTCGATGAAGAGGTCGACGGGCCTCGTGCCGATGGCACAGCCGCCCGGCAGCGAGACGCGGGCCTCGCCCATGCGCGCCAGCAGCGGACCGATGACCCAGAACGACGCGCGCATCTTCGACACCAGCTCATAGGGCGCCACGGTGTCGACGATATTGCGGGCGGTGAAGTTCACGGTGCGGGCATAGGTCGAATTCTGCGCCTCGCGGCGGCCGTTGACCGAATAGTCGACACCGTGATTGCCGAGGATGCGCGTGAGCTGCTCGACATCGGCCAGATGCGGCACGTTTTCGAGGCTGAGCGTCTCGTCGGTCAGGAGCGATGCGATCATCAGCGGGAGGGCGGCGTTCTTGGCGCCGGAGATCGGGATCGACCCGTTCAGTTCCTTGCCGCCGACTATCCTGATACGATCCATGCGTGGTCCCCTCGCCGGCCTGCCGGCATGCTTGCGTCCAATGGTCCGAGGCCGGCCCGTCTAGCGCGGCGGGCGGTCTGATTCAACCGGATCGTGGGGGAAGCAATTGCGAAGCGGCACCGGCAAGCCGGCTCATTCGCTGTCGTCCCCTTCCCCCTTCAACAATCCTTCGGGGCGCGAATCGGCCCCGCCTTCCCCTCTCGATCGCGCCTGCGCCTTTCGCCTTTGAAGGTTTGCCCGCAGCTTCTGGGCAAGCCGCGCGGCCTTCCTGTCCTGCTCTTCGGTCTGTTTCGACGCGGAATCGGTCGGTGAGGGCACGCGTGGCGGGTTCAATCGGGAATACCCCGGCTAAAAGCAAATTGTGTTCATCTGGCGGCGCAGCCTACAGCACAGGCGCGCCCGCGCTCAAGCCGCCCGATTTGCAGGATCGGTCGCCGGTGCGGCACCCAATGCGAAACGCGCTCAAGAATGCACCGATCCGCGCTTGCGCTTGGCCGGCGCTTGTGGCAGAAGTCCGCCGCATTCACGGCCTGCTGCGGTAGCTCAGTGGTAGAGCACTCCCTTGGTAAGGGAGAGGTCGAGAGTTCAATCCTCTCTCGCAGCACCATTTTATCCCATGGACTGAACCAGCTTTTATCCGCCGGAGGCTTTCGCGTCCGCCTGGTCGTGCCGCCGCGCGGGAGCACAATTTTACGGCGGCATCATACCACCTGTGGTTGCCATGAGGCTGTTCGTGGCTTTATGTTGGCGCATATTGGGCGACTTTGCGATCTCCGCCCAATATTCAGGCAACTACGAGGGGAACTGGAGATGCAAGAAGTTTGGCGGCCTGTGGACAGGGCTCACCTGTCCATATGGGCAGTTTTTTCTGCCTTTCTGCGTCTCCCGCCGCGGCCGGCACCGCGCGGTCGGCTCACCGGCAAATTGCATGCGGCCTTCGGAAGACTTGCCGTCCTTTTCTGTATGTCCCTCACGGCCATGCTGTTGTTGCCGTTGCCCAATACGGCTTTCGCCGCGCCGTCCGTCTATTGCCCGACGATAAACGCTACCGTTGCCAATGGCGGATCGGTAATGATCGACGTCAGCGCTTGTGACGGACCGTTCGACGGCGGCATGAGCGGGCCGATCGCACCGTTCGCCCAGCATGGCACGGTGACCATCGGCAGCAATAGCGGCGGTATACAGTTCGTCACCTATGCACATAGCGGCGATGCGGCGACGAGCGATCAGTTCGCCCTTGAAGACAACGACCTGGGTGTCGTGACTGTCAACATAACCATCGACCCGCCGGTCTCGCCGATCACCGTTTCGCCAGGCTCGCTCCCGAGTATGACCGCAGGAACCGCGTTCAGCCAGTCGCTGTCGGCAACTGGCGGTACTGCGCCTTACACCTACAGCCTCCAGTCAGGATCGCTCCCTGTCGGAATCTCCCTGACTTCCGGGGGACTGCTGAGCGGAACCCCGACGCAGCGCGGTGGTTACGCCTTTGCCGTGAGGGCGACCGACAACATCGGCCAGTTTGTCGACAAGGGCTACACCGGCACGGTGCTGAACCCGACGATCTCCATTGCCCCGACATCGGCGACGGCCATTCAGGGCGTATCGTTCTCGCAGACCATCTTCGCCAGCGGCGGTGTAGCGCCTCATACCTTCGCTGTGGAGAGCGGCCTTTTGCCGGCGGGGATATCCCTGTCCAGCAGCGGCCTTCTCAGCGGCACCACTTCCAGCGCGCCCGGATCTTACCCTCTGACGCTGCGGGTCACGGATTCCAGCACTGGACCGGGTGTCTATTTTGAGCTTGAGAACTTTACTTTGACGGTTGCACCGGCACCGTCAGTGTCCATCAGCGTCAGCCCGGCCTCGGTGAGTGAGGACGGCGCAGCCAATCTGGTTTACACGGTCACGCGCAGCCAGAACCTGGCGACCCCCACTCTCGTCAATCTCGGTTACAGCGGCAGCGCGGATGGTAGCGATTATGACGGTGCGACCTTGACCGTGCTCATTCCGTCCGGCTCGACGAGCGGCATCGTGGTGATAGATTCGTTTGCCGATCCCATCGCGGAGGCGGATGAGACCGTAATCATTAGCATACAGAGCGGCTCAGGCTATACCGTCGGTGCACCTTCCTCTGCCACAGGCACGATCCTGAACGACGACTTTGGGGTTCTGACGATCAACAATGTCACCATTCCCGAGGAGGACTCCGGAACTCAAGCGATATCGTTCACAATATCGCTCAGCCAGCCTGCCGGACCCGGTGGTGTAACGTTCGACATCGCAACGGCCGACGGCACAGCGACAGCAGGCGAGGACTACGAAGCAACCAGCCTCGTGGGTGCCTACATCGCGCCAGGGGGGAGCACGTATAGCTTCAATGTTGATGTCTACGGTGATACGACCAACGAACCCAATGAGACGTTTTTCGTCAACATCACCAACGTGACAAACGCTATCCTGGGCGATGGCCAGGGCGTGGGCACCATCGTCAACGACGATGCCGTACCCACGATCACCCTGGCTCCTGCCAGCCTTTCCGCAACAACGGTGGGGGCGACCTACAGTGAAACCGTCACCGCCAGCGGTGGGACGGGTCCATACACCTATGTCGTCACCGCCGGCGCGTTGCCTGGGGGCCTGACATTGACCTCCGCAGGCGCACTGTCGGGCACGCCAACGGCAGAGGGTACGTTCAATTTCACCATCACCGCGACCGACAGCAGCGGCGGAACCGGACCATATACCGGAAGCAGAGCCTACACGATTGCCGTCGCTGCGCCGACTGTAACGGTGAGCCCAGCTACATTGCCTGCCGCAACCGTCGCGGCGTCCTATAGCCAGTCCTTGACCGCCAGTGGCGGAACAGCACCATATAGTTATGCCGTTACGGCCGGCGCCTTGCCGTCGGGCATGAACCTGAGTTCGGTGGGCGTGCTTTCCGGTACCCCTACGGCGGGCGGGACATTCAATTTCACCATTACCGCCACTGACGACAGCGGCGGAATCGGGCCGTACACCGGCAGCAGGGCCTATACGCTCACCGTCGCGGCGCCCGTCATCGCCCTGAGCCCCGGCACGCTGCCTTCCGCCACTCAAGGTGTCGCCTACGCGCAGACCGTTACCGCCAGTGGCGGCACGGCGCCTTATACTTATTCGATTGCTGCTGGCGCCCTGCCTTCGGGCATTAACCTGAGCTCCTCAGGTGTGCTCTCCGGTACACCGACGGGAAACGGCACCTTCAACTTCACCGTCACCGCTACCGACGGCAGCACTGGAACCGGTCCGTTTACGGGCAGCCAAGCCTATTCGCTGCAAGTGAATGCAGGGGTGCCGCCGATTGTCAGCTCGGTGAGTGTTCCCGCAAACGCGTCCTATCGTGCCGGAGATGTTCTCTTCTTTTTAGTGAACTTCAACGAGAGCGTCGTGGTCAATACCTCGGGGGGTACACCGAGCGTTCCCATCACAATCGGAGCAACGACGTCCGATGCCTACTATTTGTCCGGCAGCGGATCGAATGCGCTCGTATTCCGGTACACCGTCAATCCGGGCGATCTGGACACGAATGGCATTCAAGTGGGAAGCGCCATCGAGCTCGATGGCGGCACCATCGCAAACGCCTCTGCTACGCCCGCAGACCTTGCTCTCAACAACGTGGGTAGCACGAGCGGTGTCCTCGTTGACGCGGTAGCGCCCACGGTACTGTCCAGTGCGGTGAGTGGCAGCCCGCTGCCAGATGCAACCACGGCCGATTTCTCGGTGTCATTCGCCGAGCCGGTTACCGGTGTCGATGCCTCGGATTTCGCACTCACAACATCAGGGGCGGTTTCCGGGACCATCAGCGGGGTCGCCACAGCCGACAACATAACCTACGTCGTATCCATCACGGGCATATCCGGCACCGGCTCCCTGCGGATGGACGTCCTGGCAGACGGGTCTATCGGCGACGGCGCCGGCAATGCGATGGTTGCCGCTTACACGTCAGGGACGCCATGGGTGCGCGGTGGCTCTGCCGACGCGACGCTATCCAACCTGGCAGCGAGCGCCGGCACGCTCGCTCCCGCATTCGATCCGTCAACCACGGCCTATGCTGTTGCCGTGGACAATGCGACCGACAGCATCACGCTGACACCAACGGCAGCAGATGCCAATGCGACAATCGCCGTCGACGGACAGGCGGTGGCGTCCGGCAGCACCAGCCAGCAAATCGCGCTGGCAGTAGGTTCCACACCAATTGGGGTGGTCGTGACCGCTGAGGACGGCGCCACGACGCAGACCTACACGGTTACGGTCACCCGCGCCGCATCCACCGACGCGACGCTTGCGAGCCTTGCGCCAAGCACTGGTTCACTCGACCCCGCCTTCGACCCGGCAACGACGACCTATGCGGTCGCCGTGGACAACTCGACCGACAGCCTGACGCTGACGCCAACGACAGCCGAGCCGAACGCGAGCATAACCGTCGGCGGCCAGGCCGTGACTTCCGGCAATGCCAGTCAGCCACTCGCATTGGCAGTGGGCGCTACTGCAATCCCGGTCGTCGTGACCGCGGAAGACGGCGTCACCACGCAGACATATACGGTGGCGGTTACGCGCGCGGCATCGGCCGATGCCACGCTTACGAGCCTGACGCCCAGTGCGGGCACCCTCGATCCGGCCTTCGGCCCCGCAACCACCGGTTATGACGTTGCTGTCTACAATGCGATCGACAACATCGCCCTCACCCCAACTGCAGCCGGCTCGAACGCGAGCATAACCGTCGATGGACAAAGCGTTGTTTCCGGAAGTGCAAGCCAATCAGTCGCGTTGGCAGTCGGCTCGACCGTAATCCCCGTCGTCGTGACTGCGGAGGATGGCGTGACGACGCAGACCTATACGGTGACGGTAACCCGTGCAGCATCGGCCGATGCCACGCTTGCAAGCCTGACGCCCAGCGCGGGTACCCTCGACCCAGCTTTCAGCCCGTCAACGGCGGCCTACGCGGTCGCGGTCGACAATTCGACCGACAGCATCGCGCTGACGCCGACGGCAGCCGAGCCCAACGTAACCATCACCGTTAACGGGCAAAATGTCGTGTCCGGAAGCGCCAGCCAAGCGATCGCCCTGGCTGTCGGATCGACCGTCATTGAGGTTGTCGTCACCGCCGGGGATGCAACGACGACGCGCACCTACACCGTCACGGTCACCCGTGCGGCATCGTCCAATGCAAAGCTTGCCAGCCTGACGCCGAGCGTCGGCGCACTCGATCCGGGCTTCAACCCCGACAGCTTCGACTACGCTGTGGCGGTCGCCAACGCCGTCGAGAGCATCGCGCTGACGCCAACCGCCGACGACGCTAATGCGACGATCACGGTCAATGGGCAGAGTGTGACGTCTGGCGGCGTCAGCCAGGCAATCGCCTTGCCTGTCGGCTCCACCGCGATTTCTGTTGTTGTCACCGCTGGAGACGGCACAACGACCCGAACCTACACGGTCACCGCGATGCGGGCGCAACCGGTGCCGACAGTGGTTTCGCGCGAAATCGAAATCAATGCCGGCGAGACGGCGTCGGTCGACCTTACACAAGGCGCGACCGGCGGCCCGTTCACGGATGCCGCAATCGTCGACCTCTCCAATCCCGATGCGGGATCGGCCCGCGTAGAGCGTGACGGGCAGACATACCGTCTCCTTTTTGCCTCCAGCTCGACCTATGCGGGTGGGGCGGATGTCCGCTTCACGCTTTCGAACGCGACCGGAATGTCGGCACCGGGAACAATTGCCTTCACGATCGTCGGCCGCCCGAACCCTGCGCAGGACCCCGAGGTTATAGGGCTCCTGAATGCGCAGACGGATGCAGCAAGGCGCTTCGCCCAGGCCCAGACGCAGAATTTCAACGACAGGCTTGAGCAGCTGCACGATGAAGGCGACAGGCGCAGAAGCAGCATGAACCTGAGCCTCGGCTACAATGCGAAGGAAAAGCGCGGCGACCGCGAAATCCAGCAGCTTGTCGAACGGGCTCACGATGTTCCGGGGCTCCTCGGCTATGCATCGACAAGCGATGGAAGAGCGCCAAGCGACGCCTTTGGTTCGAACGCCGAACCTGAGATGCCCAACGGCAGCGGCGGCATGGATCTGGGCGCCTTCGCGGTCTGGACAGGCGGCTATATCAATTTTGGCGAGAGCGACGATGGCGCGCTCGATCTCGACCACACGATGGTTGGCGTCAGCGCCGGTGTCGATTACCGCTTCTCGCCGAAGTTCGTCGCCGGCTTCGGTGTCGGCTTCGGTCGCGACCGTACGGATGTCGGTGACAACGGCACGCAGAGCACGGGCCACGCCTACAGCGCTGCCATCTATGGGAGCTACAAGCCGTTCGACAATTTCTTCCTTGATGGCCTGGTTGGCGGGAGCTGGCTCGATTTCGACAGCCGCCGCTATGTCTCGGCAACCGGAGACTTCGCCAACGGCAGCCGGTCGGGCCATCAGCTATTCGGTTCGCTGACGGCGGCATACGAATTCCGTGACGACACCTGGCTTCTTTCACCCTATGGCCGGGTGGAACTCTCCCGGACGTGGCTCGACGGGTTTGCGGAAGAAGGAGGCGGCGACTTCGGCCTGCGCTATGGGGACCAGAGCATCGATACCGTTTCAGGGGTGATCGGCCTGCGCGCGCAATATGCCTTCAAGATGCCCTGGGGCACGCTGAAGCCCGGCGCGCGCGTCGAATACACGCATGATTTTGCAGGGTCGAGCCGGATCAATCTAGGCTACATCGATCTCGATCACCTGCCCTACTGGCTGGAGATCGAGCCATCCAAGCGGAACTATGTGACGCTTGGGCTTTCGCTCGATGCGGACCTCTCGCAGGACTGGACCCTGGGCTTCGACTACCGGACCGCATTTGGCAGCGACCAGCAGGACCACGCATTCGGATTGCAGATCGGTAAGCGCTTCTAGGTAGACCCGCGTGTCGGGACACGCTGACGCCCGTCGTTGCCGATATCCTACCTGATTGGCCCGGCAGGTGTCGGCGATGCCGGTCGGCTTGCCGACAATGTCGCAGCACATGCGATGATGCGTCGTGCCAACGGCGGCGGAACGCCCTAGCCGGTCGCTCCGAGTGCCCGCAAGACCTCGTCGGTCGTGGTCACGGCGGCGACGTTCTGCAACGCGTAGTCAATCGAGGCGCGGTGCCAGTCGGCGTTCATGGTCGAGCAGGCATCCTCCGGCACGATCATGATGTAGCCCTTGTCGGCGCCGGTCCGGGCCGTGTGCTCGATGGACATGTTGGTCCACGCGCCGGTCTCGATGATGGTGTCCCGGCCCTCGGCCTTGAGCACGGTTTCCAGGCTAGTGCCTTCCCAGGCGCTCATGCGGTTCTTGGAGACGACATGGTCGCCCGCCTGCGCTTCCAGCCCCGGCACGGGCTGAGCGCCCCAACTGCCTTTCACCAGCGCGTTGGCCTGCATGGTGTTCTCGAACAGCGGCGCATTGAGCGTCATGCCGCGACCGGCATTGTCCACTTCGAACCAGACATGGATCACCGGGATACCTATGGCGCGGCAATGCTGGGCTAGACGGCGCGCATTCTCGATCGCGTTCTGCTCGCGGCAATGCTGCGGCGATCCCGAATCGGCGAACGCTCCGCCTTCCATCACCACATCGTTCTGCATGTCCTGGATGATGAGTGCGCAGCGCGACGTGTCGAGCTTGAAGCTGCCATCGCCGGCCGCGGCGGCGGATGGTGCCGACCGCGCAGCAGCACGCGCGCGCATGAAAGGTTCGATACGCGGGCCGATCTTGACGTCCACGGCATAGACCGAGGTCGACGCGCACACGAACAGCGTGCGCCAGTCTTCCCCGCCCCAGTGCAGGTTGGCCGGGAGTTCGGGAATGGACACCTTGCCGAGAAGCTGCCCTGCAGGATCGTAGACCCATACACCGCCCGGCGCCGTCACCCAGACGTTGCCGTCCGCGTCGCACTTCATGCCGTCGGGCACGCCCGGCTTCAGCGTATCCTTGATGCCAGAGGCCAACAGGCGGCCGCCGCCCAGCGTGCCGTCCGGCTTCACGTCGAAGACACGGATGTTGCACTGCTCGGTGTCGTTCACATAGAGCAGCGTCTCGTCGGGCGAGAAACACAGTCCGTTGGGCTGGCTGAAGAGGTAGCGGTCGACCAGCAATTGTGGTTCGCCGCCGACCTGTCCGGGCGGGATGCGGAACACGCCCTGCCAGCCGAGCTGGCGCGGTCGCTCCACGCCGTAATGCGCCATGCGGCCGTACCATGGGTCGGAGAAATAAATCGCCCCGCTGGAGTGTACGCACAGATCGTTCGGACTGTTCAGCTCCTTGCCATCGAAATGGCTGGCAACGACATCGCGGCGGCCGTCAGGCCCGAACCGCGCTACGCTCGACGTGGCGTGCTCGCAAACCAGCAGGTTGAGGTCGGCATCGTAGGTCATGCCGTTGCCCTTGTTGGCCGGCCGCATGACCTCCCGCACGCCGTCGCGGTCCCAGCGCCGGCGCACATCGCCGGGCATGTCCGAGAACAGCAGATGATGCTCGAGCGGATGCCAGATCGGCCCCTCGGTGAAGATGAAGCCGGACCCGATCTGCCGCACCGGCGCGTGTTCGTCGATCAGATCGCGGAAATGCGGTCTTGCTGCGTCGTGCGCCATTGTCCCCTCCTCGTATCGCCGAACCTAGACCGGGAACCAGTTGCGGCGGTGCACCGTCTGGCTCACCGGGCCCGGCACGGCCATGTCGAGCCGGCCGACGATCTGGCCGTTTTCCACCTTGGCCGGCTTGTCGTGCACCGGCAGCAGGAAACGCGAACCGTTAAGCAGCTTCTTGATCGCAGCCTTTTCCGAGCGTTTCGATCCGGCATGGTTGCCGGTGACCTGCGGCTCGTTGGCCTGGATCTGATGGAACGGTTCGACGATCTGGTTCTGGATGTCGTAGATCACATCACCGCAGATGGTGGCGCGGCCCTCGGCGGTCTCGACATGGACGTTCATCGAGCCCTCGGTGTGGGCGTTGGCGGCCTCCAGAACCACACCCGGGATCAGCTCCACCGGCCCCGAAAGCTCCAGATCCTCGAAGCGCAGCGCGCCGGGCGTGTGCAGCCGTTCTACGAGATGCATGATGTCAGGCTTCGGATATTGCGGATGCATGAGCCCCGAGACCGAGCATTCCATCTCACGGCGGTTTATCACCACCGTCGTGTTCATCGGGAAATGGTCGTCCTTGCCGGCGTGGTCGATGTGCAGATGCGTATGGCAGATGTAGCGGACGTCGCCGGGCTTCACCCCGTGCCGGGCAAGCTGGTTCTCGATCATCTGCTCATGGAACTGCAGGCCGCGCATGCCAAGCGTTTCCATGATCGCGTTGTCGCGGAATCCGGTGTCGACAACGATCGGATACTGCCCGCCGAGGATCAGAAACCCATAGGTGTAGACACGCGCCCTGATCCCGCAGTTGCGGCCGAGCACGAGGAAGCTCGATTCGAGCTCGATGTCGCCATAGTCGAGAACCTTGATTTCAAGAGCCATGGTCCCTCTCCCTCCCTTGCCTGATGCTCAAAGCCGGTAGACCCGCTTTGCCGTGTCGTAAAAGATCGCTTTCTGCCGTCCCGCGCTGAGGTCGTTCGCGGCCTTCAGGAAGGCGCGCATGAGCTCCCCGTAGCTGGTCCACAGTTTCTCGATGGGGAAATTGGAGCCGTAGAGGCAGCGTTTCGCGCCGAAGATCGCGACGGTGTCGTGCAGGATGCGCTCGATGTGCGCAGTGTCGTTCTGGTGGATGAAGGTGCCGAAGGCCGAAAGTTTCGAGACGACGTTCTCCTGCTTTGCAAGCTTGCGCATCTGCGCCTTCCACGTGGCGCGGCCGTCGTCGGAAAGGTCCTCCAGCATGCCGGCATGCTGGAGGATGAACGTGATCTTGGGGCATGCTTCCGCAAGCTCGGCCGCCCCGTCCATCTGGTCGGCAAAGACCTGCAGGTCGAAGCTCCAGTCGTAATCCTTCAGATAGGCGACGTTGCGCTGCACGTTGGCGTCACGACATAGGTCGGGCGTGCTGGCGAAACGGTACTGCTCGTTCTCGTGCCAGTGGAACTGCTGGCGGATGCCGCGCATCAGCGGATATTTCGCAAGCTTGTCGAGGGCGGGCCGCGCGTCCGGAACCGTCATGTCGCAATAGCCGACGATCGCATGCGGCCATCCCGTGCGGTCGGCCGCTTCCTGCACCCACGCAACCTCATCCTCGGCCCAGTTGGGCGCCCAGTTCGCCTGCACGTAGACGGATTTCTCGACGCCGCTTCCCGCAATGTCCTCCAGATATTCTTCGATCGGGTAGTCGCGCTTGATCGCGTCATAGGCGCCGAAGATGCGCGGCTGGGTGGGCCCGAGAAGCCAGGGCAGATCCGCTTGCCGCCAGATATGATGATGCGCGTCGATGATCTTCATGCAGACAGTCTCCGTTCGAAGCCGAGCACCTCTGCGCACACGCTTCGCGCGCTCGTTCCATCGCCGAGCCGGTCGATGAATGGCAGCACCGATCTGAGCGCGCCGGTCTCGGCGGTATAGGCCGCACCGCCGGCAAGCGGGCTCAGCCACAGGATGCGCCATGCAAGCCGCGCCAAGCGTTGCATCGCATCGGTCATGGCGGTGTGGTCGCCGCGCTCCAATCCGTCGGAAAGAACGACGACCAGCGCCCCGCGCGAAAAACCGGAAAAGCGCGGCACGGCGAGGAATGCCTGCAAGGCATCGCCAAGCCGCGTGCCGCCATCCCAGTCCGCCACGAGCGTCGAGGCGAGCCCAAGCGCCTGGTCGCGGCTGCGCCGACGGAGCGCCCGCGTGATGCGCGTAAGACGGGTTCCGAGCGTGAAGACCTCGAGCCTGTCCGTCGCCTGCGCCAAGGCATGGGCAAAGCGCAGATAGGTGTCGGTGTTGTCCTTCATCGATCCGGACACGTCGATCAGCAGCAAGATACGCCGACGGCGCTGCCTGCGATCGAGCGTCGGCAGATGCACGACCTCGCCATCGCGCGCGACCGCTTCGCGCAGTGCGCCGCGCATGTCGAGACGCCCGCGCCCCTTACCCGCGACAAGCCGCCGCGAGCGCCTGCGCGGTAGTTCCGATGGCGCGCGGCGGCGGAAACGGCGCAGCGCCTCAGCCTCCGAGAGCTCGGCAAAGCGGCGATTGAACAAGCGCTCCGCCCCCGTCGGCGTGCCGCCAGACTCTTCGGCCTCGTCGGTTTCGGGCGGCTCCATACCGCCGTCGCGATCGTCATAGGCCTCCAGTTCGTCCTCGTCCGGCTCGCCGGTCGCGGCCGGGAGCGATTGTCCGAGGAAGGCCAGTCGAAACAGCGCATCGAACTCGTCGCGGCGATCCGGCGACGGGCCGATTGTGGCGAGGGCTGCGCGGTGAATCTCCTCCATCGAGCGCGGACCGAGCAGTCCCACCGCAGCGACAAATGTCTGGGTCTGCTCCGGCGCAACCGCGAAACCATTCATTCGCAGCAGGGTCGCGAATTCGACGAATGGCAGAAGCGGACGGGGGAGCGGATCGTTCACGCCGCAGCCTCCCGCAGCATGTCGTCCAGGCGGGATTCGAGAAAGGTCAGGTCGTCCTGGTCCTTCAACGCCACACCGATGGCCCGCCGGAACGCCGCCGGCCACGCAGCGCCCTGCTCGTGCAGCAAGGTCGCTGCTTCGGCCCACTCCACGGTTTCCGCAACGCCGGGAGGCTTCGCAAGCGGCTCGGCACGCAGCGCACCGACCGCCGCGACCACGCGATAGGCCGTGTCGTGCGCGACCTGGCTGGCGCGCATCATCACGATCTCCGCCTCGCGCGTCGGATGGGGATAATCGATCCAGTGATAGACGCAGCGCCGCCGCAAGGCCTCATGAAGCTCGCGGGTGCGGTTAGATGTCAGCACGACCACCGGATGCTCCTGAGCGCGGATCGTCCCGCGCTCGGGAATCGAGATCGAGAAATCGGACAGGAACTCCAGCAGGAACGCTTCGAACTCATGGTCGGCGCGGTCGATCTCGTCGATCAGCAGCACCGTGTCGCGCGGATGGCGCAGCGCCTCCAGCATGGGCCGCGCGATGAGGAAATCGTCGGCATAGATGTTGACGAACTCCTCCCGCGCCTGCCGGATCGCCAGCATCTGGCGCGGATAGTTCCACTCGTAAAGCGCGTGGGCGGAATCGATTCCCTCGTAACATTGCAGCCGCACGAGCTGGCGTCCGAGCACGGAGGCGATGGCCTTTGCACCCTCGGTCTTGCCGACCCCCGGCGCCCCCTCCAGCAGCAGCGGCTTGCCGAGCGCCAGTGCGAGATAGGCCGCCGTCGCCAGGCTGTCATCGGCCAGATACTGCGCGTCGCGCAGCGAGGTCGCGAGGCGATCGGGGCTGTCTATGCCGACGATGGAGCGCCTTATCGGCATGGGGCACCCCGCTGGTCACCGTCGCGTTCCTTCGCACCCCCCTCTGTCCTGCCGGACATCTCCCCCACGAGGGGGGAGATCAGCCGGCCGCGCTGCTTTCGCCAGTCGTCAGCGCCGCAGGAGAAGCGGCGAGGTCGAAGCTGCCGATCTCCCCCCTCGTGGGGGAGATGTCCGGCAGGACAGAGGGGGGCAACGTAGAGCACCTGCATCCTAGAAGCCCCTCAACCCCGCCGGCCCTGCGGCTGCGCACCGCCATTGGCGCGGATGCCGCGCAGCACCTTTTCCGGCGTGATGGGCAATTCGTCGATGCGGACCCCGACGGCGTTGAAAACGGCATTGACCATCGCCGGCAGCACCGGATTGGCGCACATTTCGCCCGGCCCCTTGCCGCCAAAAGGGCCATCCGGCGCGGGACGCTCGAGGATCGCGATGTTATGCGGGGCGATGTCGCCCGGCCCGGGCATCAGATAGGTGTTGAAGTCGAGCGGACCGTGGCTGCGTTCGGGATAGTAGGGTTCCGTGGTCTCCCATGCGGCATGGCTCATACCCATCCAGGCCCCACCCACGAGCTGCTGTTCGACAAGGCGCGGGTTGAGCGCTCGCCCGAGCTCATAGGCACTGTTCATCTGGATGACATCGATTTCCCCCGTCTCGTCGTCGACATCGACGTCGACGATCAGCGCGGCATGGGCAAAACAGGACACCGGCGTCATCTCGCCGGTATCCGCGTCCACCTCCGACAGCGGGATCAGGAAGATGCCGCGCCCCGAAACGGTGCGGCCTTGCTTGAACTGCGCCGCGCCGCAAGCTTCCGCCGTGGTGATCGATTTCGAGGGCGCGCCCTTCACGTGGATGTTGCCCTTGCCGTCGGTGACGAGATCGGCGGGGTCGACCTCCAGTTCCTCGGCCGCCGCTTCGAGCATGACCGCGCGCGCTTCCTGCGCGGCCTGAATGACGGCATTGCCGACGCGGTGCGTCCCGCGCGAGGCGAAGGAGCCCATGCAGTGCGGGCCGGTGTCGGAGTCGGCCGTATCTACATAGACGTCTTCTACCGGCACGCCGAGCGTTTCGGCAGCGATCTGTCTGGTGACCGACTTCATGCCCTGGCCGAGATCGATGGAAGACAGCGCCACCATGAACTTGCCGCCGGGATTGGAGTGCACGAGCGCCTGCGAGGGGTCGCCACCGAGATTCATGCCGATGGGATAGTTGATCGAGGCAAAGCCGCGTCCGCGATGGATCGTCATGTCATCGCCTCCTGAGGCCGGAGATGGAGGAAAACCGCGTGTGCCGTTGTTCGGTTGCGGCCGGTGGCGGGGGCGGCGCAGAAGCGGGTCGCGCAGGCTGCGGCCGGGGCTGTTCGACACGCGGTGTCACCGGCGCACTCTCGTGCCGCGGCATCTGGGGCGGCGGTGTCGCGGATGGCTGCGTGGCCCTGGACTTCTTGGCGTAACTCTGGGCGGTGAACCCGGTGACGAGACCGTTCTGGTCGGTCGCCGTATGGGCCGGCAGCCGGCCGCGCTCGCCGCCGCCATCGCGCAGTGACGATGCCTGGCTGGCCGCCTGGCTGATCGGCCACTTGGCCTTTTCGGCAGCCACCTGGCAGCACTCGATCAGCGCCGTGTTCTTGGCGAGACGGCGATGCGCCTTCATATCGCCGTCGCGATAGGCGTTGAGAATGCGCAGTTCGATTGGATCGATGCCGACCTCGTGTGCCACCTTGTCCATATGCGCCTCGATGGCGAAATCGACACCGGTAATGCCGAAGCCGCGCATGGCTGTGGCCGGCGTGCGGTTGGTGAAGACGCAATAGACGTCGGCATAGACGTTGGGGATGGTGTATGGCCCGGGCAGGTGCCCCACACCCTTGATGATGGCGTAGCTGGAAAGCCGCGTGTAGGCACCGCTGTCGAAATAGCCGACGAACTTGCGGGCGACGATGCGCCCGTCATTCATCACACCGTCCTTGAGATACCAGCGTTCCGCGCCGCGCGGTGCGCCCACCTGCATCTCCTCCTCGCGGTCGAAGATGTATTTGCATGGCCGGCCGGTCAGCATGGTGCCCAGCACCGCCATCGGCTCGTGTAGGGAATCGACTTTGCCGCCGAAGCCGCCGCCCACGGTACCGCCGATGAAATGCAGCCGGTTGGACGGCGTCTTGAGCAGCTTCGACGTGGTGTCGAGCGAGAAGAACAGCGCCTGCGTGGATGTGTAGACGACGTAGCGGTCATTTGTCTCGGGGGCAGCGATCGCGCCGCAGGTTTCCGTCGGCGCCTGCTCGATCGGCGACATCTGGTATCGCCCCTCGATGATGCGATCGGCCTGACGGAAACCGGCTTCCACGTCGCCGTAGCGCAGCTTCTGGTGGTCGTAGCGGCCGTGATAGACGAAGAGGTTCTTCGGGTAGACCTCGTTGACCACCGGCGCGCCCGGCTTGACCGCTTCCTCCACGTCGAAGACGGCAGGAAGCTCCTCCCAGTCGACCCGCACCTTCGCGACCGCGTCGCGTGCCGCCCGCTCGCTCTCGGCGATCACCGCCGCCACCGGCTCGCCCTTGTAAGCGACCTTCTTGTCGGAAAGCAGCGGCTCGTCATCGAGGCCGAAGTCGAGCAGCGACAGCAGCGTGTTGAGGTTATGCGGCACATCCTTGCCGGTGATGATCCTCACCACACCCGGCATGCGTTCTGCTTCGCTTGTATCGATGCGCCGGATGCGCGCGTGATGGTGCGGGCTTCTCACGCAGCGGATGTGAAGCAGTCCGTCGAAGAGATGGTCGTCGAAATAGGGCGACCTGCCGGTGACATGGCCAAGCGCATCCTGGCGCTGGGTCGGCTTGCCGACCTCATTCAGGTTGTCGTCGCGCTCGTCGGCGAAATATTCCTTGCGGAACTCGATGCTCATTTGGCTCACCTACCCGTAGCGCCGTGCGCCGCCGGCCTTCGCCGCGGCAAGGATCGCGTTGATGATCGGCTCGTAGCCGGTGCAGCGGCAGATATTGCCGGAGATGGCTTCCACGATGTCCTCGCGCGAAGGGTCCGGGTTACGCTCCAGCAGCGCGCTCGCGGCCATGAGCATGCCCGGCGTGCAGTAGCCGCACTGGGCAGCAAACCCATCCATGAAGGCGGCCTGCAGCGGATGAAGCTCGCTGCCGCGCGCAAGCCCGGCGGTGGTGGAGACCTGCCGGCCGTCGATGGTTTCGGCGAGCGTCAGGCATGACAGATGCGGCTCGCCATCGATCAGCACCGTGCAGGTGCCGCAGGTTCCCTGCCCGCAGCCATATTTCGGGGTCAGGTCGCCGACGCCGCGACGCAGTACGTCGAGAAGGTTCTGCCCGTCGTCGACGAACACCGCCTTTTCCGAGCCGTTGAGACGAAACTGGACCGGTTTCTTCGCCATGCCTATCTCCGTTCCCCGGCCAGGAGCCGTTTCAGATGCACACCGGCCACCTCCGCCCGATACCAGGATGAGGCGAGCGCGTCGGTCGGCGGCGCGATGCCCTCTACCGCCAGCGCAGCCGCCCGATCGATGGCAGCGGCATCGAGCGCCTGTCCTTCAAGCGCACGCTCGACCGCAATAGCGCGCAGCGGCGTCGGCCCCATTGCGCCATAGGCGACTCGCGCGCCCTGCACGCGCCCGCCCGACTGCGGCAGGAGTGCCGCGATCGACATCAGCGACACACCCTTCGGCTTCACGCGACTGACCTTGGTGAAGCGAAATGCGGCGGGGTCGCGCGGCCGTGGCACCGTGACCGACTGGACCAGGGAGGTCGCATGGCGCTCGCGGTCGCGCAGGAACTCGTCGATCGGCATGCTGCGGCTCCCGCTGCCGGCGAGTTGCACCGTGGCGCCCAGCGCCAGCAGCGCCACGGCGAGATCGCCGTAATTGCCGCTCGCGAACAAATTTCCGCCAACGGTCGCCATGTTGCGGATGGCCGGACCGCCGATCACCCGCGCGACGGGTGCGAGGAATGCCGCATCGCGATTGGCGACGAGCGCGGCCATGGTGACCCCGGCGCCGATGACGAGACCGTCGCCCTGCATCCTGATCGTCCGAAAATCGGGATCGCGCAGTCGAATGATCGTATCGAACGACTGGTCGCCGGCATTCACCGCGCGCATGACAAGCGTGCCACCACCAAGAAAACGCGCCGAACGGCTTGCCGAGAGGGCGCGCGCGGCCTCCTCAACGCGATCGTAGGTCTCCACTTTCACGGGCATCAGGCCCCTCCCTGCGATGCGGGCGCGAGCCCCATGAAGGCGCGGACGGCGTGAAAGCCGCCCTCGTAGATTTCCTCGCCGACCTGCTTCTGAAGCTCGGCTTCGCGGCCCGGCGGCGTGTCGAAGCGCGACTCCCAATGCCAGAACGTCATGTCACCGTCAGTGACCGGGATCAGACGGACGTGGGCGACGTAGTTGAGCAGCGGAATCGGCGTATCGAGCAGGCAATAGGAGAACGCCATGTCGATGTCGGACATGGTCAGAAGCTGCTCGCGCAGTTCCGAACCATCGGCCAGATGGAAGCGGCGAACGCATCCGACCTTGTCGGAGGGCTGTCCGCGCTCGATGTGGCTGTCGGCGACCGCCGGGTGCCACTGGTCGTGGCCGTTGAAGTCGCGCAGCACCTCCCACACGGCCTCCACAGGCGCCTCCATGATGGTGGATTTGACGATCTTCACCACAACGGGGCCACCTCCCAGGGTGATAGCAACTCCTGAATGCTCTGCGTTCCTTCACGCCCCCCTCTGTCCTGCCGGACATCTCCCCCACAAGGGGGGAGATCGGCAGCTTCACGCTCAGCGCTGCCTCTCCAACGCTGGAGATTGGCGAAAGATCGGCCGACGGCTGATCTCCCCCCTTGTGGGGGAGATGGCCGGCAGGCCAGAGGGGGGCAACGTGAAGAGGCAGCGTCGGCAAGCATCCGCCTATCCCCCGAAATGCCGCTTGAGCGCGTCGAAGCCGCCCTGGAAAACATTGGTGCCGATCCCCCCGACGAGGTCGTCGGCCACCTCGTCGGCGCACTCGAACTCGGCCGACCATTCGGCAAAGGTGCGGTCGCCATCCGTTATCGGGGTCAGCCGCAACGTCGCGACGTAATCGGTCAGCGGCATCGGTCCTTCGAGGATCGCGTAGGTGCAGAACATGTCGTAGTCCGACAGGCCGAGCAGCTTTTCGCGTAGGCGGTCGCCGTTCTGCAGCGTGAAATCGCGCACGCAGCCGACCTTGTCGGAAGGCTCGCCGTTTTCGATGCGGCTTTCGCGGATGCGGGGATGCCAGCGCGGCAGCGCGTTGAAATCCCTGATCCGCTCCCAAACCCTGGCGGGCGGCGCGTCGATGACAGTGGAGACGAATACCCTTGGCATTGCCGGCCCCTATTTCTTCGACCGCGAACCGGACGACGGTTTTCCGCCGCCATCGGACCCGCTGCCGCCACCGCTGGAGCCACCGTCACCTCCAGAGCGCTGCTGTTTCTGCACCTCACCGGCGATGCGCGTCAGGTCGGACGCCTCGCGGATCAGGCCGCCCTGCTTCGTCAGGTTGCCACCCTCGATGCCGATGTCGGCAAGCAGGCTGTCGACCAGCGGGGCCTGGACGCGATAGCGAAGCGCCGAGTTGATGACCTCGTCGGTCATGTTGGCCCGTTCGCCCCCGTGCCCGCCTGCGATGCCGTCGAGCTGCATGATGCGGATGTCCTGGATCTTCTCCAGCGGCTTGACGGAGGCCGAAACGATGCCCTCGACATGCTCCAGCAGCTTGCGGCGGAACAGCGAATGCCGGGCCGGATCGGACAGCACGTTTTCGGCCTCGTTGAGCAGCTTCTGCGCCTCGGCCTCGACCGCGCGGCGGACCTTCTCGGCCTCGGCGGCGATCTTTTCCTCCTGAGCGCGCTTCTCCGCCATCAGCACATCGACGCTCTTGCGACGGTTGGCCTCCTCGGTCTCGCGGGCGGTCTTGATCTGCTCCTCGGCCTCGGCCGCGCGGGCTCTGGCAATGTCGGCCTCGGCACGGGCAGCCGATTCCTCCAGCGATTTGCGGTAGAGCACGATGGCCTTTTCCATCTGCGCGCTCTCGATATTGCGCTCGCGCTCGACCTCCAGACGGCGCCGCTCCGTCTCGTGGCCGATGCGGGCCTCGTCGAGACCTCGCTCGGACGCGATGCGGGCGCGTTCGATCTCTTCTTTCGAAGCAATCTCGGCCTCGCGAAGCATCTGCAAGCGGGCGATCTCGAGCTGTTCCAGTGCCCGCTGGCGTTCGAGCTTGGCCGCGTCCAGCGCCTGCTGGCGTGCGATGTCGCTGCGCTCCACGTCGCGCTGCGCCAGGATCTCGGCCTGCCGCACCTTGGCGTCCGCTTCGGCACGTTCGCTCTTCCTGGCGGCGAGCTCGACGATGCGCCGTTCGCTGGCCTCCTCGACGATCCGCTCGCGTTCGATCTCGCGTTCGCGCGTCTCCTGTTCTGCAGATATACGCTCGAAGTCGAGCATCTTTCTCTGCGCGATGCGGGCGGCTTCGACCGCCTCGTCGGCCGCGACCTGCGCCTCGTCTAGCATCTGCCTGCGTTCGATGTCGCGCTCGCGCGTGCCGCGTTCGCTGTCGATGCGCTCGCGCTCGATCTTGGCTTCCACCTCGATGCGGGCACTTTCGATCAGCTCGCGTGCCGAGATGTCGGCCTGGTCGACGGCCCGGTTGCGGGCGATTTCGCGTTCGCGCGTTTCCTGCTCGTAGGCGATGCGTTCGGCCGCGATCTTCTTTTCGCGCGCGATGCGGGCTGCCTCCGTGGCCTGTCCCGCGGCGATCTCGGCTTCCTCCAGCGCCTTCTGCTTGCCGATCTCCAGCTCGCGGATCTTGCGGTCGGTCTCTATGCGCTCTTCGTGGGTGTTCGCAGCTTCGAGAATACGCAACTTCTCGGTCGCCTCGCGTGAGGCGATCTCCGCCTCTTCGATGGCGCGGCTGCGCTCGATCTCGCGCCGGCGGATGTCCTGCTCGGTCGTGATGCGGCTTTCGGCGACCGCACGCTCCTGTTCGATGCGCGCTTTCTCGGTCGACTCCTTTGCCGCGATCTCGGCCTGCTCGACTTCGCGCTGGCGTGAAATCTCGCGGGTCTGTGTTTCCTTTTCGTTGTCGATACGGGCTTCCTTGATCGCACGCTCCTGTGCGATGCGGGCCTTCTCGATCTCCTCGCGCGTGGTGATTTCGGCAGAGTCTATCGCGCGCTGGCGCTCGATCTCGCGCTGCCTGATCTCGCGCTCGGAGGCGATGCGGCTTTCGGCGATCGACTGTTCGTTGGCGATGCGCGCCCGCTCGATAGCCTCACGCGCGGTAATCTGCGCGCTTTCGGCCTCGGTGTCGCGTTCGGCGCGTTCGCGCGCGAGCTGGGCACGCTGGTGGGCGCGCCGGAACTCGACGTCGCGTTCCTGTTCCAGTCGCGCTTCTTCGCTGGCGCGCTCGATCTCGAGCGACTGCTTCTCCGCCTCGAGGTTGCGGGTACGGATCTGTATCATCGCACCCTGCTCGATGTCGTTGCGCAGCGTGCGGCGCTCCTCGATGTCCTTGATGAGCGCCGTCAGACCTTCGGCATCGAAGCGGTTCGAGGGGTTGAAATATTCGAGCGCGGTCTGGTCAATGTCGACGATGGCGACCGACTCCAGCTCCAGGCCGTTGCGGGACAGGTCTTCCTGCGCCGCCTCGCGAACGCGGCTGACATAGACCCCGCGCTGCTCGTGCATTTCGCCCATCGACATTTCGGCCGCGACCGCGCGCATGGCGCTTTCAAATTTGCCGACCAGCAGTTCGTGCAGGTTCTTGGCGTCCAGCGTTCGCCGGCCCAGCGTGGAGGCCGCAACCGACACCGCCTCGCGTGTCGGCCGCACCCGCACATAGAACTCCGCTTCCACATCGATGCGCATGCGGTCGCGGGTAATCAGGGCCTGGTCCTTGTTGCGGACGACCTCCAGCACCAGCGTGTTCATGCTGACCGGTGTTACGTCGTGGACGATGGGCCATACGAAGGCGCCGCCGTCGATCACAACCTTCTCGCCGAGGAAGCCGGTCCGCACGAAGGCTATCTCCTTCGTCGACCGGCGGTAGAGCCAGTTCATCACCCAGTAGATGATGGCGATGACTATGACGGCTGCGATGAGCCACAGGATGAGCTGGCCGATGATCTGTCCAGTCATTTTCGTCCCTCCCGCGAAGGTGCCGACGTGATGAATTCTATCGGCATGTCATTTTCCCTTGATCCGCTTGAACTGGCGGGTCTGCTCGGTAAGCGCGACTTCGGTCGGCAACCTCTCCATCGAGGAGGCTCCATAGAAGCCATGGCAATTGGCGGTGTTCTTCATGATGAAATCCGCGTCTTCGGGCATCGCGACCGGCCCGCCATGGGCAAGCACTATCGCGTCCCGATTGACCTTCAGTGCGGCCTCGGCCCAGGCATCGATCAGCGCCGGGCAGTCCTCCAGCTTCAGCGCAGTCTCGGCGCCGATGGAGCCGCCCGTCGTCAGACCCATATGGCACACGATGATGTCGGCACCCGCCCGCGCCATGGCCGCCGCCTCGTCCTCGTTGAAGACATAGGGCGTCGTCAGCATGTCGAGTGCGCGGGCCTTGGCGATCATGTCGACCTCGAGCCCGTAGGACATGCCGGTCTCTTCCAGATTGGCGCGGAAAGTGCCGTCGATGATGCCGACGGTCGGGAAGTTCTGGACACCGGAGAAACCCAGGCGCTTCAGCTCCGGCAGGAAGACATCCATCACACGGAATGGATCGGTACCGTTGACGCCGGCCAGCACGGGCGTGTGCTTCACCACCGGCAGCACCTCGCGCGCCATGTCAACGACGATCGCGTTGGAATCGCCATAGGCAAGCAGGCCCGCAAGCGAGCCGCGACCGGCCATGCGGTAGCGCCCGGAATTGTAGATGACGATGAGGTCGATGCCGCCTTCTTCCTCGCACTTGGCCGAAAGCCCCGTGCCGGCGCCGCCACCGATGATCGGCTCGCCTCGCGCGATCATCGCGCGGAATTTTTCCAGGATTTGCTGTCGCGGTATCGCCATGCTGCTACCTAACCTTTGCCCGTCGCTGCGGCCGCCCGCCGCCGTGCAGCATCCGGTAGGCCTTCACGATCTCGGCGGAGAATTCAGGGGCGTTGATGTGATGCGGCAGGCGGATGAGCTGCCGTGTCGAGGTCTGGCGCACCGTGCCTTCCAAAGCCGCGAACAACGCCTCGTCGGCCGCCGGGTCATGGAAGGGCTGGCCGGGCGCATCGAGCGCGGAAACACCGCCCTCCGGCAGGAAGAAGCGCACCGGCGCTTCCATCCGGTTCAACCGCTCGCCGATCCAGCGCCCCATGGCCGTGTTTTCCTGAGGCGTGGTGCGCATCAGGGTGATTTCCGGATTGTGCCGGTAGAGGTTGCGACTACGGAAGGCCTCCGGCACCGTCTCGAAAGCGCGGAAGTTCACCATGTCGAGCGCGCCGACCGAGCCGATATAGGGCATGCGCGCGCGGATCATCGCGCCGAAGCGGTCTTCCGTCGCCGGAAAGACACCCCCCACCAGCATGTCACAAACCTCGGTGGTGGTGACGTCGATCACGCCTTCGAGCTGGCCGGACTCGACCAGCTTCTCCATCGACTGACCACCGGTGCCAGTAGCGTGAAAGACGAGGCAGTCGTGGTCGCTTTCGAGTTCGGCCGCGATCTGGCGCACGCAGGCGGTGGTCACGCCGAACATGGTAAGCGCGACCGCAGGCCGATCGTCGCGCCCGGACTGCTGCTGCGTATCCCGGCGCGCCCGCACCATGCCGGCAAGCGCGTTGGCGCCGTTGGCCAGCACCTGCCGCGTGATCGAATTGAGGCCCTGAACGTCGGCAACCGAATGCATCATCGTGATGTCGGCCGGGCCGACATAACGCGAGACGTCGCCCGACGCGATGGTGGAGATGATGATCTTGGGCACGCCGACGGGCAACGCTCGCATGGCAGGCGCCACCATCGCCGTGCCGCCCGATCCGCCTGCCGCGATGATGCCGGCAATGCCCGACTGGCGGCGAATCCACCGTTCGAAGGCGAGCGTCATGCCAGCGACTGCCTCGCCACGATCGCTGGAGAAGACGCCGCTTGCCCCGCGCGGATGATAGGCCGCGATCTGATGGGCTGGAATCTCCGCGCCGGAATGACGGCCGGCAGTGGAAAGGTCGGCCATGCGCACGGGTAGCCCGGCTTCGCGGATGAGGTCGCGCATGAAGCGCAGTTCCTCGCCTTTCGTGTCCAGCGTGCCGGCAATGATCACCACCTGCTCGCCGGGCGTGGCGAGCGGCCGCAGTTCGGGAAGTCCTCGCGCTACCGCCGGCCCGGCTGTGCCGCTGACCGTACGTGCCGACTGAATGATCTGGCGGCGCGGCACCGGCTGCGACCAACGTGTGGGCACGATCGGATTGGAAAGGTAAATTTTCTGCGCGGTCGGCTGAACAGGAACTGGAGCGGCCTCGCCTTCCGTGTCCGCGGTGGCCTGGCGTCGCCCGTCGTCTTCGGAATGGCGGCCGACGCCCAGCAGTCGCTGCTGCAGATCGCGGTCTGTGGCGAGCTGGGCAGAATCGATCACGCGGTTGATGCGACCGTTGACCATGATGCCGACACGCTCGGCCACCGCCGTCGCCACGCCGATGTTCTGCTCGATGACGAGAACGTCGATGCCGTCCTCCTCGCCGATATGCAGCAGGATTTCCTCGACCTGATTGACGATGACCGGCGCGAGACCTTCCGTCGGCTCGTCCATCACGAGCAGCTTCGGATTGACCAGCAGGGCGCGCGCGATGGCCAGCATCTGCTGCTCGCCGCCCGAAAGCTGCCCGCCGCCATTGGTCTTCCGCTCTGCAAGGCGCGGGAAGGTCGAATAGACACGGTCGATGGTCCAGGCGCCGCTCCTGCCCGCGCCCACCATGCGCAGGTGTTCATCGACCGTGAGCGACCGCCAAAGGCGGCGCCCCTGAGGCACGTAGCCGATGCCGAGCTGCGCGATACGCGACGGGGTAAGACCGACCAGTTGCTGCCCGGCGAAGGTGATCGATCCGCTGGAAACGGGCACTAGGCCCATGATCGCGTTGCACAGGGTCGTCTTGCCCATGCCGTTGCGGCCGACAACCGAGACCACGCCGCTGTCGAGCGTCAGATCGACGCCCTGCAGGGCGTGCGAAGCGCCGTAATAGACGTTGAGCCCGCGTATCTCCAGCGTCGGCTGGCCTATGCGCCGTCTCTCCCCCTGGCGTTCAGCCATGGCCGCCTCCGAGGTAGAGTTCCTGCACCTCGGGATCGTTCTCGATCTCGCTAGGCAGGCCTTCCTTGAAGATGCGGCCGTTGTGCATCATCGAAACGCTTTCGGCGACACGCAGCGCCACATCCATGTCGTGTTCGATGATGATGAAGCCGATATGCCGCGGCAGGCTGGTCAGGATTGCCACAAGGTCGGCTCGCTCGGTCGGTGAAAGGCCGGCAGCAGGCTCGTCGAACAGGATGAAGCGCGGCGCACCGGCGAGCGCCAGCGCGATTTCGAGCTGCCGCTGCTGGCCGTAGGAAAGCTCGGCCACCAGCGTCTCGGCGACATCGCTCAGGTGCACGGCCTCGATGAGCTCGAAAGCCGACTGCATCAGCGCGTCATTGCGGCGTGGGCGCACCAGCGAGAAGCGGCCGCGCGAAACGCCCCGGCAGGCGAGGTAGACATTGTCGAGAACGGTGAGGCCGCCGAACAGCAGCGATATCTGGTAGGTGCGTCGCAACCCGCGGCGGATGCGTTCGTGTGCCGGAAAACGAGTCACGTCCTCGCCGAACAAGCGGATCGTGCCCGATGTGGGCAGGAAATCGCCGGTCACACAGTTGAACAGCGTCGTCTTGCCGGCACCGTTGGACCCCAGCACGCCGCGCCGTTCGCCGGGCTTGACGGTCAGCGTCACATCGGTCAGCGCCGCGAGTGCACCGAACATGCGGGTGACACCGCGCAGTTCCAGCGCATTGCCGCTGCCGGTCGCGTTCAGGAGATCGCCCACGCTGCGCGGTTCCACGGTGCTGGCGGCCGGGCTCATTGCGCGTCTCCGCCACGTGTCAGCGGATCACCTGCCTTGGCGCGGCGAGCGCGCCAGTGCTCCCACAGCCCGAGCACACCATCCGGCGACCAGTAGACGATGGCCAGGAAACCGAGGCCGATCAGCAGCTTGAAACGATCGCCCGAAAGACCGAGCGTCAGCAGGATGTCCGGCGCGAAAGTGCGTAGGACGACGTAGATCAGCGCCCCGATAAACGGGCCGATCGGCCGCTTCATGCCACCGACGACAGCGATGACGAGGATGTCGATGACCGCCGGCAAGCCTGCTGTGCCCGGCGATATCTGCGCGTTCTGCCAGGCCATCAGAATGCCGGCGACGGCGGCGATAGCGCCCGCAAACGTGTAGGCGAAGACGCGGTGCGCGAAAACGTTGAAGCCGAGGGCGGCCATGCGGCGGGGATTGTCGCGAACGCCCTGCAGGGCAAGCCCGAAGGGTGAGCGGGACACGTAGACCACGACGCAATAGGCGATGACCGCGCAGGCCAGCGACAGGTAATAGAATGGCACGGATTGGCGCCAGTTGATGCCGAACAGGTCCGGCGGGACCACGTTGGCAAAGCCGGTATAGCCGTTGAAGATCGTGTAGTTCTGACGCGTGAAATAGAAGAAGGCCGCCGCGATCGCGAGCGTGATCATGATCGTATAGATGCCCTCGGTACGCACCGCCAGCGCACCGATCATGGTGGCGAACGCGGCCGCTATGAAGATCGCTACCGGGATCGCCAGCCACCACGGCCAGTTGAGGCTGATGGTCTGGACGCCGCTGCTGCCGAGTATGGCGATCATGTAGCCGGCAAGGGCTGCGATCGACATCTGCGCGAGGCTGACCATGCCGCCATATCCGCCCAAAAACATCAGGCTGAGCGCGATCATGCCGAGGATGAACCCCCAGCCGAAGATCTGGAACAGGATGAAATCATTGGCAACGACCGGCATGAACAGAAGGATGACGCCGACGACCCACCATGAGACGGGCAACCCCTGGAGCCAGGCCGGCACGTCCGAGGCTTGCCCGGTCCTGGCCGCCCTCCTGCCTCTTTCAACGCTGGTCGGGTCCACTGCGGCCATGGCTCAGCGCCCGAGGAGGCCCTGCGGGCGAAATGCCAGCACGAGCGCCATGATGAGGAAGGTGAGAACGACCGAATAGGTCGGCGCGTAAACCGAGCCGAGCTGTTCGGCGAGGCCGATGAGCAGCGCGCCGAGCGCTGCCCCGAAGATCGATCCCATCCCGCCGACGATAACGACGACGAGCGAGGCAAGCAGGAAACGCATGTCCTCGCCGGCCGCGACCGACTGGAAGGTGCCGCCGACTATGCCTGCCATGCCGGCGAGACCCGCGCCGAAGGCAAAGACCAGCACGAAGACATACTGGATACGCACGCCAGAGGCGGCGAGCATGTCGCGGTCGTCGACACCTGCGCGGATCAGCATGCCGATGCGGGTGCGGTTGAGCGCCAGCCACATCAGCGCGCCGAGCACGATGGAAGCGACAAGAATGGCGATGCGTACTGCCGGGAATCTCAGATAGACGATCTCGCCATCGCCGCGTACGCCCGCGATCAGAGGCAGCGTCGTCGGTCCGCTGAGGAAATCGGGCGACAGTATCTGGTATGAATGGCTCCCCCAACGCCACAGCATCAGGTCCGCCAGCACGATCGAGATGCCGATCGTCACCAGCGTCTGGCGCAGGTCCTCGCCCTCCATCCGCCGGAAAACGACATATTGCAGGACGATGCCGAGCAGCGCCACGATGACGAAGGAAACGACGAAGGCTCCGAGCCACGATCCCGTCGCTTCCGCGAATTCGTAGCCGATATAGCCGCCCAGCAGATAGAGCGAACCATGCGCGAGGTTCACGTTCTTCATCAGGCCGAAGATGAGGGTGAAGCCGCTTGCCACGAGGAAATAGAGCGCGCCCAGCGTGATGCCGTTGAAAAGCGCATTGAGGAAGATCTGCTTGCGCCCGACCACCGCCTCCATGCCGGGCGGCCAGGGTGCCACCACGGCCCAGACGAACGCGGCGACGAGCACGGCAATGATTACCGTCCAGATAGGGTTGCGCTGGACAAAGCCGTTCAACCCGTCCTCCCGGACCGGTCTTCCGACAACGGTCGCACTCGACTGCCGATCATGCCGATACTCTCCTCCCTAGAGCCGCATCGCATCTGTTCGTCGTCAAGCTAAGCGCAAGATGCGCGATCGCGCATACCCGACAGTCTCTTGCTGTCGCCAATCATCGCCAAAACCGACTGCCGTCGACGGAAATGCTTCCGTCAGGCAACGCCGGCGAAATGAACGACGCGCCGATAGTCGCTCGGCGCGATGCCGGCATTGGCGATGAAAAAGCGCGTGAAACTCGCCTGAGAGGAGAAGCCGAGATCGAGACCTATATCGGTCACGGCGTCGTGCGAGGTTGTCAGACGCTGAAGCGCGCTCTCCATGCGCAGGGTGTTCAGGTAGATATTGGGTGTGATGCCCACCTGCTGGCGGAAGAGCTTGTAGAAGTGCGGCCGCGACAGGCCGGAGTCCTTGGCGATTTCGTCGAGGACGATGCGCTCGCTGACGCGATGCTGCATGAGCTTGACCGAGTTGCGCACGCGGAAGTCCCGCACGGGCGGCGCGCAGCGGGTGAAGGTCGCGCCTTCCGCGACCCACTGCCACGACTGGTCGAAGCAGGCCTGCGTCAGCTCGTAGAGATAGCCGGCGACGAAGCTGTCGTCCGCATCCTCAAGCATGGCGGACGATACCTGCAGCGACAGGCGGCAGATCTGTTCCGTCACATCGATCGGGCTGCGCCCGAAGCGCAGCGCGGCATTGGCCTGGCGGCTCGCCTCGAGAAACCAGAACGGCTTTATGTACAGAGTGAGAAAGAGCGACGGCTCATCATGATCCAGCGACATGTAGTTGTGCGGCTGCCATGGGCTGATTGCTACAGCCTGCCCGCCGGACAGTGGATAGACGTCTTCATCGATCCTGATGGACGCGGCGGGGCCCTGGATGTGAAAGATCAGATGGCCTTCCCTGTGTGCATGCAGGGCCAGCGAACGATCAAGATTGTACAGCGCCACGCGACCAAATGGCCCGTGATGCACTGCCAACGCGGTGCTCATGCTCCTCCCTTTCCGCAATTTTTCGGGATGCGGATTTTTTCTTTCACTGTAATCCAGCCTGCGGCCGAGTCCAGCCCCCATGACGCAACGTCAGAAAGACGGCTCATAATGCGGCCTGCAGCATGGAAAGATAGTCGTGTGCGCCGGCATGGCGGGGGTTCGTACGGTTGGCGTAATCCGCGGCTGCCAATGTCGCGGCGCGCGGCAGGTCACCGCCAATCACGCCGATGTCGCCGAGACGCGCCGGCAGCGCGATGCGCTCGCGCAGCCGCATGATGGCGTCCGCAAGGCTGGCACGGGCCGGAAGCCGGAACTCGCGCTTGATGTCCTCGTAGCGGTCGGCCACGGCCGGTGCGTTGAACTCCAGCACCAGCGGAAGAAGCACAGCATTGGTGGCGCCATGATCGAGCGTACCGGACACGACGCCGCTCAGCGCGTGGCTCATCGCATGAACGCCACCGAGCCCCTTCTGGTTGGCCAGCGCCCCATTGAGCGCCGCCGCCATCATCTCGCGGCGGGCGTTGAGATCGCTACCGTCGGCGACGGCGCGCTCCAGATGGGCAATCGCCCGGCGTAGTCCGTCCCGTGCGATGCCATCTGCCGGTGGGTTGTACGCGGTGGAAATATAGGTCTCGAGGCAGTGGGTCAGAGCGTCCATGCCGGCAGCGGCCGTATCGCCGGCAGGCAAATCAAGCGTCAGCGTCGGATCGCATATCACTACGCGCGGCGTCAGGAACTGGCTAACAAACGAAACATTGGAACCGTCGCGAAGGGAAACGACAGCGATGCCGACGGTTTCGGCGCAGGAGCCCGCGATTGTCGGTATCGCGATCATTGGCGGGATGATGTCGAGGATGCGCGGCCTGCCGCCTTCCGTGCCGGCATAGTTTCGCAAAGCGCCATCATGGCTCACGCGCAGCGCGACGGCCTTCGTCAGGTTGAAAGCGGCCGCGCCGCCGAACGCAATCAGGCCATCCGCCTCGCAATCGAGATAGAGGTTCGCGGCCTCGGCACAGGCCTCTTCCGTTGCCCGGCAGCATCCGCTTTCGTAGACAGTTGGGGAAACCGGCCGCGGCACGGCTGCGAGCAGCCGATCCAGCACATTGCGCCGCGAGGTGCCATTGTCTGAAACGATCATCGGCCGACACAGACCGAGCCGCTCCAGTTCGGCCTCGAGCGCGTCCTCCAGGACGTTCTCCGCGAAATGAATCTTGGTCACGTAGCTGATGAGCGACATGGCAACGCGCTCCGCCGGGCGACGGCGCGGTGAGTGTCGTCCGCCCTGCTGAATGAATCTGTCCGATGAGAGCCGACGGGCAGGGATCGAACCCTGCCCGTCCGCATTCGCGTTACGGATTCAACGCCGCGCAATCCGGCGTATCGCGGGAAGGAAGGCCGATAGCATCGAACTCCTCCTTGGTCATGCCGAGCTTCTGGTCGACATTGTCGACCTTGGCCTTGAACGTGTTGTAGAGTTCGCCGTCGTCGCCTTCGACCACTTCGGTGATGAACACCGAGCCGATAGCCTGACGATTCTCGTCGAGCTTTATGTGGCCGTTCGGCGTATCCATCTCCACCGCCGAAAGGGCGGCGTGGAAGTTCGCCTGGTCATCGTCGAGTTCGCCGTCGATCGCCTCAAGCGCCATCAGCGCACCCATGGTCGAGTTGTAGTAGTTGGTGGCAAACAGCGACGGCGTGGGCAACCCGTCCGGGAACGCTTCCTGATAGGCCTTCACATAAGCCTGCCAGTTCTCGTCCTGCCAATCGTCCGCCTGAACGCCGGAGCTGGGCGTGCCGATCAGCGCTTCCTTGGCGCGCCCGCGCGCGGTCAGAACCGTCTGGTCGACCATGATCGTGCCGCCGATGATGTTGGTATCGCCGCCGGCCTGCTCGTACTGGTTCAGGAAGTTGATGGCGTCCGTGCCGCCGACACCGAGATAGATGGCATCGACGTCATAAGGCAGAGCCGCGATGATCGACGCGAAGTCGCCACTGCCCAGTGGCAGCCAGAAGCGCTCCACGATCTCGCCGCCGGCCTTACAGAAGTCGACCGCAAAGCCCATGAAGTTGGTGTAGCCGAACGAATAGTCGGCGGCGATGGTGGCGACCTTCTTCCAGCCCTTTTCGTTGACGACATAACTGCCAAGGCCATAGCCCCACTGCGCGCCATCCGGATGGAAGCGGAAGAAATTCGGCGCCGGATCGACATAGGTCGTTTCAAGCGCGCCCGACGCGGCATTGATGATCGTCTTGCCGGGGATGGTCTTTGCGTAGTCGCGCAGCGCCAGGCCTTCGGAGCCCGACAACGGCCCGATGATGAAATCCACCTGGTCCTGCTCGATGAGCTTTCGGGCCTCGCGCACCGCGCGATCAGGCGTAGCGTCGGTCGGGCCGAGCACCCATTCGATCTTCTTGCCGTTGATCTCGCCGTTGAACTTCTTCAGCGCGAGCTCGAAACCACGGATGCCGTCATTGCCGGGCTCGGTGAAAACGCCTTCCTGCGGCGCCATCAGACCAATCTTGATCGTGTCGTCCTGTGCCAATGCCGCGGCGGGCGCGAGGATCGCGAGCGCTGCGACAGTACTGATGAGTTTCAGTTTCATGCTTTCGGTCCTCCCTTGCGGGCCAGCGCGGTATTCCTCCCGTTACGTCTGTTGCGCGGCCGTGCTGTGACAACACCACGTTAGGCAACACGCGACCGCGCGCTGATCCCCCGGTGTTCCGACTTATATCCGAGCGTCTGATTTTTGGCCGTCGTAAGACCGCGGCGAGACCTCGATCTCTCACAGCGCTGCAACGCAAGCGGTTATTAAGCCTTTTTCTTCATAACGCGAAAATGAATTGTCGCTATATTTGGAAGCGACTATCCTGTTCTCGGCATAAATGGGGCTTAGGGCAGAAATGAAACTGATTGCAGGTATCGCACTCGCGTCAGCTATAGCTATCGGCGCGCCACTAACTGCAGAAGCAGCGACGATCGTCGCCAAGGTCGACATCTCGACCCAGACCATGACGGTGCTGCATGGCGGCAAGGTCAAATATCGCTGGAAGGTCTCGACCGCCCGCGCGGGCAAGGTGACGCCGTCGGGGACCTGGTCGGCCAAGTGGCTTTCGAAGAACCATCGGTCCAGCCGCTACAACAACGCGCCGATGCCGTACTCGATCTTCTACAATGGCAATTACGCCGTGCACGGCACCGACCAGATCAGCCGGCTTGGCCGACCGGCGTCTTCAGGCTGCATTCGCCTTCATCCGGAAAATGCCAGGGTGCTGTTCGAGATGACTCGGCGCGAAGGCCTGAAGAACACGCGTATCGTCGTGCAGCGCTGACGCCGCCTACTCCGCGCCGGCGATCTTCTCGGGGTCGAAATCTGGCTGGCTGGCCTCTTCGGTCGGCTGGCTCGGAAAGCCTTCCGGCCCTGACACGTCCTTGACGTCGCGCGCAATCTCCAGCGGGCTCGACGCGTAGGCAGCCGTCAGCGACGCCACCGATGTCAGCGCGTGCGTGTGAATCCGCTCGTAGCCGTGAGAGGCATCGATGCCGAACGCAATCAGCGCGGTGCGCACGTCATGGCCCGCCTCGATGGCCGAGGCTGAATCCGACCGATAATAGCGGAACACGTCCTTCTGGAACGGGATGTCCTCCTCGCGGCATAGATCGACCAGCTTCTTCGTCAGGTGATAGTCGAAGGGACCGGCCTGATCGGCCATGGCGATCGTGACGCCGAACTCGGATGAATTCTGGCCGGGGGCTGTCGTGCCGTTATCGATCGTCACCATCGATGCTATCTCCGAGGTAACGATAGCGGCAGCGCCCACACCCACCTCTTCAGCGATGGTGAAGAGGAAATGCACGTCAACAGGCGTCGTGACGTTTTCCCGTTCCAGCGACTCCAGTGCCGCCAGCGCGATGGCGACGCCGGCCTTGTCATCCAGATGGCGCGAATTGATGAAGCCGTTGTCGAGGAATTCAGCACCGGTGTCGAAGGCGACGAAATCGCCAACATCGATGCCCATCGCGCGCGTCTCGGCGCGCGACTGTGTCACCGCATCAATGCGCAGCTCGACATTGGGCCAGCCGATTGGCAGCGTATCGACATCGTCGTTGAACGTGTGACCGGACGCCTTCAGCGGCAGAACGGTTCCACGGAAACTACCCTGCTCGCTGTAGAGCGTGACGCGACCGCCTTCTGCGAACCGCGCCGACCAGTGACCGATCGGCACCAATTCCAACCGGCCGTTGTCCTTCACAAGCTTGACCTGCGCGCCAAGCGTGTCGAGGTGGGCGACGATGGCGCGGGCGCCCTTGCGCCGGCTTCCCTGACGCACCGCGCGGATCGCACCGCGCCGGGTCAGTTCCGGTTTAAGACCAAGGCGCTCCAGTTCCTGCGAGCAGTAGTGGACGACCTGATCCGTGTAGCCGGTGGGGCTGTCGATCTCCAAAAGCGCCTTGAGTTGCGCTAGCAGATAAGCTTCGTCGATTGCCATTAGAGCTTGCCGAGTGCCTGTGCAGCAGCCCTGTGTCCCGAGAGAGGGAATAGCAGATCGAGGAAGCGCTCCGCCGTCGGCTGTGGTTCGTGGTTGGCAAGGCCCGGCCGTTCGTTTGCCTCGATGAAAACGTAGTCCGGCTCGCTGGGCGAACGCACCATGAAATCGATACCCACGACAGGGATGTCGATCGCGCGCGCGGCCGCCACCGCCGCCTCGACCAGGCGTGGATGAACGATGCCGGTGACGTCGTGGATGGAGCCGCCCGTATGCAGATTCGCCGTTTTCCTCACGACGATATCCTCGCCTTTCTTTGGCACGGAGTCCAGTGTGAGGCCCGCAGCGGCAAGGCAGCGTTCCGTCTCCGCATCGACCGGGATGCGACTTTCACCGCCGGTGGCGGCGGCGCGGCGGCGCGACTGGCTTTCGATCAGGCTGCGTATCTTTTGCCTTCCATCGCCCACAATGCGTGGCGGACGGCGCACCGCTGCCGCGACCAATTTGAAGTCGATGACGACAAGCCTCAGATCCTCGCCCGCAAAGCAGGCCTCGACGAGAACGCGGTCGCAAATCTCGTGGGCGGCTGCGATGGCACGCTCGATATCTTCCAGCGTTTCGAGCCCGACGGCGACACCCCTGCCCTGCTCTCCGCGCGCCGGCTTCACGACCACGCTGCCATGCTTCTTGAGGAAGGTCTTCAGCGATTTAGTGTCGCCTTCGGCCACCATCTGCTCCGGTACGACAAGGCCGGCATTCTCGACCACGCGGCGGGTCACCGCCTTGTCGTCGCAGATGGACATGGCCACGCCCGAGGTCAGTTCCGACAAGCTTTCGCGGCAATGAACCGACCGACCGCCTTGCGACAGCCGGAAGAAACCGCCCTCTGCATCGGTGATCTCCACATGAACGCCACGACGCCGCGCCTCGTCGACGATCAGTCGGGCGTAGGGATTGAGCGCATCGTATTCCGCGAGCGGGCTCGAATAGAGCTTCTCGTTGATGGGGTTCTTGCGCTTGACGGCGAAAACCGGCACGCGCCGAAAGCCGAGCTTCTCGTAAAGGGCGATCGCCTGATCGTTGTCGTGCAGCACCGACAGGTCCATGTAGGCCGCGCCGCGCGCCGAAAAGTGCTCGGCCAGCCGGCGAACGAGCATCTCTCCGATGCCGGGATGACGCGCCTGCGGGTCGACGGCCAGACACCAGAGCGACGAACCGTTTTCCGGATCGGAAAATGCACGGCCATGATCGATACCGGTCACCGTGCCTATGATTTCGCCGGATGCTTCGTCCTCGGCGACGAAATAGGTGATGGCGCGATTGTCGCGGTTCGACCAGAAGAAATCGGGCCGCACCGGCACCATACCGCGCGCGGCATAAATGCGGTTCACGGCGCGGGCGTCGGATTCGGAAGAAAGCCGCCGCACGAAGAAGCCGCGCGGCTGGCGCCTGCTCGACCGATAGGTTGCGAGCTCAAGGCGGAACGTATGAGACGGGTCGAGAAAGACCTCCTGCGGTGCCGCCGCGAGCAGCACATGCGGGTCCCGTACATAAAAGGCGATGTCGCGCCGCTCCGGCCCTTCCTTGCGCATCGCCTCGATCAGGTCTTCGGGTTCCCCGAATGTCTGGGCGAACAGAAGCCTGCCCCAACCGCAATCGACCGAGGCGTTTTCCTCCCGCGCCTCGGTCTCAGCGTCCGAAAGCCCCATCGGGGGCTTCATCGATTCGGCGCGCAATCGCTTGAGCCGGTGCGCAAGCGCCTTGTCCGACCGACTGCGCGGCTGTCGATCGTCGCCCCCGGGGTTCTTGGCCATTCCACTATACCCCATGGGTCTGCATCCAGAGTTCTAGGAGCCCAACCTGCCAGAGTTCGGATCCCTGCAGTGGCGTGATGTGGTCGGACGGATTGGCAAACAGCGTTTCCAGATAATCCTCCCGGAAAATCCCGCGCTCCCTTGCGACCCGCGACGTCAGGGCGTCCCGCACCATGTCCAGATAGGGGCCGTCGACATATTTGAGCTGCGGAACCGGGAAATAGCCCTTCTTGCGGTCGATCACCTCGTGCGGCACCACCAGGCGGGCGGCATCCTTCAGCACACCCTTGCCATTGTCGCGCAGCTTCTCCTCGGGCGGCACCTTGGCAGCCAGTTCAACCAGTTCGTGGTCGAGGAACGGAACACGTGCCTCCAGTCCCCAGGCCATCGTCATGTTGTCGACGCGCTTGACCGGATCGTCGACCAGCATGACCTGGCTGTCGAGCCGAAGCGCGGCATCCACGGGCGTATCCGCACCGCCTCGCAG
The DNA here is from genome assembly GCF_040970315.1 of Neoaquamicrobium sediminum. Lineage (NCBI taxonomy): Bacteria > Pseudomonadati > Pseudomonadota > Alphaproteobacteria > Hyphomicrobiales > Phyllobacteriaceae > Neoaquamicrobium > Neoaquamicrobium sediminum. The sequence goes on along the minus strand of NZ_JAZHFV010000002.1, from coordinate 267,288 downwards.
CAGATGTTCGGCCACGAGTTGACGGCTGGCATCCTCGTCGACGAGCCAATCCGGATTCACGTGGCGCGACATCGTCTCGTGCGAGCGGTCGAAGAACACGCGCGCATAATCTCCAACGACATCGTTGGATGCGGCCAGCGGCGGGTACCAGTGATAGCCGCCGAAAACCTCGTCGGCACCCTGCCCCGACTGCACGACCTTGATGTGCTTCGAGACCTCCTGCGACAGCAGGTAGAAGCCGACGTTGTCGTAGGAAACCATCGGTTCCGACATGGCGGCAAAGACGCCCGGAAGCGCCTCCATCAAGCGCTCGGACGGCACGAAAATCTTGTGATGGTCGGTTTCGAAGTGCTTGGCGATCAGATCGGAATAGACGAACTCGTCGCCCTTCTCGCCATTGGCTTCCTCGAAGCCCACCGAAAAGGTCATCAAGCCATGCTGACCCTGCTCGGCCAGCAGGCCGACAATCATGCTCGAATCGACGCCGCCCGAAAGCAGCACGCCGACAGGAACGTCAGCGACCATGCGGCGCTTCACCGCCGTACGCAGCGAATCCAGGACAAGGTCACGCCAGTCCTGTGACGACAGGCCCGACATCGACGGATCGCGCTCGTGGGGCGGCGACCAGTAGACGGTGTCGGTTTTGCGTCCGTCGGGCTCGATCACGCGGATCGTGGCCGGCGGCAGCTTGCGCACGCCGTTGATGATCGTGCGCGGCGGCGGCACGACGGCGTGGAAGGAGAGGTAGTGGTGCAGCGCATGGCGGTCGATCGAGGTGTCGACCTCGCCGCCTTTCAGGAGCGCCGGCAGCGAAGAGGCAAAACGCACCGAATGCGGCGTTTCGGCCAGGTAGAGCGGCTTGATGCCGAAGCGGTCCCGGGCCATCACGGCGCGCCCCGTGTCGCGTTCGTGGATCACGAAGGCAAACATGCCGTGGAAGCGATTCACGCACTCCTTGCCCCATGCATGCCACGCCTTGAGGATGACCTCGGTGTCGCCGTGGGAGAAAAAGCGGTAGCCCTTCTGCTCCAGTTCCTGGCGAAGCTCCGGATAATTATAGATGCATCCGTTGAAGGCGATGGTCATGCCAAGCTCGGCATCGACCATCGGCTGGCGGGCCTTTTCGGTCAGGTCGATGATCTTAAGCCGGCGATGGGCAAGGGCTGCATTCCCGTGCATCACGAGGCCGCTTCCATCCGGTCCACGTGGTGCCAGCGCCTCCATCATCCTGGTCTGGGCGAGTGTCGATGGCTGGGCGCCGTCGAAGCGTACTTCTCCGCAAATTCCACACACGGTTGGGGCAAAACCTCCGTTTGTCGTTTCCACACAGCGGTTTCACCGGGCAAGCCGAAACCGGCCCCCGTCCGTGACCCGCCTGCTTGCCAACGTGACGTTGCGGATATGGTTCCAATAAAATTTCAGATGGTTGCGCGAGATCAACGCGTCGGATCCGGAATCGGCTCAAAAGCCCATGAAACGTCGCTTTCGCGGCGTGGCAATTTGCCCGACCGGGCGACATGGACGCATCTGGCCGCAACGACTATTTTCCGGCCGAAATTTCAGGAAGGCGACATGAACTACCAGCGGTTTTTCGAAGAAGCGATCGACCAGCTCCATGCGGAGCGGCGCTATCGGGTGTTTGCTGATCTGGAGAGGATCGTCGGTTCGTTCCCCAAGGCGATCTGGCGCGCAAATGGCGACGCCCGCGAAATCACCGTGTGGTGTTCCAACGATTATCTCGGCATGGGACAGCATCCGCAGGTTATCGCCGCCTCCCAGGATGCGGCCGGGTCGATGGGTTCGGGCGCCGGCGGCACGCGCAACATTTCCGGCACCAACCACCCGCTGGTCGAGCTGGAACTGGAACTGGCCGACCTGCACGACAAAGACGCCGCGCTGGTCTTTACGTCGGGCTTCATTTCCAACGAGGCGTCGATCTCCACGATCGGCAGACTGCTGCCGAACTGCCTGATCCTCTCAGACGAGCTCAACCACGCTTCGATGATCGAGGGCGTGCGCCGTTCCGGCGCGGAGAAGAAGATTTTCCGCCACAACGATCTTGCGCATCTCGAAAGCCTGCTCGAGCAGGCCGGCCGCGAGCGCGCCAAGCTGATTGTCTTCGAGAGCGTCTATTCGATGGACGGTGACATCGCTCCGATCGAGGCGATTGCCGATCTCGCCGACAAATACAACGCCATGACCTATATCGACGAAGTACATGCCGTTGGCATGTACGGCGCCCGCGGCGGCGGCATTACCGAGCGTGACGGGCTGGCGCACCGCATCGACGTGATCGAAGGTACGCTTGCCAAGGCTTTTGGCGCGCTCGGCGGCTACATCACCGGCACCCGCGAGGTGATCGACGCCGTCCGCTCCTATGCGCCAGGGTTTATCTTCACTACTGCGCTGCCGCCTTCGATCGCGGCGGCGGCGACCGCCTCGATCCGCCACCTGAAGACGTCGCAGGCAGAGCGCGACGCGCAGCAGCGACAGGCCCGGCACACCAAGGACGTGCTGTCGTCCGCCAGCCTGCCGGTAATGCCGTCGGAGACGCATATCGTGCCCGTGCTGGTCGGCGATCCGGAGCTGTGCAAGATGGCCAGCGACCGCCTGCTCGCCAAGCATGGCATCTACATCCAGCCCATCAACTATCCGACGGTGCCGCGCGGCACGGAGCGCCTTCGCATCACCCCGACGCCGTGCCACGACGACGCGCTGATCGGCACGCTGAAGGATGCGCTGGTGGAAACCTGGACCGCGCTCGGCATACCGTTCCGCGATGAGACGCAACCGCAGGAACCTGTGCGTTCCGACCGCATCGTGCCGCTGGTGGTTGCCAAGTCCGGCGGTTGAGCCGGCCGGTCAGCGCGCCTCGATCCAGCGGGCGAGCCTTTCCGCCGCTTCCTCGACCTCGTCGAGCCGGCGGTGGAAACAGAAGCGGAAGTAGCTTTCGCCGCCCACACCAAACGCCGTGCCGGGCGCCAGTCCGACATTAGCCCGATCGATGATATCGAACGCCGCGGCCGTGGTATCTTCCGCGCCGTCGATTTTGAAGAAGGCGTAGAACGCGCCTGCGGGCGGCGAAAGCTCGACACGTCCCGTGGACCGCAGCCTGTCGCACACGATGTCGCGCGCGGCCCGCGCCCGTTCTACCTGCTCCGCGATGAACGCATCGCCCTCGTCGAGTGCCGCGACCGCGCCTTTCTGCAGAAAGGCCGGGACGCCCGAAATCGAATACTGCATCAGGTTCTCGAAGACCTGCTGCAGTTCGGGATGTATCTTCAGCCAGCCGACGCGCCAGCCCGTCATCGCCCAGTTCTTGGAGAAGCTGTTGACGAAGATGATGCGGTCGTCCGGTTCCATCACGTCGATGAAGGACGGTGCGCGCGTACCGCCATAATAGAACAGCGAATAAATCTCGTCGGCGACGATCCAGAGACCGCGTTCACGCGCCAGATCGAGAATCGAAGCGAGTGTTTCCCGATCGGCGGTCCAACCGGTTGGATTGGACGGCGTGTTGACGAAGATGGCCCTGGTGGACGGTGTGATCGCGGCTGCGATCTTTTCGACGTCGCAGGTCCATCCATTTGCTGATGCATCAAGTACGACCGGCACCGGCGTGGCGCCTGCAATTCCCGCCGCAGCGGCGAAGTTCGGCCATGCCGGAGAAAGGTAGATAACCTCGTCGCCATGGCCCGCAACGGCGTCGAGCGCGAGTTGGATCGCATGCATGCCGCCATTCGTCGCGATGAACTCCTCGGGTGCGAACGTGCGGCCGAAGTGGCGACCGTAATAGCGCGCCAGTGCCGCGCGCAGTTCCGGGATACCGCGTTGCCAGGTATAGAACGTTTCGCCGGCGGCAAGTGAGGAGGCAGCCGCATCCGAGATAAATGCAGGCGTTGGCAGATCGCCTTCGCCGGCCCAGAGCGGGATCAACCCCTCCTTGCCCCGACCATGACTCATGACTGCGACGATGCCGCTTTCGGGTGCCCGTTGCGCCTCGGCTCGAAGATGGGAAAGCTGGTTCACGCTATGCCTCGCCAAAGGAAGACCCCGGCCATGGAAAGCCGGGGTCTCGATACCGATGATCTTACCTGTGGGCTATTTCTTGGCAAGCAGATCGCGAATCTCAGTCAGAAGCTGGACATCCACCGGCGGTGGCGCGGCCGGTGCCGCCTCCTTCTCCTTCTCCAGACGGCGACGCATGTTGTTCACCATCTTGACCATCAGGAAAATGATCCAGGCGAGGATGAGGAAGTTGATCACCACTGTGAGGAAGTTGCCGTAGGCAAAGACCGCACCCTGCTCCCTTGCCGCATCAAGAGTCGATGCGGTGACCTCCGAGGACAGAGGCAGGAAGTAGTTCGAGAAGTCGAACCCGCCGAAGATCGCCCCCACGACCGGCATGATGATGTCGTCCACCAGCGATGACACGATCAGACCAAACGCGCCGCCGATGATGACGCCGACGGCAAGGTCCATCACATTGCCCTTGGCAATAAACTCCTGAAATTCCTTGATCATCCGTCCCTCCTGGAGAATGGAATCGTTGTCGAATCGAGAGCCCGCTGAAGGCCGGCCACGTTGACCATAGCAAAAAGTGCGCTCGCGATAAGCGCGAATGCGCGATTGCCGCAACCGTCCGCGATGCCTACCCCGCCGTAAGATCAATGGACAGCCTTGCCGAGCTGTGATTGCCTCATCGAGAATACACGCCACCGCTGGATGGGAGGTTGGACGGCAGGTGCAGGGTTGGGTCATCGTCATCGTGGCAATCGCATACGTGACGCTGCTGTTCGCCATTGCGAGCGTCGGCGATCGGCGCGCTGCGACCCATGGTCCAGGCCGCGCCAGACCGTACATCTACGCCTTCAGCCTGGCGATCTACTGCACATCATGGACGTTTTTCGGCTCCGTCGGGCTGGCGAGCGAACGCGGTTTCGAGTTCCTGACCATCTATATCGGCCCGGTGCTGGTCTTCCTGTTCGGCTATCCGTTCCTGACGCGGATCATCCGACTCGCGAAGTCCGAGAAGATCACGTCGATCGCCGATTTCCTCGGCGCACGCTACGGCAAGAGTTTCACCGTTGCCGGCATCGCGACCGTCATAGCCATGTTCGGCACCGTGCCTTATATCGCGCTTCAATTGAAGGCCATCTCAGGCTCGGTCAGCCTGATGGTCGAGCACTATAACGGCGCGCCGCCGGCGGTCGATCTTTTCATCGGGGACATATCGCTGGCGGTGGCGCTGCTGCTTGCCATGTTCGCCATCCTGTTTGGCACGCGGCATGCGGATGCCACCGAGCATCAGGACGGTCTGATCCTGGCCGTGGCTGTGGAATCGCTGGTCAAGCTCGCAGCCTTTCTTGCCATCGGCATCGCCATCACCTTCATCCTGCTCGGCAGTCCCGCCGAGCTGATCGCGACGGTCACCGCAAATGCCCAGGTGCAGAGCGCATTCGGCTACAGCACCTCGCTGCCCACCTGGATCGTCATGACTGTCCTCTCTGGCCTGGCGATCATCATGCTGCCGCGTCAGTTCTACGTAACCGTGGTGGAGAACCGCTCCGAGGAGGAACTGCGTAAGGCGAGCTGGATGTTTCCGCTCTATCTCGTCGCCATCAACCTGTTCGTCATTCCGATTGCATTTGCCGGGCTGGCGATCATGCCGTCCGATGCCAATTCCGACCTCTACGTCGTCTCGCTGCCGCTCCACTACGGCCAGAACGCGCTCGCGCTGTTTGCATTTATCGGTGGCCTGTCGGCAGCTACAGCGATGGTGATCGTGGCAAGCGTCGCGCTGTCAATCATGATCTCCAACGACCTCGTGATCCCGCTCGTCATGCGACGCCTGCTCAAGTCGCGACAGCCGGACCGCGAAGACTGGTCGCAGGTCATCCTGAACGTCCGCCGCGCGGCCATCTTCGTCATCCTGTTCGCTGCGTTCCTGTATTATCGCGAAACGACGACGAACACGCGGCTTGCCTCGATCGGCCTGATCTCTTTCGCGGCGATCGCCCAGTTCGCGCCGGCCTTCATCGGCGGCCTGATCTGGCGCGGCGCAAACGGGCGCGGCGCGGTGATGGGCATGTCGACCGGCATTGCCGTGTGGGCTTACACGCTGCTGTTTCCCTCGCTCGCACCGCCGGATACCGAGATCCTTCGCACCGGTCTATTCGGCATGGAAGCCCTACGGCCGCAGGCACTCTTCGGAACGGTCGGCGAGCCGCTCAATCACGGGGTGATCTGGAGCCTGTCGGTCAACACGCTTTTCTTCGTGCTCGGCTCGCTCTCGCGCGCGGCCAGACCGCTGGAGCGCATCCAGGGCGCATTGTTCGTGCCGCGCGATGCTGGGCCGATGCCGAACCTGCGCCGCTTCCGCACCGCCGTCACCGTCAACGACCTCAAGGACACGATCTCCCGCTACCTCGGTGTCGAGCGCACCGAGCGTTCGTTCCAGAATTTCGAGGCGAAGGAAGGCCGCGCAATCAACGGCAACGAGCTTGCCAGCATGGCGGTGATCCGGTTCTCCGAGCAGCTTCTCACCAGCGCGGTTGGCTCGTCGTCGGCGCGGCTTATCCTGTCGCTGCTGTTCCAGCGCAATGACAGCAATTCGCGCGGCACGCTGCGGCTGCTCGACGACGCGACAGAAGCGCTGCAGCAGAACCGCGACCTGCTCCAGACCGCGCTCGACCAGATGGAGGAAGGCGTCACCGTTTTCGACCGCGATTTCGGCCTGACCTGCTGGAACCGGCAGTTCCGCGCCCTGTTCGACCTGCCCGACGAAATGGGTCGAGTTGGTGTCTCGCTGCATCAGGTGCTGCGCTATCTGGCCGATCGCGGCGACATCCCCGCGGGCTCCGAATACCAGACGCTGAACCGGATGACGTGGTTCGGGGAGGTATGGTCGATCGAACTCAAGCGTTCGGGCCGCATCATCGAGCTGCGCACCAACCCGATGCCGGACGGCGGCATCGTGGCGACCTATACCGACATCACGGCCCGCGTGCAGGCCGACCTTGCGCTCAAGCGCGTCAATGAAACGCTGGAGCAGCGCGTCGCCAACCGGACGGCAGAACTGACGCGGGTGAACGAGGAACTCGCGCTGGCTCAGATGCTGGCCGAGGAAGCCAATCTCGGCAAGACGCGCTTTCTGGCTGCCGCCGGCCACGACATCCTGCAGCCGCTCAACGCCGCGCGGCTTTACTGCGCGGCGCTGTTGGAGTCGGTGGGCGATGGCAAGGTGGGCGACGCCGTCGGAAACATCGAATCCTCACTGGAGTCGGTCGAGTCCATTCTCGGCGCGGTGCTCGACATTTCGCGGCTCGATACCGGTGCCATGAAACCGGTGGACAGCGTATTCAAGCTCGACGGCCTGCTCCGCCAAGTGGAAACCGACTTCCAGCCGCTGGCCGCCGCCAAGGGGCTGCAGCTCACCATCGTTCCGTCGACGCTTGCCGTTCATACCGATCGCAACCTTTTCCGCCGGCTCGTGCAGAACCTCGTCTCCAATGCGATCAAATACACACGCAAAGGGCATGTTTTGGTGGGCGTGCGCAGACGTGGCGAGCTGGTTGAGCTTCAGGTGTGGGATACCGGCATCGGCATCGACGACGACAAGCTCAACACCGTGTTTCGCGAGTTCACAAGGCTCGAGGATGGCGCGCGGGAAGCGCAGGGGCTCGGCCTGGGTCTGTCGATCGTCGACCGCATCGCGCGCGTGCTGCGCCTCGAAATCCAGCTACAGTCGCGCAAGGGTGCGGGCACGCGTTTCTCCGTCATCCTGCCCAAGGTCGATGCCCCTCACATCGAACTGGTCAGCGAAGTGCGCGCGTCGGTGCGCCACAACATCATACTCGATGGGGTTAGCGTGCTGTGCATCGACAACGAGGCTGCGATCCTCAGCGGCATGCGACTGCTGCTCGAGGGGTGGGGCTGTCGCGTCGAGACCGCATCCGGGTCATCGGATATATACGTTTCCGACGCCACGCCTGGACCGGACATCATTCTGGCCGACTATCATCTAGACCGCGGTGAAAACGGGCTCGACGTGATCTCCAAGCTGCGCGATGCCTATGGGGTCGAGATGCCGGCCGTTCTCGTCACCGCCGATCGCTCCCATGAAGTGCGCGAGGCCGCTGCACGAATAAACGTCACCGTCATCAACAAGCCGGTGAAACCCGCAAGCCTCCGGACAGTGCTGACACGCTGCCGCAAGATGCTTTCCGCGGCGGAGTGAGCAGGCTTCAGCTTGCTCCTGCCAACGGATCTGTGGCGATGCGGGACAGGCGGATGACTGCCTGGGTGCGGCTGTCGACACCCAGCTTCAGAAGAATTGCAGAGACATGCGCCTTGATCGTCGCCTCCGAGACGCTGAGCTCGTAGGCGATCTGCTTGTTGAGCAGCCCTTCCGCGAGCATGCCCAGAACACGCGTCTGTTGGGGCGTCAAAGTCTGAAGACGTGCGATCAGATCGGAGATTTCAGGGTCTCCCTCCTCGCCGAGATCGATGCCTTCCGGCGTCGCGACGCCGCCCTCGATGACGGTCTGCACCGCGCGGCGGATTTCATCCATGCTCGCCGATTTCGAGATGAAACCCGACGCGCCCAATTCCAGCGCACGGCGGATGGTGATGGGATCGTCATGGGCCGAGACGATGACGATCGGCACGGTCGAGTCGATGCCACGCAGGGCAACCAGTCCGGAAAGGCCGCTAGCTCCGGGCATTGTCAGGTCCAGCAGGACGAGGTCCGCGTCGTCATTGCCCGCAATCAACGACTTCACGCCGTCGAAGTCGCCCGCTTCAAGCACGCGACTGTCCTCACCCACTCCGGCAAGAGCCTGCTTGAGCGCACCGCGAAACAGCGGATGATCGTCCGCAACGACGAATGTAAAGCCCGTTGGCAAACTGTCCTCCCCCGAATCGCCGCCCCGAGTGTACCCTCGGGTGCCGACGCCGCGACGTCGATTATGCGCTCCCACCCGCTCAATGCAAGCACGTGCCCCTCGAGTCTTCCCGGATGCATACGGCGGCAACTATTTCAGCGACCGCTCATTCTCCCCTGAATGTGACTTGCGGCTGATTGCTGGTCGCGTTCATTATTAGACTTTGGTCTATGATGGAGACCGCCATGGAAACCATCCGCCAGATCGCATTCGTCTGCGTGGGGCGCGCAGTCGGTTTTGGCACGCTCGCGATTGCCTGCATCATGCTCTCGTTTGCCTTCAGTCCACCGACTGCCTTCCGGGCAGGCGCGTTGCTCGCGCTGATCATGGCGGGGATCCTCATTCTCAAGGCGCACTACGCCGGCCGGCAACAGCCGAAGCACACCGAAGTCTGGCTCTATCTGGAAGACGGCCTACGCCCTCACGACGCGGAAGCAAGGCGCCGCTTCGCCGGAGTGCTCCGCGAAACCTATGGCCGCTTTGCCGCAGGGGCGCTCGCGGCAGCATGCTGCATGTTTTTCGTCTCAGTCGTGCTTGTCGCAACCGGCCTGGACACTGAAAGCATTGGACTTGTCGTCGCGCGATAAGGCTCAGGTGCGGTCGGCAGGGGGCTCGGGCTGGATCGTCTTCTCCTCCCGGTCGAACTCCTCAACAATGCCCATGAAGCGGCGGAAGAAGCGCTCCATGTAGCCGAGCGTCTGCTCGAATTCCTCTTCGCTGGGCAGTTCCTCGGACCGGCCGCCGGCCTTCAGCGTCGCCAGCCGGTCTTCCAGCGCCTCGACCCGCGCCTCAAGATCATCGATCTGGCTTTCGAACGCGGTGCGCTCCTCGACCGCCATCTTGCAGACCAGTTGCCCGCTGCGTTCCTGGCACAGTGTCGTCCGGCCTGTCTTCGTGTCGAGGCGTACGTAGCCATCGTCGGTGCGCTCGAGCCGATAGCGCTCAACCTCCTGAGCCGGGGATGGGGAAACGGACAGCACCGTGAGGGCGGCGGCCGCCAGCATCGTTCCGTGTCGCATGTCTGCCTCCTTCGAGTAGGCATTCAGTTGAAGCGTGTTTTTGCGCCGGAATTGCGTCGGAAGGCAGATTCCGCCGCGCAATCGCCACAGGCATATCCGATTGCTGCGTCAGGTCGATGACCTCTCCACATATGGCTCGATGATGCCTCAAAACCCTGCGAACCCCAAGGACCGCCTCATGAAGCTCGTGTTTTCCTGCGCGACGACCCTGCTCGCACTGATTGCCGCCGCGCCTGCCGAGGCGCGCAACATCTGCACGATCGTTGCGGACGCGGCGAGTGGTGCGGTGCTTCACGAAGAAGGTGATTGCCGGACGCGGGTGACACCCGCATCGACGTTCAAGGTAGCGCTGGCGCTCATGGGCTACGACGCGGGCTTTCTCAACGACAGTCACGACCCGGTTCTGCCGTTCAAGGACGGATATCCCGCATGGGGCGGCGAAAACTGGACACAACCGACCGACCCCACCCGCTGGATGAAATATTCCGTCGTCTGGTATTCGCAACAGATCGCCAAAAGCCTCGGCGCCGAGCGGATGACCGACTACGGGGTCAAACTGGGTTACGGCAACGCCGATTTCACCGGCGACCCGGGCCGCAACAATGGGCTCGAACGATCCTGGATAGGGTCGTCGCTGAAGATCTCGCCGCGCGAGCAGATCGTCTTTCTCCACAATTTTCTCAACCGCAAGCTGCCGGTGAGCGAGGCCGCGATCGAGCGTACGATCGAGGTCGTTGAAAGTACCTCGACCGAAGGCGGCTGGACCGTTTCCGGAAAGACTGGCTCGGCCTATCCGCGCAATGCGGACGGTTCGCTCAACCGCGCGCGCGGCTGGGGCTGGTTTGTCGGCTGGGCTACACGTGACGATACAGCCGTCGTTTTCGCCAGGCTCGACCAGGACGAACAGCGCCAGAAGCGGTCGGGCGGGCTAAGGGCACGCGAAGCGTTTTTGGAGGCCTGGCCGGAGCTTGCGGAAAAGTCGGTTCGATAGTTGTCGAGAAGACGCCGCGCTGCTTTTCTTCGCGCGGCTTTACGCCTATAGCGCGGGCATGACCAAGCTCATCTACAAGATCGTCCCCGAGCCCTTGTGGCGCGAGGCTCAGACCGCTGGCGTGTTCCTCGGTGCGCCGGTCGATCTCGCCGACGGGTACATCCACTTCTCAACTGCAGAGCAGGCGCGCGAAACCGCGGCGAAGCACTTTGTCGGGCAGGACAATCTTCTTCTGGTGGCGGTCGACGAGGACAAGCTTGGATCGGCGCTGAAATACGAGGTCTCGCGCGGCGGGGCACTGTTCCCTCACCTTTTCGCGCCGCTCGAACTCGGCGCGGTGGTGTGGGTCAAGCCGCTGCCGCTCGGCGCGGACGGCGTTCACGTCTTTCCGGATCTGCCGGCATGATCGGCGGCGTCGAACGGATCGGGCAGAAGCTTCTTTTCGCGTTCGATCCCGAGACGGCTCACGGATTTTCGATAGCGGCCTTGAAGGCGGGTAGCGGGTTTTGCCGGCCGCCCGCGCGCGACACGCGACTGGAAGTCAAGGCGGGAGGACTGACCTTCCCGAATCCGCTCGGCATGGCTGCCGGCTACGACAAGAACGCAGAAGTGCCCGACGCGCTCATCGGGCTCGGTTTCGGCTTTGCAGAAGTCGGAACCGTGACGCCGCTGCCGCAGACCGGCAATCCCAAGCCGCGTATCTTCCGGCTCACGCAGGACCATGCGGTCATCAACCGGCTGGGCTTCAACAACGACGGTCACGAGCGATGCCTGGCGCGGCTTCAGGCCCGGACAGGCAGACGCGGCATCGTCGGGGTCAATATCGGCGCCAACAAGGACAGCAGCGACCGCGTCGCCGACTACCGGCTGGGCGTGGAGCGCTTTGCGAGCCTTGCGTCCTATCTGACGGTCAACATCTCCTCGCCGAACACTCCAGGGCTTCGCGCTCTACAAGCGCGCGAAGCCCTGGCCGAACTGCTCGAGGCGGTGACGGAGGCGCGCGCCGTTTCGGACGCGGCAAGCAACAAGCACACGCCGCTCTTCCTCAAGATTGCGCCCGATCTCAACGAAACCGAGCTCGACGACGTCGCGGCGCAGGTGCTCGCAAAAAAAGTCGACGGCGTGATCGTCTCCAACACCACGCTGTCGCGACATGGACTGGCGAGCAGCCATGCCATCGAAGCTGGCGGCCTCTCGGGACGGCCGCTGTTCGCGCGCTCGACGGCCGTGCTGGCGCGCATGCGGCGCAGGCTGGGGCCGGAAGTGGTGATTGTCGGCGTCGGCGGCGTCACGTCCGCGGAGACGGCCGCGGAGAAGATCCGCGCCGGCGCCGATCTCGTGCAGCTTTACACCGGGATGATCTATGATGGCCCGGCCTTGCCGGCGCGCATCGTGCGGGGTCTTTCGGCCATCGTGCAGCGCGAGGGCGTCGCTTCTATCGGCGCGTTGCGTGACACCGCGCTGGCCAAATGGGAAGCCGCGCCGATCTAGTCGCGGAAGGTCGCTCGCGCCCTCACCGGCATGATGGCGAGCAGGCTGATGCCACGCCCGATCAGGAACAGGTGCAGCGACATCCAGAGGCCGGCATTGCCGAACTGCGCGGGAAGCGTCATCATCGCGGCGATGAACAGCGCGAACGACAGCAGCATCATATTGCGGAGGTCGCGCGACCAGGTGGAGCCCATGAAGACACCATCCATCTGAAAGGCCAGAACGCCCGTCACCGCCGTGAGTGCTGCCCATGGCAGATAGTCGCCTGCCATTGCGCGGACCTGCGGCGCCGTCGTCATCAGTGCCACCAGGGCATCGCCCGTCAGTAGAAAAAGCACCGAAACCAGGCCGGACACGGCAAAGCCCCAGAAGGCCGTAAGCTGAACCGCCCGGATGAACGCCGGGCGATAGCGCGCACCCACTGCACGGCCGGCAAGCTGTTCGGCTGCGGTCGCGAAACCATCGAGAAAATAGCCGGAGAGCAGGAAGAAGTTCATCAGCACGGCGTTTGCAGCCAGCGTCAGCGTGCCAAGCTGTGCTCCCTGGCGCGCGAACAGCGCGAAGGCTCCGAGCAGCACGAAGGAGCGGATCATGATGTCGCGGTTGAGAGCGAACATTGTCTTCAGAGCTGCGACGTTCCTCAGCGCGCCTGGTGCCAGCGGCGGCAGACGCCGGAAGCGCAGAATGAGCAACGTTAGACCAATACAGGCCGCAACGGCTTCGGCCGCGACGGTAGCCCACGCCACGCCCGCGACACCCCAGCCCATCCACAGGCCGAGCGCGACCGACAAGGTCATGTTGACGAGGTTGAGCAGAAGCTGGAGCCCGAGGCCGAAACCGGACTCGCCACGGCCGAGCACATATCCCAGGATCGCATAGTTGGAGAGCGCGAAGGGCGCGGACAGTAACCGGATGGCAACGTAGGACGCCATCGCCTCCGTCACCGCCGGCTCGGCCGCCATGAAGCGCGCGCCGGCCCAAACCACCAAAGGCGCGGCCACAGCGAGCACAAAGCCCGCGCCAACGGCAACGATGAGTGCCCGCCAGAAGACGGCCTGTTCCTCGGCAGGCTCTTCACGGCCAAAGGCTTGCGCGACAAGTCCGGTGGTGCCGGTACGCAGGAAATTGAAGGTCGCGAAGACGAGATCGAAGACGATCGCGCCTGCGGCAAGGCCGCCGAGCAGGGCCGCATCACCCAGCCGCCCTATGACCGCCGTGTCGACGATGCCCAGCAGCGGGGTCGTCAGATAGGCCAGCATCATCGGGAGCGCGATCGAGAGCACAAGCCTGTTGTCGACCTCGAAAGATCGCCGGACCGGCGCCGCGCTTTCACTTGCTGTCATGCTGGTCGAGCTCTGTGAACCCTGCGCCGTCTGTCATGCCGCATCGGCGTCACACCTGCCATATCCAGCCAGCGGCAAGTGCATCTGCCAGTGCATCAGCGGCGATAGCTCAGGAGGCGCAGGATGAGGAACCCGGGAATGACCACGGCGGCGCCCAGCAGGAAATAACCCCAGAACCTGTAGACCGCATCGAAGCCGAGGTTCCAGATGCCGACGAAGAAATCCTCGATCCGATAGATCACGTCCCAGGCAGACCACCCGAACGTCGCCATCACGATGCCCACCAGAAACGACACCACAATCAGCTTGATGACGACGCGCAGCGGCGAGTCACCCAGAAAACGGTTGATGGCCGACATGCCTTATCTCCTCGGGACGATGGGCGGCAGATACGCGCCGCAAACGGCAACTTCAAGGCCGCATGCCAACCAATGCATGCAACCAACAGACGGCGCTGCGCGTTATAGGTCACCAAAGCGAAATGGGTAGGGGCAAACGCTATATCGGCAAAGAAGCCACCGGATGATGTGGCCATTTTAAGCTCCTACCGATCTTCAACCTCATCTTCCTTACCTATGGAGCGCACATGAAGCAGAACTACCTCTATCTCCTTGTCGGCGCGCTGATTGTCGTGGTCATCGCATTAGGGGCCTACGTCCTTCGTGAGGAGAGCAAGCCGAGTGGCGTCGAGTTGCGCATCGACGAATCCGGGGTGTCCGTAGAGCAGAACTAATATCAGGAACTGACGCGTCACGCCGGCGGCATAACGTCGGCATCAACAGGAGAACCTCCCATGGCAGATTCAGACAAGATTGACGTCGACGGCATCCGCAAGGATCTCGAGAAGCAGATCGCCGACCTTCGGAGTGAGGTCGGCAAGCTGAGCGCATCGCTCGCCGAGCGCGGCGAGGCGCTTTACGAAGACGCAAAAGATGAAGCGAGCGAGCTCTATGCAAGCGCCGCCACGCAGGCGCGTGGCGCGGCGCGACAGGTGAAAACCCAGGCGCATGCCGTGTCCGAGGCGATCCGCGAAAACCCGGGCACCGCAGCGACCGTGTTGTCGTCGGCTGGACTTCTTGGTTTCCTGATCGGTCTTGTCGTCGGACAGGCCCTTTCCGACAACAACAACCACAGCAGACCCTGGTACTGAGGCAGACTCAGCTAAAAACGAAAGTGCCACGGCCTTCGGGGCAGATCGCTCCGAAGGCCTTTTTTCTTGCCTTGCAGCCTCGTTCTACACCGCCATGTTTGGGCTTTGGTCGCAACTCACCTAGCATTGGTCGCGAATCGGCACCTTAATTTCCGCCGCCGGTTCCATGCTCCCCCGCGGAGGAAGATGGTCTGCGGCGCCTGCCGCGAGGGACCGAAATCATTGCAGAGGAGGGATTATGCAATGAGCGACACAGCTCCCATCGTGCCTGAAGATCACGGCCTTGAGCCCGGTCAGGACAACGTCCAGTTCATGGGCCTCGATATCCACAATCCGGTGTTCGCCATCTCTGGCGTGCTCACCGTGGCATTCGTGATCGCATCGCTGATCTTTCGCGAAGCCGCCGCCGAGGCACTTGGCGGTCTGCGGGTCTGGCTGACCACCACCTTCGACTGGGTGTTCATGATCTCGGCGAACGTCTTCGTGCTCTTCTGCCTCGTGCTCATCGTCACGCCGCTCGGCAATGTGCGTATCGGCGGCAAGGATGCGACGGCCGACTATTCCTACTGGGGCTGGTTCGCCATGCTTTTTGCGGCCGGCATGGGAATCGGCCTGATGTTCTTCGGCGTGCTGGAGCCGATGTACCACTTCAACAACCCGCCGCTCGGCCTTGCGCCACCCGTCGTCGATGGCGCTCTTGTGCCCGAGGCCGTTGACGAAGCGCGCCGCATGGGCATGGCTGCCACAATCTTCCACTGGGGTCTGCACCCCTGGGCCATCTACGCGGTCGTAGCGCTTTCGCTGGCGCTGGCGTCCTATAATCTCGGCCTGCCGCTATCGGTACGGTCGGCCTTCTATCCGATCTTCGGTGAAAGTGTTCGCGGCTGGACAGGGCATATCATCGACGTGCTTGCTGTCTTCGCAACGCTGTTCGGTCTTGCAACGTCGCTCGGCTTCGGCGCTTCGCAGGCGCTGGCGGGCCTCAACGACCTCTACGGCGTGCCCAACACCGACAATATGAAGGTGCTTCTGATCGTCGGCATCACCGCCGTCGCGCTCGGCTCGGTGCTTGCCGGGCTTGACGCCGGCGTCAAGCGACTGTCGGAAATCAACCTGTTTCTCGCCCTGCTTCTGATGGTATTCGTGCTCGTTCTGGGCCCGACGCTAACCATCGTCACCGGCTTCTTCGCCAACAGCGCCGACTATGTCATGAACCTGCCGGTGCTGGCCAACTGGATCGGCCGCGAAGATGACGCATTCATTCATGGCTGGACGACGTTCTACTGGGCGTGGTGGATTTCGTGGTCGCCCTTCGTCGGCATGTTCATCGCCCGCGTCTCGCGCGGCCGCACGGTGCGTGAATTCGTGACCTGCGTGCTCATCATCCCGACCATCGCATCCATCGTCTGGATGACGACTTTCGGTGGGACGGCGATCACGCAGTTCCTCGCCGACGGTTATGCCGGCGTGCAGGACACGGTTGTGGCCTACGTGCCCGAACTGTCGCTGTTCCGCATGCTGGAGCCGCTGCCGCTGTTCAGCATCACGGCGCCTCTCGGCATCATTGTAGTGATCCTGTTCTTCGTCACGTCGTCCGATTCCGGCTCGCTGGTCATCGATACCATCACCGCGGGCGGCAAGGTCGATGCGCCGGTGGCCCAGCGCATCTTCTGGTGCACTTTCGAAGGACTGATCGCCATCGCGCTGTTGCTGGGCGGCGGGCTGGCCGCGCTGCAAGCCGGCGCCATCGCGA
Organism: Neoaquamicrobium sediminum; assembly: GCF_040970315.1. Taxonomy (NCBI): domain Bacteria; kingdom Pseudomonadati; phylum Pseudomonadota; class Alphaproteobacteria; order Hyphomicrobiales; family Phyllobacteriaceae; genus Neoaquamicrobium; species Neoaquamicrobium sediminum. The sequence continues at coordinate 250,596 of NZ_JAZHFV010000002.1, read as the reverse complement.
CCGGCTTCCCCTTCGCGATCCTCCTGCTGCTCATGACCTACGCGCTGTTCAAGGCACTGCGAAGCGAACGTCAGCAGCAGCAATAGACGTCTCGACATGAAAAACGAAAACCGCCGCCTCGGCCGAGGCGGCGGTTTTTAGATTCTGGAGCGGGTGAAGGGAATCGAACCCTCGTCGTAAGCTTGGGAAGCGGCCCCTTTTCACGCAATATCAGGATCATTGCTGTAAAACCGCGCGCGAAACGCGGGGAAATCAGTCAATGATATCAACGACCCTGTAAAACACCAGGAAGGCCGACTGAACGCAATCGGGACGTCGCAGCGATCGACGTTCTAGCGTCGCGTAGAGCAGGATCCTCGGCAGTGCGCCCATTCTGACATTTACCCCTCGTCGTCGAAAAAACCAGGAGGGGGAACCGCCGCCTGGATGACGCCGTACACCTTGATAACGGTTGTTCTCTGGTCAGCAAGATCGCCGTTTGCATCATAGCGGTACTCAAACCGAACCCGGACACGCAGCGCATCACCGGGCTTGATTGGATGTTTCCCTTGGTGAAATTCGTGCAGCCACTCCGGAACGTCCATTGTCGCGGACAGGGTCGATTTGCCATGTCGAAATTGCCATTGCGTTTTCGCCAGGAAATCAGGCTTCCTGATAATGAGCACCATGTCGGCATCGTTCGAGAGTTCCTGATCCACAGGAGCTTCGGGTAGGTGCTCGGAGGGTAGCCACAGCTTTCGAAGGTCAACCCTATACTCAGTCTTATCGAGCGTGATCAGCAGCTTCTCTCCCTCGCGGAACTGCGATTTCGTTCGTTGGAGAGCGTCTAGAGGTTGTGCGATGCGCGTCGGATTGAGTGGCGGATAATCGGGCAAATGCCGGACGTCTGTTTCAACAGCGAGCTGGCGGATGCGCTCAGTGAGATCCTCGATTTGGGCGGGTTGTTCCGCCTCAATGTCCTGATCGAGCCATTCAAGGGCTAGATACTTAGCCTTGACCAGGTATTTGCCGACTTGCTTCCTCCAGTCGAGATCTTTGAGTGCCTGGTCATCGGTTGCCCTAAGGAGGTTGCGAAGGAATATCTTGAGGCTAGACTTCTCAACATCCTCCAAGATCAGCGCCGTCGAAATTCTCGAGTCGACAGTCGTGATAAGCACACGATCTAAATCTTCAAAGGCTCTGATAATGTTTGAGGCGATATCGAAAACACGCGCGGCCGAACCACTATCCGCATTGAAATCGATTTTAATCTCAATGTCGCTGTCTGGCGGCATGACATACTCCCCCACAGTCACGCGAATCCCGTCGACCATATTCTTTCCATAAAAGTAAAAGATGTGGAAATTGCGTTGTCGGCGGCGCCCTACAGGCGCGGAAAAGCTCGCGGTGCCGACAAGCTAGGCGCGGCGGCTTTCTGATGAGCCGGAGTTTCCGGCGATCGCGGCGGTGCGGGTGAAAGGCAACGAGGCATTCCGGCACTTATTGAAAGTGCAGCACTTTTTCAGGTGCTGACTTCAACCAGTGCCCCGACCAGTGGCGCACCGGGTGGCACAATTCGCGCCCTATATAGCCAGTTTAAAGGCAAACGCTAGCCTGTCCAAAAATTTTCGGCCCAGTCGACGCAGCGTCACCGTTGACGGCACGTCCTTCATAGGAATAACGTCCTCGCTGTTGCGGCAGAAACGAGGACGTATGAATGATCAGCCGCACGACCTTCTCTTTGACGCCGTCCCTCACAAGCTGTTCTTCGCCATCACCTTCCGGGACATCGGCGAGGATTGGCAGCTCGGCATCTACTGCATGCTCTGCCGGCGCAGCGCGCCGATCTCAATGAGCCGCGAACGGTTCGAAGAATTGTCGTGGACCGGCCAGCTTCGCCACATGACCAGACGCTTCCGCTGCTCGGCCTGCGGCAACACGACCGGCAACCGCGTTACCGTTGTCGGTCGGCGACGCTGCTGGCGGGTGTTCCCGAGCGGCAGGATCCTGCGCAACACCTTCCCGCTGAGCGCCGAGCCGCATACCGTCATCGCAACGCGCATCAGCCTGGGCGGCAGAATGAGCATGATATGGGGCAGAAGCCCGTGCCAAACGCAAAACACCCCGCCGCCTTTCGGCCGCGGGGTGTGTTAATTTTTGGGATCAGATTTGAGGGCTAAGGCGGCGGCGCAAGCGCACGGCGCTGCTGCTCGAGGCGGTCCAGCCTTTCCCGCATGTCGATCAGCACATCACGGGCTCCATAGACGCTGTTCTGCGCCTGCTTCACTTCGTCGATCTGCCGTTGATGATCGGAGAACCGCTGGTCATAGCTCGACCATACCCGATCCAGTTCGGCGCGCGGAACTTGCTCGCCGCGAATGGTGGCAATGGAGCTTTCCATGCGAAGGCGATCCTCCTGGCTGCGGGCCTGTCGCCACTCCATCTCCTGCCGCGTGATCATCCGCTCTTCGATGCGGCCCATTGATGCCTTGAGATCGCCCGTCGCTTCTCGAATCGGCCAATAGGCCATGCCGCCAATGACGACGGCGAAGGTCAGGGCCACGCCGATCGCCTGCCATTGCGGCTTCGCGCGCTCGGCAAGCGTTGCGGAGAGCTGGGAGATCGATGTTTCGATCTGGCGGAAACCGGATCGCATCTCGCTTTCGATATCTGTGACGCGTCGCCCGAGATTTGTGACGCGCTCGCCCATCTGGGCAGTAATGGCATCCTGATAGTGACGCGCTGCGTCGTTGCCGTTCGCCATGTCGTCTTGCTCCAAGGCCCCTGCCCCTATGTCCCGATGCTATGAGGTCGCCGCGCCGACCGAAGCCGGCGCTGGGCGGTTCAGTTCGCGTTCTTTGGCGCGATGTAGGTGACGAGCGCCGGCAGGAGCGTCACAACGGCATAGGCCGCGAGGTAGCCCCACCAGGGCGTGTCGTCGGGCATAAATGGCAGGGCGACGGTGCCAGCCGCAGCGCCGCCGACGCCTGCTGCGATGGCCTTTGAGATCTTGTCCATGTCAGTTCCTTTCGTGTGAGGATGGATGTTCTGGCGCTACCCGCTGACGAACTCGCCGCGCAGCACCACGCCGTTGAGCGTCGGGGCCGCCTTGTAGAGCGTCATGATGCCGGCCGGCGTCTGCGGGTCGAGCGCGGCGCAGATCGCGCGGGCGATTGCGGAGGCAGTGGCGAGACGCGGATCGTCAGTGGCGATGATGTCTGCCACGGTCTCTGCGGTCGGCAGGAACCGGCAGGCAGCCTTGGCGCCCGACTGGACGTCTGTGATGATGATCTGCTCGCCAGTGGTCGGGTCGGTGGTTGTACAGGCGGCGAGCGAAAGCATCGCCGCTGCTGCGATGAACAGCATGCGCATGGTGATTGCCTTTCATGGGAATGCCCGGAGCCGCCGGGCGCGGGTTCAGGCGAGCGTGCCGAGCGGATCCTTGCGCACGTCGAAGGACGGGCAGGCCTTGGCCGCATACTCGTTGTGGCCTGAGATGCGCTTCACGCCCCGGTGCAGCGCAACGAGATGCATCACGAGCCACAGCAGCGACGAACGCTGATCGGCCGTGCGGGTATCCTTGGCGGTCTTCCCATCGGCTGAGACGCCGCCGATGTAGCAGATGCCGATCGTGCCGGTGTTGTGGCCCGAAACATGGGCGCCGACCTGGCCAACCGGCCGCCCCTCCATCACGCGGCCGTCGCGATAGACGACATAGTGATAGCCGATGTCCGACCAGCCGCGCTGTTTGTGCCATGCGCGGATGTCGGCAACGGTGAAGTCCTTGCCTTCCGGCGTAGCTGCGCAGTGGATGATGATCTCGTCGATCGGGCGCGCGGTGTGATCGAGGTGCAGGCCGTCCGCATTCGAAGGCCGCTTGCCCACCGCAATGCGCCGCTCCGGTGCCGGCACGCCATCCTGCATTGCCGACTTGTCGGGCTCCGGCCGTCCGGGCTTTGCCGGTGTCGTCGCCTGTTTCAGCGCGGTCAGCGTCTGACGACCGACGAGGCCGTCCACGACGAGCTCGTATTTCTGCTGGAAGGCCCGCACCGCGCGATCCGTGGCGGGGCCGAAATCACCGTCCACCGAAAGACGCGGCGAAGCGCCGGCGGAATTGAGCATAGTCTGAAGGTCCCGCACGGCAGCGCCGCGCGAGCCCCGCTTGAGCAGCGTGGTCATGGCAAATCCTGTGTGGTTGGAACGAAATGAGAGCTTGGGGGTTGAGTGCGCGCAGGACCGCCCACGTCCTGTTCGACAACCCCTCTAGAACCTTACTCTTCGGCCGGCCCTGTGCCGGCCTTTTTGTCGGACGAACCTTCGTGTTCTGATGCGCTTGGGCACCTGGTTGTCTGCCAAGAACTGATGGCGTATTCAGTCCATCTGGCGATGGAGGAGACGCATGGATTTCGACCCGAGGGCCTACTGGGAACAGCGCAGCGCTGAACGACGCCAGACCGGTGTCGTCGTGTCAGAAAGCTATGCCGTAATCAGCGGACCGCCGCCCTATTCCACACCAAACTTCCGCGACCGTGCGCACCAGCGCGAATGGATCATGCAGCAGGTCGCCCGTTTCGGATGGCGTTCTGTCCTCGACGCGGGATGTGGCGTTGGGCTGTGGTTCTACCTCTGGAACGAGCTCGGCATGGAGGCTGCCGGCGTTGACCAGGCTCCGTCCGCAATCGAATGGGCTAAAGAGACGAGCGCTGATATCGGCGCGCCTTTTTCGGCGTCGGTAGCGCGATTGGATAGACTACCGTTCGAAGACCGGTCTTTCGATGTAGCAGTGACGAGCAAAGTGCTGTTGCACACCGTCCCAGAGGAGATCGAACCGGCCCTCGCGGAACTAGGGCGGGTGGCGCGACATCTGCTACTCTTGGAGATGCGGAAGCACGACAAGCCGCTGAACCAGCATGTATTCCCACATGACTATCTGGGATTGGCTGATCGGCTGGGTTTTGAAGTGCTCGTCAGCGAGATGTTCCCCGGAGACCACCACTATCTCGTCTTGAGGTCTCCCGAGTGTTAGGTGTCAGCCAACATCCGCCAACTACTTCCAGAAGCCAATAGCGAGCACGGACGCGCCGTAGGTGTCGCCGGAAGTGAATGGAGTCGCCGAATTGACCATCCGAATATTGGTGGAAACCAACTCCTGCCCAGAGGTCGGGAATGTTTCAGTAAAACTGGTTCCCTTCTCTGCGGCCGTCATTCCCGTCTGCAATGTGGCTTTCGCACCGCCCGTCCAGAGCACAGCCGGCTGAGCGTTATACGCCTTTGGAAAGGTCCAAAGCGCGTTCAGCAACCCACCTTGCGAATATGCAAGCTGGACTATGTGCCAGCACACCTGAATACCGCTCTCAAGCCGAACGAAGCTTCCATTTGCCGTAGTCCCGTGCTCGACGACCGAACCGGCCGCGACCATGGCTGACGTCAGAAAATTGTCGCCCGGCAGCGCACCATCGAAGTCGGGCGGGAGCGTCACATTTTTCTTGCCCATGCCGATCAGGGCGAGGTTGAGCAAATTGTAGAGCTTGTTTTCCCCCGTGCCCGGAACGCCCGGCGTCCCGCCCTCATTTACCAATGCAAACAAATCAGCCATATTGAAACCTTCCGCTTCCGCATAGGCCGCGAAGTATCGCTCGACGCCCATATAATATAGTGAATTTCCATCGAAGTGGACTTCATCTTCTGATGTGAGTCCTGCGGAGCTGGAGTAGTAGATTTGTGCGTTCTCTGCTGCCAGCGCCTTGAGCGCATTGTTATTGAAGTCGATCCGTGATGAATTGTCTTCAAGTAGCCCACCAACGATCACGATGGTATTGGAGTCGATCACGTCGGCGGCGGTCAGGTTCGCTAGCAGGTCGAGAAACGCCGATCGATATGTTGCTGACGCCGCAAAAACATCACTCTCGCCCTGATGCCACATGAAGACGTCGGCAGGCGGTTGGCCGGTCGCCGCATAGACATCAATGCACTCTTGAAGAAGAGGATAGGTAGCCTCGCCGGGAGCCCAATTGGAGATTGGTGCCCCGCTCCTGGCTACGAGCGTTACATCCACGTCATCATCACGGACAATGGCCAGGCGATGGGCGAACCAGACAGCCGCGTTGTTCCTGTCCTCCAACTGGAAAGTGCCGGCAATTCGTGCGGCAGGTGCCGACACGAACGCGCTCCCATTCAAACCAAGCGGGTTGACGTTGTTCCACACCCGCACGCGGCTATCGATTGCGGACCAATCAGGGCCGGCGAAACCACGCCCGAGCGCGTTTGATTGGCCAGAAACGAAAACGCGAATAGTCATGCATCGGCCTGTGGCAGTGACATTAGATTGATCGTCGCGGCGATCTCGTTACCGTCGCTGATGCGTTCGATCAACTGCCGCGTCTGTGCAGCGGTGCGCGACAGGTCGGACTGATAGCGGACACGCGCGGCCTGCGCCGCCCCGGCTGCTGCCGCCGGACAGTTGTCGGTAAGCGTCCCGGTCGTAGTTGTCGCCACCGTGGCGATCGTCAACACCATCGCCTTGCCCGGCAGCAGGATCTGGTCACCGGGCCGAATGTCGGCCGCAACAAGAGACGTTCCGGCCCACGTGAAGGCCGTCGAGCCGCTGGTCAGCGTGACCGTACCGACGAGGTCGGGTTGAGTGGCCATCGGTCAGCCCTTCTTCTTGGTCTCGATCGCCACGAGCGCGGCAGTCAGCTCGTCGACCTTGGCGGCAAGTTCGCCGTTGCCGGCTTGTGTATCGTGAAGTTGCTGGGCCAGCGCGAGATTACGGTTCTCAAGGTGCTGGATGTAGGCCAGTTTCTCGCCCAGCGCGACGGCAGGATTGATCTGGATAGTTCTGGTGGCCGGCATGGCTTCGCCGGCCGCAGCGGGTGCGGTTGTCATGGGTGCCTCACTTCTTGGCGCATTGACCGATGATAGTGGCGTCAAAGCTGAACACGGAATCGCTGTTGGCTTTCTGCATCTGGATTTTGTAGGTGAACGTCCCTGCCCCTGCCGCGTCCATGCGCAATTCAGGTGCTAGTGTAATCGTGGCATTGTTTGCGATGGTTCCGCCGATTGTACGCAGCACGGTCGCGCCGCGCAGAACCCTGATGCTGAATCCTCGGTCCACGCCGCCTGTCGGGTTTGTTCGCGTCAGCGTCGCGGTGGTGTAGAGGAAAACGGCGTTACCTGATGGGCTGGCGATCGTAATGGCCGCGACGTCAACCCAAACGCCTGCGCCGACCCCGCCTCCTATGCTCCCGGTCTGGTGGTCGTCATCCGAATTGGTCACCGCGCCGGCCGCAATCGTGCCCTCGATTACGACGCCAGGGTCAAGCTGCAGCGACGAGGTGATCCGAACATTGTCGAAGAAGCCGACAGTGGCCGTCAACGCATCGACATCGATATTCGTCGCCGTCAGGTTCCGGATGCGGGCATTGTTGATGTACGTCGTGTCACCGTCAAACAGGGCCGCCACGACGCCGGCTGCCGTCATAACGGCCGTCTGCTGAGCCAAGATAACAAACCGCGTGGGCTGCGAAGTGATCGCCGGCACGTCAAGGAACCACGAAGCGGAACGGTAAGTACCCGCCCCACCGGTCCTTGCCTCCGCACCAATGCGCGCCGCGTAACCCGAAGGCCCCGCGCTCGTCGTCATCCGAAAGTTGGCGCTGGCCGAAACGTCGTTGTAGTTGCTCTGCAGCGCTATGACGGCGTTGGAAATGGCCGTGACGTCGCCCTCGACGTCGTCAACGCGAGCTTGAAGCAGCAACACCGCCGAGGAGTCGGCTTTGTTGTCGATCTCGGCATTGATGTCGATAAGCGCCTGGCTGATCGCAGACAGATCGTCGTCGTGGCCATCGACGCGGGTCGTCAGCGCCAGCAGAGCAGATGTAGACGCCTTCGTGGCGACTTCAGCCTGCACGCTGATCAGCGCCTGGCTGATGGTCGAAATGTCGTCTTCGTTCTCCTCGACGCGTACCGTGAGCGCGAGGAGAGCAGAGGCATCTGCCTTCTCGGCAACCTCCGCCTCGACATCGAGCAGTGCCTGCCCGACTGCGATCAGGCCGTTCTCGGTTTCGGTCACACGCGTGGTCAGCGCAAGCAGTGCAGCCGCGTCCGCTTTGTCCTCAAGCTCGACCTGAACCGACAGGAGCGCCTGCGCCAGCGCGGACCCCGGCCCGGTCGCTGCTTCGATCTCAAACAGCGCGTAGGCCTTGGCGTCGGCATGCGTCGAGCGCACTTCCTGCCGCAGTCTTTGCCGATCGAGATAGTTACCCGCCTCCTGATCGAGCAGGGACGCGACCAGCCGCCGCGCGTCGTCGATCAGCTCGCGAACGCCCGGCCCTATCCAGTCGATCGCGTCGTCGATGAACTCTTGCAGGTCAGGGATAAGCCCGTCTGGATAGATGTCGCCGGCGCCCAAACGAATGTTGAGCGTCGTGACGGGCATCCAGCCGGTCCAGAGCAGTTCACGGCCGCTATAAGGCAAGAAGCGCCCGCGCACCGTGTAAGGCTGCTCCGGCAGGCACCACTGCCCCGAAAGGCGGAACGTCTTCGTCTGACCGTCCGCAAGAACGTCGCCGTAAGGCGTCTCGCCGGAGAAGACCAACTCGCCCTCGCCATTGCGGACCTCGATCTGAATTGCCCGAACGTCGTCGTTGTCGCCAGGTGCGTAAAGATCAATCGCAGGCCGGCGCGGCGTGCCGCTTTCATCGTTGATCGACGAGGCGACAACGCTCCACCCCGCAACCGGTATTGGCGCCGGCCAACGTGGATTGATCGGCCCGACAGACCACGGCAGCTTGTCCGTGCCCGGCGTCCAGTTGTAGTCGGAGGGATCGACCTCCTGCGCAGCAACGCCCTGGTTGACGTTGGTCATCTCGTCCTTCGACGAGATCAGGAACAGCTTGTCGATGTAGCCATTGCGCGCCGAGGTCCACGAGATCGTGTCCAGCGGCTCCAGCATGAAGGCGACGGGCGGAAGCGTGCCGCGATGGAACCGCATGCGGCGACCGTCGCGCACCATCGACAGCATCAGGCGCTGAACCTGCGTCGGGCTCGACACAGCATTGAACTGGAAATCCGCCAGCAGGCGCCTGCCGTCGTCTTCCGCCTCGTAGTCGGGGAACAGACGCTGCGGTGCGTCCTTCATCTCCCATGCTGCTTCGGGGTCCGGATAGGTCGCCGTCGCCCCGTTGAAGGTCTGCTCCAGCCCCTTGAAAGGGTCCAGCTCCTGCGGATCGGTGACGATCCAGTCCTCGTCAGTCAGGAACATCACCGGCAGGCCCGGCGCGCCGACATGCGGCTTGTAGATGCCGCCATTCTCGGCGATCTGCCCGTTGCACGACTTGAAGAGCTCCTCCAGCACGTCGGCCGGCTCGTGCTCGGCAACCTTGATCTCGTAGCCGCCGCTGAACTGCGGCTCGTAGATAGGATCGACCTCGCCGACACCATCAGCGACAATAGTCGGCACGTCGCATTCGTTCATTGCCGCGAACCAAGCCGGCAGCGGCAGGCGCGAGGCAGACACACCCGGCCCGAACACCTTCTCGCCATTGGCGAAGATGCCGCGCTCGATGTTGTAGGCGATCACCAGCAGGTTGGCCGTCGCCTCGTAGGTCTCGGGCTGGCCCCAGCGGTGCGCCCCGTCGCCGCCGACGGTCGTGTCCTTGCGGGGGTCGTAGAGCGGCAGCGGCAGCGGCTCGTAGCGTCCGACCGGCATGGCGGTCAGCAGTTCCCGATTGAGCAGCGCCGTCAGCATCACGATCGTGGAGCCGGTGCCGATCATGTCGGCCGTCCACGGACGTTCCGGATCGGAGCCGAACTTGTCGAGCAGGAACGGATCGGCCTCGGTCTGGGTGCCGTCCAGCACCTTCACCCACATGTAGTCGCGGCCGTTGCGGCGGTATTCCTTGACCGGGTAGCCCTGCTCGACCGGCGTCGCCTCGAAGTCGATCTCGCACAGTTCGTTGTTGATGAAGATGCGAGACTTGATGCCGCCCTGCATCATGTCCGACACGGTAACGACCTGCGTCAGGTAAGCGTTTGGTGTCTTGCCGCTCCGGCCCCAGGTGCCGACATAGTCGAGCGAGCCGGCCGTGGCGTAGTCGCCGACGATGAAGGAGAACGAGTTGTTGCCACCGACGCGAAGCTGTCCGCTGATGCCCGGCTGCGGCTGGCGCTTGGCCATGGCGCGCTGGATCAGCGAAGCGCCAACCTTCAGCGCTATGCCGACGAGGAACTGGACGAGCGCGCTGGCCTTGATCGCGGCGATGAGACCACCGATCGCGGCCACCACAGGCCCGGCATGCGCGAGCGCAGTCCAGCCGAGCATGAACCAGACGGTCCACGCGGCAATGCGTAGAAGCTTCATGTTCGGCCTGTGGTGGATTCGACAGCGGTTTTGCGCCGTGGTTCTATCGGCGCATCAACGGCGGGAGGGATCGACGTGACGGCTATTTCTGACGAGGATGTGCGGCTGGCGGGGTTGGCTGCATTGGGAGGCAACTACGGAGCGTTCTGTCGCCTCGCACTAAAGACCATTGTTGAACACGGCGGCCCGAATGCGCTGGACGCTTTTGAGAAGCTGGCGCTGAGAATGTACACCGAACCCGCGTCGCCAGATTTTCCGCCATTTGTAGCCATCCACGACAAGGCACTGGCTATGATGAAGGACGACTTGCGCCAGGTGCGCGAGCATCCGGAAATGATCTAATTATCGCCGATTCCACTGGCGCATGACGACACGCCCGCGCTCATCGCGGATCTGGATTTCCCGCCCGCAATGGTCGCGTGTCGCTGGTGCAGCCTCGAGGTGGATAGTCATCTCCGGCTCGGGTTGCCCACTGCTCGAAGCGGCTTTGCGCGCTGCATCGAAATCGGGGCAAACCCAAACGCAAGTGACCATGTCCGGTGTGATGACCTCCGGCAGTGCGCTGGACCCTGTTGCCATGCTTAAAACCTCCCCTTCGACGGGACAGGGGCGCCGTCGATCTCGTGCCGCACGATGGCGCGAGCGTCACCGATCAAGTCGCGGACTCCATCCGCAATCCACTTTTGCTGCTCGTCGATGAACAGGTTTGCGGAACGGTACGCGCCATCGCCAGTCGCGCGAGTTTCAAAGCCTATTCCGGCGCGATAGCCGCCCGGCCCCGCTACCGTGTGCATGCGGAAGTTGGGCTCCGCCACAACATCTTGAACGGTAACGGCCGCGGCCGCACCAGCCACCGGCGCAAGGCCGAGCATCGCAAGAAATGATCTGCGCTTCATGGGATCACCTATGATGTTGGAGAATGGTTAGGGGCGCGGGTTCAGCGCTTCTCGGCCATTGCCTTTGCGACGAACGCCATCAAAGCTGCGCGCTTTTTGAGGTATTCAGCTTCGCAACGCGCCCTGATGCGCGCGCTGTCTCCCTCTTCTTCCTGGACGAACCAAGCGCTTGCGGCGTCTTCATACTCCGCGAAGAGAGCGTTGAAGCGGGAGACCTTGCCATCACTCATGATGCAACTCCTCTTTGAACGGCACTTGGAACGCCCTCTTCGCTTCCAGCAGCCCGACAGTGCCTATGCCCGCCGCACCGGGGCGCAGCACATAGATGCGCGGTCCCTGCACGATGCCGAGCGCGACGTGTCCGTCTTCCTCGATCGCCGCGATGTCGCCGACCTGCGCCTTTGACGGGTGGATTTCCTCGAACAGCGACGCGGCAAGCGCTGCATGATCCGCAAAGCCCTTGCGCTTGAGTAGTCGCAGACCGCCGCGCATTGTCTTGTATTTGCCGCGATAGGGAGCGCCGAAGTCCTCGCCAGTCATTGCCGCGACGGCGCCGGCGGCAAACAGCGCGCAGTCATGATCGCCCCATGCGAAAGGCTTGCGGGCCACGCCCTGCACATAGTGGAACAGTGCGTCGCGCCAGAAGCTGTAGCGCTTCATTGCAGGATGCCTCGCCGTGTGTCGCCGTTGGCCTGCGCGGGCGGTGCCTTCGTCTCCCCCCAGTGGACATTCTGCAGCCAGCCGCCGGCGACGTCTGCGTATTTGCGGATGCGATCCTCGACACCGCCAACGGTGCGCCGCCGCTGCATCTCGTCGGAGCGTTTCAGCGGGTTCGTGCGTGTCAGCTCGCGGCTGTCGGACACACAGGCGAGCTCGATGCCGCCCTCCCCGCCGGCAGCTGGCGTCGTGATCGGGGAGCCGTTGACCTTGCCCACGAAGATGGGCCGCGCCGGCGCCACCATCAGCTTCGTGTTCGTGTCCAGAAAGCCGATGTGATACTCCACCGGCGCGTGCTTCGGGTCGTAGCCCCGGATAGCGAGTTGCACCGCTGGGCTGATCTGCGACAGCTTGAACCGGATCGTTCGCACAACAAGCCCGGTTTCCAGCGGCACGGCAGGCCATTCAATCGCGCTGCCGCCGGCGTGATAGGTCCGTGTCACCGGAAGCCGCGTGTCTGGATCGAGCACCTGGACGTCGGTCGTGTCCCAGCCGTTCCACAGACCCATGGTTTCCAGCGCGCCGGTCTCGCGGTTCTTGGTCTTGATCCAGAGAAAACGGACAGGCGCAATCCCTTCTCGCGAGGAGATCGCGGCAATTGTATTGGCGTCGAGATCGTCTTTCATGGCCGCTGCACAGCCTGGAAGGAAATGACCGTGCGCCCCCCATCGCCTTGCACCGACAGCGATCCCGGCACGAGCACCATCCTGGCAGCAGCCTTGATCAGCGTGACGGCAAGACCGCCGGTCGCTCCCGGCTGGAAATGCGGGCGCACCTCGAAATTTGGCGTCACGCCGAGCCCGTTGGCTGTCACAGTCTCCTGCGCGCGGTGAAGTGCCCGCCGCGTCGGATTGCTGCCATAGTCGAAATGGAGCTGGTCGCTTTCGGTGATCACATAGCCGGCCGGCAGCCCACCCAGCGACATCGACTTGTTGTCGACGCCGATCGTGTTGATGGTCACCGCCGAAGCGCCAAGGATGACGCCGCCAGGGTCCGATGCCGGGACGCATTTCCACGGATCGTAGAGGTAGAACGCGTTGATCGACCCGTCGAGCGCTTCAAGCCGGGCTTGCAACGCGCGCGCGGCGGCAGGCCGCATCGGCTTCGTCTGGACGTCTGCAACCCACCGCGTCGGCGCCAGTTCGGCAGCCAGCACATCGCCGTTGCCTATGCCGGAAAGCTCCTGCTGCACGTCCAGCCGGAATGTCCGGCGCGGCACGCGCAGCAGATCGGCGATATAGCTGACGGGAGCGGGAAAGGTCAGTGCCATGATCAGCCCACCGCCCGCGGATCGTTGACGACGCGCTTCACCATCGACGGTCCAGCCTCGCGATCATACTGCCGCAGGCCCTCGCGCACGCCCTCACCCACCATCTGCATGATCTCGGTATTGCCTCGCGCGCCGGACACGTCGATCGCGATGTTCACCTGTTGTGGTGGCCCGGATGCCGTCGCGGGGCGCGCCATGCTCGCGGTTGTCGGCGCGACATAGCCCCCCATGGCATAGCCTTTAAGGCTCCGGTGCAGCGCCTCCAGATTGCCGACGCCGGCCTTTTGCACGGCGTCTTTCGAGAACACGTATTCGCCGCCGTGGACGACGCCCTTGGGCTCATGCTTGCCGCCGTTGCCGGTGTAACCGCCTGTGTCGAAGAGGTATTTGCCGGATGCCGACAGCGATCCCCAATTCGTGCCACCGCCGAACAGGCTCCCAAGGAAGCCAAGGAAACCGCCGCCCGAAGCGTTCTTGATGTCGGAGATTGCCGACAGCACGTCGTCGAGCAGCGCATCCCCGATCTTGGATATTGCGCTCGCGAACGATTCCGCAGCCGGCTTCCCGTTGATCAGGTCGTCGATGAACCCCTTCGTCATGTCCTGGCCGACGCCGAGCCACTTTTCGGCATTCTCGCGCGCCTTGTCCTGCTCCTCGGCAAGCTTGGCGGCCTCGGCGGAAGCAAGAGCATACTGATCGGCCAGATTGGCGATTTCACTCCGCAAGGCCGGTGTGATCGTCAGTCCGGCCTTCTTTGCTGCGCTCAGCAGTTCCTGTTCGGCGCGCGCCTTCTCGACTGCATAGCCGTAATCGTCGATCAACGGGTTAAGCTGACGCTGCGCCTCGGTTTCAGCGACGAGCGCCGCAGTGCTTTCGGCGATACGTTGAGACAGGCGCTGGTAATCGTCGGCGCGCTTCTTCGCCCCCTTGTCCTTTCCTGGCAGGTCGTAGTCCTTGAGCGAAACCGTAGACGGCTTTGTTTCCGTCTCGGGAAGGCGTCTGGTCTTTCCATCAGCGATCGATTGGCCTCGACGCTGATAAGCATCTTGAATTGCGCGCTCGGTCAGCCCGCCTGCCGTTTCGACCGCGCTGCCAAAAGCGTCATCGATCCGCCGTTGAAGAGCTTTACTCGAAGTAATGGTCAAGGGACCGAGCTGCCGCACTGCCGCGCCGCCAGTCAACATCTCCCCGATGCTGTCGAGGCCAAGATCTCGACCTAGCGCCGCGCCGTGGGCTTCGAGCCACGACATCACGGCTATGCGCGCATCGTTGACCCAGCCGATGTACTTGGCGATCTCCTCGCCCATCTTCGAAAAGTCGGTCTGGCTTACGATGTCAGCAACTTCGGACAGCATGCTCCCGAACGCTTCGGCCGCACCACTGCCTTTGTTGAAGTCCCCGGCAGCGTCGATAAGGACGTTCCGAAGGCGTACCAGGTGTTGCGAGACGGTGAGTTCCGCTCCTGCAACCTTCTCCTCAAGGATGACCGATCCGGCTTCAAAGGCTCGGAAAAACGCTTCGGACGACACCTTGCCGTCGATGACGAGACTTCTGAGCTTTGCAACATCGCCACCAGCTTCCTTCAGACCCGCAGCTACGGCTTGAAGGATTGGGCGCGCGCCCTCGTTGATTGAGTTGTATTCCTCCGCGCGGACGATCCCCGCGCCAAGCGCCTGCGACAGCTGTAGCAATGCCCCGGATGCCTCTGTCGCCGATGCTCCGGAAACGCGGAGCGCAACACCGATCTTGTCGACAAAATTGGTCATCTCGTTTTGCGAGACGTTCAAGGAATCTTGCGCTTGAGCTAACCGCCCATATAGCGTCACCATCGCCTCGATCGGCGCGGCATTTTTCTGCGCAGACTGAAAAAGGCGGTCATAAACTGCGCGAAGGTTGTCCCCTTCCAATCCCGCGACCTTAAGAGCGTTCTCGATACGAGTGGCGCTATCAATCAGCGACTGGATACCCCGGGCGCCGCCCGCAATCGCGAGCGCCTTGGCAAAGGACGTGCCAATGCCAGCGCCGATAGCTGACATCCGCCGTTCCATCTGCTTGCCCCGCGTTTCGATCCGGGTAAAGGTCCTGTTGGTATGGCCAAGAGACTTCTCGAGTGAACGCTCGTATTTGTCGAAACGCGCCTCAAGAGTGGCGATCAGGCGCTCTACAGTGACTGCCATGGAGGATCTTTCTTATGAACAGAAGACTGAAGGCCGTTCTGGTGTTGGCCGCCATTGTCGGTTTTGCCTACGTGCTGGCCGACAAAGAGGAGACCGAAATAATCGCGGCGGCAGACAGCGGAGAAACCTATCGGCTGGTTCACGCGATCGGGAATGATGAGACAGTAGTCGCCAAGGACCTCACCCACGGTGAGTGCCAAATTCGAAAACAGGACAACATTGCGATCGCCGAGGCGTTGGGCATCCACAGTGAACGACTTGGTATCGGCTCGATCACATGCCTTCCGGAAAGCCTGTTCGACGACTAGGATACGCCCCTTGCCGCCAGCACTGCGCGATCGAAATCGTCATCGCTCGGAGCAACGGACGTGTCCTTCCCGTGCGCTTTGTTCCATCCGCTGACTTCTGCAGCAAATTCGCCCAGCGACAGCTGGCCGACGTCGGGAATTCCCATCAGTCTGGCGCTTCCTCGGAGAGCGGCGAAGTCGATGCGTCCGACGTCGCCGCGAGCGCTTCCCCCGATGGCGGTTCCTCCAGGTCCTTGGAGTGCACCCGCTGAAGGCCGGCCAGCGCGACCGCATAGGCCGTGTCGCGGTTCTCATCGAGGGGTCGTTGATCGATGTAGAGGCGCACTTTCGCAAGCGCATCGACCGGCGACATGCCGCCGCCGATCAGTCCCACACGCAGCACTTCCCGAATGTGGGCGAGGCGGGCGGTGCGAACAGCAGGAGCGAGAATGGTGACGACGGAAAACAGCGAAACGTCGCGCTCTGCCTCCCGGCTCCACTTCGCCTCCAGTTCCTCGATGCCAGCGATCGACAGGCGGAAGGTGTAGGTACCATCCGCCCAATCGAGTTCGACAGCCCCGTGGCGGCTCATGCCGCTGCATCCACCCAGGTGACCACACCGTCGCTTTCCAGCGTGACGGAAACGGCGGCGCGGCCGGTCTCGGGGCCGGTCACTTCCCAGGCGGTGAGCTTGAACACACCAGCCCAGTGGCCACCGCCATTGGCAAGGCTGACGCCGTTCAGAAGAACGCGCACATTCTTGCCCTCGCCCGACGTGAACCAGTCGAACCACTCCGACACGCTGGTAGTGTGAAGCCGGCCGGCGCCGCTGATCGTGGCGGACTGTCCGGAAACGGTGATCTCTGACCAGCCAGGGGCATCCGGATCGTCGCAGTCGGGGATTGTTTCCCGGTTGGTCTCGGCGGCAAACGCGATGCCGCGCTCGGTATTGATGAGGCAGTCATGCGCGAACACTTCCGGTTCCGCGCCGTCGCCGATCTGCACGAGCAGCTGCTTGCCGCTCATGGTCTTGGGAGGTGCCATGATGATCTCCTTTGGAGGTTAGGCTTGGTCGATGATGAACACGAACGAACAGACGATGTGGCTGGTGAGGCCGTCGGGATCGCGCAAGGTTCGCTGCCCCTGAAACTCGACGGATACGAGCTCGAACCCGGCAATCGCGACTATGGCGCCCACGCGCTGCACCACCACAGCGGCTATGGTCTTGGCTTCAGGAAAGCCGACCTGGCGGGACCAGACATGCACGTCGGCGAAGACTTCCCAGCCATCGCCACAGGAATTCCCATCGGCGACAATCTGCTCCTCGCCAATCGTGACGCGAGGAAAGGGATCGCCAGCAGGAACGATGTCGAAGACATTGCCGCCCGCAACGGCCGGCGCTGCTTTCAGAGCGTCGAAGATGGCCTTCTGGACTTGCGTGTCGATCATCCGCCTGCCGCCACCTTGCGCGCTGCCTTGCCGAGGGACCGGTTGACCCTGCTTTGGGCGCGCTTTTTGTTGATCCGCCATGCAGGCCGGAAGAACGGGCTCGCATGTTTCCCATTGCGGCCGAACTCCTGGATGAAGGCATTCTGGAATTCGATGCCGCGCGCGTTCGTCACCACCGTGTTGCGATCGCCGGCATAGATGGTGACGACGAGGCCGGCCTCGCCCGCTGCCGTGGCAAAGACCGTCGCACCTTCAGGTGGAGCCCCCCACGTCCAGCCGATGCTGTCGCGAAGCTTTCCTTCATCGACCGGCACCATGCGCTTCATGAGATCGACCATCTCGTTCGCGCTGGTCTCCAGTCCCTTCCGGATTTCCGCGCGCGCAACGTCAGGCAGTCGGCGCAGCTTTATCTTGAAGCGCGCCAGATTCAGGATCTTCATCGCTGCCATCCTCAATCAGGGCACCGGTCTTTTGGGCTGCCAGCGCACACGCGCGTGTGACGTTCTTCCTCATGCCGGTCTTGTAGGCGACGGTGACATGCCCGCGTCGCGCGGCCGGCGAGAAGTCGAAATCCTTGGAAAAGGTCACCCAGGGCATCAGGCCGCAACTCCGCTTTCGACTGTGAGGTAGATCCACAGCGGGTCCGTGACGGCATCAACGGTGCGGATGGCATAAACCGTTCCACGCCGTGTATCGCGCATCCGCCAGTCCGACGTGATCAGCCGTGTTTTGATTGAAGGCCGCACATAGACGCCGAAGGTGTTTCGCCCTTCGAGCCGCCCGGCGATCACAGCCTCGCTACCACGCAGGGCGCGCAGCTCAGCGCGCACCGAAAACTGTTCCTCGAATGGCCCAGCAACGGAATTGCCCATGCCGTCATCGACTGTCCCGCGCTTGTCGAAGGCGACACGATCGCGAAGTGCGCCGGCATCCGGCTGATAGCGAGCCATCAAACTCTCCAGACGCGATACGGCGAAAGCAGATCATTCACGGTATTCGGCAACACGCCGGAAGCGCCTCCGATCGTGACGCTGGAGCGGTTGTGATACCACTGTGCGACCAGCATCATGATCGCGACCTTGATCGCCGCGGGCGTGTCATTCGCCCACGCGGCAGGATCGCCCTCGCGCTTGCCGTAGCCCGCCCAGTAGTGGATGCGGATATCGCCGGGCCTGCCACGCACGACGGGCATGTTCTCAAACCACACCGGGTCCGGCAGCGGCCAGGTCTGCTCAACCCCGGCACTGTCGATGTAGCTGACGCTCTCGACCTCCAGCATGTCCGGGATGGGCCACCTGCCGTTGCAGGGCCACGCGGACAGCTGCCATTCCAGCAGCTGCACGCCGATCGCGCGACCGAGCCAACCGGCCGGCCCGTCGATCCACGCCGTCGCCGCCGCGATCAGCCCCTCGACATAGGTCTGGTCTTCCGCCGGCACATCGGCGAGGTGCTTCTCCACCTCCTCGAATGTGACGACAGGAGACGGAGGCGTGATCACGACGACAGACATGGTCAGGCCGACTTGTTCTGCGGAGCGGCCTTCTCGGCCTTGTTCGCCGGCTTGCTTTCGGCCTTTGATTTCGGGGCCGTATTCGACACGGCGTGCGGCAGCTTTTGCAACAGTTCCTCCCCGTATTTGTCGGACACTTCAAACGACTGACCAACCTTCAACGTGTCAGGCTGGACAGACGAGATGCTCACCTGGTCGATCGCATAGAGTTTCATCGCGGTTCTCCTTTGGTCGGCTCATGGGAACGGCGCCGACTGGCGGCGCCGCTCGTGATCAGCCGACTTGCGTTACGCCGCAGTGGCAGAGGTGATGTTGTCGGAGAAGTCGCCCTTGATGAACGCCTCCGGCCGATAGACCGCCATCGCGACACGCTCTTCCGCACGGATGGTGACAAGGTTCTTGCGGAAGTTGTCGCTGTCCTCCGTCGAGATTTCGACGTTGGCGTCTTCGCGATCGAAGAGCTGCGCGCCGAGCTCGAACGCGCCGACCAAGTATTTGTCGACGGTCATGGCAGGCGTTTCAACCACCGGCAGACGCCACAGGCGCGGCGCGGTGCCGTCCTGAGGATTGCCGATGATGTGGCGCCCGGTGGTGTCCTTCACCAGTTCGATCGTCGCCCAGTCCACCGGGTTGAGCACGGTGCCGGTCGGCGGAAGTTCGGCAAGGAACGCCTGCAGCATGGCAAGGCGGATCACGTCGATCTTGGTCACCGGCGACGGGAGGGTCGTCGGAGCCGAGAAGGCCGTGGCCTGGGTGTAGATGCCATTGAGGTCGGTACCGGTGCCAGAGCCGTTCAGGATCTGGTTATCCTCGACGAATGCGAGACCGTAGCGCAGACGTCCGTCGATATAGGACCGCAGCTGGGGCACATCGTCGAGGATCTGCTTGGTCGCCAGCACCCAGTGCGCAATCGTGGTCACCGCCGAGGTCACCAGATCGAACTTGATCTCCGACTGCGGCTTGGCCGCACCCGACGTTTCGGAAACGGTGGCTGCATTGTTGGTGAAGCCGGTTTCCTTCACGTACTGGATCGCATTCGAACCGGTGTTGCCCGGCGTGATCAGGTTGCGCATGGTCAGCCGGCGCTCGGGCGGCGTGATGACGCCAGGGCGGCGATCCGGCACGATCAGGTCGCCGGCCGATCCGTCCGCATCAGTGGTCAGTGCGGAGATGATCGCCTTCACCGGGATCGAGATGCGCCCCTTGCCGCCGGACTTGACGAATGCCTTGAACTCATCGTTTTCGATGACGAGTTCGCCCACAGACTTGGCCCGCTTTTCGTCCCCGCCGGGACGCGCGACGAGCTTCTGCTCAATCTCGGTCAACCTTGCCGCAATCTCATTGTGCTTGATGAGCGCGTCGTCGGCCTTCTGCTTGGTCTCGTCGGTGACCTTGCCGAGGTTCTTCAGTTCCGCCTGCGTCGTCTCGGCAGTCTTCTTCACCTCGTCAGCGGCGGTTTTCAGGTCGATTGCGAGCTGCTGAAGATCGGCAGACGGGCCTGCGGCTGCCGTGGCGAGGATGGCGGTGCCCGCATGGGCGCTGACAGGATCAACGCCGATGAAGACAAGTGCCGCCGCGAGCGCGATGCAGCCAAGCAGGCCGAACGCGAATATGCGATCGATGTTTCTGGTCATTGCAGTGTCCTTCCAGGTTTCAAGTCGTGCGGAAGGCGGCAGCTGCTTCACGCAGCGCCTTGGCCGTAGCTTCCGCGATGGTGTTCGCCTCGTTACCCTCGGACTCACTCCGAATGGCCTTCGCATAGCCGACAGAGGCGATCTGTACGGCTAGCGATTTCGGGACACCTGCCTCACGCAGGAGGTCCTCGAATTCCTTGACAGGCATGGGATCGCCATCGCGTAACCGGCGAGCGAACTCTTCCATGCGTTCCGATTTGACGGCTTCGATCCGCGCCCGATTGTTGGCGGGGAATGACACGGGGCTGATCTCCCACAGGTCCAGCTTGCGCAGCAGCCGGACGCCGTTATCCTTATCGAATTCCAGCTCGCGATAGCCGATCGAGAGGCCGCGTACCGCCCTCGCCTTGAGAAGCGCATAGGCTTCCTTGGCGCGCTGCACATCCATGATCAGGCGGCCTTTGCCCCACAGGCCCTTGGCGTCTTCGGCGAGGTCTTCCCAGACGCCGATCGGCTCCTCGGAATTGTGCTGCCACAACATCAGCACGGACGTTCCCTCGCGGCGGTGTTTCGCCAGGCTCTCGACAAAAGCGCCGGGAACGACCTTTTCGCCATAGCTGTCGACATTGCCGAATATCGAGCCGTAGCCCTCAAAGGTGCCGTCTTCCGAGAGGTTCTTGACCTCCAGGGCGAAATCCTTGGTTTTCACAGTGGTTCTCCTAGTCGACAGGATCGCCGGGCGCGGGCTGCACCCGGCGCGGCGGTGCCTTTCCAAGCTGGTCAAGCGGGACGAGGTTTGACTGCACCGTAAGTGTGTCGCCGCCTTCGACAGGGGGCAGGTTTTCCCGCCGCCGCATCTCGTTGCGTGTCATCCAGCCATTCTGCCCGGCGGATGTGTAGAGCGCCGCCCGCCCGGTGCTATCGGCACGCAACAGTCCTTCAAGCACGAACTCGGCATAGTAGGTCTGCCGCTCGGCCGGTTTCAGAAGCTGCTTTTTTACGGCCTGCTCGATACGGACCAGATAGGGACGCATCGCAAAGGTGAGAAACCCGATCTGCTGCTGCTCGAGGCCGGTGCCCCAGCTTGTGGAATTCTGAGTGTGTCCGACCATAAACGGCGGCACCCGGTAGATGCGACAGACTTGCTCGACATTGAAACCGCGCGTTTCGATCAGCTGCGCGTCTTCCGGGTCCATCGTCAGCTGCTGGTATTCCCAACCATGAGGCAGCGGCATCACCTTGCCGGAGGCGGGCGATCCCATGAACTCGGCGAACAGCGCCATCAGTTCCTTGCGCTGCTCCGCCGTCGACTTCGCATTCTGGCCTTCCTTGGCAAAGCCGGCGACCTGCAGGCCACCCTCCATGAACTGGCGGGCTGCATCTTCTGCAGCGAGCGCGCTGCGAAACGTCTGCCAACCGTGCCGGATCGGCGAAAGTCCGGTGTCGCCGCCGATACCAAAACCACGCAGGTGCAACACCTTGTTCGCCGGCAGTACCTCATGCTTGCCGCGATCGTTGACGACATATTTGAGGGCGCCATTCTGGTCGCGGCGCACCATGGTGTCAGGCCGCAACGGCTCAAGGCCGACGAGGCGGTCTCCCAGCAGCTTCTGTTCCGAAAAGCCATTGCCCCACCCGCAGATGTTGGCAACCTGCCCCTCCCAGAACTCGGCAGCGGTCTGCCAGGAGTTCGGGCTATCATGCAGGATGCCATACAGGGGATGATCGTCCGCCACCCTCCGTTTGTCCTGGTCGATCTTCTGGTACAGCGGCAGCGGAAGTGTTCCGCTCGTCTCTGAAAGCAGCCGGATACAGGCCCATGCCGTCGACAACGACAGCACGCGATCAACCGAAGGATGAGCCGCCTGCGCCCGCGCATAGGCTGCCTTCGTATCGGCATCATCGCGGCCCGAGAGCTTTGCTCGTCCGAAACCCAGCCAGCTCAATGGATTCATGATGCCATGGCCTTCAGTTCGGAGAGGTAGTCGCCGAGATCGGCCATGCCCATCGCCTCCGGGTTCCAGCTCATCAGAATGGCGGCGCAGAGCATTGCTACGAACGGATCGATCTTCGCCCGCCCTGCCGCTTCCTTGGTCGCCATATTCCCGTTGAGTTTGACTTCGATCTTCACATTTCCGACCGACCAGGACATGAGGCCAGAACCATCATGGCTGATCGTGTCGTCGCTCAGTTTGTGTTCAAGGCCCCAGAGCGCAGGCGAAAGAGCCGGCCCCTGTCGCAGCCGATGCAGCATGTCGCCCTCAATGCCGACGAGTGCCAGAGCATCCACGAGCGCGGCGATGTTGTTCGGATCGAACCCGAACGCCTTTTTCTCGGGCAAAAGCCCCATGTCACGAATACGACCGGCAGTCGCCGCGATCGCCGCGATGTATTCGGAGACCGCGCAGAAGGTCAGAGAACCTTCAGCTTCGAAGTCGCGGAGCTGTGCGGCGATTTCTTTGCGGCGGTCCAGCACCTTCGGATGCGCATAGGCATGGCACCAGATCAACCATCGCCGCGTCACCTTCTCACGACCGATCACGCAGATACCGAAGAGATCGTCCAGGCCGCCGCCATCCGCGCCGACGACCGCAACTTCCGATCGTGCGAGCAGCTCATCCAGCGTCAACGTCGGATCTGCGCGCAGATCCCAGTATTCGGCGCCGCCCCAGCCATCGTCACCAATACCAACGCCGATCTCGATATTGAGGTGCTGGCTCGCCCAAATCTGCTCGGCCTGCGGCGTCGCGCGACCGTTGTTCTCGTAATCCGCGATCAGCCGCGCCGCGTCGATCGAGCGGTTGATGTTCGGCAGCAGCATCGACCAGTTGCGCTGGTCTCGCCAGAAATCCTGCCGCTTCTGCAGTTCCTGCGGAAACTCATAGAGCACCGGCAACATGATCGGGGCCGATCCGCCCTGCCCGTCCCTGATCTTGCGCGCCTTGAGCAGCTCGGTTTTCCAGATGCCGGCGGGCGCTTCGTCTGACTGCGTGGTGATCATCAGCACCTGGCCGCCCTGCATCGTGATGCCGCCGCCGCGAATCTGCTGCATGACAGCCGCTGCTTTGGCCTTCTTGCCCAGCTCGTGCACCTCGTCGATGATCGTCAGGATCGGGATTTCGCCGGTGACGATCGACGTGTCGAAGCTCTTGACGTCGAGCTGTGTGCCCGTCTTGCGGCGGGTGATGCACTTGAGATGATCCTGAACGTTGAAGATTGCCTTCAGCCGCTCGTCGAGCCGGATCATACCCTGCGCCTGGTCGAAGCACCGCTCCGAGATGTTCTGGCTTGGCGCCACGATCAGCATCTGCCGATTGGGTGCTTCCTCCATGTAGAGCGCCGTCAACCCGAGCGCCGCGACGTAGGTCGTCTTCGAGTTTTTCTTCGGCACCATGCACAGCAGTTCCCAGACGAGCCGCTGCTTGGTGTCAGGATCCTCGCTGGCGAGGAACGCGCAGAGGATTTCGCGAAACCACTCCCCGCAGGCTTCCGCCATTGTCGGCGTACCGGGCACGTCCGGAAGCCGCAGGCGATTGAAGAACGCGACGGCCTTGGCGGCCCGCTCGGCATTGAGGGGGACATCTGCCATCGGCATCTGACCCGCCTGAATACGCTCCCACCAATCCGGGCACGCGAACCGCGGCAGCGGATCAGTGCGTTGCATTCTGCGCCGCCTCGCGCTCCAGCTCGGCCATCAGGTCCGCATCAGCCGCATGCGCCCGCTGCTCGTCGATCGCTTTCTTGCCAACGCGGGCAGAAGCACCATCGTCAGTGTTTGGCTTCGAGCCCATATCGCGCTCGATCTCCATACGGTCGTTACGGTCGATCATGGCCGCCAGTTCGCGCAGTGCCGTGATGTTGCCGGCGTTCGCCTGCTCCATGGCGATCTCGAATCGGCGGGCGTCGAGCCGGTCGCGCATGAACAGCCGATCTTTCATCTCGGCTCTAAAATACCGCTTCAAAGTCGCCGGTGAGATGCCAACCGCCCCGGCAATGCGCGACGTCGCCCAGCCGAGCGCCAGCAACAGCTTGACTTTGTTGCGTATTTTCTCGGTCGGCTGAAAAGGCGGACGCCCGCGCTTTCCAAGCCACGCAGGAACCACCTCGCCGAATAGGTCAAATTCGGGTTCCACGAGAAAAAATCTCCAAATGAGGGGGGCGCGGGTCTAGGGGCGAGGCGGGTCCAGACTTTCGACCCACCCCCCTTGATGTTTCACGCCGATGTTTCACTGGCCGGTCGAGAGGGTCAGTACCAGACCCCGCGTTGATGCACCGACGCCTGCTCCTCGGCCTGCTTCACGACGTCGTGGCATGGCTTGCAGAGGCATTGCAGGTTCTCGTCATCCCAGAACAGCCGTTCATCACCACGATGCGGCGTCTTGTGATCGGCGACGAGCTGCGACGTATCGGTCTCGATGCGCTTGCACTTCTGGCAGGTGAACAGGTCGCGCACGAGCACGAACCATCGGAGTTTCTGCCAACGCGCAGTCTTGATCCACTTGCGCCAAGGCAGCGTCTCGTCACGTTGACGAGAGCGGTCCCTCTCCACACCCATGATGATGTCCAGACATAGCTTGCGCACTGGCCCTGAGTCGGTCGCCTGTCGGCGGTGTCAGGGCTGGGCCGGGAGGGGTCGCTGTCGCCGTGGCGATGGCCCGCTAATCGGAGGCATGCGCCTCACAGTCCCCGGTCGTCCATGGGTCGGAATCGCTAATCCAGATTCTCGATATGCGCAAGCTTTACGTCGACGATGATCTCCCGACCAAACAGCCAGGTCATGACGCGCGCCGACCTGCCCTTCGCATATCCCTCCAGCACACCGGTGAATTCCGCATAGGGCCCGACATTGATCCGCACCTTCGCACCCACCTGCAAACCGGTCGGTGCGTTGCGCTCGTCGAACGCGCCTGCCTGTGCCAAGTCCATGAATCCATTCATCTGTCGGTCGCCGATCGGATAGGGGCGATACTGCTTGTCATTCGTGCCGACGAGGCTGGCCACGCCCTTCACGCGCAGCAGGCCTGAGAACGCCTCGTCGCTCGGCACGATGTTGACGAATACGAGACCGGCAAGCACCGGCCTGTGGACAACCTTGCGGCACTCAACCTTGAACCGACGCTTCACCGGCACCTGCTTCACCGGCACGACGGCATCCACCCGCGAATCGATCAGCCTGTCGCGCAGATCGATCTCGCCGCGATTGCCCGCCCGCAGCGCGAACCACCGCCTTGTGCCTTCCACGTCAAGCGATGCCATCGCCAGATGCCTTTCCTCGCGCTGCCGCTCCGCGATCACGCGGTCGCTCTTGTGCCATGCCCTGTCGACATTGATCGGCGCGCCCTCCCGGTCGAGCCACACGCGTTCGTCGCTATTCAGCCGCTTCACGTTCACCGCCATCATCGCTCTGACCCTCGCTCACCGCCGCCTCGAATGCTTCCAGCCCTGCCGGTCCGCCCTTGGGGCAATAGACCACGTCGAGCCCGTCCAGCGCGGCGAGCCATCGCCATCCGCGCCGGGTGAATTCCGCCTTCCATTCCGCCATCGCGCCGCTGTCGGCCGGCACCGGCACCATCAGGTCGCGTAAGCCGTGCCACGCATCGGCGAACACGCCGCCACCCTTCTGCCTCTGCGATGCCTGCCACCACCACACCGCAGGCCACGCCTCGCGCAGCATCGCGTCGGATAGGAACGGCCGCGCCGCAAGATCGGCATCGGCAGGCCCTGCCAGCATCTTGCCGAACAGGAACGCCATGCCCACCGGCCCGAGGCATTTGGCCCAGCCGTCCGGCTTCGCCTCCTCCACCGGCCGCCCCGCCTTCACCCGATCGACACGGGCAAGAATGGCCGGATCGAGCCCCGTCCACAGTTTGTCGCGCAGGAAGATGCCCACGGTCACCGGCGACTTGCCGCGCTGGCGCATGTCGAGCAGGTAGGCGTCCCGCCACCGCTCCGCCTCCAGCCGTTCGGCGCCGTCGAGGTTGGCGAACTGCCGCGCGATCCAGCCCGGCGACGAGGTATCCCAGTCCTTCCACGGCCCGGCGGCAAACTTCGTCCCGTTGCAGAACCGCATCACCCGTTTCTCGAACGCGGCGGTTCCCGGCGTATCGCCTAAAACCGGATCCTCGATCTCGCCCTCTCTCTCGCGCGCCTCCGCGCGCTCTGAGGGTTCAATGGAGGAGTCTGGAGGGGTTGTATGACTCCTGGTGTCACCCTTAGGCGTCTCCGGTGTCACCCTATCCGTGTCACCGGTGTCACCCTTGGCGTCGTCATCTAAGGGTGACTGGGTGTCACCCTTAGAAATCCCGCCCCGCGCAGCCGCATAGGCGTCCCATCCGTCGCGCGAGATCGCGCCCAGCACTGCAAGATCGAGCGCATATTCGTTGGTCGAGCGCCGGCCCTTGCCGCCCTCGCGCACCAGCGTCAGCAGCCCGATTTCGAGGAAGGCGCGGATCTCGCGTTGCACCTGGCGCGGCGAGCATTGCGCCGCGCGCGCCACGGTGGCGATCGCCGGGAAGATGCGGCTGCCGTCATCCTCGCAGGCGTCGATCAGCTTCAGCAGCACCAGCTTGCGAATGCAGGTGCCCATGTCGGCGCGAAAGCCGGTGCCGAGTAGGAAGGCGCTCATGCAGCCACCTCCCGCGCAACCGTTCCCGCCGCGCCGCGTTTAACCGGCTTGTTGGAGTGCGCGTGATGAGTAACGACTGGTGGAGCGAGCCGGTCCGCGTCGCGGTCAGCGGCGGAACGGCGGTCAACGTCAGCAGCAACGGCCAGGCCGCTAAGATGCTGCTGGAAGAGTGGCCGGACGAAGCGGGCGACAAGCACCTGCGCGCCCGGCAGACGATCCTGCGATCCATGGACAGGCCCGGCGATCCCGGAACGCTCTATGCGGCGCGCATGGCGTTCGAGGCCGCTGCGCGCGAAGCCGGCATACTGCTGGGCGCGCGGCCGAAATCGATTGCGCCCAAGGGCTTCAAGCCGCCGCGATGGCGCGGGCGAAAGCGCTGACATCATTCCGCCGCCTCCCGCGCCGCGGCGAGGTGGCCGCAATTGGCCGCGACAAGCGCTTCGGCGAGCGGCGGGCACACACTGTTGCCGCAGCACGAGCCCTGCACCGTCGAAGTGGTAGGGCTGCCGTCCGGCTTGCGGTCGATGATGTAGCTGTCGGGAAAGCCCTGCGCCCGGAACCGCTCGCGCGGCGTCAGCATGCGCATGCCGATATCGGCTATGGCATAGGTCTGCCCGTCGATGTCGACTGTCACCAGCCCGAAGCGGTCCTTCGTGGTGTCGGTGCGCAACGGGCCATCCGCCTCCTGCCCGATGCCGTTTCCGTAGTAGGTGGCGAGGAACGGCGCGATCAGGGCCGACTTGTTCACCGTCGCGGTGTCGGTATGCGTCGGCTCGTCGAGCGCATGCCCGATAGAGGTCCCGAACTGGCGCATCATGTGCGCCGTCACGACGCCCTGTTGCGCACCGGCCTGCGTCAGCGTGGCAAGGGGCTCGTCGGCTGGCCGCCCCGGATTGACGCCGCCGATGCGGCGGCTGTCATTGTTGTGCTGCGCCATGAAGGCGGCAACCACGCCGAACTTCGGCGCGCCGGCCATCACGGTGTCGACCGGCTCGTCTGCTCCGCTTCCCACGCCGTTCTGCGTGAAGCGCGACAGATGCACGGCTGCCACGGCATGGTTGCCGCTGATCGTGCCCGTTCCCACCGGTTCGTCGGCATGCTTGATGCCGTTCCCCCACCGCTTCACCCCGCTGGGCGACACCTCACCATGCGCTGTCTCGACCAGCACTGGCGCGACGAGGCTGCCTTCATTCCCATCCGGTACGACTACCGGCGCGGGCTTCTCGACCGACCGCGTGCGCGGCTCCTGCCCTTCGCGCTCGCCATAGCGCGGCACGAGGTATGGCGCGACGACGCCATGACGATTGCCACCTGCCGTATCAGTCGCGAGCGGCCGATCTGGCGAACTGCCGCGGACGTTTCCGCCTTCACCGTCGCCATAATAGCTCGTCAGATGCGCCGCCACCACGCAGCCATCCGGCTTCGCCGTCATGGTGCCGGTCGGCTCGTCACCACCGCGCGGCGCGCTCTGCCCTGCCCGTCCGCCACAGCCGACGAAGGAAGGAGCGACGACAGCATGGCTGCCCGCCGTCGTCTGCGTGCGCAGCGGCTCGTCAGGCGTGTTGACGCCGTTGCGCCCCGCCGCGCTCGCCATGTCGGTGCGCACGATGAACGGTTTCTTCGCCTCCAGCACATAGCGCACCACACCGCGCGCAATGCGGCGCATGGTGGCGTCTGCGAGCGGGCGAACCGCGCGCAGCCCGTATTGCCGCATGATCTCCTCCGATGTGTCGAAGATCGAAGGACATGGCAGAGACCAGTCGATGATTTCCGCCGCCGTGCGATAGGGCTTGAGCTTGCCGGCGCGGATCAGCTTCGCATCGTCCGCGTTCTTCGGGTCGCCATGGGTGCGCTTCGGCCACACGATCGGCAGCCCGTCGCACCGCGCGATCATGAAGAACCGCTTGCGGATCGTCGGCGCGCCGTAATCGCAGGCGCGCAGTTCCTTCCACTGCACCTTGTAGCCGGCCTTTTTCAGCCGCCGCGTCCACGCCTCGAATGTGTGGCCGCGCAACTCAACAATCGGCTTGCCGTCATCATAGAGCGGCCCCCAGGTCACGAACTCCTCGACATTCTCGAGGATGATCACGTCGGGCCTCACCTCCTCCGCCCAGCGCACAACCACCCAGGCGAGGTCGCGAATGTTGCGATCGAGCGGCTTGCCGCCCTTGGCCTTGGAGAAGTGTTTGCAGTCGGGCGAGGCCCAGAACAGCCCCACCGGCCTGCCTTTCGTCACCTCGCGCGGCGTCACGTCCCAGATGTTGGAATCGAGGTGCAGCGTCGCCGGGTGGTTCACCTCGTGCATAGCCAGCGCATCGGCGGAATGGTTGATGGCAATGTCGGGCGAACGCCCCAGCGCCATTTCGATGCCGGTGGAGGCACCGCCCCCGCCCGCGAAGCTGTCGACGATGATCTTGTCGTTCACCCCTGCCCCCTTCCCGCCGTCGCGTAATAGTCCTGCCGCAGCGAGATCCAGCGGTCGCGCACGGTGTCGTCTTCGTTGATGGCCTTGCGGCTGGTCACGCCCAGCAGGCTGCGCAGCTTCTGCGCCGCGCGCGCGGTACGGGCCGCGTCGTCAGCCGTGCCTTTCAGGTCGAGCCCGTGGCGTTCGATCAGCCAGTTGCGGAAGGCAACGCGCTCGCACAGCATCGCCGCTTCCGCCGCATGGTTCTTTTTGGCGGGCGTCGCCAGCCGCGCGGTGTCGGAAGGGCGCGGCAGCGGCTTGCCGCCTTCGCCATCTGCGGCGCGCAGCACCTTCTTGGCCCGCGTGATGACGTCCAGCATGATGCGGGCATTGTCGAGCGCGCCGGCCACCAGCTCGATTTCCTCGGGCTTGGCGTGGGCGGTGAAGGTGAGGATCGTCACGCGGCTGTTGTCCGGCCCCAGAGCGTCGAGCAGCGTCTCGCTGCCGAGGGCGGCGATCTGCCAGCGGTCGCCGTCCAGCGCGTCGACATGAGCGGCCACGGTGCGCAGCGCGGCGGCTTCCTTCACCCTATCCATGGCGCGCCTCGCGAATGGCGCGATTGGCGGTCTCGGCTGAGATAGCGCCGAAGATGCGGGCGATGTCATTGCCGGAAAGGTCCTGCCGCTCGCGCACCGTGCGCCGCAGTGCTGCCCGGCGCGCATCCCGCACGGTCTTCGTGCCGCCGCCCTCGCGTATGGTGCGTGGCGGGATGCGGTATTCCGCAGCCACCTCGCCGATGATCTCGGCAACCGGCCGTTTGGGCTTCGGCTGCTCGTCATAGGCGCGCGCCATGATGATGCGCGCCTCCTCATAGGCCGCTTCGAGGATCGCGTCGGCGGCATCGCGTGCCGCCTTTTCCAGCCGCCGCGCTTCCTGCTCGGCGTCCTTCATCGCGCGCCGCATGGCGGCGAGCGAACGCTTGCGCTGGGCCTCGGCAACGAAGGTCGGGTTATAGCCGCGCCCCGCCATCAACCGCCCTCCCCGCCCGCGACAAAGGCCGCGAAGGCAACACGCACGTCCTCGAATTCAGACCGCAGACGCCCGTCTGCCCCGCGCACCGCGCTCCAGGAAGCGCGCCGCCAGTTGATGAATTCGAGCCCGAGATCGAAGCGCGCGCGCCGGCAGGCATCCTCGAACACCGGGCGATATTTCATCAGCACCGCATCGGAGACGGAAAGCAGGATCGCCCCGCGCGCCCGGTCGTCATCGGCCTCGTGCATCTGGCGGATGATCGGCAGCATGGAGTCGCTCATGGCCGCGTCTCCTGTGTTTCACGTTGGACGGATTGTGTAACGGCTTGTTTCGCAATGCTTTTCAGCGTCAGGCGCGGGCGTTCCACGAGATAGGCGAAGGGGTCGAGCGCGAAGGCGCCGCACAGCAGCAGCACGTTCGCCGCCGACAGTTTCTGCTCATGCACGGCGCGCGACAGCATCGCCTTGTCGAGCCCGGCATGCGCCGCGCAGGCCTGCCCGAAGGATTGGCCTCGTTCTTCGAGCGCGGCGCGCACATCGCGGGCAAAGGTGCAATGGTCAAATTCCGCCATTGACCGCCTCCTGCCCCTCATGCGTCAGCATCACGCCGTGGTCGGAGGGAAAGTGCCCAAGCACCGCCCAAAGCCGCGCCCGCGTCTCCGGCGCTTGCAGCCAGCCCATCCACGCCAGGTGGAATTCGCTGTTGGTCACCCCGGCGAGCTTCCGCGTCGCCGCCTTCCACGCGCGCACGATCTCGGTTTTGCGCCACGGCTCCCCGGCCTCATTGACGGCATGGAACGCACGAGCGCGCAGGAACAGCGACAACATCTTCGGCGAGAAGTCGGGGCGCGGCGTCATTCTGCCGCCTCCGCGCTCGCCTCATAGCCCCACGTCTCCCAGCCCGGCTGTGCCGAGCGCGAGAACATTTCGAGGCGGGGCACACCGGGGTAGAGCCGGCTGATCTGTTCGATGAACCAGAGCGGCTTTTCGGAATGGCGCCCTACCGGGTGCGCCGTGCATTTCAGCGGTTGCGTGCCGGGCAGCGGCGCGGGCGGGTTGCCCCTGGTGCCGATCAGCAGCAGCTCGACATTGTCGAAGCTCCAATAGCCGGTGCCGGTCTGCTCGCCGGGATAGACCTTGTTCCACGCCCAGAAGCTCTTGTAGGTGAACCCCCATGCCGCCATGCAGGCCAGGCCGTTGGCGAGATCCGTCACCCACAGGAACAGCACGGCGTCGCGCGCGGCGGGGCAGCCGAGCGCGAGAATTTCCGGCAGGTCCATCGTCGGATAGTGGTTTTCCGCGCTCTTTTCGCGGCCAGTTACTTCCGAATGGACTTTGAACTTCCACGCCGGGTCGGCGTAGATCACGGGAAAGGTTGGCCCGCCGGCATCGTCCTTCCACCAGGCGTGGGCGGTCACCTGCCCCTTCTCGGCAACCATATCCATATGCGCCAGCCGCACCGCGTGGCGCGTCTTCTGGTCTTCCGCGCGCAGCCCCTTCGCCACCTTCATCAGCTCGCGGCGGTTGTCGGTGTCGGGCAGGAAGGCGGTCTTGATCGGCTTGCGCGCCGGCTGCCTGACACCGTCCCGCCCTTCGATTTCCTCGTGGTGGCTAATTTCGCCACCATCGACGAGCTGCTGCCGCACGGTCTGCACCGTGTTGTGGTGCACGCCGAGCATGGCCGCGATGGCGCGCGACGAGATCGAGGGCGTGTCGCGCAGCTGGTCGGCGATCAGGTCGCGTTTCTGCGCCGAGGAAAGGTGCCGCCGCGAAACGTTCAGTTCGCGCGCCAGTGTCCGCTTTTCGGTCTCGGAAAGCCCCTTGCGCACGAAGCGCGGCCAGTCGACCAGTCCGAGGCTTTCGCAGATCTCGACACGATGGTGCCCGTCGAGAATGTTGCCGGCCTCGTCATATTCCACCGGCACGAGCACGCCATGCGCCACGATGGACGCTTCCAGCGCGGCATAATCGTCAGCGGAAAGGCGCGGGAGAAGCTGATACTTCATTGCCCGCTATCCTCGAAGAACGAGGACGGCATAACGTCACGCACCGTGAGCCGGTCATCAGACGGAAGACCACGATCAACGATCGGCCTGAGTAGCGCTAGATCGTGCTCACACTCCCTGATGCGACGGATCACATCATAGACATGCAGGCCATCGAGTCTGATACCGTCCGACATCAAAGGCGACGGCAAGCTTCGGGGCCGATCAGCAGGGTGATAGACGCCGTTCCTAGCCTGGACGCGAACTGGACGCCTCAACCGCCCTTTGCTCTCTAGTGATACTCGGCGATTGAGCACCGTTTTGTTGTCAACGCCGAGTATCTTCGCGAGCGTCCGATTGGAAAGATGCGGCGTTTCCAACAATTGCGCTTCGATGATTTCGCGCTTCTGAAAAGTCGTCAGGTGTCGTCGGGCCAAGTTCAATGACCGGACGTGCGAGCGCTTGTCGTCCTCCGAGAGGTTTTCGCGAACGACACGAGGGAAATTGACCAACCCGAGGCTTTCGCAGATCGCCACACGGTGATGCCCGTCGAGGATGTTGCCATGCTCGTCATATTCGACAGGCACCAACACCCCGCACGCGATGATCGAGGATTTGAGCGCGGCATAGTCGTCAGCAGATAGTGGGGGCAGGAGCTGGTACTTCATCACTCCATCCCCAGCGCATGCTTGTAGAGATCGAGGATCGCCTCGGCTTCCTGCCGTTCCGCCTGATCCATCTTCCGCATCTTGACCAGGGCGCGGATCGCCTTGGTGTCGAATCCGGTGGCCTTCGCCTCGGCGTAAATTTCCTTGCGGTCATCGGAGAGAGCGTCGATGTCTTCCTGCACGCGCTCGATCCGCTCGATGAAGCTGCGCAGCTGCCCGGCCGCGACCGTCTGCGGCCCGCTCGCTTCCTCGTCGGCGCCGGGGCGCAGCGACTTGCCGACACGCTCGCGCGCCGGTCCGCGCGCTTCGTAGGGATCGTAATCGTCGGACATCAGCGCCGCCCCCGTGTGACCTGCCGGAACCCGTCGAGGATCTGCGTCACCCTGCTTTTCGGAACGCCGGTCGCCCGCTCGATCGCGGCGGCATCCGCCTGCCCCGCGAGCGCGAACACGAGGCGCACATGCTCGTCGAGTTCGGCATCGCTGACAGGGGTGTCCCGCTCCTGGCCGATCCGCGCCGCAAAGGCCGCATCGAACAGCAACTGCGCATAGACAGTCGGCGAATAGCCCCAGGGCTTCGCCATCTCATGCAGACGTTGGTACGCGCGCGGCGCGACCTTGATGGTGATGGAAACCGCCTGCGCCGCCATCAGCCTTCCCCGTCTTCGGTCACAGGCGGCTGGCCGCGCAGGTAGTCGCGATGGAAACGGCAGTAGCAGCCGTTAACGGCACCCGGCCGCCAGTCGTCGGCGGAAACGACGGCGGCGCAAAAGCGAACGCCCGTCGAAGGGTGACCAATCGGAAACCGGCATTCGTGCGCATCGAGATCGGCCAGCGCCCATCCGGCGGGGTCACCGTCCGGCGCGACGGGCGCATTGAGCCCGGCCACCATGTCGAAGATCGAGCGCCGCAAGGGCGCGCGGGCGCGCTCGGGCTTGACGACCGGCGAGACGAAGGAAAGCGCCCGCATCAGCCCTGCCCTCCGGCAACGAGGCTGATGCCGCCCGCGCCGCGCGCGCTCGCGGTGGCCTTGCGCAGCTCTTCCATCGCGCGCTCGACGCGGCTTGCGATTCTGTCGAGCTGCGTTGCTTCGGCCGGCGTCAGCTTGCCATCGGAAAAGGCCAGCGCAGCCGTCGTCATCAGTTCGCCGATCTGCACCATCGCGTTGGCGTGGCGTTCCATCACGCAGGCGTTGGCGGCTTCCTCTCCCGTTTCGGCATCGGCAAAGCGCTGGCCCCGCGCCTGCGCGATCGCCTCGCTCATGTCGAAGCGGCCGCATTCCTCTTCCAGCGCGAAGATCGCATCGAGCGGCATCAGCTCGGGGCTGTCGGCATTGGACCAGCGCCCCACGGTGCTCTTGCCGTAGTTGCATATGCCCGAGGCGCGCTCGATGCCGCCGACAGCGGCGATCAGGTCGCGCTGCTTTGCCTTGAGCAGGAAGTGACGGGCATTCGCGTTCGGGATCATGGGCGGCCTCCTCAGGCACAAAAGCTTTCCCGCGCCGGGAAAACCCGGCGTCGTTTCCCGTGGCGGGAAAGGATCGGTTGATTCACAGTGCGGGCATGAAAAACGCCCGCGAACACATCATCTCATGGCGGCCCCGCACCCCGTGCGGGAGCGGCCCGATTGCCGCCCTCGCCGTGCTCGCTTCGGCTGCTGTTATCGGTGGTTGCAGGGGCCGGATTCGAACCGGCGACATCGTGGTTATGAGCCACGCGGGATACCGCTTCCCCACCCTGCTGAAACTCGGAAAGCCGCGCGATGCCGATCTTGGCGGCATGCTGCGCGACCAGATTGGAAATCAGTTGCTCCTCGCTCAATCCTGCCTCGGCGGCAGAGAGCCGCAGCGAGAGCAACACCGCATCGGAAAGCACCAGCGAGATCGCGCTGTAATCACCGCTGCCCAGGTCGACGCCGATATACGCCGCGCCGGACGAAGGGCGGGAGGCACCCTCGCCCGGCGCGGGAAAGACCACGCCGGCAACACGCAAGGCATCGTCGTCGACGCCGTGCGGGGCCCGCTCGACCGGCATGGTTCTGGAATCGGAAAGAGGCATGTCGCCCCACGGGGTTTTCGCGCAGGCGCTCATTCGGCTGCCTCCGCAGATGCGGGAAGTGTGAAGAAGTCGTTCGGCAACACTGCGCCGGCGGTCACGATGGCAAGCCGTTCCATCTGGTCGCGACGCGGGATCCGCTCTCCGGACATCCACTTGCGAACGCCGGACGGCGACACGTCGCCGACGCGGTCGGCGATGTCTTCGGGGCGCAACGTATGGAGGCGCATGTAATCGATGAGCTTCATGGCGCCGGATATTCCCCATTCTGTGCAACATCGTCAAGCACAAAATGGACAATTTGTAGAACGACGCCGGCTGCGCCAGTCGTCTAAGTTCCCCGCTATGGGAAACAATCTCAAAATTATACGCAATCGCCTAGGCTGGACTCTCGACAAAGCCGCCGAGGAAATGGGGGTTTCCCGCAGCCAGTATATCAAGCTGGAGCGCGGCGAACGCCGACTAACCAGTGACTATATTGAGCAGGCCGCCACCGCCTTCAGCGTCTCGCATTCCGAGATCACCGAAGCTCTGGTCCCCGTCATGGGGTACGTTGGAGCAGGCGCAGCGGCACACTTCTATGCAGATTCAGACGGACATTTTGATGAGGTGCCCATGCCCCCGGGGGGAGGTAAGGATACCGTCGCCCTGGAAGTTAGGGGCGACTCGCTAGGCTCATTCTTCAACCAGTGGCTCGTCTACTATGACGACGTCCGCTACCCCGTCACCCACGACCTGATCGGCAGGCTTGTTGTCTGCGAGACCATTGATGGGCGCATCCTGGTCAAGAAGCTCATGAAGGGTACACAACCGGGCCATTTCCACCTGCTCTCGCAGACTGAAAGTCCGATCGAAGATGTCGAGCTCGTATGGGCGGCGCGCGTAAAGCACATGACGCCGCGCTAGCGTTCCCCATTTTGGGGTTGACATAGTTACACAGTATGGGGAATATCGCCCATCGCAATCCCGCGATGGAGAGAACCCATGCCTGCCTGTGCCTCGCGCACCCAAGCTCTGCCGGACGGACAGTTTGGTGTCGCGCCCTCCGATCTCGGGCCTATTGTCGCGTCCCGGTTTGATCCGCGCTCTCTGTCGCATCTGCCATTCTCGATAGCGCCGCGGCAAGTTCGCGGCATTGAGCCGGCGTCAGCACCAGCTGCAGGGCCGAGTGCTGCCCCAGCCGCAGCGCCTCTTCCGACTCCACATACTCAAGCCGTAGCAGGCAGCTCATGCCCGCCGCCACGGCGGAAGAATAACCGACCAGCGGGGAAAGCTTGATGTTCCCCGAAGCGTTCAGTTCGAAATCGCCACTCATTGCCTTCGCCCTTTCCGATGAGTTGGTGACAGGTGCCGGGGCGCGTTTGCCCGCGCCTCGGCATCGCAAGCTTACGCGGCTTTCGGCCGCTGCGGCCACAGCCGCACCAGTTCCAGCCCGCAATCCACAGATCACCACCGCGAGCGGCAAGCGCTGCCCGCACAACAACGGAGATTTTCCCATGCTGCACTTCTCAGGCATCGACACCGACATGGCCGCCTTTGGCAAGGCGGTTAAGGCGGCAAAGGCCAAGGCCACCCCCAAGCCGAAAACACCCCTGCGCGAGCGCGTGGCCGATGCCATGCGCGAGATCGTCGCCATTCGCGGCTCCTGCGACATGGACGATCTTGTCCTCCGGTTCCCCGACGAGGATCTGACCGAGACCGTCATCGCCGAAGCCCGCCGCCTCGCCGGCAAGGCCTTCGTGGCAAAGGTCGCCTGAGATGGACCCGCGCCGGCCGATCGATCCGCCCGTCATCGTGCCGGGCTTCGGCTATGCCCCGCACCGCGTCCTCGACCCGATCGACGGCGCGGCGCTGGCAGCCGAGAAGAACCGCGCGGCGGTAGGCGCTGCCTTCCGCTGCGTCGCCGTGCAGATAGGCATCGCGCTCGCCATCAGTGCGGTCGCGGGCTTTGTCCTCATGATCAGCATGCAGCGCATCGCAGTCTACGAGGCGCAGCTCGCCGCCTGCGTGGGAGTGTGAGCCGATGGATTGGGAGGCAAAACGCACCCTTCTGCTTGCTGCGGCGAGCGCCGCAAGCGGTGCGGTGACCGACCTCGTCGAGGCAGCACGCACTGCCACCGGCCAGAACCTGACGCAGGCCAATCAGATCGAAACCATCGGCATGATCATCGACGCCCTACGTCTGACGCTCGAAGCCAAGGGCGGACAGGGTGACGAACTGCTCCTCGTGACGCTCGACAAATGGATTGCCGACAATGGCTGAACACTCAACCATCGAATGGACCGATGCGACGTGGAACCCGGTCACCGGCTGTTCCATCGTCTCGCCCGGCTGCGCCAACTGCTATGCGATGAAGCTGGCGGGCACCCGCCTGAAAAACCACCCCAGCCGCACCGCCCTCACGGTCGACAGCAAGAACGGCCCGGTGTGGAACGGCAAGGTCCGGTTCAACGAGCAGTGGCTCGACCAGCCGCTCCGCTGGCGCCGCCCGCGCATGATCTTCGTCTGCGCCCATGGCGACCTGTTCCACGAGGACGTGCCCGACGAATGGATTGACCGCGTCTACGCCGGCATGGCCGAAACGTGGTGGCACACCTACCAGGTGCTCACCAAGCGCAGCGCGCGCATGCTCGCCTATTTCGCAGCCGAGGATCTTCGCGATCGCATCGGCGAGATCCAGCGCAAGGCCCATGGCGACAACTGCGCCTATACGAATGTCGGCATCGACGCACCGTGGCCGCTGCCCAATGTCTGGCTAGGCGTCTCGGCCGAGCGGCAGAAGGAAGCCGACGAGCGCATCCCCGACCTGCTGGCAACGCCTGCCGCAATCCGCTTCCTCTCGGCCGAGCCGCTGCTCGGGCCGATCGATCTGAGCGCAATCCGCTGGCAGGATGAAGATGCCGAGATACGCTACAACGCGTTGACCGCCGAGGCGTGGGTTGAGAATAGCGACAGCGCGTCGGCCTATACCGACGCGTGCGACGGCAACACCCGCCTCGACTGGGTCATCGCCGGCGGCGAGAGCGGCGACCGGGCCAGCCCCATGCATCCCGACTGGCCTCGCGCCCTGCGCGACCAGTGCGCCGGGGCTGACGTCCCGTTCTTCTTCAAGCAGTGGGGCAACTGGTCAGCGGTCAGCCAGATGTCCGAACAGCAGATCGACGCCTGCTATCCGCCCCTGAGTGAAAGGCACCCGGACGCGACCCGTCATTCCCTCGTCGATGAATGCGTGCTGCACGCCGATGGATCTCGACACCGCCACGTCGACCGCAACGCATTCCTGCAGGGCACCGGCGCGATGTCGATGTTCGATGTCGGCAAGAAACGCGCCGGCAGGCTGCTGGACGGCGTGGAGCACAGCGGCATGCCCCAGCCTCGCGAGGTGCAGGCGCTATGAGCGACAAACCGATTCTCTTTTCAGCGCCGATGGTCCGCGCCATCCTGCGCGAGATCGAGCAGCCCGGCACCGGCAAGACGCAGACGCGACGGTTGATCAATTTCGAGGGCATCGAGAGTGTCGTCGAGTTTGTGCCGGTCGCGACTGACAACAAGTCAGGGCGGCGGGTTTACGAAATGAAGGACGCCGCCGGCCAGTTCTTCGCTCGCCCTGCCGGCAAGCACCTTGTGGAATACCACTTTATGCCGCGCCATGCTGCCGGCGACCGCCTCTATGTCCAGGAGGCGTGGCGGACCAGCGGCTCGCTGAACAGCAGCAGACCCCGTGACCTGCCCACCTCCTCTGCCATCCTGTTCGAGGCGGACGGCGCACCGGCGCCCGTTTGGCGGGGGAAGAAGCGGCCCGGCATGTTCATGCCCCGCTGGGCCAGCCGCATCACCCTGATCGTCACCGATGTGCGCGTGCAGCGGTTGCAGGAGATCAGCGAGGCGGATGCGATCGCTGAAGGTGCCGAGGTTTCGCGCGTGCCCGGCCTTGATGGCGGTCCCATGGTGGCAACAGAGAACCCACACATCTACGCCACACCCTACAGGTGGTTTCGTGAGCTTTGGGACACCCTCAACGCCGCGCGCGGCTACGGCTGGGACGCGAACCCATGGGTAGCCGCCTACACCTTCCGCCCCATCCTCGGCAACATCGATCAGGTACAGCCATGACCAGGCAAGAAATGGAGATCGGCCTCAAGGCCGGGCGCCGACTGATCCAGGAGGAATGGGCGGACGGTTCCGAGATTAACGCCGTCGACGAGCTGTTGGCGGAAGGCATTGCCTGTGCGACGCCATGGCAGTGGAAGGACGGCTTCCAGTGCATGCGCCGCGTCGTGACGGTAGCGCCATCATGAGCATCACCCGTCACGGTTACCGCACGCAGGTCACCTGCGATTCCTGCCCGGCGAGCTACCCCAACACCTACGCGGCGGAAGACTGGCAGGTGATGATCGCTGACGCCAAGGCCGCAGGATGGATCATCCGCAAGGCAGGCCCTCAGCGCGGCCGGAACGACACGTCTGATCTGTTCGGCACCGCACCCCGCATCGCCGGCGCCAAGCGCGACGAGCCCTACACCCACACCTGCCCCGACTGCGCCAATCCCTTGCCCAAGGGAGGCCTGCTGTGAGCAAGCGCGTCCGTGTCTCTGACCTCAAGAGCACGCTGGCTGCGCTGCGCGATCTGGGCATTTCTCCCTGCGCGCTCGATACGATGCCGGACGGCACGCACCGCTGGCACTTTACCCCTCCCACGCCTCATGCTGAAAATGACCTCGATCGCGAGCTGGCGGAATTCGAGGCAAAACATGGTCATGGTCGAGCTTAAGGGACTCCACGTCGTCAAGGCGAAGGGCAAGACTTACGTCTATGCCTGGCGAGGAGGCCCGCCAGTCAAGGGCGTTCTCGGCACACCCGAGTTTCAGGCAGCGTACAACGAGGCCGTGGCCGCGCATCGCCTCCCT
Organism: Neoaquamicrobium sediminum; assembly: GCF_040970315.1. NCBI lineage: Bacteria > Pseudomonadati > Pseudomonadota > Alphaproteobacteria > Hyphomicrobiales > Phyllobacteriaceae > Neoaquamicrobium > Neoaquamicrobium sediminum. Next base: position 210,644 of record NZ_JAZHFV010000002.1, on the reverse strand, counting down.
GACAGCGGCAAGTTTCGCTCGGTCGTCAATCGATACAAGGCAAGCCCCGATTACGCGAAGCTCGCGGCATCAACGAAAAAGAACTGGGCGCGGTGGTTGGACAGGATCTCGGATTATTTCGGCGATCTCAGCGTCAAGCAGTTCGACCGTCCCGAAAAGATCAGGCCGATCATCCGCCGCTGGCGGGGCCAGTATTCCCATCAGCCGCGCACGGCGGACTATGGCATGCAGGTGCTTTCGCGCGTCCTGTCCTTTGCGGTAGATCCGCTCGGCGCCATCGCGTCGAATCCATGCGAAGGCATCAAGCAGCTCTATTCAAACAACCGTGCGGAGATCATCTGGACCGAGGATGACATCGCCCAGCTGCGCGCCAAGGCGCCGGAACAGGTGATGTTCGCCGTCGATCTTGCGGCTGCGACCGGCTTGCGCGTCAGCGACCTGCTGCGCCTGTCATGGTCGCATATTCAGGACGACGCGATCGTGATCTCCACCGGCAAGAGCCGCCACCGGCGCGAGGCGGTCATCCCGCTCTATGACGATCTACGCGCGCTTTTGGAGCGCATTCCGCGCCGTTCCACGGCGGTGCTCACCAACAGCCGCAAGCGCCCATGGACGGCGGACGGCCTGAATTCATCCTTTGCAAAGGCGATGGACGATGCGGGGCTCAAGGAGCGCGACCTGCATTTTCACGACCTGCGCGGCACGGCGGCGACGAGGTTCTATCTCGCCGGCCTTTCGGAGCGCGTTATCGCCGAAATCATGGGCTGGGAAGAGGACTACGTGGCGCGCATCATCCGCCGTTACGTCGACCGCAAGGCGGCCTTGAAAGCCACGATCCGGCAACTCAGCGAGGCCAGAAAGTGAACAGCTATTGTAAAACTGGCTGTAAAACCGGCCCGCTTTGCGATGCCGTGTAACGGGCTCAAAGCGTTGTGGTGCAAGGTGGAGCGGGTGAAGGGAATCGAACCCTCGTCGTAAGCTTGGGAAGCTTCTGCTCTACCATTGAGCTACACCCGCGACACGCGCATTAGATCGCGGGCGGCGGCCTGCCTGTCAAGCGGCATGTTCGGCGTGTCGCAAAACCGCAGTTGAAGCGGCCGGGTCGCGGCTCTATTGAAGGCGCTGGCGCGGCCCTTGCCGCGTCGCTTCAATCTCGCCGGAGAGACAGAATTGAACGCCCTCAGGACGCTCATCGAATCGCGCCGCTTCGAAGCGGTCATCACCGCCCTCATCATCGTCAACGCCATCACGCTGGGGCTTGAGACGTCTTCCACGGTCATGGCGCGTTTCGGCGGCCTGCTGATGGCGCTCGACGTTGCCGTGCTCGCCGTATTCGTCATCGAACTCGCCGCGCGTTTCGTCGTTTATCGCACCGACTTCTTCCGCGATCCGTGGCGCGTGTTCGACCTGATCGTCGTGGCAATCGCGCTGATCCCGTCCACCGGCAATCTGTCGGTGCTGCGTGCGCTGCGCATCCTGCGCGTGCTGCGCCTCGTCAGTGTCGTGCCGTCGCTTCGCAGGGTGGTCGGGGGATTGATCGCGGCGCTGCCAGGCATGGGCTCGATCGTTCTCCTGCTCGGGCTCGTCTTCTACGTCTTCTCGGTGATGGCGACGAAGCTTTTTGCCGCAACTTTTCCCGAATGGTTCGGCTCCATCGGCGAGTCCGCCTATTCCCTGTTCCAGATCATGACGCTGGAAAGCTGGTCCATGGGCATCGTGCGGCCCGTGATGGACGTGCACCCTTATGCCTGGGTCTTCTTCATCCCGTTCATCGTGCTGACCTCGTTTGCCGTGCTCAACCTGTTCATCGGTATCATCGTCTCGGCGATGCAGGAGGAGCACGAAAGCACGGCTTCGGAGGAGCGCTCAGCCATGCAGCACGAGCAGGAGACTATCCTGGCCGAAATACGCGCCCTTCGCGAGGAAGTGCGGTCGCTGAAATCGTAGGTCCGGTCAGTCGGCGCGGAAGTGCTTGGAGAGCTTCAGGCCCTGGGCCTGGTAGTTCGACTTCAGGTCGACGCCATAGAGCTTGTCGGGGCGCGACAGCATGTGCTCGTAGACCAGCCGGCCGACGATCTGCCCGTGCTCGAGGATGAAGGGGACTTCGTGGCTGCGAACCTCCAGCACCGCGCGGCTGCCGGTGCCACCCGCCGCCGAATGGCCGAAGCCGGGATCGAAGAACCCCGCATAGTGAACGCGGAACTCGCCCACCAGTGGATCGAACGGCGTCATCTCGGCCGCATGATCCGGCGGCACGTGGACCGCCTCGCGTGACACGAGGATATAGAACTCGTCCGGATCGAGGATCAGCTCGTTGCGCCCTCGCGCAAACAGCGGCTCCCAGAAATCATGAAGGTCCTGAGCGGCGCGCTTGTCGACGTCGACAACCGCTGTGTGATGCTTGCCGCGATAGCCGATGAGCCCGTCTGCATCGCCGCGCAGGTCGATCGACAGGGCGATACCGCCGCCGGAAATGTTTGGCTCTTCCGCCGCCACGAGCGTCTGGCGGACATGCAGCCCCTGCAGCTCGGCTTCCGACAGACGCGCCAGGCCCTTGCGGAAGCGTATCTGCGACAGGCGCGATCCGGCGCGGACCACGATCGGGAATGTGCGCGGGCTCACCTCGATGAAAAGCGGGCCGTTATAGCCAGCCGGTATCTTGTCGAATTCCTGGCCGTGATCGGCCATGACGCGGGTGAAGATATCGAGCCGGCCGGTTGAGCTTTTCGGGTTTGCGGAAGCGGAAACGTCCGTCGGCAGCGCAAGGCTCTCCTGCAGCGGCACGATGTAGACGCAGCCGGTTTCCAGCACCGCGCCGGACGTCAGGTCGATCTCGTGCAGCTTGAGCCGCTCAAGCTTTTCGGCCACGGGGCTCGCCGGCCCCGGCAGGAAGCTCGCGCGCACGCGATAGGCCTTGGCGCCCAGCCGCAGGTCGAGGCTCGCAGGCTGAATCTGGTCGGCATCGAGCGGCCCGGCCGATAACAGCGCGCGGGCGTCGAACAGCGCCGCGATGTCGCGATCCGGTAGAATGCCTGTGCTGCGCAATGCCGCGTCCCCGTTCCAGTGCGGCGAGGTTTAATGAGCCAGCCGATTGACGCAAGTCCGCCATGGGCGTAAAGGGCGTTTATCCCGTGGTGATTTGCCGGTCGGCTTGCAGCCACGTTAAACAAGTCGCTAAAAGGGACCGAGAGGAAACCGGCATGCGACTTCGCGGCCGGTTTTTTTGTGTCTGGGGTTTGACGATGACGACTGAAACGAAGCGCAACTGGAAGCCGGCGACCGCGCTGGTGCATGGCGGAACCACGAGATCCGCGTTCGGCGAAACGTCCGAGGCGCTCTATCTGACCCAGGGCTTCGTCTATGACAGTGCCGAGGCAGCCGAGGCGCGTTTCAAGGGCGAGGAGCCAGGCTTCATCTATTCGCGCTATGCAAACCCCACCGTCGACATGTTCGAGAAGCGCATGTGCGAACTGGAAGGAGCGGAGGACGCCCGCGCGACGGCATCCGGCATGGCTGCCGTGTCGGCAGCACTCCTGTGCAGCGTCAAGGCTGGCGACCACGTGGTCGCAGCGCGCGCCCTTTTCGGCTCCTGCCGCTGGGTTGTCGAGAAGCTTATGCCGCAATACGGCGTCGAGACGACGCTCGTCGATGGCCGCAACCTCGCCGAATGGGAACAGGCTATCCGGCCCAATACCAAGCTGTTCTTCCTCGAAAGCCCGACCAACCCGACGCTGGAAGTGGTTGACATTGCCGCCGTCGCGAAGCTCGCCAACCAGGCCGGCGCACGGCTGGTCGTCGACAATGTGTTTGCCACGCCGCTGCAGCAGAAGCCGCTGGAACTCGGCGCGCACGTCGTCGTCTATTCGGCCACCAAGCACATTGACGGCCAGGGCCGCTGCCTCGGCGGCATCATCCTTTCCGACAAGAAGTGGATCGACGAGAACCTGCACGACTATTTCCGTCACACCGGGCCGTCGCTGTCGCCTTTCAACGCCTGGACGCTGCTCAAGGGACTCGAGACGCTGCCGCTGCGGGTCAAGCAGCAGACCGAGACGGCGGCACGCATCGCCGGCCACCTTGCCTGTCATCCGGCGATCGAGCGGGTGATCTATCCCGGGCGCAACGACCACCCACAAGCCGACATCATCGCGCGGCAGATGACGGGTGGATCGACGCTGGTGTGCTTCGACGTCAAGGGCGGCAAGCAGCAGGCGTTTTCGTTCCTCAACGCTCTGGACATCGTGAAGATCTCCAACAACCTCGGTGACGCCAAGAGTTTGGTCACGCATCCCGCCACGACCACCCACAAGAACCTTGCCGAAGACGCCCGGCTCGATCTGGGCATTCTCGGCGGCACTGTGCGGCTGTCAGTGGGACTCGAAGACGCCGACGACCTGATCGAGGATATCGACAGGGCACTGGGCAAGGCGGCTTGAGGGCTGTTCGACGTCACATTTCCGCCATCGGGCCTTGACGGTGTAGAGACCAGCATCAGAATCGGGTGCAGAGTCGAGCCATCGCCATGTACCGCAGCACGACACGAGATATCGAGGTGGAGGTCGAGCCCTTCTACCTCCCCGACCGCTCCGATCCCGACGACAGCCGCTACGTCTGGGGCTACCGGGTGACGATCGCCAATAATTCCGACGTATTCGTCCAGCTTCTGGCACGCTACTGGCGGATCACGGACGGCATTGGCCGGGTTGAGGAGGTTCGTGGACCGGGCGTTGTGGGCGAGCAGCCGGAGCTCAATCCCGGCGACAGCTTTCAGTATACGTCCGGCTGTCCGCTACGCACCCCTTCCGGCATCATGGTCGGTGCCTATACCGTGCGCAGCAGCGACGGAGAGTTCTTCGACGTGGAAATACCCGCCTTCTCGCTGGACCTGCCCGACCGCACCCAATCGGTGAACTGAACGATGGCGGAAGTCTGCGTCAACCGGGTCAGGAGGTCTCGTCGCCTTCGGGAAACAGATCCCGGTCCATGAGCGCGCGACCAAACCGATAGAGGATATCGGCGGCGAGTTCTTTCCGCTCTTCCAGAAGCCGGTTGTAAGCCTTGCCAGCGGTGAAGTTCATGCGGCGGTGCGCGGAAGGATCGAGTTCGTGAATCGCCTGCGCCAGGCAAATGGCGATCTCGCACACGGCTTGTGCCGTCTCCTCGCGCATCTCGGCGCGTGTAACCATGGTATTCGCCATGCAATCGGCCCGTCGGTCCTGTCCTGAAACGCCGAATCCTGCACTTTATGCGTTGAGTATTCATTAAGGCTGGCCGCGGGTCCCGTCAGGGTGCAGGCATCCGCGCACAACCCTCACCCGCCCGGTCAGTGCATGCAACCGGTGGATTGTCCGGCCGGATCGTCTGGTCCGCATGCTCGACCAGGGCGGAAAATCCCCAGCCAAATGCCGCGGCGGTCAGGGCAATGAGTATGATCTTGAACGTCATCAGCTTTCCAGTGCGCGCCCCAACTGCCCACGTAGCCGCGGTTAACATGAAGGGACAAGGTTCACAAAGGCTTTCGGGAACCATTAACCGAAGGCCGGGAGCCCCGACCTTCGGCTATTCGTGAACCGCGCGGCCTGAGCCGGCATGCCGATATGGGCGGTACGCTACTGTGCCGGCGCGAACTCGGCCGGATCGAATTCGTACTGCTTCGAGCAGAACTCGCAGGCGACGCTGATTGCGCCGTTTTCCGTGCTTTCCGCGATTTCCTCGGCCGTGAAGCTGTCGAGCACGGAGCGGATGCGGTCGCGCGAACACGAGCAGTCGTCGATCACGGGCGTGCCTTCGAACACACGCACGCCATGCTCGTGGAACAACCGGTACAGCAGCCGCTCAGACCCTACGGTCGGATCGAGCAGTTCGTCATGCTCCACGGTTCCAAGCAGTGCCTTGACCTCGTTCCAGCTATCGTCGGTTGGGTCCGGGGCGTCGCCATCGTCGCCGTCACCGCCCGGCAGATCCGGCAGTCGCAGCCTATCGGGCGCCTCGGGCAGGAACTGCGCAAGCAGTCCACCGGCACGCCAGTTCTCAACGGCGCCATCGTCCCCGCGCGTGAGCTGGCGGGCGACCGACAATCGAACCTCAGTCGGTATCTGCTCCGACTGACGGAAATAGGTGCGCGCAGCTTCCTCCAGAGAGGTGCCGTCAAGCTGCACGATGCCCTGGTAGCGCTGCATATACTGGCCTTGGTCGATCGTTAGCGCCAGAACGCCCACGCCAAGCAAATCCGAGGGCGATGCCTTGCCCTCGCGCACCGCCTTCTCCAGCCGCTCTGCGTCGAAGCGGGCATAGGCGCGCAGCGACTTCGGCGTCGAGAAATCGGCCACCAGCATGTCGACCGGGCCGTCGGACCGCGTCTGCAGAATGAACTTTCCGTCGAATTTCAGCGAGGTGCCGAGCAGGACCGTCAGCGCCACCGCTTCGGCCAGAAGACGCGCGACGGGTTCTGGATAGGCGTGGCGCGACAGGATCGCGTCAAGAACGGGGCCGAGCTGCACGACACGCCCACGGGCGTCGAGCGCGGCCACCTCGAAGGGAACCACATGGTCGTCCCCGGCGAAACCGAATTCGCCGAGCTTGATGTCTGTCTCAGTCACCAGAACACTTCCTGTCGTGGCGCTGCCGGCGCACGTAAGCGGCGCCCGGCAATGCGCGGCTGTGAATACCCAATGGTCGGGATGAGCCCACTAGATAGGGGTGCATCCGCACGCGATCAAGCGCCGAAGCACCAGGCGAGAACAGCCTTCTGGGCATGCAGGCGGTTCTCCGCCTCATCGAACACCACCGAATTCGGCCCGTCGATCACAGCATCCGTCACTTCCTCGCCCCGGTGGGCCGGAAGGCAGTGCATGAACAGCGCATCAGGCTTTGCATTCTCCATCAGCGCCTCGTTGACCTGATAGGGCGTAAAGACGTTGTGCCCTCTGGCGCGATGCTCCTGCCCCATCGACACCCACGTATCGGTGACGACGCAATCGGCGTCGCGTACGGCATCCTCCGGCGAGCGCATGACCTTGACCGCGCCGCCATTGCCGTTCGACCAGTCGAGGAACGGGCCAGCCGGCTCGCTGCCTTCCGGCACAGCCACATTAAGCCGGAAATCGAAGCGCGCGGAGGCCTCCATCAGGGAGTGCAGCACATTGTTGCCATCGCCGGTCCAGGCAAAGAGCTTGTCCTTGACCGGACCGCGATGCTCCTCGTAGGTCATCACGTCGGCCATGATCTGGCAGGGATGTGTATCGTCGGTAAGACCGTTGATGACCGGTACCGTCGCGTGTTCGGCCAACTCCAGCATGCGCTCATGCGATGTCGTGCGGATCATGATCGCGTCGACATAGCGCGACAAAACCTTCGCAGTGTCGGCGATCGTCTCCGAGCGGCCGAGTTGCATCTCGGTGCCGGTCAGCATGATCGTCTCGCCACCGAGCTGGCGCATGCCGACGTCGAAGGAAACGCGCGTACGCGTCGACGGCTTCTCGAAGATCATCGCCAGCACCTTGCCGGCGAGCGGCTTGTCGACCTCGCCGGACTTCAGGCGATGCTTGCGGGCGCGCGCGTCGTCGAGGATCGTCCGCAGCTCGCTGGAAGGAATGTCGGAAAGATCGGTGAAATGCCGGAACGAGCCGCTCATGATGCGCCTCCCGCACCGTTGACTGCGGTCAGCTTGCCGGCAGCCGCCCGGATGCGTTCGACACCGTCGCGGATTTCTTCAACGGTCACCGTCAGCGGCGGCAGCAATCTCACAACGTTGTCGCCGGCTGGTACCGCAAGGAAATGCGCATCGCGGAACGCGGCGTTGACCGCCGTGTTCGGCATCCTGCATTTGAGCCCGAGCATGAGGCCAGTGCCGCGCACCTCCTCGAACACGGACGGAAATTCATCGACGACCGACGCAAGCGCCTGCTTGGCCGCAAGCGCCTTGTCCTGAACGGCCTGGAGAAAACCGTCTTCAAGAACGACATCGAGCACCGCGTTGCCGACTGCCATGGCAAGCGGGTTGCCACCAAAGGTGGTGCCATGCACGCCGGCCGTCATGCCCATGGCCGCGCGGTCGGTCGCCAGGCACGCACCGACCGGGAAACCGCCACCGATGCCCTTGGCGATGGCCATGATGTCGGGCTCGATGCCAGACCATTCATAGGCGAACAGCTTGCCCGTGCGACCGATACCGCTCTGGACCTCGTCGAAGATCAAGAGAAGGCCGTGCTCATCGCAGAGCGCGCGCAGCTTCTGCAGCATCGCCGCCGGCAGCAGCCTGATGCCGCCCTCGCCCTGCACGGGTTCGATCAGGATCGCGGCCGTCTCCGGCCCGATCGCCTTTGCGGTGGCCTCGAGGTCGCCGAATGGCACCTGGTCGAAACCCTCGACCTTGGGACCGAAGCCCTCGAGATATTTCGGCTGCCCGCCCGCAGCGATGGTTGCCAGCGTCCGGCCGTGGAATGCGCCCTCGAATGTAACGATCCGATAGCGCTCGGGCGCGCCGTTTACATAATGATAGCGACGCGCGGTCTTGATCGCGCATTCGAGCGCCTCGGCGCCCGAATTGGTAAAGAACACCTTGTCGGCGAAGGTTGCGTCCACAAGCCGCTCGCCCAGGCGGCGCTGGCCGGGAATCTCGTAGAGGTTGGACACATGCCACAGACGTGCCGCCTGCTCGGTGAGCGCGGCAACCAGATGCGGATGGCTGTGCCCAAGCGAATTGACTGCGATGCCGCCGGCGAAATCGAGATAGCGCTCGCCGCTGTCCGTCACCAGCCAGCTTCCCTCGCCTCGTTCGAAGGCCAGGGGTGCGCGAGCGAAGGTCTCGTAAAGCGCCGAACCGTTCATTATATGCCTCGTCGACTGCGTCGCGGCGAATGCGCGAAGTAGATCAAAAAAGCCGCCCAAAGGGCGGCGGAGGCCAACTTATATCGGCTTTTCGGGCACTTGTGTCAAATGAAACCGATTATCCCAGAGGCCGCCCGGCGCCCGCGCCATGACAGATTGACGGCGAAGCGGAGCCAAGTTGGGGAAAACCGAAAAAACAGATTCGGCGTGGCAGCCGGACTCTTGTCACGGAGTCAGCCGATACTGTAGTTTGAAGCCAAGAAATAACTAGATTTCGTGCGGCGGATCTAATCACCCCAGTAGATGTGGTGCCAGCTGGCTACGGCCGGATGGCGATGGATTCGGATTCCGCGAACTTTTGATAGCAGGAGCCTGTTCTGATGAACTGGACCGATGAACGCGTAGAATTGCTCAAGAAGCTATGGGCGGATGGTCTGAGCGCAAGCCAGATCGCAACCCAGCTCGGCGGCGTCAGCCGCAATGCCGTCATCGGCAAGGTGCACCGGCTCAAGCTCTCCGCACGCGGTCGTACTTCATCCACGCAGCCACGCGCGAAGAAGGCCCCGGCAACAACCGGCGTCGCCAAGGCGCCGAGCCGTCCGACACGCACCGTAACGGCAACGGTCGGCGCCACCGCGCTTGCCGCGCAGTTCGATGCCGAGCCGGTTGCCCGGCAGGTGATGCGCCCGGCTGCAAACGTCGTCGTGCCGATCTCGCGCAAGCTGGCGCTCATCGAGTTGAACGAACGAACCTGCAAATGGCCGAACGGCGATCCGCTGAGTGAGGAATTCAGCTTCTGCGGCAACGAGGCCGGTGAGAGCGGACCCTATTGCGGCTACCACTCCAAGGTCGCATACCAGCCCGTATCGGAACGCCGCCGCGCCCGCTGAGAGGTTGGGGCACCAATAGTCCTAGCGGGCCGCGACACTCGCGCGCGCCACATCGTCCAGAAGGCCCTGCTGAATAAGCCGATCTATGACAAGGCGCGCGCCTTCGCGCGTCAGATGTCCATAGTCATACTGGATAGGCACATTGCCGTCCGTTACCGTCTGGCAGTTGCCATCGGCATCGCAAAGCGCCTGCAGCGGCGAGACATAGGTGACGGGCAATCCCTCAAGAGCAGACTTGACCTCCTTCTCGAGCGCTGAGACCTCCTCGTAGCGGTTGAAGGCGCGGATCTCGTGGCTGCGCCGCGGGAGTGAGGCGCTTGCCAACAGTGAAGGCAGAAAAGTCGTGTATTCGATCGGCTGGCCGATCACATACACATGATCGGTCCTGCGGAGGATTTCAGTGAGTGTTTTCCGCAGCTTCCTGATGTCGTTACCATTGCGCCAACGAGCCGCAAGAATAACGGCATCGAAGTTGCCCTCGCTCAGATAAGTGTCGAATGCGCGCGCCATCAATTCAGTGCATTGTCGTCTGCCAACGCTGTCGAGCACGGGGCGACAGCCATTGTTGCCGATGGTTATCAACGTCGCGTTGTCAGCGGATTGATAGACAGGCAGGGCGAGCTGTGTTGCATAGCTGTCGCCCAATATAAGCAACCGGGGTTCCCCACCCTGACGAGTCAGACAATCCGGCAAACTGCCGTCGGCAGGCACCGCGCGGACGCTGCAACCGGAGTACTCGTGCTCTCGCTTGTATGGGTCGAACGCTGCGTAGTGGCGCGCCTGTTCATCGAGACGTCCTGGTAGGCCGTTGCCGAGATAGGAGTAGGATGCGATGGCGGCTGTTACCGCCATCGAGACCGCACCGGCAATAATCGTGCGCCCGGGCGTCCAGAACTGAAAGCGCATCTGCCGCACCGGTCGCTCGACCAGATGCAGCGAAATCCAGGCCGCCGCGATGGAAAGCCCGATAAGCATGATCGCTTCGGTCAGCGTCGGCATGGCAGCATTGGCGTAGTGCCGGAAAAAGACGAGAACCGGCCAGTGCCAGAGATATAGTGAATAGGAGATCAATCCTATGAAAACTGCCGGCCGCAGGCTCAGCAGACGATGCGCTGAGGTGGTAGCGCTCTTCGGCCAGACCAGCAATGCAGCACCCACGCAGGGGTAAAGCGCATTCCAACCAGGGAAAGCCGTCTCTGCCGTGAGTTGGACCGCAGCATAGAAGATAAGAGCCAGGCCGACCCACCCCATGCCTTCGCCCAGAGCACGTGAAGCAATGGGTTTTGCAAAAACCAGGGCGGCACCGGCAGCGAGTTCCCATGCACGGGTATGAAGCATGAAAAATGCTACAGGTTGATCCGTTTCGACCCAATAGACAGATGCGACAAAGCTTGCGAGCGCGATAACCGCCAGCACTGCCAGCAGGAACACGGCTGACTTGCGCAACCGCCATACACACCACATGATTAGCGGCCAGAACAGATAGAACTGTTCTTCGACGGCCAACGACCAGGTGTGGAGCAGCGGCTGCATCTCCGCGGCCGGATCGAAGTAGCCGGAACTCCATAGAAAATAGAAATTGGAGAAACCGAACGCGGCGAACATGCCGCTCTCTCCCAGGCGGGCGAAATCTCCTGGCAACAGCAGCAGGTAGCCTGCTGCCACGGAGGCAACTAGGACCACCAGAAGTGCAGGAAGGATGCGTCGGAACCGCCTGTCGTAAAACCGCACCAGCGAGAACCTGTCGCCGGACAAATCCGTGAAAAGGTTCTTCGTAATCAGGTAGCCAGAGATCACGAAAAATACGTCGACGCCGATAAACCCGCCGGTAAACGGAGCGATCCCGTAGTGATAAAGCACGACGGTCAACACCGCGATCGCCCTCAGGCCATCAATGTCGGAACGATAGGCAGGAGTGGGCGTCAAAATACGGTCCGGGCTAGCTCGGTTCGGCGCGTGTTTTGGCCTGCGCAGAGCCCGAGGTCAACCATCGTAGTTCAAGCTTACGTCCCGGCTATCTGGATGATTGCAAGCAAAGGCACTCTTGCCGGAAAACCAGCTCGTCAGCTCCGGGCCGGCGCCGGGTTCATCATCACCACCCGATGGCTCTTGTCTTCCTTGGGGCGCTCCAGCGGAAGCTGTTCGCCGGTGACGACGTAATAGACCGTCTCGGCGATGTTGGTCGCGTGATCGCCGATGCGCTCGATGTTCTTGGCACAGAACAGCAGGTGCGTGCATGGCGAGATGTTGCGGGGGTCTTCCATCATGTAGGTGAGCAGCTCGCGGAACAGCGAGGTGTACATCGCGTCGATCTCCTCGTCGCGATCGCGCATGAACGCTATCGCGCCGACCGAACGCGAGGCGTAAACATCGAGCACCTGCTTCAATTGCGTCAGCGCAAGCGTGGCGAGGGCTTCCAACCCTCGGAAAAGCTGCACCGGCTGGCGTGTGTCGGCAACGGCGACTACGCGCTTGGCGATGTTCTTGCCGAGATCGCCGACGCGCTCGAGATCGGCCGAGATGCGGATCGTTCCGATGATTTCGCGCAGGTCGTCCGCCATCGGCTGGCGCTTGGCGATGAGAACGATCGCGCGGTCGTCGATCCAGCGCTGCCCCTCATCAAGCACGACGTCGTCGGCGATCACCTTACGCGCCAGCGCTGCATCGGCGTTGATCAGCGCGGCGACCGCTTCATCGACCATGCGCTCGGCATGGCCGCCCATGGCTGCAATGCGATTGCCCAGAGTGGCGAGCTCTTCATCATAGGCGCGGACGGTGTGCTGCGAGTTCATGGCGGACGATCTGCCGGGGCGATTCTTTTCGATAAATCTAAGGTAGTCGGATGACAGGAAAAAGAAAGCGTCGCACGCTGGAGCCGCTGTTTTCTCTCCTACTCCGCCGGCAGATGCACCGTAAACGCAGACCCCTCACCCAGTCTGGACTTCACGGTCAGCCTACCCTCATGGCGGGTGAGAATATGTTTGACGATCGCCAATCCGAGCCCGGTGCCGCGCCGTGTAACGGTGGTCTCCACGCGATAGAATCGTTCTGTGATGCGGGGGATGTGTTCCTCGGCGATACCCGGACCGAAGTCGCGCACGGTCACGGCCACTTCCGGTATCGGCCCGGCGCTCGTCCTGTTGATCTCGATCTCCACCTTACCGCCTGAGGCGCCGTATTTGCAGGCGTTCTCCACGAGGTTCTCGAAGACCTGGATGAGTTCATCACGGCTGCCTGGGACCAGGACCGGTTCATTGGGCCGCGTGTAGAAAACATCCACGCCGCTTTCTCGTGCCAGATGGCCAAGTGACTCGACCACGCCCGCAACCACTTCGCCGAGGTCGATTCGCGCCTCGGATCGCATGTAAGGCTTCATCTCGATGCGCGACAGAGACAGGAGATCGTCGATCAGCCGCGCCATCCGCTCCGTCTGCGCCTGCATAATCTGGAGGAAATTGTCGCGCGCCTTCTCATCGTTGCGCGCCGGCCCGCGCAGTGTTTCGATAAAGCCCGAGATCGAGGCGAGCGGGGTGCGCAGCTCGTGGCTGGCGTTGGCGATGAAGTCAGCGCGCATACGATCGATGCGGCGCGTTTCGCTCTGATCCTTGAAATGGACCACAAACAGACCCCGCGCGCCAACGGGTGCCGCCGAAACCCGAAATGCTCGCTCGATCGGCACTCTTTCGCTGTAGTCGATGGCGCCGGGCCGTCGCTCGCCAAGCAGACCCACAATGAGCTGCTGCATTTCCGGCGTGCGGAACTTATGGTGCAGCAGCGTGCCCGGGGGGATCTGGCCGAAGGCGGCAATGGCTGCCTGGTTAGCGTGGAGCGCGGCACCTCTAGCATCGAAGATGACGATCGGTTCGGGAACGGCGGCAGCCAGCTCCCGCGCCGAAAGCATGTCGATCTCATCACTGTCGCCGATACGCAGCTCTGTCGCCTGAACCATCTACGAGCCTTGCAATTCCGATGTCGCCGGTCCGTTGCCTCTAGACCCGGGCGGGACCACCCCATAGCATGGTTTCCCCACATCACAGGAATATCTCAATGGGCAACCCCTCCCCCAAATTCGAGACTCCCGTCAAGCCGATCAAGCTCGTCATCGACGGCAAAAAACGTGTCTTCGACATCGACGATCCAAAACTCCCGGATTGGGTCGACGACATGGAACTGAAGGCGGGCGGCTATCCCTATGACAGCAAGATGGACAAATCCGAATACGAGGACACGCTGGAAAAGCTTCAGGTAGAGCTGGTGAAGCTGCAAAGCTGGATGCAGAAGAGCGGAGAACGCGTGCTGGTCCTGTTCGAGGGGCGCGATGCAGCCGGCAAAGGCGGCACGATCTTCGTCACGCGACAGTACATGAACCCGCGCACGGCGCGGAACGTCGCGCTGACCAAACCGACGGAGACCGAGCGAGGCCAATGGTACTTCCAGCGCCACGTCGCGCATTTTCCGACCAGCGGCGAGTTCGTGACCTTCGACCGCTCCTGGTACAATAGAGCCGGCGTCGAGCCCGTAATGGGCTTCTGCACGCCCGAGCAGCACGAGAAGTTCCTCGAGGAAGCGCCGCTGTTCGAAAAAGGTATCGTCGCCGACGGCATCCGCTTCTTCAAGTTCTGGCTCACAATCGGGCAGGAAACCCAGCTCGGCCGGTTCCATGACCGTCGGCACAGCGCGCTCAAGGCTTGGAAGTTCTCGCCGATGGATGTCGCAGGCATGGAAAAGTGGGACGAATACACGAAAGCGCGCGATCTGATGTTCGAGCGGACCCACACCGAGCATGCCCCGTGGACGGTCGTTCGCGCCAACGACAAGCGACGCTTGCGTCTGGCCGTCATCCGCCGCCTGTTGCTCACAATTCCCTATGCCGGGCGCGACCTCGACGTTATCGGCGCGGAGGACGACAAGATCATCGGCGCGCCTTCCTCGGCCTTGCGCTGAGGGTTTTCGGCCCTGGCGCGCACGAAAGAGCGCGCGGGCCGATGATGCGTCTTGTTCCAGTGGTGCGGCCGACGATAGATTTCCCACAGCGCCAGCCAGGCCGCCAGCGACAGCCGCATCCAGTGGAAAGGCGTTTGCAGGGCGATCGAGACCAGCCCGACCTTCTCTTTTAGCGTGAGTGTCGCCATTCCGATTGCGACGAAGGCCGCATATCCGGCAAGGATGTTGACGAAGCCGATAGTGACCAGCACGATTTCCAGGTTCTGCATCGAGCCGACCAAGGCGAGTTTCGCGATCACATAGAGGATCGTGAATAGGAAGACCGGGTGGACCAGCGCCGATACGAGCATACCCAGAAACAGTACCTGCATGAGCAGGAAGGAAAGCGGGCCAAGATCTTTCCAAAGGGTACGTGGTGAACGCATGTGGACCAGCCACGTCTGCGCCCAGCCCTTGAACCAGCGCACACGCTGCGGCAGCCAGGTCTTGAGATCGTCCGGCCCGTCTTCGTAGGTTGGATGCGTGATGACGCCGACGCGATAGCCGAAGCGTTTAAGCCGAAGCCCGAGATCCGCATCCTCGGTCACGTTGTAGGCGTCCCAGCCGCCGGCGTCCACGAGTGCCGATCGCCGGAAGTGGTTCGACGTTCCGCCTAGCGGCAGAAGCGCGCCCAGGCCGGCCAGCCATGGCAGCACACCGCGGAAAAGCCCTGCATACTCAAACGCGAACATCCGCGACAGCGGGCTTGCCGATGCGTTGGTAATGACGAGCGGCGCTTGCAGGCAGGCGAGCGTGTCGTCCTCGGCATGAAAGCGTTGCCATGCCTCGATGAGCTGATGCGGATGCGGGCGATCCTCGGCATCGAAAAGCGTGACGAATTCTCCGCCGCATAGCGGCAGCGCATATGCCAGCGCCTTCGGCTTTGTGCGGGGCAGTCCTGGCGGCACGGTTATGATCTCGATGCAGGGGCGTAACTTATGCTCGCGCAACGCCGCCAGCGTCTCGTGGTCGTCCTCCTCGCAGACCAGCTTGATCTCCAGCTTGCTGCGAGGCCATTGCAGCCGGCCGAGAGCGACCAGAAGCTGCGGGATCACCTCCCGCTCGCGATAAAGCGCGACCATGACGGAGTAGACCGGCAACGCGGCTGGATCGACGGGCGGCGGCGAACGCAATCTCAGGGGCTGGGCTGCTGTCAGCGCCAGGATCCGTAGCGCAACACAGGCGCCAAAGGCGAGCGTCGCGACCAGATGCAGCGCCAGGATGGTCTCCATCGCCGCGACGGCCAGACAGAGCGGCAGGACAACGAGGATCGTCGCGACGCACGCGCCCTGCCAGGCATTCGCGACGATGCGTGCAGACAAGTCGGTGTGGCGAAGGAAGAGACCGTTCTGGGCATCCTCGACCAGTCGCCGCTTCGTCAGCTCCAGAATAGCAGTGCGAAGGACGCCCGGCGGAGACACCACAAGACGCGTCTTCAAATGTGGCGATGCCGCCAGCCTGGCGCGCATGAGTGAAATTCCGACATCGGGCGTAGCGATCACATGCAACGTGGTGCCGTCCGTCCGCTCGAGCAGGGCCAGAGGCAGACCGCGGGGGCGGCGCAAGGCCGCCAGGCGGTAGCGCTCGGGCACTTTCAGCCTCTTCGCATCGATTTCGGACAGAAACGGCAAATCCAGTTCATCGGCGATGGCACGGAAAAGCACTGCCTCGTCGATTTCGCCGGAAGCGAGCAACTCCACAACGAAACCGGTGCCATTTGCGGACGCGCGATCCAGCGCCCGCAGCACGATTTCGGATGTCAGTCTGGTTCGTCGGATGACCGGCAACCATTCGCGCATAAGCAGATCGCGAGGGCTGGCCCGGGACATTTCCGCTGCTGCGGGGCGTGTGGACGGACCCGAGCCGAGGGCGACTTCTGGAAGACCATTATCTGGCGCGCAGTTCAGTCGCCCAACGGTCAACAAGGACGGGCCTATCGGCGGCGCTACGTTGGGAACATGCGACGCGCCGGAAAAAGCCACGGCCTAATCTCCGCTCGCAATGCGACAGGCCAGGCACAACGGCCGGATACGACGGAAGGCAGCAAGGCCTTTCGTTGCTAACGAACGTATCTGACAGCAAAGATCGACAGATCGGACAGACTGCCCGAAAGACACCGAGTACATGGAACCCCCACCCCAGGTTGCAATGTATTTGGTGTTTTTTTGCTTTTCAATAGATTTTTAATCATCTGCATCCGCAGTAATTTTCTGCATTGACCTTGTTGCATCGCAATCCATTTGGATTTCGATCCTCCAGACAAGAGCCCGCGGGTTGCGCGCCCCAGTTGATAGGCCCGCAGGCAAGCGATCAGGCAGACAGCAGAAGGCGCGACGACGCGGTATCTGCTTCATGTCACTACAGTTCGGCCGCGCGTGAGATGCGACATTCGATTTGCGAGACCGCCCCCAACCCGTTATCGAATGGCAATCTCGTTCCACCGGCGACGGCGTTTCATGCACCGGACACTAACCCTTCTTCTGTCTGCTTTGGCGATCATGACCGCACTGGCCGGCTCAGCCGCGCGTGCGGCCGAGCCGTCCATTCCAAACTATTGGGACGAGCGGGAGCGGCTACCGAAACCCGACCTATCCGGCGTCGAGCGCCTGCGCTTCCTGACGACGATCGATTTTCCCCCCTTCAGCTTTTTGGACGGGCAAGGCAGGCTGTCCGGTTTCCATGTCGACCTGGCGCGGGAAGTCTGCCGCGAACTCGACATCGTGGCGCGCTGCCAGATCCAGGGGCTGCCCTGGGACGAACTGGACACCGCCATGGCAACGGGCCAGGGAGAAGCGCTGATAGCGGGGACGCCGATCAATGCGCAGACCCGGGAAAGCTACCTCTTTTCCCGGCCTTATCTGCGCTTTCCGGCGCGCTTCATCGTTCGCAAGAGCACCACGCTGTACGAACCCCTGTACAAGGCAATCGACGGCAAGCGTACGGGCGTGATGGCGGGCACTGCCCACGAGGCCATGCTGCGGCGTTATTTTCCGGACGCCAAAGCGGTGACCTTCACGAAGCCTGAATGGCTTCAGGACGCACTGCGCGAAGGCAGGATCGACGGCATCTTCGGCGACGGGATGCGGCTTTCCTTCTGGCTTGCCGGATCTGCATCGCAAAATTGCTGTCGTTTCGCCGGTGGACCGTACCTCGCACCGGAATTCCTCGGCTCGGGTCTAGCTATCGCCGTCAAGCGCGACGATGCCGTGCTGGCGCGCGCGTTCGACTTCGCGCTGCGCGAAATCTCGGTCAACGGAACGTTTGCCGAGCTCTACCTGAAATATTTCCCTGTCAGCTTCTACTGAGCGGTTTCAGCCGGACGTGCGGTGCCTGATGGCGGCCGAGCGCTCGATCGCCGCCACGGCCAGCGGGTCCAGCCCGAAGCGATCCTTGACCAGATCGAGCACGCGCGTTTCCTCTTCGCGCACCGAAAGGTCGGCAGCCGCAATGTCGACTGCAAGCGCGTAGGCAGTTTCGCGCAGATCCTCGGAAAGTGCGCCCTTTATGAGCGCCAACACGCTCGCAAAGCCGTCTTCCTGCTGCAGAAGTTGCTGGCACTCCTGCGCCACGGCAAGCGTGCGAGACTGATCGAAGCCCTGGAAGATGGGCAGCGTGCGGACAATCGCACCGATGCGCGCCAGTTCTTCGTCACCCATGTCGCGGTCGGATGCCGACATGATGACCATCAGATAGACCATCGCTTCCTGCGGGGTCGGCTTCGACATGTTCTGCTCCATTGATGCTGTCCGAACCGCAAGGTAGGAAGCTGCGAGCGCTACCGCAATGAAAAACCCCTGTCGCGATTGACGCATTGCTCAAGCGCGCATAGACGTTGCGCGCGCTGGCAAGAAGGCCCGCAAATCTTCACAGGACACTCGAAATGACCACTTTGCGATCGAACTCGCTGATGCTTTCGCCCGAAATCCTTTCGGCAGCACGCGAGAGCAAAGCGTGGCCGTTCGAGGAGGCCCGCAAGATCATCAAACGTTACGAAGGCGGCAACTGGCCGGAGGTCGTGCTGTTCGAGACCGGCTACGGCCCCTCTGGTCTTCCGCATATCGGTACGTTCGGCGAGGTGGCGCGCACATCGATGGTGCGTCACGCCTTCCGTATACTGACCGAGGACCAGGTTCCCACCAAGCTGATCTGCTTTTCGGACGACATGGACGGGATGCGCAAGATCCCGGACAACGTGCCGGATCGCGCGTTCCTGGAGCCTTATCTGCACAAGCCGCTGACCGTGGTGCCGAACCCCTTCGGGGGCGACTATGAGAGCTTCGGCCATCATAACAATGCCATGCTGTGCCGCTTCCTCGATACGTTCGGCTTCGACTACGAGTTCGCCAGCGCTACGGACTATTACAAGTCAGGTCGCCTCGACGCGATCCTGAAGCGCGTGGCGGAACGCTACGAAGCGATCATGGCGATCATGCTGCCGACGCTCGGCGAGGAACGCCAGGCGACCTACAGCCCCTTCCTGCCGATCTCGCCGAAGACGGGGCGCGTGCTCTACGTCCCTATGAAGAAGGTCGATGCAGAGGCCGGAACGATCACCTTCGACGACGAGGACGGCACGGAGACGACCCTTCCGGTCACCGGCGGCAAGGTCAAGCTGCAGTGGAAGCCGGACTTCGGCGCGCGCTGGGCGGCGCTGGGCATCGATTTCGAGATGTTCGGCAAGGACCACGGGCCGAACATGGGCGTCTACGACCGCATCTGCGTCGCGCTCGGCGGCCGTGCACCGGAGCACTTCGTCTATGAACTCTTCCTCGACGAGAACGGGCAGAAGATCTCGAAGTCGAAGGGCAACGGCCTGACGATCGACGAATGGCTGACCTATGCGCCGACGGAGAGCCTTGCGCTCTACATGTTCCAGAAGCCGCGCACGGCCAAGAAGCTCTACTTCGACGTCATTCCGCGCGCGGTCGATGAGTATTACCAGTTCCTGTCTGCCTATCAGCGGCAGGACTGGAAGGAGCGGCTGGGCAATCCGGTCTGGCATATCCATGACGGCAATCCGCCAGTCGTCGACATGCCGGTGCCGTTCGGCCTGCTGCTCAATCTCGTCAGCGCTTCGAACGCGCACGACAAGTCGGTGCTGTGGGGGTTCATTTCCCGCCACGCTGCAGGCGTGACACCGCAGACCCATCCCGAGCTCGACCGGCTGGTCGGTTACGCGATCCGCTACTTCGAAGACTTCGTGAAGCCGCAGAAGCAGTTCCGCGCGCCGGATACGGTGGAAGCAGAGGCCCTGCAGGCGCTCGCCGACAAGCTCGCGACGCTGCCGGCCGGTTCGGATGGCGAGGCGATCCAGAACGCCGCGCTGGATGTCGCCCGCGCAATCGAGCGCTATCAGGATCATTCCAAGAAGAGCCCCGAGGGCGGTCCCGGGGTCTCGGTGGCCTTCTTCCAGATGATCTACCAGGTGCTGATCGGGCAGGAACGCGGCCCGCGCTTCGGCTCCTTTGCCGCGCTCTACGGCATCGACAATACGCGTGCGCTGATCGGCAAGGCGCTGAGCGGGGAACTAACCGCCTGAGGTTTCAGGCAGGGTGAGCGTCAGCGGGGGCGGGGCGGCGCTGGAAGGTGCTGCGCCGAAGAGCCCCCGCCCCTTTTCCCGCACTTCGGCCTCCATTTCGGCATAGGGACCATCGGCCACGGCACGCACCCAGCCCTGGGCGACCAGCCAAGCTGCCGCGTCATGTCCGCCAAGTTTGCACTCGGTCACGACGGTTTCCTGCGGAGGAACCGGCGGCACAACACAGGACAGCGCGCGGCCGCGCAGCCAGTTGCGGAAAGCGGTGCGGGCATGCACGCCGCACGGCCAGGATGCGCCATCGCTTCCACAGGTCTCATCCGCATCGGTGACCTCGATGCCCGAAAGCGCGACGTGATAGCCACGTGCCTCGAACGCGCCGGCAGCGGTTGCCACCGGCCGGTGAAGCATGGTTTCGGCGGGCGGCCCTTCGGACGGGGCCCGCACGCGGCCGATGCCCAGCGCCTCGCGCGGATCGATCCGCTCCAGCCCTTCCTGCTCCACGAGTGGTGCCGCGACCACATCCGGTGCAACGGGCCGGACCCGAGAAGGAACGGGCAGCAGCGGCACCGCGGGGGCCGGCTGTGCCACGGCCTCTGGCTCCACGGGAACCGTCTCGACCGCGGCAGGGTCTTTGTGGCTGGTCAGGAAATCGCCGGAAGACAGGAGCGCGGCGCTCACGCCGGCGAGTCCGGCCAGAGCGACGATTGCCGCCACGGGCCGCACCTACTGGCTCGCCCAGACGATGCGCGCCATCCACTCGATCTCGGCCATCGATACCGTGCGATCGGGATGGGCGGGATTGAGAGACACGAGTTCGATAGCCTCGGCGCTGCGGCTTGCCAGCACTTTCGCCGTAACCTCGCCGCTGATGATCTTGACCACGACACGGTCGCCCTTGCGCACCTGCGCGCCGGGCTCAACGATCAACACGTCGCCGTCGCGATAGAGCGGCAGCATGGAATCGCCCTGAACCTGCAGCGCATAGGAGCCCTCGCCCGCGCCGGCGGGAAGCTCGATCTCCTCCCAACCCTGACCAACCGGGAAGCCGGCGTCGTCGAAGAAGCCGCCCGCGCCTGCCTGCGCGAAACCGAGCAGCGGAACGGCAGGACGCCTTTGCCGCACCCGCCCAACAGATCGACGTGGATGTTCCTCGACCAGCGCGAAGAGGTCGACAAGCGTGACGCCGGTCGCTTCGATGATCTTTGCGAGCGACTCCGTCGACGGCCAGCGTGGCCGGCCGTCAGCCGACAGCCGCTTCGACTTGTTGAAGGCGGTGGAATCGAGCCCGGCCCGCTTGGCAAGTCCCGACGCAGACAGCGAATGCTCCGCTGCGAGCGCGTCGATTGCCGCCCAGACACGTTCATGCGAGAGCATCGCGCCCTCCCCGAAGACAGGAAAAAATACCTTTCCAGCCTAGTTAATCCCTGCGCGGCGGACTGTCCAGCCCAATGCCGCCGGTTTCCTCAGGCTCTGAACGGCGCTCGCCCCGTTTCCAGCGCGTGGGCAAGGTGATCGAGCCGATCCTGACCCCAGAACGGTTCGCCGTTGAGCACGTAGACCGGCGCGCCAACCGCACCGGCGTCGCTCGCTTCACTGGTGTTGCGGGCAAGCGTTTCAGCGGCTTCGGGCTCGCCCGCGGCCTTCAGCACGGCGTCTGCATCGTGGCCCTCGGCCATAAGATAGGCTGCGAGCTGTTCAGGATCGGCGATGTTTTCACCCTTGGCCCACACACCCTGATGCACGCGCCAGATGAAGCCTGCGGGATCGGCTCCCTGCCTGACGAGCGCTATCACGCAGCGATCGGCAAGGCCGGGATCGACGGGGAAGAATTTGGGCTCGAGCTCCAGCGGCAGGCCGCGCATGTCGGCGATGCGCTGCAATTCGATCCGGCGGTAACGCTGGCGCAGCGGCGTGCGCTGGCCGAGCGGCACGGAGCCGGACTTTTCCCAGACGCCGCCAATGTTGATCGGCTTGTAGCGGATTTCAGCGCCGTGCCTCGCCGCGAGTTCATGGAACGCCTTGTGGCCGAGATAGGCGAAGGGCGAGGAACAGATGAAATAGTAGTCGATGGCGGTCATGGCGCAGCTTTCTCGTTTTGCCTGATTTTAACGTCGCAGGTCGCTGCTACAACGCTCGTATTGCCGACAGTGTGCTTTTTCTTGCGCCAGCGCTCGGTCAGGTCGCATCCTTGGCAAGTTGCCGAAGCCGCCCATGGGAGGCCATGAAGGTGCGTTCCTCCTCCGTGGGCTGGCGCGGTTTCGCGTCGACACCAAGATTGCCGACAACCTCGTCGATCGGCACGAAACGCCGCGCGCCGAAATCGTAGACGCCTGCCGTGGTCATCACCAGTGCCGCGGTGCGGCCATCCTCCAGCACGAAACGATGCCGCCCGATGACCTGCGTGTCTTCCCAGGTCTCCACTGTGGAGACCACTTCGAATTTTTTCCAGAGCCTGATCTCGCGCACATAGACGGCCTGCAAGCCGCCCATCATCGGCGCCCAGCGGTGCTTTCGCGCCAAGGCTATAAGCCCCGCGCGGGCAAATATGTCGATGCGGCCGACGTCGGCAAGCATCATGTAGCGGGCATTGTTGAGATGCAGGTTGGAATCGATGTCCGTCGGCAGGCAACGGAAGGTCAACCGGCTTTCGTCGCCCATGCGATAGCGACCGCGCGATTTGGCGGTCGCCATCATGCGGGCGAGGCGCAGCCAGACATACATAAGAGTGCTCCGTTGCTGCCGGCCTCGCGGTCCCCTCCCCGCTCACGGGGAGAGGAACGACTTCGGGGCCTAGGCCGCCTTCTTCGCCTTCGGGTAAGGGTTGAAGCGCTCGTAGAACGTCTCGTCTTTGCCCGCCATCTCTACCAGAAGCTTGGGTGCCTTGAACTGTGCGCCGTACTTCTTCTGCAGCTTCTTGGCGAGTGCGACGAACTCGGCCACGCCCATGCCTTCGATGTAGGAGAGCGCGCCACCCGTATAGGGCGCGAAGCCGAAGGCCAGGATCGAGCCGACATCCGCCTCACGCGGATCGGTGACGATGCCCTCTTCCATGACGCGGGCCGCTTCCAGCGCGATGGTCACGAGGAAGCGCTGCTTCAGCTCCTCGACATCGATCTTGTCGGCATCCTGCTGCGGATAAAGATCCTTGAGCCCCGGCCACAGGTGTTTCTTGGCCGGCTTTTCCGGATAGTCGTAGAAGCCCTTGCCGTTCTTGCGGCCGTGGCGGCCGTGCTTGTCAACCATGGTGTTGATGAGCGCGAACTGGTCCTGGTCCACCGCCTTCTCGCCAAGATCGCGAATGGTCTGCTTCATGATCTTCTGCGCAAGGTCGATGGCCGTCTCATCGGTCAGCGCCAGCGGGCCGACCGGCATGCCGGCCATCTTGGCGGCGTTCTCGATCATCGCCGGAGGCACACCCTCGATCAGCATCTGGTAGGATTCCGACATGTAGCGCAGCACGCAGCGGTTCACGTAGAAGCCGCGCGTGTCGTTGACGACGATCGGCGTCTTCCTGATCGCGCGAACATAGTCGATGGCCACGGCCAGCGCCTTGTCGCCCGTCTTCTTGCCCAGAATGATCTCGACCAGCATCATCTTGTCGACCGGCGAGAAGAAGTGGATGCCGATGAAATTGTCCGGGCGCTTGGAGTTCTTCGCCAGCCCGGTGATCGGGATCGTCGAGGTGTTCGACGCGAAGACCGCGTCCTTGGCGATGACGGCTTCCGTCTGCTCGGTGGCGCTCTTCTTGACCTCCGAATCCTCGAACACCGCCTCGATGACGAGGTCGCAGCCTTCTAGGTCCTTGTAGTCGACCGTCGGGGTGATGAGCGAAAGGAGCTGTTCCTTCTGCTCCTCCGTTGCACGGCCCTTCTTGATGGCGCCGTCCATCAGGCCCGCCGAATGCGCCTTGCCCTTCTCGGCAGCAGCGATGTCACGGTCGAGAAGCACCACGGGAATGCCGGCCTTGGCCGTCACGAAGGCGATGCCCGCGCCCATGAAGCCCGCACCAAGGACACCGATCTTCTTGAACTTCGTCTCCGGTACGCCCTGCGGACGGCGCGCGCCCTTGTTGAGTTCCTGCAGCGAGACGAACAGCGAACGCACCATCATGGCGGCTTCGGTCGAGCGCAAGATTTCGGTGAAGTAGCGCTGCTCGATCCGGAGTGCCGTGTCGAAGGGCACCAGCAGGCCCTCATAGGCGCATTTCAGGATCGCCGCGGCAGCCGGATAGTTGCCGTAGGTCTCGCGGCGCAGGATGGCGATTGCCGGCGGCCACAGGTTGGCGCCCGCGGCCGAATAGACGGGTCCGCCTGGCAGCTTGAAACCCTTCTCATCCCATGGCTGCACCGGCTTCAGGCCGGCGGCGATCATCGCCTTGGCGGCATCGATGAGTTTGGCGGGCTCGACAACCTCGTGGATCAGCCCCATCTGTTTCGCCTTCTTCGGCGAGAGGTTCTGGCCCGAGGTCAGCATCTGCAAGGCGGACTGCGGATCGGTCAGGCGCGGCACGCGCTGGGTACCGCCGGCACCCGGGAAAATACCGACCTTCACCTCCGGCAGCGCCATCTTGACCTTGTCCGAGTCGGCGGCCACGCGCCCGTGGCAGGCCAGCGACAGTTCGAACGCGCCGCCCATGCAGGTGCCATTGATCGCCGAGACCCACGGCTTGCCGCAGGTTTCCAGCTTGCGCCAGAGCCAGCTCATCCGGCCGGCGCCGTCGAACAGCATCTTGATCGCCTTGTCGTGGTCGCGCGCCTCTTCCTCGCGGAAGAGCTTGAGCATGCGCTGCAGCATGGTCAGGTCGGCACCGCCGGAAAACGTGTCCTTGCCGGAGGTGATGACGGCACCCTTGACGGCATCGTCGGCTACGACCTGGTCGATGATCTTGTCGAGTTCGTCCATCACCTCCTCGGTGAAGACGTTCATCGACTTGTCGGGCATGTCCCAGGTGACGAGGGCGATGCCGTCGGCATCGGTCTCCACGTTGAAATTCTTGTAGGTCATCTGATTGCTCCTCATGCCGCGGCGCTGTGGCGAAGCGCCGCCAGCACCGTTTCAGTCGTTTCTTTCCTGGCGAATTCGCCATCGAGGTTGGAAAGGGTCATGGCGTGGATTGCCTCCGCACTTTCGACTTCGCCGGAATGGCCGACACGGTCGAAAGTGTAGCAGGCGTCTTCCACGAGACGCGCGTCGAAGCCGAGATTGCCCGCCATGCGCGTCGTGGTCTCGACACAGTGATTGGTGGTGATGCCTGCGATGACCACCGTTTCGTACCCGCCGTCACGCAAACGCTGCTCGAGATCGGTGCCGATGAACGCCGAATTCACGTGCTTCACCAGCACCGGCTCGTCGGCCCGTTCGGCTGCTTCACCGATCGCCTCGTACCCGCTGCGCTCGGGGCGCAACAGGGACCCTGGCTCCTTTGACGCATGGCGGACATGGAAAACTGCGAGCCCCCGGTTCCTGAAGGCCTCCAGCAGGCGCGCCATGTTGGCCACCGCCTGCGGATTGTTGCGCCGACGGCCAGCGTCCTCGATCTCGACAAATGCCTTCTGCACGTCGACGAGGATCAGCGCCGCCTCTTTTCCAAAAGCCGCCATGGTTCGGTTTACACCCGCTCGATGATGGTCGCCGTGCCCATGCCCGCGCCGATGCACAGGGTCACAAGTGCTGTGTTGAGGTCGCGGCGCTCAAGCTCGTCCAGCACCGTGCCGAAGATCATCGCGCCGGTCGCGCCGAGCGGATGGCCCATGGCGATCGCGCCGCCATTGACGTTGATCTTGTCGTGCGGAATGTCGAACGCCTGCATGTAGCGCAGCACCACGGATGCGAACGCCTCGTTCAGCTCGAACAGGTCGATGTCCGAGAGTTTCATCTTGGACTTGGCGAGCAGCTTCTCGGTCACGTCCACCGGGCCGGTCAGCATGATCGCCGGCTCGGAGCCGATGTTGGTGAAAGCACGGATGCGCGCGCGCGGCTTGAGGCCCAGCGTCTTGCCGGCCTTCTTGGAGCCGAGCAGCACGGCAGCCGCACCATCGACGATGCCACTCGAATTGCCGGCGTGATGCACGTGATTGACCGCCTCTACTTCCGGGTGGCGCTGGATGGCGACGGCATCGAAGCCGCCCATCTCGCCCGGCATCACGAAGGACGGATTGAGCGAAGCCAGCGACTGCATGTCTGTCGAAGGCCGCATATGCTCGTCATGGTCGAGGATCGTCATGCCGTTCTGATCCTTGATCGGCACGACCGACTTCTTGAAGTAGCCCTTCTCCCACGACTTTGCCGCGCGCTTCTGGCTTTCGACCGCATAGGCGTCGACGTCGTCGCGCGAGAAGCCGTACTTGGTTGCGATCAGGTCGGCCGAGACACCCTGAGGCACGAAATAACCGGGCAAACCGACCGAGGGGTCCATGAACCATGCACCACCCGACATGCCCATGCCGACGCGGCTCATCGATTCCACGCCGCCGGCAATCACGATGTCGTCGGAACCGCCGGCGATCTTGGCCGCGCCGAGGTTGATAGCATCGAGCCCGGACGCGCAGAAGCGCGAGATCTGAATGCCGGGCGCTTCGGTCGCGTAACCGGCCTCGAAGGTCGCGGCGCGCGGGATCACCGAGCCTGCTTCGCCGACCGGATCGACGCAGCCGAAGATGATGTCGTCGACGGTGGAGGTGTCGAGCCCGTTGCGGTCGCGCACGGCCTCCAGCGTCTTTGCCGCAAGGCGAACCGCCGGCACTTCGTGCAGCGAGCCATCCTTCTTGCCGCGTCCGCGCGGGGTGCGCACGGCATCATAGACATATGCGTCTGCCATCTGTTTTCTCCCTTTCGACCGGCGGCGCCCTTGCGGCACCGCCCGGAGTTTCGTTGACGGTTTACTGCCCGGTCGGCATCAGCGCCTCGGGCGCAGCCCAGCCGGGCAGGTTGCGGATGCGGTCGAGCCAGCGCCCGATCGCGGGATAGTCGTTCCAGTCGGCATCGATCTGCTGCGGCCAGAAGAGATAGCCGCAAAGAGACAGGTCGGCGATGGTCGGGCGCGCGGCAGCGACCCATTCGCAGCCCGCAAGATGCGTTTCCAGCACCTTCCACGCATCCTGCGCGCGACTGTAGATGAATTCGGCCGCCGGATCGCCCTTCTTGCCGCGGAAATGGCGCATGAAGCGCTCGGTTGCCGTGTAGCTGGTCAGCTTGTGGTTATCGAAGAGTATCCAGCGCAGGATCTCGAACTTCTCGGCTTCGGTCTCGTGGCCGAATCTGCCGAAATGGCGGGCGAGATAAAGCAGGATTGCGCCCGACTGGCTGAGCGTGAAATCGCCCTCGTCGCGATGGTGGACAAGGATTGGGGCCTCACCCATCACATTGACCGCGCGATATTCGGGCGAGCGCGTCTCACCCTTGAAGAACTCGACGCCGCGAGCCTGCCAGTCGGCCCCGCAGAGCGTGAGCATCAGCGCCGGCTTGTAGGAATTACCGGATTCCGAGAAGCAGTAGAGCGTGAATTCGGCCATCTTCACAGCCCCCTCGCGATGAGCAGCTTCATGATCTCGTTGGTGCCGCCGTAGATGCGCTGAACGCGTGCGTCGCGATACATGCGGGCGATCGGATACTCGTTCATGTAGCCGTAGCCGCCATGAAGCTGCAGGCACTCGTCGACGACCTTGCATTGCAGGTCGGTCAGCCAGTATTTCGCCATAGAAGCGGTCGCCGGGTCGAGCCCGCCATCGAGGTGGCGTGCCACGCAGTCATTGTAGAAGACACGGCCGATGGTCGCCTCCGTCTTCAGTTCCGCCAGCTTGAACTGCGTATTCTGGAAGTCGATCACGGCTTTGCCGAAGGCCTTGCGTTCCTTGACGTAATCAATGGTGACCGCCAGCGCGCGCTCGATCATGGCGATCGCCTGCGTGCCGATCAGCAGCCGCTCTTGGGGAAGCTGCTGCATGAGCTGGATGAAGCCCTGCCCTTCCTCATGACCCAGGAGGTTCGAGGTCGGAACCCGCACATCGTTGAAGAACAGCTCCGACGTGTCGTTGGACTTGAGCCCGACCTTGTCGAGGTTGCGGCCGCGCTCGAACCCGTCGGCATCGGCCGTCTCCAGCACGATCAGCGAGGTGCCCTTGGCGCCCTTCTCCGGGTCGGTCTTGGCGACGACGATGATCAGATCGGCAAGCTGTCCGTTGGTGATGAACGTTTTGGACCCGTTGATGCGGTACTGGTTGCCGTCCTTCTCGGCGCGCGTCTTGACGCCCTGAAGGTCGGAGCCGGCGCCCGGTTCCGTCATCGCGATAGCGCCGATCATCTCGCCGGTCGCCAGTTTCGGCAGCCACTTCTTCTTCTGCTCGTCGGAGCCATAGTGAAGAATGTAGGGCGCGACGATGGCGTTGTGCAGGGCAATGCCGAAACCATCGACGCCGACATGGCCGATCGCCTCGATGATGGCGCTCTCATGCGCGAAGGTTCCGCCCGAGCCGCCATATTCCTCGGGCATCGAAGCGCAGAGCAGGCCGTTGGCGCCCGCCTTCTCCCAGCTCTCGCGGTCGAACTTCTCGTTCTTCTCGAACTCCTCGTAGCGCGGCGCGATCTCTTCCGTCAGGAAACGGTTCGCCATGTCGTAGAGCATGCCGACTTCGTCGCCCGCCCAGGCGGGCCTTGGAAGACCGAGAATTTCTGCCGGTTGCATCGCCACGAAGACCTCCCTGATACTCTTCCGCAAGACGTTCAAGCTTGAACAGACTGGTGGAATAGTCCCTAGAAGGCGTCCTTCGCAAGAGCCATCATCGAATCCGCGCCTGCCGAAATGCGTGCCAGGTGCGCCCCGGTCTCCGGCATGACGCGCTCCATGAAGTAGCGGGCCGTGACCAGCTTGGTCTCGTGCAGCGGCGATGCCGCGCCTGCCTCGACCTTCTCCTGCGCGACCTTGACCATGCGGGCCCACATATAGCCGAGCGCTACGAGGCCGAAGAGGTGCAGGTAGTCGGTGGAGGCCGCACCCGCATTGTCGGGCTTCTGCATCGCGTTCTGCATCAGCCACATGGTGGCCGCCTGAAGGTCGTTCAGACCCTTTTTCAGCGCCTTGGTGAACGGCGCCATCTTCTCGTCGGCACGGTTTTCCTCGCAGAAGTCGCCGACCTCCTTGAAGAAGGACTGCACCGCGCGGCCACCGTTGAGCGCCAGCTTGCGGCCGACGAGATCGAGCGCCTGGATGCCGTTGGCACCCTCGTAAATCTGGGCGATGCGGGCGTCGCGCACGAACTGGCTCATGCCGTGCTCTTCGATGTAGCCGTGGCCACCGAAGACCTGCTGCGCCATCACCGCATGCTCGAAGCCCTTGTCGGTCAGCACGCCCTTGATTATCGGGGTCATCAGGCCGAGCAGGTCGTCAGCCGTCTGGCGGTCATTCTCGTCGCCCGAACGGTGCGCGACGTCGGACTTGAGCGCGGTCCACAGCACGAGCGCGCGGCCGGCCTCGTTGAACGCGCGCATCACCATCAACTTGCGGCGGATGTCCGGGTGGACGATGATCGGGTCGGCCTTCTTCTCCGGCGCCTTCGGGCCCGAGAGCGATCGGCCCTGGATACGCTCCTTCGCGTAGGCCACGGCATTCTGATAGGCGATCTCACCCATCGACAGGCCTTGGAGGCCGACGCCAAGGCGCGCTTCATTCATCATCACGAACATGGCCTTGAGGCCGCCATTCTCCTGGCCGATCAGGAAGCCCTCCGCCTCGTCGTAGTTCATCACGCAGGTCGAGTTGCCGTGAATGCCCATCTTTTCCTCGATGGAGCCGCAGGACACCGCGTTGCGCTCGCCGGGGTTGCCATCGGCATCCAGCTTGAACTTCGGCACGATGAACAGCGAGATGCCCTTCACGCCCTCCGGCGCGCCCTCGATGCGGGCCAGCACCAGATGGATGATGTTCTCGCTCATGTCGTGCTCGCCGGCCGAGATGAAAATCTTCTGGCCGGAAATCTTGTAGCTGCCGTCGCCGGCAGGCACCGCCTTGGTGCGCAGCATGCCGAGATCGGTGCCGCAATGCGGCTCCGTCAGGTTCATGGTGCCGGTCCAGACGCCGTCGGTCATCTTCGGCACGAAGGTCTGCTTCTGCTCGTCCGAGCCATGGGCGAGGATCGCGGCGATCGCACCCTGGGTGAGGCCCGGATACATCATCAGCGCCATGTTGGCCGAAGAGAGGTATTCGCCAAGCGCCGTGTGAACCGCATAGGGCAGGCCCTGCCCGCCATATTCGGCCGGCACCGAGAGGCCCATCCAGCCGCCTTCGCGATACTGGTCGTAGGCTTCCTTGAACCCCTTGGGCGTCGTCACCGAACCGTCGGCGTTGCGCGTGCAGCCCTGCTCGTCGCCCACACGGTTGAGCGGGTGCATGACGTTCTCGGCGAGCCTTGCCGCCTCTTCGAGGATCGCCTCGAGCACATCCGGCCCGGCATCCGAGAAGCCGGGTAGGTTGGCGTAGCGTTCATAGCCAAGCACATCATTGAGAACGAACAGCGTGTCCGCGACAGGCGCCTTGTAGGTCGGCATGAAAAGTCCTCCAGAGGTCGGGCAGATCTTCACCGCGCGGGATCGTTCCACGGCGAAGCCAGGATCGAAAGACACATTAACAACAATTGACGTTTGCGTAAACGTCAATTGTAAGGATGCGGCAATTTTCCACGCGGGTTTCACCCTGTCGGGCGTCTGTCACAAGGTCGCGCTAAGTGGCCGCATTCTCCATTGGAACCAGACCATGCAGACAGGCGACATAACACTGCGCCCGCACCGCCCCGACACACGGGAGATGCTCTGGAAGCCGGCGCGCTGACCAAAAGAAAAGGGGCCGCTTGAAGCGGCCCCTTTTTTCAAATTTCAAGCAATGCGGGGCCTTAGGCCGCTGCGCCCTGTCGTGCAGCCAGCGCCGAGCGCCACGTGTTCATCGCGCTTTTCAGGTCGCCGATCGCGTCCTCGATGGCGAGGCGCTGCTTCTCCAGCCGGCCGAGCTGGCGCTCGGACTTGTCGAGCAGCGTACGAAGCTGCTTCGCGTTGCCGGAATCGGGATCATACATGTCCATGATCTGCTTGACCTCGCGGAGCGAGAAACCGACCTTTCGGCCGAGCATGATCAGCTTCAGGCGGGTCACGTCACGCTGCGTGTAGAGGCGCGTATTGCCCTCGCGCTTAGGGTTCAGCAGACCCTTGTCCTCGTAGAAGCGAAGGGTGCGCAGCGTCACGTCAAACTGCTTGGCCATGTCGCCAATACGTATGTACCCGTCGGAAAGCTCCGACGCATTGGCCATGCTTTCGCCGGCCGGCCTCATGTTCATCATTTCACAATTCCCCGTGGGTTGCGCTTCGGCTCGCCGCGGAAGCGCCGATTGGATGCGAGTGGGGCGAACAAGCATCCGATCAAGTGGACCAAACGTCGAAACGAACCGCAACGCGCGGCCCGTCAGTTGGCGCGCATATAGGCGCATATAAGTTATGCTGCAAGTGCGAAATCCTGCCGCAGGCAGTGCGCTCCACAGGCAGCAATAAGCGAAATGGTAATTTAGGTTAACGGCTTGTTTACCACGTTCGGGGAATTGTCCGCAGGACGAAGTCCCGTGGTTATCCTGTTTTTTGTTGCTTACGGAGCCTTCCGCCGAGGGAAGCCCGGTCATGCCGATATCGGCAAAAGGGCAACCGTCGGAAAAGAGTGAAGCAACCCCCGGCCTTCCGGCTATCAAGCGGCGACGGACGTTTCGATGAACAACAGACGCTCCTATCTCGATTCGATCAACGCGGGCCGCAGGCGCAGGGCCAGCACTTCGCTCGAAGACATTGCCAGCAGCCTGGACGAGCTGGAAACGCGGATACGCAGACCTCTCGAAGATCAACGCGATCCCTACCGCCAGGGGCCGCGTGACACCCATCCCGATCAGTATGAACGCGCCTGGCGCGAGGATCGCCTATCGACTGCCGATCTTTCCTCGGAGTTGAACGCGCTTCGCCGCGACTTGCGCGACCAGATGGGTTCCGGGCTGCGCCGGGAATTTACCGCGCTCAAGCAGGAAATCGAGGACGCAATGCAACGTTCGGGGCCGCTTGGCCAGACTGCAGACCTGAGCGCCGAGTTCGAACGCCTGTCCGGCATGATCCACAAGCTCGCCGAACAGAGTGACGACCGTCAGGTCAACATGCTGCGCCTCGAGATGGAGCAGGTGAAAAACGCGCTGGGCAAGCTGGCGCGGGAAGACACCGTGCAATCCTACGATCGCCGATGGAGCGAACTCGACCAGCGCTGGAGCAACATTGCCAGCCAGGTCGCCAATGTCGGTGGCGGCAACGCGGACGACCCTGCTTTGCAGGCGCTCAGCGCGCGCCTTGAGCAAATCGGCGACGCCGTCAACGCACTGCCGACCTCTGTTACGCTGCGCTCGCTCGAAGACAAGATGAAGATCCTGGCGACCACCGTCGACCAGTTCGCACACCAGCAGGACCGGATCGGACCGGAAGCGCTCGACGCGATCGAAGAGCGGCTGGACGAGATTTCCCGTGCCGTGGCAGCCTCCGCCGGCGCCGGCCGTCCAACGGCGTTCGATCCGGAACCGTTTGAGCGCATAGAGGCGCGAATCTCAGCGTTGGCCCGCCAGCTCGACGACTCCGCTGTAGACAACCAGTCCGGCGTGCTTGTGGATCAGCTCGCCGCACTCTCCAGTCGTATCGAGGACATCTCCCAGCGCGTCGACCTGCCCGAGCAGGTTATCGAGCGCCTCGCCGAGCGCATCGACACGATCTCCTACAAGCTCGAGCAGGCTCCGGCTCAACCGGACATGGACCACGTTTTCCGTGGGCTCGACGATCGTTTCGCTTCCATCTCCGCGATGCTCGAGCAGCGTCACGAGGATTCCGTCGCGCAGGGTCAGGTTCTGTTCAGCGATCTGGAGCGCAGGCTGGAAAGCGTGGCCGCGCGCATTGACAACTCCGGTGCCGATGCTGCCCACGACGCCCGTTTCATCGAGGCGATGGACGCGCGCTTTGCCGATCTCGCCGCGCGGCTGGAACAGCAGCCTGCTGCGCCGGCGGACGAACAGGCTATCCGTTCGCTGGAAGCACGCATGGACACTATGTCCAGCAAGCTCGAATCCTCGCTGCTGCAGCCCGGCATCGACAAGGACCTTATCCGCAGCCTGGAATCGCAGATCGCTGACCTCACATCACACCTTTCAAAGCCTTCGCCGGCCAGCGCAGACGAAGACATCCGTCCGCGGCTCGACAAGATCGAACAGTCCATCGTCGAAAGCCGCCGGGATGTGATCGAGGCGGCAAGACAGGCTGCCGAGGAAACGGTTCGCCATTTTGCGAGCACGGGCAGCGAGGGACCGCTGGTCGCGGGGCTCGTTGACGATCTGAAATCGCTGGAAGCGCTTACACGCCGCTCTGACGATCGCAACGCGAAGACGTTCGAGGCCATCCACGATACGCTCCTGAAGATCGTCGGCAGGCTCGGCACGATAGAGGCTGGCGGCGCGGCCGAACCAAAGCCTGCGGCGACGCCGCGCCAGACCCTTCTCGACGCCGACAGGACTCCGTCGCTCGAGCCTTCGAACGAGGCGTTGCCAATGGCTGCCACGAACGAAGTGGCTCCACCTGCAAGCGAGAAAGATACGGGCCGCACTGCCAGGCGAACCGCCGCGGCAGCCGCGGCACAGGCGGCCGCCGATGCCCTGCGCGACGATGCAGACGGAGCCAGCGCGAAAGCAGCCGGCGGACGCGTTTCGATGCTCGGCGGCTTGACGCGCGCGCTCTCGGGTCGCAAGACCAGCGCCAGCGAACAGGAACATCAGCCCCTTGCTGGTGACGCACAGGACGCCTCGCAGGCCGACAGTGTTGCGCCAAACGTCGAACTTGACAGCCGCCTGGACCCCGAGCTGGCGAACCAGCCGCTCGAGCCCGGTTCCGGAGCACCGGATCTGAACGCCATCATGAAGCGGGTGCGCGACGAGCGCGGTCAACCGCCAAAGCCCGGCGCCGACGCGGACACTGCCAAGGCCGACTTCATCGCCGCGGCGCGACGGGCTGCCCAGGCAGCAGCCGCTGAGGCCGAGATCATGAAGCGGCGGCCGGCAACCAAGGCGAAATCCGGTGGGTTCAGCCTCGGAGGTCTCCTCAAGCGCCGCCGCAAGCCGGTCCTGATGGGCGTCGCCGCCATCCTGATCGCGCTGGCGGGGCTTCAGATCGGCCGAACCGTGATCGGAGGCAACAGCGATGAGCCTGTTGCCGAAGCGCCAGCGCCGACCTCCGCACCTCTGGTTGCCGAAGCGGTTGAACCGGAGATGATCGAAGACGCGCCGGATCAGCCCGTGCGCATGGCCGGCGAAGATGCCCCCAAAGCCACGGACGCGACGATGACAACGGAAGCGCCGCAGGCGACCCAAGCTGCCTCAACGGACTGGCTCGAAGCCGACGCGGCCGCGCCATTGCCGGTCGAGGCTGAGGAGCCGCAACAGGAAGCAGCAGCCGCGCAGCCGGCCGAGATCGAGGAAAGCACCGCTCCGGCAGAGGAAACGACCGCCGAGATCGCGAGCATACCCGATGCCAGCGAGGAGGCCGTTGCCGCCATCCCCGTCGATGCCGGCCCGATCGCGCTGCGCGAGGCCGCCGCCGCCGGTGATCCCAAGGCGCTCTACCAGATCGGCAATCGTTACGCGGAAGGCCGCGGAACCCAGGAAGACATGGCCAAGGCGGCCGAGTGGTACCAGAAGGCGGCCGACCAGGGGCTGGCCCCTGCCCAGTACCGCATCGGCAACCTCTACGAGAAGGGCATTGGCGTCGAACGCGATGTGAAGGCAGCCAAGACCTGGTATCAGCTTGCGGCGGCGCAGGGCAACGCCAGCGCCATGCACAATCTCGCCGTGCTCAATGCCATGGGCGCTGACGGCACGACCGACAACGATACGGCCGCGCGCTGGTTTGCCGAGGCAGCCGAATTCGGAGTGCAGGACAGCCAATTCAACCTCGGCATCCTGGCCGCCAAGGGCGTCGGCATGCAGCAGAACCTCGAGGAAGCCTATAAATGGTTCGCTCTGGTTGCCAAGGCCGGCGACAAGGACGCGGCCGCCAAGCGCGACGAGGTTGCCAAGGCACTGCGTCCCGAGCAGCTCGAGAATGCCCGTGCAGCGGTAGAACTCTGGCGCGCCAAGCCCGTCGATGCCGAAGCGAACACGGTCGAGGTTCCCGATAGCTGGAGCGAAGGCGAGGAGGTCACGGCCAGCGTCGACATGAAGCAGGCCGTCCGCAACATCCAGACGATCCTGAACAAGAACGGTTACGAGGCCGGCTCCGCCGACGGTGTCATGGGCGCGAAGACCAAGGCCGCCATCGCCGCATTCCAGGGTGACAACGGCATGAAAGCCACCGGCGAAGTCGACGAGCCGACGGTGCGCGCGCTGCTGGAACGCCGCTAATTGCGACACGGCGCGCCGCTTTAGCGCAAATACCTGCAAATCCCGGATTTTTTCGGGATTCAATCGCCTTCTGGCGTTTGACTTCGTGGACATGTCGGCGCAAGAACGGGGTACCGTCCTGGTCCGCTTCGAAAGCAGGAACGGTTCCAGGGTCCGGACACGAATAGTCGAGCTTGGCGGTGGGCATCTATCTCCCGATCGCGGAAATGTCGGTCAACATGGTCGTGCTTCTGGCCATGGGTGCTGCGGTGGGCTTCCTGTCGGGCTTGTTCGGTGTGGGCGGCGGATTTCTCATCACGCCGCTGCTGATCTTCTACAATATTCCGCCGGCAATCGCCGTCGCCACGGGTGCGAACCAGGTTATCGCCTCGTCCACCTCAGGCGCGCTTTCGCACTTCAAGAAGGGCACGATAGACTTCAAGCTCGGAACGGTGCTTCTGGCTGGCGGTGTCGTCGGCTCCACCGTCGGCGTATGGGTGTTCTCGCTGCTGCGTAGCGTCGGCCAGCTCGATCTCTTCGTCTCGCTGCTCTATGTCGCGCTCCTTGGCACTGTCGGCACCATGATGCTGATCGAGAGCGTGCGCGCGATGCGCCGGGCAGCGGGCGGCGCGGTTCCATCGCTGCGCAAGCCCGGCCAGCACAACTGGATCCACCGCCTGCCACTCAAGATGCGCTTCCGCGCTTCCAAGCTGTTTGTCAGCGTTATCCCCGTGCTCGGGCTGGGGGCAATTATCGGTTTCCTCGCCTCGATCATGGGCGTGGGCGGCGGCTTCATCATGGTGCCAGCCCTGATCTACCTGCTGAAAGTGCCGACAAACGTGGTTATCGGCACCTCGCTGTTCCAGATCGTCTTCACCGCCGCCTACACCACGATCGTGCACGCTACCACCAACCAGACGGTCGACGTGGTGCTGGCATTCCTCCTGATGATCGGTGGCGTTGCCGGCGCGCAGTACGGCGCCAAGGCGGGACAGAAACTGCGCGGCGAGCAATTGCGCGCACTACTCGCACTGCTGGTGGTAGCGGTGGCGCTGCGGCTGGCGTTCGACCTCTTCGTGCGTCCGAACTCGCTCTATTCCCTGTCTTCGCTGTCGGGGATCTGAAGCATGTCTGTCGTTCGCCTCCCAGCACTTGCCGGCACGCTGATGGCGATCCTGCTGCCGCTGATGCCGGCCGCGGCCCAGGCGCCTGAGACCACCAATCCGGAGAATATCCAGATCGGCCTCTCCACCGATCGGGTGTCGATCACGGCAGACTTCTCCGGTGCCGATCTGACCATCTTCGGCGCGCTGGACAATGCCGATCCGCTGGTATCGCGCCACGGCCGCTACGATGTCATCGTGGTGCTGGAAGGTCCGCCCCGCCCCGTCGTCGTGCGCAAGAAGAACCGCGTGCTTGGCATGTGGATCAACACCCAGTCGGAGACCTTCGTCAGCGTTCCCGTATCCTATTCCGTCGCCACCACGCGTGCCTGGCAGGACGTGACCAATCCGGCGAGCTATCGTCAGATGGCGCTGGGAGCCGACAACATAACCCTGATACCGGCCGACAAGACTGGCGATGCGGAAACGATTGCCGAGTTCACAGCCGCACTGCGTGAGCGCAAGAAGGCGTCCGAACTGTTTAGCGAGCGCGTCGGCGGTGTGCATTTCCTGTCGCAAAGTCTGTTCCGGGCGACGCTGCACCTTGCACCCAACGTGCCGGTCGGCAC
This sequence comes from Neoaquamicrobium sediminum, assembly GCF_040970315.1. Lineage (NCBI taxonomy): Bacteria > Pseudomonadati > Pseudomonadota > Alphaproteobacteria > Hyphomicrobiales > Phyllobacteriaceae > Neoaquamicrobium > Neoaquamicrobium sediminum. Next base: position 173,252 of record NZ_JAZHFV010000002.1, on the reverse strand, counting down.
GCACAGGGCGCGCGCCTTCCTTTTCAAGAACGGTGCTTTCATCGACGAAAGCTCCGCGCAGCTCTCGATCCAGAAGGCCGGGTTCGAGCAGCGCCTGTTCCGCGCCGCGCAGGAGAACAGCTTTCTGTACGGCGTTGCCGCCGTTGCACTGGCCTTTCTCACCGGATGGGTCGGCCGCGTGGTCTTCCGCAAGGACTGACCGGCGTGAGCGATTGGGACGAAGACAGCAATAACGACGTCCCTCAAAGCGGCCAGATCGGCAGTCTAGGCTACGCCACCCTGCTGCCAATGTGGCTACTTACAATCTGGCTTGCGAGCATCGACGCGACACATCCCTGGCGGGAACTGACGGCAGCATTGCTGTCAAGCTATGGCGCGCTGATGCTTACCTTCACTGCCGGCGCACATTGGGGTTTTGCGCCTTCGGTACGCGCGGCAGCCGGGGCGACAGCGCTCGTCATCATCGGCTGGATGGCGCCGCTTTTGCCAAGCAACGCCGCCTTCGTGCTGCTCGCCCTCGCGCTTGCGGCGCAGGGTACCTGGGATGCCTTTGCAGTCCACGAGGGCGACTTGCCGAAATGGTACGGGCGCATGCGCACCCGCATCACGTTCCTTTCCGTCATGGCTATGCTGGTCGCCTTCGTGGCAACAAACTAATCAGCGTCGCAGCCGGTGGTGCGCGACCGTATAGACCCGGCTGGTGCCAAGCATGTGGGCGAAGAAACGCTCCCAGCGGAACAGACCTCGATAGGCCTTGTCGAGCACATTGAGGGAGCCGGTGTAGGCGCCGAAGGCCGGCATGACGAGCCGCTCGCCATCGGTGGCAAAACAGCGCCGGCGCACGGCGCGGCCGCGCTGGACAACGACCGCCCCGGGGTGAAGGTGACCCGCAATCTCTCCGGGCTCGGCGCCGGCAAGAGGCTCATGGCGGAAGCGCAGGCCGCCAAGCGCCAACTCGCCCGCGACGATGCCTGGAAGATCAGCCGGCGCGTCCGGATCGTGATTTCCGGCGACCCAGATCCATTCACGGCCCGCCATCAGCGAAAGCAGCCTGTCACGATAGATGGACGGCATACGTTCCGCCCCGAAACCGTCGTGAAAGCTGTCGCCGAGGCTGATCACCGTCGTGGGGCGGTGATCGGCTATCACCGTATCCAGAAGGTCCAGGGTCGCACCGGTGTCATAGGGCGGCAGCAGCCTGCCGCGCCGCGCAAAGGCCGAACCCTTCTCAAGGTGCAGATCGGAAACCACCAGCAGCTGCATGTCAGGAAAGAACAGTGCGCCACGCGGATCGCACAGCGCGACCTCACCGGCAATGGCGATCATGCCAGAGCCGCGCGTAAAGCCGTGTCTTTCCGGTGCGACGTTCATCAGTCTCCCATGGCCTCATGGACGAGGTCTTCCTCGACCTCCGAAAGCAGCATCTCGTCGGCCTCGCCCTTCACCCGTTCCTTGCCGATCTCCAGCATGACGGGGACGGCGAGCGGCGAGATTCGATCCAGGTCCTTATGCATGATTCGTCCCCTGATCCGCGAGAGCATGTCGGCAAGCCTGCTGACATCCAGCAGTCCGGCCGCCGCATCCGCCTGTGTTGCGCGAAGCAGGATGTGGTCGGGATCATGCGTCCGCAGCACGTCGTAAATCAGGTCGGCCGAGACCGTCACCTGCCGGCCGGTCTTCTCCTGGCCGGGATGCCGCTTCTCGATCAGCCCGGCGATCACCGCGCAGGCGCGAAAGGTGCGCTTCAGCAGCCAGCTTTCGGCCAGCCAAGCGTCGAGGTCGTCGCCCAGCATGTCCTCGTCGAACAGGGCGGAGAGCGGCAACTCGCCGCTGCGGAAAAGGGCACCCATATCCGAATGCGCCCAGATGGCGAGGGCATAGTCGGTGGCGACGAAGCCAAGCGGATGGGCGCCGGCGCGTTCCAGCCTGCGCGTGAGCAGCATACCCAGCGTCTGGTGCGCCAGCCGGCCTTCGAAGGGATAGGCGACCATGTAGTGGCGGTTGCCGCGTGGAAAGGTCTCGACCAGCAGGTCGCCCGCCTTGGGCAGCACGGATTTTTCCGCCTGGATGGCAAGCCAATCGGCCACCTGTTCGGGCAGCTTCCGCCAGCGTTCGGAATCCGCCAGCATCGAACGAACCTCGGCAGCCAGATAGGTAGAGAGCGGAAACTTGCCGCCTGCGTATACCGGCACGCGCGCGTCCTGGCCGGTGGCGTTCGAGACGAAGCACTCATTTTCGCGGATGCCCTCGAAACGAAGCATCTTGCCAGCAAACAAAAAAGTGTCGCCGGGCGAGAGCGTTTCGAGGAAATACTCCTCCACCTTGCCGAGGACCGGGCCACCTGACACGTTTCCGCCCTTTCCACGCTGTCGGGTCATGCGCACGTTCAACATCGGCGATTCGATGATCGTGCCGACGTTGAGCCTGTACTGCTGGGCGAAGCGCGGATGCGAGACGCGCCAAAACCCGTCCCTGGTCTTGCGGATGCGCGCGTAGCGCTCATAGCTCCTGAGCGCGTAGCCGCCGGTTGCGACGAACTCGACGACGCGCGCGAACGTATCGACATCGAGTTCGGCATAGGGCGCAGCACTTCTCACCTCATCCAGCAATTCTGCCTCGTCGAACGGCTGGGCGCAGGCCATGCCCATCACGTGCTGAGCCAATACATCGAGCGCGCCCTGCTGCAGCGGCGGCGTGTCCTGCGCGCCGAGATAGTTCGCCTCCAGCGCCGCACGGCATTCCAGCACCTCGAAGCGGTTGGCCGGCACGAGTATGGCGCGGCTGGGCTCGTCCATGCGGTGGTTGGATCGCCCGATACGCTGTGCAAGACGGCTCGCACCCTTCGGCGCTCCAACGTGAACGACGAGATCGACGTCGCCCCAGTCGATGCCGAGGTCGAGGGTCGATGTAGCCACCACGGCCCGCAGCGCATTGGCCTCCATCGCATTTTCCACCCGCCGACGCTGGGCGACATCGAGCGAACCGTGGTGCAACGCGATCGGCAGCGTATCCTCGTTGACCCGCCATAGCTCCTGAAACAGGAATTCCGCCTGCGAGCGCGTGTTGACGAAAAGCAGCGTGGTGCGGTGCGCCTTGATTGCCTCGTAGATCTCGCCGATCGCATAACGAGCCGAGTGGCCGGCCCACGGCACCCGCTCCTCGGAATCCAAAATGGTGATGACCGGCTTGGCGCCGCCTTCGACGGTGATCACATCGGCCATCGCATCCGGCGAGCTCTGCGGAACGAGCCAGCGTCGCAAGGCGTCGGGTTCCGCCACCGTTGCCGACAGCCCGATCGTCCGCAACTCCGGCACGAAGCGCCGCAGCCGCGCGAGACCCAACGCAAGCAGGTGGCCGCGCTTCGAGGTCACCAGAGAATGCAGTTCGTCCAGAACCACATATTTCAGCCCGGCAAAGAAGCGTTCCGCATCCTTTGATGCGATCAGCAGCGCAAGCTGCTCCGGCGTCGTGAGCAATATGTCCGGCGGCACCAGCTTCTGGCGCTGGCGCTTGTGGGCCGGCGTGTCGCCGGTGCGGGTCTCGACGACGATGTCCAGCTCCATCTCGGCGACCGGCCGGCCGAGATTGCGCTCGATGTCGACGGCCAGCGCCTTCAGCGGCGAGATGTAAAGTGTGTGGATGCCGCGATAGCGCTCGCCCGGCTTGCGCCGTGGCCGCGACGCCAGATCGGTCAGCGACGGCAGGAAGCCGGCCAGCGTCTTGCCGGCGCCGGTCGGCGCAATCAGCAGCACCGAGGCTCCGCCCGAAGCCCGCGCCAGCAGGTCGAGCTGATGGGCGCGCGGCGCCCAGCCCCGGCTGGCGAACCAGCGAGCGAAGCTTTCCGGCAGAACGGTCGACGCGGCGAACGAGTCACTGGGCATAGGATTGTTCACCGCCAACAGGTAGCGCGGCGCGCGGCTATCGCCAAGGACGGGAAACCGTGCAGCGTCAATGCACCGCCGGCGTAAGCGCTTCGTCGCCGGTTTCGCCGGCGATTACCATGGCAGAGGTGGAGCTTCGCCTGGTTGCCAGCACCACCAGCCCGGCGATCGGGGCGCCACGGTCGCTGCGCAGATGCGCTTGCTCCATCGAGACGACATCGAAACCGCTCGCCTCCAGAAGCTCCGCTACATAGCGGCGGGAATGGGCATAGCGCCTCGATTCCCGCAGGATGAGGTCCTCAGGCCCGGCATGATTCTCGACGGAAAAGGCGAAGAGGCCGCCCGGCGCCAGCATTGCAGCCACCGCGCCGAACACGCGTTCGAGCCGGCCGAGATAGATCAGGACGTCGGCCGCCGTGACGAGGTCGACATGGTCTGTGCCCGAAGCCAGCATTTGCAGATCGCCCTGCTCGATACGGTCGTAGACACCCTTCGCCCGGGCCCTGGCCAGCATGCCCGCCGAAATGTCGATCCCTTCGAGGAAGCTTGCGACGCGCCGCAGACGCTCGCCCATCAGACCGGTGCCACAGCCAAGATCGACGGCGTGCGCGAAGGCTGTCCGGCCGGAAGCGGCGATCGCCTCCGCAATCAGCTCGGGAACCCGATAGCCAAGCCGCTCCACCAATGCGGCGTCGAAATCCCCCGCATACTGATCGAACAGTGTTTCCACGAAACCGCTCGGAGGCATTTCGGATACGGCCAGGACACCCGCAAGTTCGAGCTTCAGCGATGCACCCAGCCTGTCGGCGGGATCGAGCCGTAGCGCTTCGCGCCACGCCTCCACCGCCTCGCCCGGACGGCCGGCCTCGTCAAGCATTTCGCCCAGGCGAAACCAGCCTGCCACCCAGCCCGGCGCGATCGCAACCGTATCACGCATCAGGTCGGCCGCGGCGGCAACGTCGCCACCATCGCGCAGCATCTCGGCATAGTCCGCGCGGCGATCGGCAACGAGATCGCCGGACGAGAGCGGAAGGATTTTCATGATGTGTCCGGAACCCGCGTGTATGCGGGCGGCTGGCATATGCGCCGTCAGCAGTGATTTTGCAAGCCCTTCCACAAACGCCGCGAAAGCCTATCTTTTCAGGACCATGCAAGCACGCGACCTGCTCCACCCCCGGCCGGAAGGCCTTTACTGTCCTCCGGGCGATTTCTTCATCGACCCGGTGCGTCCGGTCGAGCGCGCGCTCATCACTCACGGCCATTCGGACCACGCGCGTGCCGGCCACCGCCACGTGCTGGCAACGCAACAGACCCTGGACATCATGGCGCTGCGCTATGGAGAAGACTTTGCGCATTCGTCCCAGGCCGCATCGCTTGGCGAGACAATCGACGTCAACGGCGTACGCGTCTCATTTCATCCGGCGGGCCATGTGCTCGGCTCGGCGCAGATCGCGGTCGAGCATGGCGGCATTCGCATCGTAGCCTCCGGCGACTACAAGCGGGCGCCGGACCCCACCTGCGCGGATTTCGAACTCGTGGCATGCGACGTCTTCATAACCGAGGCGACCTTCGGACTGCCCGTCTTCCGCCACCCGCGCCCGCGCGACGAGATCGGCCGGCTGCTGAAGTCGGTGATCCAGTTTCCCGAACGCGCACATCTCGTCGGTGCCTACGCGCTCGGCAAGGCGCAGCGCGTCATCAGGCTGATCCGCGATTGCGGCTACGACCAGCCGATCTACATCCACGGCGCGCTCGCGCGGTTGTGCGACTACTACGATACGCAGGGCATAGACCTCGGGCCGCTCGAACCCGCGACCGTCGAGAGGTCGGCGAAACGGGATTTTTCCGGCGCGATCGTGGTAGGGCCGCCTTCGGCCTTCGCCGACCGGTGGGCACGCCGCTTTCCGGACCCCGTCACGGCGTTCGCGTCGGGTTGGATGCGTATCCGCCAGCGTGTGAAGCAGCGCGGCGTAGAGCTGCCACTGATACTGTCCGACCATTCGGATTGGGATGAACTTACCCGCACCATCACCGAAACGGGCGCCCGGGAAGTCTGGGTCACGCACGGGCGCGAGGAAGCTCTTGTGCGATGGTGCGAGTTGCAGGGCGTTACGGCCCGGCCGCTCCATCTCGTCGGCTATGAGGACGAGGCGGAATAGGATGCTCACCGACTCAAGCGCCAGCAGAGCCAGCGAATGCGCATCGGTGCGTCCTTCGAGGCTCGCGTCGCTCGCACCTCAGGATGAGGACCGTAGTGCATTGGCGCCTACTGCGGGCGGGCTCTATCAAACCACCTGCCTCATCCTGAGGTGCGAGCGACGCGAGCCTCGAAGGACGCAGATCGTATCTGAAGGCAGCAGGCGATGAAGCGCTTCGCCGAACTGCTGGACCGACTGCTCCTGACGCCATCGCGCAACGCCAAGCTGAAGTTGATGGCGGACCATTTCCGCGAGGTCCCCGATCCTGATCGCGGCCTTGCGTTGGCAGCGCTGACAGGGAATCTCTCCTTTGCCTCGGTCAAGCCCGCTTTGCTGCGAGCGCTCATCGCCGAGCGCATGGATCCGGTGCTGTTCGCCTATTCCTACGACTATGTCGGCGATCTCGCCGAAACGATCTCGCTCGTGTGGCCGGGCGGCGATGCGGCCGGCGACGAGGACATATCGCTGTCCGAGGCGGTGGATCGGCTGCACGGCGCCAGCCGTTCGGATGCACCGGCCGTGCTTGCCAACCTGCTCGACGAATTGCAGCCGGACTCGCGCTTCGCCATCATCAAGCTGGTGACGGGTGGCTTGCGGGTCGGCGTCTCGGCCCGGCTCGCCAAGCAGGCGCTTGCCGATCTCGGCTCCGTTGACGTGCATGAGATAGAGGAAATCTGGCACGGGCTGGAGCCTCCCTACGACGATCTGTTCGCCTGGCTCGATGGCAAGGCGAACAAGCCAGAGCATAGCAGCCTGGCGCTGTTCCGCCCGGTCATGCTGTCGAACCCGGTGCAGGATGGCGATCTCGAACGGCTCGATCCGGCCGACTATGTGGCTGAGTGGAAATGGGACGGCATCCGCGTGCAGGCAGTTTGCGAGGGCGACCTGCGGCGGCTCTATTCGCGCACCGGCGACGAGATTTCCGGTGCTTTCCCGGACCTGCTGGAAGCGCTCGACTTTTCCGGCGCGCTCGACGGCGAATTGCTCGTGGGCCACCCGCCCGACCATACCGGCTCCTTTTCTGACCTTCAGCAGCGCCTCAACCGCAAGAGCGTGTCTGCCAAGACGATGCGCGACTATCCCGCGTTCATGCGCTGCTACGACCTGCTTCTCGACGGCGGCGAAGACACCCGCTCGCTTCCTTTCTCTGATCGCAGAGCAAGGCTGGAAGCCTTCGTGGGTGGGCTTGATCCGACGCGTTTCGACCTGTCGCCGATCGTCGCCTTCACCGACTGGCAGGAACTGGACCAGCTACGCAGCGAGCCGCCGCATCCGGTCATCGAGGGCATCATGCTCAAGCGCCGCGATACGCCCTATGTGCCTGGCCGGCCCAAGGGACCGTGGTTCAAGTGGAAACGCGATCCCCACATTATCGATGCTGTGCTGATGTATGCCCAGCGAGGCCACGGCAAACGGTCGAGCTTCTATTCCGACTATACGTTCGGTGTCTGGACCGGGCCGGAGAGCCAGCCGGAGCTCGTGCCCGTCGGCAAGGCCTATTTCGGTTTCACCGACGAGGAATTGCGGCAGATCGACAAGTATGTGCGCGACAATACTATCGACCGGTTCGGGCCGGTACGTTCCGTACGTGCGGAACGCGACCACGGGCTGGTTCTGGAAGTCGCGTTCGAGGGGCTCAATCGCTCGACGCGGCATAAATCGGGCGTCGCGATGCGTTTTCCGCGCATCTCCCGACTGCGCTGGGACAAGCCGCCGGCGGAAGCCGATCGGCTGGAAACGCTTGCCGCGATGCTCGACGGGTAGACGCTACTGCGCAGGCGTCACGCGGATGGCGTAGATGTCGACAGACTTGCCGCCATTTTCAATGTCGGGATTGATGGCGATCGTGCCACCTGCGCCGGGCTCGACCGAGGGCAGTTCGATCTCGAACAGGAACTCCTCGCGGGTGACGCCGACCGCATAGCGCTTGCGGCCGCAATCGCCCAGTTCGCCCAGGCTGCAGTCGACCGAAATCTGCGTCTCCTCGCCTTCCTGCGCGCGCGCCTCAATGTTGAAGACGGTGCGCCGGCCGGCGACCTGCTCAAGCACGCCCTGTCCCACGTCGAAAAGGATCGGCGCGCCGGAAGAGCCCGAGCGGATGCGGATGAACTGCTCGCCGTCGTCGTCCATCACCTCGGCACTCGAATCGCCAGGTGCCGTCACCGTAGTGGGATCGGCCGGGTCGAAGACCACGATCCAGTCATCGAGATTGTCGGCGCCGATCACACGCGGAGGTGCACCGGGCTCGGTCGGTTCCGGCGTGAAGTCCTCCGCATCCTCAGTGGGGCGCGGGAACGATTCGGGTCCGGGCGGTGCCAGCAACCACCATGCACCGATGCCGACAAGCGCCACGACTGCGATCGTGACCAGCGTGGCCACCCACGACCGGCTGCGACGCGGCGGCCTCGCATTCGGCACGTAGACACCCGGATCGATCTCGTCGTCGCGATAGTCCGGCCTGGAGGCTGAATCCCTTTCCTCGCCCGCCAGCGTCGGTTCAAAAGACGGCTCCGCTCGCGCCGATGCAGATTGGGGCGCTTGCGGCTCGACGGTCTCGTGCCTACGTGTTGTCGGCTCGACGGCTGGCACTGCGGGCAGGAATTCCGATTCGATGGCGGAAATTGTCGTTGAAAGCGCCTGGCGCCGACGCGCCACCATGTCCTGAGTCACATTCGGATTTGACTGCAGCGCACGGTCGAGTGCGGCAAACGCCGAACGATAGACCTTCTCGCGATAGGCCCGCTCACTCGGGTCACCTTTTTCAAAGGCGCTTCTTATCGCTTTCTCGATCGAGTCCAAGGCCGTTCCGCCGCAAAGAATTCGTGTCTTCACGCATGGTTAGCCTTCCCGCGCCGTTCAATCAATCGCGCAGGACCGTTTGTAGGACACAATACCGGACTGATGCTCGACGGTGTGCCAATCATTCGGCGGTTGCCCTCGTATGGTGATCTGCTAAAAAATGACGTTTACGCAAACGTCAATTGACCGATGGGGATGGAAGTTCATGGCGCTGCCCGACATTCTGAAGACCAATCTGCGCATTCCCGTTGTCGGCTCGCCGCTATTCATCATCTCCCATCCGCCGCTGGTTTTGGCGCAGTGCAAGGCCGGGATTGTCGGCTCCTTCCCCGCACTCAATGCACGGCCGGAAGCCCAACTCGACGAGTGGCTGGCGGAGATCACGGAAGATCTTGCCGCCCACGACGCCAGGAACCCGGACGCCATGGCCGCGCCCTTCGCGGTCAACCAGATCGTGCACAAATCCAATAAGCGGCTGGAGCACGACCTGTCGCTGTGCGTGAAATACAAGGTGCCGGTCGTGATCACCTCGCTCGGCGCGGTGCCCGAGGTCAACGAGGCCGTGCATTCCTATGGCGGCATCGTCCTGCACGACATCATCCACGACCGGCATGCCCGCAAGGCGATCGAAAAGGGCGCTGATGGCCTTATCGCGGTTGCGGCCGGTGCCGGTGGCCATGCCGGCACCTTGTCGCCCTTTGCGCTGGTGCAGGAAATCCGCCAGTGGTTCGACGGCCCGCTGCTGCTGTCGGGCGCCATCGCCAATGGTGGCGCGGTCCTCGCCGCACAGGCGATGGGCGCCGACCTCGCCTATATCGGCTCGCCCTTCATCGCGACCCGCGAGGCTCGCGCGGCGGACGAATACAAGGAGATGATCGTCGAATCCCGAGCGGCCGACATCGTCTATTCCAACCTCTTCACCGGCGTTCACGGCAACTATCTCAAGGGCTCCATCAGCGCTGCCGGGCTGGACCCCGACAACCTGCCTCAATCGGACCCGTCGAAGATGGATTTCGGCGGCGACAAGACCAAGGCCTGGAAACACATCTGGGGCTGTGGCCAGGGCATCGGCGCCGTCAGCGACGTAGTGGGTGCCGCCGAACTGGTCGACCGCCTCGCGCGCGAGTACGAGGCTGCGAAGAGCAAGATCGCGGCCTGATGAGGCAGCCCGCGGCGCGAAGTTATTCCGGCCGCGACACGGGCATCGCAATTGCGCTGATGCTGCTGGCGTGTGCGCTGGTTGCGGCAACCACGCTGATTGCAAAGATGTTGGGATCGAGCTCCGGCACCGATGCGCTGCACCCGCTGCAGGTATCCGCCGGGCGTTTCGTCTTCGCGCTGGCGGCGTTGCTTCCACTGACCGCATGGCTCAGGCCGCCGCTTTCCGGCGGAAACTGGCGAAACCACATCCTGCGCGTGCTGTTCGGATGGGCGGGCATCACCTGCCTGTTTGCCGCCTCCTCCGTCATGCGGCTGGCGGACGCGACGGCCATTTCGTTCCTCAACCCGATCGTGGCGATGATGCTCTCAATCCCCTTGCTCAGAGAACGCGTCGGGCCGTGGCGTTGGGCGGCGGCCGCGATTGCCTTTGCCGGCGCCGCGATCCTGTCCGAGCCGGGAACGGACGCGTTTCAGCCCATCGCACTGGTCGCGTTGACGGCGGCGTTCTTCATGGGCTCGGAGGCGATACTCATCAAGAAGCTGGCCGACACCGAACCGCCGCTGCGCATCCTCTTCATAAACAACCTGATCGGCGCATGCCTCGCGACAACGGCAGCATCCTTCGTCTGGCGTATGCCCGCCCCGGACCAGTGGGTGCTTCTGGCCGTTCTTGGCGTCACCATGGTGACGGTGCAGGCAATCTTCATACAAGCGATGCGGCGGGGCGAGGCGAGTTTCGTGATGCCATTCTTCTACACGACTCTGATATTCGCCGGTCTTTACGACTATCTGGTCTTTGACGAGCGCCCGACCGCAGCTGGCATCGTTGGCGCGGTGCTGATCGTCGCCGGCGCGCTGACAATCGCGTGGCGCGAGCGCATTCAACGGAGGCGCTGGACTGTTCGCGGCAAAAAGGCCGCCGGCTGATTCAACCGGCGGCCTTCCTGTTCCCTGAAGTACGGGTCAGTTCGCCTCGATAACCGTGATGCGGCCCTCGAGCTTCGGTTTGTAGGGAGCGTTGTTGGCGAGGTATTCCGCCACGATCTCCTCCATGCCGGGACCGTAGTCGTATGGGTCCACCGCGTTGGAGGCGAACAGCGCGTAGCCGTCGCCGCCCTTGCGCATGAAGTCGTTGGTGCCGACGCCGTAGACCTTCTCCATCTCTATCGCCACCCACTGGTCACCGTCGAGCACTTCGACGTCCTTGATGCGGCCCTGGTCGGGCGCGACGGTCATGTCGAGCGTGTATTTGAGACCGCCAACCTGCGGGAACCTGCCGGCGCCGTTCTCGATGTCGTTCACCGCCGTTTCCAGCGAGGCGACGATGTCGGCACCCTTGAGCTTCATCGTCGCCAGCGTGTTCTGGAACGGCAGGACGGAGAGAACGTCGCCCACCGTCGCCATGCCCTCGTCGATGGAGGCACGCAGGCCGCCGCCGTTCTGGATCGCAATGGTGACGCCCTGGTCTGCCGTGCGCGCCAGAATCGCGTCAGTGACGAGGTTGCCCATCTCGCATTCCTTGGCGCGGCAGGTCTCGCGGCTGCCGTCGATCGGGGCTGCGACCTCGGCAACTTCCGTCGCCTTAAGCGTCTCGATCGGACCGGCCAGTTCCTTGATGCGCGCCTCGATCTCCGGATCGGGCTCGATCGAAGCATCGAGGATACGGGTGTCGCCCGTGGCCTCCGCAACATAGCCATCGGCGTCGAAGACGAGCGTCAGATCGCCGAGATGCTTGGAATAGGCGCCTGCCTGCACGATCGGTACGGCGCGGCCGGCCGGGTTCTCGACCAGCGTCGCATAGGCCGGCGCACCTTCCTCGGTGTTGGACAGCAGCGTGTGGCTATGACCGCCGATGATTGCCGAGATGCCTTCGACCGCTGCGGCGATCTCCTGGTCACGCGTGAAGCCGACATGCGACAGCAGCAACACCTTGTTGACCCCCTCGGCGCGAATACGCGACACGGCATCCGTGAGGTATTCGATCTCATCGCCGAAGCTGACGTTGGGACCGGGCGACGAGGTGACGACCGTGTCGGCGGTCAACACGGACAGGATGCCGATCTTCTCGCCGCCGGCTTCCAGGATCGACCATTCCGCGACCTTGCCGTGCAGCTTCTCCGATTCGGCGACGGTCAGGTTGCCGCAGACCACGGGGAACTCGACCAGATCGACGAAATCGGCCAGATTGTCCGGCCCGTTGTCGAATTCATGGTTGCCGAGGGCCATGGTGTCGAAGCCGATCTTGTTCATGAACTCGCCTTCCGCCTTGCCGCGGTAGGTGGTGTAGAACAGCGAACCCTGGAACTGGTCGCCCGCGTCGAGCGTGATCACATTCTCGCCGGCGTCCTCGATTTCCTTGCGGCGCTCGCGGATCTTCGTGGCAAGGCGGCCAAAGCCGCCGAAGCACTTGCCTTCCCCGGCATCCTCAGCCGAGCAGGTCGAATTGTACTTGCTGATCGATTCGACGCGCGAATGCATGTCGTTGATATGCAGCACGTTGAGTTTGTATGCCCCCTGCGCGCGGGCCGACGTCATCGAGAAATGGCCGGTCGAAACGCCGCCGGCGACGACCAGGCTGGCGCCCGCCACCTGCAGGAACCTGCGGCGGCTGAGTGCGGTTTCCGGTGTCCCGCCTGCGTTCTTCTTATCGTTGCTAGACATTTCGTGCGCCTCCTTTTTCGCGCTTTGATGTTCCCCGCGACGCCGGGCCTGGATGATGGTCGGGGACGGGTGTCCCCGGCCCGGATATGGCCCGGTTCTGTGATCGCTTGATGAATGTTCCCCTGCGTTGACCCTTTGGTCAAGAAATACCTTCGCAGCCGGCTAAAGGGAGCGGCTTTGCTGGCCCACCATCGGGGGCATGACGCGCGCGCGCGACACTGCTATTGCTGCGCCAAACATTGAAACGAAAGGCAGACAGCCGATGCTCAAGACGCCCTATCTCCTCTTTCTCGGCGACGCGCCGGACCAGCTTGCCGCGAAGGTTGCCCAGGGCATCAAGGACTGGCGGCCGGAGTTCTCGCTCGGCCAGCTCAAGCTGGACGGCTGCAAGGCCGAGCTCGGCCTTCCCAACATGACGATCGCCGAGGCCAAGGCCGCCGGCGCGCAGACGCTCGTCGTTGGAGCCGCCAATCGCGGTGGTGTCATTTCGGACGCCTGGATCGCCACGCTGATCGAGGCCATCGAGGCCGGCATGGACATCGCCTCCGGCCTGCACAACCTTCTGCGCGATCGCAAGGAACTGGTGGACGCGGCGGCGAAGGCCGGCGTCGAGCTCTTCGACGTGCGCGTTCCGACCGTCGAATACCCGATCGCGGACGGCAAAAAGCGCACCGGCAAGCGCTGTCTGGCAGTCGGCACCGATTGCTCGGTCGGCAAGATGTACACCGCGCTTGCGATGGAAAAGGAAATGCGGGCGCGGGGCCTGAAGGCCAGCTTCCGCGCCACCGGACAGACCGGCATCCTGATCACCGGCTCCGGCGTGCCGCTCGATGCGGTGGTGGCGGACTTCATGGCCGGTGCGGTCGAGTGGCTGACGCCCGACAACGACGCGGACCACTGGGACCTCATCGAGGGCCAGGGCAGCCTGTTCCACCCGTCCTATTCGGGCGTGACGCTGGCGCTGGTGCATGGCGGCCAGCCCGACACGCTGGTTTTGTGCCACGAACCGACCCGCACACATATGCGCGGCCTGCCGCACTACCAGCTCCCGTCTCTCGAAACGCTGAGGGATACCGCGCTGGACATGGCGCGCGTGGTCAATCCCGACGTCAAGGTGATCGGCATATCGGTCAACACGGCAGGAATGTCGGTGGACGAGGCGCGCAGTTACCTCGCAGAGGTCGAGCAGCGCATGGGCCTGCCAGCGGTCGATCCGTTCCGCGACGGCGCGGCCCGTCTGGTCGACGCGCTGGGCTGAGCCCTATCAGCGTCCCAGGGCGGGACCGATGATCTCGATCCGGTTGGTCCAGACATAGCCGTCGAAGCTGGCCGGGACGCGATCCAGCGTCTCGAGGTCATCGATGCCGGCGGTTCCCGGATCGCCGGCACTGTACGGCCCAAGCAGGATGATCTCGCTGCCGACGGCGGCGAGACGCTGCTGGAAGCGGTTCGGCCACCCCCATAGCCATGGCGCGACGTTGATCGGCAACATGACCATCGTGTTTCGGCAGGCCTCCGGCACATAGCCGGACCATCCGAGCGCGACGTATCGCCCTAGACAGGCGAAGAGGCCGCGGCGCGTCCAGGTCTTCAGCGCGGGCAGGCGTTTCTGGGCCGCGAGCGTGGGGGCGTCGCCGCCATAAGCACCCCAAAGCGATGCCCTCCACTCCGGCTCCCGCGCCGCCAGATCGGCCAGCATCGCCGCTTCTCTTTCTTCGTTGGACTTGAAATTGATCAGGAAGCGGCGTTCCGGCATGGCAGCCAGCACGTCCGCAAGTGACGGCATCAGACCCACGCCCTTGCCGCGCAGGGGAAAAGTCACGCCGCCGTCGGCGCTGTAGCCGTAGCCGACGTCCAGCGTTTTCAGATAGGCCATGTCGTGGCTGCGCGTCTCGCCAGTGCCATCCGTCCGGCAATCGATCGTCCAATCATGCATGACGGCGAACTGGCCATCGGTGGTGGGATGAACGTCTAGTTCGACGATTTCGGCGCCGGCAGCGAACGCGGCCTGCATGGACGGTATCGTGTTTTCGAAGAATTCGTGCTCCGGCGGGTGGATGCGGAGCGCCGTGCAGGTGTCATTGTCGAGATCGGTGCGATCGAAGGTGTGGTGAACGCCACGATGCGCGATCAGCTTCACGGCTGGCGTCTCCGGTGTGGCGGCGAGCCATGAAGCGTTCAGTAAATAGACTGCGAGCAGGACGAGCAGCGCGAACGCGGCAAATTTCTTCATCGGCGATCCCCTTCGGCAACAACCGGAGGTAGATGCGGTGACTGTGAACGAATTGAGGCGCCGGCGCGCTTCGCTGTTCACAACCCTTCCGCGAGAAATTTTCGAACGCATGTCGGGTACCCGGCGGTGCGTGCGTCCTTGAGGCAGCAGCAACGAAGCCTCGTGAAGGAGGGACACATGAACACGACCGCGATGCTCTGGACTGGCCGTATTCTTTCAGGACTTTTTGTACTCTTCATGCTGGGTGCTTCCGTGACACCCAAGCTTGCCGGCATGCCGGTGGCGGAAGAGACCATGGCGCAGCTCGGCTGGCCGGCCGGCTACGCCATGATGATCGGCATCATCGAACTCTTCTGCGTGATCCTCTACGTCTATCCGCGGACGAGCGTGCTCGGTGCGGTGCTGACCATGGGGCTTCTCGGCGGCGCGATGGCGACGCAGGTGCGCGCCGAAAGCCCGCTCTTCAGCCACGTCCTGTTCAGCCTCTATCTCGGCCTGTTCATGTGGGGCGGGCTGTGGTTGCGCGACCCGCGTCTGCGCGCGATCTTCCCCTTTGCCAGCGCACGGTCAAAGACAGGAACCTAAACGGACCGGAAACTGGTCTCACTCCTCCGGCTCGGTCGTGAACAGTAGCGGGTAGCCCTTGGCGCGACCCGCATCTGTCGCGCGCGTCGCCTTGGTTTCGGCCACATCCCGCGTAAAGACAGCCACGACGCAGACACCACGTTGGTGTGCGGTGATCATGACACGATGTGCCTGATCCTCGCTCATGCGGAACTCGCCCTTGAGCACGGTGACCACGAACTCGCGCGGGGTGAAATCGTCATTGACGAGGATCACCTTGTGCAGTCGTGGCCGCTCGATCTTCGGCTTGGTCCTGGTTTTCGGCGTCGTGGTTGGGTTGCTCGTTGGCATGACGGTTCCGCTCGTACGTCAGCGAAGCCGCATTGTCGCATTGGCGGGCGAGCCGGTCAAAGCTGCGATTCGATCGGCAGCCAGGAGACGATCCTGGCGATGATGCGACGCGTCAAGCCGGCCTCCGGCTCACGATCGTAGATCTGCATCTTGCCATCACGCTCGCCTTCCCAACGCAGGTCTCCCCCGGCATCGAGATAGACGCGGTAACTCATGGCGGGCGCCGTTTCTTGGGCGAAGACTTCACGCATCTGGCCGACGAGCCCTTCGTCCGCAAACAGCACGCCCATTTCCGTATTGAGCGACGCGGACCGTGGATCGAAGTTGAACGATCCGACAAAGCCGGTCTCGCCGTCCACGGTGAAGGCCTTGGTATGCAGGCTCGCCGCACTCGAGCCGAACAGCGACATGTCTGACGGGCGGGCATGCGGCTGCAGTTCGAAGAGCCGGACGCCGCCGGCAAGCAGTTGCGGACGGTAGGGCGCGTAGCCGCCATGCACCGCAGCAACGTCGGTTGCGGCGAGCGAGTTGGTAAGCACGGCAACGTCGACACCGTTCCTGACCATGCCGGTGAGGCCACCCGTTCCTTCCACACCAGGCACGAAATACGGCGACGTGATCTCAACGGAGCGGTCGGCGGAAGCGATGACCGGCATCAGCGTGGTCATCATCCAGTTATCCGGGTTCTTGGCCAGCGCCTTTTCCGGCGGATCCGAAATGACCTTGGCTTCGCTTGTCCAGTAGGTCGGCAAGCCGCCGTCGAGCATGGAAAGCACCGATATGCGTTCCAGCGCCCGATCGACATAGGGTGCTGCCTCACCGGTTCTGGACAGTTGGGAAAGACCTTTCTGCAGCGTTTCCAGTCCGCCTTCGCGCGCCGTGGCGAGTGCGCCGATCGGCATTGAGACGTCGCTGTTCCAGAAGCTGTCGAAGATGACTTCCGTCTGCCGGACCACCGGTCCCATCATGAGCATGTCGATGTCGCGGAAGTTGGACGTTTCGGCCGCATCGAAATACTCGTCGCCGATGTTGCGCCCGCCGATGATGGCGAGCCTGCCATCGGCGATCCACGCCTTGTTGTGCATGCGCCGCGTCACGCTGAAAGCGCGCAGGACCATTTCGAGCCCGCGCCGCAACCCGCCATCGCGGGCCCGGCTGGGGTTGAACAGCCGAACGGAAATGCCGGGATGCGCATCGAGCGCGAGATAGATGCTGTCCTTGCCGCTGGCGTTGATGTCGTCGAGCAGAAGCCGGACGCGCACGCCGCGATCGGCGGCTCCAATGAGCTCGTTGGCGAGGAGACGCCCGGTCAGGTCGTCCAGCCAGTAATAATACATGAGGTCGAGACTGCGGGCCGCCACGCGGGCGGTCAGGGCGCGCGCTGCGAAGGCATCGAGGTTGTCGGGCAGCAGGGTCAGGCCGCTGCGGCCATGCTGCGCTTCGACGCGTGGGCCGATGCCGCGATCCAGGACGGTAAAGGCCGGGTCGGTAGGCAGCGCCGACATGTCCTCGCCACGGGCATGGCGAGCGAAATGGCCATAGGAAAGCGCGGCGAGGAACGACGCCGCAACGAGAACGAGCGCACCGACCAGCAGAATCACGAACATGCGCATCGCCGCATCGCAGCTAGGAATTGACCGGATACATCATAGCCATCCCCTGCGCCTTGCCAAGGAGAAGGGGCGGAGCAGCCCCTTCCCTCGCCTTCGCGGAATGCCGCCCGTCACCCGTTTGCCGATGCCACCGCGCGCTTGGCCATGACGACGACCAGATTGGCACGATATTCGGCGTTCGCGTGGATGTCGCTCATCAGCGTCCCGGCGGACACGGAAACGCCCTCCAGTGCAGAGGTGTCGAACTTCTTGGACAATGCCGCCTCGATTTCCTTCGAGCGGAAGACACCCTCCTCTCCCGCCCCGGTCACTGCCACGCGCACGCCATCTTTCGCCTTGGCAACGAACACGCCGGTCATCGCATAACGTGAAGCCGGATTCGGGAATTTCGCATAGCCGCATTTTGCCGGCGCTGTGAAGGTGACGGCAGTGATGACCTCGTCATCCTTGAGCGCTGTCTCGAACAGGCCGGTGAAGAACTTGTCCGCGGCGATCTCGCGCTTGTTGGTGACGATGGTGGCCCCTAGTGCAAGCAGCGCCGCCGGATAGTCGGCCGCCGGATCGTTGTTGGCCACCGATCCGCCTATCGTGCCCATGTGGCGCACATGCGGGTCGCCGATATGCGCCGCAAGATTGCAGATCGCCGGGCAGACGGATGCGAGCTTGGCGTTCGCGGCGACCTCGGCGTGTGTCGTGGCGGCGCCGATCGTCACCGTCTTTCCGGAAATCTTGATGCCCTTAAGTTCGGGCACATGGCGCAGGTCGACGAGATCGGACGGGGCCGCAAGCCGCGTCTTCATTGCCGGAATCAGCGTCATGCCCCCGGAGACGAACTTGCCGTCATCCGCCTTCTTGAGCAGCTTCACGGCGTCGGCGACGGAGGAAGCGCGATGGTAGTTGGTGGAATACATGGTCGTGTCTCCTCAGTGCTTCGTCGCGGCCTTGAGCGCCGACCAGACCTTCTGCGCCGTCGCCGGCATGGCCAGGTCGTTGTTGCCGATTGCATTCGTGATGGCATTGATGACCGCCGGCGGCGAGCCGATCGCGCCCGCTTCGCCACAGCCCTTGATACCGAGCGGGTTGCCTGGACACGGCGTGTTCGAGGTCGAGACCTTGAAGGACGGCAGATCGTCGGCGCGCGGCATGGTGTAGTCCATGTAGCTGGCCGTCAGAAGCTGGCCTGACGCGGGATCGTAGTGGGCGCCTTCCAGCAGCGCCTGGCCGATGCCCTGTGCGATGCCGCCATGCACCTGCCCCTCGACGATCATCGGGTTGATGATGTTGCCGAAATCGTCAGCGGCCACGAACTGCACAATCTCGGTCTCGCCCGTATCGGGATCGACCTCGACCTCGCAGATGTAGCAGCCGGCCGGGAAGGTGAAGTTGGTCGGATCGTAGAACGCGCCTTCCTTCAGGCCCGGTTCCATGCCGCCCGGCAGGTTGTGGGCCGTGTAGGCAGCCAGCGCGAGCTGGAACCACGGCACCGACTTGTCGGTGCCGGCCACCTTGAGCTCGCCGTTCTCGATCACGATGTCGCCCTCGTCGGCCTCCATCAGGTGGGCGGCGATCTTCTTGGCTTTCGCTTCCACCTTGTCGAGCGCCTTGACGACCGCCGACATGCCGACCGCACCTGAGCGCGAGCCGTAGGTTCCCATGCCCATCTGTACCTTATCGGTGTCGCCATGGACGATGGAGACGGAGTCGATCGGAACGCCGAAGCGATCCGCCACGAGTTGCGAGAACGTCGTCTCGTGGCCCTGGCCGTGGCTGTGCGAACCGGTCAGCACCTCGATGGTGCCCACCGCATTGACACGCACTTCCGCGCTTTCCCAAAGGCCGACGCCGGCGCCGAGCGACCCCACTGCGGCCGACGGCGCAATGCCGCAGGCCTCGATGTAGCAGCTCATGCCGATGCCGCGCAGTTTGCCGGCCTTCTTCGCCTTTTCACGGCGTTTCTCGAAGCCGGCATAGTCGGCCTCCTTCATGGCCGCCTCCAGCGAGGTCTCGTAGTCGCCGGCGTCGTAGGCCATGATCACGGGCGTCTGGTAAGGGAACTCGCGGATGAAGTTCTTGCGCCGCAGTTCCGCAGGCGAAACGCCAAGCTCGCGCGCAGCCGTCTCGACCACCCGCTCCAGCAGATAGGTCGCCTCGGGTCGTCCGGCCCCGCGATAGGCATCGACCGGCGCCGTATTGGTATAGACGGCGCGCACATTGGCGTGGATCGCCGGAATGGCGTACTGGCCCGACAGCAACGTGGCGTAAAGATATGTCGGCACCGAGGACGAGAACAAAGACATGTAGGCGCCGAAATTGGCAACCGTATCGACCTTCAACGCCGTCATCCTGTTGTCGGCGTCGAAGGCAAGCTGCACTTCGGACACGTGGTCGCGACCGTGCGCATCGGTCAGGAAGCTTTCGGTGCGGTCAGCCACCCATTTGACCGGCACACCGGCACGCTTGGAGGCCCACAGGCAGACGATCTCCTCGGGATAGATGAAAATCTTGGAGCCGAAGCCGCCGCCGACATCGGGCGCGATCACGCGTAGCTTGTTCTCCGGCGCGACATTGTAGAAGGCGCTCATCACCAGTCGCGCGACGTGCGGGTTCTGCGACGTCGTCCAGCAGGTGTAGTGATCCTCGCCCTTGTCGTAGTGGCCAAGCGCGGCACGCGGTTCCATCGCGTTTGGCACCAGCCGGTTGTTGACGATGTGCATCTTCGTGACGTGGGCCGCCTTGGCGATCGCCGCGTCCGTCGCGGCGGAATCGCCGATCTCCCAGTCGTAGATGAGGTTTCCGTCCGCTTCCGGATGAAGCTGCGGCGCGCCTTTCTTGAGCGCCTCGACCGCATCCGCGACGGATTTCTTCTCCTTGTAGGTAACCTCGACCGCCTCCGCGGCGTCCCGCGCCTGGCCCTTCGTCTCGGCGACCACGATCGCCACGGCGTCGCCAACATAGCGCACGCGGTCTACGGCCATCGGGGACCATGCCCCCATCTTCATGGGCGTGCCGTCCTTGGAATGAATCATCCAGCCGCAGATCAGGTTGCCGATCCCATCGGCCTTGATCTCCTTACCGGTCAGCACCGCGATCACGCCCGGCATCGCCTGCGCGGCCTTCACGTCGATCTTCTTGATGTCGGCATGCGCGTGCGGGGAACGCACGAATGCGGCATGTTTCATGCCCGGCACGACCAAGTCGTCGACATAGCGGCCCGAGCCGGTGATGAACCTCTTGTCTTCCTTGCGCGCAACGCGTGCGCCGATGCCTTCAATTCCCATTGCTTCCTCCTCCGGAAGAAAGGGCAGTAGGGGAGTAAGGCAATAAGGCAGTAGGTAGGCCCGACACTTCGACAGGTATTTCCTACTGCCTTAATGCCCTACTGCCCTACTCCCGTTATTCAAGCAGCTTTCTTCGTCTTGCCCTTGCCGGCCTTGCCCATCGCCTTGGAGGCGGCAAGGATGGCCTTGACGATATTGTGATAGCCCGTGCAGCGGCAGATGTTGCCCTCGAGCTCGGCGCGCACGGTCTTTTCGTCCAGACCTTCGGGATGGCGCGCGATCATGTCGGTGGCCGCCATGATCATGCCTGGCGTGCAGAAGCCGCATTGAAGGCCGTGATGTTCTCTGAAAGCCGCCTGCACAGGATGCAGGTCCGCGCCGTTCGCCAGCCCTTCGATGGTGACAATATCCGATCCGGATGCCTGTGCGGCCAGGATCGAGCAGGACTTTACCGCCTTGCCGTCCATGTGAACGACACAGGCGCCGCACTGCGAGGTATCACAGCCGACATGCGTGCCCGTCATACCAAGATGCTCGCGCAGGTAGTGCACGAGCAAGGTGCGATCTTCCACGGTTCCGGACACCTTGCGCCCGTTCACCACCATTTCGACTTGCGACATGAATCTCCTCCAGATTGCCGGCCGGGCAAAACGCTTCTGGAGAATGGGGTCCGGACGCGCCTTACCTGAGGGCAGATTACCGCGCCTCGGCAAAGAGTCCATGGGGCCAAGGTCATAAGCGCAATAGATTTTTGGACATCAGGCAAAGGCGACGTGCGGCACCTGAACTACACACGCACAAAATGCCCAATCTCGCGCTTGTCTTTCGTCTGCAATGACGCTATCACGCGCGCACTTTCGGCAGATGCGCAATCGCGCTGCCGAGGCGCCGCTTTAGCTCAGTTGGTAGAGCACATCATTCGTAATGATGGGGTCGCGTGTTCGAGTCACGCAAGCGGCACCACTTCCTCCCTACACCAGACCTCTATCCGCGTCGTCTCGGTACTACTGCGCCGTTCCCGTATTGTGACGCTATTTTCCCGACGCCGTGTTCTAACTCATCGCCGACATAAGCTGCTTTTGGACACTCTACAGCATTGGAAGCTGCGCCAGCGTCCGGCGCCGGCACAGGTGACATTGGACACGAGCGGGGCGCAGGCTAATATCGAGCCGGCTTCATGGGAGAGAGCGACGATGGCAACGCGGCCGGGATCAAAGCTCGATCGTCGATCAGAGTATATCGATCGCCTGGCGCCGGCTGCTGTAGTCGGCGCGTTGGTCGTCGTCGTGTATCTGACGATCTCACCATTTCTGCCCGCGATCATCTGGGGCGCTGTCGTCGCAATTGCGATCGATCCATGGTTTCGCTGGCTTGTCAGGAAGCTTGACGGGCGCCGTCTTCTGTCAGCGTGGATCGTGGGCGTTCTCCTCGCCGGAACCGTCGTCATTCCGGCGTTGGGGCTAGCGGCTGCAATGCTCAACTTTTTACCGAATGCGCTTTCTTGGACGGGTCGTCTATCGGAGGTTGGCCCAACGGAGCCTCCGGCCATTCTTGCCGATCTCCCGGCGATCGGGCCTCAGGTTACGGCGTTTTGGCATGATCTGACGACCGATGCATCGCACGCCCTTTCTCTCTTCCGAGACGAGATCAAGACGGGTTTCCTCTGGCTGCTTGGAGAGGTCGAGATATTCGGGGTCTTCGTTGGCGAGTTCGCAATCGGCATTCTTCTGGCCGTGGTGTTCCTCTACGCGGGCGATCACCTGACGAGTGGCCTCGATAGGTTCTTTAACAGGCTGGGCGGCAGCTTCGCCCAGGAGATTGCCAGAGACTCGGCGCGCACCGCTCGGCAGACCGTTATAGGGGTACTTGGAGCTGCCCTTGTCCAGACTTTGGTGGCAACCATCGCCTTTCTTGTGGTGAGCGTTCCCAACTGGATGCTTCTGGCAGGCGTGATGTTCATGCTGGCTCTGATCCAGATCGGTCCCCTCCTTATATTCGTGCCGCTGGCGATATGGCTTTGGGCTGACGGCCATGGATGGCAGGCCGCCTACGTGCTCTTCTGGGGGATTGTGGTGGTTGGCCTCGCAGACAATATCGTGCGCCCCATGATTGCCAGCAAGGGAGGCGACGTTCCGGCCTCGCTGGCATTTCTTGGTGCTCTCGGCGGCTTCACACAATGGGGTGTGATCGGGGTCTTCATCGGACCGGTCATTCTGGCGGTAGGTTACGAGGTCGCATCGAGGTGGAGCGGGTTGCGAGCAGATCCACAAGGCGATGCTTTGCAGGACCCGGCGCCGGCGACTGCGGATCGGGAGAACGACCCCGGAGCCGAGCCAAGGCCGTCAATCTGACAACGGGCTTCAGCCGGCTTTCACGCTGGCCTTTCTTCCTGCGCGCCACTCGCACCGCGAGGAGACTTGATCACGACACGGTCGTCCGTGCTGCTGCCCTCGGCGCCAGTTCCATTGCCAGTCAGCCGGCAAGAGAGCCTTGCTAGGCGTTTCCTTCCGAGCCGAGGAACATCAAGTCTGGATCGCGACCGCTGTTTGAGACATTGCAGCGCCATGGCGCGCGCTGCGCTCCAACCGTCATGTAGACGGTTACGGCCGCTTGTGAGGACTCAGTGCCCACGACTTCGACGCCCGCTTGGGTCATGCCCGAAAGCGCGCTCTGGCACGATTGGATCGCAGCGTTCGAGACGCTTGAATCAAATCCGACATCGGGAATTGCGCTTGCTGCCTGCTGACCCATATTCCCGCCGGAAGGCAGTTGGCCCATGTTGCCGTTACCAGTGTCAGTCTGGCAGGCGGCAAGAGCCAGGACGGCGGAAAAGGCAAATATCGGCTTCTTCATCGCAGGGAATCCTACATTATTGTTGATGGGCCAGGGTTGGCAATTGTCGCCCGAAAACCAGACAAAGCACCCTGTCGGTAAGACCATTCGTTCATCCGTCTGAACGCGTGCCGCTACCGCATTGGTGGTAGGCAACGGCGAGCCTTACCCATTCTGGTCCTTCGTAGTCCCTGCGAAGTAATATCGATGTGGCATATCACTCCCGGCGGAAATTGGCGGTCAAGGTGGCAAAACCTTCGTGCTTTTCCAAAGCCCCATCAAGCGCCTTCTCGTAATCGGGCCGGGCGGCTTCTGCGTGCGCGCGGCCCTTGTCGGTGAGTACGGTGTAAACACCGCGCTTGTCGTCCGGGCAGAGGTCCCGAATCGTATAGCCTCCTCGCTCCAAACGCTCCACCATTCGCGAGACAGAGCTTTGATTGAGCTGCAAATGGGTGGCCAGCTCCTGCATTCGCAGTTCGGATTTCGGGGATCGCGCAAGCACCTCCAGCGCCCGATAGTCCGACAGGCCGAGGCCGTGCCGATCCTGCAGAGTCCTGGCAATCTCGGCCTCGACATTGGCTATCGCGTGAATCAGCGTCAGCCATGAATCGCTTTTGTTCGACATGAGAAACCTCGATTCCTGTCCCGCCTGCACGAAGCCTGTTTTCACATATGTATGCTCATGCAGATAGAAAGCAAATGCCTATGGCTGGCGCAATCTTGCTCGAAACTCCGTAAATGGGCGCAGCGCCCCGGAGACGGGAAGCTTGGCCACCGCAGGTGACCGCCAGGTCAGCGGATCATCTGCAAAGACGTGATATGCGCCGCGATAGTCGAAGCCGTGCGCGGCCACCTCATCGCGGTCAGCCGCAAAGAACACCTGCGAAATGCCCGCATAAAGCGCGCTCATGTAGCACATTGCGCATGGTTCTCCCGATGCCAGAAGCGTTGCGCCCCGCAGATGGGTCGCTCCATGCGTGCGGCAGGCATCGCGGATCGCCTCGACTTCCGCATGCGCTGTCGGATCGTGATGTTCCCGGACGCGGTTGACGCCGCGACCGAGAACAGCCCCCCCTTGATCGACTACCAGAGCAGTGAAGGGAATGCCGCCCTCGTGGACATGGTCCATGGAGAAGGCGACCGCCTCCTCCATGAGTCGCGCGAACCGCTCGGAAGGTTCGCCAACCATCAGGCCTGTCCCCGGAGCTTGGCGCTGTCGGCCAGCTTCAGCCAGACGACGCCGGCAATGATGACGCCCAGCCAGAATGCCTGGATCAGTGTCAATGGCTGGTCGAGCAGGATGCTGCCGAAAGCAGCCGCTCCAACGGAGCCGATGCCAGCCCATACCGCATAGCCAATGCCCACGTCGATGGTGCGCAAGGCGGCGCTCAGGAAGTAAAGCGTAAGGAGGAAGAAAATGACGGCAGCGATAGACCAGCTCAGGACTGTAAACGCCTGGCTGCCTCCAACGCTGAGCGCGTAGCCAATTTCGAAGGCGCTGGCGAGAAGCAGCATGCCCCATGCACCGGCGCTGCTCTGAGTCTTTTGAATCGTATCCATGATATTCAGTCCCTTTCAGTCAGGATGGAATTGGGAATGAAGGGTCGGCGCATCCGCATCAGGCGGCGCCACTGAGGCGCAGACCGACGACGCCCCCGATCACGCAGACGATGCCAAGTGCTTTCTTCCAGTCCAGCTGTTGGCCGAAGAAGAGAGCTCCGAGAATGACGATTCCGACACCGGAGACGGACGTCCAGATCGCGTATCCGACCCCGACATCGAAGGTGAGGAGCGCCAGGCTGAGGAAGAAGGTCGCGATGGCTCCGCTGACGAGTGTCGCGACAGTCCACCAGAGGCGCGTGAACCCCTTCGCATTGCCTGCGCTGATAGCGACCGCGATCTCAAAGACCACGGCGATTCCGAGATAAAGCCAGCTCATTGCATGTATCCTTTTATGAGTGGTGAGCTTGTTAAGGCATATGCCTATGGTGGCGGCCGCTAGGCCGGATGGGAGAAACCCTGATTGACGGTTGCGCTTTCGAGCCGGTCGATTGCCTGCAGCAATTCGTGCGCCGGTGGCGTTCCCCGAAAAACCTGCTTGCCGACTACGATTGTGGGAACGGACGTGATCGCCATATCGTCCCGGGCATGGCGCAGCGCCTCGCGATGGCGCTCCGCATAGGCAGTGCTTTCCAGTGCCTGCCGAGCTTCGCCGGGATCCATTCCCGCGTTCGCGGCCAGTTCGATCAGGACTTCAGGACTGCCGATGTCGCGATCCTCCTGGAAGAACGCCCGCAGCACCCCCATCGAGTAAGGATGATCGAGCCCCCGATCCTGCGCCAGCAACAACAGTCGAAATGCCTTGTCTGTGCGCGGCTGTGGTGAGATCGACGGAAGCCGGATCGAAACTCCGAGCCTTTCGGCGAGCGGGTAAACGGACCGGCTCCAGATCGTCGGCAAATACGGATCTTCCGGCCGCAGCGTCGGCACCGGTTCGGGCCTCAGCTCGAAAGGCCGCCAGGATATGCGAATTTCACGGTCGCCGATCACATCGGAAAGAACCTGCTCCGCCAGCAGGCAGAACGGACAGACATAGTCGGCATAGACGGTCACGGAGCTCATTTGCGCCCTCCATTTGTATGCATGCACATACACTAACGCGCGACAAAGCAGACTGTCAATATGCATGTATGTGCAAGCATACACTATCTGCGAGCGCGAGTGGCAGGGAGCTGCAGGTGCGCTCTGTCGCCTTATGAACAGGGATCAGCGGACAATCCGATTGCTATCCGGCGGGACGAGCTGCGTCGCGAAGCCGGCAACGCCGGATGAATAACGAATATCTGCTGACCTAACGCCGCGCCGGTTGACCCCGATGGCGCACCCGGCATGGCAGGACGTGCTGCGTCATTCTTGACAGACATCCGCCAATGTCGGCGGTGCGGTCAATGGCCGAAATCGATCTGAATTCTTGCCGTTTCCATTGCACGCCGCGCTCGACACAGAGTTACTTTAATGCGTCAATGCAACCTTGGCAGGCATAGAAACCTATCCCAGGGGGCGCATGACAATCTTATCCATTCGTTCGCAGGACTTCGAGATTTCCCGGCGCGTGGAAGAATTTCAGAACGTGGTCGCTACGATTACTAAAGTGGACTTTGTCCCCGACGATCGTAAGTCCTTTACCTCGGAGACGTCGATCGGCGTGTTGCAGAACATGATCGTCGGCTATGGCCGGCACTCTGCGTCAACGGCGATCCGCACGGTCTCTCATGCCGCCGAGACCGACGACAATGTGATGTTCCACGTTCCCCTGTCTGGAAGTTCTTCGATAGAACAGCGTGGAGGCGAATACACCGAGTTGAAGCCTGGGCTGGTCTACGCCGATCCTGGCGAGGTTCCCGGCGTCATCAGGTTTCATGGCGAACCTACGGAGGGATTTTATGTTTCCATTCCCCGCTCTCATTTCTCCGCCGCAGCACGCGGGCTGAATGCCATGCTGCGCCGCAGCGTGCCGCTGACGCCGCAATGGCGTGTGTTCTTCAACTATGCCCGCAGCCTGCATGCAGAAATGTCGAACCTTGCGCTGGAGGAGGCGGAGCAATGCGCGACGCATGTGCAGGACCTCGCTTTGATGGCGCTCGGCGCGACACGAGAAGCCGCTGAAATCGCAGCAGGTCGTGGCGTAAGGGCAGCCCGGCTCAAAGCCATCAAAGCCCATATCGAGCGAAATCTGACCGCACCAAATTTGACGGCGGACGGAGTAGCCAGCCGTCACGGCATCAGCCCGCGCTATCTGCGGTCGCTGTTCGAGACCGAGGGCACTTCGTTCGGCGATTTCGTCGCCGCACGGCGTTTGGCGCTCGCCTACCGGATGCTCTCCGATCCTTGCAATGCCACGAGCAGTATCGCCAGCATTGCCTTGGCCACTGGGTTCGGCGACCTATCCTGGTTCAACGTCCGCTTTCGCCGAGCCTATGGGATGACGCCCAAGGATGTCCGCGCGCTTGCGCGTTTGCGCTGAACCGTTCGCCCCGGACAACTGTTCCGCTCTCCCACAGTTTCACCTCCGCTCTCCCCAAGACGGTCGATGCAGACCCACCTACTGTGGCCCGCGCGCGCCTCAGGTGCTGGCGAGCGGTAAAACGCAGCTGGCCTTGCCGTGCAGTTCGCCAGGAGGGATCGACATCGTGACTTCGAAGAGAAAAATCGGCCCGCTGTCGTGTTTGCGGCGCATCGGTTATATGGCCGCTTTCAGCGCATTGGCCGCTTTCGCGGTGCCCGTTGCGGCCCAGCAGACAGATAGCGCTTCGATTCTGATCTATGACGCCTCGGGATCGATGTGGGGCCAGATCGACGGTGGTATCACCAAGGTCGAAGTCGCCCGCGATGTGATCGGCGATTTCTTCGTCAGCCGCGACAATGCCGTCCCGCTAGGCGTCATCGCTTATGGTCACAATCGGCGCGGGGACTGCTCCGATATCGAAACGATTGCCAGTGTGGGGGTGAACGACCCTTCGGATCTGTCTGCCCGGCTCAATCGTCTCAACCCGCGCGGCATGACCCCGATCACCGAGTCCCTCACGCTTGCGGCCTCCATGATCCCGCCCACGGCGGAGTCGGCCGATATCATCCTCGTCACCGACGGGTTGGAAACCTGTGACGCCGATCCATGCGCGCTCGCCGCTCAGCTGGCGCAGGAGGGCATCGCCATTCGAGCGCATGTCGTCGGTTTCGGGCTGACTTCGCAGGAGGCGGAGGCGATGAGCTGCTTGGCCGACGCCACAGGCGGCCTTCTGCTCACCCCGCAAACGGGACAGGAACTGGCCGACGCGCTCGACCAGATCGCGGCGGTCCAACCGGCGTCCGATGCCAAGCCGGCTCAGGAAGCATTCTTCGACATGGGGCCCAATGCCGAAGCTGGCCACACCTATGAAATAAGCTACCACGGCACCGCGCGGCCGGACTCTTATGCCGGGTTCACACCGCGCGGAGGAGACATGCCTTCGGTCAGCCCGTCATTTGGCGTTGTGGGCGGCGCCGGGGCGGCAGGGAACAATCCATTTTCAAAGACGGCACCGAGCGAGCCGGGTGAATACGATCTGATCATGGTGGCCTATGATGGATCGATCATTGCTCGTCAGCCTATTGAGGTCGTGGCGCCCTCCAACGGTTTCGACGCCATCGGGTCGGTGGAGCCGGACAAGCGCTTCCAGTTCAGTTGGCGCGGTCCCAATCAGGTCGGCCAGCGCATCGTGATCGCCCGCCCAGGTGCAGCACCCAATGACTATGAAGGTGACTGGGGTCAGCCCTACAGTAATCGCCAAACCCAGCGTATGGGCCTTCGGGCCCCCGCCGACCCCGGCGTATATGAGCTCCGCTACATCTCGGGCAACCAGCAGGAGATCTTGTTCTTCCGTGAATTCGGCGTAGGCGTTCCCTTTGAGGACACGGACACCACCAATACCGCCGATCTGGCTGCCCAGGCCGCAGCGGCAACTCAGGCCGCGGCGGGGCAGGACGCGATGCCGCTGGTGCGAGCGACCTTCCGTATTCCAGACAAGTTTCCGCGAACCCCGCTCTGGTGGTCAGCGGTTCCGCTCGACCCGGACATGAGCCCGGAGGCTTGGTCGCCCATCTCCGAAATGATCGTTGGCGAAGGCGAGTTCGAGCCCGGCCGCTATCGCATCTCGACCACCGGACCGGGTGAGGTCGAATTCAGCGCGGAAGTGGAAATCTACCCTGGCCAGAACAGCGACTTCATCATCCCCCCGGTTGGCGAGACCGACGACGAGGCTTCTGCGACGACACTCGGCGGCCCGTGGCAGCTGATCGGTGTGCCGCCTTATCAAATGCAGGCGGGGGCGGATCAGTTGCTGACGCTGGCCCTAGAGCAGGCGCAGCCCAATGGCCCGATTGGCGGAAGCTGGACAGCCCAGGAGAGCCTCGCCGGACCACAGGCTACCGGCCGGGAAGGCGACTTCACGACTGCGACGCTGGATGGCGACGTGCTGCGCATGACCTTCACCGTGGGCGAGCCGATCCCGGCGCCCATGACCCTCTATCTCACACCTTACGGTATCGGTTATGCAGGCTCGCTTTCTTCGGCTGGGCAGGGCATGAGCGTCGTCATGTGGCCGGGGGGCCATGTGCCCCCTTCGCTGGAGGAAATGCGCAAAGCCGTGCATGGTCAGGCGCCGTCCGATACCGCCGAGATGAGCACCACGGCCCCTATGCCATCCGGCAGGCCCGCGCAGGATGGCGACGCCGTTTCGGTGCGCCTGCTCACACCCTTCGAGATCGGCGGCAAGCGGGTTCAGTGGTCGGCGATCCGCACCGACACGCCTGCCGCCGACGTCGCTTTCGCTATCAACGAGTTCGAGCACATGCTGATCATCGATCTCGCGCCGGGCACCTACGCTGTGGAAGGGATCAACGAGGCTGAAGGCATCTTCCTTGCCGAAACAATCACGGTGACCGCCGGGGGCGAAAACAGTTTTGAAATTCCTGTAGCAAGAGACGGCGATCGCAGCAGCGTTGAAACGGATCATGGCGAGGACGTCGCCTTTGTCTGCACGAACGCGCCCGGGGGCTGCGAGGTCCGGCACGAAGCAAGCGGCATCTCTCTGATGCTGCCCAACAGCTGGACCATGGGCGAACCCTATTTCTACGAAACGGCCGGCGGCGCGCGCGCCGATCTGCCGACCGCCACATTCTTCGCGAAAGACCTGGGCAAGGTCGTAAGCGTGGAACTCAATCCGCGTCAATGGCTGGAATCGAACGGCCCTTGTCGAGCCATCGGCGCAAACCAGCTCTGCATGTTCGTTGGACAGGGTATGGGCGCGGAGATCGGTTTCGAAGCAATAGCGTCATCGCTCCAGATTTCACCATCTCGATCGGGCGACGTCGTCGCCGCGGAATCGGATACCAGGATCCCCATCGATCTCGGCGGGCGCAATCCGGAATCCGTCCTGCGCGCCCTTTTCGGCAATCAGACGGGAAATTGAAGCCATGAAGAGCAAACTGGCATCTGTCCTCATCGGCTTGGCCTCGTGTTTCGGCTTAGCTCCTGCCGCACATGCACAGGCGGTACAGATCGCCATGTGCATGGAGGGCGGTTGTAGCTGCCATGTTCCAGGCACGACGCTGGCAGATGTCGAGATGATCCTTGGCATGCCAAATCCGGCGGGTGCCGCCGACATGACCCTCGTGATCTATGAAAATGAGTACAGCTGGCGCTCGCAGACACCCGAACAGATCGACGCGTCGTTCGGTGGGCCGGGCCAGTGTCCGATTCAACTGGAAGTGCCGCTAATTCCGGAAGATGGAATGTGGCGCATAACCACCGGCGCCACCGACGCCTCTGCCTGTCCTCTATTTGCGCTTGCGGGTCAGGCCGTACCGGGCCAGATGAGCGGCGAAACTCGCGAGATCAGGTGGCGGGGCTGGTTTTCCCCCAGCAAACTCATGTCCGATGCCGTTGGCCATGTAAACTGGACGTTCACTGGCGGACATTCCTGGCGCGGCGTTGTCGTGGATGAACGCTTGTCAAACACATCCTCAACCACTGGGGCAAGCGTCGTTTGGCAGTTGACCTTGGTCAACTCGACCGAAATTACCGGGTCCAGTGTCTTTGAATACGACATCAAATCGGGGCTCGCGGATGCAGCAGCACAGGCGATTCTTCAGAACATGCGATGCCGCACAGTTACACCGTTTACTGCCCGAAAGGTGAGATAGCGGGCCAGAATCGTCGGCACAGCCAGCGAGGGCACTTTCCCAAACCTAGCGCAGCTCGGCCCATCGACCTTGCGTCTGATCGATACCCGCTGCTGCGCGTCCGCTTCACAACACCTCGAAGAATGAGACCCTGACCCCATTCGCGAGCCTTGCTCCGGTTCCTATGCACACTATGCGGTTCAACCAGGCGTAGCGCGCATCGCCGGTCTCGAATCGCGGCTGCGTGCGCATGTAATATAGCGAAGGGTCCACGGCCTCGCCTCGCCCAAGCGCGTCCAGCACGTCTTTCGGTCCGTGCCGATAGCCGAAATTGCGGATGTCGATGCTGGCGCCGTCATGCGAGCGCATGGCGTAGCGCGTGTCGAGCTCGGCTGTGCCATCTGAAAGGACGGTCTGCCAGTCGGCGCCGAGGTTCAGGATTTCACCTGACAGCCGCTCGCCCGTCACCGTCCCGCCGATGATCGGAATGATGCGCCGGCGGCCGCGAGGACCGTCGCCCAGCTCGATAGGCGCGGCGAGTTCCACGTCGAGATGGGCAAGGTGGCGGAGCCCGGGAGCTTCTTGCATGGCGTCACTTCATCGTCATCGGGAGGTAGAGCACGATAGCTGGAAACGCGACCAGCAGGATAAGCCTGACGATGTCGCTCAGCACGAAGGGGATCACACCGCGAAAAATCGTGACGAGGCTCACGTCTCTGGCAATGGAATTGATGACAAAGACGTTCATGCCGACCGGCGGTGTGATGAGGCCGAGTTCCACCGTCATGACCACGACTACCCCGAACCAGATCGGGTCGAAACCGAGTTGCGTGACGACCGGATAGACGATCGGCACCAGAAGAATGATCATCGCCATCGCGTCAAGTATGCAGCCCAGGACGAGAAACAGGCACAAAATGAGCGCCAGCGTGCCATAGGCGCCAAGGTCGAGCCCTACGAGCAAGGCGGTAATCTTCTGAGGCGTCTGTGTGATCGTCAGGAAGTAGCCAAACAGGATGGCGCCGATCAGCACCGTGTAGATGGCAACCGATGTCCGCAGCGCTTCGATCAGGCTGTCGAGAATGCGCGCCATATCAAGCCGCCCGCGCAGAATGCCGACAAGCGCGGTAAGCACCGACCCCGCTGCCGCCGCCTCCGTTGCGGTAACGAGGCCAAGATACATGCTGCCGATGATGGCAATGAACAGCAGCACGACAGCCCAGATACCCCGCAGGGATGCAAACGCTTCCGACGCGACGAAGCGCGCACCATCGGGCAGCGATCGCGCGTAGGCGACCCGAACGGTAACCATGTACATCAGGATTGCGAGCAGCCCTGGGATAACCCCGGCAATGAACAGCCGGCTGACATCCTGCTCTGTTATGTAAGCATAGACGGCAAGCACGACAGACGGCGGGATGAGGATGCCCAGGGTGCCGCCGGCAGCGATGGTCCCGGTCGCGATGCGGTCCGAGTAACCGATACGACGCATCTCCGGCAGCGCGATCTTGGTCATCGTCGCAGCAGTCGCGACCGACGACCCGCAGATGGCGGCGAAGCCACCGCACGCCGCAATGGTCGACAGCGCCATTCCGCCGCGGAACTGGCCGAGCCAGGCCTGGCCGGCCCGGAAGAGTTCGCGCGAGATGCCGGAATTCGTCGCCAGCACGCCCATCAGAATGAAGAAGGGGATGAGCGTCAGGTTGAAATCGGTAATTGTTCGGATCGGCGACTGCGCCAGCAGATTGAGCGCCGGCTGCCAACCTGCGACCGCCGCAAACCCGCCGATGCCGACAACGCCCATTGCGATGCCGATAGGCACGCGCAGAGCCATCATCGCAAAGAGCGCGATAAAGCCGGCGAGCGCGACGAAATCGCCTTCAGACATCTTCGCGCCTCGTGGGGATGGTGGCGGTGTCCGCCGATTCGTGCGGATCGAGCCCGCCACGTCCCGCGCCTATAAGGAGTATGCGGGCTCCTATCGTGATGATGCTTACCGCTACGCCCGTCGCGATCAGCGCCAGAAATGGCCACGCAGGGAGCCGCAGGTCGAATGTCGCCTCGCCGCTTGCATAGGCACCAGCCACACGAGACGACATCTTCCAGAAAAGCAGGATCGCGAACGCCCAGAGGATGGTCCATGCAACGAAGTCGCAGATCCGCCTCACGCGCGACGGCATCATTTCCACGAATAGGTCAACTTTGATGTGAGACCCGCGATAACCGACGCTGGCGAAGCCCCACATGATCGCGGCCCCGATCAGGAACCTCGAAATGTCGAACGCATCAGGCACGGGCAAAGCAAACACATAGCGTCCGATCGAAGAGAGGACGATCAGCACCGTGACGATGGCAAGAAGTCCGCCGGCGATCTTCTCGATGCCGAGCGTAAATCGACCAAGGAAGTGGAAGAAGTTCATGAGTGAAGCCATGCCAAGGGCAAGGCGGCACGAGGGGTTCTCGTGCCGCCTTTGTGCCGATCACTCATAAAACGCGTCGTTGCGCTTCAGCGCTTCCACATAGGACTCGTAGATTGCGTCCGGGTCCGCCCCCTTTGCCGTTACGTCCGCGCGCCATGCCTCTATCAGAGGTTTCGAGGCTTCGCGCCACAACTGGACTTCCTCGTCGGTCGGCTTGTAGAGCGTGTGCTCGCTGGAATCGATCATCTTCTGACGCCCGGAGTACTCGTTGTCGGCCCACCCGATCGAAAACTTCTCCGACCAGTCTGCAGTGCAGTGGTCGTCAATGACCTTGCGGTTCTCCTCGCTCATGCCCTCATAGGTCGCCTTGTTAAGAAGCAACATCTGGGACGACAGATAGAATGGCATATCGAGATGATATTTCGTCGCCTGGTCGATGCCGAAGATATAGATGGAGTTCCAGGGGAACGTCATGGCATCGGCCGTGCCCTTGGTGATCGCCTCGCGGGCTTCCGGCGCCGGAACCTGCACGCTGGCACCACCCAGCTGGCTGATGAAGCGCGCCATCGTGGCGTGGGCCGGGCGAATATTCTTGCCCCTGATGTCCTCCGGCACCTTGATCGGCTCCTTGGAATGAAGCGTGCCGGGATCGTGCGGATTGATCAGGCAGAACTTGACGTCCGCCATCTCGGTTTCAGCGATCGGCGCATACCATTCATGCAGCGCCTTTGCGCCGGATTTGGCATTGGTGGCGTGGAACGGAATCTCCGCCAGGCTGTAGATCGGGAAGCGGCCAGCCTGATAACCGGGGTTGACGTAAGAAATGTCTGCTATGCCGTCGCGCGCCATATCGTAGTGATCAGGTGCCGCTCCAAGCTGGCTCGCCGGGAATATCGTAACGTCGATGCGGCCCTCGGAAGCCTGCTTGATCGACTCGATCCAGGGCTCAATGCCAAGAGCCTGGACCGGATGTGTGGGTGGCAGCCAGTGGGCGAGCCTCAGCTCTACCTCTGCTGCGGCAGCCGGGATGGCCGTCGATGCAAGCAAGGTGGCGGCAACAGCCGCTGCAATCGTAAACTTCATGATCTCCTCCCATTGGTCGCTTCGCGACTATGTGTGCGATCGTCACTGAAGCGGAAGGAGATTGTTATTGAATAGAACTATACAATCAAGCGGAAACTCCAGCGCCTGATCGCGGCGAAAATAGACGGGCAGCTCGGTCCGAGCTGAAAGTTACAGGCGGCGCAAAGCCAGGCCTCCGCGCCACCTGTTCACAGTATCAGCTATGGGTAATCTTGGTGCCCAGCACTTTCAGGCACTCGCGCATGAATGCGGCAAGGCCAGTCCAGCCCTTTGCCGAGACCATATTGCCATCGACATGGGCTTCCGTCGGCCCGACGTCGACATAGATTCCGCCAACGGCAGTTACTTCGGGTTCACACGCGCCAAGTCCGGCAACCTTCCTGCCCTTCAACACGCCCGGCACTGCCATGAGAATCTGGACGCCGTGGCAGATCGTGAAGATCGGCTTGCCGGTCTCGTGGAAATGACGAACCATATCCTGAATCCGCTTGTCGGTGCGGATGTATTCGGGACCTCGTCCGCCGGCCGCGTAGACAGCGTCGTAATCCTCGACCTTCACCTCCGCGAACGTCTTGTTGATGTCGGCATAGTGACCGAGTTTCTCGGTGTAGGTCTGGTCACCTTCGAAATCGTGCAGTGAGGTCTTGATGCGGTCGCCGGCCTTCTTGTCGGGGCAGACGACATGGACGGTATGGCCGACGGCCTCCATGCCCTGTTGAAACACGTAAATCTCATACTCCTCGGTGAATTCACCGGTGAGCATGAGTATCTTCTTGCCGCTCATCGTGGCTCTCCTTGTCGTGGTCGTTGAACGGCGACGCCCGAAACGGTCCGGGCGCCGCCCGATTGTCAGAACGGGGAATCGGGGAAGTAGAACTGATCCGCGTTCTCCGGCGTGATCAACGGTGCATCAAGCAGGAAGGAACCGCGCATCGGAGCCTGGCCAGCGAACTGCCCGGCGGTCATGTAGATCGCCGATTTGATCATCGACGGCGGATACGGTGTAGAGATCGGCGTGCGCTCGTTGCCTTCCTTCACCATCTCGATGACCTGCTTCATGCCGTTGCCGCCGAGCGCATATTTGATGTCCTCGCGTCCAGCCTGATCGACCGCCTCGATGACGCCCAGCAGCATGTCGTCGTCGTTCGCCCACACGGCATCGATCTTCGGATACTTGGCCAGGTAGTCCTGCATCAGCGTGAAGGCCTCGTCCTGGTTCCAGTTCGCATATTGGATGTCGAGAATCTTGATGTTGGTTTCCGCGATAACATCCGAAAAGCCCTTGATGCGCTCATCGTCGATGACGGTCGGAATGCCGCGCAGAACCACGATCTCACCCTCGCCGCCCAGCTTGTCGGAAAGCCAGCGGGCCGTGTTCGCTCCCACCGCTATGTTGTCACCGGCCACGTAAAGGTCCTGGATCGACGGATCGGTCAGCCCACGGTCCACAACCGCGATGAAGGTTCCCTTCGATTTGACCTGCTCAACCGGCCCGGTCAGCTCCTCCGAGGTGAATGGCAGGATGACGAGCGCGTTGAGGTCGCGGGTCGCAGAGAGATCTTCGAGAGCGGAAACCTGCGCCGTTGCCGAAGATGCCGTGGAAAGGACCACGTCGATATTGGGGAATGCCGCCTCGATCTCCTTCTCAGCCTGTTCGGCGTGATAGACGACACCTCCGGTCCATCCGTGGGTCGCCGCCGGGATCGACACGGCTATCGTGATGTCCCGCTCCTGCGCGCCCGCCGATCCCACCGACATGGCGCAGGCCATGGCGATACCGGATACGAACATTCCTGCCTTGATCATGATGGATTTCATTTTCTTCTCCTCCGTTGAAGTCTTTTGCCGCCGCCTTCAGCGGCTGCTGGTGAAGCGATGCGCCAGCATGGCAATGATGATGATTGCGCCCTGCACCGCGGCGACGAGGTATTCGGAAACCATGTCCGACAGGACCATCACGTTGGCGATCACCTCGAGAATGAGCGCGCCGGCGACGGTGCCCCAGATGCGTCCTCGACCGCCCCGCAGGAGCGTACCGCCGATGACGACGGCGGTAATGACCTGCAATTCCCAGAGCTGACCGGTCGTCGGCGTCGCTGCGCCGAGGCGCGGCACGTAGCAGATTGCCGCGACAGCCACGCACAGTCCCTGGATGACGTAGGCTATGGTGCGCACGCCGCCGACGTTAACGCCTGAAAAGCGCGCAACCTCCGCATTCGAACCCACCGACGTCAGGCGGCGCCCATATTTGGTGCGATAGAGCAGGAATGCGCCCAACAGCACGACGGCCAGCGTGATGAGCACCGGATAGGGGATGCCCATGAAATTGCCGAAATAGACGGGCCGATAAGCCTCGCGCAGGCTGCGGTCGATCGGCAGTGAGCCCCCATCGGTCATGAAGGTGATGAAGGCGCGAAAGATGCCCATCGTACCGAGCGTGACGATAAACGGTTCTATGCGCCCGACAGTGACGATCAGCCCGTTGAAAAGGCCGCAAAGAGCGCCGACAACGAGGGCTACGCCCGCCCCCATGACGATCGCCCAGCCGCCATAGGACGGCGCCAGGCCGTTCATCGTCATGATCATGATGCCCGTGACGAACGCCATCATCGAGCCCACCGAGAGATCGAGGCCGCCCGAAGAGATGACGAAAGTGGCGCCCACGGCGATGATCGCGATGAATGCGCTGCGCGTGATGACATTGATGAGATTGGCGGAAGACGTGAAGTTGGAGTTTATCAGCGCACCGAGGATCACGATCACCGCGAGCGCGATGAACGGCGCGAGATCGGCCCAGCGAATGCGGCGGCGTTCGTCAGCGGTCGCGACGGTTGCGGTCGCTGTGGTCATGTGATCCCTCCCAGGTGCTGCCATGACCGCCGGTCGTCGCGGCATAGACAACGTTCTCTTCATTGATCTCGTCACCTGAAAGTTCGGCGACGATCCTCCCTGCACGCATCACCAGAACCCGATCGGCGAGACCGACCAGCTCCTGCATTTCCGACGAGATGACGATGCAGGCCTTGCCGGCCCTCACCATCCTGTCGATGAAGTCGTAGATCTGGCTCTTGTTACCGATGTCGATGCCGCGCGTCGGCTCGTCGATGATGACGACAGACGGGTCGGTCATCATCACCTTGGCAAGGAGCAACTTCTGCTGGTTTCCCCCCGACAGCTTGCCGGCGTCCAACGCGAGCGACCCGACGCGGATGTCGTAATCGGCCACCGCCTTGCGCAGGGCCGCCATCTCCCTGCCGCGGTCCAGAACCGCGCCGGGGTTGACGCTCTCAAGGGCCTGCAAGGTCAGGTTCGGCGCGAGCTTCTCGTCCAGAAGCAGGCCTTTGCCCTTGCGGTCCTCGGTCAGATAGACAAGCCCTGCGTCCATCATCGCCCCAACGGAGCGATGCGTCATCTCGCGGCCATTCACCACGACGCTGACCGCCTGCGACTGGCGAAGCCCCATCAACCCTTCAACGAGTTCCGTGCGACCCGACCCGATCATGCCGCCCAGCCCAAGCACCTCCCCAGGCCGCACGAAGAACGAAGCTTGCTGCGCGTGGTGGTCCACCTGCAGTTCGGTGACCGAGAGCAACGGCACGGCCGTACTCGTCTGGCGCTTGGCAGGATAAAGCATGTTGAGTTCGCGGCCGACCATCAGTTCGGCCATCTGGCGCTGGCTGAGGTCGGCTGCCGGCCAGGTGCCGATCATGCGGCCATCACGCAGGACCGTGATCCGGTCCGCCAACATCTCGACCTCTTCGAGACGGTGGGAGATGTAGAGAACCGCTACACCGTGATCGCGAAGGCCGCGCACGATATCGAGCAGAGCCTCCACTTCGTCGTTCGCCAGGACAGCCGTCGGCTCGTCGAAGATGATGACCTTACGCTCGTCCAGCAGGGCGCGGGCGATCTGCACGAGTTGCCGCTGCGCCAAGGGAAGGTCGCCAACCCGGTCGCCCGGCCGAGCGACTGAGCCGACCCGCTCAAGCAACTGCGCAGTAACACGGTTCATCGCGCGGTCGTCGACCATCCAGCCGCGACTGAGTTCGCGCCCGAGAAAAAGGTTCTGCGCCACCGTCAGGTCGGGAGCGAGCAGGATTTCCTGATGAACGAGGACTATGCCGGCATCCTCGGCATCGACCGCGTCGATGAAGGATGCCGACTGCCCATCCATCGCGATACGTCCCGCGGTCGGCTGGACATGGCCGGACAGGAGCTTCATCAGCGTGGATTTGCCAGCGCCGTTCTCGCCGATGATCGCATGGACCTCGCCGGCGCGGATCTCGAGAGTGACGTCGGACAGCACGTTCACGGCGCCGTAGGCCTTGCCCAGCCCCTCGGCGCGCAACGTCACCGCAGGCGGCGCCGGCTGGCCCGCCACGCGATCGGGTTGCGGTAACGCGCTCATTCGAATGCCGAAAGGAGCCTGTCGCGCGAACGCTCGATGTGTTCGTGCATGGCCTTGAACGCCGCGTCGGGATCGCCGGCCCGGAACGCCGCGAGCAGGCGCTCGTGCTCCTCGAGCGCTTCCTGAGTCACGCGGGTATGGAACATCAGCCTGAAAATGTGCAGGTGCACATGCTGGTTAAACAGCGTGCTGCGGATCACCTCATTGCCGGCGATCTTCATGATGTCGTCGTGAAAATGGGCATCGGCGCGCGCAAAGCGCGAATAGCGGGTATTGCGGTCCACCGGCGCCGCGCCATGTCCCATGTCAGCTGCCGAATTTTCCAGCAGGGCGAGTGCTTCCGCAGACATATTGTGGACAGCAAGCCGCGCCGCCTCTGGCTCCAGCAGCAGCCGGAAGACGTAGAGGTCCTCGAACTGCTTGCGCGTCCACTGGGGTGCGGCGCTGTAGCCGATGAGATGCTCCTTGCGAACGAGGCCTTCGCGCTCGAGACGGCTCAGAGCCTCACGAACCGGGGTCTGCGACACGCCAAGCTCACGTGCCAGAACATCTATGGGGATGCGCGCGCCCGGCGCGATCTCCAGCGACATAAGCCGGTGGTAGATGCCGTCGTAGACGCCCTCGACCACGCTGCTCGGCCTGAGACTTGCAGGCTTGTTTTCCCGTTCGGCTGCGAATGCCACGTGGGCTCTCCCGAATGTCCTGTTGACATGGGCGAAGGTGTTGCAGATAAGCTATCCGATGTCAAATACAATATCGTATACGATCTGATATAGGATTTTAGGTGAGAGCTTCGGCAGATCAGCTTCGGCAGATAGCGGTGGCATCGCTGGAACAACGCGGCGCGCCACGTCACAACGCCCAGCTTCAGGCCGAACTGCTGGTTGAAGCTGAGCTGCGGGGACTGTCTTCTCATGGCCTCCAAAGGCTGCCGACACTGCTGAAGCGCATTGAACGGGGACTGGCCGATCCCCGCGCCAGCGGCATTTGCCAGTGGCAGCGGCCAGCGCTGGTCAACATCGATGGCGAGCGCGGGCTTGGGCCTGTCGTGATGATGGCCGCGATGAACGAACTGGCCTCTGCAGTGAGTTCCTGCGGGATCGTGATTGCAGCGATCCGCAACACCAACCACCTCGGCATGCTCGCCTACTACGCAGAGGCCGCCGCGATGGCAGGTCGCATCGGCATCGTCATGTCGACGAGCGAAGCCCTGGTGCACCCCCATGGCGGCACCAAGGCGATGCTGGGCACCAACCCGATTGCCATCGGCATTCCCACCGACGCCAAGCCCTTCGTGCTCGATCTTGCCACCAGCATCGTTTCGATGGGCAGGATTCACAGTCACGCGCTGCGCAACGAGCCGATCCCGGTGGGCTGGGCAGTCGACGCGACGGGTCGCCCGACGACCGATCCCGATGCTGCCAAGCTGGGCGCGATCGCGCCTTTCGGCGGCCCAAAAGGCTATGGGCTGGGCCTCGCCATCGAGCTTCTTGTAGCCACGCTGGCCGGCTCCGAAATGGCCCCGGATGTTCGCGGCACCTTGGACGACACCGACCCCGCAACCAAAGGCGACGTGTTGATCCTGATCGATCCGGCAGCCGGCGCGGGCAGCACGGCAGCGCTTACCTGCTATCTCGAAAGCCTGCGCTCCTCATGCCCCGCCGAACCTGGCCGCCCCGTTGCCATTCCCGGTGACGGCTCGCGTACGCGCCGCGCCGAAGCGCTGTCCGCGGGCGTCGAGGTGCCGGATGCGCTTTTCCACAAATTGTCGGCTCTCGCGGCCGCATAAGTCTCTAGAGGAGGAAACGGCAGAATGAACTTTTTTGGGACTATCAGGGCCCCGCGGGAACTGGTCTTCGGGTCGGGCCAGCGGCACTCGCTGGGCCGTGTGGCCAGCAGGCTCGGAGGCCGCGTACTGGTCGTGACGGATGCACGGCTGGCAGCGGACGCGGAGTTTGCATCAACGGTAGAACAGCTGGAGAAGGCCGGACTTGCGGTGCGGGTCGACGATACGACCTTGCCCGACGTTCCAGTCGATTCCGCTGTGGCAAGTGCTGCCGCAGCGCGCGATTTCGCCCCTGACGTGGTCGTCGGCTTCGGCGGAGGTTCGTGCCTCGACATGGCAAAATGCGTTGCCGTTCTGCTCACCCACGGCGGCAGGCCACAGGACTATTACGGCGAGTACAATGTTCCGGGGCCAGTCATGCCGATCATCGCATTGCCGACGACAGCCGGTACCGGATCGGAGGTTACGCCGGTGGCGGTTCTCTCGGACGCGGAGCGCAGCCTCAAGGTCGGTATTTCCAGCCCGCACATCATTCCCACCGCGTCGATCTGCGATCCCGATTTGACGCTCACCTGTCCTCCCAGCTTGACCGCCGTCGCCGGCGCGGATGCGTTGACCCACGCCATCGAGGCCTTCACAGCCATACGGCGCGACCCGGTCGCCGGCATCGCGCAAGAGCGTGTTTTCATCGGCAAGAACGCATTCTCCGATCACTTCGCACTACGTGCGATATCGCTTCTCTGGCAGGGGCTCGAGGCCGCCTACAAAGACGGCTCGAACACCCGCGCGCGTGAAAAGGTGATGATGGGGGCAACGTTCGCCGGTCTTGCCTTCGGTGTCGCGGGCACGGCCGCCGCACATGCGATACAGTACCCGGTAGGTGCGCTCACCCATACCGCGCACGGCGCGGGTGTCGCCTGCCTGATGCCCTATGTGATGCGCTGGAACGCGCCGCAAATCTCGGGAGAGCTGGCGGAGATCGCCGGTGCCACGGGACTGGATGGTGCTGATGAGGTGATCCCCGCCGTTGCCGCGCTGTTTTCAAGGTTGGGCATCGCGCCCACACTGCGCGAGCTGGGGCTTGACGAAAACCGCCTCGACTGGGTCGCCGAACAGAGCTGCGGAATTGCCCGGCTGGTCCAGAACAACCCTCGTCCCCTGCCGCTGCCCGACATGCGCAGGCTGGTCGCCGCCGCTTACAGCGGCGATGTCTCGCAGCTCGCCTGATATCTGAAGGAAACCCATCCATGACCCTGCACACCAAGATCGCCGGCTACGCCGATCCTTCTCTTCACGCGCACGGCCTCTATATCGGCGGACAATGGGAGAAAGGTGCGGGCATTCCCGTGCTAGATCCCTCCACCGGCGAAGTGCTCGCCGAGGTTGCCGACGCGTCCGTGGAGAACGCGCTCCGCGCGGTCGACGCAGCCGAGGCGGCAGCTTCGCAGTGGCGTCAGACCCCACCACGCCAGCGCTCCGAGATCCTGCGCCGCTGGTTTGAACTAATGAGCGACCGCGCGGAGGAACTGGCAACACTCATTTCGCTCGAAAACGGCAAGGCATTGGCCGATGCGCGCGGAGAGGTGGCTTACGCCGCTGAATTCTTCCGCTGGTATGCAGAGGAAGCCACCCGCATTCCAGGCGAATACCGGCATACGCCCTCCGGCTCCCACAACATCCTCGTCGACCATGAGCCCATCGGCATCTCGGTACTCATCACCCCGTGGAACTTCCCGGCAGCAATGGCAACGCGCAAGATCGGCCCCGCACTGGCCGCAGGCTGCACCGTCATTCTCAAGCCGGCATCGGAAACACCGCTGACGGCCTACGCAATGGCACGGCTGGGCCAGGAGGCAGGGGTCCCGGCGGGAGTCGTGAACGTTGTGACCACGACCAACCCAGGCCCGGTGACGAATGCCGTGCTGGCAGATCCTCGCGTGCGCAAGCTCTCCTTCACGGGCTCCACCGGCGTCGGCCGCATTCTGCTGGCGGAAGCGGCGAAATCGGTCGTCAGCTGCTCTATGGAGCTCGGCGGAAACGCGCCCTTCGTAGTTTTCGACGATGCCGATCTCGATGCCGCACTCGATGGCGCCATGGTTGCAAAGATGCGTAATGCCGGCGAAGCATGCACCGCGGCCAATCGCTTTTATGTGCAGGCCGGCATTCACGACGCCTTCGTCGAGGGACTGAGCAAGCGCATGGCGGGTCTCAAGATCGGGAAAGGCTACGACGCGGACACGCAATGCGGTCCGATGATCACGACCAAGGCCGTTCAGAAGATCGATCAGCTCGTTTCGGAGGCTGTCCGGCGCGGCGCTCGCGCGACGACAGGTGGTGCACCGTTGCCCGGCAGCGGCTATTTCTATCCGCCCACCGTCTTGGTGGACGTGCCGGTCGACGCATCCATCGCACACGAAGAAATCTTCGGCCCCGTTGCTCCCGTTTACAGGTTTGAGAGCGAAGAGGAGGCCATCCGCCTTGCCAACGACACCGAGTACGGCCTTGCCGCCTATGTCTATACACGGGATATGAAGCGCGCGATGCGTGTCGGCAGAGGCATCGAGACAGGCATGCTCGGCATCAATCGCGGGTTGATGTCAGACCCGGCGGCCCCATTCGGAGGTGTCAAACAAAGCGGGCTCGGTCGCGAGGGTGGTGTCACCGGCATTCTGGAGTTCATGGAGGCCAAGTATTACGCCATAGAGTTGTAGCCGCTTGCACGGCCGGCTGACCGATGTTCCGCCGTGCCGCCGATTGCAGCCAAGACACTCTGTTTCCGGAGAGGCATATGACTGGAACCGATCTCTACCGCATCCGCGATTTCGTGCCGGATTTCGACGCCATTGCGGCCGAGTTTGCTGCGCGCAGCCGGGGCATCGAGGCACGCGCCAGCATACGGACCGATGTGGCCTACGGCACGGGTACGCGCGAAACGCTCGATATCGTTTTTCCCGCAAATGCAACTGCGGACGCGCCACTGCATGTCTTCGTCCACGGAGGGTACTGGCGCTCCGGCGAGAAGAAGGACTATCGCTTCGTGGCCCAGCCGGTGCTGGCGGCCGGCGGCATCGCCGCGCTGGTGGAATACGATCTGATGCCCGGCCACAGGCTGCCGACCCTGGTCGATCAGGTGCGCCGCGCAGTCCTTTGGCTCCAAGACAATGCCCGCGAGTTTGGTGCCGATCCGGAACGCATCACCGTCAGCGGGCATTCGGCGGGCGCTCATCTGTCATCCTATCTGGCAGCGACGGGATCGCAGGACGCCTCGCCCTCTACCCTTCCCATCGTGAAAGGCCT
This sequence comes from Neoaquamicrobium sediminum, assembly GCF_040970315.1. NCBI lineage: Bacteria > Pseudomonadati > Pseudomonadota > Alphaproteobacteria > Hyphomicrobiales > Phyllobacteriaceae > Neoaquamicrobium > Neoaquamicrobium sediminum. The sequence continues at coordinate 128,968 of NZ_JAZHFV010000002.1, read as the reverse complement.
GCTGCTGGTCAGCGGTATCTACGACCTCTCCGGCATACCGGACAGCTTTCTGCGCCACGAGGCGGAAATGACACCGGCCGAAGCCGCTGACTGGTCACCGCTCGATGCGCGGGAGCACGCGGTGCCGGTTCGCATCGTTGCCTACGGCCAAGACGAAACAACGCCCTTCCACGAACAGGCCCGCGCGCTGCACGACAAGTTTTCCATCAACAGCCAACCGTCGGAACTGTTGCCGATACCCGCGCGCAATCACATGAACATCGTCCTGGATCTTGCCGATTCCGATACAACGCTGGGCGCCAGGCTCGCCGACCTCGCCGCATGCCGCTGACGCCGATCAGATAACGCCGGCAAGGCGCGCGCGGATTGATCGCCTCGCGTGCTGAGGCACGGCAAGACGCGTGACTACGCGTCTTGCCGGTCCCCGTGGTAGGATTTTCCGTCGGTGTCGAAGAGATGGAGTTCGCTCGTGTCGAAGCTGACATTCACGACATCGCCGGGGCTGACCTGTGAGCGTCCCCCGTCCTGCGCGATGATCGGAGTGCCGTCGGCCAATTGCATATAGACCAGCGTCCTGTCGCCCAGATGCTCGACCACAGTGGCCTTGCCCGATGTCGTGCCCTCGCTTTCGGTCACACGCACAGCCTCGGGACGGACATCCAATTCGTAGCTGCCGCCGGCAGGAACGCGGATGTTCATGTCGATTTTCGATCCGTCTCCGAGCTTCGCCAGCTTGGCCTCGTCGTTGCCCGACAATTCCACCTGCAGAAAATTCATCGCCGGACTGCCGATGAATCCGGCGACGAAACGGGTGGCGGGATTGGAGTAGACCTCCATCGGCGTCCCGATCTGCTCGATACGACAGTTGTTGAGCACAACGATCCGGTCGGCCAGCGCATTCACCGGCGTCGACGTGCCGACCCCCCGCTCGGCCGAGACTTAGCGTGCCTCTTGCAGCCGTCAGGACGCGCGTTTTGCTTCGCTCTGATATGTCATCGTCCTCACCACCTGCTGCGAAGGGCGCTTCTCACCGGCGAGAACCTCGAAGTCGAGGTGGTTTTCCAGAGGAACCACCGGGCAGGTGACGAAGTTCGTGAACGCGCATGGCAGCGCAACCGCATAGTTGAAGTCGATCCAGTCGATGCGGGTTTGCGCCTCATCGGCAAACTGCAATTCGATCACGCGGCCGGCGCCGTATGTGATCGTGCCGCTGGTCTTGTCGCGAATGTGCGCCACAGGCTGCACACCTGTCGCCGACTGTTTGCCGATAAGTGTGAGGGTGTGGCTCCTGCCATTGTGCTCGAACGTGAACGTTCCGATCCGCGGCGTCGATTCACGCACGCCGGCTTCAACGGTTTCCGCCTCGTAATCAGTGAGCTGGCTCGGCGTATAGACGCCCCGGATACGCCATGCGTGATCGTAGTCGAAGGCCGTGACGCCGGCATCTTCCAGTCGTGTTGCCTGTCGCGGATCCCGCACGCGTACGCCATAGAGCGGCTTGCCATCATGCGTGCTGCGCAGGATCGTCTCGACCTCGTTCAGGCCGAAGTAGACCGGCTCGCTGTCGCCGTGGCCATAGGTCTGGTTGCGCCCCGGAACGATTTCGACCGGCTCCGCCGGATACTCGCCGTTCACTGAAAGCGTCGGCCCAGAGGCCGGCGGGGTAAAAACGATCCGGCCGCCATCGACCGACCAGGTCCCGGGAAGCAGGTCGAAGCTGACATTCTTGTCATTGGCTTCAAGCCAGTACTGGGCAATGAGCGAGGTCCAGCCATACGGGCGAAACATCTTTGCGACATGAGCGTAGCGCCATTCACGCCACTGGCCTTCCAGATGTTCTTTCGTAGGCATGTTCGTCTCCATTTCGAAGGATTAAGGACCGGGCTCGTGTGAGAGAGACCCGGCTGGCTTACTTTTGGCTTGAAGATCCGGTGACTTCGTCCAGGAAGGCGAGCATGCCTTTCCACGAGCCCTCGTTGGCTCTGGCATTGCCGGACGGCGTGCCGCCATTCGTGTAGGGCACCTTCGAGACCGGGTGTTCACGGCTCAACTGTGTCGACGGTACAATCGGGAGGTTGATGGCATGCCCCGCATCGTCGAAGTCGAGATGGCGAACCAGTCCAGGATGGCCGGCGCGGTGCAGAGACGAGACAACCATGCGCGAGTACAAGCTGGAAGGCCAGGCGCGGTCGTCGCGTCCCGAGATCAGCAGCACCGGACCCGTGATTTTCTCAACCGGAATGCGTGACTGCTCAACGAGAGCTTTATCTTTCAGCCCCTCGAAGAATACGGAATGATGACGGCTCGGCGGAGTATCGCCGGCCCACGGATGCCAATGCACCGCTTGGTTGTCCTGCCAAAGATGCGTCAGGGGAACGCCTCCCCTCGTCCAGGTCGTACCCTGCCAGCCGCCTCGTGCCGGATCGCCTGCACCCTGGGCCCCATGCACAACGGCGCCCGGAACGAATGCGATCACGGCGGAAACCAGATGCGGGAACGTCGCTCCGAGCAGCAAAGCCAGTTCACCGCCTCGCGACTGACCGCTGACCGCAACGAAGCCGTATTTAGGCTCGAGTTTCCGGTGTGCCCAGCGCAGGCCAGTTTCGAGATATTCGAGGGGGGTTTCGGTGATGAAGGGCGACAGCCCCGGCGCCTTGAAATAGCCGAGCGCAAAAGCCTGGTACCCGCGTGAGGCAAGCAGAGCTCCGCGCGGTTCGTTGATGCCGCCGCCCGAGCCGTTGAGCACCACCACGACTGGATGAGGGCCTGGGCCCGCCGGCGTGAACAGCGTGCCTACCAACCCCTCTTCGCGTATTTCCCGGCGATCGACACCGGGTCCGGCAAAACGCTGCAAAAGCTCGGCTTTGGCCTGGATACCGCCAGCGGTTTCGGCGGTCAGTGTCGTATGCAGCGGCTCCATGACTTCATCGGCGAAGATTTCGTGATTGGCGCTTTCAACAGGCTGCTGGCTCCAGATCAGTCCCATGGCCGAGACTTCCGCGTAGTCACCGCCGACGGGCGCGTCGCGAGCCAGATCGATCACGCCATCCGCGTCGGCCATGAACGTCGCCTGACTCATCCAGACCGCTCCACGCGCGCGCTGCGTGTGTGCAGAAATGGCGACCAGTTCGTCGGGAACGAGACCCGAAACGACAATCCGACGGGGTTGGTCGATCAGCCCGTCGACAGGATCGATTGAAATGACCGGGGCGGAAACAGGATTCGTCATCGGGTCGTCATCTCTTCAGACAGCCGTGCAAGGTGCGCGTCCAGGCGCTCGCCAAAGTCACAACTCATCACCGTGTCCGGCGACACAGTTCCCCCCTTGGGCCAGTGACCGCCGCCTTCCAGCCAATCGTTCTTCAGTCCCGCAAGCCTTTGCCGCCAATCGGTGTGCTCCTCCGCTGCGGCCGGATCGAGAGCAACGATGAACACCCCCCGACCCGCCGGGTCGCCCCGGCCTCCGCCGGCGACGCCAGCCATGAGTTCGACCACAAGCCCAAGCAGGGAGCCAATCTGCCCGCCCCGCGGCAGCAATGCCGCAACGTCTGCGGCGGCGGTGGTTGGCTGCCCCGAGCCATCCACGGCGATCCCTGCTGGCAGTGACGCGCCGGACGCCCGAGCATTGCGGATAGCGGCCATTGTCGCCGTGCTGCTCGCAACGTCGATAACCACGCGATCCTCACCCTGGCCCATCGCAAATGCGAAAGGATTTGTGCCGATCACAGGACGGGTGCCACCTTGAGGTGCGACGAATGGCGGTCCTTCGGCGCCAGCTATGCCAAGGAGGCCGGCATCGGCAAGATGGCGAACGAACGGGGCAAGCCGACCAAACCCCCTCACCCCACGCAGGAAGACGGCGGCAACGCCGAATTGTCGAGCGGCCGCGGCCAGGTCGAGCGTCGCGCTTGCCACTGCGAGCGGCGCGAAACAGGACGAGCGGTCGAGCCAAGTTATGGCCTGGGAAACCTCCGCTCTCGGTGCGGAGGCGAGAGCAGGCGTCCACTCGTCAAGCATGGCGATACCGAAGCGTGGCAGCTCGAGGGCATCAGCCTCTATCAGGGCCGAAGCCGCAAGCGTCGCTGCCGGACCTCCTCCCAGTGCGGTTGCCAACCGCTCTGTCGCGTCGCAGATGGCGATCATTCGGATCCGCTCCGCGCTGCATTGCCGAGCTGGATTTCGCTTTGCGACAGATAGCCCAACGTCATCAAGCGCTCGATCAGGAATTCGCGGCTGTGCCCGATATGGTCCGCTTCTATCGCAGCAGCCCGTTCCCCATCACCGGCTTCGATTGCGTCGACGAGCGCTGTGTGTTCGTCGGAATGTTCACCCGTCTTGACCGTGAAATCGATGGCGAACCGCAGCAGGCGTTCAAGCTCATCGAACAGGTTCTCCGAAAGCGCGACGACGCGCTTGTTGCGGCTGCAGTGGGCGATGGCGATGTGAAACCTGCGCGCAACCTGCTGCATCGCGCCAATATCGAGCGGAGCCGCGTATTCGCTGACGATCTGGCGCAGCAAGGCTACTTCGGCCGGCGTTGCATAGCGCGCAGCCTGTCTGGCCGCATGCGGCCCGATTGCCGCACGCAGATCGAGGATTTCGTGAACGGCCTGGAAGGTGATCGGGGCGACTCGATAGCCGCTGCGCGGCAGGATCGTAACCAGCCCGTCAGCGGCAAGTTTCTGCATGGCATCGCGTACCGGTGTCTTCGAAACCTCGTAACGGCGGGCGATGGACGCTGCGTCGAGCGTCGCTCCAGGGGCGATCTCACAGTGCATGATCTCCTGACGGAGACCAAGGTAGATGCGCTCCGAAACGGAACCATGGGAGGTGACATCGTGGCAGACATCGGCGTTCATGCGCTTGCCCTCAGCCGTTCAATGCTTTGCCCAAGGCACGAAGTGCCGCTCCAGCGCCTCGAGCGCCAGGATCGTCAGATAGCCCAGGGCCGAAATCACGACTATTCCGACGAACATCCGCGACACGGCAAACGTCTGCCACGATGCCCATATGAAAAAGCCCACGCCGCTGCGCGCACCCAGAAACTCCGCAGCCGCGATGATGATGAAGGAAGAGCCAGCTGCAAGTTTAAGCCCAGTGAAGATGCTCGGCAGAGCCGACGGCAGGGCTACGCGACGGAAAGTCTGGAATTTCGTCGCGCCGGCGTTGCGGGCGACATCAAGATAAATCTGCGGTATCTGCATCACGCCGCCAAGCGTGTTGTAGAACATCAGGAAGAACACGCCGATTGCGATGACCACGAACTTCGACGCATCGCCAACGCCGAAGATCAGCAGGATAAGCGGCAGGATGGCGATCTTTGGTACAGGATAAAGTGCGGCAAAGATTGGCCCCAGAACGCGCCGCGCGGGTGCGGAGAGGCCAAGTATGAGGCCGAGCAGCACTCCGGGTATCGCGCCCATGGCATAGCCAACCCATACGCGGCGCAAGGTCGCCCCTATATGGTCGAAAAGTTCCAGGCTGGCGATCATCTGCCAGGCCGTGCCCGCAATGGCGCTCGGAGGAGGAAAGAAGCGGCGATCGATCAACGCGACCTGCGCTGCCACCTCCCAAAGCAGAAGCAGTAGCAGCGGACTGAAGTAGGAGAGGATGCGATAGATCCGTTCGCGGCGCGCGGGTGCCTTCAGGCGTTCAATCTCATCGGGAGAGAGCGAAGGATGGGCGGTCGTCATATCAATGCTCCGGGGCTGCGGCCAGCAACCGCCAGACCTCATATGTGAGATCCCAGAACCGCTTGTCGCGGCGCATTTCCACAACGTCGCGCGGTCGTTCGAAGGGCACCAAGAGGTCGGCAACCATTGTGCCCGGTCGCGGCGACATGACCAGCACGCGGTCCGCCAGTGTCAGCGCTTCGTCGACGCTGTGTGTGATGAACACCACGGTCTTGCCGGTACGCTCCCAGATTCGAAGCAGCTCCTGCTGCAGGGTGAGGCGCGTCTGCTCATCAAGAGCTCCGAAAGGCTCGTCCATGAGAAGAATGTCGCGATCGTCGACCAGCGCACGCGCCACCGACACGCGCTGTTTCATGCCGCCGGAAAGCTGATGCGGATGAGCATCGGCGAATTCGGTCAAACCCGTCAGCGCCAGCAGCTCGGCAACGCGCTCGCGCTGTTTCTGCGCGGACACACCCTTGAGGCTCAATGGAAAGGCAACGTTCTGCGACACCGTGAGCCAGGGAAACACAGATGCTTCCTGGAACACCATAGCGGGCTGCGTCATGCTGTCGATGCGGACCTCACCGCTCAACAGTTGCTCCAGACCCGCAAGGATCCGCAGCACAGTGGTCTTGCCGCAACCACTCGGTCCGACAATGCAGACGAACTCCCCTCGCCGGACGGTGAAGTTCACATCGGTGGCCGCGAGCGTAATGCGATCGCCGGAGGCGTCGTAGAACGCCTTGACGAGGTTCCGCACCTCGATCACCGAAGCGGCTTCGGCCGAACCGGAGGTCCGGCCTTCCTGTGGGACTGCCACGTTCATTGCTGTGCGAGCAGCGCGTTTGCCTTCTCCAGGAGATCGGTTCGATAGACGGATTCGATGTCGATCGGCCCCTCATATTCGAGGGCGCCACGTTCGCGGAAGAACTCTTCCTGCTCGCGAACCGACGTAAGGTCGATTGAGCCGTCTTCCGAGCGGATCGTATAGGCGATACCCTTGAGCGTTTCCTTTTCCGTACCGGTGTACTCAGAAACGATGTCGAGAATCTTTTCGTCCTGCCAGCCGCCATTGTCCAGCTGACGCGCAGCCTTCAGGAACGCGGCGAGAAAGTTGACGACGGCGTCCTCATTCTCCACCGCAAACTCGTTGTTGAACGCGATGAAACCGAGCTCGGTGCCGAACGTGTGGTCTTCCACGAGGCGGCGCCCCAGACCTTCCTTCTCCAGTTGCAATGCGAAAGGTTCGATACTCCAGCCAGCCTCCAGCCCGCCATTGGCAAAGGCGGCCGCGGTTGCCGGTGGAGGCAGGTAGATTGCCTCAACGTCATCGACGGTGAGGCCACCTTTCTCCAAAGCCTTGGCGACCGAATACAGGCCGAACCCGCCCGGCCCGGGAATGCCAACGCGTTTTCCCTTAAGATCCTTCACGTCGCGGATGCCGTCCTGCCATGCCTGCTCGGAAACCATCAACGGTGAAGGCGACGGCACGGTATCGGGCATCTTGGCCAGAGTGGCGACAATGGTTACGGTCGCGCCGCTGTTGATGGAATTGAACAGCCCTGCGCCCCAAGTGGCCGCACCGGATACCACGTTGCCTGAGGCCAGCATCTGGATCGTTTCCGCCGTGCCGCTCTTGGGTGAAAGCGTCACGTCAAGGCCGAATTCGTCGAAATAACCCAGCTCTTTCGCGACAAAAAACGGCGCATAGTCCGCAAATGGCGAATAGAGGAATTCGATCTGCGGCTTCTCCTGACCCCAGGCCGGAGCAGAGAGCGAGAACGCCAGCGCGGCGGCTGTAGATACAATGAAATTACGACGGCTGATCGAAGACATTCCCGACAATCCTCCTGTGCCCAACGACCTCGACGGCCGCCTCCCGGACGTTTCAGTACTCACGCATGACGGTACATCTGATGTATCAATTATGCAATGTGATACTTCAATTAGCCTGATCACTTGGTGCAGCTTTCACCGATGGCCGCCCGCCGGCTGATTTCCCGCGTCGGCTGGTCAGGTGTGGAATGACTGATGGCTCGTCTCATACGCCAGGCGCACCCATTCAAAGAATCTCGGAACCTCCGCGGACTTTGACGATTGTGTCTGTGTTGAGGGAGGTCAAAGTTGGACTTGTTAACGCGACGCCATGTGATGCGGTTGATGCTTCTTGGTGGCACCGCGCTGGCAGCACCGCATGGCTTTGCCGCAGAACTTGGACGTGGCGACGGATTGCCGTGGGCACCTTCCAAAGGCGAAAATCCGTACTACGGGACCCGGGACGACAGGTTCTTCACGCCAGAAGAACGCGAAATCGTGGCTGCAATCTGTGCAAGGCTCATTCCGAGCGATGACGATGGGCCGGGCGCGACCGAAGCGGACGTCGTTACCTTCATCGACCGCCAGATGGCTGGATTCTACGGGCGCGGACAGCACTGGTACATGAAGGGCCCCTACAGTCAGGGGACCGCTACGCAAGGCTACCAAAGCGAGCACCCCCCAGCGATCCTGTACAGATTGGCGCTTGCGGAACTCGAGACCTACTGCGCATCCCAACACGAGGCGCGCTTCGTCGACCTCTCTGAAGAGCAACAAGACACTGTCTTGACCGGTCTCGACGAAGAAGAAATCGAATTCGAGGGGGTTTCTGCAAAGGTCTTCTTCGACCTTCTCCTCAAGAACGCGATCGAGGGGTTTTTTGCCGATCCCATCTATGGCGGCAACCGCGACATGATCGCGTGGCGTTACATCGGTTTTCCCGGAACCCGTTACGACTACCGCGACTTCGTGGACCATCGCGGCAAAGCCATACCGCTTGAGCCGGTCAGCCTGATAGGCCGGCCCGGCTGGAGCCGACCTTAGACTACAGCATCCTGAGGATTTCGATGACCAAGCAATTGCCAGGCGTCGACATTGTTCTAGTCGGTTTCGGCTGGACGGGCGCAATCTACGCCGAGAAACTGACCGCGGCAGGGTTGAATGTGCTGGCGCTGGAGCGCGGGCCTTGGCGCGATACTCCAAATGACTTCGCCACCACATTTGCTCAGGACGAGCTACGCTACTACTGGCGGCACGGCATGTTTCAGGAGGCCTCCCAGGCTACCCTGACCTTTCGCAACAACAGTTCACAAACCGCCCTCCCGATGCGCCACTGGGGTTCTTTTTTACCTGGCAACGGCGTTGGGGGTTCTGGCGTACATTGGAACGGGCAGACTTATCGCTTCCTGCCGTCGGACTTCCTGGCCCGCACCCACAACGAGGAACGGTACGGGCCGTTGCCCGAACACGTGACGGTTCAGGATTACGGCGTCACATATGACGAGCTCGAACCGCATTTCGACTACTTCGAGAAGATCTGCGGTATTTGCGGGCAGGCAGGCAATTTGAATGGCGAGACCGTTGAAGGCGGCAACCCGTTCGAAGGTCCGCGCAGCGACAACTACCCCAACCCCCCGATGCAGATGACGTTCTCGCAAGACAGATTCGCAGCCGCGGCGCGGGAACTGGGGCTTAGTCCGTTCCCGGTCCCTTCGGCGAACATGTCGCGGGCGTATGTCAATCCGCTTGGGCTGCAACTGGCTCCCTGCACCTATTGCGGATTCTGCGAGAAACACGGCTGCGGCAACTACTCGAAATCGTCGCCTCAAACGACAATTATTCATGTGCTCATGCAGAGGCCCAACTTCGCTCTGCGCACCAATTCTGAGGTGCTGTCGATCGAGAAGGCCCCCGACGGCTCTATGGCTTCGGGCGTCACCTATATCGACGCCAATGGCGACAGCTTCTTTCAACCGGCGGAGGTGGTGGTGCTTTGCGCATACCCGCTGGAGAACACCCGCCTGCTTCTGCTTTCGCAGATCGGTGAGCCCTACGACCCGCAAAGCGGCGAAGGGGTTGTCGGCAAGAACTACTGTTATCAGGTGATGTCCTCGGCGACGGTTTTCTACGACGAAGAATTCACAAATGGCTTCGTCGGCGCCGGTGCACTCGGCATGGTTATCGATGACTACAACGGCGACAATTTCGATCACTCGGGCCTCGGCTTTATCGGGGGCGGCTATATCGCCTGCCACACGACCAATGCGCGGCCCATTGAAAGCCACCCCGTCCCCGATAACGTGCCCAGTTGGGGAAGCCGCTGGAAAAAGGCGGTCCGCGAGAACTTTCTGAAGACAACAAGCGTCGGCGTGCACGGCGCGTCGATGGCCCACCGCAGCAACTATCTCGACCTCGACCCGACGTATACGGACGCCCACGGTCGTCCGCTACTGCGCATGACCTATGATTTCACGCTCAACGACCGGCGGCTAACCCAACACCTGACCCCTGTTGCAGAGCAGATAGCCAATGGCATGGGTGGCCGCGAGGTCAAGGTCAACATCCGCCGCGGCTCCTACGACTCGGTGCCCTATCAGACCACCCACAATACCGGTGGCACGATCATGGGTGCCGATCCGAAGTCGAGCGTGGTCAACAGATACTGTCAGAGCTGGGATCTGCCGAACCTCTTCGTCGCCGGCGCGGGACTGTTTCCTCAAAACGCCGGTTACAATCCCACAGGTACTGTCGGAGCGCTGGCCTACTGGTCGGTCGATGCGATCATCAACCAGTACCTGCGACAGCCTGGCCCGCTGGTGCAGCCATGAGACCGCTGTCCCCCACTCTCATAAGCATGGCGGCGCTGACTCTCATCGGCAGCGCAACACTCACGCCCGGATCGTCCCAGGCTCAGGAGTTGTCTTATTCGCAAGTTGAGCGTGGCCGCTACCTGACCGTGGCCGGCGACTGCCAGGCGTGTCACACCGATCTGGAGAATGACGGTGTACCATTTGCCGGCGGGCGTGGCCTGGGCACCCCCTTCGGAACCATTTTTTCGTCCAATCTGACGCCCGACGACGAAACCGGTATCGGCCGCTGGACACGGGACGATTTCTATCGCGCCCTCAACGAAGGCGTGGATCGCGACGGAAACCACCTCTATCCGGCGATGCCTTACCCCTATTTCACGTTGATGACGAGAGACGATACCGACGCGATCTTTTCTTATCTGCGAACGCTCGACCCGGTGACGACCGAGGTGCCGGAAAACGAACTTCCATTCCCCCTGAGCGTCCGTCGTTCCGTGTGGGGTTGGAAACTACTCTTTTTCGATGACCAGGAATTTGTGAGCGACCCGGACGCGTCAGATGCGTGGAACCGTGGGCGCTATCTTGTCGACGGACCTATGCACTGTGGAGGTTGCCACACCGGCAAAAATGCGTTGGGTGCCGACGATTCAGACGAATACCTTCGTGGCGGTGTGCTGGAGAACTGGTACGCCCCGAACATTCGCGGCGGAGAGAATGGCGGAATCGCCGACTGGACCCAGGACGATATCGTCGAGTTCCTCCGCGACGGGCGTTCGAGGCATACGGCCCCCATGCAGCGGATGGGCGAAGTTGTTGCAATCTCAACCCAACATCTACACCAGGAAGACCTTGAGGCCGTGGCTACCTACCTCAAGAGCCTCGATGACGAACCGCGAGAAGGCCAGTCCGAGCCGGATGCAGCACGCGTCGAGGTTGGGGAAGCCATCTACTTCGACAACTGCGCAGCCTGCCATGCGTCAGACCGGTCGGGTGTTCCTTACCTGTTTGCTCCACTTGGAACTTCAAACAAGGTGCTGGCCGAGGACCCGTCAACCGCCATCCGCATTATCCTTGGCGGAGCGCGCGCCCAACCGACGGAGGCAGTCCCAAGCGTCCTCGCAATGCCGCCGTTCGACTGGAAGCTGTCCGACGACCAGATCGCGGATCTCTTGACCTACCTTCGCCATTCCGGCGACAGAAATGCCGGCCCGGTCTCGGCCTCGCAGGTCAGCGAGATGCGCGAATACCTTGCAGGTGAACACTGAGGCCTTGAGATGATGCGTATACCCCCGTGCTCCCTCTTCCTGCTGCTGGGGTCCATCGGCGTCGGCTTCGCACAACCGATTTATCTCGGCGAGGCGAAATTCGAGACCGAGGACCGCGGCGCAATGGCTGCTCTTATCGACCACTGCACCCAACTCGCGTCGGAGGAACAAAGCGACATCGAAAGCTCTGAATCTCGCGCGCAGGATGCGACGGAACGTACTGACACGGAGCAAGGTGCCGCCACACCATCTGTGCGGTCTGGCACCGAAGCAAAAACACGCGACGACCCTGCAACCCTGTCGATAGACATTGATGGGCTTGCCTCTGTCAGTAGCGAACAGGCTCCCGCAGGAGAAGGCGCAAATGCAGCCGCCCCACCGGGGGAAACTTCGGAGGCCGAGACGCAACCGGATGTCTCAAGCATTACATTGCAGTCTTGTCGGGAAGCGGGTCTTGTCTATTAGCCGCCCCGCCCGGGTATCTGCTGCCGACTGACCGGTGATTGTGCAGACCGTAACTTCCACAGCCATCAAGAACAGCTACCATGTCTTGTGGCATCAGTCTTGAGAGGATGAACAAGCCATGGTCCTTGCGCAGTGCTAGAATGGCTGGCGTCTACCATTCCCTTGTGGAAAGCCCTGCATGTGACAGCACTCTGTGTCTGGTGCGGCGGGCTCATCACGCTTCCATTAATGCTGACAAGGCACGATCCCGCCATCTCGCAGAACGACTACCGCCTCATCCGACATGCAACCCACCTGACCTATACGATCGTGGTTACGCCGGCAGCAGTCATTGCTGTGGTCGCCGGGACTTGGCTGATCTTCCTGCGAGAGGCTTTCGTTCCGTGGCTGTTTGCAAAGCTGGTCTTCGTCGCGTTGCTGCTTGTTCTTCACGCATGGATTGGCAGCAGCATCGTGCGCATCGCCGAAGAACCAGGCGATCACAAACCGCCGAACCCCTCCCTGCCCGTGACAGGCATAACAGGGTGTGCCATCGCCATATTGCTGCTCGTTCTCGCAAAGCCCGAGCTTGACTGGATCGCGTTTCCGGACTGGTTGACGGAGCCGCGCGGCGGTCAGCTTCCCTTCGCTGTACCCAACCGATAGTCGAAGACGAGCTTGCCGCCATGCCAGCCCGTGAAAGCCACAACCGCCACACACACGGCCGAGAGCAGTATGCCGTACGGCAGCACCGCGGTTTCGTAGCCATACAGCCGGTAGCCCCAGTTGGCTCCGAGAAGCGAGAGCAGGGTCACCGCGATGATGAAATGGGTCCATGCGGCGGCACGGGCTCGAATGCCGGACACGAGCAGCAGCTCTGCAGTACCCGAAAAGCCCGCGAACATCCCGAACAGGAAACCGGCCCCGACCGCCCACATTGCTGCGCGCGCCCAGAAGGGATCGCCCGTCCACCAGTACAGCAGGTCGGCAGCGAAGGTGCAGAAGGTCAGCGCCACGGGGAACGCGACGCTCATGGCGTGGATAGGGTGACCGAGAATGGCGATGCGCGACTCGGTGTCGTCAAAGCCGGGCTGCTCCGCAACCGGGTCGATAAGCTGTTCGTTCTCGCCCTTGAATTTCTGGTCCGCCATTCCACACCCCTCCTCAAGGTCTTTCTGCTTTCCACAACGGCCATCGTCGTGTCCGGTTGCGCCGGTCCGCTCTCGACACTTGACCCAGGCGGGCCAGCCGCCCGCATCATTGCCACCTTGTGGTGGGTTATGCTGGTAGGCGCAACGGCCATCTTCGCCCTGGTGATGGCGCTGCTGGCGCTCGCATTCCGTAGCAAGCGGCTACAGGGTGAACCGGCTGCGAGCGAACGCGTCTGGATCGTGGGGCTGGGACTCGCCTTCCCGGCCGCGGTTCTCCTGTCGCTTCTCACCTACGGTCTATGGGCAGGCGAACGTCTGCTGCCCTGGGACGCTGCAGATGTCGCGCGAGTCCATGCACAGGCCGAGCGCTGGTCCTGGACCTTCTCCTACGACGATGCCCCGGGCCGGACCACCACCGACATACTGCACATACCGGCCAATCGGCCTGTCGATGTCGCCATAACGACCGCCGATGTGATCCACAGTTTCTGGGTGCCGCGTCTGGCCGGGAAGCTCGACGCCATCCCCGGCCATGTGAACGTGCTGCGGCTGGAAGCCGATGTGCCGGGCACCTATGCGGGCCTGAGCGCGGAATATAGCGGGCCGGGCTACGACCGTCATTCCTTTACGGTCATCGCGCACACCCCCGACTCCTGGCGGGCGTTTCTGGAGGTTGACGAATGAACGCGCTGGCCCGCCACCGGCGGCTTACCGCGATATGGTCTTCCAACCCTGGCTGGAAGGGCTGGTTCTCCACGGTCAATCACAATGACCTGGGGCTGATGTTTCTCGTCACGGCCTTCTTCTATTTCCTGATCGGCGGCGTGCTGGCCATGCTCATAAGGGCACAGCTTGCCACCCCCGGCTCCGCATTCGCAGGTCCGGAAATATACAGCCAGCTTTTCACGATGCATGGCGTCATCATGATGTTCCTGTTCGCCATACCCGCCATCGAGGGTCTGGCGATCTATCTCCTGCCGAAAATGCTCGGCACGCGCGATATGGCGTACCCACGCCTGACCGCTTACGGCTACTGGTGCTACTTCTTCGGCGGCGCCATGCTTTTGGTATCGCTGCTTCTCGGCATCGCGCCGGACTCCGGCTGGTTCATGTACCCGCCATTGACCGGACGCATCTATTCACCGGGCATCAACACCGACTTCTGGCTCATCGGCATAACCTTCGTGGAAATTTCGGCAATCTGCGCCGCCGTGGAGCTGACGGTTTCGATCCTGCGATACCGCGCACCCGGCATGTCGCTTGACCGGATGCCGATCTTCGCATGGTACATTCTGGTGGTGGCGCTGATGATCCTGACTGGGTTCCCACCGCTGATCCTGGGCTCGATCCTGCTGGAGTTGGAGCGCGCCTTCGGCATGCCCTTCTTCCAGGTTGAACTGGGCGGTGACAGCCTGTTGTGGCAGCACCTTTTCTGGCTGTTCGGCCATCCCGAGGTCTACATCATCTTTCTCCCGGCCGCGGGTGTCATCTCGACCATCCTGCCTGTCATGTCCTCGACGACGCTGCTTGGGTATCGATGGGTGGTGGCTGCGACCGTCGCACTTGCGATCCTCAGCTTCGGGCTTTGGGTCCACCACATGTTCACCACAGGCATTCCCCATATGGGCCTGGCCTTCTTCTCGGCTGCTTCGACGCTGGTGGCCGTTCCGACAGCAGTACAGGTGTTTGCCTGGATAGGCACGATGTGGAAGGGCACGCCTCGGCTACGCCTGCCGATGCTTTACATTCTCGGCTTCTTCGTCACCTTCGTCATTGGCGGGCTGACGGGGGTGATGGTCGCCGTCGTGCCCTTCGACTGGCAAGTGCACGACACCGCTTTCGTGACCGCCCACCTCCACTATGTCCTTTTCGGCGGTTTCGTCTTCCCACTCCTGGCCGGCCTTTACTACTGGCTCCCCCTCGCCACGGGCAGCAAGCGGTATTTCCGATTGGGGCAAGTCGCCTTCGCACTGATATTCGTGGGCTTCCATGTGACCTTCCTCGCGATGCATTGGGTGGGCCTGATGGGCCAGCGGCGGCGCATCTCGACCTATGGGCCGGAGGACGGTTGGACTGCGATCAACCTGATCTCCTCGATCGGAGGCTTCGTGCTCGCGTTCGGCCTCGTCATCGTGCTCCTGGAGGTGGTGCTCAACGTCATCGTGCGTCACAGGTCACTGCGCAACCCATGGCGCTCCGGGACGCTCGAATGGGCAACGACGATGCCGGCTCCCGCATACAACTTTGCCAGTCTTCCGCAGGTTAACTCGCGCGAACCGCTGTGGGACGATCCGAACCTGCCTACACGTATCGCGCGCGGCGAGTTCTATCTCGGCGATCCCGCCAGCGGACAACGCGAAACGCTGATCGTGGACATCGCCACCGGCACGCCGCAGCAGCATGTCGTCTATCCCAACAACACACGGCTTCCGATCTGCATGGCAGCCGTGACGGGGACTTTCTTTCTGTCCATACTCCTCAAGGTTTTCTGGCTGGCCCCATTCGCGATGGCAGGTGTCGCCGTGCTTGCCATGCGCTGGGCCTGGACGCTCGGTTCGAAGAAGGACCTCGGCGACCAGCCTATCGGTCGCGGGGTCCTGGTTCCCAACATCGCCGAAGTCGACAGACCGCCGGGCTGGTGGGGTTCAGCTTTCCTGCTGGTGGCGAATGCAACCCTGTTCGGCTCGCTGCTGTTCGGATACGCGTTCCTTTGGACCATCGCGCCCGGGTGGCCGCCGCCGTTCTTCGTCACTCCATCGGCGCTTGTCTTGACAACGGCCATCATCGGCACGGCTGCGGCGGTCGCCGGCATCGGCCACGCCGTAAGCAGCAATCGCAGAGGCGCGAAACCGGTGGCCGGCCTCTTGATCGCACTGGCCGGCATCGCCGCGCTCGGAGTCTCGCTGTTGGCCTTCCTCACGATAGCTCCATCTCCCACGTCGCACGCCTATGGCGCGACGCTGTGGGTGCTGGGCAGTTACGGTCTCGTGCATGTGCTGGTGGCAGCGCTGATGCTGGTCTTCCTTCTGTTGCGTCTGCGGGCCGGCTACATGTCATCGCGGCGACGTGCAGAACTGGCCGTCGCGCCGCTCTGGATCGGCTATCTATGCGTAACGACCGCCCTGATCCTCTTCTGCGCTTATCTTCCGGGCATGGTGGCATGAGGGACCTGCTGCGCATACTCGTATCGCCCGTCGTCTGGCTGGCAGCGTTCAGCGCGGTCTACGGCCTGCATGGCATTCTTTGCGAAATCGATCTCGGCGCGGCATTCGCCGGTGCGTCGTGGCGGCGACTATCGCTCGCCATCGCCTTTGCGCTTGCCATTCTGGTTCAGGTCGTTCTGCCGATGATGCTCCACTCCGACCGGTTTGGAGCCGCGCCGGGATTTTCGCGAGTGGTGAGCCGGGCTAGCGGCTGGGTTGGTCTGGTGGCGGTGGTGTGGACGCTGTTTCCCGTGCTGACCACAACGACATGCGGATAAGCCGCGGCTGGCCCCTTGCTGCCGGACTGGTGCTGCTCGCCTGGCTGTGGATGGGCCCTCTGCCTGATTTGGCCCGCAGAGCCTTTTCCCCGCACATGATCCTTCATCTTGCCGTCGCGGTGGTCGCTGCGCCAATGATCGTCATTGGCCTGTTGCGGCTTTTCCCAAACATCCGAGCGCCGCGCCGGTTGTTGCTGTCCGCACTCGCGGTTTCCGCTTTTGAGTTCGCGGTCGTCTGGGGCTGGCATGCGCCTTGGATGCATGAGGCGGCTGCGCGCTGGCTCCCGATATTCGCGGTCCAGCAACTCACCTTTCTGCTTGCGGGCATGGCCCTGTGGTGGGTCTGTCTTGCCGATCGCGACCGGAGAGGTCTGGTGATCGGCGCCGGCGCCATGCTGTTCACGTCGATGCATATGGCAATGCTCGGCGTGCTGCTGGTGCTCGCGCCGGCCCTGATCTACGCGCCGCAATACTGCCTCGGTGCTTTCGGTCTGGATCCCCTTGCCGACCAGCAGTTTGGAGGCGGCATGATGGCATTATTCGGAACGCTGCCTTTCGTCATCGGCGGTTCCTGGCTGGTCTGGAGACTCGTCGGCGAGTAGGTGAACGCCGGCGTCCCGGTTCTGCCAGCCGGATGTTGTCGCGGCGTCGTTCTCCGGTGATGTTCACATCCGTGAACATCACCGGTTCAAGCGGTTCACATCCAGCAACACTTCGTGAGGCCGATGCACCGCCGCGGTGAGCGGGAAGCTCCGGAAAACCGGGATTCTTTTCCAAAACATGCGATCCGGCGCCAACTGGCACAGATCTTTCATTGGGAGTTTCAACACGGAACGCCTGATGATGACCATTTTAACACTCGTTGCCTTTTCCTTTCTTTCTGCGCCGCTCGTTGGCTGGGCGGGTGGACGCTCGTGGCCAGTGATTGCCGCCGTGCCCCTGCTTCTTTTTGCGGGGTTCTGCCTTTTCCTGCCGATCCTGACGGCCGGTGAAGTCGCACTCGAGACCTATCGCTGGATTCCGTCGCTCGGAATCGACGCCGCATTCAGGGTCGATGGTCTCTCGCTTACCTTCGCCCTTCTCATCTGCGGCATCGGCACCGCCGTCTTCCTGTATGCCTCGTCATATCTGAAGGGCGCCCCAAGGCTTGCCCGCTTCTACACGGTGCTGACGCTCTTTATGGCGTCGATGCTCGGCGCGGTGCTTGCCGACAATCTGGTCGTCCTGATCGTGTTCTGGGAACTGACCAGCCTCACGTCTTTCCTGCTCATAGGTTATTCGCCGGAGCGGGCTGACACCCGGCGCTCGGCACAACAGGGATTTCTCATCACCGTTGCCGGCGGTCTTGCAATGCTCGCGGGCGTGATCCTGCTGGGGTGGGTTGCGGGCACCTTCTCCATCACCGCGATCCTGGGGCAAGCGGAAGTGATTGCCGCGCATCCGACTGCGCCGGCCATCATAATTCTCTTCGCAGCGGGTGCGTTCGCAAAATCGGCGCAGGCTCCGCTGCACGCCTGGCTTGCCAACGCCATGGTCGCGCCCACGCCCGTGTCGGCCTACCTGCACTCGGCAACCATGGTGAAGCTGGGTGTCTACCTGCTCGCAAGGCTGGACCCGGTGTTTTCCGCACATGCGCTTTGGATCGCACTGCTGACGAGCTTTGGAGCCTTGACCATGCTCACGGGAGCGGTGCTCGCAATGCGCGAGACCGATCTGAAGCGTGTGCTCGCATATTCCACGATCGTATCACTGGGCACTCTGGTGATGCTGATCGGCATCGACGGCGAACTCGCCTCGGTGGCCGTCGTGATTTTCCTGGTCGTCCATGCGCTCTACAAGGCGTGCCTGTTCATTGTGGCCGGGATCATCGACCACGAAACCGGTACGCGTGACTCCTCGACCCTTGGCGGCCTCCGGCACCATATGCCGATCACGGCGGGTGTTGCGATGCTGGGCGCGCTGTCGATGGCTGGCTTGCCGCCTTTCATCGGCTTCGCCGCCAAGGAACTCGTTTACGAAACAGGGCTCGAACTCTCCGGATCCTGGATACTCGTCGTCATTGCCCTCGTTGCCAATGTGTCGATGGTGGTCGTCGCCGCGATTGTTGCGATCCGGTGCTTCTATGGCGATCTCTCGTCGACACCCAAGGCGGCTCATGACCCCGGCGTCGCAATGCTTGCCGGTCCGGTTGTGCTCGCCGCCCTGGGCCTCCTTTTCGGCGCCATGCCGTGGCTTATCAGCGACAGCCTGATCGTGCCCGCAGCCAGCGCCACGGCCGGCGCGCCGCTGGACTACTACCTTACCCTTTGGCACGGCTTCACGCCGATGCTCGCGCTCAGTGTGCTCACCTTGGCGTTGGGCGTCGTAACATACCGGCGCTGGGACGGTTTGCGGCTCAGGCTTGCAGCCATCGACAACATTGATCGGTGGGGACCGGACCAGGCTTACGATCGATTGATGAGCGGCCTGCAGCGTCTCGCTGCATGGCAGACCCGTCTCATCCAGACCGGCAGCATGCGTGTATATGTTGGCCGCACACTGCTCACCGTCGGAGCGGCAGGCGGGATCACGCTCGTGGCGCGCGGCGGGCTTGAGTTGCCGTCATTCGCAGACAGCCTCGTGCCCGAAATAGCGATCGCGGTCATCCTGGCGGTTGCTGCGCTTGCCATCTTACGGGCACGCAATTTCGTGGCCGGCATCGTTGCCGCAGGCATGGTCGGTTTCGCGGTCGCGCTGCTGTTTCTCTTTCAGGGTGCGCCGGATCTCGCTTTCACGCAGTTCTCTGTCGAAGCGCTGGCGATCGTCATCATGCTGGCGATCGTGGGGCGAATGCCCTTCCGCGAACAGGAGTACCGTTCGAAACCTCAGCGCACCCGTGATTGCTGGATAGCGGCAAGCATCGGCCTGGTCGCTTCGCTGTTGATGTTGAGCGTCCTGGCACAACCCTTCGACGATCGCCTTTCCGTGTTCTTCCGCGAAACTGCGGTGCCCGAAGCCCATGGCCGCAACCTCGTCAACGTCATCCTCGTCGATTTCCGCGCCATCGACACGCTCGGCGAGATCGTTGTCCTCGGCCTCGCGGCGATCGCAGCCGCTGCGGTTCTGGCGGGAATGCGTCGGGCGAAGCAGGAGGAGCGCCAATGAACTCGATGATCCTTCGTGCGACCAGCCGCCTTATATTACCGGCAGCGCTCATCTTCTCAATCTACGTCCTGCTGCGGGGCCACAACGAGCCAGGCGGCGGCTTCATCGGGGGGCTTATCGCCGCCGCCGGCATCGCCGTTCACGCGCTCCCGCGTGGCCGTGTGTCGTTGACGCAACTCATCTTCGCGTCGCCCAAGACATATATCGGCGCGGGCCTCGTCATCGCCCTTGCGTCCGGCATGCCCGCTCTGTGGCTGGCACAGCCATACCTCACGCATCAATGGCCTTTCGAGGCGATCGCCCTCGGCACCACGCTCATCTTCGACATTGGCGTCTACCTGGTCGTGATCGGCGCGGTTCTGAGTTTCCTGTTCTATTATCTGGAGGAGTGAGATGGAGCCCGTCTTCGCTCTCGCTTTCGGCATTATGGTGGCTGTAGCCGCCTATCTGCTGATGTCGCGCAACGTGCTCAGGGTGGTGCTTGGCCTGCTCGTGCTCGGCAATGCCACCAACCTGTCGATATTTCTGGCAGGCCGGATGGGCTCGCGCACGCCGCCACTCGTCGCCGCCGGCGAGACCGCTCTGATCGGTGGGGCGAACCCGCTGCCCCAGGCACTGATCCTGACGGCGATCGTCATTTCCTTCTCGCTCGTCGCTTTCACGACCGTGCTGTTCGAAAGCGCTCACCGCCGCCTCGGCACCGTCGATACCGATGCCATGCGCGACGCGGAACCCGAGACCGCCAAGAAAGCTCCGAGCCTTCCCAAGCACGTCGTTGCCAAAAAGACGGAGCCTGCGGAATGACGAACGACCTGCTTCTGACGCTGCCGGTTCTCGCACCCGCGATCGGCGTGGCCCTCTGCGCGTTGGCTTGGCGTCACCCGCTGATACAGCGACTGATAAGCCTCGCTGCCAGTCTCGGCCTGCTCTGCGCATCGGTCGTACTGCTGCTGGCCGTCCGCGATGGTACGGTGATCGCCACGCAGTTCGGCGGGTGGGCGCCGCCTTTCGGCATCAGTTTCGTCGGCGACATGTTTTCAGCGGCCATGGTTCTCATCACCGGGCTCGTGGCCGTCGCGGTAGGCGTCTACGGGCTGGTTGGCGACGTCGAAGCACGCGAGAATGCCTTCTACCACGTGCTCTATCAGGGCTTGCTCCTTGGCGTGACCGGCGCATTCCTGACCGGCGACATCTTCAATCTCTATGTCTGGTTCGAGATCATGCTGATCTCGTCCTTCGGCTTGCTGTCGCTGGGCGGAACGCGCGAGCAGCTCGACGCTGGCATTAAATACGTCGCACTCAATCTTATCGCGACGACCTTCTTCCTTATGAGCGTCGCGTTTCTCTACGGCATGACCGGGACGCTCAACATGGCGGATCTGGCACGCGTCATCCCAACACTGGAAAACCAGGGTCTGGTGACGGCGCTCGCGCTCATGTTTCTTGCAACGTTCGGCGCGAAGGCTGCGGTCTTTCCGCTATTCTATTGGCTGCCTGCCGCCTACCACACCGCGTCTGCGCCGATCGTGGCCATTTTTGCGGCGTTGCTGACCAAGGTCGGTGTTTACGCCATCATCCGGACCTTCACGCTGCTCTTCGATGGCGACGGCGGTTACACCGGCCCCATTGTCACCGCCGTGGCGATCTTCACCATGGTGACAGGCGTTCTGGGGGCGGCCGCCCATTTCGACATTCGCCGCATCCTCTCATTCCACATCGTCAGCCAGATCGGCTACATGCTGTTCGGCATCGCCGTGGCCACGCCCCTGGCGATAGGCGGGTCGATCCTCTACGTGATCCACCACATCATCGTGAAAGCCAACCTGTTCCTGATCGCGGGCGTCGTGAACCGCGCAGGCGGATCCTTCGATCTCAAGCAGACGGGCGGCCTCTACAGAACCATGCCGATGCTGGGCGTGTTGTTCCTCATTCCCGCATTGTCGCTTGCCGGCCTTCCGCCCCTCTCCGGCTTCTGGTCGAAGTTCACCGTCATCAAGGCAAGCCTGGACGCAGGCCACATCGTTCTTGCAACGGCGGGCCTCGCGGTCGGCATCCTGACACTCTATTCGATGATCAAGATCTGGAACGAAGCCTTCTGGAAGGCGGCTCCAGACCAGTCGGGCAAAGCTATGCACCGTTGGCAGGCCGACCGCCGGGCGCGCATCATCATGCTTTCGCCGATCGTGGTCCTCGCCGCGACGACGCTGACGATCGGGCTCTTCGCCGAGCCTTTCGTCGACTACTCGCTGCGCGCCGGCGGACAGCTCCTCGACAAGTCCGCTTACATCGATGCCGTCTTCGGCGCTCCCGAACAAGTCACGGAGGCACGCCCATGAATGTGGTTCTCTCCTGGTGCCGCCTGTCCGGCATCTTCTTCCGCGAGCTAACGCTTTCGGTGAAGGACGTCGTCCTGACGGTTATCAGTCCGCGCCGAGCGATCCGATCGGCAATCGTCGCGGTGCCGCTTGATGTGGAAAGCCGCGCCGGAATCACGTTGCTCGCCAACATGATCACGCTGACGCCGGGGACCACCAGCCTGCATGTGAGCAAGGATCGTTCGACCCTTTACGTACATGTGATGAACGCCTCTGACGAGAGCGTCACCCAGATCAAGGATGGCTTCGAAAGGCGGGTGAAGGAGGTGCTGTCATGATGGGCGGAACTCTTTTTGCCGCCGGTGTCACGATCTCCGGCATCCTGCTGTTCGCCGCAATGCTGTGTGCGGGTCTGCGTATCATCCGGGGACCTTCCGGCCCCGACCGGGTCGTCGCGCTAGACCTGCTCGGTCTGCTGGGTGTCGCCGCTGCCGGCATGGCCGTCATCGTCTCGGGCTCGGTCGCGTTCATCGACATCGCGCTGGGTGTGGCTCTCATCGGCTTTCTCGCCACCGTCGCTTTCGCGGGCTTTATCGAACGCGGCTCGATCGACGAGGAGGAAGGGCCATGATGGCGTTTTTTTCAGCCTTCTTCCTGATAGCGGGCGCCGGGCTCTGCCTGGTCGCGGCGCTTGGCATTCTGCGCCTGCCGGATTTTTTCATGCGCATGCATGCCGCCACCAAGGCGGGAGTAGCAGGTTGCGGCCTGTTGCTTGTCGGCGTTGCCTTTGCCGAACCGTCGGCGGGCACATGGATCAAGGTGACAATCGCCATAGCGTTCCTGCTCCTGACACAACCGATCGCGGGTCATCTGCTGGCTCGAGCGGGATACGTCGCCGGTGTGCCGCTGTGGGGTGGAACGCGTGAAGACCAACTCGAGGGCGAATTGAAGCGTGGCGATTTCGATCATCCCGCATCCGCAGTGTTTCGGAGGAAAAACATGAATCAAAAGATTGAAAAGGTCGTTCTCGGCATTGCAAGCGGGCCGGGTATGGATGCGGCGATCACCCATGCTGTCGCAATGGCAAAGGCACATCAGGTCGACTTGGCCGGACTGGCGATCATCGATACCAGTACGTTGCATGACGTTGGTCCGGTGCCCGTTGGCGGAAACTATTACGCGAAACAGTTGCGCAACACCCTGACGGCAGGAGCGCGCCGTCGCGTCGCCGAAACGGTCGAGGTCGTCGAAGAAGCCGCGACCCAGGCGGGCGTGCGCTTCGGGCTGTATGTCGAGGAGGGAGACCCTATCCCGATACTTCGCGACCGCCTGACCGACGGCGTTGCTCTCGTCCTCTCGCGCCAGGCCTGGTTCGATCACGGTCTGGCTGACAGGAAGATTGCCCCCACGTCCAAGCTCAAGCATCACAGGATAACTCCTGCAAGCGAGCCCCGCGACGGCGATGCACCGATCGTCGTTTTCGGTTGAAGCGCAGCGCCCGACTTGCGAACCTGAAAAGGACATCGCAATCGGGAGTGTCGGAGTCCTGGAACCCTTAGCGCAGAAAATCCCCCTCACCATACGATTGCCGCTGATCGTGGCGATGATGATCTTCGTCGCCGCGGTGGTTTCCACGCAAACCGCGATCGTGGTCATGTCCCGACAGGCCGAGCTCCAGGCCGAAACACTCGGCCACGTCTATCTGGACGGGTTGTCCGCAGCGGTGCTTCCCTACGTACGCAACGGTGACGACGAAGCCGTCGGCGCCGTTCTCGAACAGGCGCTGGAATTCCATGAAGGTGTCGTCGATCGGCGGCTCATGTTCCTCGACAACGACCTGAACGTCAGGGCCGAGGCGCTGCGCGCCGGTGAAAATGCGGTGCCTGAACTTCCCTCCGAATTGGGCCTGGCCGAAACCGGCACACTGCCGATGTCGAATGACGGCGGGATGTGGATCTGGCGCGGACTGCATTCCAATGGTGTGCGGGTGGGAACGGTCGCCGCCGATCTCGACCTTTCTGCTTTCCAGGAATCACCTCGGCAGTTGCGATGGTTGCTGCTGCTGTTCGATCTCGTGTTCAGTCTGGTCTGCGCGCTGCTTGGCTTCTTCATGGTGCGACGGATGCAGCGGCCGGTCACCCTGCTCGCACGCCGCTTGTATGATGCGGCGTTCGGAGATCCCCGCCCGATTGCGGAGGGTGAAATCCCGCTTGGCGACCGGCAATCGGCGAGAATGTTCCATGCTTTCAATGCAATGGCGCATGCCACGCACGAACGTGAAGCCCTGCTCAAGCACCTTGCCGACAGGGAACGGGAAGCCGTGCTCGGGCGACTTGCTGCCACCATTGCTCATGAAGTCCGCAATCCGCTGGGCGGCATGCGTGCCGCCGTCGGCACCCTGAAGCGCTTCGGTGACCACGAGCAACCCCGTCGCGAGGCAATCGAGTTCCTCGACAGAGGCGTCATTGCGCTTGACGAGGTCGTGAACGCTACGCTTGCGAGCCACCGCACACGGATACGGTGGCGCCCTCTTTCGCGTCAGGACTTCCAAGATCTGCGATTGCTTGTGGATGCAGACGGTAAATCTCGCGATGTCACGATCAACATGGATCTTTCGATTCCGGATGAAGTACCGGTAGCCGCTCTTGAAGTGCGGCAGGTCCTTCTCAATCTTCTGCTCAACGCCGTGCAGGCATCGAACAAGGGTGGAAGCGTAAGGCTGTCGGCCAAGCTGCTGGGCAAGCAACTGGAGATCGAAGTGGAAGATCAGGGAAGCGGCCTGGAGCCGCAGATGACACAGGCGCTGCAAAAAGGAACACCTTCACCCGATCTGCCGGGCCTCGGCATCGCCGTGGTCGTTCGCCTGGTAGAGCGCCTCAACGGTCGCGTTTCGGTGCAGTCCCCTCCCCAGCTCGGCACGCGCATCACATTACATCTGCCCCTACAGGCCCAAGGCGGCGGCGAATGAGCAGGCACCATGTCCTGGTTGTGGAGGATGACGCCATCCTCGGCGGCGCGCTGACCCAACGGCTGAAACTGGAGGACTTTGAGGTCACGTGGGCCAAGGACTGCGACCAGGCTTTGATCGCCATGAGACGCCGCCGACCCGATTTCGTCCTCTCAGACATCGTGCTGCCGGACGGTTCCGGTGAAGACCTATACCGCAGGGCCCAGCCGTGGCTCGGAGATACGCCGATTCTGTTTGCCACCGCCTTTGGCGAGATCGACCAGGCTGTACGTCTGGTCAAGGCTGGTGCCGACGACTATTTGACCAAGCCCTATGACGTCGACGATGTCATCGAACGTATTCGCGGGCGCCTGCGCCGACCGGCTGCAGAAGTCGAGGAAAACGGCGTAGTCCACTTCGCTCTTTCGCCGGCAACCGAGCGCATCGCCGAGCAGCTCCGGCGTGTCTCCAACACCGATCTGCCAGTCCTGATCACGGGCGAAACGGGAACAGGCAAGGAGGTCGCCGCGCGTTACCTTCACGCGACGTCCCGCCGTGCGAAACAGCCGTTCGTTGCCGTGAATTGCGGCGCGATCCCGCATGACCTCCTGGAGAGCCAGTTCTTCGGCCACGAGCGCGGAGCGTTCACCGGTGCCTCGCAGTCCCACGTCGGCTTTTTTGAGGAAGCAGGCGACGGCACACTCTTTCTCGATGAGGTTGGAGAACTGGATGCACGCCTGCAGATCGCGCTGCTGCGTGTCCTGGAGGACGGTCGCTTTCGTCCCGTCGGCTCGCGCACTGATCGCTCGTTCCAGGGCCGCATCATCGCTGCGACGAACGCCGATCTCGACACGATGCGCATCGAAAAGACCTTTCGGGAGGATCTCTATTACCGGTTGTCGGTAATCGAAATCTCGCTGCCCCCACTGCGCCATCGAACCGCTGAAATCGAGCCGCTTGCCGATCGGTTGCTGAGGCAGGCAGCTCATCGCCACGGCATGGACGTTCGCTGGATCTCGCCGGACGCGTTCACGGCCCTCCTTCACCACGACTGGCCCGGAAACGTTCGTGAACTCCGCAACCGTCTTGAGCGCGCCACGGTGCTTGCGCGCGGGAACATGCTGGCACCTGAGGATATTTTTCCGGAGCTTGCGTTGGCTGCGCCGGAACCCGACACCCTTGCCGACGCTCGCAGACAGGCCGAAAGCGAACGTATCGATCGCGCATTGATCGAAAGCGACGGAAAGGTCGGCGAAGCGGCAAGGCGGCTGGGAATTTCCAGAACCACACTTTGGAAGCGGCGAGCATCCAACAAGGGCGATCAATGATTTCCAAGTCATGGCGTATGCCACACCGGCAACATCGCCGCCGTTCACCCCCGCAGCGATAGAACCCATCGGAGACGATACGGACCTTTTCGCGGTGCCAGAAGCAGCAAGATGTTGGCCCGGGCGCGACGCCGGGCCAACATCCGGAAACGCTCAACCGCTAGAGATCAACCTTGGCGTTATCGCCAAAGTCAGGCTTGGCTCCAGTCACCGCAGCCAGCGCCATCTTGGCAGTCGCAATGATGCGCCCTGGGCTATCCCACAGTTCCCCTTCATCCGGGGTCACCGTTATCAGGCGAATGTCTGGGTCCTGAGCGCTGTCCCACCACGCCTCGTCGGTGCGCTCCCAAAGCTTTGCGATCTTGTCACGATCGTTCGAAACTTCGGCATGCCCCGAAACGGTGACGAATTTGTACCGTCCGCTATCCGTCCAGGCCATCGTGACCTTGGGATATTCGGCCAATTGCTCGTTCTTAGGGCTGTCGTCGTTGACGAGAAAATAGATGGCATTCTCATCTCGATGAACGCGTGCGGAAAGAGGCCTCGCCCGGTTGTACTCTCCATCCCACGTCACGAACATGCAGATGTCGATCTCCTTGGCGAGCTCCCATATGCGATCCTGGACCTCGGCGGCTGAAAGGTCGGACTTCTGTTCCTGGTTGTCCTGCTTGGCCATGTGCATTTCCTTGCGAAAGAGTGAGTTAGCGACTCAACTCGCGCGCCGGGGCGGCGGTTCCTTGGTCACAGTAGGAATAACCGGAAGCTTGCTGGTGTTATGGTCGGGCAACTCGGCTAGCAGGCGGCCGGAACCATTTCTCTCGTTGTAGGTTTAGCTGCGCTGCCGCCCCGCAGCATCCCGAAAAAGACTTCGAAATGAAAAGGGCTTTGTCATGCGCAATGCGGCGTTCCAGCGTCCCGTCACAGTCCTGGTCGGACTTGGTTTCCCCCGGTCGATCGCCAGCGTGCGCGAAGTGTTCGCATATCTTGAGGACGTGCCCAGGCTCCTTCGAGACGAGGTCTATCACGCGACATGCGATGCCTGCCGCGATGCCTTGACGGAGCGCTGCTCCCCGCAGGAAGCGCACGACGTATTCGTCGCTTATGCGCGTCGGCGTGGCGTACTCCTAGACGAGCCTCTTGCAACAACGGGCCTTCGCAGCCAGGGTCAGTTGGTCAGAACCTGACGTCATGCGGCCGTCACCCGGCTGAGATACGATGTGTCGGCTGCGTCGTCTAGCAAAGCGCAGGCAGCCGCGGCGTGGATGCCATGTTGAACATTGTTGGCGGCAGCGCCCGGCCCGGACCGGCGGTGAAAGAAGTGACGTACCGGTGGCTTGCGCCAATGTGCAGCCGCTTGCCTTCCGGATAATTAACTTACGCAGATCACCGTCATCCTGACCGATTGTTTCAGGTTTGAAACACCTTTGGCAATAAGCTTGAAAATGATTACGCGGTGGCTCGTCGGCCCCCACCGCAGCCAGTCAATCCGGAAACGCTAAAATAACCTAAAATCAGCGGGTTAGGCGACCGGCACCGGTGGTCAGGAAGCCTGAAAAAGGGCGCTTTTCAAACACAATCCCCTCCCTTATGGTACCCGCCAATCGTGGGCGGGCTCAGGCCCTCACGGGGAACATTGAACAAACAAAAAAGAGTTTGGGAGCCACTATGCGTAAACTTCTTCTCACTGCGAGCGTTCTCGCGCTCGGCGCCGCTGTCATGCCGGCGTCCGCGGAAACCGTTCGCTGGGCCCGCGCGTCCGACGCGCTGACGCTCGATCCGCATTCGCAGAACCAGGGTGTAACGCACACCTTCGCCCACCATATCTACGAAACGCTGGTGGACCGCGACGTCGAGGGCAATCTGATCCCGCGCCTCGCCACCGAGTGGGCGGTCAAGGAAGGCGATCCGACGGTGTGGGTGTTCACACTGCGCCAGGGCGTCAAGTTCCATGACGGCGCCGACTTCACCGCCGAAGACGTGGTGTTCTCGCTCGACCGCGCCCGTTCCGACAAGTCGAACATGAAGCAGCTTCATGCCGGCGTCCAGAGCGTCACCGCCGTCGACGACCACACGGTCGAGGTGAAGATGAGCGGGCCTTCGCCGCTCTATCCGAACAACCTGACCAACACCTTCATGATGGACAAGACCTGGACCGAGGCGAACAACGCCGTGGAAGTCCAGGAAGCCGGCTCGACCGACGACAACTTCGCCGTGCGCAACACAAACGGCACCGGTCCGTACATGCTGGAGTCGCGCGACCCCGACGTGCGTTCGGTCCTCAAGCTGAACGAAAACCATTGGGCAGAAACCAAGCCGGCCGTCACCGAGATCATCTATCTGCCGATCGCCGACAACGCGACCCGTGTCGCGGCACTGCTGTCGGGTGAAGTCGATCTGGTGCAGGACGTGCCCGTGCAGGACATCGAGCGCCTGGGCTCGAGCGACGGCATCAAGGTCACCACCGGCCCCGAAAACCGTGTGATCTATTTCGGTTACCGCTTCGGCGACGCACCGCTGAAGTCGTCCAACATCACCGACAAGAACCCGATCAACGATCCGAAGGTTCGCGAGGCGATGCACCTGGCCATCGATCGCAACGCCATCCAGCAGGTGGTGATGCGCGGACAGTCGGTGCCGACCGGCGTGGCGACCCCGCCCTTCGTCAACGGCTGGACCCCCGAGCTGAACGAGTATCCGGAAAAGGCCGATGTCGAGGGCGCCAAGGCGCTGCTGGCGGAAGCGGGCTATCCGGACGGCTTCACGATCACGCTCGACACACCGAACAACCGCTACGTCAACGATGAGGCGATCAGCCAGGCCGTCGTCGGCATGCTCGGCCAGATCGGCATCAAGGCCACGCTGGCCTCGCGCCCGATCACGCAGCACTCGCCGCTGATCCAGAATTCGGAGACGGATTTCTACCTGCTCGGCTGGGGCGTTCCGACCTTCGATTCGGCCTACATCTTCAACGACCTGATCCACACGCAGGCGGGGCACTACGGCGCCTATAACCCGAGCGGGTATACCAACCCGGAACTCGACGCCAAGATCGAGTCTCTCGAGACGGAGGTCGACCTGGACAAGCGCAACGCCACGATCGCCGAGATCTGGGCGAAGGTGCAGGAAGACCGCGTGCTGCTGCCGATCCACAATCAGGTTCTGGCCTACGCCATGAAGGATGGCATGAACCTGGACGTGCATCCGGAAAACCAGCCGCGCCTCTACAACGTTACCTTCGGCGAGTAACAGGACTTGCGTTGAACGCCCGCGTCGCAAACTTTGCGGCGCGGGCCTTTTTCGTTAGCATCCCGCACTCAAAGGTCGCGGTTTCCGCCTCCATCCTGATCGATGGACCGGTGGACGCCGCGATGCCGTGCATCGTTCGTTCGGCAACGCCGGACGCTGCACCCTATGGGGACCAAAGTCATGCTTGCCTTCATCCTCAGACGGCTAGCCCAGTCCATCGTCGTGATGCTGGTCGTCGCCCTCATCTCTTTCATGCTCTTCCGTTATGTGGGCGATCCGGTCGCCTCGCTGCTCGGTCAGGATTCGCGTCTGGAAGACTTCGAAGCCCTCCGTGAGAGGCTGGGTCTGAACGATCCGTTCTATGTCCAGTTCTTCCGCTTCATCACCGACGCGGTGCAAGGCGAATTCGGCATTTCGTACCGCCTGCAGCAGCCGGTCAGCGAACTTATCATGTCGCGCCTGCCGGCAACCATCGAGTTGGCCTTCACGTCGGCGCTGATCGCGCTGGTCGTGGGCGTCACGCTCGGCGTCTTCACGGCGCTGCGGCCGAAAAGCCTTTCGACCGCGATCATCATGACGCTGTCGCTGGTTGGTGTTTCGCTGCCAACCTTCCTGATCGGCATCGGGCTCATCTACATCTTCGCGGTGGAGCTGCAGTGGCTACCGTCCTTCGGCCGCGGCCAGGTGGTCGATCTCGGCTGGTGGCGCACGGGGCTGTTGACTGAATCCGGCCTGCGCTCGCTCATCCTGCCGGCGATAACGCTGTCGCTTTTCCAGCTCACCCTCATCATGCGCCTGGTGCGCGCGGAGATGCTGGAGGTGCTGCGGCAGGACTATATCCGCTTCGCCAGGGCGCGCGGGTTGTCCAAGCGTGCGATCAATTTCGGCCACGCGCTGAAGAACACGATGGTCCCGGTCATCACCATCACCGGCCTGCAGCTCGGCTCTGTCATCGCCTTCGCGATCGTCACCGAAACCGTGTTCCAGTGGCCCGGCGTGGGCTCGCTGTTCATCAACTCGGTGCAGGTCGTCGATGTTCCGGTGATGGCCGCCTACCTGATGTTCATCGCTTTCGTTTTCGTCGTAATCAACCTGATCGTCGATATCCTCTACTACGCCGTCGATCCGCGCCTGCGGGTACACGCCTCCGGATCGGGGAAATAGGCCCATGTCCACACCACAAAACCCGGCCACGCCCGTGGCCACCAAGCCGCCGTCCCGCCTCTACCGCATGTGGGATTCCGACGTCTTCTTCTCGTTCCGGCGCTCGCCGGTCACCATCGTCGCTGCAACCGTGGCATTCGTGCTCGTGCTCGCGGCGATCCTGGCGCCATGGATCGCGCCCTACAATC
Organism: Neoaquamicrobium sediminum; assembly: GCF_040970315.1. NCBI lineage: Bacteria > Pseudomonadati > Pseudomonadota > Alphaproteobacteria > Hyphomicrobiales > Phyllobacteriaceae > Neoaquamicrobium > Neoaquamicrobium sediminum. The sequence goes on along the minus strand of NZ_JAZHFV010000002.1, from coordinate 97,995 downwards.
CGTTCGACCCTGCAAGCCTCAACCTGATGGACGGCTTCACCGCGCCGAACTCAAACTCGATGATGGGCAACTACTTCCTGCTGGGCAGCGACCATCAGGGGCGCGACGTGCTGTCGACCATTCTTTATGGCAGCCGCGTGTCGCTGTTCGTCGGCGTTTCGGCAACGCTGTTCGCGATGGCGATCGGCATTTCGCTCGGCCTCACCGCCGGTTATGTCGGCGGCACAACCGACTCCATCATCATGCGCGTCGCCGACATCCAGCTCTCCTTCCCCGCCATCCTGATCGCGCTGCTCATCTTCGGCATCGCGCGCGGCATCATTCCGCCGAGCCAGCAGGAAGGCATGGCGATCTGGGTGCTGATCGTGGCCATTGGCCTTTCCAACTGGGCGCAGTTCGCACGCACGGTGCGCGGGGCCACCATGGTCGAACGGCAGAAGGACTACGTCTCTGCCGCGCGCATCATGGGCGTGCATCCGCTGGTTATCCTCGTCCGTCACGTGCTGCCGAACGTTATGGCTCCCGTGCTGGTGATCGCCACCATCGGGCTTGCGCTGGCGATCATCGAGGAGGCGACGCTGTCGTTCCTCGGCGTCGGCGTGCCGCCGACCCAGCCCTCGCTGGGAACGCTGATCCGCATCGGCCAGCAGTTCCTGTTCTCGGGCGAATGGTGGATCCTGTTCTTCCCCGCCATCACGCTGGTGCTGCTGGCTCTGGCCGTGAACCTGCTTGGCGACTGGCTGCGCGACGCGCTCAACCCGAGGCTGCGCTGATGACTGAGCCCATCATTTCAGTCCGGAACCTCGTCGTCGAGTTTCCGCTTCGACGAGGCCTTTTCACCGCCGTCAACGACGTGTCCTTCGACATCATGCCGGGTGAAATCCTGGGTGTCGTTGGCGAGTCCGGTGCCGGCAAGTCGATGACGGGCGCTGCGATTATCGGCCTGATCGAGCCGCCGGGCCATATTGCCGGGGGCGAGATTTACCTGAGCGGCAAGCGCATCGACAACCTGCCGCCAGAGGAGATGGCCAAGCTGCGTGGCAAGCGCATCGGCATGGTCTTCCAGGACCCGCTGACATCGCTCAACCCGCTCTACACGGTGGGCCAGCAACTGGTGGAAACCATACGTCGGCACCTGCCGATGAACGAGGCGCAGGCCAGGCAGCGGGCGATCGAGCTTCTCGGCGAAGCCGGCATCCCCTCGCCCGAAACCCGCATCGACAGCTATCCGCACCAGTTCTCCGGCGGCATGCGCCAGCGCGTGGTGATTGCGCTTGCGCTTTCCGCCGAGCCGGACCTGATCATCGCCGATGAACCGACCTCGGCACTCGACGTGTCGGTTCAGGCGCAGATCATCAAGGTGCTGAAGCAGTTGTGCGAAAGTCGCGGTGCGGCCGTCATGCTCGTTACCCACGACATGGGCGTCATCGCTGAAACGGCGACTCGCATGATCGTGATGAACAAGGGCAAGATCGTCGAGACCGGCTCCGTTGGCGACATCATCAAGCGACCGAAGGAAGAGTACACGATCGGCCTGATCGACTCGATCCCTTCGATCCGCGACGAGACGCGCCGCCATGAGGTGGCGCCAGCGGCGACGCAACTCGTCAAGGTGGAGAACCTGACGCGAGACTTCGACCTGTCGCCGTCGTTCTTCGATCGGCTTGTGAAGGGTTCGAAGCGCTCCGTCGTCAAGGCGGTTCAGGACGTGTCCTTCGGCATCCGCAAGGGCTCAACCTACGGGCTGGTCGGCGAATCCGGCTCCGGCAAGTCGACCTGCGCGCGCATGCTGGTGGGCCTTATCCCGCCGACATCGGGCCGGGTGCTGCTGGAGGACGAGGACATCTGGGAAAGCGGATCGGGCACGCAGAAGCGCCGGCAGCGCGTGCAGATGATCTTCCAGGACCCTTATGCCAGCCTCAACCCGCGCTGGCGGGTCGGCGACATCATTGCTGAGCCGATGCGGGCGCTGAAACTGGTCAGCGGCAAGCGCGAGGCGGAGGACCGCGTCGCCGACCTGCTCGAAAAGGTTCGTCTCGATCCGATCGTCATGCGCAAGTTCCCGCATGAGTTCTCCGGCGGCCAGCGCCAGCGCATCGCCATCGCCCGCGCGCTTTCCAGCCAGCCGGAGTTCATCGTTTGCGACGAACCGACCTCGGCGCTGGACGTTTCGGTGCAGGCGCAGGTGCTGGACCTGATGCGCGGGCTTCAAGACGAGTTCGGTCTGACCTATCTGTTGATCAGCCACAATCTCGCGGTCGTGCGGCAGATGGCCGATGATGTCGGCGTCATGCACGGCGGCGTGCTGGTGGAACAGGGTCCGGTCGACGAGATTTTCGACGCCCCGAAGGTTGAGTACACACGCATGCTGCTCAACTCGGTGCCGGACATCTCGAAGGTAGAATAGGAAAGGGAAAAGCCATGACGCGCGAAAAGTGGGTCGACGACATCCTCAAGTTCTGGTTCGAGGAACTCACCTATGAGGACTGGTTCGGCGGCGCACCGGAACTGGATGAAAAAATAAGATCGCGCTTTCTGGACGTCTATGAGCGCCAGAAAGCCGAACTTGACGTGAAGACGATTGACGACCCGCAGACGGCGCTGGCGGCGATCATCCTGTTCGACCAGTTCCCGCGCAACATGTTCCGCAAGACGGCGGCCGCCTTCGCCACCGACGACCTTGCCATCGGCATCGCCCGGCTGGCTGTCGACCGCGGCTACGACAGCCAGGTCGAGCCGAAGGCCAAGTCGTTCATCTACATGCCCTTCATGCACTCGGAGGTTTCGGCCGACCAGGAGCGGTGCGTCGACCTCTTCCGGATGCTGGGCGAGGACGACGGGCTGAAATACGCAATCGAGCACCGCGACATCGTTGCGCAATACGGACGCTTTCCACACCGCAACCGCGTGCTCGGGCGCGAAAGCACCCAAGCCGAGGTTTCGTTCCTCGAAGGGCATTCCGGCTACGGGCAGTAAGAGCTGCGCGTACTTCCCCAGCGAGACTTGCACCCGCGTGGGTTGTCGCCCTAGATAGACGCATAACAAGAGCTCTCAGGGAGGAACTCGTGGCCAAGACCCCGGCAAAGACTGCTTCCGGCAAAAAGTCGGCAGCAACCAAAACGACCAAGAAGGAGCCGGGTGCGAAGGCCGCCGAGGCGAAGACGACGGCCGCGCTGAAGAAGACCACCACCGCCGCGAAGGCCAAGCCGGCGGCAACCAAGACAGCGGCGACAAAGCCCGCGACCGCTAAAGCGCCGGCAAAATCGTCCGCCGCCCAGCCAAAGGCGCCGGCCAAGGCCGCAGCCTCGAAGACGGCGACCGCCAAGGCTCCTGCGAAGGCCGCATCCACGTCGAAGACTGCTGCGACCAAAGCTCCTGCTGCAAAGGTCACCGCCGACAAGGCAGCTCCGGCTGCCAGGAAGGCGGCTACAAAGCCCGCAGCCAAGTCAGCGGCAAAGGCCGCTTCTGCATCCAAGGCAACATCTGCCAAGACTGCTAAGGCGGCCTCCACGCCAAAGAAGGCCGCATCTGCCAAGGCATCGGCAAAGCCGTGGCTTGCCAGCTACCCCGACGTCGTGAAGCACGAGATCGAGCCGATTGCCGACGCCTCGATCGGCGACATGATGGTCAAGTCGTGCGCGACGTTTGCCGCCCGGCCGGCTTTCACCTCGATGGGCAAGACGCTCACCTTCTCGCAGCTCGAGGAGCATTCGCGCCACCTCGCCGCCTACCTCCAGTCGAAGGGTCTCGCCAAGGGTGCGCGCGTGGCGATCATGATGCCCAACGTGCTGCAATATCCGGTGACGATGATGGCGGTGCTGCGGGCAGGCTACACCGTCGTCAACGTCAATCCGCTCTACACCCCGCGCGAACTCGAGCACCAGTTGAAAGATTCCGGCGCCGAGGCGATCGTCATCCTGGAAAACTTCGCCACCACGCTCCAGACGGTGCTTAAGAACACCCCGGTCAAGCACGTGATTGTCGCCGCCATGGGCGACATGCTCGGCCTCAAGGGTTTCATCGTCAATCTCGTCGTGCGCCGCGTGAAGAAGATGGTGCCCGCCTGGTCGCTGCCAGGCCACGTCAAGTTCAACGACGCGCTCAGCCAGGGCCGATCGAAGACCTTCAAGAAGCCCGATGTTGGCCTCGATGACGTTGCGTTCCTGCAATATACCGGCGGCACGACCGGCGTTTCGAAGGGCGCAACGCTGCTGCACAGCAATGTGCTCGCCAACGTTGCCCAGAACGCACTGTGGGTGGAAAGCGCTTATGTGAAGCGGCCGAAGCCGGACCGGTTGATCTATGTCTGCGCGCTGCCGCTCTATCACATCTACGCGCTCACCGTGAACGCGCTGATGGGCATGCAGCAGGGGGCCGAGAACATCCTCATCGCAAACCCGCGCGACATCCCGGCCTTCGTGAAGGAACTGCAGAAATATCCGGTTAACGTTTTCCCCGGCCTCAACACGCTGTTCAACGCACTGCTGAACAACGAGGATTTCCAGAAGCTCGACTTCAAACCTCTGCTTCTCACCTTCGGTGGCGGCATGGCCGTGCAGAAGGCGGTCGCCGAGCGCTGGAAGAAGCTGACGGGCATCGTCATCTCCGAGGGCTATGGCCTGTCGGAAACGTCACCAGTCGCAACCGCCAACCGATTTGACGCCGACGAATTCTCCGGCACGATCGGCCTGCCGATCCCGTCGACGGAGATCGCCATCCGCGACGAGGACGGCAAGGACGTGCCGCTCGGCGAAGTGGGCGAGATCTGCATCAGGGGCCCTCAGGTCATGGCGGGCTACTGGAATCGTCCTGACGAGACCGCCAAGGTGATGACCAAGGACGGCTTCTTCAAGTCGGGCGATATGGGCTTCATGGACGAGCGCGGCCACGTCAAGATCGTCGACCGCAAGAAGGACATGATCCTGGTCTCCGGCTTCAACGTCTACCCGAATGAGATCGAGGACGTCATTGCCATGCATCCGGGCGTGCTCGAGGTGGCGGCGGTCGGCGTGCCCGACGAGAAATCCGGCGAGGTGCCGAAGATCTTCGTCGTGAAGAAGGACCCGAACCTTACCGACAAGGACCTCATCGAGTTCTGCAAGGACAAGCTGACCGGCTACAAGCGGCCCAGACAGGTCGAGTTCCGCACCGAGCTGCCGAAGACCAATGTCGGCAAGATTCTTCGGCGCGAGCTGCGGTAGCCCACCAGGCGCGCCGGCAGGCGAATTCCGTCAGCCGGCGCTTACCTTTTCGTTGAAGTTGGAGAAGAACTGACCCGCCAGCTTCTTCGACGTCGAGGTGATGAGCCTGCTGCCGAGCTGGGCGATTTTGCCGCCGACATCGGCCTTCGCTTCATAGCGCAGGATCGTCGCGTCGGGACCATCCTCGGTCAGCGTCACGTCGGCACCGCCCTTGGCGAAGCCGGCGATGCCGCCCTTGCCTTCGCCCTGGATGGTGTAGGAGTGAGGCGGCTTGAGATTCTTGAGCTCGACCTCGCCGTTGAACTTGGCCTTGATCGGCCCGATCTTGAGGGTCACAACCGCCTCAAGCTCAGTGTCGGATTTCTTCTCGAGGCTTTCGCAGCCGGGGATGCTGGCGGCCAGCACCTCCGGGTCGTTCAGCGCTTCCCAGACCTTGCCGATCGGCGCCTCGATCCGCTCCTCGCCTTCGATCGTCATCGCCATGGCTCAAATCCTCCCGCGTGGCTTGCTCAGATGTAGCGTAATCGCCTGCGAGCATGCAATAAATGGAGCCTGCTACAAAAGAGGGAAATGCACATGGCCGGTACAGCCAGGACGAAACTTCGGTCCCAGCAATGGTTCGACAACCCCGCCGACCCGGGCATGACCGCACTCTACATCGAACGCTATCTCAACTACGGGCTTACCCGCGAGGAGCTTCAGTCCGGCAAGCCGATCATCGGCATCGCACAGACCGGCTCCGACCTGTCGCCTTGCAACCGCCACCACATCGAACTGGCAAAGCGCGTGCGCGACGGCATCACCGCGGCCGGCGGGCTCGCCTTCGAGTTTCCGGTTCATCCGATCCAGGAGACAGGCAAGCGCCCCACCGCCTCGCTCGACCGCAACCTCGCTTATCTCGGCCTGGTGGAGGTGCTTTACGGCTATCCGCTCGACGGCGTTGTGCTCACCATCGGCTGCGACAAGACCACGCCGGCGATGCTGATGGGCGCTGCCACCGTCAACATTCCCGCCATCGCGCTTTCGGTCGGCCCAATGCTCAATGGCTGGCATCGCGGCGAGCGCACCGGCTCGGGCACCATCGTCTGGAAGGCCCGAGAAATGCTGGCCGCCGGCGAGATCGACTATAGCGGCTTCATGGACCTCGTCGCCTCATCGGCCCCTTCGGTCGGCTACTGCAACACGATGGGCACGGCCACGACGATGAACAGCCTTGCCGAGGCGCTGGGCATGCAGCTTCCGGGCTCCGCGGCCATTCCCGCACCCTACCGTGAACGCGGCCAGATCGCGTATGAGACGGGCCGGCGCGCGGTGGAGATGGTGCACGAGGATCTCAAGCCCTCCGACATCATGACGCGCGAGGCGTTCGAGAATGCCATCGTCGTAAACTCCGCCATTGGTGGCTCGACCAACGCGCCGATCCATCTCAATGCCATCGCGCGCCATCTCGGCGTGCCGCTCGACAATGACGACTGGCAGAGCGTCGGCCACCATGTGCCGCTGCTGGTCAATTTGCAGCCGGCCGGCGAATATCTCGGCGAGGACTATCACCATGCTGGCGGTGTGCCGGCTGTGGTGGCCGAGTTGATGAGGGGCGGTCTCCTTCCGCATCCCGATGCGCGCACCGTGAACGGCCGCACCATGGGCGAGAATTGCGCCAAGACGGAAAACCTCGACGACAAGGTAATCCGATCGGTTTCCGCACCGCTCAAGGAGCATGCCGGCTTTATCAACCTCAAGGGTAACCTGTTCGATTCCGCCATCATGAAGACGAGCGTGATCTCGACGGAATTCCGCGAACGATACCTTTCCAACCCCGAGGATCCGGACGCCTTCGAAGGCAAGGCGATGGTGTTCGACGGACCGGAAGACTATCACAACCGCATAGAGGACCCTGCGCTCGGCATCGACGAAAACACCATTCTGTTCATGCGCGGGACCGGGCCGGTCGGTTATCCGGGTGCGGCGGAAGTCGTGAATATGCAGCCGCCGGCCTATCTCATCAAAAAGGGTGTGCACGCCCTGCCATGCATCGGCGACGGGCGGCAATCCGGCACGTCGGGCAGTCCGTCGATCCTCAATGCGTCACCGGAGGCCGCGGTCGGCGGCGGGCTGGCTCTGCTGAGGAGCGGTGACCGCGTGCGGATCGACTTGCGCAAGGCGACAGCCGACATCCTGATTTCGGACGCGGAACTCACCGAGCGCCGCGCGAAACTGGAAGCCAATGGCGGCTACGCCTATCCCGAGCACCAGACGCCGTGGCAGGAAATCCAGCGCGGCATGGTCGACCAGCTCTCAGCCGGCATGGTGCTGAAGCCCGCGGTGAAATACCGGCGGGTCGCGCAGGAAAAAGGCGTGCCGCGAAACAATCACTGAACGAACGGGGCCGCGCCGGAAGGCACGGTCCCGTTTCAGCTTGCTACGCCACCGTCAGAGGTGGCGTGCCCTCATGCATGGCATTCCTGATTTCCTTCCGGAAGTCGGGAGTGTCGTGCTCTCCATGCACAGCAACTGCATGCTGAACGGCGGCCTCGACGAGTTCGTCTTCGCCATCGGCCGAGATTGCAACTGTGCATTTCATTTCACTTGGAAATTCGCGGCAGTCTATGTATTTGCGCGCCATGTCGAACCTCCCGGTACCAGGCACAAACCCCGCTTGGGGCGTATTGTACTCCCGTACCGGATGCTCGTCACACGGTTTGCTCTACGCAAAAAAGATGTGCCGTCACATTATTGCGTATAAGTAACCGGTCCCGCTTTTGTGGCTGAACGGAACGTATTCTTGACCAGACGCAATTCATCTCTCGGCTTCTTCGGATTATTCGGCCGCTCGGAAGACCTGCGCCGGCTGGATGCCGCGCTGCGATCCGTCGACCTTCACCCCGCGCTTGTCCCCGAAGGCGTCAAGCTGACGATCGTCAACCTGATGAAGGATCACTGGCCGGATGCCGAGCCGCCGCCTGAAGCCTATCCGCCACTGGCTGGCCTGTTCGCCTATTGCGCGGTAGGCCCGGAGGCGTTTGCAGCCGTTAACGGCACCGACCGCGTGAACGATGTCGAGGCCCGCATCGAACACGCCCTGGACGGCAATGGCGGCATCGACGCGCAACTGGTGCTGCTGGCTCTTCATGCAAGACTGATGCACCCTGAAATCATCGCCCGCTTTGAGCTGAGCGTCGAGTAGCCCCTACCAGCCCATTGCCTTGCGAGGCAGGTAGATGTTGGCGTGGCGGGCGCGCAGCGCATCGTCGATTTCGCGGGATACGTGCCGGGGAAAGTGCGTTTCCAGGATACGCCGCTTCTCGGCGATCGCGCGCTGCAGGATGTCGGGCTTTCCCTTCTCGTTCCATTCCTTCGGGCTGAACCGATCGGCGATGGCCGGATAGAAATATTCCGTCTGCATCAGCCGCAAGGTCTGCTCGTGGCCGAGATAGTGGCCCGGCCCGTTGAGGCATACGTCGGCGATCGAAGCGACCGAGAGGCTCGCCTCCGACACCTCGATGCCGCGCACGCAGCGCAGGCACTGGCCGATCATGTCGTTGTCGATGATGAGGCTCTCCAGGCAAAAGCCGAGGAGAGAGGCGTGCATGCCGGCCGACTCGTAGACCAGATTGAGCCCGGAAAGGCCCGCCATCACGTCGGTGATGCCCTTCTCGTAACCTGACTGAGCGTCGGGCAGCTTGGAATCGGCCATGCCGGCCGCCGAGCCGCCTGGCAGGTCGTAATATTGCGCCATCTGCGCGCAGGCCGCCGTCAAGAGCGCCTGCTCGCCGGAGCCGCCCGACATCGCACCGGTGCGCAGGTCCGACACGAAGGGCCAGGTGCCGAATATGCAGGGATGGCCGGGCGCGAGCGCGTTGACATAGATGAGGCCCACCAGCACCTCGGCCACGGCCTGCACCACCGCGCCGGCGATGGCAGCAGGAGCCGTCGCGCCCGCCTGCCCTGCCGACAGCAAAAGGATCGGTATGCCACCCTCGACACAGGCTTCCAGCACGCCGCAGGCATCCTCGGCGAACTTCATCGGCGGCACGACGAAGCAGTTGGAATTGGAGACGAACGGTCGGGCGCGGAAATTCGTCTCGCCGCCGGCGATGGCATAAAGCATGTCGAGCGCCGGCGCGACGTTTTCGCGAACCGTGAAGCTGGTGCCGACATGCTTGGTCGTGCCCATCAGGCAGGCATAGAGCGTGTTCAGGTCGAGATCGGCGGGGTCGACCATGTCGCGTGCCACCATCGGGCGCTGGAAGAAATGGATGTTGTCCATCGCGTCGACAATGCGCGCGGCATCGTAGATGTCCTGCAGCAGCGATTCGCGGTATTCGCGCTTTTCGACGTCGACCACATGCACCGCCGCGCCCGCCGTGCCGTAATGCACCCGACTACCCTGCACGACCATGTCGTGCCGCTCATCCTGGCCGTGGAGGGTGAAGTGGCGCGCGGCCTTTGCGATCGTCTCCAGCACCAGCGCGCGCGGAAAGCGGATGCGGCCGTCCGCGCCATATTGCGCCCCGGCCCGCGTCAGCGCGGCGATACAGCTCGGAATGGCGTTGGCGAAGCCGACCGTTTCGAGGATCGTCAGGACCGCCTCGTGGATCTGGTCCATGTCGTTGCGGTCGAGCGGTTGGTAGCGGCCGCCTTCAAGCCCCGGCCTGACCGGGTTTATGTCCTGCCCAAGGGGCGCCGCCCGCATCGCACGCCGCGCCTCGCGGCCGCCCGAGCGCCTTGAAGCGGGTGCGGCAGCCTGTTGTTCATCGACCGTGACCGGCATCGACAGTTCCCCAACTGGCGTTCGGGCAGCGGGGGCGGCCATCTACGGGCCACTCTTGTCGCTGCGCCTTCGGGAACTATGGCGCGGTCGCGGTTTGCGGGATTGTGCCAGCCGATTCGGCGAAGATGAGCCAGCACTGAAATGCTGGCCCAAAGGTTCGGATCAGGCGGCGGCCGGCCTGCGACCTGCCGCCGTCGCCAGTTCGCGGATGCCCGGCTCGATGTGCTGCAGCGCAATCGACGAAATGCCCAGCCGCAGGAAGTGGCCGTTCTTCTCGGGTCGGTCGAAGAAGCGCGCGCCTGGCTCGACCAGCACGCCGCGCGACTCCGCCATCTGCGCCAGCGCCGCGCTGTCCGTGCCGCGCGGACCTTCCAGCCAGAGCGAGGTTCCGCCCGGCGTCTCGCCGAAGCGCCATTCCGGCAGGAAGGCGTCGATCGCATGGGCAAGCCGCTTGCGGCGTTCCGCGAACGCGGCCGAGAGCCGGCGCACCAGCGCCTCGTGGTGACCGAGCGAGAGGAACAGCGCCACGGCGCGCTGGTTGTTTGCCGGCGGATGCCGCAGCATGAAACGGCGCAGTGCGCGCAGCTCGGCGATCAGGCCGGCGGACGCGACGATGTAGCCGAGCCGCAGGCCCGGCGCGAGCGTCTTGGACATCGATCCGACGTAGACCACCCGCCCGGAACGGTCCATGCCGCGTAGCGCCTGCTGCGGCGCGTCGTCCATGAGCTGGCTGTCATAGCCATCCTCGATGATGATGCGGTCGTGCGCCTCGGCATCGGCCAGCAACTGCCGGCGACGCGCCTCGCTCAGCGACACCATCGTCGGGCAATGGTGGTTGGGCGTCACGAAGACAAAGTCGCTCTCGCGGGGGATGGCGCCTACATCGATGCCGTCCTTGTCGACCCTGACTGGCGCGACCTCGGCACCTGCAAGCTGGAAGATGGAGCGCGCATCGGGATAGCCCGGATCCTCCATAGCCACCCGCGAACCCTTGTTCATCAGCAGCGTGGCCAGCATGTAGAGCGCGTTCTGCGCGCCCAGCGTGACGATGATCTCGTCCGGATTGGCGAAGATGCCGCGCCGCGGCAGAAGGCGCGCCTGGATCTGCTCGATCAGCAGCGGATCGTCGCGGTCGACCATGTCGGCCGCCCAGTTACGAATCTCCAGCACGGCAAGCGCCATGCGGTTGCACTCGCGCCATTCTGCGGTCGGAAACAGCGCCGGATCGAACTGCCCGTAGACGAACGGGTAGGACGACTTGATCCAGTTCTCCTGCTTGGTCGGCTCGGGCATGTCGGAAGCGGCGATCTGCCGGCGCGCTTTCCAGTCGATCTTGTCCTGCTGCTCGCGGTTGGGAACCTCGCGCATGCGTCCGGGGGTTGCGAGCACTTCCGGGTTCACGAAGTGGCCGCGACGCTCCTTCGCGATGAGAAACCCCTGGTCGACGAGCTGCTGGAACGCCAGCACCACCGTGCCGCGCGCAACGCCGAGCTTTTCCGCCAAGATACGGCAAGAGGGCAGCGGCATTGAAGCTGCGATCTGCCGATCGAGGATGGCGGCCACGATGGCCTGCCGGATCTGCGCCTGAAGCGTCTGGCCGGAATCGGCCGAAATCCTGAACAAGCCGGACCATATGGCCGGATCGGTTCGCGTAGGCATGGCTTCACTCCCGAATGCCGAGAGACTCGACGGTCTCTGGCGCAACGCATTCAAGACTGGTCCAATGACTTAAGCCAATGAAATAAATTGATGATACCAATTTGTGCCACTGATAGATCGGCGCTTGGGCCATTTGCCGCTTGAACCTTCGGCTGCCCAAGGCTTATGAATCCGCGCGCGCCGGCACGACCGGTTGCGGCTGCCCCAAAAGCTGGCGGAGACAGATATGGACAGGACCGGTTTCGACGAGGCGCTCGCCGCACTCAAGACCCACCACGCCGCGCTTATGCCGCTCGATATGCGCGCCGCTTTCACATCCGACCCGGGCCGTTTCGAGGCCTTCTCGCTGCGTCTCGACGACCTGCTCTTCGACTTCTCCAAATGCGCGGTAACGGCGGAAACGCTTGCGCTGCTAGAACAGCTTGCCCGCGCCGCCAAGGTGGAGCAGCGCCGCGCCGCGATGTTTGCCGGCGAAGCGATCAACGCTACCGAGGGGCGCGCAGTCCTGCACACCGCCCTGCGCAACCGCTCGGATCGTGGCGTAAAAGTCGACGGCGCCGACGTCATGGGTGAAGTGCGCGCAGTCCTGGATGCGATGGCAGCTTTCGCCGACGGCATCCGCTCCGGCACGATCGTCGGCGCCACCGGCAGCAAGATCACCGACGTGGTCAATATCGGCATCGGCGGTTCGGACCTGGGACCAGCCATGGCGACGCTGGCGCTCGCGCCCTATCATGACGGCCCGCGTGCGCATTACGTCTCCAATGTCGACGGCGCTCATATCGCCGACACCTTGAAGGGGCTCGACCCCGCCTCGACGCTTTTCATCGTCGCATCGAAGACCTTCACCACCATCGAAACCATGACCAACGCCGAGACGGCAAGGCGCTGGATCGCCGGAGCGCTTGGCGAAGACGCGGTGTCGGCCCATTTCGCGGCCGTCTCTACCGCGCTCGACAAGGTGGCCGCTTTCGGCATGGGCCAAGACCGGGTCTTCGGCTTCTGGGATTGGGTCGGCGGGCGTTATTCGATGTGGTCGGCCATCGGCCTGCCGGTGATGATCGCGATCGGGCCGGAGAATTTCGGCAGGCTGCTCGACGGTGCCAACGCGATGGATCGGCATTTCGAGACTGCGCCACTGCAGGACAATCTGCCGATGATGCTGGGGCTGGTCGGCTACTGGCATCGCGTCGTCTGTGATTATCCGGCCCGTGCGGTTATTCCCTACGACCAGCGTCTTGCCCGGCTGCCCGCCTATCTGCAGCAGTTGGACATGGAATCGAACGGCAAGGGCGTCACGCTCAACGGAACGCCGGTTTCCACGCCTACCGGCCCGCTTGTTTGGGGCGAGCCCGGCACCAACGGCCAGCACGCCTTCTTCCAGCTCCTTCACCAGGGCACGGACGTCATCCCGGTCGAATTTCTCATCGCGGCCGTGGGCCATGAGCCGGCGTTGCGCCACCATCACGATCTCCTCGTCGCCAACTGCTTCGCGCAGTCGGAAGCGTTGATGAAGGGCCGCACGCTGGAAGAGGCGCGCGCGCAGATGCTTGCGAAAGGCATGGCTGCGCAGGAGGTCGAGCGCATCGCGCCGCACCGCGTCTTTTCCGGCAACAGGCCGTCGGTGACGTTGCTCTACCGTACGCTCGATCCTTTCACGCTCGGCAGGCTGATCGCGCTCTACGAGCACCGGGTGTTCGTGGAAGCGCAGCTCTTCAACATCAACGCATTCGACCAGTGGGGCGTGGAGCTTGGCAAGGAGCTGGCCACGGGGCTTCTGCCTGTCGTGGAAGGCAAGGAGGATGCCGCGGGCCGCGACGCATCCACCGCCGGCCTCGTGCGACACATGCGCGAACTCCAGTAGCGAAGGCGATCGACTTGGCCGACATCAAGGGCATTCTTTTCGACAAGGACGGCACACTTGTCGATTTCCACGCCACATGGTTCGCCATCGGTGACATTCTCGCGCTGCGAGCGGCGGACGGCGACCGCGACCGCGCCAACGATCTGCTCGACGTTGCGGGCTTCGATTTCGCGACGCACAGCTTCCGGCCGGACTCGATCTTCGCCGCCGGCACAAATGCCGATATCGTCAGCCTCTGGTATCCACATCTTGCCAACGGCGCGCGCCAGGCACTGATTGCCGAATTCGACCGCTTCACCACCGAGGAAGGGGCGTCGAAGCCGGTCGTGCTGCCCGGTTGCCGGGAAGCGCTTGCCGCCTTGCACGCAACCGGCCGCCAGCTCGGCATCGCGACCAACGATTCCACCGGCGGGGCGGAACGAACGCTGCTTGCGCTGGGTGTGGCGCAAATGTTCGCCGCGACTTACGGATACGACGCCGTCGCCAATCCGAAGCCGGCGCCTGACACGGTCTACGCGTTCTGCGACTTCACCGGCCTGCGGCCTTCGCAGGTGGCCATGGTGGGCGACAACCGCCACGACCTCGAAATGGCAAAGGCGGCAGGCGCAGGGCTCGCCGTCGGTGTGCTTTCGGGCACCGGCACGCGCGACTCGCTCAGCCAGCTCGCCGACGTGATTCTCGATTCGGTGGCGGACCTGCCGGAGTACCTGGCCGTACAGGCGTGATAAGGGCGACTAGCTGCTTCTGCGCCCTTTGAAATCCGCTGGCCGCTTCTGCAGGAAGGCGGCAACGCCTTCCTTGTAGTCGTCGGACCAGCCGGCTTCGCGCTGCAAGCTGCGCTCGACCTCGAGTTGCGCATCGAGGTCGTTCATCGTCGCAGCCTGGATCGCCTGTTTCGTCAGCGCATAGGCGCGCGTGGGGCCCTTGGCGAAGCTTTCGGCAAGAGCCGTCGCCTCCTCCTTCAGCCTGTCATCGTCCACCGCCTTCCAGATCAGCCCCCACTGCGCCGCATCCTCTGCGGAGAGCGGATGCGCCGTCAGCGCCAGCGCCTTGGCGCGCGCCTCGCCGAGATGTTTCGTCAGCCAGTAGGTGCCGCCTGCATCGGGGATGAGACCGATCTTCGAGAAGGCCTGGATGAACTTCGCCGACTTGGCCGCCAGCACGACATCGCAGGCAAGGGCGATGTTGGCGCCTGCGCCCGCAGCCACACCGTTGACGGCGCAGATGACCGGCATTTCCAGCGCCCGCAGCTTGCGCACCAGTGGGTTGTAATAGGTCTCCAGCGTCATGCCGAGGTCGGGACTCTCGCCCAGGATCGTCGGATCGCGGTCGGAAAGGTCCTGCCCGGCGCAGAAACCGCGCCCTGCGCCGGTCAATACGATCGCGCCGCAATCCCTGTCGGCCTCGCAGGCCTCCAGCGCGGCGCGCAAAGCCAGGTGCTGGGCCTCGTTGAACGCATTCAGCCGTTCCGGCCGGTTCAACGTGATGACGGCATAACCGTCGCGGCGTTCATGAATGACGGGTGTTTCGGACAAAGGTTCCTCCCTGAATCGATGGTAACTAGGGCAGTAAGGCAGTAGGGCATTCAAGCTCTTCTCCCCCTACTGCCTTACTGCCCTACTCCCTTAATCACCTACTCGAATACAATCGCCGGCGCTGCCGCTGCAGACGCGGCGCTTGCGGCCTTCACCTGCTCCCAGACCTTGCCGGCGATCTCGCGATAGACCGTAGCCTGTGCGCCCTGCGGGTCGGAGACGACGACCGGCGTTCCGGCATCGGAGGATTCGCGCACGTCCATCGTCAGCGGTACTTCGCCGAGGAAAGGCACGCCGAGGCGTTCGGCCTCCCGGCGCGCGCCGCCATGGCCGAAGATGTCATAGCGATTGCCTGTGTCCGGCGCGAGGAAATAGCTCATGTTCTCGACGATGCCGAGCAGCGGAACGTCGACCTTGTGGAACATGTTCAGGCCCTTGCGGGCATCGATCAGGGCGAGGTCCTGCGGTGTCGAGACGATGACGGCGCCCGCGAGCGGCACGGCCTGCGCCATGGTGAGCTGCGCGTCGCCGGTGCCGGGCGGCATGTCGACGACGAGCACGTCGAGCGCGCCCCACTCGACTTCGCGCAGCATCTGGGTCAGCGCCGACATCACCATCGGCCCGCGCCAGATCATCGGCGTCTCCTCATCGACGAGGAAGCCCATAGACATGACCTTTACGCCGTAATTCTCCATCGGTTTGAGAATCTTGCCGTCGACCGTCTGCGGCCTGCCGGAGATGCCGAGAAGCCGCGGCATCGAGGGACCGTATATGTCGGCATCGAGGATGCCGACCTTGAGCCCGTTGGCCGCAAGCCCGAGCGCGAGATTGACGGCGGTGGTCGACTTGCCGACACCGCCCTTGCCCGATGCGACCGCGATGATCGCCTCGACGCCCGGTACGCCGGCCTTGGCGCGCTGCTTCCCGGCGGGCGCAGCCTGGGCCGGCACCGGACGCGGCGGCGCGGCCGGCCGGGGCGGTGCTGTCGGCGCCGCTTCCATGCCGCCGCCCTTCTTTTCGGCCGTCAATGCCACGACGGCGCCCTCGACGCCCGGCATCGCCTTCACCGCGCGCTCGGCGGCGGCGCGCAATGGCTCCAGCGCCTGCGCGCGATCGGCCGGTACGGTGACGGAAAAGAACACCTTGGAATTGGCGATGAAGATGTCGGAGACCAGCCCCAGCGAGACGATGTCGCCCTCGAAATCGGGGCCCTTGATCGTCCTCAGCGTTTCGAGGACTGCTTCCGTGGTCACGGACATGGCGTTTGCTTCCGCTTGTTTCTTTGTGCTGCCCAGATAATGCAGTTTGCATGCGTGGCCAAGGGCAGGCCCATCGTGACTGTGGCGATCCGGCGCTGACGAGACTAATGTCCGCCCATGATCGATAAGCTCGAATTCTTCATTGCGTTGGCGCGCACACGGCATTTCGGCAAGGCAGCCGAGGAACTTGGCATCACCCAGCCGACGCTTTCGGCCGCGGTCAAGCAACTCGAGGACCAGCTTGGCGTGATGCTGGTGCAGCGCGGATCGCGCTTTCAGGGCCTGACGCCGGAAGGCGAACAGGTGCTCGCCTGGGCGCGGCGCATCACCGGCGATGCCCGCACGATGAAGGAGGAGATGCGCGCAGCCCGCCACGGCCTCTCCGGCCGTCTGCGGATCGCGGCCATTCCGACCGCGCTCGCCATGACGCCGCTTCTGACCACGCCATTCCGCAAGAAGCACCCCGGCGTCACCTTCACCATCCTGTCGCGCACCTCGATCGAGGTACTGTCGCTGCTCGGCAATTTCGACATCGACGCCGGCATCACCTATCTCGACAACGAGCCGCTTGGCCGTGTCGTCTCGGTGCCGCTTTACGCCGAGCGCTACCAGCTCATCACGGCGGCGGGAACGCCGCTGGCCGACCGGGAACGCGTAACCTGGGCCGAGGTCGCCGAACTGCCGCTGTGCCTGCTGACCCCCGACATGCAGAACCGCCGCATCATCGACCAGCATCTGGCCGAAGCCGGCACCGGGGCGCGGCCGACGCTGGAATCCAATTCGATGATCGTGCTGTTTTCCCATATCCGCACCGGGAAATGGTCATCGATCATGCCGCTCAACCTCGCGGAAACCTTCGGCTTCTCGGAGCCTATCCGGGCCATACCGATCGTCGAACCCGACGCCCGCCACATCGTCGGCCTCGTGGCGGCCAAGCGCGAGCCGCACACGCCGCTGGTAGCGGCGCTGCTTGACGAGGCGATGACGCTGGCAGACGATTTTGCCGAACGTCTCTGATCCATGATCCCGGCACGACCCGAACGATAGACAACTTCTATCAAACGACGAGACTGCTTTATTGATATTGCCGGTTTCGTCTGTTCTCATAAAGACTTAGCGAATTCCGGCAAGGAACAGGGAGGGCGCTGCAGCGTGATGCAGTCGCAAGGTACCGAAACCGAGGCGCAGGTCGCCGCGATCATCGAGGAACTTAAGGGCCTCGAGGGGCCGCTTCTGCCCATCCTCCACGGCGTTCAGGAAGAGTTCGGCTACGTGCCCACTGAGGCGCTTCCCGTCATCGCCGAGGCGCTGAACCTCTCCAAGGCCGAGGTGCACGGCGTCGTCACCTTCTATCACGACTATCGCAGCCAGCCTGCCGGCCGGCATGTGCTCAAGCTCTGCCAGGCGGAAGCCTGCCAGTCGATGGGTTCGGACGCGATCGCCGCGCAGGTCAAGGCCGCGCTCGGCGTCGACTTTCACCAGACGGCGGCGGATGGTTCGGTCACGCTTGAGCCGGTCTATTGCCTCGGCCTCTGCGCCTGCGCGCCAGCCGCCATGCTCGACGGCGAGGTGATCGGACGGCTGGACGCAGACACGATCGCGGAAATCGCGGCGGAGGTGCGGACGTGATCCCCGTCATCTATATCCCCGGCGATTCCGGCGCGCTGGCGCTTGGCGCGGAGAAGGTCGCGAAGGCCATCGCCGCAGAGCTCGAAAAACGCGGCATCGAGGCGACCATCGTGCGCAACGGCTCGCGTGGCCTCTACTGGCTGGAGCCGATGGTCGAGGTCGCGACTGACGCCGGCCGCGTCGCCTATGGTCCGGTGAAGCCGTCCGACGTCGCCTCGATGTTCGATGCCGGGCTGCTCTCGGGCGGGCAGCATCGGCTATCGCTTGGTAATCCTGAACAGATACCGTTCCTGGCGAAGCAGACCCGGCTGACCTTCGCGCGCTGCGGCGTCACCGACCCGCTTTCGCTCGACGATTACGAGGCCCATGGCGGGCTGGCCGGCCTGAGGAAGGCCGTGGCGATGACGCCGGCCGACATCGTGCAGACGGTGACGGATTCCGGCCTGCGCGGGCGCGGCGGCGCGGGCTTCCCGACAGGTATCAAGTGGAAGACCGTCCACGACACGGTTGCCGAGCGCAAATACATCGTCTGCAACGCCGACGAGGGCGACAGCGCGACCTTCGCGGACCGCATGATCATGGAGGGCGACCCCTTCGTGCTGATCGAGGGCATGGCGATTGCAGGCATCGCCACCGGCGCGACAAAGGGCTTCGTCTACATCCGTTCCGAATACCCGCACGCGATCCGCGCCATGGAGGCGGCGGTCCGCGTCGCGCGGCGCGCCGGTGTTCTGGGTCCAGCCGTTCTCGGGTCGCCCAATGCATTCGACATTGAGATTCGCGCCGGCGCCGGCGCCTATGTCTGCGGCGAGGAAACGTCACTACTCAATTCGCTCGAAGGCAAGCGCGGCGTGGTGCGCGCCAAGCCGCCGCTGCCGGCCATCCAGGGGCTGTTCGGCAAGCCGACCGTCATCAACAATGTGATCTCGCTCGCCTCGGTGCCGATCATCCTGGACAAGGGCGGCGAATTCTACCGCGACTTCGGCATGGGCCGTTCGCGCGGCACGATCCCGATCCAGATCGCCGGCAACGTGAAGCATGGCGGCCTGTTCGAAGCCGGCTTCGGCCTCTCTCTGGGCGAGATCGTCGACGAGATCGGCGGCGGCACGGCCACCGGCCGGCCGGTCAAGGCGGTTCAGGTCGGCGGACCGCTCGGCGCCTATTTCCCCCGCGACCTGTTCGATACGCCCTTCGACTACGAAGCCTTCGCGGCCAAGGACGGGCTTATCGGCCATGCCGGCATCACCGTCTTCGACGATACGGCCGACATGCTCAAGCAGGCCCGTTTCGCGATGGAGTTCTGCGCCATCGAAAGCTGCGGCAAGTGCACGCCCTGCCGCATCGGTTCGACGCGTGGGGTGGAGACGCTCGACAAGATCGCTGCCGGCATCGAGCCGGAAAAAAACCGTGCGCTCGTTACCGACCTCTGCAACACGATGAAGTTCGGATCGCTCTGCGCACTGGGCGGCTTCACGCCCTACCCTGTCATGAGCGCGATCAACCATTTTCCGGACGATTTCGCGCCGCAGGCGAAGCTGGAGGCCGCGGAATGAACGAGAAGGTCAAAGGCCCCGCTTCCTATTTCCCATCGATCGAAAAGACCTATGGCCAGCCGATCGACCATTGGAAGACGCTGATCCAGCAGCGGGTCGGCGCGAAACACATGGAAATCGTGAACTGGCTGAAGAGCGAGCACGGCCTCGGCCATGGTCACGCAAACGCACTCGTCGCGCACACGCTGACAGAGAACAAGGACCGCTAGGAGCATTCCCATGGGTCTCATCCACGAAATCGACTACGGCACCCCCGCTTCGAAGGCCGAAAAACAGGTCACGCTGACAGTCGACGGCTTCGAGGTCACGGTACCCGAAGGCACCTCGGTCATGCGCGCCTCGATGGAGGCGGGCATCCAGATTCCGAAGCTGTGCGCCACCGACATGGTCGACGCATTCGGTTCCTGCCGGTTGTGCCTTGTCGAGATCGAGGGCCGCAACGGCACTCCTTCCTCCTGCACCACGCCGGTTGCGCCGGGCATGGTGGTGCATACCCAGACAGGCCGGCTCAAGGACATCCGCCGCGGCGTGATGGAGCTCTACATCTCCGACCACCCGCTCGACTGCCTGACCTGTGCCGCCAATGGCGACTGCGAGTTGCAGGACATGGCAGGCGCAGTGGGCCTTCGCGACGTGCGCTACGGCTATGAGGGCGACAACCACGTCTTCGCCAAGGACCGCACCGACGGGGCGGACAATTTCCGCTGGATGCCGAAGGACGAATCCAACCCCTATTTCACCTACGATCCCTCGAAGTGCATCGTCTGCTCGCGCTGCGTGCGGGCCTGCGAGGAGGTGCAAGGCACCTTCGCGCTGACGATCGAGGGGCGCGGCTTCGAAAGCCGGGTATCGCCCGGCATGCACCAGGATTTCCTGTCCTCGGAGTGCGTATCCTGCGGCGCCTGCGTGCAGGCCTGTCCGACGGCGACGCTGACCGAGAAATCGGTCATCGAGATCGGCCAGCCGGAACATTCCGTCGTCACCACCTGTGCCTATTGCGGCGTCGGCTGCTCGTTCAAGGCCGAGATGCGCGGCGACGAACTCGTGCGCATGGTGCCTTGGAAGGACGGCAAGGCCAATCGGGGCCATAGCTGCGTCAAGGGCCGGTTCGCCTGGGGTTACGCCACCCACAAGGAGCGCATCCTCAACCCGATGGTGCGCGAAAAGATCACCGATCCCTGGCGCGAGGTGAGCTGGGAAGAAGCGTTCGCGCATATCGCCAGCGAGTTCCGCCGGATCCAGTACCAGTACGGCAGGGGCTCGATCGGCGGCATCACATCCTCGCGCTGCACCAACGAAGAGACCTATATCGTCCAGAAGCTCATCCGGCAGGGCTTCGGCAACAACAATGTCGACACCTGCGCCCGCGTCTGCCACTCGCCGACGGGCTACGGCCTCGGCCAGACCTACGGCACCTCGGCCGGCACGCAGGATTTCGACTCGGTCGAGCATTCCGACGTCATCGTAGTGATCGGCGCCAACCCTTCCGCCGCGCATCCGGTCTTCGCCTCCCGTATGAAGAAGCGCATCCGCCAAGGCGCCAAGCTGATCGTGCTCGATCCGCGCGTCACCGAGACGGTGGATTCGGTGCATGCGAAGGCAACGCATCACCTTCCGCTGCGGCCCGGCACGAATGTTGCTGTCGTCACCGCGCTCGCGCATGTCATCGTCACCGAAGGCCTTTTCAACGAAGCCTTCATCCGCGAGCGCTGCGACTGGTCGGAGTTCGAGGATTATGCGTCCTTCGTCGCCGACGAAAGCAATTCCCCGGAGGTTGTCGGAAAGCTCGCAGGCGTCGATCCGGAGACCATTCGCGCGGCCGCGCGGCTTTATGCCACCGGCGGCAACGGCGCGATCTATTACGGCCTCGGCGTGACGGAGCACAGCCAGGGCTCCACCACGGTGATGGGCATCGCCAACCTCGCCATGCTGACCGGCAATATCGGCCGGCCCGGCGTTGGCGTGAACCCGCTGCGCGGCCAGAACAACGTACAGGGCTCCTGCGACATGGGCTCCTTCCCACACGAGCTGCCGGGCTATCGCCACGTCTCCGGCGATGCGGTGCGCGACATCTACGAGGCGCTGTGGGGCGTCAAGCTCGACAACGAGCCGGGCCTGCGCATTCCGAACATGCTGGATGCCGCGGTCGAAGGTTCCTTCAAGGGCATCTACATCCAGGGTGAGGACATCCTGCAGTCCGACCCCGACACCAAGCACGTCTCGGCCGGCCTTGCCGCGATGGAATGCGTCGTCGTGCATGACCTGTTCCTCAACGAAACCGCCAACTACGCCCATGTGTTCCTGCCGGGCTCGACCTTCCTGGAAAAGGACGGCACCTTCACCAATGCCGAGCGCCGCATCAACCGCGTGCGCAAGGTGATGGCGCCGAGGAACGGCTATGCCGACTGGGAGGTGACGCAGAAGCTCGCCCAGGCCATGGGGCTCGACTGGAACTACACGCACCCGTCGCAGATCATGGACGAGATCGCGCAGACAACGCCGAGCTTCCAGAATGTCAGCTATGCGTTGCTGGACGAAAAGGGCTCGGTGCAGTGGCCCTGCAACGAGAAGGCCCCGGAAGGCACGCCGATCATGCATGTCGGCGGCTTCGTGCGCGGCAAGGGCAAGTTCATCCGCACCGAATATGTCGCGACCGACGAGAAGACGGGACCGCGCTTCCCGCTGCTGCTCACCACCGGCCGCATCCTTTCGCAATACAATGTCGGCGCGCAGACGCGTCGCACCGAAAACGTGATCTGGCACGATCAGGACGTGCTGGAAATCCACCCGCACGATGCCGAACAGCGCGGGGTCCGCGACGGCGACTGGGTGCGGCTGACGAGCCGGGCAGGCGAGACCACGCTTCGGGCGCAGATCACCGATCGCGTGTCGCCGGGCGTCGTCTACACGACCTTCCACCACCCCGATACGCAAGCCAACGTCATCACCACGGACTTCTCAGACTGGGCGACCAACTGCCCGGAATACAAGGTGACCGCGGTTCAGGTCGGCCCGTCAAACGGCCCGTCGGAATGGCAGGAGGAATACGAGGAACTGTCCCGCCAGTCCCGCCGCATCGCCGGCCGGCTGGAGGCGGCGGAGTAGCTTCGCCGATACGGAAATGTGGAATTCCTTCGCGCCCCCCTCTGTCCTGCCGGACATCTCCCCCACAAGGGGGGAGATCGGCCTTCACGTTCTGTTTCGCCAATCGCCAACGTCGAAGAAAGGACGGATGGTAGGCGCCCGTCCGATCTCCCCCCTTGTGGGGGAGATGTCCGGCAGGACAGAGGGGGGCAACGTAGAGCGTCATCGGCCCTGCCCGGTGATCGTATAATGACCCGCCCTCCCCTCGCCTCCACCACACGCATCGCGCGCCGGGCCGGCGGCACCAAGGCCGCGGCGCGCATGGTGCCTGAGGAAACGCCGGTCGCGCTCAGCTATGCCGGTACGACCCACGCTGTGATGATGGCCTCGCCCGCCGACCTTGAGGATTTCGCCACCGGCTTCTCGCTGACGGAGGGCATCGTCGCCTCGCCGGAGGAGATCGATGCGATCACGGTGGAAGAAGCGGGCGAAGGCATCGATATACAGATCCGCCTGAAGGACACCGCCAACCGGCAGTTCGAGGCGCGGCGTCGGCGTCTGGCTGGCCCCGTCGGTTGCGGGCTCTGCGGCATCGAATCGATCGACGAGGCGATGCGCCAGACGCGCGACGTCAGTGCGTCTTTGCTTACACTGTCCGCGGACGACATTGTTCGAGCTGTCGGCGACCTGTCGCGCCTGCAACCGCTGCATGCGCAGACCGGCGCGGTTCACGCAGCAGGCTTCTACCTGGCAGGCAAGGGCATCGTCGCAGCGCGCGAGGATGTCGGCCGCCACAACGCGCTCGACAAGCTTGCCGGCGCGCTAGCGCTTGCAGGCGTCGACGGATCGACCGGCGCGGTCTTGGTGACGTCGCGCGTCTCGGTCGAAATGGTGCAGAAGGCGGCAGCCATCGGCTCGCCCGTCATCATCGCCATTTCCGCGCCAACCGCCCTTGCGGTCCGCACCGCCGAGGACGCCGGCATGACGCTGGTTGCGCTGGTGCGCGGCGAGGAATTCGACGTTTTCACCCATCCCCATCGTCTGACAAGTGGAGTAGCCAGGCATGTCGCATGACGATACCGGGGCCGGTGGTCCGCACGCGAAGCTGATCCGCATGGCGAACCAGATCGGCACCTTCTTCCTGTCGAAACCGCATGACGAGGGCGTTGCCGGCACGGCCGAGCACATCAACAAATTCTGGGAACCGCGCATGCGGCGACATTTCTTCGAGGTGGTCGACGCCGGCGGCGAGGGACTTCTGCCCATCGTTCTCGAGGCATCGGCCTCGATCCGGCGCCCGGCCGAAGATCGCAAGGCGGGGTAGATCCAGCCTTTCCGTGCGTCCTTCGAGGCTCGCTCACAGGCGATAAAAACGAAAAAGGCCGGGATTGACCCGACCCTTCCCTACATCCCGCCGTCGATGCCAGTTCATCCGTGGTCATCGGGAGGACGATTTCGTGTTGGCTGCGTTTCTAGATGCCCAATATGTCGTCCATATGACGCCGGTCTCGTGACCCTAACACCTTCCGCAATATCGGAACTGCCGGTCGGTCGTGGCCGATTGACAAGGCGCTAGACCTCGAAACAATCTGCGGCCATGGACTCTCTCGACACCGCCATTCGCAATCTTCCCTGCTGGCAAGGCGACATCACGATTTCTCCGCTGCATGGCGGCCTTTCGAACGAGAACTTTCTCGTCATCGACGATGCCGGCAAACATGTCGTGCGGTTCGGCGATGACTATCCTTTCCACCATGTCTTTCGCGAGCGTGAGAGAATGACGGCCCGCGCAGCCCATGAAGCTGGCTTTGCCCCAGCACTGGAGTTCGCGCAGCCAGGCGTGATGGTCAGCCAGTTTCTCGGCGCGAAAACCTACGGCCCGGAAGACGTGCGGGCCAATATCGGCCGTGTCGCCGCGCTTATGCGCGATTTCCATACAACCATGCCGGCCCATGTGACCGGCGCAGGATTCATCTTCTGGGTCTTCCACGTCATCCGCGACTATGCGCGCACGCTGGAAGCGGGCAACAGCCGCAGGGTTGCCGACCTGCCGGATTATCTCGCGCTTGCCGAGGAAATGGAAAAGGCTCAGCTCCCGCTGCCGATCGTCTTCGGGCACAATGATTTGCTGCCCGCAAACCTGCTCGACACCGGCGACCGGCTCTGGCTGATCGATTTCGAATATGCCGGCTTTTCGACCGCCATGTTCGACCTTGCGGGGCTGTCGTCGAACGCCGGCTTCTCCACCGAGGCATCCGAGGCCCTGCTGCATGCCTATTTCAATGCGCCACCCTCGCCGGAACTGAAGCGCTCGCTTGCCGCCATGCAATGCGCCTCGCTGCTGCGCGAGGCGATGTGGAGCATGGTATCCGAACTTCACCTGGATACGCCGGGCGTCGATTTCGTCGCCTACAGCGAAGAAAACCTCGAGCGCCTTGCCGCCGCGCTGGACACCTATCGCTCGACCTACGGAAAGCCCTGACATGAGCCTGCCATCACACGCCCAGATCGTCGTCATCGGCGGTGGTATCATCGGCTGCTCCACCGCCTATCATCTGGCTCGCGACCACAAGGCCGATGTGGTGCTGCTGGAGCAGGGCAAACTCACCTCGGGTTCGACCTGGCATGCGGCCGGCCTCGTCGGGCAACTGCGCTCGTCAGCCTCGATCACGCGGGTGCTGAAATATTCGGTCGACCTCTACAAAGGTCTGGAGGCTGAGACGGGCCTTGCCACCGGCTGGAAGATGACGGGCTGCCTGCGCCTTGCCACCAATCAGGACCGCTGGACGGAGTTCCGCCGGCTTGCGACGACGGCCAGGAGCTTCGGCATGGATATGCACCTCGTCTCGCCGGACGAGGTCAAGCGCATGTGGCCGCTGATGGACACCAGCGACCTCGTCGGCGCGTCATGGCTGCCGACCGATGGCCAGGCGAGCCCGTCCGACATCACCCAATCGCTCGCCAAGGGCGCGCGCATGCACGGCGCGAAACTGTTCGAGGACGTGCGCGTCACCGGTTTCGAGATGGACGGCAAGCGCATCGTCAAGGTGAAGACCACGCGGGGCGACATCGGCTGCGAAAAGGTGGTCAACTGCGCAGGACAATGGGCCCGGCAGGTGGGTGCGATGGCCGGCATCAACGTACCGCTACAGCCGGTGAAGCACCAGTACATCATCACCGAGGCGATCGACGGGCTTTCGGCCGACGCGCCGACGATCCGCGACCCGGACCGTCGCACCTATTTCAAGGAGGAGGTCGGCGGGTTGGTGATGGGCGGCTACGAGCCCGACCCGCAGGCATGGGAAACGAACCTCCCTGGCGGGGACGTGCCGGACGACTGGGAGTTCCGGCTGTTCGACGACGATTTCGACCATTTTGAGCAGCACATGATGCAGGCGATCGCGCGCGTTCCCGCGCTCGAAACCGCCGGCGTCAAGCAGATGATCAACGGCCCGGAGAGTTTCACGCCCGACGGCAACTTCATCCTCGGCACTGCACCCGAATGCGCCAACATGTTCGTGGGGGCGGGCTTCAACGCCTTCGGCATCGCGTCCGGCGGCGGCGCGGGGTGGGTTCTGGCGCAATGGACGATGGACGGTGAAGCGCCGCTCGACCTGTGGACGGTCGATATCCGCCGTTTCTCCGGCCTGCACAAGGATCGCGACTGGGTCTGCGCGCGCACGCTGGAAGCCTATGGCAAGCATTACACCGTCGCCTTCCCGCACGAGGAATATGAGAGCGGCCGCCCCCGCATCGTGTCGCCGCTCTACGAGCGTCTGAAGGCGCACGGCGCGGTGTTCGGTTCCAAGCTCGGCTGGGAGCGACCCAACTGGTTCGCGACGAACCCCGGCGCGCGCGACGAATATTCGATGGGCCGGCAGAACTGGTTCGATGCTGTCGGCGAAGAGCATCGTCACGTGCGCGAAAAGGTTGGCATCTTCGACCAGTCATCCTTCGCCAAATACGAGCTGACCGGACGCGACGCGCTAAAGGCCCTGGATTTCATCTGCGCCAACGACGTGTCGAAGCCGGCGGGGCGCCTCACCTATACACAGTTGCTCAACACCCGCGGCGGCATCGAGGCGGACCTGACGGTGGCGCGGCTTGCCGAAGACCGGTTCTACATCGTCACCGGCACCGGCTTCCGCACCCACGATTTCGGCTGGATCGAGGACCACATCGAGGCGGGCCGCGACGCCAAGCTGCTGGACGTGACCGAAGATTTCGGAACGCTGTCGCTGATGGGGCCGGAGGCGCGCAACGTGCTTGCGGCGGTGACGGAGGCCGACATCTCCAACGCAGGCTTCCCGTTTGGCCATGTCCGCGAGATCGCGATCGCCGGCCACACCGTTCGCGCACTGCGCGTCACTTATGTCGGCGAGCTCGGCTGGGAGCTTCATGTTCCCATCTCGGCAACCGGCGAGGTTTTCGACGCGTTGATGGACGCAGGCAAGCCGTTCGAGATAAAGCCGGTCGGCTACCGCGCGCTGGAATCGCTGCGGCTGGAGAAAGGCTACCGCGCATGGGGTTCCGACATCACGCCCAACGATTCGCCGTTCGAGGCGGGGCTCGGGTGGGCGGTGAAGCTGAAGAAGGACATCGATTTCCTCGGTCGCAAGGCCGCCAAAGAAATGTCTGCGAAGCCTCTCGGCAAGCGGTTGGCCTGCTTCACGGTGGATGATCCCGACGTCGTGCTGTTGGGGCGCGAAACGATCCTGCGCGACGGAGAGCCGGTCGGCTACCTGACCTCCGGCGGCCACGGCTACACGGTCGGCAAGGGCATCGGTTACGGCTATGTCCGCAAGGCGGAAGGTGTTTCCGAAGACTTCCTCCGGTCAGGCCGCTACGAGCTGGTGGTGGCAATGGAAAACGTGCCGGCCGAAATTCATCTCGAACCGCTCTACGATCCGTCGTCCAGCCGCGTGAAGGCGTGAGCTAGTTCGACGGCGGCACGGGCACCGGAACCGGTCTATAAACCACCATCGGCCGGCTGAATTCGAACGAAGCCATGTTGGCGCGGCGCTCGGCGCGCCGGTCCAGCTCGATGCGCTGCAGGCACTCGGCAAACGCCTCGCTGCCTTTGCGGAATCCGTATTCGCGGCATGTCTCCTCATCCGCCGCGCGGCGCTCCTCGGGCGTCATCGTGGTGCAGCCAGCCAGGACGGCAAGGGCAAACAGGGTCGGAACGATCGGCTTCATGGTGTCCTCGCGACATCCGGGATGATGCAACAAAATTGAGCGCGACAGTCCACTTTGACAAGGGGCGACTCAACAGATTCCTGCCGCGCCGCCGCAGCCTGTTCAGTTAGCCTGTTACAACTGCAGGCTCTGGCCCCGCCAGGGCCGGTTCTCTGGCCGCCAGTTCGACGGCCTTGGGCACCGACAGCCACAACGCGATGGCGAAACCTGCAATGCCGCCGCCGAGCTTGCCGAGTATCAGCGGTAGGATCGTGGCGGGCTGGAAATTGGCCGAGAATGCCAGATGGTCGCCGAACATGAACGCCGCGCATACGGCAAAGGCGATCGCCAGAACCTTGTCGCGCGGCCGCATCGAGCCAACCAGCCGGTACATCGCCAGGATATTCGCGCAGGCCGCCAGCAGTCCCGCCGCACCTTGCGCCTCAACACCAATGCGCTTGCCAAGCGCCTCCATCGGCGTCGCAAGATATTTGGTCAGCAGGTAAACCATCGGGAAGGCGCCCGCGAGCATGATGCCGATATAGCCGGCGATCTCCAGCGCACGAAACTGGTCGGCCTCGTCGGCGATGATCGGGTCGAAGCCCCAGCCCCCAAACACGTTGGTGAAGAAGCCGGTGAAATATTCGACGATGGAGAAGACCAGCACCAGCGTGATCCCGGCATACATGATGCGGCCGAACCAGAGGAACCCGGCGATCATCGCATCGGGCGCGAAGCGCAGGCCGAGCGCGATCGCCACGCAGAACACGATCAGCGGCAGCAGGTTGGCGAAGATCGCGCCGAAGGTGAGGCCGATGGCGTGCATGGTTTCGGGGTCGGCGGTCGCAACGACCGGGCGCACCTCGAGCCCTGAAACCGCAAGCAGCGCGCAGGTGATAAAAACGCCGATGGGCACGCTGAGGATGCCCGACATGATGCCAAGCGCCATGTATTTGTGATCGCGTTTCTCCAGCATCGCCAGCCCGACGGGAATGGAGAAGATGATGGTGGCGCCAGCCATGTAGCCGACCACCGCCGCCATGATCCAGCCGTCGCGCGTTTGCGCCAGCGCGTCGGCGAGCTGGTAGCCGCCCATGTCAACGGCGATGATGGTGGTTGCGGCGATTGCCGGATCGGCGCCGATCGCGGAAAACAGCGGCCCCACCAGCACGCGCACGAACTCCGACAGATACGGGATAGCCGCCATGATGCCGGCCACCGGAATGAAGATCGGGCCTATCGCATAGATGCCTTCGCGGAACTCCTTGCCCAGCCCCTCTTCCGCATTCCTGATCGAGGCAATCGCGCCGGCGACGGCGCATGCCATGATGATGTAGATGACGATCGTTCCGATGGCAGCCATGTGTCCTCCTCCCCCTGCCCGCGACTCTCGCAGGCGGGCGAATGATGCCGCAGGGGAAGCCCGATGGGAAGCGGCGCGGAAATGCAGCCCTGACCGGAAACGTCCGCCCCGATCGATCTACCGGCTACGGGGCGTTTCGTGACGGCGATGAATGCTCGCTGGCCGGCCGGGCAGTGCCAGGGCCATGTGGCGCCTCTCGCGTTCGGCGACCACCTTGCCCTTGGCGACGACCCAAAGCCGGTCGGCGCGCAGGCGGATCGCTTCCACCGGGTTGCCGGCGTCGAGCACGACGAGGCTCGCCTTGTTGCCGATCGCGAGGCCGTAACCATCGAGGCCCATGATGCCGGCGCTTTCCGTCGTCACCATGTCGAAGCAGCGGCGCATCTCGTCGGGATGCGACATCTGGGCGACGTGCAAGCCCATGAAGGCGACGTCGAGCATGTCGGCGGTGCCGAGCGAATACCAGGGGTCGAGAACGCAATCCTGTCCGAAGCCGACGCGGATGCCATGCGCCAGCATTTCCTTCACACGCGTGAGGCCCCGCCGCTTGGGGAAGGTGTCATGCCGGCCCTGCAGCATGATGTTGATGAGCGGGTTGGGAATGGCGGCGACCTGTGCCTCCGCGATCAGCGGCAGCAGCTTCGAGACATAATAATTGTCCATCGAGTGCATGGAAGTCAGGTGCGAACCCGCCACCCTGCCATGCAGGCCGAGGCGCTGGGTCTCGTAAGCGAGCTGCTCGATGTGGCGGGACAGCGGGTCATCGGTCTCGTCGCAGTGCATGTCGACCATCAGACCGCGCTCGGCGGCCATCTCGCACAGCTCCGTCACCGAGCGGCGGCCATCGTCCATGGTGCGCTCGAAATGCGGGATGCCGCCGACGACATCGACGCCCAAGTCCAGCGCGCGGACGGTGTTGGTCTTCGCGGTCGGATCGCGGAAATAGCCATCCTGCGGGAACGCGACAAGTTGCAGGTCGATATAGGGCGCGACCTCGCGCCTGACTTCCAGCAAGGCCTCGACGGCAAGCAGCCTGTCGTCGCAGACATCGACGTGGGTGCGGATCGCAAGCAGCCCCATGGAGACGGCCCAGTCGCAATAGGCAAGCGCGCGCGCTTTCACCGCTTCATGCGTCAGCAGCGGCTTCAGCTCGCCCCAGAGCGCGATGCCCTCAAGCAGCGTGCCCGACGCGTTGATGCGCGGGATGCCATAGGAGAGCGTCGCATCCATGTGGAAATGCGGGTCGACGAAGGGTGGCGAGACGAGGCAGCCGGATGCGTCCACCATGCGGCCTGCCTCGGCCTCGATGCGCGGTTCGATTGCCGCGATCCGCTCTCCGGAAATGGCTATGTCGGCAGACTCGCCGGATGGCAGGGTGCCGCCCTTCACGATCAGGTCGAAACTCATCTCTCGCCTTTCTGGTAGGGGATCATCAGCGCCTTCGGATAGGCCGCGCGCCGCGACATGACGACGAGGGCGAGGATCGACAGCACGAACGGCATCATCAGGAATAGCTGGTAGGGCACAACACCGCCGGTAAGCTGCTGGAGCCGCACCTGATAGGCGTCGAAGGCGGCGAACAGAATTGCCCCAAGCAGCGCCTTGCCCGGCCGCCACGAGCCGAACACGACAAGCGCGATACAAATCCACCCGCGTCCGTTGATCATCTCGAAGAAGAACGAGTTGAAGGCCGACATCGTCAGAAATGCGCCGCCGATCGCCATCAGCGCGCTGCCCACCATCACCGCGCCCATGCGAACCGCGTTGACGCTGATGCCCTGCGCCTCGACGGCGGACGGGTTCTCGCCCGCGGCGCGCACGGCGAGCCCGAGCGGCGTGCGGTAGAGCACCCAGGCGACCACCGCGACGGTTGCAAAGGCAAGGTAGGTCAGCGGCGTCTGATTGAAGAGTGCTGGCCCCACGACGGGGATGTCGGAGAGCAACGGCACAGGCAGTGGCTGGAAAGGCTCGATGCGCGGCGGCGACGTCACTTCCGGCAGCACGATCCGGTAGGTGAAATAAGTGAGGCTGGTGGCGAGCAGCGTGATGCCGATGCCGACGACATGCTGCGACAGGCCCAGCGGCACGGTCAGCGTCGCGTGGAGCAGGCCGAAGGCCGCGCCCGCAAGGGCTGCGACCGCCACGCCGAACCACAAATCGCCCGCCATATACACCGTGAGCCAGCCGGCGAAGGCGCCGACGACCATGATGCCCTCGATGCCGAGATTGAGTACGCCGGCCCGTTCGCAAATCAGCTCACCCATGGTGGCGAAGATCAGCGGTGATGCGATGCGGATCGCAGCGACCCAGAAAGAGGCGGTGAAAAGGATCTCGAAGGCTTCGATCACGGGGCGTCTCCGTTGTGGATAGGCCCGCGCTCCTTCGCGCCCCCCTCTGTCCTGCCGGACATCTCCCCCACAAGGGGGGAGATCGGCAGCTTCACGCCCATCGCTCCTTCTGCAATTCCGGCGATTGGCGAAAACCGAACGGTCGGCCGATCTCCCCACCCGTGGGGGAGATGTCCGGCAGGACAGAGGGGGGCAACGCAGAGCGCCAACATTCGCCTCATCTCCACCTCACCCGGAACCGCGTCAGCATGATCGCGACGACCATGGTCAGCAGCGCGGTCGCGACCATCACCTCGGCGATGTAGGACGGCACGCCGGCCGTACGGCTCATGGCGTCGGCGCCGACGAAGATGCCTGCGACGAAGATCGCCGCCAGCACCACGCCGAGCGGATTGAGCATGGCGAGCATGGCAACGACGATGCCCGTGTAGCCGAAGCCCGGCGACAGATCGAGCGTCAGGTTGCCCTTGAGGCCGGCGACCTCGGAAAAACCGGCGAGAGCCGCCAGCCCACCGGACAGAAGCGCGGTCTTCATCAGCACCCCGTTGACGGGGATGCCGGCAAAACGCGCAGCCTCGGCGTTCTGCCCGACGGCGCGCATCTCGTAGCCGAGCGTCGTCTTCTTCATGACGACCCAGACGGCGACGGCGGCAAGAACGGCGATCAGGAAGCCGGCGTGGAGCCGCCAGCCCTGAACCAGACGCGGCAGCCGCGCCTCCGCAACGACCCGCTGGGACTGCGGCCAGCCGAGACCCACCGGGTCCTTCAGCACGCCTTCGAGCAGCATGGAGACGAAAAGCAGCATGATGAAGTTGAGCAGGAGCGTGGTCACCACCTCGTCGACCCCGAAGCGGGTCTTGAGTATCGCCGGCCCAAGCAGCAGCAGCCCGCCGGCAACCATCGAGACGATCATCAGCAGCGGGATGAGCACGAGCGCGGGAAGCGGCAATGCGCCAGTTCCCAAGACCACGGTGATGACGGCGCCCGCATAGAGCTGCGCTTCAGCACCTATGTTCCAGAGCTTGGCTCGAAAGGCGACGGCAACGGCAAGGCCGGTAAAGATCAGCGGCGTCGCCCGCGTCAGTGTCTCGACGAGCGCGAAGGGCGAGCCCGCTGCGCCCTTGACCACGAGGCCGAACACCGAGAACGGCGATGCGCCGGCGGCCAGCACCAGCAGCGACGACAAAACGACCGTCACGACCACGGCGCCGAGCGGAAACAGCAGCGTGACGGCGAGCGTCGGCGCGGGCTTGGCTTCAAGCCGCATGAGGCGCCGCCTCCACTCCATGGCCGGCCATCAGTTCGCCAAGCTCGCTTATGGAGCGCTCGCCGCGCTGCGAGGGGGCTGAAATGCGGCCGCGAAACATCACCCTCACCTCGTCGGACAGGGCCATGATCTCGTCGAGATCCTCCGAGATCAACAGGATCGCAGCACCCCTCGCCCGCGCTTCCAGCAACCTCCCATGCACGTAGGCGACAGCACCGACGTCGAGGCCCCGCGTCGGCTGGTTGGCAAGGATGATCTTCGGCTCGGGGTCGAGCGCACGGCCGAGGATAAGCTTCTGGATATTTCCGCCGGAGAGCAAGCGAATGCGCGTGTCGGGCGATGGGCATTTCACGTCGTAGTCGCGGATGAGCGTTTCGGCAAACCCGCGCGCGGCCTTCCAGTCGACAAGGCCGCGACTGCTGAAACGCTCGGAGCGGTAGCGCTCGGAAATCACGTTTTCCGTTACACTCATATCGGCGATCGTTCCGACGGCGTGACGGTCCTCGGGAATGCGTGCGACGCCTTTTGCAAGGGCAGCGCGCGGCGACCAGCCTGAAACGGCTTCGCCATTGATGGTCATGACGCCATCTGCCGGAACGGCTGTGCCGGCGAGAAGTGCGGCAAGCGCTGCCTGTCCGTTGCCGGACACACCGGCGAGCCCGGTGATGACGCCCTCGTGCAGCGCGAGCGACACGCCATCCAGCCGGCTGCCGCCGCCCAGCGGCGATGTGGAGACATTGTCGAGCGTCAGCAACGCCCGGCCCCGGGATACCGGCGCAACGGCCGGCGCCTGGACCTCCTCTCCGACCATCAGCGCGGCCAATTCCTGCCGAGTCGTGTCGCGCGTGGTTCGCTCGCCGGCGATGCGCCCGGCGCGCAGAACCAGCACCCGGTCGCTGACGGCCATGACTTCGTGAAGCTTGTGCGAGATGAAGATGATCGAAAGCCCCTTGGCCACAAGCATCTTCAGCGTGGCGAACAGAGCATCCGTCTCGCCCGGCGTCAGCACCGCCGTCGGTTCGTCGAGGATAAGGATCCGGGCATCGCGATAGAGCGCCTTGAGTATCTCGACGCGCTGGCGTTCACCGACGGACAGTGCTGCGACTTGCCTCTCAGGATCGACCGCGAGGCCGAAATCGCGCGAGAGCTCGCGGATGCGCGACCGGGCCTGCGCACGATCCAGCCGCAATGACCACGGGCTCTGCGTGCCCAGCACAATGTTTTCGAGCACGCTCATATTGTCGGCCAGCGTGAAATGCTGGTGCACCATGCCGATGCCGGCAGCCAGTGCCGCGCGCGGGTCACCGGGCGGCAATGCCTCGCCGAACACCTCCACCGTGCCCTCATCGGCGACATAGTGGCCGAAGAGGATGTTCATGAGAGTCGTCTTGCCCGCGCCGTTCTCGCCAAGCAAGGCCACCACCTCGCCCTGCCCAAGCTCGAGCGAGATCGCATCGTTGGCGACGAGCGACCCGAAGCGCTTGGTGATGCCGGAAATGCGGAGGGCGGGTGCGGTCATGAAGCCAAACCAAGAGAGTCCAACTGCCGGTTATCGACGAGGTGCGTCCTTCGAGGCTCGCTGCGCTCGCACCATGACACCGGTCAGCATCGCCAAGCGGTATCATCGTGTGCGCCACGGGTAGGCTCTCTTCAAGCGAGGAGAAGAACGGGTGCCTAGCTCGATTTCGGCTCTTCGTCGTTGATTTCGACCGTGAAACTTCCATCCTTGATGGCGGCTTCCTTCTCCGCCACCAGCGCCTTCACTTCGGCGGGCACCTTGCCTTCGAAGGTGCCGAGCGGTGCGAGCGAGCAGCCACCCTCTTTCATGAAGGAATAGACCCCGTAATCGGCCGCGGTGAAGCTGCCGGCCTTGACCTGTTCGATCGCCTTGTCGAGCGTCGGCTCAAAATGCCAGATGGCAGAGGCCACCACCGTCTCGGGATAGTCAGCCTGGGTGTCGATGACATTGCCGATGGCAAGGATGCCGCGCTCCTGTGCGGCATCCGACACGCCGAAGCGCTCGGCATACATCACATCCGCGCCGGCATCGATCTGGGCGAAGGCGGTTTCCTTAGCTTTCGGCGGGTCGAACCACGAACCAATGAAGGCGACCTGGAACTTCGCGTCGGCCGCCACCTCGCGCACACCGGCCATGAAGGCATGCATCAGCCGGTTGACCTCAGGTATCGGGTAGCCGCCGACCATGCCGAAATTCTTGGTCTGTGACATGGCGCCGGCGATCAAGCCGGTCAGGTAGGACGCATCCTGGATGTAGTTGTCGAACGGCGCGAAGTTCGGCACCGACGGGTCTTCCTTGAAGCTGGAGCCCATCAGGAAGGCGACGTCCGGATAGTCGCGGGCAACGTCGCGCGCCGCATCCTCGACACCGAACACCTCGCCGAGGATCAGCTTGTGGCCGGCCTCGCAATATTCGCGCATGACGCGCTCATAGTCGTTGTTGGCGGTATTTTCTGAATAGACATATTCGATGTCGCCGCGCTCCTTTGCGGCATTGGCGGCAAGGTGAATACGACTCACCCACTGCTGCTCGGTCGGCACGGTGTAGACGGCCGCGACCTTGAGCGGCTCCTGTGCGAAGAGCCGCGACGGCAAGGTGCCGACGAGGCCGAGCGCAGCGCCGGCACCCGCTGTCTTCAGCAGGGCGCGGCGCGAAACTGGCAAAGTTCTGGACTTGTTTGAAAAACTGGGCATTGAACCACCTCTGGCTGGCGCGAAACTCTGTTGGAATCCCGTCTTTTTATCGTTTGGTCAAAGCTATGCGAATTTTATGGGCCCGGCAATCAAGCTGCCTTGTTTTGCAGCAGAATCTTGGATGAAGGGGCATATCCCCCCGCAACATCTCAGCCGCCGGCCACCGCAAGCGCTATGGCCGCACGCAACTCGTCCATCCCCTCGCCCTTTTCCGACGACGTCGCGATGATCGCGGGGTAGGCGGCAGGCCGCTTGCGCACTTTCGCGGCCGTCTCCTCTATGAGGCGCGGCACGCCGGCCGCCTTGATCTTGTCCGCCTTGGTCAAGACGATCTGATAGGACACGGCGGCCTTGTCGAGCAGGTCCATGACCTCCTCGTCATTCTTTTTGACGCCGTGGCGCGCGTCGATCAGCAGATAGACGCGTTTGAGAGTCACTCGCCCCTTCAGATAGTCGAAGACGAGCTTCGTCCAGGCATCCACCTGAGCCTTGGGAGCCTTGGCGTAGCCGTAACCCGGCATGTCGACGAGCGCCATTGGCGGCAGGTCTCCCTTTTCTCCGGAGAAGCCGTCGGGCACGAAATAGTTGAGTTCCTGGGTACGGCCGGGCGTGTTCGAGGTGCGCGCAAGGCCCTTCTTGCTGACGAGCCCATTGATGAGCGAGGACTTGCCGACATTCGACCGGCCAGCAAACGCGATCTCCGCCGGCCCTTCCGGTGGCAGGAACTTCATCGAGGGAACGCCGCGGATGAAAACCCATGGGCGCGAGAACAGGTCGCGCGTCGCGTCCTCGGCATCGTTGTTCATCGCGCTTCCCTTATGTCGACCGTTCGAGCCGATCAATGTCGGCGCCGCGGATGGCATCAAGGTTGCGGGTGATCTTGTCAACCGGCCAATCCCACCAGGCCACAGAGAGAAGGCGACGAACCGTCTGCTTGTCGAAGCGCATCTTGACCACGCGCGCCGCATTGCCGGCGACGATGGCGTAGGGTGGCACGTCGTGCGTGACAACCGAGCGGGCCGCGACGATGGCGCCGTCGCCGATCGTCACGCCCGGCATCACCACGGCCTCCATGCCGATCCACACATCGTTGCCGATCACCGTGTCGCCGCGCAGCTCGCGCTCCCAGGTCGTCTCATCGAAGCCTTCTTCCCATCCCCCGCCGAAGATGTTGAAGGGATAGGTTGAGAAACCCGACATGGCGTGATTTGCGCCGTTCATAATAAAGCGCGCGCCTTCGGCAATCGCCGTGAACTTGCCGATCACCAGCCTGTCGCCGATGAACTCATAGTGATGCAGCACGCACTTCTCGGCAAAGGCATCAGGTCCGTCGGGATCGTCGTAGTAGGTGAAGTCGCCGATCTCGATGTTGGGCCGATTGATTAGTGGCTTGAGAAAGCCGACGCGCGGGTGCATCGGGATGGGATGCTTGATCTCGGGTCTTGGGCCACTTCCTTCCATGGACGCTCTCCAATCCTGCTGCAGATCGCAGAGCAATAATCCATCGCGACCAGTCCAAGAGCAAGGCACGGCGACAAAGAGGGCTACCGCGCCTTGCGTTTCGTCATGCGGCGGCCCTTACGGCGAGAATGAAGGCGCCGCTGGAAACCAGCCCGCCGACCGTGCGGACATGGTTCCACATCGTCCAGCGATCGACATAGTCGGCCCACAAGGCTGCGCCGGCAGCGCTCGACGGATCGACCGCGGCCAGGGCGTTGTTCATCGGCACGTTGAAGAACACGGTGACCAGGATCACCCCGGCCAGATAGGCTATGCCTGCGGCAAGCAGCCATGGCATGCCGGACCCGGCAAAGTTCATGGCCGCGACAGCTACCAGAACCAAAGCCAGAAGCGCCGTGCCGAAGAAGCCGAGAAAGAAGATCGGGTTCAGCACGACCTCGTTGATGACCTGCATAGCCTCGATGCCGGCCTGCGGCGTTAGCCGCCGCAGCGAAGGCATGACGAGATTGGAGAATGCGAAGAAGAAGCCGCCCATCAGGCCCGCGCCGACCGCGGCGGCCACCGTGGTCGAATATATGATCGGGCTCATGGCATTCATCCTTTCCAGACGCCGGATGCCGCAGCGGCACGCGCATAGTCCCGGAAGTCGCGCGGTTCGCGGCCGAGCGCCCGGCGTACACCGTCGGACAGGCTCTCGTTACGGCCGTCTAGAACCTCGCGGGTGAGCATCACCAGCAGATCGATATATTCGTCCGGGACGCCTGCCTGCCTAAGGCCCTCCGCATAGTCATCGACACTGAGCGGGACGTAGCGGATCTGCCGCCCCGTCACTTCCGCGATTTCCCCAACAGCCTCTGCAAATGTTATGAGGCGCGGGCCGGTTAATTCGTAGATCTGCCCCACGTGGCCGTCACCGGTGAGCGCTTCCACGACCACGTCGGCGATGTCCTCGACATCGACAAAGGGCTCGCGCACAGCATCGGCGGCGAAGACAACTTCCCCAGAAACGACGCCCTCCGCGAGGAAGCTCTCGCTGAAGTTCTGCATGAACCACGATGCGCGCACCACCGTCCAGTCCGCTCCGGAGCCTATGAGCACCTGTTCGGCACGGATCGCCTCCTCTTCACCACGACCCGACAGCAAGACGAGACGACGCAGGCCGCTATCAAGCGCAAGCCGGACGAAAGCTTCGATCGCCTCAACGGCGCCGGGAACCGTGACGTCTGGATAATAGGTAATGTAGGCCGCGCTTGCGCCTTCCATTGCCGCAGGCCAGGTGCTTGCGTCGTGCCAATCGAAAGACGGCGTGGCGGATCGGGAGCCCAGTCGGACCGCAATCCCCTTGGCTTCCAGAGCGTCGGTCACGCGACTGCCCGTCTTGCCCCTGCCCCCGATCAACAGAACCGGACCGCTGCCTGCATTGATGCCACTCATTTGATCTCTCCTTCAAAATATGAGTACTGCTCGCATTTGCAAACGTGATACATCCTCGTATTATGGGCGTCAAGCAAAATATGAGGACTACTCATGATAGATGGCCGACTGTCGGAGAATGGCGCCGCGACCGAGGCGCCCGCGCCGCGGCGCGAGCCGGTACAGAAGCGCAGCCGCGAGCGATACGAGCGCATGCTGGAGGCGGCAAAGGAACTGATTACGCAAGGCGGCAGCGATGCCATGAAGATGAGCGACATCGCTGCACGTGCGGGGGTTCCGATCGGCTCGCTCTATCAGTTCTTCCCAGACAAGGCGTCGATCGTTCGGGTGCTGGCGGAGCGCACTCATGCGGAAAGCCGACAGTGCATCGAGGACGGGCTGGCCGGCGCGCAGGAGATGATGGCCCTGCGCAACTCATTCGCCGATTTGATCGACGAGTACTACGCGATCTTCCTCGCCGAACCGGTCATGCGGGACATCTGGGGGGCGATGCAGACCGACAAGTCGCTGGCCGCGCTGGAACTCGCCGAAAGCCGTCGTAACGGTGCGCTGCTCGCCGAAGCCATCATGACGCTCAAGCCCGATGCCGACGCCGAGACGGTCTCAACCTCCGCCTTCCTGATCATGCATCTTGGCGAGGCAACGATGCGCATGGCGTTGCAAATGCCGCCCGATGAAGGACGGGCGATCGTCGATGGTTTCAAGCGGATGGCGGACCGGGAACTGTCCGCGCTCTGACTGGCATCGAAACGAAAACGGCCCGCGCAAGGCGGGCCGTTGGTAGTTGGGCAGCCGGCTATTCCGCCGGTTGACTCGGTTTCTTTCGGAACAAGCCCATCAGATTGTCCCACAACTCGATCTTGGCGCCCTGGCGTTTCATGATCACGCCCTGCTGGATGATCGAGAGCGTGTTGTTCCATGCCCAGTAGATCACGAGGCCGGCCGGGAATGTCGCCAGCATGAAGGTGAAGACCACCGGCATCCAGTTGAAGATCATCGCCTGTGTCGGATCGGGCGGCGTCGGGTTCATGCGCATCTGCAGGAACATGGTGACGCCCATGATCAGAGGCCATACGCCGATCATCAGGAACGACGGCACGTCGTAAGGCAGCAGGCCGAACAGGTTGAACACCGACGTCGGGTCCGGCGCCGAAAGGTCGCGGATCCAGCC
Source organism: Neoaquamicrobium sediminum (assembly GCF_040970315.1). NCBI lineage: Bacteria > Pseudomonadati > Pseudomonadota > Alphaproteobacteria > Hyphomicrobiales > Phyllobacteriaceae > Neoaquamicrobium > Neoaquamicrobium sediminum. Next base: position 58,506 of record NZ_JAZHFV010000002.1, on the reverse strand, counting down.
GAAGAACGGCGCATGCCGCATCTCGATGGTGACGTAGAGCACCTTGTAGAGCGCGAAGAAGACGGGGATCTGGATCAGCACCGGCCAGCAGCCGGCGATCGGATTGATCTTCTCCGTCTTGTAGAGCTCCATCATCGCCTGCTGCTGCTTCATCCTGTCATCCGCGTATTTTTCGCGGATTTCCAGCATCTTCGGCTGCATCTTCTTCATGTTCGCCATCGACTTGTACGACTTGTTGGCGAGCGGGAAGAAGATCGCTTTCACGATGACGGTGGTGGCCAGGATTGCGAGGCCGAAATTGCCGAGCACCCGGAACAGCCAGTCGATCAGGTAGAACATCGGCTTGGTGATGAAGTAGAACCAGCCCCAGTCGATCAAGAGGTCGAACTGCCTGATCTGGCGGTCTTCCTCATAGGCATCGATCAGGCCGGTTTCCTTGGCGCCGGCGAAGACCAGCGTATCGACCGTCTGCGACTGGCCGGGCTGGACCACCAGCGGGTCGGTCAGGTAGTCCGCCTGGAAACGGATGCGGCCATCGTCGAAATAGGCATAACGCGGCTGGAAAGGCTGGGCGCCCGAGGGCACCATTGCCACGGCCCAGTACTTGTCCGTGATGCCGAGCCAGCCGTCCTGCGACTTGCCGGGCACGATCTGGCGGTCGTCAACGAGGTTGCTGTACTTGATTTCCTGCAGCCCCTCCTCGCCGGTGACACCGATCAGACCCTCGTGCAGGATGAAGAACCCTGCGGTCTTCGGCGTTCCGATGCGTGCGACGCGTCCGTAGTTGGACAGCGAGATCGCTTCGCCGCTTTCGTTCGTCACCGTATCGGAGACCGTGAACAGGTAGTTGCTATCGACGGCGATGGTGCGTGCGAATGTCAGCCCACGGTCGTTGGTATAGGTCAGCGTAACAGGCGCCTCGGGCGTCAGCGTCGGCTGCCCCTCGACCGTCCACACAGTGTCAGGGCCTGGCAGTGAACCGACGGACTCGTTGCCGATATAACCGACCTCGGCATAGTAGCCGTCGGCCATCGACGCTGGATTGAGCAATTCGATGTTGGGCGAGTTGCGCTCGACGGTCGTGCGATAGTCCTTGAGGATCAGATCGTCGATCCGCGCGCCGGTCAGGCTGAGAGAACCCGAGATGCGCGGCGTATCGATGGCGACACGGCCCGAAGCAGCCAGCGCGTCGGCGCGGCTGGAGCCCGCTGCCACTCCACCGCCGGCGCCCGGCACACCGCCCGAAGGCGCCTCGCCGCCCGGCAGGTCGGCATTGTCGGCGGCCGTTTGCTGGCCCGGCTGCGGTGTCGCGGACGGTTGCGCCTGTTCCTGCTGCTCGGCTTCGATGCGGGCTGCTTCACGCTGCGCCTCGATGCGCGGGTTCATATAGAACACCTGCCAAAGCACCAGAATCAGCACGGAAAGCGCGATCGTGATGAAGAAGTTACGATTGTTTTCCATACGGTTCCCTTACCGCGCGCCGCGTATCCTGCGGGAAAGTTCTCGCTTGAGATCGTCGAAGGGGACTGCGAGCACCTCGCGCCGCCCGACGATCACATAGTCGTTGCCGGTCGACATGTCACCACCGGCATGCACGCGCGTGGCTTCTTTAAGCCGTCTTCGGATGCGGTTTCTCACCGCAGCGTTCCCGACTTTCTTCGTGACCGTCAGCCCGAAGCGGGGCGGCGCGTCGTCCGCGCGATCGAGAACTTCAAGCAAGAACAGCCGCCCGCGGCGCTTTTCGCCCCGCCGGACAGCCAGAAATTCCGAGCGCTTCTTCAAGCGCCCGGGTGATGTGCCGGTTGGCCGGTTCGACAACTGTCCGGCCTGCGGCCACGTCAGGCCGACAGCCGCTTACGGCCGCGGTTGCGGCGGGCGGCAATCACGCCACGGCCGCCCTTGGTGGCCATGCGTGCACGGAAACCGTGACGGCGCTTGCGAACAAGCTTCGAGGGTTGGTAGGTGCGCTTCATTTGTTTAATACCGCGGGGTGCGGCCCTTCTTGGATCTGTCTCTGTATGAGCAGGAGCGTCCGCCCGACCGGTTCATGCACAGCACAAGGCTGCGCCGGACCTTGGGTCCGAGCGTGAGCGGGCTTATAGGGATGTGCCGGGATCGTGTCAATAATGCGCACCGGCGTCCGGCGGCAGCTTAGTCCATTGCCGATACTTGCAGCGAGCTGCCGCTCCATCGTAAGAACGCGCAGGGGTCGCGAAATGCCGCCAGCCGTATCAGGCGGGCATGCGGAATAATGCCCGAAAGGACAGGTCCAGCCCCTTGGCCACCCAGATTCTCAAACCCGACATCTGTGTCATCGGCGCGGGAGCAGCCGGCCGTGCGATCGCCACGAAGGCTGTCGCAGCCGGTGCAACAGTCGTACTCGTGGGCAGCGCCGGCGCACAGGCCCATATCGGCCATCCAATCGTAGCCGTCCGCGCGTTTTGTACGGCCGCGGCTCATGCGCATGCGATACGGCGTGCGCCGCATTTCGGTGTCACGGCGGGCGAAGCGGAGATCGATTTCCGCCATGTGATGCGCCATGTACGCCACGCAGCTGCTGCAACCGCCCCGGACATGTCCGACGAGCGGCTTGGTGCCTTGGGCGTACGTATCGTTTCGGCTCACGCGCGCTTCAAGGACCGGCGGACAGTCGAGGCCGGCGCGTTCGAAATCAGGGCGCGGCATTTTGTCGTGGCCACCGGGGCACAACCGGAAATGCCACCGATCGCCGGCCTCGACGAGGTTGGCTGCCTGACGGTCGAGACAATCTTCGCCCTGACGCGGCGCCCTGCCCGCCTGCTGATCACCGGCGGAGGCCATGCCACGCTTGAACTGGCACAGGCATTCACCAGGCTCGGATCTCAGGTCACAGTCGTCGGCACACCAGTCTCGCTTGCCCTGCAGGATCCGGAGGCAGCATCGATCCTGTTGCGTGAGCTGCGGGCCGAGGGCCTCGACATGCGCGAAAGCGCCACCGCCACCCGGATCGAGCGAAAAGGCCGAAGCGGCGTGCGCCTTTACGTTGGGAGCGAGACCGGAGGCGAAGAAATCGTTGACGGCACGCAGCTTCTCATACTTCCGGATACCCGTCCCGCGACCGCGGAACTCGACCTCAAAATGGCCGGCATCGGCTTCGACGAGAACGGCATCAAGGTCTCCGACCGGATGCGCACGACGAACCGCAAGGTTTACGCGATCGGCGACGTGACGGGAGGACAACAGTCGATCCATGCGGCCGCCCGCCAGGGCGAAATCGTGCTGGATGCCATCCTTGGCAAAGGCACGGCGCAGGCAAACGAACTGCTCCTGCCGCGCGTGATCGCCACGGAACCAGCATTGGCCAGCGTCGGCCTCACCGAGACCGTGGCACGCCGCCAGCACAAGTCGATCCGCGTCCTGCGCTCCGCCTATGCAGACAATGACCGGGCACAGCCCGAAGGCAGCACCGTTGGCTTCGTCAAGATCATCTGCGACGAGCCCGGACGCATACTGGGCGTGACAATGGTCGGGTCCGAGGCAAATGAACTGATCGGCGTCTGGACGCTGGCCTTGGCCAGAGGCCTTACAGCAGACGACATGTCATCCTATCTGCCCGCCTACCCGTCATTCGGGGAAATTGGCAAACGGGCGGCCTCGGCGTATTTTGCGGGTAAGCGCCGTGCGTCGATCATGCAACGGTTGACAGGCATGCTGCGCGGCTCCGGCTAGGCGATAGGGAGATTGGTTTGCCGCTCAACGGCGAAACGGACCAGACGGAACAGAGCCGCGCCGGACAGCAGGTGCCGCTGTCACGCGGTCTTTCGACCAAGCTGCTGCTGCTGACGATCCTGTTCGTTCTGCTGGCGGAGGTGCTTATCTTTCTGCCGTCCATCGCGAATTTCCGGCTGCGCTGGCTTGAGGAGCGCCTAGCCACGGCTGCTGCCGTGGGCATCGTATTGATGGAGAGCGATCCCGAAAGCCTGTCCCGCGAGGTGCAGGATGACGTGCTGATCGCGCTCGGCGCCAAGGCTGTGGCTGTGCGTGCCGAGGGTGCGTCCCAGCTTCTGGTGGTGACGGCGATGCCGCCGCAGGTGGATGTGCATGTCGACCTCGCCAACACGCCTCCGCTGATGGCCATGCAGGAGGCGATCTACACTGCCCTGTTCGGCGGCAACCGCGTTCTGCGCGTGTTCGGGCCGGTGGGCGACAGCGACACCGAGTTCGAACTCCTGATCGGAGATACCCAGCTTCGCAACGCTCTTCTTGTCTATGCGCGCAACGTCGCCCTTCTTTCGCTGGTCCTGTCGCTGAGCACGGCCATGCTGGTCTTCTATGCCATCAACCGCATCATGATCCGCCCGATCCGCACCATGACGCGCTCGATGCTGGAGTTCGCCGAGGCTCCGGACGATCCCGCCCGGATCATCCGGCCGGACGCCCGCGAGGATGAAATCGGCGTTGCCGAGCGAGAACTCGCCGCCATGCAGAGCCAGCTCCAGCGCACGCTCGGTGAGCAGAAGCATCTGGCCGATCTGGGTCTCGCCGTTTCCAAGATCAACCATGACATGCGCAACATGCTCGCTGCCGCGCAGTTGATGTCGGACAGGCTGGCGAAGGTGATGGACCCGACCGCGCAGCGTGTCGCACCAAGGCTGGTGCGCGCGCTGGACCGGGCGGTCTCCTATTCCAACGGCGTGCTCTCATATGGCCGCACACAGGAAGCGCCGCCGGCCCGCAGGCGGCTGCGGCTGCGGCAACTGGTCGACGAAGTCAACGAACTGCTCGGCATCGATCCGGACGCCGGAATCGAATTCGTCAACGCGGTTGAGCCTGATTTCGAGATCGACGCCGATTCCGAGCAGCTCTTCCGGGTTCTTTCGAACCTGTCGCGCAATGCCATTCAGGCGATGTCCGGCGAGCAGGAAGGAACGCTGGTGCGGCGCCTTTCGGTTCATGCGGACCGGACCGGCACGATATGCCGGATACTCGTCGAGGATACCGGTCCCGGCCTTCCGCCCAAGGCCCGCGAACACCTGTTTACCGCGTTTCGTGGTTCGGCGCGCAGCGGCGGCACAGGGCTTGGCCTGGCGATCGCCCATGAGCTGGTGCGCGCCCATGGCGGCACACTTGAACTGATGGAGAGCCGCGGCGGCCGTACCGTCTTTTCGATCACCATTCCCGACCAGCCTGTCGACCTCGACGCAGCGCGCGATGCGCTGCGACGGCCGGCCTGAACAATCCGATGAAAGTTTTGCGACGGGCCGCTTGCAATTCTCGCGATGAGTGGCTAGGAACGCCGCACGAAACGCGGCGATCAATTGTCGTTGCGGTTTGGCCGGTCTCCCGGCCCATTGCGCGCCCGTAGCTCAGCTGGATAGAGCACCAGACTACGAATCTGGGGGTCAGAGGTTCGAATCCTTTCGGGCGCGCCACTTTTCTTTCAATGAAATCATTTGGTTATAGAATGCGCGCCTTCAGTGTGCCGCATTGCTTTTTTGCCGGGTCGCCACCGGGTCGCCACCGACTATTAAATTTGGGCCAATTGGACAGTTCTATTTCTTGGTCGCTCGCGATTTAACCGAACGTACGAAATAGGGATTGTCTCGCTCGCGAAAATTGAGCTTCACGCCAGTAACTTCGTGAAGCTCACACATTAACAGCTCGACGCTGTCGCGAGAGAATAACGCGACATTGGTGGATCGCTCTCCAAACGCGCTCCCATACAATATGCCGTCGAAGCCTTCGTGCTTAAACAATTCCGCCAAGATTTGCGTCGCCACATAAGTGTCGGTGTCATCACTCCGGGTGACCGGCTTGGTGAATGCTCTATCAATCTGAGCCCAAACCGCAGCATCACGCTGGTCGGCGGGTGGCTCCTCAATGAATAATGCCGTGTGGCTCTGGTGGTCACGCGTGCAGTCTACTAGCCGGAGGTCGCGGGTCGTTTGGAACAGACCAAGCGATACATAAGAACCAAGCCACGGACGCGTTTCGCTCATTGCGGCATCCTTGTTGGTACAAAGATATACCACCGGAATTCCGCGTGGGTTGGCACGACCTTCCATAGCGCGATCGGTCAAAGGTAGCATCCGATCCTTGGGAAAAGCTGCGGGCAAGTAGTCATTGATCTGCTCTTCATAGCGCCAGCCGTGACCTTGCTGCGCACGCCAAAGCCTGCGTCGATTCGAAATCCGCGAATGGCGAGATTTGCATGAAATTCGGACGGAGTTCAGAAACCGTTCGGCTGTGTCGGATCGGATGAAGCGGCGATCCCGAGTCACTTCACGCTCGAAATTCGAATATGCCCTCCAAGTGTCGAATTCTGTCATTGTGGATTCCGCTAAGTCGCCTGCAAATGCCCCGGAAGCTTGGTCTTCCATTCACTCATCAGGATCAGCGTGCATTCGACCGTTTCGCCATTGTCCTGCACAAGCTCCAGTGTGCCAGCCGGGGCGGTGGCGTCCCAGGCGAAGTTTTCCGATAGCACGTTGAGCACGTCGCGCTTGTAGGCGGTGTCGAGATTGTCGAGCTGGTTGCCCTTGGTTTCCAAGACGGTGATCCGCGCGCCAGCGCCTTCGCGTTTCACCGCGAAGATGAAGTCGGGATAGATCATGGCGCGCCGCCAGCCCTGCAATCCGTAATGCGCGCGCGCCGCGTTACGATGCCACCAGGCTAGCGCCTCTTCGGCATCAAGATGCACGGCCACGGCGCGTTCGTCCTTGTTGAGTTCGTTTTCATAAACTGGCGAGAAGAGGCTTTTCTCAAGCGGCCCGCCATCCTTGCCCGCCAGCGTCCTTGCTCCTTCCGGTTCGCTGGTTTCCACCGCAAAGGGCATCTGCCAGTTGCGGCCATCGAGCCTTAGCCGAAACTGAATTACGCCGTTGGCCACCTGTTGCCTGAACAGCGTTTCGGCGCGGGCAGCGCGTTCTTTGTCCAGACCCTTGCGAAGTTCCTCGATGATCAGGGTGCCAAGCTGCCCGATCCTGTCGGCATCGAAACCCCGTGCGCCCAATCTGGCCAAGACGCTTTCGACGATCTCCCGCCCCACAAATGGGTTGGGCACGATGTCGGAAATGTTGCGCACCGCATAGGACGGATCGAATGCAATGCCATCGGCCAGAACGGAAACCGTCTGTTGCGCGAAATGTTCTTTGGTTTCCGTCAGGGATATGCGCTGGAGCTGGTTGGCGACCGGCTGAGCATTTTCCGGGATCGTGTCGGCAATGCCTGCAGCATCGAAGCCGCGCCAGTCGATTGCCGCCAGAATGTCAGTTTCATAGTCGAGCGGGCGCACCACCGCCCCCTCAATCCGAAGCACGCGGGGCAGATAAATCCGGGTGCTTGCAAAATCCTTGCGCCGTTCGATCCTGCGCGCCGTGCCCGGCGGTGGCCCATCCTGGCCACCATCAGCGACTTTCAGTACCAGATCCCCCAGCCCGTCGCCTTCCAGACCCTTCTTGATAGTCGCGACCACATCGCCGGTGGCCGCGTGGTGGGTAATCACATGGCATTCGTCGAGCGGATCGACCTCGGTCTTTGTGGCATGCGGCTGGCGCAATATGCGCCCGACAAGCTGAGTCAGGGCGCTTTTGCCGGTACTGGCCGCCAGGGCGCAAAGCACATATGCGAATGGGCAATCCCAGCCCTCCTGCAAGGCTTGCTTGGTGATGATCGCGCGCACCTTGTTGGTTGGCGACAGAAGGTCCTGATTTTCGGGCTGGCTGAGGTCGTTGACTTCTGCCGTCTTGATCGCGATTTCCGCTTCATCGAAGCCCAGCGCCAACAGCCGATCCTTGACGTCGAGCGCATGGATATGGTCGCCATCGCGCTGATCGGCGCCGGTGCGCTCCACCTGCACAAGCATGATCGGTCGGATATAGCGCCCGGTATTGGCGCGGAGCTTTCTGGCCTCATCATCGAGCGCGTTGAGCCGGTCCACCGCCACATTGAGCGTGGCCTTCCAGTCGGTGCCCTGCCGCGCGTCGAGATTGAGGGGCATCTTGATCATGCCCTCGCGGTCCAGTTCGATGCCGGTGATTTCCACCAGCACGTTGGCGTGCCGCGCCGGAGCGTCATCCTTGCCCTTCACGTCCTGAGGGGTCGCTGTCAGTTCCAGCACGAAAAGCGGGTTGAACCCATAAAGCGTGTCGTGGGCCAGTTGTGAAATGGCCTTGTGCCCCTCGTCGAGAACCACGATTGGCCGGATGATCCGCAAGGCATTGCCAAGCGAATCCTTCACCATCGGGAAAATGTCGTTGTAGGCGTCGAGATTGGAAACCTGGCCGATCAGTTCGGCATGGGCACTTTGGTCGCCTTCGGGTGGCATGAAGCCGTGCACGTCCCCCCGGTCCTGAAACATCTTCAGGGTTTCCTTGGTCTGCCTGTTGGCCGATTGCAGCATCAACAGCATGACGCAAAGCTGGCCCTCGACGTCCCGCGCATTCAGCGGGTCGGACTTTTCCATGATCCTGACACGCCCGACCGCCGCGCGGTCCAGCGCCTGCCGGTAGGGGTCCTGCCGGTCCTTGAGGCGCTTGAGCGTCTGCGTGTAGATCGCCTCGTTGGGCACGATCCAGAGCACAAAGCCGGTGTTGCGATTGATATAGCGCCCAAGGATGCGCGAGACCGCATTGACCGCGAGAAACGTCTTGCCGCCGCCTGTCGGCACCTTGAGCACTGCATTGGGCACCGGCTGGCCCGATCCGCTTCGGCGTGATGAATAGGGAATGTCCGCGCGACTCTGGGGCAGCTTGCTGTCAGCCTTCAGCTTCTCCCATGCCCTGGCCGGAAAGTCGGGTATCGCCAGATCGAGATCGGGTTGCTGGCGTGCCAGTTCGGCCACCTTGTCGGCCTTGACCTTTTCTTCGCCCAGCGCATCGAGAAACGCATCGAACGTCGTGAGCACCCGGTCCTGATAGTCGAGTTCGCGCAAGCCCGACATTATGCCCGCTCGATCCGGTAGAGCGCATAAGGCAGGGGCACGAATTCGACCGGGATATTCTCTTCGTTCAGAAGCTTCTGGCTCACATAGCGTGCCGGGGCAAAGACAAGATGCTTCTTGCCCTTGGGTTTGGCATCGGCAAACCCTCTGGCCCTGTCGAGTGTCAGGGCAGCTTCAGGCGATTTGAGCCAGTCGAGTTTAGGCTTGTAGATTAGCCACAGATAGTCACCTTCGGTCTCGCCAAGATAGCTGGCGGCTTCATCCATGCCCTTGGGATCGAAGGCGCGATTGGTGGCCATGTGGAACAGCACCGCCCCCAGCGCCTCATATGTTGGCAGGGTCTCCCCGGTGAGAATCCTGTCGAGTTCAACCGGCGCGCCCAACGTGCAATAAGTAAATTCGCCACCTAAGCCTTCGGTCTTGTCCTTGACCGATTTTTCCCCGGTGACGATCAACTCACCGTCTTTGACTTCCTTTTTGATCTTGTCGAATTCGTGCCCGTGCAGGTTCTCGATCCCCTGCACTTTCTCCACCAGACCATCGGCCTTTTCGATTGCCCGCCAGTTAAGCTTTTCGCGCAACAGTTCGGTGCGTTGCGTGCCGGAAAATTCATAACCGTTGATCACGCGCCGCACCCGCTCGGCGGTCAGCCGCTCGGCATAATCCTCCATCTCGACGAGAATGAATTTGCGGCTTCCCCCATCGCGCCTGTTGGCGTCGAGCACCGCATGGGCGGTGGTGCCGGAACCGGCAAAGGAGTCAAGAAAAATCGCATTGGGACGAGTAGCGAGTTCGATTACCCGTTGAATGAGTTGCACAGGCTTTGGCGTTTCAAATGGCTTTTCGCCATCGAAAATTGCCTTTAGCTGGGCACCTGCGTTGCGAGTGCTACCTGCAAACTCGTACGGCCACCACGTTTGATTGACCACGCCGTCCTTTGTTTCAACCAGAAACTTCTTTTCGAGCGGAAAATCAGCGTCACCGGAAACACCCCACCAAATCCGATCATCCTCTGCCAGCCACCTCATAGTGGAAGGTGGCCTTCGCCACGAGCTTCCTTTGGGGGGAAACACCATGCGTCCCGCCTTGTTTGGGATAGCGTAGAAGTCGCGATCTCGATGCTCTGCCCGCGTCAGGGGCGATCCCAACCAGACGCCGCGCCGATCCTTATCGGGATTGGTGTAGTTTGCGATCTGGTCATCTGTTCGATCCAGCAAGTTCGGAGAAAAGCTATCGGACTTCCGATAAAAGATGAGGTGATTATGGGTTTCTGCCACGCCAGAGCTATTGTTACCGGGTGTATCTTTCGACTGCCACACAAAATTGGCAACAAAGTTTTGAGAGCCGAATATCTCATCGAGAAGCAGTCTCCCGCGTTGCGCTTCGTTGTCATCAAGCGTGATCCAGATGCTTCCGTCGTCCGCCAGTAATTCATGCAACAGCCGCAGCCGTGGCCACATCATCGCGCACCATTTGTCGTGCCGTAGCCCGTCTTCGATCCCGATGGGGTTGGCGTTGAGCCATTCCTTGATCATCGGCGAATTGACGTTGTCGTTATAGGCCCAGCCCTCATTGCCGGTATTGTAGGGCGGGTCGATAAAGATGCAGTCCACCTTGCCCGCATACATCGGCAATAGCGATTTGAGCGCGTGCAAATTATCGCCCTGCACAATCAGATTGCCGTCGAGCCGGGCTTGCCCGATCCCCTTTTCAGGGTGCATTTCCAGTGGCCGGAAGGGCACGGCAAGGTGATGGTTATAGACGAATTCCTTGCCCTTGAAGCTGAGTTCCGTCACGCTGCCCTGTCCTCGCAAATCACTTGAGTTCGCAGCATAGGATCGAAGCTAGGTCCAGAGCGCAACCCGGTCGATCATAGCTTGTTGGCGTAAAGGCAAAGAAAGTTCTCGACTTGGCACGGCTGCAAGCGCTGCAATTCGCGTGGCAGCTCCGACAAGCTTACTGCAGCCCCATTGAGCCCCAAACGCCGCGCTCCAGTCCGTGTGCCGGCATGCAGATAGACTTTCTGCGGCTCAAAGCCGAGATACAGGCCTATGCGGAACGCCACATCGTAAGCCAGCAATTCGCCAGCACCCCGGATGCCAAGGCATTCCGCGACCACGAGTGCATGCAGGCTGGAGAAACTTGTCTTGGTCCTGATTTCTTCGGCACGGCCAATCAGTGCATCGCGCAGCCGTTCCAAGACTGAAAGCGGAATGCGCCATTGATGCGGATGACGTCTCCCACGGTGATCAATAGACAGCGTCGCAATCTGGATTGCTCCGATCAACGAGTCTGCTTCTGGCTTTTCGATCTCGCAGCACCAAAGTTCGAGCGGGCCGGAAAGGAATTCATCAACCAATTCAGCAAGCATGAGTGTCGTCCCCAGAGCCTCGATCATCCCGGCATCAAAAATAGCATAGGATAGGATCAGCGTCTCTGGAGAGTATTATCGTGAATCTGGCGGAGGATGTTTGCGATAGTGGTGAGATCGGGTTCTCTTTCACCTACTGGTCGCTTTGAGCCGTTGCGCAGCGCTTCGAATATTTGAGCCTGCCGGTGGCCTGCTACCGCGCCATAGCTGGTGAAGGTTGTCAGCACCTGTTCGTGGCCGAGGTTCTGGCTCCAGGCCTTGAATTCCTCAGGCGACCGGCAGACCGCTTCGCCAAGCCGCGCCAGCGTCGTGCGCAACGAATGCGGGTTGAAATAGGCAAGTCCCGCCGCCTCGAAGCGCTGACGGAAGATGCGGCGGATCGCGTCGGCGGATTTCCAGAATATGCGGTCGACGCCAGCCGGGCCGAAATGACCGTCTGCGTCGGGCGCAACGCGGGTCGCCGGAAACAGCGGATCATCCGGCCCGAACAGGAGATTGCCCTTCAGATGTGCGATCCAGTCGGAGACGATCGCCTCCATGTCGTCGCCGACCGGGAAGTACCATGACGTGAAGGTCTTGCGGTTCTTGGTGCGCACGCTGCGCGCATCCTGAAACACGGTGCGTCGGTCGGTGTCGACATGGCGAAGCGCCAGCGACGCGATGGCGTCGTCGCGCGCGCCTGAAAGCAGCGCGAAGGCGATCAGCGCGCGGTCGCGGCGGTCGATGTCGCTCTCGATGGAGATCGAATTCAGGACATGCCGCACCTGGTCGATGCTCGGGGCCGACCTTTCCCGCCTCGCCGTGGCGATCCGGCTGTCATTGGCCGAAGGATTGAAATAGTCGGCGTCGCTGTAGCCGATGCGCCGATAGCCTGGCTGGCTCGCCAGCCACTGGAAGAACGCCTTCAACGCCATCAGCCGCGAATGGATCGTGGCTTTCGCCAGCGGCCGCCCGGTCGCCGCGTTGGTCTGTTCGCCGAGTTCGCGCTTGAAGGCGCGCGCCTGCTCGATGTGGAAGCGTGCGAAATCCTTCCATTTGGTCGTGGCCTCGAACTGCGCGATTGCCGCCGCCGCCTGGTCGACGCTTGCGGACGACAGGCGCTTGGCCTCTTCCAGATAGGCGAGATAACGGCGCTTGATACGCTCGTTTTTCGGATGATGCTTGCGCATGGATCAGCCCTTCTTTCCCAAGTGAACATGCAGACAGGGATTCGGCATCTCTCTTAGGTGTTGGTCGTCCTGCATGATCGTGACGTCGAGGATCGCCCTAAGCGGGTCGATTTTTGCCACCGCGACGCGCTTGTGCATGACGGTTAGACATTCCTCGCAGAGTGCTCTCAGATTGCCGCTAGACGCCGACATGGGGATGAATTCGGCCGCGTTGAAAGCCGGCGCGCGCGGTCGGCGACAGGAAAAGCAAAAGCACTCGTGCGGCTGGCATTTCTGTCGGTCACGCTTGCGTCGATCCAGGAATGCGATCAGTTCTTCGCCAAGGATCAATGCCGGCCGTTGGTCGGTGATCGCGGGCAGGCCACTCTTCAGCCAGCGTCGCACGGTCCCCTTGCAAGCCCCTGTCGCGCGCGCCGCCTCATCGACGGTGTAGCTTCGATGCCGTTTGACGGCGCGCCAGTTCGGCTTCGCCCTGCGCATGTGGCGACTGCCTAGCAATCGCTAGCAGTGGTGCGCCGCTTGTGGGCGGCAAGCCAAGTATCGAGATCGTCGGGATCGTACAGAACAATGCGGCCAATCCGAATGTAGGGTGCGCCACCGCCATTGCAGCGCAGTTTCTCAAGGGTGGATTTGGCCAATCCTGTATAGGCGGCGGCTTGGCGGGTGCGCAGTTTGGGCCGCTGTGGGGGGGTGGTCTGAGAAGACATTGTATCGCCTTGTGCAACTACCGGAAAAGCCCGGGGGTAAGGCGAAAACTGTCAGCCGTCTTGCCGTTGCGCACGTTCATTTGGTTGCAACGGCTTTGTTGCGTTCATTTCCAGCGGCCGGGAGCTTCCATCCGCGTTGAAGTGTGCACGCCACTTTTCGCACACGGCCTCAAATTCTCCGTCCTTGAACCAGCGCATTACCGTGCTAGGCGCAACATTCATAAGTTGAGCAACTGCCCGGATCGAAGGCACTTGGCCTCGGGCCAACATCTGACCGCCAATCCATGATGCATTTAGCTTCTGCTCTTTGGTGCGGGTCCTATTTTCATACTCGACGACAGGACCACCCAGCCGCTCTTTGATAAGAACGATCAAGTCACGATTGATTTCAAGCGTCCCGTAGAAGCTTGCCGCGTCCAGCGCGCATCGAATAAACCAATCAATGAGTTTATCTGGAACCACTAATCCTCGACGGACCAGATGTGTCTCACCGGCAGCTCGCAACGCCTTTGCCTCTGCTATCTTCTCCATGAAGAAAAGCGCAAAATAACTTATCGCTTCCTGGTTGGCATCGAAAACGCTAACAAAAAGGTCGGGATCAATTTCGTAGCTTTTTAGCTCATCCTCAACGGCAAAAAGTTGGTCTATGCCGCCATTGGTACGAACTTCTATTTCCGCATCAGGGTTGGCGCGGCGAAGAGCCACATAATTTTCCGTCGCTGGATTGCGCCAATACTCAAGCGTTTCAGGCGTCCAGCCCGATCCTTCTAATGTACCAAACTGGCGACGATCATCGATTTGGTGCGGCGTGTCCATCTAGTGAGATAACTTGGCCCGATTCGCGCTTCTCGCCCATAGCATTTGCGAGAGTTGCGCCAATCGAATCCGTCGCTCGACGCAAAGGATCATTGTCCAGATGCGCATAGCGCGCGGTGGTTTGCGGCTGGGAATGGCCAAGCAACTTGCCAATTATGGGCAGGCCAAGCCCTCCGCCAGCCCCGAAGGCTGCAAAATTGTGGCGTAAATCATGCAGCCTTACCCTGTCGAGCTTGGCATGGCGACGGACCATCGACCACGGGCGCTTGAGATCGGATCGGGGTTTTTCATCCGGCTTGCCGACACTGTCGCCCGCAATGACGTAAACGCCAGCCCGGGTCAGGTGGGTGAGGACGCCCATGGCGGGCGCATTCAGAATGATCGTCTTTTGCCCGGTCTTGGAGTCGGGTAAGCGCAGAAGCCCGCGTTCGAAATCCACATGTTCCCATTTTAGGGTCAGGATTTCGCCAACACGCGCGCCCGTAAAGATCAAGAGCCGCAGCGCCGCTGCCGCATGTTCGCCAATGACGGTTGCCTGACGCTCCTTGGGTACATGCTTGGTCTTTTTGGCCGGGTTGATTTTCCAGGGAATGCCCGTGGTTTCAGCTTCCCGAATGGCTGCACCAAGCCGCTCCAGTTCTTCCCCAGACAAATACCTTTCCCGACCTTCTTCCTTGTAGCGTTCAACACCACGGGCAGGGTTCAAATCGTCAGGCACAAGCCCGTGCTTGGCTCCGAACCCATACATCGAGCCGACAATGGCCAAAATGCGATTGGCCTGAAATGGTGTCTTCCGGCTCGCCAGATGCAGTCGCGCAATATCGGCGCGCGTGACATCCTTTGCTTTGAGTTGGCCCAACTTGGGCACCACCAGGCGATTGAGGACGTCTTCATAATGCGCCTTCGTGCTGGCCTTGCGCTTGGCATCGACATGATCGGACAGAAACGCTGTGGCGAGTTCGGAAACTGTTAGTGCCTTTCGCTGGCGTGCCTTCTCCCCTTGCGGATCGTGCCCGGTTCGCACCATCGCGCGATAGCCATCGGCAATTTTGCGTGCCACTTCCGGCGTGAAATCATCCACCTTGCCGATAGTAATCCGCTTCTTGGCAACGCGCCTTCCGCCCTCGCCGGGCCGGTACTCGAAAATCCAAGACATCGCGCCCGTAGGAAAAACCCGCAAACCGAACCCCGGCACCTGTGTATCAAACAGGCTATACCGTGACGGCTTCGCCACCGCTTTGGCCACCACGGTTTTGGTCAGTTTGATCTTTTCCATTCACCCCGCCCTTTCCTGCCAAATCCCGTTGGGTCGCCACCGGGTCGCCACCCAGCATGGAAACCTGCGGCAACGACAGGAAAGACGCTAGCATAAAAATGTATGTTTCTCAATGGTATAGGGAAACGCACTGCAACGCCCGGAAACGCCATCTGGCCTTATTTCTGAGACTACGAATCTGGGGGTCAGAGGTTCGAATCCTTTCGGGCGCGCCACTTTTCTAACTAAAGCCGTCGAATTATGAGACCGCACCCAAAATTGGTGCGGAGACACCGGTCAGGGTGCCGTGTGCAGGCGGCCGGGGCGCGTAGAGCTGGAGCGCTCGCCGGCGCTGGGACGCTCGTTGCGGCGTGCAGACTGGTTTCCGGCCATGCCGTCCTGCTACATCGACCGACGACCAAGCCGAGGGTGCACCTCAAATCGCCAAGGCAGGGCTTTCCTGGATTACGGCACTCACCAGGATTTCCGCGATCTCGCCAAGACGGGCCTCGTTCATCGGCAATGACAGGAAGATGTCGCCGCGCGGTGTCAGCAGGAGGCCGCGTTCCAGGCATTTCAGGTGAACGAGTTGCCTCAGCAGCATCGTTTGCGGGTGTATCTGGGCAACCTTCATGGGCGGCTGCGCGCCGATATGGAGGCTGAGTATCGACCCGATGCCGCTGAGGCACACATTGAGGCCGGCCTGCGACAGCCGTGCATTCACCGTCGCGCGGAAAGCCTCGGTGCGCTGAAGGAACGCATCGGCGGCGTCGGGTGTGAAGCTCGAGCGCAGGCCCGCAAGCCCTCCTCTCATCGACATGATGTTGTTGTTGAAGGTGCCTGCATGCTTGAGCGCGCCCGGCAGGCGCGGATCGAAACGGTCCATCAGGGCCTTCGAACCGCCGAACGCGCCAAAGGACAGGCCCGCGCCGAGATATTTGCCGAGGGTCGTCATGTCGGGCATGACACCGTAGTGGCCTTGCAGGCCGGCGCGCCCGAGGCGCGAAGTCTTCACCTCATCAAAGATGAGCACCGCGCCGCAGCGGGTCGCCTCCTCGCGCAGCATCGCCAGAAACGCCGCTTCGGCCGGGATGTTGCCGGCCGCGCCCAGCAGCGGCTCGACCAGAATGGCGGCAAGGTCGTCTTCATGCCGTTTCACGCTGGCGCGTGTGGATTCGATGTCGTTGAAAGGCGCCGTGACGAAATCAAACGGCACGTTCATCGGGCTGCCGCCGCCCGCGAAGGTGAGAACGCCGCCATGATAGGCATCCTCGAAAACGAGGACACGCTTGCGGCCCGTTGCGTTGATCGCCGTCAGCAGCGCAAAGAGATTGGCCTCGGTACCGGAATTGCAGAATCTCAGCCGCTCCAGCGAAGGAAAGCGCTGGCACAACAGTTCGGCCAGTTCGCTCTCGGCGGTGTTCGGACCCGAAAGGACGAGCCCGTTGTCCAGCACTTCGTGCAGAGCAGCCACGATGACCGGGTCGCTGTGGCCATAGAGACCCGCCGAGAATTCCCCGGCGCAATCGATATATTCGTAGCCGTCGACATCGGTAAGCATGTCCGCCCTGCCCGACGCGATGACGAGCGGGAACGGATCGAAATGCAGGACGCTGCGCGTATTTCCGCCGGGCATCCATGCCTGTGCGCGCTCGTGCCGCGCGCAGCTTTCCGGGTGCTTGCGGACATACGCCTCACGCAGGTCGTCCAGTCTACCGGCAGCCTTCATTTCAGCGTCTCCAGTGCATTGTCGAGCGACCTGCCAAGGCGGGCCACGATCTCGGCAAGTTCGTCCTCGCGTGCGTTGAGCGCCGGCGCGAGGAGAATGTGGTCGCCGGCCCGTCCGTCTATCGTGCCACCCGAGGGGTAGATCATCAGGCCGTTCTCCATGGCCGATGCCTTCACCACGGCATGCAGCTTCGCGGCCGGGTCGAAGGGCGCTTTGGTCTCGCGATCCGCAACGAGTTCTATCCCGATAAACAGCCCGCGCCCGCGAATGTCGCCGACATGCCGGTGCTGACCCAGCGACGCTTCGAGCATGCGCCTCAGCGCTGTACCGCTCGCCGCGGCTGCCGCAACCAGCCCATCTTCATCAACGGCGCGCTGGACAGCCAGGGCGGCCGCGCAGGCGAGCGAGTGGCCCATATAGGTGAAGCCATGCGCGAGAGCCCCCGAACCGGCAGCGATGGCGTCTGCGATCCTGTCATGGACCAGCGTGGCACCCATCGGCACGAAGCCGCCGCCCAGCCCCTTCGCGACAGTCACGATGTCGGGGACGACGCCGTCCTCCTCGAAGGCGAACCGGTAGCCGGTTCGCCCGCTGCCGCACATGATCTCGTCGAGGATCAGAAGAACGCCGTAGCGGTCGCAGATCGCACGCACCTCGCTCAGATAACCGTCGACGGCCGGCGCGCAACCGAGCGTCGCGCCAACGACCGGCTCGGCGATGAAGGCCGCAACCGTCTCGGGGCCGAGACGCAGGATCGCGTCCTCAAGCTCGGCCGCGGCGCGCAACCCGTAGTCCCGTTCGGTCTCGTCTTCGCGTCGCTCGCGATAGGCGTAGCATGGCGCGATCAGCTCGGCCTCGAACAGCAGCGGCTCGTAGAGCGCTCGGCGCGGCAGGTTTCCGCCGACGGAAAGAGCTCCCAGCGTTGCCCCGTGATAGCTCTGGCGGCGCGCGATGATCTTGCCACGGCCGGGTTCGCCGCGCTCGACCCAATACTGGCGGGCAAGCTTCAGAGCCGTTTCGACCGCTTCCGAACCACCCGAACAGAAGACAACCTTCGACAGCCCCGCAGGCGCCTTCCCGACCAGATAGGCGGCAAGCTCCTCCGCGGGCTCACTCGTGAAGAACGAGCCGTGGGCATAGGAGACGGCATCGAACTGGCGCAGGATCGCATCGCGTACCCGCTCCTCACGATGACCAATGGCCGAGACAGCCGCACCGCCCGATACCGCGTCGAGATAGCGGCGGCCATCGCTGTCCGTAACCCACAATCCGTCCGCCTGCGCGACGGCCGGCGGAACCGTGTCCGTCTTGCGGTGCAGGATGGCGCTCATGCAGCCCCCGCATGATCAGGGTAATAGGCCTGGAGGCGGTCGTCGGCATTGGCCTCGGAGTCCCTTTCCGCCTGAAGGCCATAGCCTCCGCCGCCCGGCGTGTTCACCTCGATGGTGTCTCCGGGGCCAAGCACGAAATCCTCGCCCTTCGAGATGTGTTCCGGCTCGATCGCCCTTCCCTTCTGGGAAATCGAGATGCGGTTCGGCGCACCCGCCTCGCCACCGAGTATGCCGGGAGGGCCGAAACGTCCGTGTTCCATAAGGAACGATGCCTTGCCGTGGCCCCGCAACAGCCGCAGCTTGTAGCTGACGCCAAAGCCGCCGCGGAAACGGCCGGCGCCGCCCGACCCCTCGCGCAGGGCATAGCTTTCGAAAAGCAGCGGATAGCGCTGCTCGAGGATCTCGACGGGCTGGCTTTTGGAGATGCCGATGGTCGAGCAGCCGTTGGTGAGACCGTCGCCGTTCCACCAGCCGCCGTAACCGCCGCCGGAGAAATAGTACATGATGTAGTTCTCGCCCGTTTCCGGGTCATGTCCGCCAAGGCTGAGATTGCCGCTGGTACCAGCCGGCGCAGCAAAAAGCCGGTCGGGGATCGCCTTGGCAAGTGCCAGGAACACCGCCTCCATGACGCGCTGCGACACCTCGGCGGCGCAGCCTGCAACGGGACGCGGGTATTCGGCATGGATGAAGGTGCCGAGCGGCTTGTGAACGACGATGGGCTCGAAGCAGCCGGCATTCATCGGCACGTCGGGGAATATGTGTTTGAGCGCGACGTAGACTGCCGAAAGCGTCGTCGCCCAGACAGAGTTCAGGGGCCCTTGGCACGGCGGGCTCGACCGGGAGAAATCAAACTCGATGTCGCTTCCATCCACCTTGACGGAGACCGCGATCTCGAGCGGCTCATTGACGACGCCGTCGCTGTCCATGAAAGCGCTCGCTTCATAGGTGCCATCCGGGATGGTGTCGATATGCGCGCGCATCATGCGCTCGGAGCGGCGCTCGAGCTCGGCAATCGCTGCCTCGACGACATCCTGACCGTAGCGGTCGAGCAGTGCGGTGAGGCGGCGCGCGCCGGCCGTCAGCGCTGCAATCTGGGCTTTGATGTCGCCGATCCGTTCTTCGGCAACGCGGATATTGGCGAGGACCATCTGCACCAGATCGTCCTCCATCCTGCCGCGCCGGACCAGCTTGACCGGCGGGATTCGCAGACCTTCCTGATGGATTTCCGTGGCGGTGCTGTTGAAGCCGCCGGGCACCATGCCGCCCGTGTCCGGCCAGTGGCCTGTGTTGGACAGATAGCACCACAGCTTGCCACGGTAGTAGAAGGGACGCACCATCTTCACGTCCATCAGATGGGTGCCGCCAAGATAGGGGTCGTTGACGAGAATGACGTCGCCGTCCTCAAGATCGTCGCGCGCCTCGATGACGCATCGGGTCGTTTCCTGCATCACGCCGAGGAAGATCGGCAGGCCGAGTTCTCCCTGTGCGATCATGCGGCCGTCGCCCAGTCCGTAAATGCCGTTCGAGCGGTCGAATGCCTCCGAGATGACGGGCGAAAACGATGTCTTTTCGTGCACCAGATCCATCTCCGAGCAGACCTGTTGCAGGCCCTTTTCGATGACGGTGAGGGTGACGGGATCGATGGACTGGCCGAGCTTTGCGGCCTGCTGGTGGTTCAGCATGCTGTTTCCTGTTCAGTTCGCGGCCGGGGTCTGGTCGATGGCGACGACGATGTTGCCGTATTCGTCGACGCGGGAAGTGGTGCCCGGATCTAGCACCAGCGTGGAGTCGGACTGCTCGACGATGGCCGGGCCTTCGATGGCCGCGCCCAGCGGCAGGGAATCGCGATCGTAGATGCGGGCCTTTCGCCATTCGCCGTCGAAGTAGACATCGCGCGTGCCCGTTTCGGCTGACGCTAGCGTCCCCTCGGAGGGACGGAATATCGAGAGGTCGACTTTTTCACGCTGCCCGATCACCGTCGTGCGGACATTTGCGAGAACCGGCACCATCTCCGGCAGTTCAAGGTCGAAGCGCTGCTTGTAGGCCCTGACGAATTCGTCGAGCACGGCATCGGCGTCGAACGCCTCCCCCTTCATCTCGACCCGCAGCACATGCGACTGCCCCTTGAACAACAGATCGAACTCGTGGACCACGTCGACCTGGCCGACATCGACGCTCTCCTCGGCCAGAAGCGCGCGCCCATCGGCGGCCTGCTGGCGCATGATCGCCACGACGGCATTGCCATCGATGCCGCGCATCGGCAGGTTGACCGTCTGCACGAAATCGTGCCGCACATCGGCAAGCACGCATCCGAGTGCCGAGGTCAGCCCCGGGAAGCGCGGAACGAGAACACGCGGTATGCCAAGCTCGCGGGCGATAGCGATAGCGTGCAACGGCCCTGCGCCCCCGAATGGCATCAGCGCGAAATCGCGCGGATCATGGCCCTTCTCGATCGAAATGAGACGGATGGCACCAGCGAGTTCGGCGATCGCCACGTCGATGATCGCCGAAGCCGCGGCGGTCGCGTCAAGCCCGAGCGGCTTGCCGATCTGTTCCGAAAGCGCCGCTTCGATGCGCGCAATCGGTGCCGGCTTGTTGGAGCCCGTCACGGAGCCCGGGTTGAGCCGGCCCAGGAAGAAGTTCGCGTCGGTGATCGTCACGCGCTCGCCGCCACGGTCATAGCCGATGGGTCCGGGGAACGAACCGGCGCTTTCAGGTCCCACACGCAGCATGCCGGCCTTGTCGATGTGCGCGAGGCTGCCGCCGCCGGCGCCGACGGTGTGCATGTCGATCATCGGAATGCGGATCGGCACCGCATAGGCGAGATCCTTCTCAGCAGTGATGACCGGCTTGCCGTCGACAACGAGCGCCACGTCGAAGCTGGTGCCGCCCATGTCGCCAGTGATGATGTTGGCGAAGCCGGCCGCTTTCGCGATTTCTGCGGACGCGAGGACGCCTCCCGCAGGGCCTGACATGACGGTGTGCGCGGCATGGCTGGCGACGAGGGCGGAAGACATCATGCCGCCATTCGCCTGCATGACGAGCAGTTCGTTTCGGAACCCCTTGTCCTTGAGGCTGCTCGCGACACGCTGGATGTATTGGCTGACGATAGGACTGATGGACGCGTGGATCGCGGCCGTGCTGCCTCGCTCGAACTCGCGCATCTCGCGCACGATCTCGTGGCCGGCGATCACGTGCTCGTTCGGCCACATCTCTCGCGCGATTCGCACTGCAGCGGCTTCATGTTCGTCGTTCACATAGGAATGGAGGAAATGGATGACGAGCGATTCCGCACCCTCATCGATGAGCTGCTGCACAGCGGCACGCACGTCGCTTTCGCTCAATGGCGTGACGACACGGCCCTGAGCATCCATCCGCTCGGTCGCCTCCAGGCGCAGCCTGCGCTCGATAAGAGGCTTGAAATTGCCGGACAGGCCGTATGCGTTCGGACGGGTGCGGCGCCCAAGCTCGAGGACGTCGCGGAATCCGCGTGTCGTTATGAGGCCGGCGCGTGCACCCTTTCGCTCCAGGACCGCATTGGTGCCGGCCGTGGTGCCGTGCACGAGCCAGTCGATGGCATCGGCGGGTACGCCGAGTTCGTCGATGCCTTGAAGGAAGCCCCTGGACCGGTCGTCGACCGTGGTCGGCACCTTGGCCGTTGCGAATCGGCCGGTGGCCGAGTCCAGCATCAGGAAGTCCGTGAATGTGCCGCCCACATCGACACCAACGCTAACGCTCATCCAGCCCTCTAAATCTCATTTTATGGAATATAGTTTCAATAAATGATATTCAATCGACGAGCCGCGACTTTGTCAAGCCGGTGTCGGCTTGTAGTTGTGTGCTTCGCAGTGCATTGGAACGTGGCGAACAGGCAGGAGGTTTGAGTGGCGACCAACGGATCGGGGCCGATCGAGCGCTATTTCCAGATTGTCGAAATCGTCGCGGCTTCCCACGACGGACTGACGCTTACCGACATCGCTCAGCTGACAGGACTGCCGAAGCCGACGGCGCATCGCCTGGTGCGCACGCTGGTCGATCTCGGCATCCTTGCCAGCGACGACACATGGTACAAGACGTTCCGGATCGGCGCGCGCATGTGGCGCATGCTTCACCTCGGCGTCGATCGTGACAAGGCCAGCGCGTTCGCCCAACTCGTCGTCGACGACCTTGCCGCGCGGTTCGGCGAAACGGCTTACGTCGTGCGTCTCGACCGTACGGGGGTTCTTTCAATCGCGCGGTCGGCACCCGATCAGGGGCATCGGCTGCATGTCCTTCCGGGCGACCACCTGCCGGCGCACGCCGCAGCCTCGGCCAAGGCGATTCTTGCCTATCAGGACAGTTCCATGCTCGACGCATATCTGACGGAACCGCTTGAGCGACTGACGCCGTTTACGCACACCTCCCGAGACGAAGTGCTCGCCGAGTTCGAGAAGGTCAGACAGACCGGCTACGCGATCTGTGACCGCGAGATCGACGAGAACATCATGGCATATGCCTGTCCGGTTCCCGTCGACAACGTCGGCGTGGTCTATGCCATCGGCATTACCGGCCCGGTGACGCGATTGCGCAAGCAGCCTGCCGAGTTCTGGCTGGAGCCCATGAAGGCAGCGGCGCAGAGGTTGAGTACGATGGTCTCCACGCTGCGTGCCGACTGATGGGGCGGCCGGTTCAGAACATCGCGTTCGGCAGCACGAGGATAATCTGCGGGAAGACCATGCATATGGCAACCGCAACCAGCATCAACGCGATGAACGGAACGACCGACCGGTAGATATCGGTCATGCGCACTTCCGGCGGGGCGACCCCTCGCAGATAGAAGAGGTTGTAACCGAAGGGCGGCGTCAGGAAGCCGATCTCCATCATGATGATGAAGAGAATGCCGAACCAGACCGGATCGAAGCCGAGCGCGGTGATGATCGGCACGAAGATCGGCGCGGTGATCATGATGATGCCCACGGTATCGAGCATCATGCCCATGATGAACAGGATCGACAGCATGCCGACGAGAATGAGCCATCGGTTCACCTCCAGGTCCAGCACGAGACCCTCGATCAAGCGGGATGCGCCCATCGCGGTATAGAAGGTCGACAGCGCCGTCGCGCCAATGATGATCCAGAAGATCATGCAGCTAAGCTGCAGCGTCTCCTCGCAGGCCTGCCGCAGCACCGACCAATCGAGACGCCCGAGCACCGCCGCCGCCAGGATCGATCCGGCAGCGCCGATTGCACTGGCCTCCGACACGCTGGCGATGCCGGTCAGGATGGAACCCATGACGCCGACGATGAGCAGCACAGGCAGCACGAGGCCTTTGAGGCTGACGAGTTTCTCCCGCAACGAATATCGCGTCATCTCGCGACCACCGCTGATTTCCGGCTGGAGCCAGCCGCGGATGAGGAGGTAGGCGATGAAAAGTGCTGAAATCAGCAGGCCGGGCAGAAGGCCCCCGGCGTACAGCTTGCCGATCGAGGTGTTTGCGACGATGCCGTATACGATCATCGTCACACTCGGCGGGATCAGGATGCCCAGCGAGCCACCGGCGGCGATCGAGCCGAGTGCGATGTCCTTGCCGTAGCCGCGGGCCAGCATGGCGGGAATGGCGATCATGCCCATCGAGATGGTCGCGGCGCCGCTGATGCCCGCCATCGCGGCAAACAGGGTGCAGATGACAATCGTGCCGACGGCCAGGCCGCCCCGCAACCCGCCGAAGAACTTCTGCATCGTGTTGTAAAGGTCTTCCGCGATGCTTGCGCGCTGCAGCATGGCCGCCATGAAGATGAAGAGCGGAATCGCGACGTATTCGAAACTTGAGGCGGTCGAGAAGGCGCGGATAGGCACCATGTTCAGAGCCATCGGGCTCCAGAAGAAGTAGATCATGCCGATGGAGATGCCGCCGAGCGCGATAGCGATCGGAACGCCCAGCATGAGGAAAAGCAGCATGAAGCCGAAAAGCAGGCTCGTCGTGAGTACGGGGTCGGCCATCATCATGCGGCCTCTTGACCGTAAAGCGCGTCGCGCCAGCCACGCAGGAGGTTCAGGATCCACGCCAGCACCAACAGCGCAGCGCCGATGGGCAGCATTGCCTTGGGCAGCCACACCGGCCCGCCCCAGCCGCCCGTTGCAGAACGCTCGCCCATGGCAAAGGACTTCAGGGCGAAGTCATAACCGAAGGACAACAGCACCCAGATGAAGAGCGCGAAGAGGGCCGTGGAGACCACGGTGTCGACGATGGCCTTCGCAAGCGGCGAAAAATGTTCGTAGACTGCATCGACCCGCACGAAGTTGCCCTTCGCCATGGCCCATGGGCCACCCAGGAAGATGAACGCGACGAGGAGCCATGTGCTTGCATCGCCGGCCCAGCGCACGGAACGGCCAAGCACGGCGCGCGAAAACATCTCGTAGATCATGATGGCGATGATCGCCAGAACGAAGAGCGCGACGACACGGCCAATGCCGGTGATCAGACGCTCGAGAAGATTGATGATGGTGTTCAGCATCGTCCCTCGTCATGAAAAAGCGGCCCTGACGGGGTTCGTCAGGGCCGCGCTGCAAGCCGTGCCTATTCGGCGGCTGCGCTGTCGAGGCGCCCCAGATCGCGGAGGAACTCGTTGAGAAGCTCCACGCCACGAGCGGCCAGTTCATTCTCTTCCGCATAGGCCTGCCAAAGCGTGCGGGCCTCCGCCTCCATCGCCAGCCACTCGGCTTCCGGGATGGTGGAAATCTCCACGCCGGCAGCCTGCATTTCCTGCATGGCCTTGGCGTCGTTGTTCATGCTGATGAGAATGTAGTCAAGCGAGGACGCGACGGCAGCTTCCTGAAGGATCGCCTTCAGATCGTCGGGCAACGCATCCCATGCCTGGCTGTTGACCGCAAAGAAGTTGTTCGGCACCGGCATTGGCGATGGCTGAACATAATATTTGGCGACTTCGTGGAACGAGTTGTTCATGTTGCCGGCAGGGCTTGCCCAGCGTGCCGCGTCGAGCACACCCGTAGCCAGCGCCGTATAGATTTCGCCGCCGCTCAGAAAGACCGGCGAGGCGCCCATCTTCTCGTACCACTCAGCTTCGAGACCGAAAGCACGGATCTTCAGGCCGTTGAAGTCGGCCTGCGACGTGATTGGCTTCGTCGACATGATGTCCCAGGCCGGCGAAAGCTGCGGCCCGAGATAGAACACGCCGTGCGGCTGGTAGGCCTCGCGTGCAATGTCGAGGAAGCCGCGCTTGTAGAAGAAGTTGAACCGCTCCAGCGGTGTGCGCAGCGAGCCAGGCACGCCGCTCTCGATGCTGGCGATCGGGCCGAGCTTGCCGGCGTAGTATCCACCGGTCAGAACGGCCATTTCGGTGACGCCCGCGCCCACGGCCTCCAGGCCGTCGGCGATCGGAAACAGCGCGCCGACCGGATAGATTTCAAACGTGATGCGTCCGCCTGACATCTCCGTCGCGAGGTCCGCGAACTTCTCCTGGAGCGCCACGTATCCCGGCTCGCCGGCATTGAGGTTGCTCTGAATGCGCCAGTGTACGGCATCCTGGGCGGAAGCCGCGGATACGCCAAGAAGACCGGCCCCGAGCATCACGACCGCGCGCAGATGGTGTCTGAAACGTGCAAACATCAAGTTTTCCCCTTCAAGAGTTTCATATAATGAGATTTCATCTTGTTTTATGAAACTCTCGCGCATTTCGCCCCTGTCGTCAAGTTGTGAAACCGACGCTCAGGGTGCGCTCTGCTATCTCGGAATTGCAGGGATTGGAACTGGTGGCCAAGGCGATCAGGTGCCGCGCACAACGCACGCAACGCCAGACGGCGGCTGACTTTCGGCAGGCCGGCAGTCGGGTGCCACCGTCACCGGCACCCGCAATATCTTGAAAGATCGGCTGGCGAACAGCGCCCCTGCGCCAGCGTCTCGGCCCTAGCCGCCGAGTTCGTGCAGGAGCGCTGCTCCTGTCCGGATACCGTCGACGAAGCGCACAATCTCCAAGTTCTCGTTGGGCGCGTGGTTCGCCTCGTCGGCATTGGCGTAGGGAATGACAAAGGCCGGCTTGTTGAGGATCTTGGTGAAGACGTAGTCCGGCAGGCTGCCGCCGACCGTGGGGTACATCAGCGGCTCCACCCCGCGCGCCGCTACCACGGCGCGCCGGATCGGCTCGGCGTAGCGCGAATCCATCGGGGTCTTCGACGGCAGCATGCCGTTGAGCGGAACGAATTCCACGTCGGGGGCATGCTCCTTCACATGCGCAGCCACCTTCTCGAACACGTATTCAGGCGTCAGGGGTTCGACGAGGCGGATGTCGCATTTCGCGAATGCCTCGCACGGCAGGACGGTCTTCATCCCCGGCCCGCCATAACCGCCATGCAGGCCGTTGATGGTCAGCGTCGGGTGGAACATCAGCCGGTCGTAATAGCCGCGGTCGTGCGGCTGATCGAGTTCACTGAGGCCAAGGTCAGCCTTCAATGCGTCGAGGTCGAGCGGCAGGCGGGCGACGGCATCCCGCTCATAGTTCGTTGCCGGAATGACGGGCTCGGTGAGGCCATTGATGGTGATCTCGCCGGTGGGGCTTTTCATGGTCGCAAGCAGATAAACCAGCTTCCAGATGGCGTTCGGCACGACGCCTCCAAAATTACCAGAGTGCACGTCTCGCGAGGCCGTGCGAACGCGAAGCTCGAATGCCGCGACTCCACGCACGCCGAACGTCACCACCGGTGCGCCGCTTTCGTGAAGCGGGCCGTCCGACGTCACCACGAGGTCGGCGTTGAGCCGGTCGGCATGTTCTCGAACGAAATCGGCGATGTGCGGGCTGCCGATCTCCTCCTCGCCCTCGAGCAGGAAGATCACGTTGCAGGGCAGCTCGCCGTGAACGGCCAGGTGAGATTCGATCGCCAAGAGCTGGGCGAAATGCTGGCCCTTGTTGTCACCGATGCCGCGCGCATAGATGCGACCGTTGCGGATGGTCGGCTCGAAGGGCGGGCTTTCCCACAATTCCAGTGGGTCCGGCGGCTGGACGTCGTAATGCCCGTAGAGAAGCACGGTCGGCTTGTCCGGTGAGACCATGCGCTTGCCGAGCACCATCGGATGGTTCGCCGTCGGCACGGCCTCCGCGTCGAAGCCGAGCCCGGCGAGATGGTCGACGAGCATTGTCGCCACTTCGCGAATGCCCAGATTGTGGGCGCTTATCGAAGGGTGGCGGACATAGTCCATCACCCGCTCGACGAAGCTGTCGCGGTTCTGCGCGATATGCGCGAAGATCGACTCAAGACGGCTGTCGATGGTGGTCATCGGGCTGCTCCCTCCCGCGACAGGATGAGTGCGCCGGTCTCGTGGACGTGCCCCGTCCAGCCCGGCGCGACAAATGTGGTGGTATCGAGCTGGGTCAGGATCATCGGGCCGCTGAAGGTGGCACCGGCCCCGAGCCCTGCGCGGTCGACAAGCGGAACCCTCGCTTCGCCGGAGGACAGATGCACGGTCGCCTCGTCATAGGCCTCCACCTTGTCTCCATCCTCGATGATACCGATCGGAGCGGCGGCGGTCAGCCCTGAAGCCTCGACACGCAAGGTCACCAGTTCGATGGCAGCGTCAAGCGTGAAGCCGTAAAGCGCGCGATGCTCGTCGGCAAACGCGGCTTCCAAGGCCTCGACGCCGTCCACCCAACGGATGGCAATCTCGCCCCCCTGCCCGTGGTAGCGGAGAAGCGCGACGCGCTGCACGCGGCGCTTCTCGTCGGCGACGCCTTCCTGCTCGAACCAGTCCAGCGCCTGCGCTTCCAGTTCGCCGAAGACGGCGTTCGCCATGGTTGTGTCGATCGCGCCCGCGCGCGGCAGGGTACGGCTGAACTCCGCCTTGAGATCGGCGGCGAGAAGCCCGTCGGCACACAGAACGCCCGGTGCCGGCGCAATCATGATGCGCGAGATGCCGAGCAGCTCGGCCAGCGCACAGCCGTGCAGCGGACCCGCGCCACCGAACGGCACAAGCGTGAACTGGCGCGGATCGTGGCCGCGCTCCACCGAGACGACCCGCACGGCGCCGACCATATGGTTGTCGACAATCGCGAGGATGCCGCGCGCGGCCTCCTCGATGTCGAGCCCCAGCGGGCTGGCGACACTTTCCGCAACTACCCTGCGCGCGGCCTCGACATCGAGCGCCATGCGTCCGCCGAGCAGTTTCGACGGCAGATGGCCGAGCACGACGTGGGCGTCCGTCACCGTTGCCTGCTGGCCGCCATGACCATAGGCGGCAGGGCCTGGCCGTGCGCCCGCGCTGCGAGGGCCGACCGAAAGCGCTCCATCCTCGACGGCCGCAATCGACCCGCCGCCGGCACCGATTGTCACCATGTCGACCATGGGCAGCGGCAGCGGCCATTCGCCCACCTTGCCGTTCTGGGTCAGGCCGATGTGCCCGCCCTTGATCAGGCAGATGTCGGCGCTGGTGCCACCGATGTCGACCGTGATGAGATCGTCGATGCCGCAGGCAGCCGCGATCGCGCGGGCGCCGACGACACCGGCCGCCGGCCCGGAAAGTGCGGTCAGCGCCGGTGCCTGGCGGATTGCGGGTGCGCCGGCAACGCCGCCATTCGACTGCATGAGGAGAAGTGGCGCGGAGACCGCCTCGTCCTCCAGCCGCTGCTCGAGCCGGCCCACATAGGTGGTCACGCCCGGCATCACCGTGGCGTTGAGCACCGTCGTCAGCGAGCGTTCGTACTCGCGCACGACCCGCAGCACGTCGACCGAGGTCGTCACCGCCAGATGCGGCAGCCGTTGCCGCAGGATTTCGGCGGCGCGGCGCTCGTGCGCCGGATTGGCGAAGGCGTGCAGGAGGCAGACCGCGACAGCTTCCACATCCATCGAGGCGATGGCCTCGGCGGCGCGCTCGACGCTCGCCTCATCGAGCGCGCGCTCCACGCCGCCGCCCGGCGCGATCCGCTCGTCGATCTCGATGATGCGCGACGCGGGCACCGGTCGCTCCGGCTTCACCCATGTGTAGAGATTGGCCTTGCGGGGAATATCCTGCCGACCGATCGCCAGCACATGCCTGAAGCCGCGCGTGGTCACGAGCGCGGTGCGCGCGCCCTTGTCCTCGAGGATCATGTTGGTGGCGACGGTGGTGCCGTGCAGCACCTGCTGCAGCTTCGATGCGGGCGCTCCCGCGTCGGCAAGCGCGAGCCGGATGCCGTTCAGGAAGGCTTCCGAAGGATCGGAAGGCACGCTGGGCGTCTTGGCGCGCCAGACCTGTCCGCTGGAACGGTCGAGCAGCGAAATGTCGGTGAAGGTGCCGCCAATGTCGACGGCGATGGAAAGTGCCTGTTCAGTCGAGTGCATCGACATAGTCCTTGCGATGGAAACGGCGGGTGGCGGGGCGCTCGGAGCGCAAGCGCCTGGTGGCGACCTCGTCGATACGGCCTTCTACGATCTCGACGCCGTAAAGCGCGCGGGCCGCGTCGACGCTGACATATCCACCGAGCACGTCTTCGAGCACCTTGGCGAGCGGCCGGTCGTACGGATGGCCGTAGCCGCCACCACCGCCGGTCTCGATGCGCAGGATGTCGCCCCGCACGAGACGGTTGCCGTCCGACAGCGGCGCAAGTGGCCGCTCCCTGTCCGTTCCCGGATTGACGACCGCGCGGCCCACGCCGCCCGACATGCCACCTTCGATGCCCCAGGGCGGGTTCTTCACGCTGTCGATGCGGACGGCGAGCACGGCGTCCTCGGCCAGCACCTCATATTCGCGGACGATGCCGCAGCCGCCGCGATACGCACCCGCGCCGCCGGAATCCTGCATGACGCCGTAGGTGCGCAGGCGAACGGGATAGCCCAGCTCGAGAAACTCGACGGGATAGTTCTCCTGGGCAACGAAATATACCGCGTCGATGCCGTCGGCCTCGGGCCTCGCGCCATAACCGACGCCGATGCCGTCAGCCAACAGGAAGCGCTGCAGATCGCCGGCCTCATCGCGGAAATTGCCGCGCATGATGGAGATCACATAGGCGGAATTGGCGGCAGGCGCTCCGCCATTCGCCACGTTGAGCAGGCCGTTGATTGCCGAGATCACCCGCATGGTAGTCAGGCCGCGCATGCCGAGCGGTGCCGGGAAACGCGGCAGCAGCAGCGAACCCTCGCGCAGACGGACTTCATCCAGTGCGTTCGGCCCGCCGGCATTGCAGACCTGGGACGGGTCGCCGCCGAGATAATAGAGCCCGAGCGCCATGCCCGGAACGCCCCGGTTCATCAGGTAGTTGACCGGGCCGGGGGCCTGGTCGTCGCTCTCGCTGGCGTCGAAAAGGAAGCGGTCTTCTCCGTCCGCGCCCTTCTCGCGCGTGAGGGAGAAGCGGATCTTGAAGGGGCCGTTGCCGTGCCCGTCACCATCGATGGCATCGGTGAAGGAGTGGGTGCCGTAGTCGAAGGTGTCTGCGAGGCGGTCACGCACGAGGCGGCGCGTGCGTTCCAGCAACTGGGAGAAGGCATCCTCGACGACATCGGCGCCAAAGCGGTCGACAATCTCGCCCATGCGCTTCACACCGAGATCGACGCTCGCCATCAGCGCGCGCATGTCGCCGTTGCTCTGCTCGGGAAAGCGCGAGTTGCGGTGGAAGATCGACAACGTCGCCTCGTTGACCTTGCCCTCATCGGCGAGCTTGGTGACGGGGATGATGATGCCTTCCTGGTAGATCTCGGTCGCATCCGGGCTGATCGAACCCGGCCGCAGGCCGCCGATGTCGGCGAAGTGGGCCCAGCTCATCACGAATGCGCAGCGGCGGCCGTCCTTGAAGACGGGCGCCAGCAAGACCTGGTCGTTGGAGTGCGAGACCGCGCCCCGCGAACCATAGCAGTCATTGTACCAGTACAGGTCGCCCGGCTTCATCTCGTCGGCCGGGAATTTCTCGAATACAGGGCTAGTCATATCGCCGAAGATCGGGACCATCGACCCCACCGCCATGATGCCGTCGGCATCGAAGAGCGCGGTGTAGAAATCCTTCTTCTCGCGAATGAAGGCGGAGATGGCGGTGCGCTCCAGCAACGCCTCCATTTCCGATTGCGCGGCGGCAATAGCGCCGCGGATGATCTCCAGAGAAATGGGATCGCACGCGCGCTCTTCCCTCTCTGGCCGGTCGGCCAGTTTTGCGGCCGTGGTTGTCTGATGCATCGAATGGTTTCCTGTTGATGCGGTTCACAAAGTGACGACGATGTTTCCCAGATTTCCGCCGGCCTCGACGGCGCGGTGGGCGTCGGCGATGTCCTCGAGGGGGAAGGTTCTGGCGATGGCCACGCGCAAATCGCCCTGGGCGGCAAGCTCGGCAATACGAAGCTCACCTTCGAGGCGCTCGGCCTTCGGGATCGCAAACCCCTGGATCACACGCAGGTTGGCGCCCTTGTTGGCAAAAGCGTAGTAGTCGAAAACGGGCTTTGGGTCGCTGGTCGAGGAATAGGACGCGATCGTGCCGTTTACCTTGAGCGCGGCAATGTCGACTGCGTGATTGGCTCCGAAGTCGACTTCGATCACACGATCCACGCCCTTGCCGACGGTAAGATCGAGGACGTGGGCTGCGACATCCTCCTGCCGGCGGTCGATGATTTCGTCGGCGCCGCCAGCGCGCGCGTGCTCGGCGGCCGCAGGGTTCGAAACGGTGCCGATGACCCTGGCCCCACCCGCTTTGGCCATCTGCACCGCGCAATGACCGACAGCCCCCGCAGCTCCGGCAACCAGAACCGTCTGGCCTTCCACCGTTCCGTCGGCGAAGACAGCGCGATACGCGGTCATCGCCGGCACGCCCAGACACGCTCCCGCCTCGAAAGACATAGCGTCAGGAAGCTGTACCGCCTGCTCGGCAGGCAGTGCGATCAGTTCGGCCGCCGTGCCGAAAGCGCGACCAGCCGTGCCATATCCACCCTGCGCGTTCCACATCCAGACGCGTTCACCCACGCGTGACGGATCGACCCGGTCACCCACCGCAACAATCTCGCCAGCCCCGTCGCAATGTGGAATGACGAGTGGATGCTGCATCGCCATGCCGTTCCATCCGGCGCGTCGTTTCACGTCTGCCGGATTGATGCCGGACGCGCGAACGCGCACCAATACCTCGCCCGGTCCTGCAACCGGGTCCGGCCTTTCGCCGATGACGAGCACGTCTGCAGCGGGACCGGTCCGGGTATAAAAGGCACAGCGCATCAATCGGCCCCTTCGAAGAGGTGGCACGCGACCTGCCGCGTCCCGGTCTGCCTCAGCTCGGGCACTTCCCGGCCGCAGCGGTCAAAAGCGTGCGGACAACGGTCGCGGAAGACGCAACCAGAGGGTGGATTGCGTGGGTCAGGCGCGCCACGGCCGATCGGCAACGCATCGTGGCTCTGGTTCGGGTCCGGCACGGGAACCGCCGCAACCAGCGCCTTGGTGTAGGGGTGCAGCGGTTCGTGGACGATGTCCTCGGTCGGGCCATCCTCCATCACCTTGCCGAGATACATGACGATGGTGCGCTCGCACACGTAGCGCACGAGGGCGAGGTCATGGCTGATGTAGATGGCGGTCAGGCCGAGGCGATCGCGCACGTCGCGAAAGACATTAAGCACGCCGGCCCGCACCGACACGTCGAGCATCGACACCGGCTCATCGGCAACGACGAAATCGGGTTCGAGGATGAGCGCGCGCGCCATGACCACACGCTGCAACTGTCCGCCCGAAAGCTGGTGCGGATAACGGTCGAGATACTGGCGTGGTTCGGGCAGGCGAACGAGTTCCAGAACGGAGACGATGCGCGCCTCGCGTTCGGCCGAGGGGACGCCTGCATTCTCCAGGGGCTCGGACAGGGTCTGACGGATTGTGAAGCGTGGGTTGATCGCGTCGAACGGGTTCTGGAAGATGAACTGCGCGCGCGAGCGGTAACGCTTGAGCGCCTGCCCCCTGAGGTCGGCGATCTTCTCGCCGTCGAAGCGGATCGCGCCGCCGGTCGCTTCTTCCAGCTTGAGCAGCAGGCGCCCCATCGAGGTCTTGCCACAGCCGGATTCTCCCAGAAGCCCGACGCTCTCGCCACGGCGTATGGTGAAGGTTACTCCGTCCACGGCCTTGACCACTGGCGGGTTGCCGCGCAGCGCCGACAGCGCGCCGCCGACCTTGTAGTGAAGGCGGGCATCCTCGATGCTGATGAGTGGTGCGGAAGTCTGCATTGTCATGCGACCGCCCTCCCCATCCAGGTTTCGATGCGCGCCGCCTTTTCTCGCAGCGCGGCCGCTTCTCCGGCCCGATGGCAGGCCACGGCGTGGTCGGCGGCAATACCCTCGAGGGGTGGCTGCACGGTTCGACATGTGTCGAGGACGAAGGGGCATCGCGGCGCGAAGCGGCAGCCCGGCGGCGGAAAAGCCAGGTTGGGTGGTGCGCCCTCGATCGGGGTCAGCACCCCGGACGCGGCACCCTGAAGGTCGGGAAAAGCGTTGCGCAGCCCCATCGTGTAGGGATGGGACGGCTCGGTCAGCGTCGCCTGCATGGTTCCGGATTCGACGACCTTCCCGGCATACATGACGACGGTGCGGTCGCAGATATAGGCGACCACCGAGATGTCGTGCGTGACGAGAATGACCGAGATGCCGAGCGCGGCCTGCAGTTCGCGAAGCTGATCGAGGATCTGGCGCTGGACGATCACGTCGAGTGCCGTCACCGGCTCGTCGGCGATGACAAGCTTGGGATTGAGCGCCAGCGCCAGGGCGATCGCCACGCGCTGGCGCATCCCGCCGGAAAACTGGTGCGGGTAGTCCGACAGACGCCCACGGTCGATGCCGACCAGCTCGAACAGTTCCTCGCAGCGCCTGCGCGCATCCCGGCGGCC
The DNA here is from genome assembly GCF_040970315.1 of Neoaquamicrobium sediminum. Lineage (NCBI taxonomy): Bacteria > Pseudomonadati > Pseudomonadota > Alphaproteobacteria > Hyphomicrobiales > Phyllobacteriaceae > Neoaquamicrobium > Neoaquamicrobium sediminum. Next base: position 24,414 of record NZ_JAZHFV010000002.1, on the reverse strand, counting down.
GAGCCCGCCACGCCGCCGCAGCACCTCGTTGAGCTGGTACTCAACGGTGTAGACCGGATCGAGAGAGTTCATCGCGCTTTGCGGGACGAATGCGATGTCGCGCCAGCGCAGGGCGTTCATCTCGCGCTCGGGAAGCGTCACGAGGTCCCGCCCGCCGAACATCATCTGGCCGCCAGTGATAGCCGCATTGTCGGCAATGACGCGCGTCAGCGCCCGCGCGACCGTCGTCTTGCCGCAGCCGGACTCTCCGACGAGCCCGACAATCGAGCCGCGGGGCACATCGAAGCTCGCACCATCGACGGCATCGATCCTGCCGGAGCCGACTTTATAGCTGACCTTGAGGTCGCGGACGGAAAGCAGCGGTTCAGTCATCGGCCAAGCTTGGGAAAGAGGATGTTTTCGTAGCCGCGCGTGATGAAGAAGCCGGCGGAAACGACGAGGATGATGCAGATGCCGGGCGGCACGAACCAGTAGTAGGCCTGCTTGGCCAATGCCTGGCTGGCGAAGGCGTCCTGCAGCATGTAGCCCCAGCTTATCGACTGCGGATCTCCGAAGCCGAGGAAGGAGATCGAGGCTTCCGTGAGGATGGCCCATCCGATCGCGATCGAACCGTAGAGAAACGACAGCGGCAGGATGTTCGGCGCGATGTGGCGCAGGATGATCTTCATGTCGGAAGAGCCGGCGACGCGCGCGGCGTCGACATAGCCGCGAGAGCGCAAGGTCAGCACCTGGCTGCGGATGACACGTGCCGTGTCGCGCCACAGAACCAGCGCCATGGCGATCACGACGTTCCAGATCGATGGCTCCAGGAACGCCGCCAGCACGATGACGAAGGGCAGGAACGGAATGCCGAAGGCGATGTCGGCGAGGCGCATGAGGATCATGTCGACCCAGCCGCGAAAATAGCCCGACACCAGCCCGACGATGGAGCCGATCAGCGCCACCATGAAGGCCGCCGTGATGCCGATCAGCAGGGCCGAGCGCGAGCCGTGGACGATCTGGGAGAAGATGTCGCGGCCAAGGCTGGTGGTGCCGAGTATGTAGCCGTCCTCGCCAGGCCGCAGGTCGGCGGCGAGATTGTAATCCGGCGTATAGAGAATCTCTGTCGGATCGTACGGCGCTATCTGGTCGGCGAAAATCGCGGTCAGTACGAATACCGCGTAGATCAGCAGTCCTAGAACGGCAAACGGGTCGTTCAGCGGCAAACGCAGGCTGCGGAACATGCGTCCGATCAGGCTCGGCTTTTTTTCCACCGCGGCATCAAGCATGGCTGATCCTCGGATCGAGCAAGGCATAGAGAAGATCGGCGATCAGGTTCATGACGATGACCACCACGGCAATCATCAGGAACGCGCCCTGCGCCAGCGGATAGTCGGAAGCCGAAACCGCGTTGACGAGTTCGCGCCCGAGGCCGGGCCACGAGAACACCGACTCGACCACGACATTGCCCTGGAGCTGGTAGCCCACCGCGATCGCAAAAGAGGTCATGACCGGCAGTAGCGCGTTGCGCGCTGCGTGGCGCACAACGACGGTCCAGTTCGACAGGCCCTTGATGCGCGCCATGGTGACGAAGTCTTCCTTCATCACGTCCAGCATGTTGGAACGCATGAGAAGCAGCGGCAGGCCCTGGCTGTAGATCGCCAGCGTCAGCGCCGGCAGGGCCAGGTAGGTCAGGAAATCGCGCGAGGTGTAAAGCGCCCACAAACTGTCGTAGTTCGCGCCGGCCGGGCGCGTGCCTCCGGCGGGGAACCAGCCGAGATTGAAGGAGAAGATCGCAAGCAGCACCATGCCCAGCCAGAACTCGGGCATGGCCCGCGTCGTCAGCACCAGCGGGATTGCCGCATTTTCCACGACGCCGCCACGCTTCCAGGCGAGATAGGCGCCGGCAAGAATGCCGAACACATAGGCGATGATAAGCGAGGTGAAGGTCAGGATCAGCGTGTTGGGCAGGAGCGCCAGGATGCGGTCGGCGACGGGCTCGCGGTACCGAAAGCTCTGGCCAAGCTCACCCTGCAAAAGATTGCCGACATAGATGAAGTATTGCTCCCACAGCGGCTTGTCCAAACCGAACTGCGCCATCAGCGCCTGCTGCTGCTCGACGGTAAAAGTGGGATCGATGTAGGCCGCCATCGGGTTGCCCGGCATGAGCCTGAACATCAGGAACAGGATCGTCACCACGGCCCAGAGAACAAGCAGAAGCTGAAGCGTACGGCTGAGCGCCGCCTTCAGGTGAGGCATGGGAGAACTCCAACGTCGGCGCAGGAAACCGAGCGGTACCGCCAAATCGATGGCGGCACGCAGACAAATGCCGGCGCGCCGCCCAGGATCAGTTACTTCGCGAGCTCTTCGGTCTTGTCGCCCGGATAGTGCAGGCGTCCGCCTTCGAGCGTATAGCCCGCCTCTTCGAGCATCCGCGCCGCGACATCGGTCCCGGTCTCGAACCCGTCCATCACGGCCGCATCGTACCAGAACTTAAGCGCCGGAGAGATGACGGAATTGGACGGTTCCGCAAATCCGCGGAAGGCAGCACCCACGATCAGACGGCGGTCGACAGCCTGAGAGAGAGCCTTGCGGAATGCGGGATCGTCGAACGGCGCGCGGCGGTTGTTGAACGCCACGTAGCGGAAGCCCATCTCCACCGTGGAGACGACCTCGAGATCACCGTCCTGCTCTGCCGCCTGGAGCAGCACCTGCGGATCGCCGGAAAACTCACCCATGAAGTTGATCTCGCCTGAGCGCAGCATGCCGAGCGCCGCCTCGACGTTGGGGACGATGCGCAGGATCCAGCGATCGGCCTTCGGCGCATTGAAGTGGTCCTTGTTGGCGGAGAGGACGATTTCCTCATTGGTCAGCCAGCGCTCGAACTTGAACGGACCGGAGCCGATCGGTGTCTGCTCCTGATAGCTCTCGGCGTTCTCTTCCTTAGTCTTCAGGTCCTCGATGACCGGCTCCCAGACATGCTTGGGAATCAGGTTGATCTTGGCAAGGCTGGAGGTGATGAAGGATGCAGCCGGCTGCTTCAGCGTGAACACGAGGTTGAGGTCGTCGACCACCTCGATCGTCTCGATGTTGGACGCAAACGGCGCGTACATCGGCGCTTCACCGGAGACCGCGGTCTCGAAGGAGAACTTGACGTCCTCGGCGGTCAGCGGCTCGCCGTCATGCCATTTCATGCCCTCGCGAAGCTTGACCTCGATGGTCTTGTCGTCGCGCCATTCATAGCTTTCAGCCGCCCACGGCTTCGGCAGGCCGTCCGGGCCGACGCGGGCGATACGGTCGTAGACCAGCTCGAACACCCAGCTATCGACGCCACCCGAGATGTAGAGCGGATTGATCGCCTGAACGTTGTCACCCGAATTGAGGATGATGTCCTTCTGCTCGCCCAACGGCTCCAGCGACATAAAGGTCCAGGTGTTGCGGATGCCGATGCCGCTCTGCTCGACGACGGAGTCCTTGTTCCAGACCGTGTTGTCGAATGCGAAGTTCTGCCGCGGATGAACGAGCATCATATTGGGCTGGTCGGCAGCCAGAATTTCCTGCGCCTTGTAGATCAGCTCCTTGCGCGCTTCCTCGTCGATCTCGACGCGCTGCGCTGTCGCCACTTCATCATAGGCCGGATTGATATAGCCGATGAAGTTGTAGCCTTTTTCGGCCGTGGAAGAATGGAAGAGGTTGTAGATGATCTCGTCCGGGTCGGAGCGCTCCGGACGGCCCACCATCTGCCAGGCTGTCACGTCCCAGGCATCGCGCTGGTACCAGACGATGTCGGACATCTGCTCCCAGGGCATCACCCGAACATTCACGTCGAGGCCGAGCTTGCGCCATTCCTGCGCGATGAGCTGGACCGACTGGAATTCCTGAGGCTGGGCCGCCTGCGGGCGGGTGAAGACATCGATCGTGCGTATCTGGTCGCCGGCAAGAGCCGGCATCGCGGCCGAAGCCGCGAGAATGGCAGCCAAGCCGACCGCCTTGAAGCTGGACCTCATGCTAGTTCTCCTCTGGATGGGTGTCGTTTTGCTCTTGTTGGCGCGCTGCTCATGCAACGCGCAGGGTCTCCACGGACTGCCCAGCCTTCATCTTGGCGGGCGTTGGGAAAGCGGTCTTCGAATGGGACAGACCCATCGATACAAGTGTTTCCACGTGCTTGAGCGCGGCCTTGCCAGCATTGACGGCGGGGGCTCCCACGGCGGCCGAGATCTCATCCGCCATGTCCAGGAACGACATCGTCATACAGCCGAAAAGCAAAGCATCCGCACGGTCCTGCTCGACGCACACCTTGGCGACATCGATCAGGCGGGATTTTGTCGCCTCGGGGTCCTTCATCAGGTCGAGCACGGGTATGCCGGTTGCGCGCACCGAGGCGAGCTTGGCCTTGACGCCGGCCCTATAGGCAAGCAACTCCTGGCCGGCAGCCATGCTGTCGAAGATGGTGAGGATCGAGAATTTGTGGCCGAGCCCGGCGGCAAGCAGCATGGAACTTTCGCAAGGCCCTACAACCGGCATCGTCACCATCTCGCGCGCGGCCTCCAGGCCGGGATCGCCGAAACAGCCGATGATGGCACCATCGAAGCCGTCACGCTCGCACTTCATGATCAGCTCGATCGTGGCGGGCACGCACATCGCCTCTTCGTAGGCGGACTCGATCGAGGCGGGACCACTGGGCACATCGACCACCGAGACCTCCGTGCCCGGAAACGCCCAAGAGTTCAGAAGCTCCTCACGGCGACGCATCTCCTTGGCCCCCATCGACGTCTTCGACATCGGCCCTGGTACGACGTAAGCGATCCGCATTGACTCACCCCTCATGTTTCATTAGATGAAACTACGTTTCTTATTACGCTCACTAAATCACAATTTTCCGATATTGCAACAGCCCATCGGCTGACGCGATAATCGATCCGGGAGGACACCATGACAAAAGAGGGGCAGGATCGGGATTACCGGATCGCAGCGGTAGACCGCGCGCTTCTCGTGCTGGAAGCCCTCGGCGAGAAGCCGGGCCAGGGTGTCACTGCGCTTTCGAAGTCCCTTGGCCTGACCAAGTCGATCGTCTTCCGGCTGCTGCAGACGCTTGAGGAGCGCGGCTTCGTCTTCCGCGACCCGGAGCTGGCCGTCTATTCGCTCGGCTACCGGGTGGGCGTTCTCGGCGAACGTGTCGGACGCGACGGCAGCCTTCTGTTTGCGGCGCGGCCCGTGATGGATGCGCTGCGCGACAGGACCTCGGAGAACATCAACCTGGTCGTGCGGGAGGGGTCACGCTCGCTGGTGCTTGCAACACGCGCGGGACACCACTCCATCCGCCTCTTCGCGCAGGCCGGCCGCAACGGTCCCCTCCATGCCGGCGGCGGATCGTTGTGCCTGCTCGCGTTTGCCGACCAGAGCGTCATCGACGCCGTGCTGTCCGGGCCGCTGGAAGCCTTCACGCCCTACACGATTACCGATCGCGACAAGCTGCGCCAGTTGCTCGACCGAATCCGCGCAAACGGCTTCAACATCGCGCTCAACGACCTCGACGAAGGCGCGTTTTCCGTCGCCGCGCCAATCATGGGACCACATGACGATGTCATCGCGTCGATTTCCGTCGCGGGCGCGATGGTGCGCTTCGACGAAGAGCGCCGCGAACACTACATCCAGGCCGCGCGCGAGGCAGCGGCCGAGATTTCTTCGAAGCTCTCGCTCCATCCCGGTGACCCCGCCCAGATCGGCACGCCGCTGATCGCCTAGGGCCCGTTTCCCTCTCCACGACCATTATGCAGGCAAGGCCGGGTGAGCCATTCACGCGACCGGCTTTACCGCGCACCTGAGCTCTGGTAGCGTAAACTCGTTGTGAAACAATGTTTCATTGAATAAAACAAACGGGGAGCCTTCCTTCCATGAACCAGATCGAGACCGAAATTCTGTCAGCCGCGACCGTCGATGAACCATGGGCGCTGGTGGAGAGCTTCTCGACATTCAAGCGCGAACATCCCACGGACGTGAACCGCGGCATGGACGAGGTGGTGCAGCGCCTTCGCAAGCACGGTGTCGAAGTGACGGTGCACGAGCCGAGCCTCTATCTCAGCCTTCCGGGCGCGGCACGCGTGGAAGCCGAGGGCAAGTCCTTCCGCGCCAAGCCCCCGGCGTACAGCGTCGACGCGCGCAAGGGCATTTCGGGCGAGCTGGTCTATGTGGGCGCCCGCCACAACGCCATGATCACCGACATGTTCGAACAAAAGGTCGACACGACCGAAGAGCTGGCGAACCGCGTGCGCGGCAAGATCGTGATTTCGGAAGGCTTCGCGAGCCCCGGCCTCGTCTCGCAGTTCGAGGAGATCGGCGCCATCGGCGTGATCGGCATCAACCCCGGGGTCGATGTCCACTGGGGCATCTGCACCACGATCTGGGGCACGCCCGATCTGGACGACCTGCCGCGCAAGCCGAAGATCGCGGCGGTCGCCGTCAACCAGCCCGATGGCGAGGCGCTGATCGAGATCGCCGAAAAGGGCGGCAAAGTCACGCTCTTCACCGAAATGGAGGAAGGCTGGTTCACCTCCAAATTGCCCGAGGTCTTCATCCCCGGCACCGAAGAGCCCGAAAAATACGTCTTCCTGCATGGCCATCTCGATAGCTGGGACGTGGGCGTCGGCGACAACGCTACCGGCGACGCGACCATGCTGGAAATCGCGCGCGTGCTCTGGGCGAACCGGGGCAAGCTGAAGCGCTCCGTCCGCATCTGCTGGTGGCCGGGTCATTCGACAGGCCGCTATGCCGGCTCAACCTGGTTCTCGGATGCGTTCGCGCTCGATCTGGAAGAGAACGCTGTGGCGCAAGTCAACTGCGACAGCCCCGGCTGCCGCTGGGCCAGCGAATTCATCAATCTGTGCCGGATGAGCGAAACCGAAACCTTCCTTGCCGAAGTTATCGAGGAAGTCGCGGGCAAAGCCATCGAAGGCGAACGCCCGCACCGCGCCGGCGACTACTCCTTCAACAATATCGGCATTTCCAGCTACCTGATGCTGTCGTCGACGATGCCCGACGTTCTGCGTGAGGAGAAGGGCTACTACACGGTCGGCGGCTGCGGCGGCAACATCGCCTGGCATACGGAAAACGATACGCTTGAGATCGCCGACAAGGACATCCTGCTGCGCGACATCAAGGTCTATCTGCTTGCCGTGCTGCGCAACGCCAACGCCACCATCCTGCCGTTCGACTGGCGCGCAACGACGAAGGAGTTCACCGAGACGATCGATGACTATCAGGCCGAGGCCGGGGACCGTTTCGACCTGTCCGCCTCCAAGAAGGCCGTCGCCGAACTGAGCAGCGCACTGGAGGATTTCTACGCCGGTGTCGAAGCCGGAAAGATCGCGCCCAAGGTTGCAAACCAGGTCATCCAGGATCTGGCCCGCATCCTCGTGCCGATCAACTTCACCCGCGTTCCGCGCTTCCATCATGACCCGGCGCTGACCATCCCGGCGCTGCCTTCGATCGCGATCGCGGCTGAGCTCGACAGCCACGCGGACACACTTGGGTTCGCAAAAACGCAACTGGTGCGTGGCCAGAACCAGCTCATCTCGGCGTTACGGCAGGCGAGGCGGCATATCGCGATCCTGACTGCCTAAGCCGAACAGGGGAGGCGCCACACGGCGCCTCCCCCAACTCAGCCGCTCGACCGAGCCCGCGGCCGTTTTCGTTCATGCAACAGGCTGGCAACGACATGGCTGGCATCAGGCCCCGCTCCCATGACCAGCGCGGACGCTCGATTGCGCTGCCATGGCCTGCCGACGAAGAACATGCCCGGCGCCGGCGAGATGCCGCCGCGCTGAAGAACGCTCCCATCGGCAGCCATCGCTCCGGGTATGTCGATCCACCGATTGTCGTCCCGGTAGCCCACCGCCCAGATAACCGTGCGTATCGCGGCCGAAGTTCCGTCGGCAAGCCTGGCTTCGCTACCGGAGGCACCGGACAAACGCGGCGCGATCCGTATGCCAAGACCGGCAAGAGCACTGAAGCTTCTGCTCCTGTCCGGAAACGCATCCGACTGCTTCAACTTGTTGCCAATCCAGCTTTCTGCAGGCGCCCGAAGCACGCCGGATACGTTCAGCCACCACCACACGGATTTGCCGAACGCGCGCTCCGGAAAGAGCCTGCGGGGCTTGCCTGTCGACAGGATGGTGGACTGACTTTGCGCTGCCTCGGCGGCGATGTCACGACCGCTGGCGCCGTCACCAACGATAAGCACCGGCCCTTCGGGCAACTGATGCGGATTGCGGTAGGTCTGCGTCGTAAGCTGAAGCACCCCGCTTCCGAACTGGCCGGCCACCGCAGGCGTCAGTGCCTGCTGAAACCCGCCAGTCGCCACTATCACCTCGCTGGCCCGAATTTCGGATCCATCATCGAGCGTGGCGTTGAACACGCCGTCGTCTTTGCAGAGACGAACGACGCGCGTGTTCAGGCGGATCGGAAACTCGAAATGCGAGGCGTACCGCTCCAGATAGCCGGCAAACTCGTCACGCCCCGGATAAAGCTCGCGGTTGCCGTCGAGATTGAGCCCCGGCAGCGCGCTGAACTGGCGCGGGGTGAAGAGGGTGAGCGAGTCGTACCGTGCCCGCCAACTATCGCCGACGCGGCTTGCGCCGTCTACGATGAGGAAAGATGCGCCCGCCCGGGCGAGATGATATCCGGCTGCGAGGCCCGCCTGCCCCGCACCGATGACAAGGACGAAACGTTGCATCAGCCGACCGTGTGAAACCCGACCACCATCGAACTTACGCCGCCTCCTTGCCTATCCCATATGGAAGACATGAGGTTGCAAGCTCTAGCGGCTAGAGATGCAAGCGCTTTCTTTCCAGCAGCATCAAACCCCGACACCGCCCCGGACGACGATCGGCGACGGGGTGGCGACGCGGTCGTAGAGGTCGATGATGTCCTGGTTCATCAGGCGCACGCAGCCGCTCGAGACAGCCTTGCCAATGGTCCAGTATTCAGGCGTGCCGTGAAGACGGTAAAGCGTGTCCTGACCGCCCTGGAAGATATAGAGGGCTCTGGCACCCAGCGGGTTGGTCAGACCGGGCGGCTGGCCGCCATTCTCGGCGCTGTACTTTTCGAGCTCTGGCTGGCGGGCGATCATTTCCGCGGGCGGGGTCCATGTCGGCCAGCGACGCTTCCACTGTATCACGCCGTCGCCGGACCATTCGAAGCCTTGCCGACCCAGGCCGACGCCGTAGCGCATGGCCTGGCCGCCCGGCAGCACGAGATAGAGAAAGAAGGATCGCGTATCCACGACCACCGTTCCGGGACGCTCACCGGTCGGGTCGTCGACGAGCTGGCGATAGAAGCGGTCGGGCACCTTGCTCAAATCGACCGCGGGAATCGGAAAGTCTTCCTGCGGCATGGGGCCGTACATGGAAAGATAGGCTGGGTCGACGCGAGGCCCGGTGGGCACGGGCCTGACCGGTATATCTTCCGTCGTGGTGCATGCAGGCAAGACCAAGCCTGCGGCTGCCGCGCCGGCTAGGCCCAACACGCGCCGGCGGGACGGATATGCTCGATTATCTGAACTGTTCACTGTTTCACTCACGATAAGTTCATCGGGCCGCTCGAATTTCAAGCGATGGCTAAAGCGATCTACGACCATCAACCCCTGTCTCGCGGGTTGGTTTCCCGCCTGATGCGATGGTCGATCTTTTCGCCGGGCAAACCTATCGGGGTGGAGGGCCAAGTATGGCGGCGAAGGCTCCGAAACCGCTGCATGGGCGCGCCGTCACAAGTGCGCGGGCCGTTGCGTGTTCCATTGGTTTCTGCACAGCGACAAGCCAGACGCACCCATCGTGACAGTCGGTCGGTTTGCCCGGCAAAGACGAGGACGTGCCGTCGCCGTCTTCCGCGTCAACAGAGAGGTATGCTGCTTCAGGCGGCTCGAAGCCGGCCGTCGCCGGCTGCACCGCGATGTGCAGGCTGGCCAAACACACCAGCAGGAGGAGAGCCAGCGCCTTGATCATAAAACCCTATTTCCCGGGTGAGTGAGGATCGGCAAGCGCTGCAGCAGGGCGGCTGATCGGCACGGATGTGAGCGAGGTTCGCTTTGCCAACGCGGCTTCGCCGCTCCGCTCCAGGAGCTTGCGGAAAGTAGGGTGCATGCCGCCGTCGACGTAGGCGTGGGCGGAAAGCGCCGTGCCCGTTACCGTCAGCTTCTCCATCGCGACACGGTCGGCCTGTGTCTTGGCGGCAACCAGCGGCGATGATGCGTCAAGCGACGGCGGGCAGGCAGCAAGCGCATTCGTCGGTTCGCCGCCCTCAAACTCCCTGTCGAAGACGTAACGGCCACCGCAATGGGAAACCTTCGGCTGGCGGCGGGTCACCTCGAAAATATCGTATCCCTGCTTGAGATCGGACCAGAATGCGAAGTTCGGGTCGTTGCGATTCTTCGCCATGTTTTCGGGCGTCATGCGGAAGGGGAATGCCTGAACCTGAAACGATCCCTGCCCACCGCGCAGCGCCTCACGCGCGACAGCATAGATCTCCGCAACGCCTTCGTCCGTCAGTGCGTAGCAGCCGGACGACGAGCAGGCGCCGTGCACCATCAGGGCCTCGCCAGTGTAGCCAAGCGCCGATTCAAGCCTGTTCGGGTAGCCCAGGTTGAACGAGAGGTAATATTGGGACTTGGGGTTCAGCATGCCTGCCGAGACATGGTAGAAGCCTTCGGGCGCCTGCCTGTCTCCAGTCTGCTTCTTGGGGCCGAGCTTTCCCGACCAACGGCACATCGGATAGGTCTTCAGAAGCGCGAACGTGCCATTTCGGCCTCGCTTCCAGATTTCCAGCTCGCTTTCCTGCTTGAATATCCTGACCAAAATGGGCGCAGAAGGCGACATCGACTTGCGCGACATCTCGGCCTTAAGAGCGGCGGGAATGGGCTGCGTCGCCTTGCTGTCAACGTCGAGAACGGTGGAAACACAGGCGCTCAGCAAAAACGCCAGTGCTGCAATCCCTGCAATTCTCAGTGCTGTCGGCATCATCAACTATCGCTTCTTCGACGGACTCGTACGGCTCGGCCAAGACACGATTGTCCGCTTATCATAGTTAAGATGATGTTTCCGCCCACAACTTCGCGAGCGAGCATGGTGCGAGATGTCCGCGTCGGTAACGGCGTTGGTAACGGACGGATCAAACACGCTTGACTGGCGCGTGCGAGGCCATGGTGAAAGGGTGTGCCGACCGAAACAGTGCGACCCACCCGACGAAATGTTGTTGCGCCTGGGAACTTTCATCGCCGCAGGAGCGGCCACCTACCTCACACTTTCAGTGGTGTTGCGGCTTGTCTGTCTAGCGCTTGGGCATAATGCAACGGAGATGCTCTTCGCCGAGGCTGCGCTCTATCTCTTCTCCCTCGCGGCCGCGGTCGAAGGAGCGCTTTTCCCGCCCGAAAAGGCGAGAGGTGCGGTCTCGTCAACGAGACTGACCCAAAGATTCATGTCATCCTGCGATTGGCGCTTGAGGTAATAGATTTCCGTTTCCTGCCAGGGCAGCACCTTCTGCTCGACGTTGTCGAGAATGAAGTCGCCGAGATCCGTCACAACGGTCAGGACCGCATGACCTCCGCCACTGGCGTCGCGCGCAACGGTGAGCAGAAGGGCTCCGAGGGGATACCCCATCTCGTTCAGCCGCTTGCGCTTCATCAGCGCGTAATCCTCGCAGTCTCCGACCGTAGTCGGATATTCCCAACGTTCCTCGACCCCGAAAATCTCCATGTCGGTCAGCGGTGCGACAGCTTGGTTCACCTCGGCATTGACCGTGACAATCTCGCGCCAGCGCGGCTTGGTGAGCTGGACCGACGGCCCTTCCGGTGCCCGAGCGCAGCGCTCGGCATAGTTGCGGCAGTAGTTGTAATAGCCGACGGGCATGCTCGTTGCGCCAAAGGTCAGCATGTTGCGCGCATTGGTCGGTTGGGTGGGATTGAAATGAAAGGCATTGGCCGAAGCAGCAACGCACGACATCATGAGCACGAAGGTGCCGAGCATCAGGCGTATCATCTGGTCGTCTCCCCGTTGTCCTTAGGGAAGAGATACCCAATCCGCCTGAAAACGCTGAAAAATCAGATGCTTGAATTAGATACAACTTCTCTGAAAATTGCATGCGTCGCAGCAAGTTTTCGTTGACCAACATGGTTTGTTCCAATGCGGCGAAAGGCCAGTTACAAACCGCTTCGTTGTGGCTAATATCTCTAGAGACTGGAGGATTTTATGCTGACGATCGGAACCCTCTCCCGCCAGACGGGCGTCAAGATTCCCACCATCCGCTACTACGAGCAGATGGGACTGATGGCGGCTGCCGAACGGTCGGAGGGGAACCAGCGTCGCTACGGGCTCCGCGACAGGGACCGTCTTTCGTTCATAAAGCACGCCCGTGATCTCGGTTTCACGATCGAGGCCATCAGGGAGCTTCTGGAGCTGAGCGCCCATCCGGAACGCCCCTGCGCCGATGCCGACCAGATTGCTGTTCGCCAGCTCCAGAGCGTGCGCGAGAAAATCGCCAGGCTGCAGACGCTGGAAACAGAACTGGGGCGTATCGCCACCTGCTGTCATGGTGACCATATCAAGGACTGCTACGTCCTGCAGTCGCTCGCCAACCACGAGATGTGCGAAAGCGAGCATCAGTAGCCCAGGCGAGAAGCAGGCCTCCAGCCTCTCTATGCAGCAATCCTGCGCGGACACTGCCGCGCGGAAGGAACGCCCTTGCAAAATATGCAGAACCGGCTTTATTTGCAAATGAATTGCAACTGCATATGATTGCGCGTCCATGACCGATCCAACGCCAGACCCTCCCGGAGGCTGGAGCAGCAGACCCAAAGTGCCTTCGATGTCGGACGTTCACCGGTCGGTTCCGGTGCGTGCCGGCGGATCGTCCTGGCGAAGGGCAGCGGCTTTCTTCGGGCCGGGCTATCTCGTTGCCGTGGGCTATATGGACCCTGGCAACTGGGCGACGTCGATCGCCGGAGGCTCAAGGTTCGGCTACACGCTTCTCGTGGTCGCCCTGATCTCCAACATCATGGCGATCGTCCTGCAGTCGCTTTGCTCGCGGCTGGCGATCGCATCCGGCCGCGATCTCGCCCAGGCATGCAGGGACGCCTACCCGGTGTGGGTATCGCGCGTTTTATGGTTTCTTGCGGAGATCGCGATCATCGCCACCGACATCGCCGAGGTGATTGGAACGGCCATCGGGCTCAACCTGCTTTTCGGCATTCCGCTGGAAATCGGCGTGATCATCACCGCGCTGGATGTCTTCCTGATCCTCTACCTCCAGAAGCTCGGTTTTCGGTGGGTGGAAGCGTTGGTGATTGCCCTGCTCGGCATCATCGCCGTCTGCTTCGCGCTGCAGATCGTGCTGGCCGATCCCGACTGGGGTGACGTCATAAGAGGCTTTGCGCCGACGACGGAGATCGTAAGCAATCCTGAAATGCTCTATCTCGCGCTCGGCATCCTCGGCGCCACGGTGATGCCGCACAACCTCTATCTGCACTCCGGTATCATCCAGACCCGCAACTACGGCGACAGCCTGACCGAGAAGCGGGAGGCGTTGAAGTTCGCCACCATCGACTCGACGGTCGCGCTGATGTTCGCGCTCTGTATCAATGCAGCGATCCTGATCCTCGCCGCCGCGACATTCAATGCCACCGGACGAACGGAAATCGCCGAGCTGGGCGAGGCGCACAGCCTGCTGGCGCCGCTGCTCGGCGCCGCGATCGCACCGACGCTCTTCGGCGTTGCGCTATTGTGTTCCGGCATCAATTCGACCGTGACGGCGACGCTTGCGGGCCAGATCGTGATGGAAGGCTTTCTCGACATCAGGCTGCCGCCGTGGCTGCGCAGGCTGGTGACCCGGGCGATCGCCATCGTTCCGGCGGCGGCCGTCACCATCTGGTATGGCGAAAGCGGCACGGCGCGTCTGTTGATCCTCACCCAGGTTGTCCTGAGCCTGCAACTGTCCTTCGCAGTCTTTCCACTGGTGATGTTCACGGCGGACAAACGCAAGATGGGCGCACTCGTCGCTCCGCGCGGGCTGGCCGCGTTCGCATTCGCAATCGCGTTCATCATCGCGGCGCTCAACATCAAGTTGATCGCGGATTTCCTGTCGGAACGCGCTTAGGATCAGGCCCGCATCTCATCCTCGAAACGGCAGAAATACGACGTCCGGTCCTGCTTGCCCTCCGACGAAGGGACGCCGCGCAGCGTGACGGCGACAACCGGGCTGCCCGGCCGCGTCTGCACCGAACCTTTGATCGTGACTTCCGGATGATCGTCGGGAACCAGGTCGAAACCCGTCTCGCCGCCCCGCGTCTCGCCCCACCGGACCGTACCGGAATCGTAGTCTCCCTCCGCCGCGTAGGTCGGCTCCATCCTGTCCCGGTCGAGGAACAGATAGAATTCCAGGTCGGCGCCCATTGGTGCGCGGCCCCAGCGCCAGGCCTCGGCCTTCTCGACGGACGGCTTCACCTCGCGGACCAGTGCCTCGCAATCGGCGGATGTCGGCGCACCGCCCTCTTGCGGATAAAACAGGAAAACTCCAACCGGCGGCTCGGCGGCGGTGGCCGCTGTGCAGAGCATCAACGCGACCGCAGGCGCACGAAAAAGTGATGTCAATCGCATGCGTCTTGTCTCCCCGCCTGTAGGCCGAGCGGCCCGTGAACCCGGCCGCTTGAACGCACTACGGAATGCTCAGCCTCGCGATGACCGGAAGATGGTTCGATCCAAATGTAGGGCCCATCGACAGATCTTCGAGGCCGACCGACGGCGAGACGATAATGCGATCGATCGGCGTGCCTAACTGCGTCACCGATCCGTATCTGGTGCTGAAGCGTGTCGGGGCCGGCCACCAGCGCGACTCGGTCGTGCGGTAGCCGGTCGACGACAGCAGGTCCTGGAAGAAGGGAGACCAGGACGGTGTATTCCAGTCGCCCGCCACGATAACCGGTGTCTCCGGCGGTTCGGATTTGAGAGCCTCGGCAAGGTCGCGGAGATAGGCGCTGCGCTCGCGCCACATCGGCGGGGTTCTTGGCGTCTGCGGGTGCACTGCGTAGACAACCACCGTTCGGTCGCCAACGAGCACTTCATAACGGACCGCGAAGCGCCCGCCGGTATCCGTGCTTTGTGGCGAAACCGTCCTCTCGTCCAAGATGGGAAACCGGCTGAACAGCTTCATATCCGTGTTGGCGTCGAGGTCGCGGCTGCTCTCGTGGGGCCACAGGCCGCTGGCCACCAGCGCATCCTGCCACAACGGCGTCATCTCCTGCAGAACCACGATGTCGGCGCTGGCGACTTCCGGTATCGCAAGAAAATCCGAGGGGTCCGGGTTGTCGACATAGATGTTGGCGCTCACCACGGAGATCGCCGTTCCGGGCGTCGATCGCGCGGGAGCCGGCAGGAGAAAAAAGGGAACGGCGGCGGCAACGAGCGCGAGAACGCCGCATGTCCTGGCCCATCGGGACGGCAGGGCAAAGCCGAACACGAAAAGGCCCGCGCCAGCAAGGAACAGGTGCGGGCGCAGGAAGTTGGCCATGTCCGCAGCCCACACATGGCGTGAAAGGAACAGGGACACGAGAGCCGCCGCGGCGAAGACGACTTGCGTCGCCACCGTCAGCACAACCAGCAGCCGCACAATGCGGGCGTATTTCCCAAAAGCACCCAAATGCCGCCCCCTCATATAACACCCATTTCTAAAGTGACGCAGAGGCACGCACCGCGCCAAGAAGTCAATCTGACGCACGGCGCAGGTTAAGATTTCCTGCGCCACCCCTTGTCTCTCTAGCCACTAGAGGTCTTATACCGACACTCCTGTGAGTCAGGAGTGTCTACAATGACCGTTTCGAGCCGCCAGACCCGCTTCAGGGTCGAAGGCATGGATTGCGCGAGTTGCGCGGCGAAAATCGATACCGCGGTACGCCGCATGCCGTCCGTTGCCGATGTCAAAGTCTCGGTTGTCGCCGGCACCATGACTGTCGAGCACGACGACAGCCTCGATGTCGCCGCGGTATCGCGGAAGGTAAGCGGGCTGGGCTACAAGACAGTCCCTGCGGGGAACGCGCAGAGCCCGGCGGACGCAAAGGCCAAGGCAGCGCAGGGCTGCACCGGCGACCACGCGCACGAGCATGGCGCCCGACATGGAACGGGCGAACCGACCAGCCATTCGGGTTCGTCCAGGAACAGCTCGCGCGCTGAAAAGTCTGACGGGCTGGAGGGTCTGCACGGACACGACCACGCCCCGCAGGACGGCTCTTGGTGGGCGACATCGAAGGCGCGGCTGACCATCGCCTGCGGCGCAGCGCTTGCCATAGCTTTCGTGGCCGCCAAGCTTTTCCCGCAGACGCAGCCATGGGGTTTCATCATCGCCATGGCCATCGGACTGATTCCCATTGCGCGCCGCGCGCTTGCCGGGGCCACGAACGGCAGCCCGTTCACCATTGAGACGTTGATGACGATCGCAGCGGTGGGTGCGGTTGTCATCGATGCGGCGGAAGAGGCAGCCGTCGTCGTGGTGCTCTTCCTCGTCGGCGAATTGCTCGAGGGGATCGCGACGGGCCGCGCCCGCGCCTCGATACGCGCACTTGCAACGTTGATGCCGAAGACCGCGCTTGTCGAGCGCGACGGCGCAACGGAAACGGTGGCGGCGGAAAGCCTCGGGGTCGATATGGTCGTGCTCACACGGCCGGGCGACAGGATCCCTGCGGACGGCGTAGTGGTCAGTGGCGAAAGCGCGGTCGACGAAGCGCCGATCACCGGCGAATCCGTGCCAAAGCGCAAGGAGCCCGGCGACGTCGTCTTTGCAGGCACCATAAATCAGGAAGGCGTGTTGCGGGTTCGGGTCACTGCTGCCGCCGCCGACAACACCATCTCCCGCATTATCGCGCTCGTCGAGGAAGCACAGGAGACCAAGGCACCGACCGAGCGCTTCATTGACCGGTTCGCAAAATATTACACGCCTGGCGTGATGGTCGTGGCGGCACTGATCGCCATCCTGCCGCCGCTGCTTACCGGCGCAGACTGGGAGACATGGATCTATCGCGGGCTCGCCGCACTTTTGATCGGCTGCCCTTGCGCCCTCGTGATTTCAACGCCGGCGGCAATTGCCGCTGCCCTTTCGGCCGGCGCCCGGCGTGGTCTGCTTATGAAGGGCGGGGCCATTCTGGAGAATCTCGGCAAGGTCGACAGCGTGGCATTCGACAAGACCGGAACGCTCACGGAAGGTAAGCCCAAGGTTACCGACATACTCGCGATCGACCGCACGAAGCACGAGGTTCTGCGGCTGGCAGCCGCCCTTGAAGCGGGATCGAGCCATCCGCTGGCAACCGCCATACTGGCAAAGGCCGACGACGAGAAGGTGGCCGTGACAGCGGCATCGGATGCCGGTGCCGTAGGCGGCAAGGGAGTCGTGGGCACTGTCGACGGTGTGAAGCTATTTCTGGCCTCCCCGCGCGCGGCGTCCGAAAAGGTCGTGCTCGACGAGACACTGTCAGCGCGCATCGCCGCACTGAACGACGAGGGCAAGACGGTCTCTGTCCTGCTTGTCGCAGACACCGTCGCCGGCCTCATCGCGATGCGCGACGAGCCGCGCGAGGATGCCAAGGCGGGCATCGCTGCGCTGCGCGATCTCGGTGCTGAAACGATCATGCTCACCGGCGACAACCGGCGCACGGCGAAGGCAATCGCAAGCGCTCTGGGCATGGAAGCCCGGGCGGAACTGATGCCGCAGGACAAGCAGAAGATCGTCGGCGAACTGCGCAAGGCAGGCAGGTTTGTCGCCAAGGTTGGAGACGGCATCAACGACGCTCCCGCGCTTGCGGCAGCCGACATCGGAATCGCCATGGGCGGCGGAACCGACGTGGCGCTCGAGACCGCGGACGCTGCGGTTCTGCATGGTCGTGTCATCGATGTCGCCAACATGGTCACGCTATCGCGCCTGACGATGCGCAACATCTTCCAGAACATAACCATCTCGCTCGGCCTCAAAGCCGTTTTCCTGGTGACGACGGTTCTCGGAGTGACCGGGTTGTGGCCCGCCATTCTGGCCGACACGGGCGCCACGGTGCTTGTCACGGCGAACGCCATGCGCCTGCTTGGCTGGAAAGGCATCTCGGCAAGTTGATCGAGGCTCGTTCGCCAATTGCCGCATTCGAAAAACCGTTCATCAAGGGAGCCGTTTCTTGTCATTGCCATTCAAAGTCGTCCTGCTGGCCGGGACGCTCTGTTCCACAGCCGCGTCAGCGCATGAATTTTCTTCCGGCGCTGTCGTGATCGACCACCCCTGGGCGCGGGTTACGGCGGCGTCCGCCCCGGTAGCGGGGGCCTATCTGACAGTCACAAACACAGGATCGGAACCTGACAGGCTGCTTGGCGGCTCCACACCGATCGCGTCGCGAATCGAAATCCACCAGATGACGATGGACGACGGTGTCGCGCGCATGCGCGCCCTTCCCGACGGCGCTGAGATTGCGCCCGGCGCAACCATCGAGCTTGCACCCGGAGGCATGCATCTGATGCTCATAGGCCCGGACCGGCAACTGATCGAAGGAGACAGCTTCAAGGCAACGCTCGAGTTCGCGCGGTCGGGAACGATCGACATCGAGTTCGTGATCCAGCGCACAGCCCTGGGCGGAGCAACAGGGGATGGCGAGCATGCAGGTCACAAGCCATGAAGGGCCTCCGGCTATTCCGGCTGGCCGTGTGGGCGGCTGTCTTCATGCTTGGTGGCTTTCTGCTGATCTCGACGCAGTTTCCCGAAAGCCAGGTTGGCCGGCAGACAATAGCCAGCGGAACGGCAAAGGTCGGCGGCCCGTTCTCGCTTCTGACGCCCGCAGGCGAACGCATCGACAACCAGTCGCTTGCCGGTCGCCCGTACATCGTGTTTTTCGGCTTCACCTATTGCCCGGACATCTGTCCCACGACGCTCTTCGAACTCACGGACCTGATGGCCGACCTCGGTCCGGACGCAGACAGCGTCGAGGTCCTATTCGTCACCGTCGATCCGGACCGGGATACGCCGGCCGCGCTTTCGAGCTACATGACGTCGTTCGACAGCCGCATAACCGCGCTTCGTGGGTCGGCGACGGAAACAGAGAACACGCTGAAGTCCTTTTCCGCCTACGCGAAAAAGGTGCCGCTCGAGACGGGCGGATACACGATGGACCACACAGCCGGTGTCTTCCTCATGCGGCCCGACGGCGGATTCACTGGCATGATGGACATGCACGAGCCGCGCGAAACGAAACTGGAGAAGCTGCGGCGGCTCGCCCGGATGGCGAACACCGGACAAGGCTAACAGCGACTTCGTTCACTGCTGGCGCAGGCTACGTGCCTTGTCGTCTGAGGCGGTCAGTTGCAGCATTGCCGCCAGAACGCCGACAACGATCAGGGACACCCAGCCAATCGAATAGCTGCCGCTCCACTGGTAGCTCAGGCCGCCAAGCCAGGCGCCGAGGAAAGCGCCGACCTGGTGGCTCATGAACATGACACCGAACAGGGCGCCGAAATTCGCCGGGCCGAACAATCCGTTGATGAGGCCGCTGACCGGAGGAACGACACTCAGCCACAGGAAGCCCATGGCCGCTGCAAAGACCAGCGTCGTCTCGACGCTGACGGGCAGCGCGAAGAAGATGGCAACCGACGCGGTCCGCAACAGGTAGATCAGCGCCAGCACGTTCCGGTTGCCCCAGCGCTGGCACAGATAGCCTGCAACCAGCGTTCCCACTGCATTGCATATGCCGATGAGCGCAATCGCCTCGGCGCCGACGGAAGGCGGCAGGCCGCATATGGCGATGAAGTTCGGCAAATGCGTCGCGATGAATATCAACTGGAAACCACAGGCGAAGAAGGCAAAGGTCGTGATGACGAATGTGCGGTTGGCGAGGGCCTCGGCAATCGCACTGCGTGCATCGACGCGGTGCGCCGGACTTGAAGCGACCGGATCGACACCCCCTCGCCGAAACAGCAACGCCCCAGCCGCCATCGACGCTGCCAGCAAGGCGAGACCGCCGAGCGCGCCCTGCCAGGACCAGGCGTCGATCATTACCTGCGCGGCAGGTGCAACGACGAAGGTGCCAAGCGAACCGACGGCCGCCAGGATCGAAACCGCCGTTGCACGCACGGCAGGTGCTGCAAGGCGTGAAACGATACCGACCAGCACGCCGTGCGAGGTTGCCGCCACCGCCAGGCCGATCAGCAGCCCACCGCCAATGTAGAGACCGAGATGCCCGCCCGAGGCGGTCATGTAGAGGCCGGCGCAATACAGCGCGGCAGCGATCACGACGACCAGACGCCCGCCGAAGCGGTCGCACACGGCGCCCATAAACGGCTGCCCGATACCCCAGGCAAGGTTTTGAAGCGCCATAGCAAAGCCGAACGTTGCCACCGTTATGCCGGTCGCGCGCACCATCGGCTCCATGAACAGGCCCAGGCTCTGCCGCAGCCCCATCGAAAGCGAAAGGATGGTGCCGGCGGCCACAAGGCATACGATCAGGGCTGGCGTCCATTGTCTGGCAATCGGCTGCGGCACGGGAATCCTCCTCGACGAGTTCCCCCGACGATAAGCCCGCACCGGAAAGGCGAAACTCACTAGTCGGTATACATGCCGATTGGTTTCAGCCGACGGCGCGAACCTCCACGTTCCGGCCTGAGCCGAGCCGGTTGGCAATCCGGCTGGAAACAAGCGTGGCGGCAGCCTCGCCGGCCACCCGCGCGTATGTCACGTCGCGGTGGACGAGCATCAGGGCGATAGCGCCTTCGAGCAGCAGCATGACCTGCTGTGCAAGCGTTTCCGGGTCCCCGGCGCCGCTGCTCCGCAATTCTTCGGCCAGCCACGCCTCGAAACGCCGCTTGTGGTCCGCCGCCATCAACACGGCCGGATGGCCCGGCTGTCCAGCCAGTTCGACGGCCGCGCGGGTAAACCCGCAGCCGCGCCACTTCGGCTGCGCCGCATGCGAAGCCAGCGCCACAAACATACGCCCGATCCTGTCGGGCAACGGCCGGTCGTCATCACCCAGCCAATCGCGATACCGGCTGCGCGTCGACTTTTCGCGCGCCTCCAGATAGGCGGCGATCAACGCATCCTTGCTTTCGAAGTGATAATATAGCGTCCGCTTGGTCACGCCGGCCTGCGCCGCGACCGCGTCGACACTGACGCTGCGCAGGCCATGCGCATAGAAAAGGGTTTCCGCGGCATCGACGATCCTGGATCGCGTGGTTTCCGACATTGGCGCTATCCCCTCTCTGGCTGGCGCAATCAGTTTGCTCGAGCGGCATCATTCCGCAACGGGCCTTCCCGAGCGCTCGTTGCCATATCGACCAGTTGCCTGAGTGCTTCCGACGCGCTGTCGGGTCTCCAGGCCACGCCCACCTCCGTCACCGGAGCCGTTCCGCCGAGCTTCAGATATGTGACCCCCGGCGGCGCGAGACTGCGCATGCAGCCCGGCACGAAGGCGATCCCCATGCCTTCCGCGACCAGGTTGACGATCGTCTGCATCTGCATCGCATGTTGCGCGATGAACGGACGCGCGCCCTGATCCGCGTAATAGCGGGTGACAACATCGTGAAGCGCGGGCGCACCCTGCCTTGGAAAGAGGATGAGCGGCTTGTCGCGCAGATGGTCGAACGATACCGCTCCGCCGACAGGCGCAATCTGCCCGGCCTCGATCCACGCTGACGGCACCGCGACCACAAGCTCCTCGGACACGACAGGCACATAGCGAAGCGGGACGGGCACTGCGCGGTTTGGCGGAGGGATAATCAATCCGGCATCCAGCTCGCCGCCGAGAAGCGCCTCGATCTGCACATCGCTCGTCGCCTCGCTCATCACCAGTTCCACCTCCGGGAATGACTGCTTGAAGCGACGTACCAGCGGCGGCAGGAAGCTGTAGCTAACGAAGCTGACAAACGCCAAACGCACCGTGCCGACTTCGCCACGCGACAGACGGCGCGCGAGGTCCGGCAGCACCGCGGCCTCGTCGAGGATCCGCCGCGCATAGGGCAGCCATTCCTGCCCCACGGGGCTCAGCCGCACACTCCGCTTGGTCCGAAAAAACAGCGATAGGCCGAGTTCGGCTTCGAGCGCCTGGATACTCTGGCTGAGCGGTGGTTGGGTGATGCCCAGCCGTTCGGCGGCGCGGCCGAAATGCAGTTCTTCCGCAACGGCGACGAAATGACGAAGCTGGCGCAGTTCCATGTTGCACCTCACTAATATTTCTGTCGACCTAATACCATATAATAAATAGATTTCCTGGATTAATTCGCTCGGGTTTATGCTTGGCTCTGCCTAAGCCAGCCGGAGGAGTCAGCCAGTGCCACATAACGAGCGATCGAAAACGATCTCGCAGGGCAATGAGCGCGCACCCAATCGCGCCATGTTTCGCGCCCTCGGCTACACCAGCGACGATTTCGACAAGCCGATGATCGGCATTGCCAACGGTCACTCCACCATCACCCCCTGCAATGCGGGTCTCCAACCGCTGGCCGACGCCGCCGCTGCGGCGATCAAGGCGGCGGGCGCGAATGCCCAGATGTTCGGTGTGCCCACGATTTCCGACGGCATGTCCATGGGCACGGAAGGCATGAAATATTCTCTGGTCTCCCGCGAGGTCATAGCGGATTGCGTTGAAACCACCGTGCAGGGCCAGTGGATGGACGGGGTGCTGGTCATCGGCGGCTGCGACAAGAACAAGCCCGGCGGAATGATGGGTATCGCGAGGGCAAACGTTCCGGCGATCTACGTTTATGGCGGCACGATCAAGCCCGGCCGCTGGAAGGGGCAGGACCTTTCCGTCATCTCCGCATTCGAGGCCGTCGGAGCATTCAATGCCGGCACGATGAGCCGGGAGGATTTCGAAGGCATAGAACACAATGCCTGCCCCACCACCGGCGCCTGCGGCGGCATGTACACGGCCAACACGATGAGTTCCTCCTTCGAGGCCCTCGGCATGTCGCTGCTGGGGTCTTCGACCATGGCGAACGTCGACGGCGAAAAGCTGGAGTCCACGGCGGAGTCGGCGCGCGTGCTCGTCGAGGCGGTGAAGAAGGGGATAAAGCCGCGCGACATCATCACCAGGCAGAGCGTCGAAAACGCCATCGCGCTGGTCATGGCGACTGGCGGCTCCACCAATGCCGTCCTCCACTACCTCGCCATCTGCCATGCGGCTGAAGTCGAATGGACGCTGGAGGACTTCGAACGGATGCGGCGCAAGGTGCCGGTCATCTGCGACCTGAAGCCATCGGGTCAATACATGGCCGTCGACCTGCACCGGCAGGGCGGCGTGCCGCAGGTGCTGAAGCTGTTGCTCGAAGCCGGGATGCTCAACGGCGACTGCCTGACCATTACCGGCAGGACCATCGCTGAAGAGCTGGCGCAGGTGCCGGCCAGCCCCCCTGCCGATCAGGACGTTGTGCGTCCCGTCGAGAATGCACTCTACAAGGAGGGCCATCTGGCGATCCTGCGCGGCAATCTCGCCGAAGACGGCGCTGTCGCGAAGATCACCGGGTTGAAATCGACATCGATTACCGGGCCGGCACGCGTGTTCGAGGATGAGGAGAGCGCCATGCACGCCATCCTGTCGGATGCGATCCGTCCCGGCGACGTGCTGGTGCTGCGCTATCTCGGCCCCAAGGGCGGGCCGGGCATGCCTGAAATGCTGGCGCCGACGTCAGCCATCGTGGGGCGCGGGCTCGGCGACAAGGTCGGCCTCATCACCGACGGGCGGTTTTCTGGCGGATCGTGGGGACTGCTCGTCGGCCACGTCACGCCGGAAGCCTTCGAGGGCGGCACAATTGCGCTGGTCGAGGAAGGTGACATGATTACCATCGACGCACCCTCGCGCCTGATCCAGCTCGACGTCGATGACGACGAGATTGAGCGCAGACGGCGCAACTGGACCCAGCCGAAGCCCCGCTACACGCGTGGCGTACTCGCCAAATTCGCAGCGCTCGCCAGCCCCGCCAGCAAGGGAGCCGTCACAGGCTAGGTGGCGTCACAATCTTCAACAGGGAGGAAGAAACATGAACCACTACGTTAAACACA
This sequence comes from Neoaquamicrobium sediminum, assembly GCF_040970315.1. Lineage (NCBI taxonomy): Bacteria > Pseudomonadati > Pseudomonadota > Alphaproteobacteria > Hyphomicrobiales > Phyllobacteriaceae > Neoaquamicrobium > Neoaquamicrobium sediminum. Next base: position 387 of record NZ_JAZHFV010000002.1, on the reverse strand, counting down.
TCGCCGGCGCGGTAGTCGCCGCTGCAACGACCTTGGCCTTGTCGGTCTCCGCCTACGCGCAGCAGGAGGTAAAGCTCGGCTACGCTCTGGCGACGACGTCGCATTACGGCGTGGCTGCCGAGAAGTGGCAGGAAGTCGTCGAGGCCGAGACCGACGGCCGCTACGTGTTCCGCCACTTCCCCTCCTCCGGTCTCGGCGGCGAGCGCGAGGTCATCGAGGGCGTGCAGCTCGGCACCGTCGAGGCGACCATCGTCTCGTCCGGCACGCTGTCGAACTTCGTGCCGGAGACCGGCGTCTTCGACATCCCGTTCCTGTTCCGTGACCTTGCCCACGCCCGCGCCGTGCTCGACGGCCCGATCGGCCAGGAAATCCTGGCCAAGTTCGACG